>CAWAQF010000006.1:0-340653 GCA_963784155.1 uncultured Acidimicrobiaceae bacterium
CGACCAGACCACCAAGGACGCCGAGCGGATCGTGCAGGAACTGAAGGACTACGAGGCCGAGTACGGGCAAATCGTTCCGTGAGCGGGTCCGCCGCGGCCGGGGAACCGAACGGCCCGGCCGTCCCCGGACTCGGCGGGCACGAGGGGCCGCGTCGCATCGTGGTGGTCCCCCACACCCACTGGGACCGCGAGTGGTACGAGCCGTTCCAGACCTTCCGTCTGAAGCTGGTCTCGCTGGTCGACGGCCTGCTCGACCAACTCGAACGCGACAGCTCCTACCGGTACTTCCTCCTCGACGGCCAGGTGGCCGTCGTCGACGACTACCTCGAGATCCGTCCCGAGAACGAGGATCGTCTCCGCTCCCTCGCCGCGGCGGGACGGCTCACGGTCGGGCCGTGGTACATCCTGATGGACGAATTCCTCGTGTCGGGCGAGACGCTCGTCCGCAACCTGCAGGCCGGGATCGAGCGCGGCGCGTCGTTCGGGGGCGTGATGGACGTGGGCTATCTCCCGGACATGTTCGGCCACATCGCCCAGATGCCCCAGCTGCTGGCGTCGGCCGGGTTCCGCCACGCCGTCGTCTGGCGCGGCGTGCCTTCGGCCGTCGACCGGACCGCCTTCGTGTGGGAGGCGCCCGACGGCTCGGCGGTGAGGGCCGAGTACCTCGTCGCCGGCTACGGCAACGGCGCCGCGCTCCCCGACGACGCGAAGGCCCTCATCCGTCGCCTCCGCGCCCAGGTCGAGGAGTGCGGTCCCTTCCTCGGGGGCCGCGAGCCGATGCTCCTGATGAACGGCACCGACCACCTCCGTCCCCAGCCCGGCCTCGGGCGGCTCCTCGCCGAGGCGAACCAGATCCAGGACGAATTCGAGCTCGCGATCACCACTCTGCCCGAGTATCTCGAGGACGCGTCGAGCGACGGCCTCCCGCGTTGGCGGGGTGAACTCCGCTCGGGCTTCCGCACCAATCTCCTGATGGGGGTCGCCTCCAACCGGGTCGACGTCAAGCAGGCCGCCGCGAAGGCCGAGCGGGCGCTCGAGCGCCTGGCCGAGCCGCTCTCCGCGCTCTTCGTGCCGGCCACGAAGTGGCCCGCCTCCTTCCTCGACCTCGCCTGGAGGCTCGTCATCCGCAATTCGGCGCACGACTCGGTCTGCGCCTGCTCGGTCGACGAGGTAGTGGACGCGGTGCTCCACCGCTATGCGGAAGCGCGCCAGATCGGACGGGGACTGGCGGACGCTGCACTGGCCGAAGTCGCCACCTCGATGTCGTCGCCGGGCCCGGTGATCGTGAACCCGACCTCTCGCGACCGGCGCGGCATGGTCGAGGTGGTGGTTCCGGCGGTCGGTGAGCCCGGCCCCGACCTCCAGGTGCTCACGGAGCGGGCGGGAATCCCCGGGACGGTCACCCTCGAGGGAGAGACCGTCAAGGGGATGCTCGGGATGATCCAGGGCGCGTGGATCGACGACGACACCTACATCACCGGGGTCACCCTCACCGAGGACGAGCCCGGCCTGGTCATCACGCTCTCCATCGGTACCGAACCACGAGACGACGTCCCGGTCGAAGAAGTCAAGCGCGAGTTGTTCACCCGGCTCACCGCGCGACCCGACACCCAGGTCCGCGTCGCGATCGATCAACCGCCGATCCGCCGCGCCCTCGCCATCCAGGACGAGGTCCCCGGGTTCGGCTGGTCGCACTACTCGCCCTCACGTCTCCACCACCGCGCGACCGTGAGCGGCGATCCCGAGAGCGGTCTCACCCTCGGCAACGGCCTGGTCACGGTCGTCGTCGACCCGCGGGAGGGGAGCTTCGCGCTCGACGGGGTACCCGGGTACGGGCGGCTCGTCGACGACGGGGACGACGGGGACACCTACAACTACTCTCCCCCGACCCACGACGGGCTCGTCGACTCGCCGGAGTCGTGCACCGTCCGGGAGGGCGACCGGGGACCGGTACGGGCCACCGCAGTGATCACCGCGATCTACCGCTGGCCGGAGCGGGTGGATCCGAAGAGCAAGGAGCGGGTCGGATCCGTTCCGGTCACGGTCGAGACCACGCTCGAGGTGCGAGCGGACGATCCCGTCGTGCGCGTGCGCACCCGGTTCGTCAACCCTTCGCGTGACCATCGGCTCCGTGCGCACCTCCCGCTGCGGGAGCGCGCCGCGACCTCGCACGCCGAGTGCGCCTTCACCGTGGTCGAGCGCGGCCTCACCGCCGAGGGTCGGTCCGAGGAGTTCCCGACTCCGACGTTCCCCTCGAGGCGGTTCGTGCGCGCGGGCGGGCTCACTGTCGTGCACGACGGGCTCCTCGAGTACGAGCTCGTCGACATCGACGACGACCCGTCGGCCGACGAGCCCCGAGCCGCCACCCTCGCCCTCACTCTGTTGCGCGCGACCGGGATGCTGTCGCGTCCGGGCATGTCGCGGCGGCCGTTGCCGGCCGGGCCGATGACCCCCATCGAGGGTCCCCAGCTCCTCGGCCCGATCACCGCGGCCTACGCGCTGGCCGTCGGCGGGCTCGATCCCTACGCGATGGCCGACGAGGTGCTGGTGCCCCTCGCGCCGGTCGCATCGCTCGGCGGCGGAGACCGCCCGGACCGCGGTACCGGGCTGACCGTGCGCGGGGCGGAGGTCTCCGCGCTCGTCCGGCGGGGCGGTCTGCTCGAGCTCCGCGTCTTCAACCCGACGGCGTCGCCGACGACCGTCGAGATCGCCGGCCGCAGCGGATGGCTGGTCGACCTCCGCGGTCGTGCGCTCACCCCCTTCGAGGGGTCCTTCGAGCTCCGCGCGCAGGGGATCGCGACGGCGAGGCTCGCCGACTGAGCTCCGCCCGCGTGGGCCGCTCAGCCGGTCGCCGGAGGTCCTGACCCCGCTGTCCGCCGGGGAGTCCCCGCGCTCGGCCGGCTCGTCGAGGTCGCGCAAGACCGCACCGAGCCTCTCCCACCGCATGGTGCGACGGCGGTCGGCGCCCGGCTCGCTCCCCGCCCGGACGAGCTTCCACAGCTGCACCCTGCCGATGTCCTTCAAGGTCCGGACCCGCAACGGGCGGGTGGTGAACCCTTGTCCGTCCTCCTCGGCGAGCTGGGACCGGAACTCGTCGGAGACGACGACGGTGCCCGGACGTGCCACGTTGACCACGCGGCCGGCCAGGTTGACGACCGGCCCGTAGTAGTCGCCGTCGTGCTCGAGAACCGGTCCGACTGCGAGGGCGACCCGCACGTCGGAGAGGAGCTCGTCCCCCGAGTACGCCTCGGCGAGGTTCAAACCGATACGGGCTGCCGCGACGGCGGTCGGCACGACGAACATCACCTCGTCGCCGATCATCTTGACGACACGCCCGCCGAGGGCGACCACCGTGTCGTGGGCCAGCTCCTCGAAACGAGCCACGACCGCCGCCAGCTCGTCGTCGCCGAGATGTTGGCTGAGCACCGTGAAACCCACCATGTCGGCGAAGCCCACCGCCATCTCGAGCGCGCAGGCCCTCCCGCCCGCCACGGGAGCGGCGCAGCATCGCACGTTGGGTGGCGGCCTGGAGGTGGCGGCGCCACACGTACTCGAGGAGCCGGGCCATGGCCGGGATGGAGGCATCGGCCTGGCGCGCGAACTGGTCGGCGTCGAGGACGCTGTCCCCGGTCGGGCCCAGGATGGGCGTCGAGCCGGGACCCGTCTGCGCGGCCGCGATCCGCGCCATCGAGGTGCCGATGACCCGCGCCGACTGGACCGCGACATCGCTGTCGACCAACCCCATCGCGACCATCGCCTGAAAGAGCCGGACCGCTTCGATGTCCATCTCCCCGAGCGCCGGCTCGTCCTCGTCGAGGTCGAGGAAGCCGAGGGCCCGCCAGAAACGGCGCACCAGCTCGAGGGGGAGGCCGGTCATCTCGGCGACGTCGGCCTGGGTGAGGTGCCGCCCGGTCGGCACGAGCAACCGGTCGACCATGAGGAGATCCACGACGTCGTCGGCAACCGCCTCGTCGATCTCCTCGTCCGTGCAGCCGAGGCCGAGGAGGACGTCGCGCACCCGGGAGAGCGCCTCGACACGTTCCACGTCGGGCGCCTCCGGCAACGTGTCCGTCGCGTCGTCGTCCGTCACGACTCTCACCCTAATGGGGGTGCCCCTGCCGGCTCGTCCTTCCGGCATGGCCGACCAGGAGAGCCGCGCCGCACCGACCCCTACACTGGCGCGGTGGCCGATCCCATGGTTCCTCCGGGTCGTCCCCTCGGACTCGGGCCACGCGCGGTGCTCGTGCCGGTCAAGTCCTTCTCCGAGGCGAAGCACCGGCTCCACGAAGCACTCAGCCACGTCGAGCGCCGCGCGCTCGCCCGCGCGACGGCCGACCGGGTGCTCGACGCGGCACGGCCGCTACCGGTCGCCGTCGTGTGCGACGACACCGAGGTGGCCGGTTGGGCGCGCTCGCGCGGCGCCCTGGTGGTCTGGGAACCCGGTCGCGGCTTGAACGGCGCGGTCGAAGCGGGAGTGGAACGTCTGCACTCGACCGGAGTCGTCCAGGTCACCGTCGCCCATTCGGATCTGCCGAAAGCGGTCGACCTTCCCCTCGTCGGCGACCACGAGGGGATCACGCTCGTCCCCGACCGGTACGGCAACGGCACCAACGTGATCGCGCTCCCGGCAGACTGCGGCTTCCAGTTCTCCTACGGTCCCGGCTCCTTCGCCCGTCATCGGGCCGAGGCGGAGCGGATCGGGTTCCCCGCGTGTGTCCTCCACCGTCCCGACCTGGCGTGGGACATCGACGAGCCCGCTGACGTGGTTCCGGTGCAGGCTGCCGGGCCGCCCGACCGGTGAGCGAGGGAGCGGAGGAAGGGGCAGCTCCGAACCCGGCGGCGCCGAGCGGACTTCCGGTGGGTGATCTCGCCGCCGAAGGGCCGCCGACGGTCGACCTGCCGACCCCCGCCAGCGCGCTGGCGGTCGGCGCGCATCCCGACGACGTCGAGTTCGGATGCGGCGCGACGCTCGCCAAGTGGGCCACGGCCGGCTGCCGGATCCATCACCTCGTGCTCACCGACGGCTCCAAGGGAACGTGGGATCCGGATGCCGATCTCGCCCGCCTCGTCGAGGAGCGCGCCGCCGAGTGCCGGCGCCGCAGCAGCCGCGATCGCCGGATGGGGCGCGGAAGCGAGCGAAACGGTGGGGAGCCTCGCGTCCACTTCCTCGGCCGAGTGGACGGCGAGCTCGTCGACGGCCCGAGCGAACGGCGCGAGGTCGCCGAACTCATCCGGTCGCTGCGGCCGGAGGCGTTGCTCGCACACGATCCCTGGCGGCGCTACCGCCTCCACCCCGATCACCGCGCCGCCGGATTCCTCACGATCAGTGCGCTGGTCGCGGCCCGCGACCCCCATTTCTTCCCCGAGCTCGGCCTTCCGCCGCACCGTCCCGAGGTGCTCCTTCTCTTCGAAGCCGACCAGCCCAACCACGTCGAAGACGTCGCCGGCTTCGAGGACCGGAAGGTCGCCGCCCTGCTCTGCCACCAGAGCCAGTCGGAGAACACGTTCGGGATGCACCCTCCCGGCGAGCGGTCGTCCGGCGAGTGGTCGTCGGGCGAGAAGGGGTTCGCCTCGAAGGTCCGCCGGCAACTGGCGAGCCACGGGTCACTCGGCGGGCTCCCCTCCGGCGAGGCATTCCACGTCCTGTTGCCGTAACACGTCCTGTCCCCGTGACGGGTGCCCGGAACCCGACCCGGACGTGGAGAGGGTTCTCGAATATGCCCTCATTGGTGCCCGGGCGCGAAGCAGGGGTCCCGAAGGACCCCCACTCCGCACTCGGCGACGGGAAACCCGTCGCTCCGGGTCGAGTCAGGCGCGCTTCCGCACCGTACGGCGCTTCCGCGCCGTCGTCTTGCGAGCTGCCCCCTTGCGAGCCGGAGCCCGCCTCTTGGCGGTCCGCTTCGCCGGAGCCCGCTTCTTCGTGGCCCGCCTCTTGACGGTCCGCTTCGCCGGAGCCCGCTTCTTCGTGGCCCGCTTCTTCGTGGCCGGCCCGCTTCTTCGTGGCCCGCTTGGCGGTTGCCCGCTTCTTCGTGGCCCGCTTTGCCGGAGCCCGCTTCTTCGTGGCCCGCTTTGCGGTTGCCCGCTTCTTGACCGTCCGCTTGGCAGTTGCCCGCTTCTTGGTGGCTCGCTTTGCGGTGGTCCTTTTCGCCGACTTGCGAGCCGGAGCCCGCTTGGCGGTGCGCTTCGCGGCAGATTTCCGGGCCGCTGTCTTTCTGGCCGGCCTCTTTCGAGTCGACCTCTTGGCTGCTGCCTTCTTCACTGCCATTGATACTCCCTCCTTAGGGTTCAACGCCGATTTGAACGCCGACCCGGTGGCGAACCGGACACCATTCGACGCCGGTATCGGTACCGCTGTGCCTGTCCGTGGATTCCGTCCGACCCGGGGGCCACGTGCGCTCGGAGTAAACGATCCGAACCCGACAACCGTAACCTTCCGTCCTGACAGAACCTCGGCAATGATCGTGTCGAACACGCCGTCCACTACATCCGAGACGGTCCGGCGAGACGAATCCGTCGACTCACTGACCGCTCGGACGAGTTGCGACCTGTTCAAGATCACCTCCTCAGCGATACGTCACCACGTACCAGCCAAATGGCTTTTTTTGCCCAGGTCAAGCATCTCGGCACGCGTCGCGACTCGCGATCGAGCTGCGCGAAGAACCCGAACCGCGTCGCTTCGCACGCGATGCGCACACGTCAACCTCGTGACGCGCACAGTGGTATGGACAAAGAACCCTTTGTTTGCAACGATTCTTCGCACGCGCGTCACGCGCGATGCCTTCGCGGTCGGCTGCACCGCCCTCTGTCGAACAGCGATCACGAGGCGAGATTCCCTTGACAGAATTATTTCGAGAAATTCCTCCGAATTCCCCCGCGAACGCCATTCGCGCGGTCGTCGACGCCATGTTCGCGGCGAACCGGGGTGTCTACCTCGGACACGACATGCATGGATGGTGCCACGCGTCGCCGCAACAATCGGTGATGGTCCTCGGTCCGCCACGGTCGGGGAAGACCACGTCCTTGATCATCCCCAACGTGATCGCGTCGCCCGGTGCGGTGGTCTCCACGTCGACCAAACCGGACGTGCTCGAGGCGACGGTGGGTGCGAGGTCACACCTGGGAAGGTGTCTCCTCTTCGATCCGACGGGCAGTATCGAGACCACACGTCGCCTCGAGCCTCTTCGCTGGTCACCGCTGCAGTCGTGTCTCGATTGGACCGGATCGCTCGCCACCGCCCGGGCACTGGTGGAGGTGGGCGCGGGAGCCGGTGGGGCCCTCCGTGTCGACCAGTCGCACTGGACCGAGCGGGCCCAGGCACTGCTGGCGCCCCTCCTTCACGCGGCCGGTCTGGCCGAGGCCGACATGCGCACGCTCCTCACCTGGGTGGACCGGCGGAAGGCCCTGCCCGCGCAGCAGATCCTCGCCACGGAGACCGGTCCCGCGACCGAGCTCGCCCGCAACCTGCTCGACGGCATCGTCGCCACCGACGAGCGGGAGCTGAGCGGAATCTGGTCGACAGCGTCCGGCGCGCTCGGCGGGCTTCCGGTCCGAGCATGCGCTCGAGTCGACCAGAGCACCCGATTTCGACGCCCACCGGTTCGTCGGATCGTCCGACACGGTGTACATCGCGGCGCCGGCACACCATCAGTCACTGATCGCCCCGATGGTCGTCGGTGTGGTCAACGACGTCCGCTTCGCGACGTTCGCCCGCGATGCGGCGGCAGCCGCCACCCCCCACAGGGTCCTCCTCGCCCTCGACGAACTCGCCAACATCGCGCCGATCCCCGACCTTCCGTCGATGATCAGTGAAGGCGGAGGACAGGGGTTGATCACGCTGGCGTGCTTCCAGGACCTCTCGCAGGCGCGGCGGCGGTGGCCGGTGCACGCGGATGGATTCCCCTCTCTCTTCGGGACGACGGTCGTGCTCCCCGGCATCGGTGACGTGCGGACCCTGGATGCGCTCTCACTTCTCGGCGGGGAGGAGGAGTTGCCGACGCGCTCGCTCTCCGCCGGCCGCACCCTCTCGGAGCGCCCGCTCACCGACCTGCTCTCGGGAGGTCGGACCCACTTCGGCTCGACCGTCGCGACCCAGTGGCGCCGTCGGCTTCCCGTCGACCTCATCGCCCGGGGTGCGCCCGGCTACGCGCTCGCCTTCGACGAGCGCAATCTCGCCGCATGGATCCCCCTTGCCCCTTCTCACGCGACCGAACCCTGGCGCGCACTGCGCAGACTGGAGCTCGGCGCGGAGGTCGGTCTGGAGGTCGGCCACTCAGCACCATCACGACAACGCGTCCACGATCCCGTACGCGGCCTCGGTGGCGAGCTGGATCGGTAGTCCACGGCTCCCGGTCGGCCCCGACGCCCCCTGGCGGATCACCGTGCGCGACCGAGCGAAGCGGTGCGAGGGTCGGCCCCGAGGTCCGTCGCGGGTTGCCCCGGGTCGAACAGGTGCTCTTCCCTCCTACGCCGTTCGATCCCGCCATCTTCGATCCGGTCGTGTTCGATCGGGCCGTGTTCGATCGGGCGCGCCTCGCGGCCCGGTGCGTGCTCACGTCCGTCCTTGGCCTTCCCGCGGCGCTCTGTTGCGAGGGAATCGACTCCCCGGGACAGGGCGCGCCGGAGGTCCTCGGCGGGCCAACGCGGCTCGAGACGGGCCATGCCCGCTCCCTCCTCGCGGGCTCCCCTCCCGGACAGCGTCGACGTTCCCCCCGCGACCGGACACGGTGGCCCGGCGGCCTCGGTCAGGGAAGCGGCCAATGACTCCACCGATTCGGCCCTGGTGCCGGCGACCGACGACGCCGACGAGCACGGCGACCACGTCGTGCCGGGCGAGCGGGCGCTGCTCTCGCGACGCCGAGTCGAGGCGGCGGCTCGCGACCTCGAGGTCGACCTCGGGATCGTCCGGGCCACGGCGATCCCGTCCGACCACCTGGGTCAGGTCGCCGAGGTCGTGGCCGAAGTCGGCGGCACGGCGTCTCCATTCGCGGAGGAGGTCCTCGACCGTGTGACCGACCTCCTTCGCCGGCCGGGTCGCGTGAAACGCCCCGTCGCGTCCGGCGGCGGCCGGTTCCGCCACCGCGGAGGAACTCGAACCGTGCCATGTCCGCCGCACGCTGGGAGAAGAGGTGCCGGAGCTCGAAGGGCACGCCCACCACGTCGCCGAGCCCGGAGGGTCCGACCTCCCAGGACGCGCCGAGGCGCGACCGTGAGCTCGAGCCGCAGGCGGGCGTGGTAGATCCCCTGGGCTGCCTGGAGATGGCGGTGGAGCCGCCGGCTGTCGAGCGCCGACCAGACGCCGTCGACCCCCTGGGTCGACGTTGGCCACGACCAGGTGGGTGTGGAGGTGAGGATCGAGTGCCCGGCTGGTCCGGTGGACGAACCCGCCCGCGACGGCTCCGGCGGTCGCGACGAGGTCGTCCCGTCCCCCGCTGCGCCGGCGGACGGCGAGCGCCGAACGCTCGAGGTAGGCGGCCGCATCGGCGACGGCGGCATGGTGTCCCGCCCCGGTTTCGCCGGCGAGCTCCCGGTGGTCCGAGCAGGTGGAGGATGCTCACCGATTTCGGCGCACAGAAGGAGAGGTCGTAGGCAGCGACGTTGCGCGGTCCCTGCCCGGGTTCGCAAGGCGCGGCCCGAACCCGGAGCACGACCCTCCATCACCTCGGCGAACGAACCTGCCTCCACCCGGCCGACCAGTCCGAGCGACGACCGCGAGCGCCCCGCTCCACACCCCCGGCTCCTCTCCGGCCACGAGCGTCCCTTCGGCACGCCCCGGGACGAGGTCGTCCACGTAGTAGTGGTGGCCGCCCTCGTGCACGACGTGGATCTTCAGCACCCCCGCAACGATGCGGCCCGTTGCTGGCCGCAGACCTTGCCGGTGGACCCGGCGCCGGGCGACCGGCCGGCGACCTTGCACGTGCCGAGCGTGGGGTTCAGGCGCTCCCCTCGACGGGAGCGGTGGCGGGCGCACCCGGTAGCGCCGGAGGATGCGCCGGGCGGCGTCGGCGGCGATCGAGCGGTCGTCGTCTGGCTCGAGCACCCTGGCGTCGGGCCCGAGCGCGAGGAGCAGACGCTCCAACCATGCCTCGCCCCCGACGAACACTTCGACCTCGAGACGACCCCCGACGGTCCGGGGCTCGCCTGCGACCGGGACCGACTCGATCTGCCAGGCGACCGACGGATCGATCGAGAGGACGACCCTCCGGTCGTCGGGTCCGGGGACGTACGCGACGTCGGTCGGTTGCCCCGGGACCACCCCCTTCGCCCGTTCGGAGGCATCGGCCTGCACGGCTGCGCCGATTCGGTCGACCCGGAACCTCCGCATGTCACCTGCGGTCTCGCACCAGGCGTCGACGTACCAGTGACCGTCGGTCGCGAAGACCCTGATCGGATCGATGCGACGTTCGCTGACCCGATCCGACGAGGCCGAGTAGTAGGAGATGTCGAGCAGACGGTCGCGCCTCGAGCGCCGCTCGCACCGTCTCGAGCATCGCCGGTGTGTCGAGCTCCACTCCCACCCGCTCGCCGCCGAGCGCCTGGTCGAGTTTGGCGAGCGCGCGGGAGAGCGATCCTTCGCGGTCGCTCCCGGGGATCGCGACGAGGGCACGGGCGGATGCGGCGAGGGCCACCCCTTCGGTCGGGGTGAGCCGACGCGGCCGGGCGAGCGAGGTTCCGGGACGCACCGACACCGAGGTGTCGGTCACGATGATCTCCATGAGCTGATCCGGCGTGTAGGGCGGTACCCCGCAGCAGGCGGCCATCTCGAGTTCGGCCACCAGCGCTCCGGGCGCGAGGTCGAAGCGCGCGGCCGCCTCGTCGATCGACGCCTCCCCCACCTGCGCCAGCCAGGCCAGGACCGCGAGCAGCCTCCGCAACCGCCCGGCGGTATCGGTCGGCTGGCTCACCGGTCCCCCGTCCCGCTGCCCGCGCCGCTGCCCGCGCTCACCGCTGCCGCAGCGGCCGCCGCCCGCTGCGATCATCGCCTCGAGCCGCGTCTCGACCGCCGCACGCGCCTCGGGCGGACCGAGGACCTCCGCGTGGTCGAGGAGACCGAGGACCCAGCCGACCAGCGCGTCCTGATCGGTGACGGCCAGCCGTACGACGACGCCGGTCGGTCGCCGCTCGACGACCGCATCGGTGCCGAGCTCCTCCGCCACCCGCGCCGCCTCAGGGCCGTCGACCAGCACATCGACCTCTGCGGGCTCGCCACCTCCGAACTGCCAGGGTTCGCGCTCGAGCGTGGCGTCGACCTGCACGTCGTCGGCGAGTCCGGAGGAGGGCTCGCCGAGTTCGATCGCGCCCTCGATCCGGTCGACACGGAAGGTACGCGCCTCGCCGCGGTCCCGATCGTGACCGACCGCGTACCAGCGGCCGCGGCGGAACCGGATCGCCGCGACGTCCACGCTCCGTCGTTCCCCCCGGTACTCGAAGGCGGCGAGCGCGTGGCGCCGTGCAGCCTCGAACAGGGCCGGGAGCGCCGGAAGGTCCACGATCGGCGGCAGTACGACGAGTGGCGCGACATCCCCGGCGACCGGCGGTTCACCGCCGACTCCCAGCTTCTCCAGCGCGTCCCGGCCGGTAGGCTCGCCGAGGTGGACGCCCGCGACCGCCAAGTTGAGCGCCGCCTGTTCGTCGGGCTCCAATCCGAGGTCAGGCAGGTAATAGGCATCGGGATCGACCCGGTAGCCGAGCTGCTCCTCGCCGCCGATCGGCTCGACCAGCACCGGCACTCCCTCGTCGCGGAGCAGCCGCTTGTCGCGCTCGAACGCCTGGCGGCGCGCGTCGTGGGTGTCGGGGTATCCCGGCACACGGTCGGCGATTTCGCGGAGGCTGAGCGGGCGGCTCGTGTCGAGCAGCACGAGCAGCAGATCGGTCACCCGTTCGAGCCGGTCGAGGCGTTGCACCGGGGTCAATCTAGGTCTCCGGGGGTGGGGCTCCGACGGTGACGAACGCGCCCTACGGCTTCGACCCGCACCCGGCAGCGTTCATCGTGACCCTGTTCGGCGTGGGCGCGGTGGTGGCGGCGCACCGTCGGCTCGGGCGGACCACCCGGGTTCCGATCCCCTGGACCCGCCGCGAGATGGGGTTCTTCGCCGGGGCCTGCGTGACCGGGGTCGTGGCGACGTCCTGGCCCCTCGGCGACCTCGCCGCCCACTGGTCGTTGACCGCCCTCGTGGTGCAGCGTCTGGTGCTCGCCCTTGCGGTCGCCCCCCTGCTCCTGCTCGGTCTGCCCTACGACGTGATCCAGTCGCTGACCCGGCCCCGGCCGATCGACGCGGTCCTCACCCGCATCGAGCGGCCTCCCGCCGCGATCGCCACGGTGACCGTGGTGCTGGTCGGCTCGATGCTCCCTGCCCTGGTCGCCGCCCAGGCGTCGTCCGCTGCGGTCCGCGCCGCGCTCGACCTCGTGACGGTGGCGGCCGGACTGATCCTCTGGATCCCGGTGATCGGGCGGGTGCCGGGGATCCGGCGCCCGAAGCCGGTCGTCCGCTTCGGCTACCTGGTGGGCCAGGCCATCGTGCCGGCCTTCCTCTCGGTCGTCTACATCTTCTCCGCGCACCCGCTCTACCCGACCTTCAGCCGCTCCAAGCAGGCGGTCGGGATGCGCCCACTGGTCGATCAGCAGATCGCCGGGTTCGTTTCGAAGCTGTCCATGCTCTTCGTGCTCCTCGGCGTCGGAGCGGTGGTACTGGCGCGTGCGTCGCGGTCCGAAGACGAGTCCGAGGTCGACGAGCCGCTGGTCTGGGCCGACGTCGAGCGGGAGCTCGAGCGCGCGGCCCGGCGAGAGGCACGTCACGGATCGGGGGTCCACGAGACCTACGGACCGGCTGGGGGAACCGAGATCGACCCGCCGTCCTGACCGGCCGACCTGGTCCGCGGATCCCTCTCGGCTTGAAATCAGACGGTGCCGGGCCGGCGACCGCGACCTCCGTAACATGGCGGCGTGACGCTCGCCGCCCCCGCGGCACCGGTGCTCAGACGGCTGGTGCGCGGCACCGTCCGCGCCGGCGTCGAGGAGCTCGACGGCCGTCCGGCCATGGTGGTGCGCACCGTGTCGAGCGTCCGTCGGGGCGCGCTCTCGGTGCAGGACGGCGAGACCATCGGCGAGGCCGCCCGGACGGCTCGCGCGTGCTGCGGATCCCGCTCGTGATGGTGCTCGCCTCCAGCGGGGCGGACGTCTCCGAGGGGGTCGCGTCGCTCCACGGCTGGGGTCGCGCCGCACGGGAGCTCGCTCGTTGCTCCGGTGCCGTGCCGATCCTGGTGGCGGTGACCGGACCCGCGCTCTCCGGTCCGGCGCTGCTCCTCGGCCTCTCCGACCTCGTCGTGATGACGTCGGACGCGTTCGCCTACGTGTCGGGCCCTGCGATGGTCGAGGAGTTCACCGGCGTCCGGATCGGGATCCACCAGCTGGGTGGAACCGCCGTCCACGCGCGCTCGAGCGGTCTCTGCGCGATCGAGGCCGCCACCGAGCAGGACGCGCTCGCCCACGTCGAGCATCTCCTCGGGCTCCTCCCCGCCCACACCGACGAGCTCCCGCCGCGAAAGGACGCGGGCCTCGCCGGTCACCCGGACCGGGCAGTGGGTGCACCCGGTCCGCCCGAGCTGGCCGGCGCTCTGGCAGAGATCGTGCCGACCCAGGCGACGAGCTCCTACGACGTACGGCGCATCGCAGCCGCCCTCGCCGACGGAGGGGACGTGACCGAGCTCTGGAGCCGCTGGTCACCCCAGCTGGTCACTGCGCTCGCTCGCATCGATGGCCGGACCGTCGGGATCGTGGCCAACCAGCCGCAGGCCCTCGCCGGCACCCTCGACATCGCCGCGTCGCAGAAGGGCGCTCGGTTCGTGCGCTTCTGCGACGCCTTCAACCTGCCGCTCGTCACCCTCGTGGACACACCCGGCTTCCTGCCGGGCAAGGACCTCGAATGGCGCGGGATGATCCGTCACGGCGCGGAGCTCGCCTTCGCCTACGCCGAGGCGACCGTGCCGCGGGTGTGCGTGATCCTCCGCAAGGCCTACGGCGGTGCCTACATCGTGATGGACTCGAAGGGACTCGGCAACGACCTCTGCTTCGCGTGGCCGGGCGCCGAGATCGCGGTCATGGGGGCCGAGGGCGCGGTGCAGGTGCTCCACCGGCGTGCCGCGCCCGCGGACCGCGCTCTCGCTCGCCGACGAGTACGCCGAGCGCTTCCTCACCCCGTGGCAGGCGGCCGAGCGGGGATTCGTCGACGCGGTCATCGATCCGGACCAGACCCGGTCGATCGTCGCGGAGGCGCTCGCCGCACTCGAGACGACGCGTGAAGTACTCCCCCGTCGCAAGCACACGGTCGGGCCGCTGTAGGAGCTTGCGGGACAAGTCCTGGAATATCCATCCGTCGATCGGAGTGGGCCCAGAGGGTGCCGCCCAGAGCATGTGTGCCCGCACGAGGACACCCGTTACCCGAGAACAGAGAAGGTCCCCTCCCGGAGGGAGGGGACCTTCTCTCACTGATTCGTGCTGGATACTGGTCAGCACTCAGTCAGCAGTTCGGAGTGCACCTCCAATCACGAAGGCCACTTGGTGTCCCAGGTGGCAGCCGCCGGGGCAGTGCTCGCGTTGCAGGCTGTGTCTGCGACGTTGACGTCCTTGCCGTACCAAGTACCGGCGTTGGTCGGAGCGCTCACCGGCGTGCCGTTGCTCGTCGCCACCTGGTAGGGGCCCGCACCGGCCGTTACGGTAGCGAGGTTGTCGACCGCGTACCAGCAGGTGCCCTTGTTGTTACTGGACCACCCCGCCAGAACGACCCCGTTGCCACCGTTGGCCGTAGGATCGAGGTAGGCGGAGACTGGACCCGCCTTCCCGACGGCGCCGGTGACCCACGTGATGGCCGGCTCGTTGGTCTGCAGGCTGTTCGCACCGGTCACATTCAGACCGCCATAGGTCTGGTTGTTCAAGCTTGCGGCCGACTTGGCATTTGTCAGGGCGGTGTTCAGGTTGGCCTGCGCTGCCCGGTCATTTGCCCCACCCGTGAGACCCAGAAACGTCGGGATCGCAATGGCGAGCAGGATGGCCAGGATCAACAGCACCACCATGAGCTCGATCAGGGTGAAACCGGCGTCTGTACCAGCATCCCCCGCAGCGTCACGCCTGTCCTGCAGGCGCTCGATGACATACGTGAACATGTACTGCCTCCTCGTATCGATGCATCAATGTTCGGGCACCCACGGTGGGAGCCCACCGGTGCTATCGACCTTCCAGCAGAACAACTTAAAGGTTTCTTCTAGGTTTCTTCGGCTGAATTCGGCCTCACCGATAGAGGTCATGGGCCGACCACTGATAGAGGTCATTGACCGCGCGTCGGACGGCCCGGCGACGTCCGAGACCAGTTCAGACCGATTGAACTCATCCATTTTGGGAGCTGCTCATGCCACTCCCAGCGACGAACTCGAGCGCCCATTGGCCGACGATCACCGTAAAACGAGCCCAAAGGGAAGGCCGAATACCCGTCTCGGGGCGCGCGTTTCTGTGCGCCATCGTTCTCTATGACGCCCCCCAATCGTTCAGCTCTACCGGCCAACGGCCGGCTCGATTTGAAACTCAGATGTCGGCTGCAACCGACCGACCTCCGCTTACCGCGGTTCTCGGGACGATCTCGCCGGTCCGAGTACTCCCCCCAATCGAATTCGGCGCCCGCTCAGTTGTGGACGAGCTTGACGTAGTCGAACATCGGGAGATAGAGGCAGATGACCATGGCTCCGACCATTGCACCCATGAGGACGGTCAGGAGGGGCTCGAGGAGCGCGGTGAGATTGTTGACCGTGATCTCGACTTCCTGGTCGTAGAACTGCGCAACTTTTCTCAGCATTGCGTCCAGAGCACCCGTCTGTTCACCGACCTCGATCATCTGGACCACGAGGGTCGGGATGACCTCCTCGTGCTCGCGCAGAGGGTCGGCGAGTGGGCGGCCTTCCCGCACGCCGTTCTTTGCCTCTATCAGCACCTTGCCCACGGTGACGTTCCCCGCGGTGTCCGCGCAGATGTCGAGCGATTCGAGGATGGGGACACCGGAACTGATCAGTGAGGCAAGTGTGTTCGTCACACGGGCGAGCGAGACCTTGTGGAACAGGGGGCCGAAGATCGGGGGCTTGAGCATCCAGCGGTCCCATCGGTCCCGGCCGCTCTCAGTCGAGATCCACTTCCGCACCCCGACAACGGTTCCGATGATGACGGCGACCACCACAACAGCCCAGGCACTGGTCAGGATCCCCGAGATCGTGATGAGGACCCGGGTCGGGAACGGAAGTTTGCCACCGAGGCTGGAGAACAGGTGCTGGAAGACCGGGACGATGAAGACGATCATCGCCGTGAAAATCAGGATCATCACGGACATCACCACGGCCGGGTAGGTCAAGGCGGACTTGATCGTCCGATTGAGGTGCGCCTGGTTCTCGATGGTGGTGGCGAGGTTGGCCAGCACCTCGTCGAGGTTCCCCCCCACCTCGCCGGCCTGCACCAGCGTACAGAAGAGGTGGGAGAAGACTTTCGGGTGCTTCGCACACGCGGCAGAGAGGGACGAGCCGTGCTCGAGGTCCTGGCGAACCGCCTCGAGAATGCGCGCGAATGCGGGATTGTCGACCTGCGCCGCCAGGATTCCGAGCGATCGCACCACGGAGAGACCGGAGTCGACCATGGTCGAGAGCTGGCGGGTGACCACCGCGACCTCACGAAGTTTGATCCGGTCCGACAAGAAGGGGATCTTGATCTCCCTCTTGAGGCTGACGGCTGACTTCGGCGTAACCGAGATGGGCATGTAGCCCATCTCCCGAAGCCGCCGGACGACCAGCGCCATGCTGTCGCCTTCGAGCTGTCCTTCGACGAGCCCGCCGGATCGGTCCCTTACCTTGTAGTCAAATGTGAGTGCCACGGTGCCCCGCTTCGTCGGTTGCCGATGTCGCTACGTCTAGGTGTTGAGGTGGTTCCGAAGGTCTTCTTCGTTCGACGACCGGTCGTACGCGATGCTCTCGGTGATCAGCCCGTCCTTCACCAACCTGGAGAGACCCTGGTCCATGGTCTGCATCCCGAACGAGGCTCCGACCTGCATCAGCGAGTAGATCTGGTGCGTCTTGTTCTGCCGGATGAGATTCCTGACCGCCGAGGTGCACATCAACACCTCGGCGCACGGGATCCGCCCGGTTCCCTCGGTGTTCACCACCAGCTGCTGGGTCACCACACCCTCGAGGGTGGACGCCAGCATGACTCGGATCTGCTCCTGCTGATTGGTCGGGAAGACGTCGATCACCCGGTCGATGGTCTGCGGAGCGTCTTGGGTGTGGAGCGTCCCGAACACCAGGTGGCCGGTTTCCGCTGCGGTCAGCGCCATCGAGATCGTCTCGAGGTCGCGGAGCTCGCCGACGAGGATCACGTCGGGGTCCTGCCGGAGCACGCGTCTCAGGGCCTCCGAGAACGAATTGGTGTCCTCCCCGATCTCTCGCTGCGTGATGATCGACCGCTTGTGGTCGTGAAGGAACTCGATCGGGTCCTCGACCGTCACGATGTGCAGCGGCTTGGTCCGATTGATGATGTCGACCAGGGATGCGAGCGTCGTCGACTTGCCGGACCCGGTCGGTCCGGTCACCAGCACGAGGCCACGCCGCAGCTCGGTGTACGACTTGATCGAATCGGGAAGTCCGAGCGAGTCGAAGTCGGGCATCTCGTGTGGGATCGGTCGAAGCGAGGTGGTCACCGTTCCGCGCTGGAGGGCGACATTGACCCTGAAGCGCCCGACGCCGGCGATGGAGTGCGACGTGTCGAGCTCGTGCTCCTCCTCGAACCGCTCCCGCTGGGATGCCGGAAGAATCCCGAAGACCATGTCGCGGATCATCTCGTTGTCGAGCGGCGGGCAGCCCTCGATCGGTCGGATCGCTCCGTGGAGACGGATGGTCCCCGGCATGCCCGCCGTGAGGTGGAGGTCCGACGAGCCCACGGCGACCGCATAGCGCAACAGGTCGTCGATGTGCAGTGGAACCGCTTCCTCGTTCGTCGAGACCTGGATTCCCTGTTCGAGAAGCCTCTCCACATCTGCCGAGAATTTCGATTCTTCGGCGCCCGCACCGGCATCGACCAGTGGCGAGTCGGGGGCGGGACCGGGAGGTGGCGGCGGGATCGTCGACACGCCGTTCCCGTTCGACGTGTCCAGTGCGTGCGAGATCAGTACCGGGTCGCCGAGGACCGGCTGGACCCGATGACCGATGCGAGACGCCAGGGCGTCCACATCCTCCTGGCTGGGAGGCTCGCTGAACGCGACCGCGATCGCGTTTCCGTCGAAGCGCAGTCCGATCGCCCGGAACTCGCGGCCCACCTCGGGTCCGATCGCCGTCGTTGCGTCGGGAGCCGGCGTGAATGCCGCAAGATCCACAGCCGGCAGCGAGGCGAGCTGCGCCAAGGTACCGACGACGACACCTGGTACGGCCAGTCCCCGGCCGATCAGGAGCGTGGCGAGATCACGATCGGTCGCGCGTGCTTCGCTGAGGAGTGGGGCCAGATTCGACTCAGTCTCGTACCCTGCCTGTACAAGCGCCTGGGCCAGCCGGGCCGACCACTCGATCCGCGTCGATGCGGTGACCGGGCTCATGCGACCACCCGGAGCACTTCTTCGAGCGTCGTCTCACCTTCGATGGCCTTGCGCAGGCCGCTGTGCCGAAGAGTCTGCATCCCCTGACTGACGGCAAGCCTGTGGATGTCGTCCACCGATCCTCCTTCGATGATCATCTTTTCGATCTCCTCTGACATCGGCATAAGTTCGGCCAGAGCTTTACGACCTCTGTAACCGGTGTTCGAACAGGCCGAGCAGCCCACCGAGCGGTAGACCTTGTCGATCCCGCCCGCTACCTGGATCTCTTCGGGAGTCCACCCCGCTGCGGCGATGTCCGCATCGCTCGGCTCGTAGGCCTCCTTGCAGTGCATGCAGAGCCTGCGGGCCAGGCGCTGAGCCAGGACTCCGGAGAGCGACGAGGTCACGAGGAACGGCTCGAGGCCCATCTCGATCAACCTCATCGGAGTGGACGCGGCGTTGTTCGTGTGGAGGGTCGCCAGCACCAGGTGGCCGGTGAGGGCGGCCTCGATGGCGATGAGCGCCGTCTCCTTGTCGCGGATCTCACCGACCAGCACGATGTCGGGGTCCGACCTGAGGATCGACTTCAGCGCGGATGCGAAGGTCAGACCGGCCCTGACGTTCAGCTGGACCTGGTTCACACCCTTCAGCTGCAGCTCCACCGGGTCCTCGACCGTGATGATGTTCTTCTCCGGCGAGTTGAGCGCGGTCAGCGTCGTGTACAGCGTGGTGGACTTCCCCGATCCGGTCGGACCAGTGACCAGGATGGTGCCGTACGGCTTGGTGTAGATCCCCTCGTAGGTCAGCTGGAGATCGTCGTCGAACCCCAGGTCGCCGAAGCCCAGGACCACGCTCGACTTGTCGAGAACCCGCATGACCACCTTCTCGCCGTGGATGGTCGGCAACGTCGCGATCCGCAGGTCGATCCCCTTGCTCCCGACGTTGAGCGAGATACGCCCGTCCTGAGGGATGCGGTGTTCGGCCACGTTCAGGTCGGCCATCACCTTCAGCCGGGTGATCACCGCAGCCGAGATCGCCCGCGGCGCCGTGGAGACGTCGTGGAGCACGCCGTCGATCCGGTACCGGATGCGCAGCTCTGCGCCCGTCGGCTCGACGTGAATGTCCGAGGCGCGCTCGTTCAGCGCCTGGAGGATCAAGAGGTTCACGTACCGGACGATCGGCGCGTCCTCGGTGATGGCCTGGATGTCGTCGACGCCCTCTTCGGAAGGTGACCCGTCGAACCCGAGCGACGCCTCCACTGCCATGTCTGCTGCGTCACTGCCGCTGTTGAACACCCGGCCGATGAACGTGCTGATCTGCGATCGGGTCGCGACCACCACGATGAAGTTCCGGCCCATGATCGTGCGGAGGTCGTCCATGGCGAAGACGTCCGTGGGGTTCGATGCGGCGACGATCGGTGTGCCGTTCTCGCTGCCGATCACCATCACGTTGTGATGGCGAGCGGTTGCCTCGGGTATCGACCCGGCAGCGGTGAAGTCGATGCCGACGGTGTCGAGGTCCACGAAGTCGAGACCCATCTCCTGGGCCATTCCCCACATGAGGTCGGCCTCGGTCACCAGCTTCTTCGCGGTCAGGATCCGCGCGATGCTCTGCCCGGTCCGATCGTGCTCCTCGAGGACCTCCTGCATGTCCTCGGGCGACACTCGCTCGCCGTCCAACAACGCCTTGGCCAGGGGCGGATACGGGGGATTCGACGAGAAGGACTCCGAGGTGTCCTCGCCGAATTGCTCGTCCCAGTGTTGTTCCTGGAAGGAGGCCACCGCCTCGGCAACGAGATCCGCGGCGTCGCCGCCCGGGCCAGGGGACCAACTCTCCACCGCGTCGGCCTCCGGCGCAAAGGCGGTTTGTCCGTCGGTCCCCTTGTCGGTCCCGAAATCGGTCACGGTGGTCTCGGCCTCGTCGGATGTGCCACCTCCCGACGCGAAGGAGGGCAGGAGCGACGTCGCGGGCTCGAGAGTCGCGTCCGCCGTCGGAGGTTCCGCGCTTGTCGCCCATCCGATGTCCCCCGCGTCGGCGGGGAGTTCGGCGAATGCGCTGTCGTCGGACAGGCCCGTGGCCGTTGCGATCGGTTCGGAGTCGCTCGCGGCGTCACCGGCGGCATCGGCCTCTGCGACGGCGGACCCGTCGTCGACCGCCGCGGCCTGCTCGCTACCGACATCCCCGGCTGCGCCCGCATCACCTTCCGGCACACGAGCCGCGTTGTCCTTGCGGCTCGACTTCTTGCTCCGACGCTTGCTGGCACCTCGGGTCGGCGCAGGTGCCGGTTCACTCGCCTCGATCTCGGCAGGCTCGGGCTCGAGGACCGGCTCGGTGGCCTCGGCAGACTCGTGGGTCGGCTCGGGGACCAGCTCCGGCTCGGGCTCCGCCTCGGGTGCGGGAGATTCGGCGGGTTCGACGATGAACTCTGCTTCGTCGCTCACTGTCTCGACCGCTTGACCCTCTCTCTCGTATGACTGGTCGGCCTCGTACGACAGGTCGGCCTCGTACGACGGGTCGGCGAGAACCTCTTCGGTGGATGCCGGTTCGAGCCCCTCTTCGGGACCCGACACAGTGAGCTCTTCGATCGCGGCCTCGAGCAAGCCACCGCTCGTTCCGACGCCGGTGCCATCCTCCCCGGGCTCCAGCCCCGCCTCCAGCTCGTCGGTTCCGCCCACGAAGTCCTCGGTGTCGAGGTCGGAGTCGAAGAGCCGGTCGAGCCAGTCGCTGATCTGATCCCTCGATGCAACGACCGAGATGAAGTCGCGACCGATCGAGGCCCGAACGGAGTCGTGGGCCGAGACGTCGTCCGGGTCGCAGGTTGCGATCACCGGTGTCCCGAACTTGCGCTTGACTGCGACCATGTGATGCGTCCTGGCCACGTCGGCAGGGAGGATCTCACCGGCCGACGGATCGACGCCGTAGGTGTCCAAGTCGACGAATTCGAGGTCGCGCTCGCTTGCCAGGCACCGAATCGCGTCGACGTCTGTCATGAGGACCTCATCGGCAGGCCGGAGCGCGAGATTGACCGCGGATCGACATGGGCCGAGCCCAAGGGGTCGGTTCGCTCGCCTCTCGATCGCACCAGCCCCCCTCTCGGCGCCACGCCCGTCTGATCGAGAATCGGCATGTTCGGCCCGCTACCTAAGCGATTTCGCCTTCATGAGTGCGAGCGGCGCCCACGCCGCCGGATGGACCCGGAGAAGAACCAGTTCAGCAGCGTTGCACCCCGCTGGAACGAGGTCGAGGACGAGGCCCGGACACTCCCCGTTCTGAGGGCGGTTGCGCTGTTGAATACACAGGTGCTCGAAGTGATCTCCGAGACGGTGGTGGCGGTGCCCGCAGCCGGGGTCGTCGGCCTGTTCGTCGGCTCGTTCCTCAACGTCGTCGTCTACCGGACGCCGCGGGGACTGTCGGTCGTCGCCCCACGCTCCTTCTGCCCGACATGCGACCGGCAGCTCGAGTGGTGGGAGAACGTACCGCTCGTGTCGTGGATCGTCTTACGGGGACAGTGCCGAACGTGCCACGAGCGCATCTCGGTCCGCTACCCCATGGTGGAGCTCATCACCGGCATCACCTTCGCCTTCGTCACCTGGGGATGGCACGGCAAGGCGCCCGCCATCGGATATTGCGGGCTTGCAGCCACGTTGATCACGATCGCCTGCGTCGAGTACGGCGGGCTGCGCTCGCCCCTTTCGATCGCCGCGATCGGCGTGGCCGTCTCGGAGGGTGCACTGCTCCTCGCCGCGGGGTTGCAGCAGCACTGGCGACTCGGAGTGGGTTCGGTCATCGGCTTGGCGCTCGCGGCCATCCTGTACGGACTGCTCCGCACCCGTGATCCGGAGTGTGCCGACCGCCGGGGCCACGGCCGGAGTGCACTGCTCGTCGCCGGAGTCTGGATCGGCGGCCTCGGCACGGTGCCGATTGCCGTCGGGATCGGCGTGTCGGTCGGTATCTATCTCGCCTGCCTGGCTGTCGGACAGCCGAGGCAAGCAAACCCGCCGAACCGTGCCCACGTCGGTCCCTCCCGCACCGCCCTGCCATCTGTCGTCGTCGTGCCGCTCGTCACCGCGATCGGTGCCGGACTGGCGGTGTCCCTCATCATCGCGAGGTGACCACCCTACGATTGACCTATGGAGCAGCACGACACCGTCCGATCGGAGGTGCCCGGATCAGAGGTGTCGAGGCCAGGTGGAAGCGCTGTAGGTCCGGCCTCCGGGCCATCGGAGCGCCGCGTCGTCGTGGTGGACGATCACGCACTCCTCCGGGCCGGGACCCGACGAATTCTCGAGGAGGCACAGGGCTTCGAGGTTGTCGGCGAGGCGGGCGACGGCGAAGCAGCGCTCGCGGTCATCGAGGACCTTCGACCCGACCTCGTCCTGGTCGACATCCGGCTACCCACCACGAACGGTGTGGAGCTCGCAGGCAGGATCGTCTCCGAGCATCCTTCCACCATCGTCCTCATCCTGAGCGCCTACGACGACGAGCACTACGTGAGGGCGGCGATGGCCGCCGGAGTCTCGGGCTACCTTCTGAAGACGACCCCGAGCGACGAGCTGGTCCGCTCGATCCGTGCAGCGTGCGACGGGACGCGCCCCTTCATCCCGAAGCCTGCCGGGCACAGCGAGAAGGCGTCGGAAGCCGGTTCCGCCGGCCAGGCTGCTCGGCTCACCGTCCGCGAAGAGGAGGTGGTGCGGCTGGCCGCTCGCGGTCTGTCCAACAAGTCGATCGCCCACGAACTCGGAATCAGCCGGCGCACTGTGGAAGGACACCTCAACCACGTGTTCGAGAAGCTCGGCACCTCGTCCCGCACCGAGCTGGTCCACTACGCACTGGCCAGCGGGCTGTTCGTGAGGGATCCGACCGACCAGTCGAGCAAGAGCTGATGTCCCCGGAGGCGACCAGAACCGAACCCGCCGTCGATCAATCGGGTGCTGCCTCTTCGCGCTCCGACTCGCGGAGAAACGGGTACTCGGCGCTTCCCGCCCCCCGGGTCGGGCCGCGGTCCGAGTCCCGCGACCCGACGGATCTGCCGTGGTCGCAACCGAGATTCTGGATCCTCCAGCTGGTCGTGTTGGCGCTCTACCTGGTCCGCCTCGCGCTCACATTGTCTCTCCACCTCGACACCACGTCGCTCGCCGTGGAGTTCTCCACGTTCGTCATCTTCCTCGGGCCGGTGCTGTTCGCTGCGCTCATCTACGGGTTCGCCGGGGCGCTCGCGACCGCGGCGTGGGTGACGGTCCTCGCCGTACCCAGGGTGGTGGCTGCCACGACCGCCGACGAGAGCCAGGCCGCATGGGCAGAAGTGGTGCAGATCGCGTTGCTCGATTTTCTCGCGGTCTTCATCGGCCAACGCGTGTCGACCGAACGGTCGGCAAGAGAGCTGGCCGATTCGGAGCGTGAGGCACACCTCCACGCGGAAGCCCTCTACCGCGACCTCTTCGACTCGAACCAGGCACCGATCCTCATCGTCGACCCGAACGGCGTCGTCGTCGAGACCAACGCCGCGGCAGAACGGGCCTTCCTCGCCGTGACCACTCCGCCGACGAGTCCTCGCACATCGGGACGTGCCGACCGGCGTCCGCCTGATCGACATGATCGGCGCAGAAGCGGCAGCCCTCGTGCTGAGTCGGCTCATCGCCGGACAGTTCCCCTCCGAAGGCGACGCCGAGCACGTCTCCAATGACGTACGAGCACTGGGCTCGCAGGAACGGGTCGAGCCGGTGGAACTCGAGGTCGACGGCCGGCCCACGCTGTTCCGCCCGACGGCCACCATGCTCCGAGGACCGGACGCCGGACGGAACATGCAGGTGGTCTTCGAAGACGTGACCGCCGAGACACGACGCCACGACCGGATGGAGGCGTACGCGGCGCAGGTGGTGGTCGGACAGGAAGAGGAGCGACGGCACATCGCCCAGGAGCTCCACGACGGTCCGGTCCAGACGCTCGTCCATCTCTGCCGCCAGATCGACCACGTGGAATCAGGCGGGATCGGAGCGGCGAAACGCCCCCGCACTCGCCGAGCTCCGGACGATCGTCGAGGAGACGGTCGCCGAGCTCCGATCGATCGCGAAGGGCCTCCGGCCGCCGATCCTCGACGACCTCGGTCTGGTCGCGTCCATCAACCAGATCCTCGGAGAGGCTGCCGAACGCGGTGACTTCGAGGCCTCGTTCGGAGTGACCGGCTCCGCTCGGCGACTGCCGACTCCGGTGGAGCTGACCGTCTTCCGCGTCGCGCAGGAGGCCTTGTCGAACGTCGAGCGCCATGCCGCGGCCAGCCATGTCGCGGTCGGGCTCGACTTCGAGTCGGGCGGGCTGAGGATGCTCGTCAAAGACGACGGGGTGGGGTTCGATCCCGAGGCTCAGGCGTTCCAGAGCGGCACCGCCTCGCTCGGCGTCTCGGGCATGACCGAGCGAGCGCACCTGATCGGCTCCCAACTGGTGATCCATTCGGCACCCGGATCGGGGACGACGGTCGATCTCGCAGTTCCATCTGCGGTTCTTCAAGGTCCCAGCGGGTCATAACCACGAGATCAGCAGCTCAGAGACCGCATCTGACGTCGGATTCGTCGGTCCAGGCGGCCGGGGCAGCAACGCTTGCAGCCGTTTTGTCACCCAACCGACATGGAATCCAGGCATGAATCTCCTCAATTCGTGGGATACTTACGCCGTGAGCGAGATCCTGATCGAGTCTTGTCACAGCACGTGGATCATCGATCTCGAGCGATCGCGGTTCCGCCGCGTGGTCCGAGACGGAAGCCTTCGGTCGAGCCCGCCCTCGACGGAATGGCAGCCCTGTTACGGGGTCGAGATCGACCCTCTGTCCGAGTCCTTTGTCGTGCTGTTGAACCCAGAGGGCACCAGGCTCCTGAGAAGCTGGCGCCACGTCGAGCACTGTTCGCAGTGCGGAGGCGAAGCAACGTCGGAGTTGTCGCTCAAGGACCTCCGCTCGGCAGTTCGCAACTGATCCGTACATCTCACCGGACCGATCAGCACCGGCCGGGCCGATTAGCACCGGCCGAAGCGACTCGGTGCCAGGTGGAACCGATCAGAGCGAGGCGTCCCTCTTCCACGAACCGGAACTCCCACCGCTCTTCTCCCAGAGCATCAACTGGCCGATGCTCATGGTCCGGTCCGCGGTCTTGCACATGTCGTAGACCGTCAGCGCGGCGACCGCACAGGCAGTCATCGCCTCCATCTCGACGCCCGTCCGGTCGACGGTCTCGACCTTCGCCTCCACCTCGACGAAGTCGTCGCCGATGGTGAAATCGACGTGGACGGCTCCGACCAGCAGGGGATGGCACATCGGAACGAGGTCGGCCGTCCGCTTCGCAGCCTGAATGCCGGCCACCCGGGCGGCAGCCAGGACGTCCCCCTTGGTGATCGCGTTGGTGGCCACCTTTGCGGTCGTCTCGGGCTTCATGGAGACCTTGCAACGCGCCAGCGCCCGGCGGTGGGTTGCCTCCTTGGGGGAGACATCGACCATCCGCGAGCCGCCGAAGGGGTCCAGGTGGCTGAGGCTCCGGTCGGTCACGTTCGCGCACCGGTGTTCATGGCTGCCCAGTCTACGGGAGCGCCGGCTTTCGGACGGGGCTGGCACTCTCTCGGGTAGACTGCCAGCCACTGCCCCTCGTCCGAGGCCCGACGGGGAGAGAGACGGGACATGCCGACCTACGAATACCGATGCGAAGCCTGCGACCGGACGTTCGACGTGGTCCAGTCCTTCCACGACGATCCGCTGACCAGCTGCCCGACCTGCGGCAGTCCGGTACGGAAGGTCTTCGGAAACGTCGGCATCGTCTTCAAGGGGAGCGGCTTCTACAAGACCGACAGTCGCAACGGTGGACCGTCGAAGGGCAAGGAATCGAGCAGGGAGACTGCAGACTCGTCCTCGGGATCACAGGCGGACAAGTCCGCCGGTGACAAGGGAGGCTCCGAGTCCACACTCCTCGTCGTCCGATGGATCACAGAGCAAGCCAGCAACTCCTTCTCCTGCCAAGGCACCGGTGTCGAATTCGAATTCGAGCCGGAGTGAGCACCCGGCCCCCTCGCCGACCGGTACCTCGTAGGCGGGTCCGGTCGCACTGGCTCGTAGAGCCGGAGTGTCCGGCGCACGAACTGGTGGAGCCCCGGCGCACGAAACCGGGAGCGGCACCGACCGCCCTGCCGATTCGCGCGTTGCACGCCCACGGTCCGCTCCTGCGGACACGCGTTCGCGGGTGATTCGGCAAAATCCTTTCCAAAGCGCGAACACCTTTCCTAGGATGGGTCCTCGTGGACAAAGCTGATCTCGATCGACTTCTGCTGATGCTTGACGAGCTCGACGGCTCGGACCTGCACGTCAAGGCCGGAGCGCCGCCGCGCATGCGCGTCGCGGGCGCACTCCGCATGCTCGACGACGAACCGGCGTTCACGGCGGAGGAAACACTGGAGATCGCCGAGTCGATGATGACGCCGAAGATCCTCGAGATCTTCAGGGAACATCGCGAGGCCGACTTCGCCTACAGCCTGGCGGGCACCGGCCGGTTCCGAGTGAACGCGTTCTACCAGCGGTCGTCGGTCGCGTTGGCCATGCGCCGAGTGAAGGCGCATGCTCAGACCGCCGACGAGCTCGGCCTCCCCGAGGTGGTCAACCGGCTGGCCGAAGAGATGCGGGGCCTGGTCCTGGTCACCGGTCCGACCGGGTCCGGCAAGACCACCACCTTGGCCGCCATGATCGACCACATCAACCACATCCGGTCCTGTCACGTGGTGACCATCGAAGATCCGGTGGAGTATCTCCACACCGACGACCTGGCGGCAATCGACCAGCGTGAAGTGGGTTTCGACACCGATTCCTTCTCGTCCGCGATGCGGGTGGTCCTTCGGCAGGACCCCGACGTGATCCTGGTCGGCGAGATGCGTGACACCGAGACCGTCTCCGCGGCGCTGACTGCTGCGGAGACAGGACACCTCGTCTTCTCGACGTTGCACACCATCAACTCGACCGAGACGATCAACCGCATCGTCGATTTCTTCCCACCGCACCAGCAGTCGCAGGTCCGCATCAGCCTCGCCGGCTCCCTCAAGGGCATCATCTGCCAGCGCCTCATCCCGGCAGCCGACGAAGTGAGCAGGGTGCCGGCCCTCGAGATCCTCGTGGTCAACGGCCGTATCCAGCAGTCGATCATCGATCCGCTCCTGACCGCCGATATCGGCGAGATCGTCGCCGACGGCGCCTACTACGGGATGACGACGTTCGACCAGTCGCTCGTCGGGCTCATCTCGAGCGGCACGATCACGCTGAGTGAGGCGATGGCGACGGCGAGCAATCCTCACGACCTCAAAGTGATGCTGGAACGTGAGGGCATCATGCAAACGGGGCAGCTGGCGGCGACCTTCACCTGATCGCCGGCTCCGCTCGGACGCGCCCCTCGCGGGTCGCTCAAGCCCGCTCCCCTCCATCATCGCCCCCTGCTTCGACGCCCCCTGCTTCGACGCCAGATTGTCGCGGGCTCGTCCCACCTGGGTGCCGGGATCCCCCCATCCCGCCAGCGGGATCTTCTCCCAAGGGCCTCAAGATCTCGTCAATTTCGGTCCGATAGAGCACCCGAGCGGTCTGGTCCGGCCTCGAGCCGGTGCCAGGCGGATCATCGAACGGGACACGGATCACGCAAGGCACCGGAGGGGACTGATGAACCGGCTTACGACGAGCCCGACGAGATCCCGTGGTCATTCCGGCCCGGTACATCGTCCCTTCGTAGGGCGATCCGATGTCGAAGGAGCGTCACCATGGCAAAGCTGACCATCGGTCTCGACATCGGCACCAGCGCAGTCCGCGCTGCCGAGCTCGACGTCACCAAGTTCCGTCCTGTCCTCGTCACCTACGGCCAGGTGGGTCTGCCCCCCGGGTCCCTCGTCGACGGCGAGATCCGTGACGGGTCTTCGGTCACCGAAGCCATCTCGAGGCTCTGGAAGAACGGGCAATTCGGATGCTCGTCGGTGATCGTCGGCATCGCGGGTCTTCGCGCGATCACTCGCGAGATCGATCTTCCCTACGTTCCCGACTCCGAGGTGGAGGATGCGGTCCGCTTCCAGTCGGAGGAGGTCATCCCCTTCCCGCCCGAACAGACCATCCTCTCGTCCCAGGTCCTCGCCGATTACACGTCGCCCGAGAACGAGAAGATGCGCCGGATCCTGGTTGCCGCCGCGCACACCGATCTGGTGAGCGGCGTGATCGACACGGTGGAGCGCGCCGGCCTCACCGTCGACGGAGTCGACCTGATCTCCTCGGCGCTCGTGCGCGCGATCGGCGGACAGGACGCATCAGAGCAGCCCGAAGCAATCGTCTCGATCGGAGCCGGGTTGACTGTGGTGGTCATCCACCAGCAAGGGAGGCCTCAGTTCGTCCGCACCATCGGCTCTGCGGGCAATGCGACGACCGCTGCGATCTCGGCGGCACTCGACCTCCCGATCGCGGATGCCGAGTACGTCAAGCGCCGGATCGGAGAGGCGAATCCGCAGATGCAGTCCGCGGAGCGGGCCGCCCAGCCGAGCATGAACGAACTGGTCGGCGAGGTCCGCAACTCGATCCAGTACTTCGCATCGCTCCCGGGACGCCTGCCGGTGTCGCGGGTGCTCGTCACCGGGGGCGGATCCGATCTGACCGGCCTGGTGCCACTCCTCGAGTCTCAGATCCGCCTTCCGATCCTGCGGGTCTCTCCGATGAACCGACTCGACGTGTCGCGCCTCGACCTCAGCCCAGAACAGGCGACGGAGGTCGGCCCCGTCCTCGCCACCCCCATCGGTCTCGCATTGCCCGAACCCGACAAGGCCGTCAAGAAGTTCAACCTGCTCCCGCCCGAGGTCGCTCGACGGATCCGGATGAAGCGGATCCAAGAGCGCACCGTGATCGGATGCGCGGCCCTGCGTCGCGCTGCTCGTCGTGTTCGGCGCGTGGAAGCTGCTCCAGGTCCACAACGCGCAGAACAGCGTGAACGCCCTACAGTCCAACATCAACGCACTGAACACGCAGGTCCCGAAGTATGACCTCGTGGTGGCCGCCAACAGCGCCTACACCGCCGGTGTGACGCGCCGCGCCTCGGTCATCAACTCGGCCATCGACTGGCCGCTCGCCCTCAACACATTGATCTCGATCACGCCCGCGAACGCCAAGGTCCAGGCCTTCGACGGGGCGGCCGTGACGACTGGAGGTGGGGCCGCTACGGGAGCCGCGGCGGGAAGTCCGGCGACGACCACCTCTGCGGGATCGTCTTCGTCGACGGGAGCTGCCGCCGGAGGCTCGAGCGCGCCGACGTCGGCGGCGATCGGCACGGTCCAGATCTCGGTGACTGGGCCGGGACCGAGCCTCTCCATCTCCGAGGCATGGATCAACGCGGTCGCGGGATCGAAGGTCTTCGCCAATCCGCTGCAAGGGGCGACCGTCGCCAATCCCGACTCGACCATCTCGTTCCCCTTCACGGTCTCGGTCACACCTGCCGGCAGCCTCGACAAGAACGGGAACCTCAAATGAACGTCGTCCGTGAGTATCAACGACCCCTGATCATCGGGGGCGTCGCCTTGGTTGCACTGCTTCTCATCTGGGCTGTTCTCGTTGCTCCGCAGAATTCGAAGCTGAGCAACCTCCAGGCCCAGGAAACGCAGCTGCAGACGAAGCAGGCGACGCTCGAAGCGAAGCTCGCGACCCTCCGGAGCGAGAAGCAGAATCTCACGAGCAGCTGCGCGGACCTCCAGAAGATCGCGACCCAGATTCCGACCGTCCAGAGTCCAACTGACATCGACGCGGAGGAGTCGTCGTTCGAGAGTCAGTTCAACTCGCTGGCGGCGGCGTCCGGGGTGAATCTCGCGCAATTCAGCGGCTTCGCTCCGGCCACGGCCACCGGTTCGCGCGGCGGCGCCGGGATCTTCCTCCGCGGGCGGCGCCACATCGTCGACAGGAGTCACTGCGGTCCCGACCACGCTCACCGTCACCGGCAACTACGGGCAGATGATGGCGTTCATCAACGGGCTCGATACGTTCCCGCGGCTCTTCGTCATCCAGAAGTTCGTGCTCGGATACGGTGCGCTGGCCCCTTCTGGCGGCGCCTCCGGTGGTGGCAGTTCCGGCTCGTCCTCGACCGCACAGGTCGCGGCATCGCCGGGTGCACCGCCGCTCTGGACCGGAGGCAGCACCACGTCGGCAACTGCGGGTCCCTACAACCTGGCGATCACCGGCTCGATCTACTACACCTCGACGCCGAACGCTCTGGACGCCTGCACCAAGGCAGCAGCCGTACTCAAGTAGGCAGCCGTCGCAGCGGACCGAGCGTCTGCGGTCGCCTGGTTCAGATCCCGCTGATCTGCAGGTCGCCGATCGCCAAGGTCTGGCCGGCGGCGATACCCGGCAGCCACTCGAGATCGGCTCCGATCACGAGAACTGACTGCAGCATGCGCTGCAGCGTCGAGGCCACGGTGATCTCGCGCACCGGCTCGGCGAGGCGCCCCTCACGGATCATCAGCCCCTCTGCGCCGACCGAGAAGTCGCCGCTGATCGGGTTCACCCCCGAATGCACACCGGTCATCGACTGGACGAAGAGCCCTTCCCCCACCGCCGCGAGCACACCCTCGTCGTCGAAGCCCTCGGGCCCGGGAGCGAGGGTGAGCGCACGGCATCCCGGCCCCGGTGTGGCCGAGAAGCCACCCCGCACGGCCGACCCGGTCGACGCGGTCCCCGCTCTCGAGGCCGACACGGTGTCGTAGACGAAGCCACGCAGGATGCCGCCGTCGATGAGGACGTTGCGCCGGCAGGCGAGACCCTCGGCGTCGTAGGTCGCCGCGCCGAAGGCCCGCGGATCGGTCGGATCGTCCGCCAAGGTGAGAAGCGGCACGCCGACCTGCTCGCCGGTCCGATCCGCGAAGAAGGAGCGGCCCTTCGTCACCGCCTCGCCGGAGAGCGCTGCGGAGACGACCGACAGCAGCGTCGACGCCACCCGCCGGTCGAAGACCACGGTGGCTCGGGTGGTGGGGCCCTTGGTCGCTCCGAGCATCCGGACCGCACGATCGACCGCGTCGGCTGCGGCGCGGTCGGGATCGAGATTCTCGAAACCGCGGCCGACGCTGAAGCCGCTGCCGGTCTGGCTGTCGTCGCCGTCCCCGGCGATGACCCCGACCGAGACGTACCCCGACGTCTTGGCACTGGTCGTAGCGATTCCGGTGGTGGAGACGAGCGCGACCTCGACCGAGGTGTCCCCGTAGTCGGCGCTGGTCACCTGCCGGATTCGCGGATCGGCAGCACGCGCCCGGCCCTCGAGCGCGAGCGCGAGCTCCACCTTGGCGGTGGTCGGCACCGAGGCGAGCCCCGGGTCCCACAGGTCGACGGCGACAGGGGCGACCCCGTCGGGCACTGCCAGGCGGACGTGCTGGTCCGGTGTCGCGAAGGCCGCGTTGTCGCGTGCCTCCTCCAAGGTCGAGCCGAGCACTTCCTCGTCGAGCGAACCTGCCCAGGCGAACCCGAGCCGATGCTCGGTGATCACCCGGATGCCGACCCCGGACGAGGAAGCCGACGTGAGCGACTCGATCTCACCGTCGTACGCGCGCACCTCGGTCTCGTCGCCGCGGGCGACGTAGACCTCGAGCTCCTCGCCGGGCCTCGCCCAGCCGGCGACCCGGGCGGCCAACTCGGCCAGGTCGGCCGGATCGCCCTCGCTGCGGTCGGAACGGTCGGTCACCGAGGTGCTGCTCATTCCGAGGTCCCCCCGATGGTGACCCCGGTGAGCCGGAGGGTCGCCTGCCCGCAGCCGACCGGCACGCTCTGTCCGTCCTTCCCGCAGGTGCCCGGCGTCATCCCGAAGTCGGTCGCGACCGCGTCGATGCGGGTGAGGATCTCCGGCCCGTTCCCGATGAGGTTGGCGTCGCGCAGCGGCTCGGTGATCCGGCCGTCCTCGATCAGGTAGGCCTCGGTCGTCCCGAAGACGAAGTCGCCGGTCGCGGTGTTGACCTGGCCACCGCCGAGTTTGGCGACGTAGACACCGTGAGGCGTCTGGGCCACGATCTCCTCGGCGTCCTCCTCTCCGGGGAGCAGGAACGTATTGGTCATCCTCACCATCGGAAGGTGCTGGTAGCTCTGACGGCGCCCGTTGCCGGACGAACTCCTTCCCTCCTTGCGCCCCCGGAGGTAGTCCCACAGGTAATCGGTGAGCACGCCCTTGTCGATGAGGACGTTGCGGCGGGCGGGCTTGCCTTCGTCGTCCACGCCGTAGGTCCCCCACTCGGTGCCCACGGTGCCGTCGTCGACCAGGGTGACCAGTGGGCTCGCCACCTGCTGGCCGACCTTGCCGACGTAGACGGACGCGTCCTTCACGATGTGGTCGGCCTCGAGCCCGTGTCCGCACGCCTCGTGAATGAGGATGCCCCCGCTCCCCCCTGCGAGCACCACCGGCAGCTCGCCCGACGGAGCGGGACGAGCGGAGAGCTTGGAGAGGGCCCGGCGCTGCGGCGAGCTCCGCCAGCTCCTCGACCGACACCTCGTCGAAGAGCTCGAAGCCGACGGTCCGGGCAGCCGTCTCGTAGCCGGTCTGCAGCCCGGTGTCGCCGACCGCCACACACGAGACCGCGAAGCGGCTACGGGCCTGACGGTCGGTGACGAGCAACCCGTCGGAGTTGGCGACCAGGATCTCGCGACGGGAGCCACCGCAGCCCACCTGGACCTGCGAGATCGCATCGCCCGAGCCGCGGGCCGCCTCGTCGGCACGCCGGAGCAGCTCGAGCGTCTCCGCCTTCGATCCGAGCGGTGCGAGCGGCTCCCCGTGAGCCGGGGGGCGCCTTCTTCGCCCAGCGGACCGACCGCGACGTTCCGGCTCCCGCCCCCGCTCCTCGCGACCGCCGCCGCGGCATCCGCCGCGCGGAGCAGACCGCGCTCGGTCAGATCCGAGGTGTGGGCGAACCCGGTCGTCTCGCCCGAGACCACCCGGATGCCCGCGCCGCGTTCCCGCCCCGAGGAGAGCTCCTCGACACGGCCGTCGTCGAGACTCGCTCCCGAGGACGACCGGTCCTCGGCGAAGACCTCCGCGAACTCGCCGCCGTGACGGAGCGCCTCGGACAGGACACGTTCGAGCACGGGGGTATCGATCACGGGGGCCTCCTCGCGAGCCGGCACCCGTTGGCCGGCTTCTCGCTCCTTCACGTATGGTACCGGCGTGCCTCCGCGCACCGGTCTCTCCGCCCGCATCGAACTGAAGGTGACCGAGGCCGACACCGCCGAGACGCTGCGGACGGGTTCGGTACCGGTGCTCGCCACTCCGCGCCTCGTCGCGCTCTGCGAGGAGGCGAGTTGCAAGGCCATCGAGGGTCAGCTCGCCGAGAACTGCACCTCGGTCGCCAAGCGGCTGCAATTCGACCACCTGGTGCCGGTCGGGGATCGGCGGCAGCGTCTGGGCCGAGGCCACCCTCGACCGGATCGAGGGACGCCGGCTGGTGTTCACCCTCTCCGTGTCGGAGAGCGCCGGGCTCGTGGCGGCCGGGAAGCTGGTCCGGGTGGTCGTCGATCGCGGGACGTTCCTTTCGAACGTGCGCTGATCGTCCGAGGGCTGCCGGACGACGGCTTGTCGGACGAACTCAGACTCGGCCGGACCGAATCAGACCGGTCTGAGACCGAGTCAGAGGTTCTTGCCGATCATCCCGCCGAGGACCCCTCCGAGGCCGGCTGCCGCGGCGGGGTGGTCGTCGCCCTGGAGATAGGGGGCCATCGCGTGGGCCAGCACCGAGACGGGCATGCTCTGCAACCAGACGTTGCCGGGGCCGGTGAGCGCGACGAGGTGGTACCCGTCGTCGCCGAACGCGATGTTCTTGATGCCCTGGACACGGGTGATGGTGAAGCTCACCCGCTGCTCGAAGAGTCCGACGTGGCCGGGATGGACCAGCAGCGTCTGCCCCTCCGAGAGCTCGTAGGTGGTGATCTCGCCGGAGAGCTCGATCCAGGCCTGGCCCTCACCCTCGAGACGCTGGAGGACGAAGCCGTCCCCGCCCCACATGCCCCCGCGGAAGGTCTGCTGCAGCCCGACGGTCGGCACGATCCCGTCGGTCCCGCACACCCAGCCGTGCCGATGGACGAGATACCCCTGCCCCTGGGCGACCGTGACGGGGAAGATGCGGCCGGGAAGCTTCGCCGCAAAGGCCACCATCCCCTGTCCGCCCTGTGCCTCGTACCTGGTGAGGAAGAGGCCGCCGCCGCCGACGGCACGCTTCAGCCCGCTCATGATCCCCTTCCCACCGCCGGTCGACGTGGTCTGCGACATCTGCACGTTGGTCGACATCGAGGACAGCTCGCCGTGCGTCGAGATCACCGATTCACCGGCCTCGAGAACCATCTCCAGGATCGGCATGGTGGATCCCTTGACCTCTGCCTGCATCGGACCTCCTCGTCGGTTTTCTCCGGCGCGGCGACTCCGCCGTGCGACTCCGGCGCCGCGCCATTCTGCCGCCGAGCCGCGACGCCGTTGGGGATGCCCGGAGGCGGTCGGGCGGGCGGTGTCGGCGGGTCGGCAGAGCCTCGCGAGCGCAGGCCACAAGAGCCGGTCGGATGGGTCGTCGGACCGCCCGCTGCGAGGGTGGCACCGGTCCCCCGCTGGTAGCCTGAGCCGAAAGGCGCCCGAGGGCGTCCGCCGCCACTCATGATCCTCGAACACATCGACAGTCCCGCCGACCTCCGCAGTCTCACGCCCGAGGAGCTGACCACTCTCTCGGCGGAGATCCGCACGTTCATCGTCGACACGGTCACGGCGACCGGCGGCCATCTCGGCTCGAACCTCGGCGTCGTCGAGCTCACCCTCGCTCTGCACCGTACCTTCGACTCCCCGCGCGACGTCCTGCTCTGGGACACCGGCCACCAGGCTTACGTCCACAAGTTGGTGACCGGACGGCGCGACGCAATTCTCACGCCTCCGGCAGGCCGGCGGACTCTCCGGCTACCCCAACCGCGCAGAGTCCGAACACGACTGGGTCGAGAACAGTCATGCCTCGGCCATCTTGAGCTATGCGCACGGGCTCGCGTCGGCGTTCGAACTTCAGGGCAGTGATCGCCAGGTGATCGCGGTGGTCGGTGACGGGGCGCTCACCGGCGGGATGGCCTACGAGGCCTTGAACAACCTCGGGCATTCGGGCAAACGCGTGCTGATCGTGCTCAACGACAACGGACGCAGCTACGCGCCGACCATCTCGCGCCTGTCGCTCAGCCTCACCCACCTCCGCCTCAACCCCTCCTACGTGCAGGCCCGCCAACGCATCCGCCACATCCTGCGCGAGCTGCCCGGGGTCGGCGGGCTCGCCTACTCCGGGGTGCACGGGCTGACGAGTGCCCTCCGAGAGTTCGTCACCCCGCACACGTTCTTCGAGGCGCTCGGGATCCGCTACGCAGGCCCGATCGACGGTCACGACATCGCCGGCGTCGAACAGGCGCTCACCAACGCGGCGGCGTGGCCGGGCCCGATCGTCGTCCACGTACTCACCCAGAAGGGACGGGGTTACGCGCCCGCCGAGGAGGACGACGTCCAGCGGCTCCACGACGTCAAGGTGCTGCCCTCGACGGCGGGCATCGCGGACACCACCGAGCTGCCCGCGACCACCTACACCCACGCCTTCACCCGTTCACTGATCCGCCACGCCGAATCCGATCCCCGTATCGTCGCGATGACGGCTGCGATGCCGGGGCCGACCGGCCTTCTGCCCTTCGAGTCGCGCTTCCCCGAGCGCTTCTTCGACGTGGGCATCGCCGAGCAGCACGCGGTGACGGCGGCCGCGGGGTTGGCGATGGGCGGGATGCGGCCGGTGGTCGCGGTCTACTCGACCTTCCTCACGAGGGCCTTCGACCAGACGAACCTCGACGTCGGGCTCCACGGTCTGCCGGTCGTGCTGGTCCTCGACCGGGCGGGTATCACCGGCGACGACGGACCGAGCCACCACGGCGTGCTCGACATGGCCCTCGGGCTCGCTGTTCCGGGCATGACGGTATTCGCCCCTTCGTCGGCTCCGGAGGTCGAGGTCATGCTCGAGACGGCGCTCGCCCTCGACGGCCCGTCCATGATCCGGTTCCCGAAGACGGCAGCGCCAGCGACCCTGCCCGGATCCGTCGGCAAGGGATTCGAGGCGCGCCAGGTCCGTGGCGGGGAGGGGTCGGTGTGCATCCTCGCGGTCGGCAAGATGCTCATGGCTTGCGAGGCCGCCGCGACGATGCTCGTCGAGGCGGGAATCGATGCGACCGTGTGGGACGTGCGAGTGGTCTCCGACCCCGACCCGGCGATGCTCGCCGATGCGGCCGATCACCGGTTGGTGGTGACTGCCGAGGACGGGATCCGTCAGGGCGGCGCCGGGACGTACCTCGCGGAGGCGCTGCGGGCCTCGCTGCCCGTCGGGGCGGCTCCTCCGGTGTTGCATCTCGGCATCCCGCGCGCCTTCCTCGCACAAGGGAAACCGGATCAGATCCTCGCCGACCTCGGCCTCGACGCCGAGGGCGTCGCCGCTTCGGTCTACGCCGCACTCTCGACGCTCGGGGAGCCGCTCGGCACCTACTCCGCCGCACCGGCACCGTCGCTCCCGGCCAGCCCGGCGAGCTCCGAACTGCCCGACTGACGGCGGATCCAACCGGCAGAATCGGGGATTGCCGCATCCGGAGATCGGCAATTCGGGAATTCGGCAACGGGATTAGAGGAATGCTTCACCATCAGGCAACCTCCAGCTCAGGTGTGTGCTGCTGTGCGTTGTTGTTGCCGCAGAAATAGAAACGTGTTCTACTGAAATGCCCATGACGACGTTCAATCTCGCCGACCTCTTCGAGGCGGCCGTCGACGCCTACGGCGACCGTGAGTACATCGTCGCAGCGGGAGAGCGGCGCACCTACGCCGAGATGGAGGCGAGGGCCAACCGGCTTGCGCACTTCCTCTCCGCCCAAGGGATCCGCCCCGGCGACCACGTCGGCATCTACGCGCTCAACAGCGTCGAATGGGTGGAGACCGCCTGGGCGGTCTTCAAGCTGCGCGCGGTGTGGATCAACATCAACTACCGCTACGTGAAAGACGAGCTCCGGTACCTGTTCAACAACGCCGACCTGGTCGCGCTCGTCTATCAGGCGCAATTCTCCTCGCGGGTCGCCGAGCTCCTCGACGAGCTGCCCGACCTCCGTCTTCTGGTCGGGATCGACGACGGCAGCGGCGAGCCCTTCGCCTCGGGCACCATCCCCTACGAGGAGGCGCTCGCGTCAGGCGCACCCGAGCGTGACTTCGTTCCTCGGTCGAACGACGACCACTACGTCCTCTACACCGGCGGGACCACGGGCATGCCGAAAGGGGTCGTCTGGCGGCACGAGGACGTGTTCTACGCACTCGGTGGCGGCGTCGAACCCAACACGAACACCCGGGTGGAGCGTCCCGAGGAGATGGTCGAGAAGGGTCGGGGCGGCCCGCTCACCTTGCTCCCGATCGCACCGCTCATGCACGGCGCGACCCAGTGGTGCGTGATGGGCCAGAGCTTCGTCGGCAACAAGACCATCCTCGTGCCGAAGTTCGAACCACACGAAGTATGGCGTCTCGTGGAGCATGAGCGTGCCAACTCGGTGATGATCACCGGTGACGCGATGGGCAAGCCGCTGATCGAGGCGCTCGACGACGAAAACGCCTCCTACGACCTGTCATCGTTGATGGCGGTGACCTCTTCGGCCGCTTTGTTCTCGGCGCCGGTCAAGGACCAGTTCTTCCGCCACTTCCCGAACCTGGTGATCGTCGATGCGGTCGGTTCCTCCGAGTCGGGCAACAACGGCATGGCCACGATGACCAAGGGCGGCACCGCGATGAAGAGCGGTCCGACGGTGAGCATCCTCGGCGACACGGTTGTCTTCGACGAAGAGCTCCGCCGCGTCGCGCCCGGATCGGGCGCGATCGGCAAGATCGCCCGCTCGGGCGACATTCCGGTCGGGTACTACAACGACCCGGTGAAGACCGCCGAGGTGTTCATCGAGGTCGGCGACACCCGGTACGTGATGCCGGGGGACTTCGCCACGGTCGAGGAAGACGGGACGATCACCCTTCTCGGGCGCGGATCCGTTTCGATCAACTCGGGAGGCGAGAAGATCTTCCCCGAAGAGGTCGAGTCGGCGGTCCGCTCGCACCCCGACGTCTTCGACGCCATCGTCGTGGGTGCGCCCGACGAGCGGTGGGGACAGCGGGTAGCCGCCATCGTGCAGCCCCGAACCGATCGACGGCCGTCGCTCCAGGCCATCCAGGACCATTGCCGCGACAGCATCGCCGGTTACAAGGTGCCTCGGCAGCTCCACGTCGTCGAGACGATCGTGCGTTCCCCGAGCGGAAAGCCCGACTACCGGTGGGCAGCCGACATCGTCGCGGGAGAAGCCGCCGAGACCGACGCGGGCGGGGCACGCACCGCGTCCGGTCAGTAGCCCCTCCCCCGCGGATCGGTGCCGATCGACCTCCGCGACCTGGTCGCCCCGGAAACCAGCGCGGTGCTCACCATGGAGATCCAGCGCGGTGTCGTCGGCGACCTCACCTCGTTTCCGGAGCTCGCAGCGGCGGCGGAGGCCGTGGGTGTCGTGCCGAACACCGCTCGTCTCGTCGCCGCCGCGCGAGACGCGGAGTACGGATCGTGCACTGCACCGCCGAGTTCCGGGCGGACCGGGCCGGCTCGACCGCCAACTGTCAGCTCATCGCCGCGATGCTTCGCCGGCCCGAACACCTTCTGAGCGGCACGCCCGCGACCGAGATCGTCCCCCTGCTCGGACCCGAACCCGCCGACGTCGTGTCTTCGCGGCTGCACGGTGTCTCGCCCTTCACCGGTACGTCGCTCGACACGCTGCTGCGCAATCTCGGGGTCACCACCGTCATCGCGACCGGCGTCTCGGTCAACCTCGGAGTGCTGGGACTTGCCATCGAGGCGGTCAACCTCGGCTATCAGGTCGTCGTGCCGCGGGACGCAGTCGCCGGCATCCCTGCGGACTACGCCGAGGCGGTCTTGGCCAACACCTTCCCGCTCATCACCACCCTCACCACGGTGGACGAGCTGCTGGTGGCCTGGGGGCACACCCGGTCCTGAGACCGGGCGACATTGCGCGCCTGTCAGCGCACCACCGAGAGACCTGCGGGCGCGATCTCGTCCACGAGCCCGTAGGAGAGGGCCTCGACCGCGCTGAGGGCCAACCCCCTTGCGACATCGGCTTCGACCTGCGCTGCCGTATGTCGTCCAGCGGTCGAGGCGGCGAGCCGCTCGTAGAGCCTTCTCCGCCGCTCGTAGAGCTCGGCCGCCCACGTCTCCAGCTCGCTGGCCGCGCCCCGATGCTCCACCCCTTCGTCGCACAGGATGATCCGGGCGTTCGGGGCCGCGCTGCGCCGGACCGCGCCCGCGAGAACCGCGACCGGCGGGCCCGACACCGTGCCCAGGCACACGACGCGAACCTCCACGCCCACCACATCCAGTACGTCGACGAGCACCGTGGCCGCATCCACGGTTCCCCCGCCCGTCGACAGCATGACGGTCACCGGTTCGTCTCCGAGGGCGTCGAGCGTCCAGAGCTCGGCTGCGACCTCCGAGACCGCGACGTCGTCGAGTCGACCGAAGACGGAGACGACGCGACGCTCGAAGAGGCGTGCACGCACCGCTGCCTCCCATCCGGCGTCGGTCATGGTTCCTCACGGTCATCATCGGCATGCGCAGCGCGATCGGCGAGTCGGAAGGAAAGTTCACGTCCTACTGCCGCGGCGTACCGCTCGAGCGTCGAAAGCCGTACGTCGAGCTCCCCGGACTCGACACGCGCGACCGCCGATTGCGAGGTTCCCATCCGGGCGGCGACCTCCGTCTGCGAGAGACCGAGGTCGTGTCGCCGTGCGACCAACGCCTCTGTCAGCCGACGCCGCTCCGCCATCCCCGCGAACCCCGGAAGCATCGGTTCGTGTCGCCGCTCCGTCAACGACCGCCCCCCACCGAGGTGCCGGCGACGGTCGGGGTCCGTCCGCACGGCCGGAGCAGTGGCGGGCCCGGTCGCGGTCCTGACCATCTCATATGTGAGATATCATAGTCGCTATCACCTTCGAGAAGGAGTCCGCCGTGCCCCAGCACCGTTCCGTCATCCCGACCGTCATCGAGTCCTCCTCGAAGGGCGAGCGCGCCTTCGACATCTACTCCCTACTCCTGCGCGAACGGATCGTCTTCCTCGGGACCGAGGTCGACGACGATGTCGCCAATTTGATCATTGCCCAGATCCTCTACCTGGAGGCCGAGGATCCCGACCGCGACATCACCCTCTACATCAACTCCCCCGGAGGCGTCGCCTACGCGGGCATGGCCATCTACGACGTCATGCAACATGTCCGCTGCGACGTCTCGACGACCTGTGTGGGCATGGCCATGTCCGCGGCCGCGATGATCCTTGCCGGCGGAGCCTCGGGCAAGCGGTACGCCTTGCCCTCGTCGCGGATCATGATCCACCAGGGCTCCGCCGGCACCCGCGGAGCACCGACCGACATGGAGATCCAACTGCGTGAGGTGCTCACGCTGACGCGGCGGATGGCCGAGATCATCGCCTTCCACAGTGGCACGCCGGTCGACCAGGTCACGCGCGATATCGACCGCGACTACTTCCTCTCGCCGGAGAAGGCGATCGCCTACGGACTCGTCGACGAGATCATCACGCCGCGGCGCGGGATCGCGGCAGCATCCGATCCGGCCGACCACCGGGTTCTCGAACACGCCGGTTAGCGCTCGGCGATTGCGATCCGCAATCCGCCCACCACGGACCGGCGGGACTGCCGTTGCTAGATCTTGCGGGTCCCGTCGAGCTGGATCATCGCGTTGGTCGGGAGCTCCTCGACCTCGATGTCCGGGATCGGGTAGGTGAACGTCGGGTACTTGCGCACCGCGTTCTGCCGGTAGCGGGTGGTCGAGTGCAGCGGATCCGAGTCGAACTGCGGGATCACCTTGGTACCGAAGACCTCGAGCATCTCGAGCACCTCTTCGTGCTCGAACGAGTCGGAGGGGAGACCGAACACCAGCTGGTCGCAGCCGACCGTCTGATAGCGACTGGCCTGTTCGGCGACCTCGTCGGGCTCACCGCAGAGCAACCAGCCCTCTTCGATCAGGTGATCGAGCATCGCCTCGTCGGTGATGGTGTGAGGCCGCTCGGGCCAGATCGGCACACCCTCCGCGTGCGGGATGGTGTCGTGATAGTTGCAGACCAATGAGTACAGGTAGCCGCGACCGCGCCGCAGCGCCACCTGACGGGCCCGTTTGCGGTCACTCAGGCAGATCACCGCATTCGTCATCATGACATTGTCGTTCTTGAACTGCCCGAGCGGCTCGGTGCAGTTGGCGATGCCTTCCTTGTACGCGTCGATCCTGCCCTTCAGGTTGTAGACCGGTTCGAAGTTGAAGGCGATCGCCCCGATGCCGAGCTCCCCTGCCTGAGTGAAGGTCCCGGGGTTCCCACACCCCACCCAGATCGGCGGGTGCCCCTGCCGCTTGTACGGCTTCGGCAGGATGTTGTGAGGGTAAGGCACGGTGAAGTGCTCGCCCTCGTACATGTAGTCCTGCTCCTCCCACATCCGGGGGATCTCGCGGATGACCTCGTTCCACTCGGACTTGGTCGAATTCTTGTCGAGGATGTTGAAGGAGGCGATCTCGTGGCTGCCGGCTCCTCGACCGGTCCCCCATTCGAAGCGGCCCTCGAACACATGGTCGAGCATCGTGACCCGTTCGGCGCAGCGGACCGGGTGGTTGACCCGTGGCGAGAGGTTCATGATGCCAGTGCCGACGTGGATCCGATCAGTGGCGTGGGCCAGATAGCCCATCACGATTTCGGGGGCCGACATGTGGCTGTACTCGGTCAGGGAGTGGTGCTCGCCGATCCAGGCGTACTTCCAGTTGTGCTTGTCGGCCTCGACGACGTAGGCGATCTCCCGCCGCAGCATCTCGTGCTCGCACTCGGGGTCGTGAGCGGCCTGGCCCGGCAGGTAGCCGTTGATGAAGATCCCGAACTCCATGGCGGTGGTCTCCTCTCGGTCCGCGTCTCGACCCGCGCCTGGCGCCGTGTCACGCTAACACGGGAGCCTGATAAATTGCAACGCGTTGCAGATTTGTGCCTGAGACGAGGCCGCGGAAGCCGTTTGACGGCGCCGGCGGTCCCTACTGCACGAGAGCCGCGATGTCGACCATCGACCAGTTGATCCGTCGCCAGGCGGGAAACCAGCGAACCGGCCTCCGGTTCGCAGACCGCACCTGGACCCACGACGAGGTCCTCCGCGCCCAGGCACGGCGTGCGGCGCTGCTCGCCTCGCTGCGCCGCCCGGGGCCTTTCCACGTCGCGCTCCTCCTCGACAACGTCCCCGAGTTCGTGTTCTGGCTCGGGGGCGCCGCGCTCGCCGGTGCGGTGATGGTCGGCGGCAACCCCACCCACCGGGGCGACGAACTGGCCCGGGATCTCTCCCACACCGAGTGCCAACTGCTGGTGACCGATAGGGCACATCGGTCGCTGGTCGAGGGCCACGATCTCGGTCCCGCGCTCCCGACCGATCGGATCCTGGTCGTCGACCACGTCACCGGGGACACCGACCCTGCGAGCAACTACGGGGCACTGCTCGGCGAGACAGCCGAGACGGAACTTCCCGATCCGGACGAGACGTCGATCACCGAGGACACCCTCGGGCTCCTGTTGTTCACCTCGGGCACCTCTGGCGCTCCGAAGGCGTGCCTCTGCAGTCAGGGTCGACTCGTCCGTATCGGCGAGACCCTCACCCAGATGTTCGAGTTGACGTCCGACGACGTCTGCTACCTCGCGATGCCTCTCTTCCACTCCAATGCGCTCATGGCCGGTTGGGCGCCCGCTCTCGCGGCAGGTGCCACTGCCGCGCTCCGCGACCGGTTCAGCGCGTCGCAGTTCCTTCCCGATGTCAGGCGCTACGGCGTCACCTATTTCAACTATGTCGGCAAGCCGCTGTCCTACGTCCTCGCGACCCCGGAAAGGCCCGACGACGCGGACAACACCCTTCGTCGGGCCTTCGGCAACGAGGCCGCGGCGGGGGACGTCTCGAGATTCGCGGAACGTTTCGGCTGCACGGTGCAGGACGCCTACGGTTCGACGGAAGGAGGTGCGTCGGTCCAGCGGACACCCGATACACCGCGAGGTGCACTCGGCCGCGCGCTCCCGGGCACACTGATCCTCGATCCCGAGACCCGCGTCGAGTGCCCGCGTGCCCGGTTCGACGAGCGGGGACGACTGCTCAACGCCGAGGAGGCGATCGGCGAGATGGTCTCCACGACGGGCGGGACCGGATTCGAGGGGTACTGGCGCAACGCGGAGGCCGAAGAGGCGCGGGTCCGCAACGGCTGGTACTGGACCGGTGACCTCGGTTACCGCGATGCCGACGATTTCTTCTACTTCGCAGGGCGAGACTACGACTGGCTCCGGGTCGACGGGGAGAATTTCGCCGCCGCACCGGTCGAAGAGGTGCTCCAGCGCCATCCCGACGTCCTGCTCGCGTCGGTCTACGCCGTACCCGATCCCGTCGTCGGCGACCAGGTGATGGCGGCCCTTCTCCTCCAGCCCGGGGCGGAGTTCGACCCCGAGGAATTCGCGTCCTTCCTCGCCGGGGAGGAGGACCTCGGGACCAAGTGGGCCCCCCGCTTCGTCCGCATCACTCCGGAGCTTCCCGAGACCGCGACCTCGAAGGTCCTGAAACGGGTGCTCCGCGCCGAGCGGTGGCGCAGTCCGGACCATGTCTGGTGGCGTCCCGAGAAGAACGCTCCGTACCGGCGGCTGACACCCGAGGACGCCGACGACCTGGACCGAGCGGTGGGCCAGAGATGACTCCGGGCGGCCGGACCCGACGGTCCGGCCGCCGCCCCGAGATGATCAGCCGACGGCGATCCCTTCCAGCCCGCTGTGTCCCGGCAGCTCGGGCGCGACCGAGCCGGTCGCCACCAGCGATCCGTTCGGCCGGATCGAGAAGATGTCCACGAAGTCGCTGCCGCCCGCCTCGACGTAGAGCGTCGAGCCGTCCGGGCTCGCGACGAGATCGATGGGCCCCGCATCGGTCGGGGTGCTGCTCACCACCGTGGGTTCACCGAGCGGGTCGATCGTGTAGCCGGTCACCGACCCGCTCCCCGCATTCGACCCGAAGAAGATGCCCTGCGGCGTTCCGGTCACCCAGCACAGCGCGCTCAACCCGTCGCTGACCGTTCCGATCTCAGTGAGGTGGTCGCCTGCGCCGAGTCGGTAAGTCGTCACGTTGCTCGTCCCCGCCTCGGTCACCACGAGGTCGCCGCTACGGTCGAAGGCGAACCCGAAGGGAACCGGCGTCGCGGAGAGATTGACCGTAGCGCCAGCCGAGAGTCCCCCCGTCGGAGCGACGTCGAAGACGTCGATGTCGCTTCCGTTGGCCTTAGTGGTCACGATCAGATGCCGGCCGTCCGGGGTGAAGCCGATCTGGCCCGGGGTGTTGAGGAAGGCCGGCGTCAGTGACGGGTTGAGGCCGAGCGATCTGCCGCTACCCGGGATCGGTCTCAGCGTGTCCGCGTCGTAGCCCTGCACGGCCCCGCTTCCCCCGGCGTCGAGGACGTAGATGAGGTCACCACGGACCGCGACGCTGACCGGCGTCGATCCTCCGGACGGCACGAGTCTTCCGAAGCCCACGTAGGGGCCGAACGTGTGGAACACGGTTATCGAGTTGCTGCCGCCGTTCGTCACGACGAGGAGACCCTCGCTCGTGTCGTAGGCGAGGCTCCCCTGCGATGCGAGCTTGTCGACGACCGAGCCCGGAATCGACGTCCCGTCGCCTCCGGTGTCGACTCGCGACACCTCACGGAGCCCGACTCCTGTCGGCAGGTAGGAAATGATCTGATTGCCGGTGGGATCATTGGTCTGGACGAAGACCGGGATACGACCGAACCAATGACCGTAGAAGGATCCAGGGAGTGGTGCCGCTGTCGGATCTGCGCCCGCAGCTCCCGGCAGACAGAGTGATGCGACGAGCGCGGCCACTCCCGGCAGCGCGGCGAACATGAATCGTGCTCTCATCGGAACTCCTGACGTCGGACCTCTTCTTCGTGCGCCTCGGTGATCGATCACCCTTCGGGATCGACACCCGCCACGGCGTGACCACGGCGTGAACGAATGACCATTGGATGGCACGCATAGGTCCTGTCTCGCCAGCCGCCTGCGGCGTTACACGCCATTCGGTGTGACACACCGATCCGGTGTGTAACGCGCCGGGCCCGGATGCGGACATCACGGGTGTTCGCTCGACGACGCCCCGCGCGGCTCACCGCAGCCGATGTCCCTCGTTCCCACGACGGCTCTACCCTGAGTCCGGTGGACGACGCCCAGCTGCTCGAGAGAGCTCGGTCCGGCGACGAGCAGGCGTTCGGGATGCTGGTGGAGCGCTATCAGCGTTCGCTGATCCGGTTGGCCCGGGCCTACGTACCGAGCGAGGCGGTCGCCGAGGAGGCGGTGCAGGAGACCTGGATGGGTGTCGTCCGCGGAATCGACCGTTTCGAAGGTCGTTCATCCTTCAAGACCTGGCTCTTCCGCATCCTCGTCAATCGCGCACGGTCCGCCGGGGCCCGAGAGCCCAGGGACGTTCCACTGGACGACCAAGGACCGTCCGTGGAGCGGTCACGATTCGACGATCATGGTGCCTGGGCGCACCCGATCGAACCCTGGGAACAGAGCGACGATCGCCTAGTCGCCGCCGGCTGGTCCAAGGTCCTCGTCGCCGCGCTCGAGCAGCTGCCGCGCCGTCGAGCGCGAGGTGGTGATCCTTCGTGACGTCGAAGGGCTCGAGAGCACGGAGGTCTGTGACGCTCTCGGGATCACCGAGGGAAACCAGCGGGTCCTGCTTCACCGTGGCCGAAGCCGGCTACGCGGCGCGCTCGAGGACGAGATCACCGAAAGGGGTGCGTGACCGTGCTGCTGCGTCGCCGTCACGATCTGGTCTGCCAGGAGATGGTCGAGTTGGTCACCGACTATCTCGATGGCACCCTGTCGCGCTCGGACCGCAGGCGGTTCGAGGCCCATCTCCGCGGATGTCCGAACTGCACGGCCTACCTCGAGCAGATGCGAGCGACCATCCGGGCGATGGGCGCCCTTCATCCGGACGATCTCCCTACCGTGGCTCGCGAAGAGCTGATCGATCTCTACCGCGCCTGGCGCGATGAGGAACGACCAGGGTGACGACCATCTCGATCAGGGAGGCCGACACTCCGATGTCTGAGTCGGGATCAGTAGGCCACGTTTGCCGTGGTCTACGTCCTCCTTCCGCTTGCCCCATGGATGAGCCCGTCGACCGGCGGCGGTGGATGGCGACCCGCGCGTGGAGCGACGGACTGGATCTAAGTGGTCACACTCGTGCTCAGCGCGGACTCGAGCTGCTGGGTCGTCGCTGTGACCTGATTGAGCTCGGACACGACGTTCGAGCTGCCGACCGCGGCGACGTATACGGAGAGATTCGATCCGACGCGCGAGAGGCGGGTGAGCGTGGCAGAGGACTGGCCGACCGCATTCTGGAGCGCCGAGACCTCGGTGGAGACGTCCCTCGGGTAGTCGATCGAGGAGAGGGTGTCGGAGTAGGCCTGAAGGTCTGATGCGAAACGCGAATCATTGGATTCGAAACACTGGGTGATCGCGGTCGGATCGCCAAACGTCCGGCACGTGGTCGCCTGACTGTCGAAGGACTGTGCCTGTTGCCTGAGAGTTGCATAGGCGGACGCCGTCTGGTTCTCAGCGACAGCCGCATTCGCCGCAGCGGTGACTCCCAGGAACGTTGGAACCAGCCAGAGGGCGTAGAGGAGGCCGCCCAGCACGAAGAAGACGACCACGAGCCGCTTGGCGCTCTCGGAGAGGATCAGTCGCCACGATCGCTCCGAGCCGGGCGACGAAGTCGAACTCCACGGCGTCGCCGGTGGGGGGACGCTCGCACCGGTGGCTGCGTCGAACGTGCTCGCCACTGGCGGCGGCTGCCCCGGCGAAGACGCCGGCGGGTACCCCGACGAAGAGGTCGGCGGCTGCGGCGATGAGGGCAGTGGGGGCAATCCGGGTGCGGACGGCACCGGAGACGCGAACGCGGGCGGCACCGATGCCGGCGGCGGAGAGTCAAAGGTGGGCAGCGCCGCGGAGACCTTCGGGCTCGTCTGGTGTGCATAAGGCGGGGGCGGCGGGATGGTTCCCGGTGGTGGCGGCACGGCCCCGGGCGGCGGAGGTGGGGGCACGGCCCCGGGCGGCGGAGGTGGGGGGATGGTTCCCGGTGGTGGGGGCACGGCCCCGGGCGGCGGAGGTGGGGGGATGGTTCCCGGTGGTGGGGGCACGGCCCCGGGCGGCGGAGGTGGGGGCACGGCCCCGGGCGGCGGAGGTGGGGGGATGGTTCCCGGTGGTGGCGGAGCTCCGAGTGTCGGCAATGGCGACGGGCCCGCCGCGACTTCATGCGGTGGCTCAGGGCCTTGGTGCACTGAACTGAGATCGGGCACCGATGCCGGCGGGGCGGGATACCCGTGCTGCGTGACCGGCGCGCTGACGGCCGGGAACGTCGGCAACAGCGCGGACACAGGTCCGCCCGAGCCGGGCGATGCCTCACCGTAGGGCGGCGGCGGCAACTGCGTCCCGGCCGCACGTGGCGGAGTGCCAAATGGCGGCGGCGGCAACTGGGTCCCAGCCGCAGGTGGCGGAGTGCCAAATGGCGGCGGCGGCAACTGGGTCCCGGCCGCAGGTGGCGGAGTGCCAAATGGCGGCGGCGGCAACAGGGTCCCGGCCGCAGGTGGCGGAGTGCCAAATGGCGGCGGCGGCAACTGCGTCCCGGCCGCAGGTGGGGCTCCGTAGGGCGACTCCATGCCGTAGGGCGCCCAGGGAGGCGGTCCAGGCGAGGAAGGTCCCCCGTCCCCCATCACACCCGACGGCTGGAAGGTCGTGAGGAGATAGAAGTAGCCCTGGAACCGGATGCGGTAGCGGAGCGCCGCGGCAGCAGCCTCGAACATCCAGTCAGGGAGCGCGCCGCGCACCAGCACCACCACCCACATCACGATCGAGAAAATGCCGAGACCAGCAACGAGGACACTCGCGGCGATACCGGCGGGGATGGCGAGGAAATAACGGAAGAGCACCGCCCAGCGGTTGTGAGGTCCGGTCTGCACGTTCACCTCGACCGGGTAGGTCGCCGAGGGCTCCAGGGTGAACGGCGGGTACTCGTCGGTGAGAAGAAAGAGGTATGAGTCGACTCTCGCCTCCCACCTCAGAAACCCGGAGAGGAAGTCCGAACAGGATGCCGGAAGCCTCGTGGTGAACAGAGCGGCGAACCAGCCGATCACAAGCACGACGAATGCAGCAATACCTATGAGGAAGAGCACGATCGCCTGCGGGATCACCAGGATCAGCCGGAACACGACGGACACACGACCCTGCTCTTTCGCCGCGCCGAACGCGACCCCGATCGGAGCGGCTGTCCCAGGCCCCGTCGTCAGCATCGTCACCACGACGCTCCTCCAACCGCCCTCGAGATTCGAGCCGCCCGCCGTCGGCGATCGTTGGCGTTGCCGAAGGTACCAGGAGGGTTGAGCGGAAAGTGGGATCCAGGCTCCGCAGTTGGACGACTGCTGAGCGCCCGGACGAGCGTCAGCTCAGCGGTCGACTCCGAGGACGAGACCGCTGGTCGGCACGCCGGTGCCCGCCGTCACCAGGACGTGCTCGACGCCGGGAACCTGATTCACCGAACTCCCTCGAACCTGGCGCACTCCTTCGGCGATCCCGTTCATCCCGTGGAGGTATGCCTCGCCGAGCTGCCCACCGTGGGTGTTGATGGGAAGGCTTCCGCCGAGCTCGACGTTGCCGTCGCGCACGAACTCCTTGGCCTCGCCCTTCGCACAGAAGCCGAGCTCCTCGAGCTGATAGAGGACGTACGGGGTGAAGTGGTCGTAGAGGACGGCGGTCTGGATGTCCGCAGGTGCGAGAGCGGAGTTCGCCCACAGCTGGCGCGCGACCACCGCCATTTCGGGGAGGCCGCAGAGATCGTCGGTGTAGTAGGAGGTCATCATCTCCTGACCCGGACCGGAGCCCTGCGCCGCGGCTTCGACGACCACCGGGGCCGAGGGCAGGTCGCGCGCTCGCTCGAGGGATGTGACCACGAGCGCCTGACCGCCGTCGGTCTCTTGGCAACAGTCGAGGAGGTGGAGGGGCTCGACGATCCACCGTGACGCCTGGTGTTCCTCGAGCGTGATCGGCTTGCCGTAGAACCAAGCCTTCGGATTGGTCGCAGCGTGCTTGCGGTCGGCGACCGCCACCCGGCCGAGATCCTCCGAGGTCGCGCCGGTCATGTGCAGATAGCGCTGCGCCGCCATCGCCACCCATTGCGCAGGTGTGAGCAGCCCGAACGGTGCATACCACGCGAAGTTCGCCGTCTCCGCGTTCGGAACCGGAGGACGGCCCTGAACACCCGCGCCGAACCGGTTTCCCGACCGCTCGTTGAAGGCTCGGTAGCAGACCACCACGTCGGCCACCCCTGCGTCCACCGCAAGCGCCGCCTGTTGGATGGTCGCGCAACCCGCGCCGCCGCCGTAGTGGATGCGGCTGAAGAACGACAGTTCCCCGATCCCCAGGCTGCGAGCGACCTCGATCTCCGGGTTGGTGTCGGCGCTGAAGGTGACGAGCCCGTCGACCTCCGCCGGCTCGATGCCGGCGTCGCGCAACGCGAGATCGACGGCCTCGGCCGCGAGACGGAGCTCACTCCTTCCCGACTCCTTGGAGAACTCGGTCGCACCGATGCCGACGATGGCGGTCCGACCGACGTACGAGTGGCGTTCGCTGCTCATCGGTCGCCCTACTCGCGGGACGGCAGCCGCAGCCGGACGGTCCCACTGACGTGATCGCCAAGCGAGTTCGCCCCCTGTACGGCGACCTCGACGGTGCCGTATGCGGCGAAACCCCCGTGACCCCCGGAGCTATTCGACGGGTCCGCCGGGTCCTCCTTGCCGGTCACGACCCCCGCCAAGGTCATCGAGTCGCCCGGATAGTTGGGCGCGCCCAGCCGGATGTCGACATCGGTGAGGACTCCTCCCGGGCCGGTCCAGTCGGTCACGTAGCGACCCACCAGGCCGTTCGTAGAGAGGATGTTCATGAAGACGTCCTTCGAGCCGCGCTCGACCGCGAGCGAAGGATCGTGGTGCACGTCCTGGTAATCGCGCGATGCGATCGCGGTCGAGACGATCAGGGTCCGGGTGAGCGGGATCTCGAGCTCGGGCAATTTGTCACCGACCGAGACGTCCTCGAAGGCAAGTGTCGTCGCGCCTGGGCCGGTCGACCGGACCGTACGGCTCATGCGACCTCCTCACGACCGGAGCGCTCTCTGCGTCGCGCCTCGACCACCTGACGACCGAGACGTGCGAGGTGGGCGCTGGGCGGGCCCAGCATGAGCTCGATCTGCTTCCCCCAGAGGAAGTAGCGATGGATGGGATAGGAGATGTCGGCTCCGATCCCTCCGTGCAGATGCTGGGTGGCGAAGACCGCTCGCTGGCCGGTCTCGGAGGCGAACCAGGAGGCGACCGCCACTGCCCGTTCCGCGTCGAGCCCGTTGTCGAGCCGCCAGGCGGCCTGCCACATCGAGACTCTGACGGCCTCCGTGTCGATCGCCGCGTCGGCCGCCTTGAGCATCGTCCCCTGGAAGGTCGACAGCGGACGCCCGAACTGCTCGCGCGTATTCAGGTAAGCAGCCGTCTGGGCCACCGCGGCCTCGATGACGCCGACTTGGACCGCGCACAGCCCTGTCCAGGCCCGTTGCAAGGACCACTCGAGGACCTCGGCACCCCGCGAAGGGTCCCCGTCGGCGAGCAGGTCGTCGCGCGAGATCTCCACTTCGTCGAGGTGGAGGTGCGGGTGGATCTCGCGGTTGGTGGTCACCGCGCGTTCACGCCGGACCCCCCTGGCCGTCGGGTCGAGCACGGCGACGACGACCCCGTCTTCGAGAGCCGCCGGTACCAGCACCCGGTCGGCAACGTGCGCGTACGGCACGGCGCGCGCGACCCCGGTCAGAGCGACCGCTCCCCGGTCGCGGGGCTCTGCGGAGACCGAAGGACGTCCCACTCCGCCGACCGCCAGGTCGCCTGCCACGTCGGTGAGCGCAGCAGTAAGGACGCACGTGCCCGACGCCACCGACGGCAGCAAGGTCGTTCGCAGTGCATCGGTCCCGAACTCCCCGACCGGCATCGCGCCGAGAACGACCGTCGCCCAGAGCGGTACCGGTGCGACCGTCCGTCCCTGTGCCTCGAGGACGAGCGCCGCCTCGACCATCCCGTATCCGCCGCCGCCGCTCTCCGACGGAACACCGATCGCAAGCAGGTCCGCAGCAGCGAGGTCGGTCCACAGTTCGCGGTCGAAGCGGTCGTCGCTCTCTTCGACCATCTGAACCCGTTCGGGAGTCGACGCGTCCTCCGAACAGACCAGCGGCAGCCTCCTCGATCGCCGACTGCTCTTCGCTCAAGGTGAAGTCCATCAGCGCACCGTCCCTTTAGCCGACGTCGCGGCATCGTTCGAAGCCTTCGTGAACACCGGAAGTGTCAGCTCCTCGTCGAACGCCACGAACGACACGTGCACCGGCATCCCGATGGCCATGTCCTCGGGCTCGACACCCGCCACGTTGGCGACGAGCCGCGTACCCTCCTCGAGCTCGATCAGCGCCACGACCAGCGGGTAGTCGAACGCCGGCACCTGTGGGTAGTGGTTGACCACGTAGCTGTAGACGGTTCCTCTCCCCGACGCGGTGACCGTGTCCCACTCGAAGGAGCGGCACTTGGCGCAGGCAGGCCGCGGCGGATGGCGAAGGGTCCCGCACGACGAGCAGCGCTGGATCAGCAGCTCGTTGCGCTTGGCTCCCTCGAAGAAGAAGGCGTTGTCCTGGGTCAGGGCAGGTCGCGGCCGGTTCGGCCGCGACGCAGTCTGCGCACTCTCAGGGACGGAGCCCGGCTGGTCAGCCCGCTTCTCGTTGCCGACCCGTTCTCCCGAAGTCCCTCCGACCCGCTTCGGTCTGAACTTGAGGATCCGGAACCGCATGGTCGCGACCGGCGCACCGTTCTGGTCGGTGTACTCGAGACGAGTGGTGACGAAGTGGCCGACCCCGAGCGCGGTCTGCTTCTCCGGGGAGATCGAATCGATGACCGAGGTGAGCTCGAGCCGGTCGCCGAGAACCAAGGGACGTTCGTAGTGCTGGGTGCAGTTGGTGGCGACCACCGAGGTGAACCCGCCCTCGTCCAGCAAGCGCATCAGCTGCTCCGACGGCGAGTCTGCGGGCACGGTGCCGGCGGCACGTGCCGCATCGGCTTCGAGGCTCGCACGAAGGCCCCGCATGATCCAGGCCTGGAGCATGGTCGGCGGAGCGACGATCCCCGGGAAGCCTGCGGTCCGAGCGGCCTGCTCGTCGACGTAGACCGGATTGAAATCGCCCATCGCTTCGACCCAGTGGCGGATCATCGCCTGGTTGACCGGATCGGGAGCGACGGTCCTCTCCCCCGAGGGCCGGCCCACGAAGGCCTGCAGGCGCTCCTCGTACGACGCCTCACCCCGCGGGCGACCCTCGTGCTCCTGCGTGTCGGTCTGGGCGGCGCTCATCGCGACGCCCGCTTCATCCCGAGACCGGCCATCGCCAGGATCTCGCGCTGGATCTCATTGACGCCGCCTCCGAAGGTGTTGATCTGCGCCTGACGACCCGCGCGCTCCAAGTCACCGTGGAGGACGGCCCCGGGTGTGCCCGGTGTGAGGTACCCGCGGCACCGACGATGCCGAGGAGCCGGCGGTAGATCTCGACCGCCGCTTCGGTGCCGAACACCTTGACGGCGGACGAGTCGGCCGGACCGAGCGTGCCGTCGGCCACTGCGCCGGTCATTCGCCAATTGAACAGATTCAACGTTTCGAGCAGTGCATAGGTCCGTGCGAGGTCGGCCTGGATCCAGCCCACCTCCTCGAGCCCTTTGTGGAAGACCCAGTCGAGGACCTCGTCCCAGAGCCGGAAGGCGAGGGCACTCGCCGCGGCGAGCCCCACCCGCTCGTGGTTGAGCTGGCCGGTGATCAGGCGCCAGCCCTCGTTGACCTCCCCGACCAGCGCGGAGCGCGGGACTCGGACACCGTCGTAATAGGAGGCGGTCGTCGCCACGCCACCCACCGTCACGATCGGCGTGCAGGAGAATCCCGGCGCAGAGGTCGGGACCATCAGGATCGAGATCCCCTTGTGCTTCGGCGCATCGGGATCGGTGCGGACCGCCAACCAGATGTAGTCCGCGTTGTTCGCACCGCTGGTGAAGACCTTGTTGCCGTTGATCAGCCATTCGTCGCCGTCGAGGACCGCGCTCGTCCGCAGCGACGCCAGGTCGGTCCCCGCACCCGGCTCGGTGTAGCCGATCGCGCAGTTGATCTCGCCCGCGAGGATCCCCGAGAGGAAGAAGCTCTTCTGCTCCTCTGTACCGTGTCGCATCAGCATCGGCCCGACCGTGTTGAGGGTCACGAACGGGAACGGCGCACGAGCGCGCTGGACCTCGTCGAAGAAGATGAACTGATCGCTCACCGGCCTGCCCTGACCTCCGAACTCCTTGGGCCAGCCGATTCCGAGCCAGCCTTCCTTCCCCATCCGGCGCACCGCGGCGCGGAAGGCGTCGCCGCCCTCGCTCTCGGAGTCGAGCGCGTCGCGGACGTCGTCGGTCAGGAGCTCGGCGAAGTAGGCCCGCAGCTCCGCCCGCAGCGCCAGCTGCTCAGGCGTCTCTTCGAGGTACATGGCCCTCCATCCCTCCACATTCCGACATCGAGTCCATCCGACACCGCGTCCTTCCGACATCGAGTCTTCGGCCCGCACCCGAGCCTTGCCTCCCCAGGGTCGCGCGGGTCGAAGGGACGACTCCAGCGTGCCCCCAGTCCCCGGCATCCCCCGCACGTCGCACGCCGGCGCACGATGCGACACCAGACCGGTCCGCGTCTGGATGCCGACCGGCAGCTGCCCTATGATAACTGATACGCGTTCTAGAAACGTGAGCGCCACCGGGGCGCCACCGGGACGTGTCCTCTGCCGTCTCACCGCCGGCGTCGACGAGTTTCCTCGGGGAGGGTGCATGGAACTGGCCGACATCGACCTCACCGACCCGGGCAACTTCGTCGAGGCGGTCCCCCACGACTGGTTCGCACGCCTCCGCCGCGAGGCGCCCGTCCAGTGGCATCCCGATCCCGCCGGATTCGCCGAGGGATTCTGGTCGATCACCCGCTACGACGACTGCGTCGCGGTCAACCGTGATTACGAGCATTTCTCGTCCTATCGGGCGGCGACCCTCTTCCACGATTTCGACGACGAGGTCCTCGCGCAGCAGCGGATGATGATGCTGAACATGGACCCGCCGATGCACACCCGCTACCGGCGCCTTGTCAACAAGGGATTCACGCCGCGGATGATCCGCGACCTCGAGGCGAACGTGGTCGCCTCCACCGACGGCATCCTCGACACGGTCTGCGAGCAGGGGTCGGCCGACTTCGTCGAGCAGATCTCCGCCGAGCTCCCGCTGCAGGTCATCGCCGACCTGATGGGCGTCCCCCGGGAGGACAGGCACCTGGTGTTCGACTGGTCCAACCGGATGGTCGGCTCCGAGGACCCCGAGTACCAGATCACCCCCGAGGCGAGCACACAAGCGTCGATGGAGCTCTACGCCTACGCGGACGAGCTCTGCGCCAAGAAGCGGCTCGATCCGCACGAAGACCTCTTCAGCGTGCTGACCCAGGCGGAGATCGACGGGGACGAGCTATCCCAGCTCGAGCTCGACCTCTTCTTCCTGCTTCTCGCCGTCGCCGGCAACGAGACCACCCGAAATCTCATCTCGGGAGCGCTGGTGGCCTTTTTCGACCATCCCGACCAATGGGCCCGGCTCCTCGCCGATCGCTCCCTCCTTCCGTCGGCCATCGAGGAGATGCTCCGTTACGTCTCGCCGGTCATGCACTTCCGCCGTCAGGCGGCCGCCGACGTGGTGATCGGCGACCAGAAGATCGCCGAGGGCGACAAGGTGTTGTTCTGGCACATTTCGGCCAACCGTGACGAGACCGTCTTTCCCGACGCCGACCGGTTCGACGTCGGCCGCACCCCGAACAACCACATGGCCTTCGGCGGCGGCGGTCCCCACTTCTGCCTCGGAGCCAACCTGGCCCGAATGGAGATCCGGGTGATGTTCGAGCGCCTGCTCGAACGGTTGCCCGACATCCGCCAGGACGGCGACGTCCAGCGCCTCCGCTCGAACTTCATCAACGGGGTGAAGCACATTCCGGTCGCATTCACGCCTTCCGCCCCGGTGGGCTGAGCACCCGGCTCGGGGATCTCCGCCATGCGCTACCACCAATCAGTCACCTTCCTCCCGACCGACGAGGTGCTCAATCTGGCGGTGGCGAGCGACCAGATGGGTTACTCGGGGATCTATGTCTCGGACCACCTGTTCAACCCGCGTGACCTCTCCTCGCGCTACACCTACTCGACCGCGCCGGACGGAGCCCCGTTCTGGGAGAAAGAGACCGCCTGGCCGGACCCGATGTGCCTCATCTCGGCCCTCGCAGCGGTGACCACCAACCTCACCTTCACCACCGGCGTCTACATCGCGACGGTCCGCGACCTGATCACCGTCGCCAAGACCGTCGGGACGGCTGCGGTCCTCTCCCACAACCGGGTCCGGCTCGGAGTCGGGGTGGGATGGTGCGAGGAGGAGTACGCCCAGACCGGACAGAACTTCCGCAACCGGGGCAAGCGCCTGAACGACATGATCCCCGCACTTCGCGCGCTCTGGAAGGGCGGCTGGGTCGAGTACCACGGCTCCCACTACGACGTGCCGGCATGCCAGATGAACCCGTCGCCGACCGAGACGGTGCCGATCTTCGGCGGCGGCGAATCCGAAGCTGCCCTCACCCGAGCGGCGACCCTCTGCGACGGTTGGATCAACACCGGCGCCGCGCTCCCCGAGGAGGCCTTCGCCGAGGTCGGGAGGATCAACGAAGCCCGCAAGCGCGCCGGCACCGAGAACCGACCGTTCTCGGTCTACCTCGCGCTCCGGGCCTTCCCCGACAAGGATCTCTACAACCGACTCGAGGACGTCGGGGTGACCGACCTGGTCTGCGCCCCGTGGATGGGTGTCCAGGTCGGCCCGGACGACACGCCCGAGTCCGTCCGTGCGGCGAGGCTCGCCGCGTGCGAGGCATTCGCGGAGCACATCATCGGGACGTGATGGCGGGACGTGAGCACGGGGTACGAGGGACAGGACATGAGGAGGGAAGCATGAAGGACTTGAAGCTCGGACTACAGCTCGGCTACTGGGGTTCCGGGCCTCCTGCCGATGCCCCTGCACTGGTCGCCGAAGCAGAGCGGCTCGGGTTCGATTCCATCTGGACCGCCGAGGCCTATGGCTCCGACGCCCTCACCCCGCTCAGTTGGTGGGGCTCACGGACCGAACGGGTCCGACTCGGTACCGCGATCTGCCAGCTGTCGGCTCGCACACCGACCGCGATGGCGATGGCCGCGCTGACACTGGACCACCTGACCGGCGGGCGGTTCGTGCTCGGACTCGGTGTGTCCGGTCCGCAGGTGGTCGAAGGGTGGTACGGACAGTCCTTCGAGAAGCCGCTCGCGCGGACGGTCGAGTACGTCGACATCGTGCGCAAGGTCATCGCTCGCGAGGCCCCCGTCGAGAACCCCGGGCCCCATTACCCGCTTCCGTACCCGGGTGGGACCGGCCTCGGCAAACCGCTCAAGCCCATCGTGCACCCGCTCCGCAAGGAGGTCCCGATCATTCTCGGCGCCGAGGGACCGAAGAACGTCGCTCTGGCGGCGGAGATCGCGGACGGCTGGTTTCCCATCTTCTTCTCCCCGACCGCGGTCAAGGCCTTCGAGCCGGCCCTTGCCGAGGGGTTCGCACGGCCCGGTGCCCGCCACGCAGCGGAAGAGTTCGAGGTGATCGCCTTCGCCCCGACGATCATCGCCGACGACATCGAGCGCGCCGCCGACGGACACAGGCCGATGATCGCCCTCTACATCGGCGGCATGGGAGCGAAGTCGATGAACTTCCACTTCGACGTCTTCGCCCGCATGGGCTACGAAGCAGAGGCCCGCAAGATCCAGGAGCTCTATCTCGCCGGACGAAAGGACGAGGCCGCCGCCGCAGTCCCCACCCGGCTGATCGAGGAGACCGCGCTGATCGGACCGAAAGAGAAGATCCGCGACGATCTCGAGGGCTGGCGGGAATCGATCGCCACCACACTCCTCATCGCCGGCTCGCAGGACACGCTGCGGACAATGGCCGAACTCGTCCTCTGAGCGTCAGCGTTTCTCCCTGCATGGCGGCCTAGCTCGCAGCACCTTCCCTCGGGCGCCCGGGGTGAGATTCTGGGCTTGCCATTCCGTTCGAGTGAGACGGTGTGGCAGCAGGAGCCCGCCCATCCGGACGTACTGCGCGCGCGCTGAGCCGATCCCCGACCGCGGAACGGCCTTCCTTCTGGTGAGGCTTCTGTACAGCTGCAACGTGCTCGGGTGCACCGATTCGAGAGGCTCGACGCCTTCCGCCACCAGACGAACGAGCTCGGCCATGATCGCCTCGACACCAGCGGGATTTCCCGCGATGTCCGCGGCTCTTAACAACATCCGATAGAGGCGCTCGTCGTAGGGGCTGACCAGTAGTCCCCTCCTGGCGGACCACTCTGCACCGCGTGCGTCGCCTGCTCGAAGGCATGCCCCCGCCAGTCGTCCGCTCAGGTCGACCACGCTGGACTCGATGGCCGGGCCAATTCCTTCGAGGATTGGCCAGTCAGAAGACCGAAGGCCCTCGAAGGGCCGGCCCCGCACCAGTTCCAATGCGGACTGCCAGCGAGCGGGTTGCCCGCTGTCCGCGAGCATCACGAATCGATCCCAGTCGGTCCCGACCGTTGGCCCGAGGGCCAGCCGTCCGTGCGAACGCGGCAGATGGTCGACGCCGGCGTGCGAGCGCCCAAGCGCACGTCGGGCCACGGAAGCCGTGGAGTGGAGCGACGAGGGTGCCATCAGACGATCCGGCCACAAAGCGGTCGCCCACCCCTCGTTCGACGCCCCTCGTGGATGCATCGCGAGGTAGACGACCAGACTCCTTCGCACCCGCCGCCTTGCAAGGCGGTCGTGCAGGTCGTTCGCCGGTCGGGCGCGCAACCGCACTCGACAGTCCTCCCCGCCGTACGAGGAGTTTTCGGGGCTCCGGCTGCCGCAAAAGACCCTTGGGTCAACCGGCGTTACGCCGCGTGAGTCACTCACCACACTTCGTCGTCGAGATCCTCTCGAGCTGATCCATCCTGATCGAGTCCATCGACTTCGACGCAGTTTGATTGCATACGATTCCTGGCCCGTCGGATCGCTCTACGCATTGTTCGCTCGACGTCGCCGGTGGGCTTCACTCCGCCCCGACGGGCTCCCATTCGCGGCCGAACCAGCGCTGGATCCGGCTCGCGCCGAATTCCACCTTGTCCATCGCGATATCGGTGGAAGGTCCCTCGAGAATGCCGGCCGGAGCCTTTCCACTGAGGAAGGTGACCGCCACTCGAGCGACCATGTCGTGACCGAACTCCAGATAACAGACCCCGTGCCCGTCGTAGGTGGCCGGTTCCGCACCGCCACGCGCTCGGGCGAGAATCTGCTCGGCCGCAACCGATGCCTGACCTTCCGAGAAGACTCCGGCTTTGGGGGTGCCGACGCTGGTCACGTCTCCGATCGCGTACACGTCCGGGAAGGTCGTCTCCAGTGTGAGCGGGTCGACCGGCACCCACCCGTCGACAGTCAGTCCCGCATCGACGACGACTTGTGGCGCCCGGTGCTTCGGGACCGCGAGGAAGAGGTCGAACGAGATCTCGTTACCGTCGGCGAGAAGGGCGACGTTACGCTCGGGATCGAGCTCGACTACGAGGCACTGAGGCCTCCAGGTGATGTCCCGTTCCTCGAAGGCCACGAGCAGCGCTTCCGACGCGGCGGGCGACGGCGGGATCGGCGAGCCCAACGGCATCACCAGCGAGATGGTCGACTGCTCGCGGAGACCCCGATCGACGAGGAAGTCGTGCATCAAGAGCGCGGTCTCGCTCGGTGCCGGAGGGCACTTGAACGGCGTCGACGTCACTCCGACTATCACGTCCCCTCCCTCGAACGACGCAAGTACGTCTCGGAGGGCGAATGCGCCCGGCACCGTGTAGAACTCGTTCCCCGCGGTTTCGAGCCCTGGAGTGGCCGCCGGATCGAGATCGGCCCCGAGTGCGACGACGAGCACGTCCGCGTCGAAGGTTCCCGCGTCGGTCTCGACTCGTTTCGCCACAGGATCGATCGCGCGGATGGTGGCCCGGACGAATCGAAGGCCCGGCTTGTCGATGTCGCGGTACGGATGGAATACCCCGGAGGGCTCCAACCGGCCGAACATCACGTCCAGCTTCGAGAAACCGAAGATGAACCCTTCGCTCTGGTCGATGAGGACGATGTCCGCCTCGTCCCCGAGCTCGTCCGAAATCCGCGTCGAGAGCTCGAGGCCCCCGAAGCCCGCGCCCAGCACGACGATCCGCATTCCCAGGACGCTAGCCAAGGAGCGCTCCGACGCCTCACGTCAGGCGCGCCCTTGCCCCGGCGGAGCGGTTCGCCGGGTCTCGGGCTGGATGTGTCGGATCAGGTAGGTGGAGGCGCAGTGCCCGGCGGTGGGTCGGGCCCGAAGAGGCGTTGTCGCACGTCGGGTCGGAGCGGGGGTGGCCCGCAGGTCAGCACCTGGCCGTTCGGTTTCTCGAAGGTGACCGTGCCGTCGCGTCCGGCGTGGATCTGCCAGCCGCCTTCGTGGACCACCCGGTGGTGGCGCCCGCACAAGGTGACCAGATTGTCCGGATCGGTCGAGCCGCCGTCGGCCCAGTGGGTGACATGGTGGGAGTGGAGCCACCGGGTCGCCCCGCACCCGGCGAAGCGGCACCCCCGGTCCCTCCTCCGCAACTGGCGGGTGAGCCAGGCGGGCACCTGGCGGGTGGTGCGCCCGAGGCGGACCACCTCGCCGTCCTCGTTCTCGACGACGAGCTGCCAACGGCAGTCACAGGCGAGGCGCCGTGCGGTTTCGGCGGCGAGGCGCCGGCCCTCGGCGAGCTCGGCCTCACCGTCGTCCTCTCCGCAGAGCGCGGCCGGGTCGGTGTGGACGACGACGAAGGGACGGTCGGGGTCGGCCTCCTCTCCCGCCCTCGTCGCGGCGAGCTCGACCAGGGCGTCGGCGGCCCGGGCCTCGAAGGGCTCGTAGGTGTCGGTGGCGGGGTCCTTCGGGGCCTCGTCGGCCAGCGCGGTGAGCACCCCGGTCACCTGGGCACCGGCCTCGGCCGGGAGGGCGCCGCGCAGGTGGAGGAGATGGGGGTCGGACCACCAGGTGAGCCGTCGTGCCCGGTGGGCCTCGTTGGCGTCTTCGACCTTCGGGGCCTTCGCCCGGTCGGCCAGGTGTCTCGTCTCGGCGGCCGACCAACCCGGGGCCGCTCCCGCCAGCACCTGGTCGGTGGCGTCGGTGGCGAAACGGGTGAGGGGGGCGAGCTGGTCCCAGGAGAGACGACCCTCGCCGACCACCTCGTCGATCGCGGGCAGCCCCCGCAGTGCACGGGCCACCCGGACCCACTCGGCCGCGGTCGAACGGGCGATCGAGAGACGGGCCACCAGCCAGTCGACCATCGACGGGCAGAAGTCCTCCCGCCACCGCTCCTCTTCGTCGAAGGCGGCGATCACCTCGAGGAGCCGCCGGTGGGTCACCACCTCGGTCGCGTGCAGCTGGGTGATCGCCTCGGAGAGCTCGTCACTCGTGCGAGCTCCGTCCCGGCCGACCCCCGGAGGTTGGTCCCCTGCCATAGGGAAAGCCTCCCACCCGGGTGTGACAGTCGACCGGGTGCGGCGAGGGGGGTGCGGGGACGGGATCGCCGGCGGTACGTCGGGCCCATGCCGCACAGATCGCAGCAGATAGGGCGGGCCGCGTCAGGCCCCGATGCGGGATGGGTGCGCCGCGGGGCGACGTCAGGACGGGACGCGGGAGTGAGTACGCAGCGGAGACCCGGGATGAGTACGCAGCGGAGCGCAATGATCGCGTCAGGACGCGACGCCCGGCTCGGGCGAAGTGACGCCGGGTTCCGGCGAGGAGTGAGGTGCTGCGGCCACCTGGGGCCCTGTCGTCGACTCGGACGGAGGCGTCGCGTCCGGCTCGACGGGCGCGCTCCCGGCAACGATCTTGGCGCTCATCTTCACTGCCTTGATCGCGCTGGTGGCACCGGTCTGCAGCACCACGGCGACGACGAGCAGGATGACGGCGGGAGCCCGTAGCACCGCCGAGCCGAGCATGATGATCGAGAGGCGGCCCAACCAGTACGGCGGCGAGCAGACGAGTACGCCGACTGCGCCCCCGATGGCGGAGGTGGTCAGTTTGTCGCGACGGGACATCTCCGGCCGAAGGCCCAGCAGTCTCGAGGGAAGGGCGACGTAGGCGAACATCATGATGCCGAGCACGATGCCGAACGAGATCGTGAACCAGCCGAGGCCCCACCGGGTCACGACCAGGCCCGAAAGACCGAGCGCCAGCCCGATCACCGAACCCCAGGCGATGATGGTCCCAACGTGAGCCCGAGCTTCGGCAAAGGCGGGCTTGATCTCCGGCTTGCCGGACTTGGCGATCGCAAAGCCGAACACCGCGTTGAGGAAGAAGGCGGCGGCGGTGATCGCGACCACGGCGAGAAGAAGGGGAACGAGTAGCGGGCCGCGCACGATGTTGAACTGCCTGCCGCGGAAGACGTGGCCCTTGAGATTCAGCATCGCCAGCCAGATCCACATGGCCGGAAGGATCTGGATCAGGGTCAACCGCCAATTGGTGACCAGCAGCTTGATCCCCTGGAAGAGCACCGCGAAGGCACCCACGACCAGGGCCAGTGGCGCGAGGAGGCGGTTACGGCGGCTGAGGGAGAGCACCGCCTGCTCCACCTGGTCGTCGTCGCCCTCCCGAATCGCCTTGACCAGGCGCTCGAAGAGCCCGACGAGTCGAGTCCGACGAGTCGCGGGTACCTGGCCGTTCGGAGATGGGCCGGCCGCAGCCGGCGAGACCTGCTCCGAACTGGAAGGACGTTGCGCTGGCCCATCGGTCATCGCTTGCAAGGATACCGATCGCCTCGGACGATTCTCGGTGCCGGCACGAACGGTCCGCCGGGTCCGCCGGGTCCGGTGCCGCGCGAGCGGGACCCGACCGTCCGCGGGCGTACCGGGGCCGCGCCGGAACGACCACACCCACCGGCTGCCACACTGTCGGCATGCCTGCTCAGTTCATCTACACGATGCGCGACCTGCGGCGGTTCTACCCGCCGGACCGGGAGGTGCTGCCGCGGGATCAACCTCTCCTTCTACCCCGGCGCCAAGATCGGCGTCATCGGCTCCAACGGTTCCGGGAAGTCCTCACTCCTCCGGATCATGGCCGGCGAGGACGACGGGTATTCCGGCGAGGCCCGGCTGACCCCCGGCTTCCGAGCCGGGTACCTCCCCCAGGAGCCCCGGCTCGATCCGGCGAAGGACGTGCTCGGCAACGTGACCGACGGGGTCGCCGCGACCAAGGAGCTCGTCGACCGGTTCAACGCGGTCTGCGCGGCGATGGGCGAGCCCGACGCCGACTTCGACAAGCTCCTCGCGGAGCAGGCCGACCTGCAGGACCAGATCGACGCGGCGGGCGCCTGGGACCTCGACCGCACCCTCGAGATCGCGATGGACGCGTTGCGCCTCCCACCGGGGGACGCCGACGTCACCGCCCTGTCGGGCGGCGAGCGGAGGAGGGTCGCGCTCTGCCGTCTCCTGCTCTCGAAACCCGATCTCCTCCTGCTCGACGAACCCACCAACCACCTGGACGCCGAGTCGGTCGCCTGGCTCGAGCGCACCTTGCAGGAGTACCCCGGCACGGTGGTCGCGGTCACCCACGACCGCTACTTCCTCGACAACGTGGCCGGCTGGATCCTCGAGCTCGACCGGGGCGCGGGCATCCCGTGGGAGGGGAACTACTCGTCGTGGTTGGAGCAGAAGCAGGCACGACTCGCCTCCGAGCAGAAGACCGACAAGGCGCGCCAGCAGGCGCTCCAGCGGGAGCTCGAGTGGATCCGCATGTCGCCCCGCGCCCGGCAGAGCAAGGGCAAGGCGCGCGTCAACGCCTACAACGACCTGGTGGCCGAGGCCGAGGCCGCAGAGAAGCGGGGACCCGAGCTCGAGATCACCATCCCTCCGGGACCTCGTCTCGGCGACCAGGTGATCGAGGCCGACGCGCTGGTCAAGGGGTTCGACGACCGCCTGTTGATCGACGGGCTCTCGTTCATCCTTCCTCCCGGAGGGATCGTGGGGGTCATCGGGCCGAACGGCGCCGGAAAGACCACGCTCTTCGAGATGATCGCCGGGAACGAGAAGCCCGACTCGGGATCGCTCGAGATCGGATCCACCGTGACGCTCGCCTACGTCGACCAGAGCCGCGACGAGCTCGATCCGGACGCCACGGTCTTCGACGAGATCGCCGGAGGGGCGGAGCGCATCGCGGTCGGTTCACGGGAGATCCACGCGCGGGCGTACGTGGCGAGCTTCGGCTTCACGGGGAGCGACCAGCAGAAGAAGGTCGGGCAGCTCTCGGGTGGCGAGCGCAACCGGGTGCTGCTGGCCAAGGTCCTCACCAGCGGCGGCAACGTCCTCCTCCTCGACGAGCCGACCAACGATCTCGACGTCGACACCCTGCGCGCGCTCGAGGATGGGCTCCTCCAGTTTCCGGGTGCGCGGTCGTGATCAGCCACGACCGGTGGTTCCTCGACCGGATCGCCACCCACGTGCTGGCCTTCGAGGGCGACTCGGAGGTCCGCTGGTGGGAGGGGAACTTCAGCGACTACGAGGAGGACCGCAAGAAGCGCCTCGGGGTCGACGCGGACCAGCCGCATCGGCTCCGGTACAAGCCGCTCGTGCGCAGATGACCCGTGCGCAGACGACCAGTCGGTCCTTCGCCAGCGACAACTGGGCGGGGGTGCATCCCGACGTGCTGGCGGAGATCGTCGCGGCGAACGACGGGCACGCGCCCTCCTACGGTGCCGACCCGGTCACCGAGGAGGCGGACCGGCTGTTCCGCCGTCACTTCGGCGAGGAGGCCGAGGTGTTCCTCACCTTCAACGGCACCGGCGCCAACGTGGTCGGCCTTCATTCGTTGCTCCGCTCCTTCGAGGCGGTCATCTGCGCACGAAGCGCGCACATCAACGTCGACGAGTGCGGCGCGCCCGAGCACCTCATCGGCTGCAAGCTGATCGGCGTCGAGACGGCCGACGGGAAGCTGACTCCCGGCCTGGTGGACGGCGCGAGGGCCGGGGTCGGCGACGAGCACCACGTGCAGCCGAAGGTGGTGTCGATCACCCAGGCGACCGAGATGGGCACCTGCTACACAGTCGAGGAGGTCGCCGCGCTCGCCCGCTGGGTCCACGAGAGAGGCATGCGGCTCCACCTCGACGGGGCGAGGCTCGCCAACGCGGCGGCCTTCCTCGGTGTCGAGCTCGGCGCGTTCGGCGCGGCGGCGGGCGTCGACGTGCTCTCCTTCGGCGGGACCAAGAACGGGGCGATGGGGGCCGAGGCGGTCGTCGTCTTCCGCCCGGACGCGGAGACCGCCCTCCCCTTCATCCGCAAGCAGTCGATGCAGCTGGCCTCCAAGATGCGCTTCGTGGCGGCGCAGTTCGTCGCACTGCTGTCGGACGACCTGTGGAGACGCAACGCGCTCCACGCCAACCGGATGGCGGTCCGGCTGGCCGGTCACGTCGCGGACATCCACGGTGTCGAGGTCGTGCAGGCCGTGGAGGCGAATGCGGTGTTCGCGTCGCTTCCCGGTGAGGTCGCGAGGGAGCTCCAGCTCGAGTTCCCCTTCCACGTCTGGGACGAGTCGACCGGGGTGGTCCGCTGGATGTGCGCGTTCGACACCACCGAGGAGGACGTCGACCGGTTCGCCCAGGCGGTGGCCAAGGCGATGGACGGGGCGGCGCCGGGTTAGTCGGGCTCGTTGCCGGGGAGCCCGACTCCGCGCCAGGCCTCAGTCCCGACTCAGGGGTGCCCTCCCCGGCCCCGGCGGCCCGGCGAAGGCCTGCGCGATCTCCATCCACTCCCTTGCCGCGTCGCCGCGGATGACCAGATCGGTGTCGGCGAGGTTGCGGCGCTGGGTGACCACGAGGCAGAAGTCGAGCGCGGGTCCCGACACCGAACCGGCGTCGCCGGCACCGACAGCACCGTCGCCGGCAGTACCGGTGCCCCCCGCCTCCCACGTCCACTCCTCCCCCGACGGCGCGGTGAGCACGACGTCGATGCAACCGGCCGGCACCTCCAGGCCGCGCACCGCATAGGAGAACGGTCGAGCCCGGACACCGAGATGGGCCACGTGACGCAAACGGTCGCTCGGGACACGCTCGCGTCCGAGGGCGTCCGCGAGATCCTGGCCGTGTGCCCAGGTCTCCATCAGCCGCGCCGAGACGAACGACATGACCCCCATCGGTGGTCCGAACCACGGCACCCGGGCCGAGGGGTCGGCGCCGGCGAAGGCCTCGGTCATCCCGCGGTGCGCCTCTCCCCACCATTCGAGGAGGCGGTCGCCGCCCATCGACCGTCCTGCGACCAGGTGCTCCTCCATCGGGTCCCGCCCGCTCGCGATGATCGCTTCCGCCTTCGCCGCGAAGACCTCCGGCTCGACCATGGCCATCCGACCCAGGTCGTCGAAGAACGCGAGATGGCTGACCTGGTCGCGCACCGCCCACCCGACCGCCGGTGTCGGGAGGTCCCATTCCGGTGCGTCCTCGGCCAGGGAGGCGACCAGATGCCGCTCTGCTTCGTACTCGGCATCGAGATCGCCGAGGAGGTCCTCGAGGGTGGCCACCGGTGCGAGGTTAGGTCAACGCCTCCACCTGCGAGATCACGGCGCCACCTCTTCGCCGACCCATCGACGGCTCCCCGCAACTACCCTGCCTGAGAGAGCGACCGTCGGCACACATTCCCGTGGTCTGGCGGAAACCGGAGGAGGAGACCATGGTTGCCCAGCTGATCCTCGAGTTCGATGGCGTCACCGAGAAGGAGTACGAAGCGACCAACGCGGCGCTCGGCATCGACATGGACAGCGGCAAAGGGGACTGGCCCGACGGGCTGATCACCCATGCCGCGGGCCTGCGGGACGACGGGCACTTCGTCGTCACCGAGGTATGGGACACGCCGCAGCATCAGGAGCGGTTCATGGAGGGACGCCTCGGTGAAGCGCTCGAGAAAGGCGGGATCAGCAGCGCTCCGTCCTCCATCACCTGGATCGAGTTGATCGCCCACCACCAACCTGGACGTTGAGGCTCGCTTTCCCCCTAGGACTGGACCCGGGGATGACGGTCGTTGAGGTCACCGTGACGCTTCCCCGTTGGCGGCGACCGAGATGACGTGGTCGTTCGTGACGACGTAACCGCCGCTCCGAGCCAGGCGAAGATCGGCCAAAGCCTCGACCGCGGACCATCGCCCGGGCTGTGTCCCGGCTCGGGCGGGCTCACGAGGCAACCATTCTGCGTGGCGAACCTGTCAGACCTGTTCTTCCCCTCTCTTCCCCCGACGCATCGCTCTCGCAGATGTCCCCCTGTTGCCTCGTGGGGGCCCCAAGACCCCCTCGTGGGTGCCCTCGTGTGACCCCACCTCAGCGACCGTCGTCGATCCAGTGGCGGTCCGAGCGCAAGACCTCGACGTCGGGCTGTGACCAGACGAAGCGCTCGACCGCGTCGAGCACGTCCTGCACATGGCCGTGCGACTCGCCGACGGCTGCGAACGCGAGCTCGGTGCGTTGCCACTGCCCGAGGAAGTCGACCTCCGCCGCAGCCACGCCGAACCGGCTCTTCGACCGTTCGACGATGTGCTTCACGACCGAGCGCTTCGACTTGAGGGACCGCGAGGACGGGATCTGCAGCTCGACGGTGAGGGCGCAGGCGTGGAGCATCGCCTCAAGGATGGCACTCGTCCTCTTCCGATGGACGGTCGGTCGGTCGGCGAGGGGATGGGGGGGACCGACCGATGCCGTCGTCGGGCGCTCGCGTTCGGGTCAGGTCGTCGTGAGACCTCCCGAGACCGAGTAGCCCGCCGAGGTGCTCGTGTTCGTAGAGTTACCCGAACCCGAGCTGCCGGCGTCCGGTGGAGCCATTCCGGCGGGCGGGGCGCCGATGAGCACCTTGGTCGCGGTGACGGTATCGGACGACTCGGTGCCGATCACCGCGACGTGCTCACCGACCGTCACGTCGGCGAAGGTGGGAGAGGAGGCGCTCCGGTCGACATAGGTGGTGGACGATCCGACGTTCACCGTCAGAGTCGAAACGCTCGGGGAGGTGAGGGTGAAGGTGTCGTTGCCGACCGACTTGACCGTGCCGACCGCGGTGGGAGGACCGCCGGGTCCATCGGGACCGAAACCGCCCGCACCCCGCCCGCCCATCGGCGGCATCCCGATGAGCACGCGCGTGGCGGTCACCGTGCCCGACGACTCGGTACCCACCACCGCGACGTGCTCACCGACCGTCACGTTGGCGAGCGTCGGAGAGGACACTCCGGGGTCGACATAGGTGGTCGACGATCCGACGTTCACGGTCACCGTCGAACCGCTCGCTGTTCGCGAGGGTGAAGGTGTCGCTGCCGACCGACTTCACCGTGCCGACCGCGGTGGGAGGCGAGCCGCAGGTCGCCGTGCCACTGGACTGGGCGGTCAACGCCGAGCCGGCCGGGGCCGACGACGACACCGGCGAACCGGACGACCCGGACGACGAGGCGGCTCCTGCGACACCACCGGCGACGGCCAGCCCGAGGGCCACCGCCGCAGCGGTCGTCACCCGTACTCCCCGCCTTCGTCGTGTCGCGCCGGCTGCGAGCGCCGCGGTGCCCGAGCCCGGAAGGGGCGCGCCGAACGCGACCGGCCCTACCTGCTCGGGCTCCGCGTGTCGGGGCCCGGGCCGGCCGGGCTCCGACACGCTCGGATGAAGGGGATCCTGTTCTGTCATGACTGCTCCTTGCTCGTCGTGTACTACGAGCAAGGAGCATGAGAGCCGCGGCTGTGCCCCACCTGGGAGCACCCGCAGGGTCGGCCGGGAGTTCGAGAAGGAGGAGGTCAGGCTCCCGGTTCGAGGCCGGAGGCGTCGGGCTCCGCACGACCGGCGGCACCTGCGCCGAGGAGCGCGAGCACGTCGTCCATCCCGAAGGCGACCGACTCGCGCAGCACCTTGCGAGTGGCGGAGTCGACCAGCACGAAGAAGGGGTACCCGCCGACCCGGTAGTCCGCCCAGGCCACATCGTCCATCACGACCGGGACGGGCCCGAGCTCGCCGGCGAGGCCGGCCACCTCCACTGGATCGACGGCCGGCGAAGCCTTGGTCACGACGACCACTTGCACGGATTCCATCTCGCCGAGCGGACCGGAGGGTCCGAGCCCGCTCCAGAACGTCTCGCAGCCGTCGCATCTCGTCGCAAGGAACGCGAGCAATACCTTCCCGCCCGACGCGCCGAGCGAGATCCGGATCGGTGCACCCTCCGGGCTGACCCCCTCGAGGTCGAGGGCGGGCCAAGGGGGTTGCTCCCCCTCGAGGCCGCTCGGTATCGGCCGCAGCCCCGCGACGAACCCGGGATCCGAGAAGGGGTCGCTCCCCCTCACCGGCGTCGATGCACGGGGCGCCGATTCATCCGCGTCCGCCCGGACCGCCGCTCAGCCGGCGGTCGACGGGGCCGATTCGATGGTCTCCACCGCACCGCCGTTCCCGCACCAGCGGCACGAGACCGACTCGATCCTCTCCTCGAGGACCTCCTCCTCCTCGACCGCGAGGTCCCCGCCGACCGAGTAGTGGTGAAAGGCCTTGGTCCGGCGGCCGGTCACCACGTCGAACCGGGTGAGGTTCCCGCAGGCGGCGCAGCGGTAGCGGGTCGACGCGGTTGCTCCCATCGCCCCACGGTACCCGTCCGCGAACAGCCCACCAGGACCCCGGAAACCGAACACACGTTCGCTACACTGGGTCCCGATGAGCATGGCGGCGCAGCGATCCTCCGACGAGCTCGGGACTCCCCTGAGCCAGGTGACCTTCGTGGTCGTCGACGTCGAGACGACCGGGGGGTCGCCCGCGACGGCGTCGCTCACCGAGGTGGCCGCGGCACGGTTCCGGGGCGGCGAGCTGCTCGCCACGTACCAGACCTTCGTGCGCCCCGACCAGCGGATCCCGCCGTTCATCACGGCACTGACCGGCATCAGCGACGCGATGGTGTCCGAGGCGCCCCGGGCGGGCGAGATACTCCCTTCGTTCCTCGAGTTCGTGGGTGGTGCGGTGCTGGTCGGCCACAACCTCCGCTTCGACCTCTCCTTCCTCGACCACGCACTGGTGTCGACGGGTCGCGAACCGCTCGCCCATGCCACGGTCGACACGCTCGCGATGGCGAGGCGGCTGGTCCGCGACTCGGTCCCCAACTGCCGGCTCGGCACCTTGGCTTCCACGCTTCGGCTCTCGCACCAGCCGTCCCACAGGGCCCTGACCGACGTGCTCGCAACCGGCGACCTCCTCCACGCGTTGCTCGAGCAGGCGGGCTCCTACGGGATCGTCGGCCTCGCGGAGCTGCTCGCGCTGCCGAAGCTGATCGGTCACCCGCACGCCGCCAAGTTGCGCCTCACCACACGGCTCCCCCATCACGGCGGCGTGTACTGGTTCACCGATGCGGCCGGCACCGTGCTCTACGTCGGGAGGGCCGCCGACATCCGGGCCGAGGTGCGCTCACATTTCTCGAGGGACGCCCGCTCGAATGCCGCGCGTGTCCTCCGCCCGCTGCACGCCGTCCACCACCGGGTCTGTCACTGCCCACTGGACGCAGCGGTGCTCGAGAGACGGTTCGTCGAGCGCTGGTCGCCGCCGTACAACCGCGCCCGTCGGACGCGACCGGGCCGCCGAGTCCGGAAGGATCGCCGGCCGGGTGCCGGCGTTCATGGAGCGCCTTCCTCCGCAGACGCCTCGCCGGAGACCTCGATCAACGACTCGAGCACCGCCGCGGCGCGGCCGTCGTCGATGACCCCGGTCGCAAGGGCGACTCCCTCGGTCAGATCCGGAACCATCCCGATGACGGTGAGGGCGGCCGCCGCGTTGAGGACTGCGACGTCGCGGTGCGGCGAGGCGTCCCCCGCAACCACCCTCCGGATCGCCGCCGCGTTGAACGCGGCGTCGCCCCCGCGAAGATCACCGATCGTGACCAGGGGCAACCCGAGGTCGGCGGGGTCGATCCGGTAGGTCGACTTCTCGTACGTTCCGTCGGAGGCACGGACGAGCTCGTGCACCGTCGAGGGACCGGTGGTGCTCAGCTCGTCGAGCCCGTCGTCGCCGTAGACCACCATCGCCCGCAGCGCACCGTTGGCCGCCAGCACGCCGAGCATCTTGTCGGCCATCGAGGGGTTGGAGACCCCGACCACCTGGTAGCGGGCGTGACCCGGGTTGGCCAGCGGACCGAGATAGTTGAAGACGGTCGGGATGCCGAGCTCCTTGCGCACCGGGGCCGCGTTCCGCATCGCTGGATGGAAGCGAGGTGCGAAGCAGAAGCCCATCCCGACCTCGTCGATGCAGCGCACGACGCCCGCGGGACCGAGATCGGCGACGACGCCGAGCTCCTCGAGCACGTCGGCCGCGCCCACCGCGGACGAAGATGCCCTCCCGCCGTGCTTGCACACCTTGGCGCCGGTCGCCGCCACCACCAGTGCCGCGATGGTCGAGACGTTGATGCTGCGCAGGCGGTCACCGCCGGTGCCACAGGTGTCGACGACCTCGGTGCCCGGAGGGAGGTCGAGACGGACCGCGTGGGCCACCATGGCGCGCACGAAGCCGGTCATCTCGTCGATCGATTCGCCCTTCGCCTGCAGGGCGACGGCGAGGGCCGCGATCTGCGCGGAGGTCGCATCCCCGGAGAGCACCTGCCCGAGGGTCACTTCCGCCTCGACCACGCGGAGCGAGGTGCCGGCCAGCAGACGACCGAGGACCCCCGGCCATCCCCCGAGCGAGGCGAAGGTGGGCCGGGACGCTGCGTCGGCGTCCACGTCCGTCGCGCCGGCTGCGGTCGCGCCCGCACCGTCGCCCCGGTCGCCCATCGTCAGTCCCACCAGAGGTCGTGGGCGAGCACGCCGCGTGCGATGAGGCCGAGCTGCACCTGGGAGGTGCCCTCGACGATGGTCAGTTGCCGGGCATCGCGGTACCACAGCTCGGTCGGGTGGTCCTCCATGTACCCGGCCGCGCCCAGCAGCTGGAGCGCGACACCGGACGCGCGCACCGCCAGCTCGGTGGCGTAGTACTTCGCCATCGAGAGGAACGGCACGAACTCCTTGGTGAACTTGCCCTGGTCGGCGAGCCACGCCGCTCGGTAGGTCAGCAAGCGTGCCGCCTCGATGTCGACCGCGACCTTGGCGATCTCCCACTGGATGCCCTGGAGGTCGGCGATGGTCCTGCCGAAGGCTTCCCGTCCGCTCACGTACTCGGTGGCGTACATGAGAGCACCCTCGGCGAGGCCGATTCCACGTGCTGCGACGACCGGTCGCATCGCGTTGAGCCCGAGCATGGCGAGACGGAAACCCCCGACCTCGCCGATGACGTTCTCGGCGGGTACGTGCACACCGTCGAGGATCAGCTCACCGGTGTCGACGCCGTGCACGCCCATCTTCTTGTCGGTCCGTCCGACCGACACACCCTCGAAACCGCGCTCGACGATGAAGGCGGTGATCGAGTCGTGCGCGCGGGAGGCCGGGTCCCCCGTCTTCGCGAACACCGTGTACCAGTCGGCCTCGCGCACCCCCGACATCCAGCACTTGGTGCCGGTGAGCACCCAGCCGTCCGGGTCGCCGCCGGAACGGTCCGGAACCGCGGCGGTCCGCATGCCGGCGACGTCGCTCCCGGCCTGAGGTTCGGAGAGGCCGAACCCCGCCCGCTGCTCGCCGGCGGCGACACCCGGGAGGTAGCGGCGCTTCTGGTCCTCGCTCCCCGCGATCAGGACCGGCCCGGTCGGGAGCCGGGTGAGCAGGAGCATCAGGGCGGCTGCGTTCGAGTACTTCGCGACCTCCTCGATCGCGACAGTGAGCCCGAGGATCCCTGCGCCCGACCCTCCGTACTCGGGGGGCAGGCAGAGGCCGAGCAAGTCCGCTGCCCGGAACGCCTCGAAGACGTCGTCGGGGTACTCACCGGAGACGTCGATCTCGCGCGCTCGCGGCTGGATCTTGTCCTGCGCGAGCCGGCGGACGCTCTGCTGGAGCGCGGCGAGCTCGGGCGAGAGGTCGAAGTCCACGGTGGACGAGGCTATCCGGCCCGGCCGCGCGGGCAACTCTCCGGCCCGGGCGCGCGGGCAACTCTCCGGCCCGGCCGCGCAGCCGGCCGCCGCCTAGGATCTCGGGCCGTGGGCCCCGGGTTCAAACCACCGCCTCCCCTCGGCGCGTCCGCGCTGCCGCCCGGCACTTACGACGGGAGCGTGGTGGTCGTGACCGGCGGCGGCACCGGACTCGGAAAGGCGATCGCCACCGAGTTCGCACGGCTCGGCGCGTCGGTCGGCGTCCTGAGCCGCGACGAGGGACACCGCTCCGCCGGAGCGTCGGCGGTCGAGGAAGCCGGTGGCAAGGCGCTCGCGGTGGCGTGCGACATCCGCGACGCGGAGGCAGTTGCCGCTGCGTTCGACGCGGTCGAAGCCGGACTCGGGCCCATCGACGTGCTGGTCAACAATGCGGCAGGGAACTTCCCGGTGCCTGCCGAGGACATGAGCCCGAACGCCTGGAGGACGGTGGTCGACATCGTCCTCAACGGGACCTTCCTCTGCTGTCGTGACCTCGCCCGCCGTCTGATCCCCACCGGACGCGACGGCGCCATCGTCAACGTGGGCGCCTCCTACGCCTGGACCGGAGGCCCCGGGTTCGCCCACTCCGCTGCGGCCAAGGCAGGGGTGAAGAACCTGACCGAGACGCTGGCCGTCGAGTGGGCGCCCCACGGCATCCGGGTGAACGGGCTCGTGCCGGGGCTCATGCCCCACGAGGACGAGACCGCGGCGATCGCCGCAGTGCCCGGCAAGTACGAAGACCAGGACTCGCGAGTACCGGCGGGACGGGTCGGTGCTCCCCGGGAGCTCGCCTGGGCGGCCACCTTCCTCTGCTCCCCGTTCGCCGGCTACATCAGCGGTCACACGCTGGTCGTGGACGGGGCCAACTGGCAGCGCCGTCATACCGTGCAGCCCGAATTCACACCGATCCGCGAGCAACTCGGGCGCCCCCCTTTCGGGCAGGACCGCCCGAGGGAACCCCCGGGGGGAAGCCGATGAGCGACGATGGGAAGGACCTGGTCCGGCTCGAGATCGACGGTCCGATCGCGGTCGTTACCAACAACCGACCCGAGCGGCACAACGCGATGAGCGACGAGATGGACCGGCGCCTCTGGGAGGTCCTCTGGGAGGTGCACAACACACCGGGCCTCCGTGCGATCGTCTGGCGGGGCGAGGGGCGCTCCTTCTCGTCGGGGCGGGACACCACCCAGCTCGGGCTGCGGACCGAGGACATCTCCGACCTCGAGTTCATCGAGCGGGGACACCGACCCACTCAGATGTTCCTCACCATGCCCTGCCCGATCATCTGCGCGCTCAAGGGCTGGGTGATCGGGGGCGCCTTCGAACGGGCGCTCCTCTGCGACATCCGGGTGGCCGCGGCCGGCACCCGGATGATGCTGCCCGAGGTGGCCCACGGGGTGATTCCGGATTCGGGGGGTATGGCCCGCCTCTTCCAGATCGCCGGTCACGGGATCGCCGCCGACCTCGCCCTGACCGGGAGGGTCATGGACGCGGAGGAGGCGCTCCGGCACGGAGTGGTCAGTCGCCTGGTCGTCGACGAGGACGAGCTCGAGCAGGTCACCATGGAGATGGCCCGCACCATCGCGACGGCACCTGCCTTCGCGGTGAAGATGGCCCGGCGCACCCTGTTCCTGCTCGGCGCCGCGGAGGTGCAGCGCACCATCGCAGAGGAGGCCATCGCCCAGTCGCTCGTCTTCGCCTCCGACGACTACAGGGAGATGAAGGCGGCGCGCGCGGAAGGACGCGACCCCGTCTACCGTCAGCGGTAGGGGTTCCCGACAGAGCGTAGCGAAAAAGGAGGTCCGGTGACCCACACCTCATCAGGTCAGGATCGAGGCGCGCCGAACCCGGCGGGGACGGCGCCGCCGGTGCACGAGAGCGGCACCTTCCAGCTGGGCGACCGGGTCGTCCACCGCCTCGGCTTCGGCGCGATGCGGCTCACCGGGACGGGCATCTGGGGCGAACCCGCCCACCGGATCGAGTGCGTCCGGGTGCTCCGGCGCGCGCTCGAGCTCGGCGTGGACCTCATCGACACCGCCGACTCCTACGGCCCCGAGGTCAGCGAGGCCCTGATCTACGAAGCGCTCCATCCCTACCCGGACGAGCTGGTGATCGCGACCAAGGCCGGCCTGACCCGGTCGGGACCCGGTCAGTGGGCGCCGGTGGGCCGGCCCGAGTACCTGCGCCAGCAGTGCGAGATGAGCCTTCGGCGGCTCGGGCTCGAGCGCATCGAGCTCTTCCAGTTGCACCGTATCGATCCGAAGGTCCCCGCCGAGGAGCAGTTCGGGCTCCTCGAGGATCTGCGCCGCGAGGGCAAAGTGCACCACGTGGGCCTCTCGCAGGTCTCCGTCGACGATCTCCGCGCGGCGACCAAGGTGGTGCCGATCGTGAGCGTGCAGAACCGGTTCAATCTCACCGACCGCTCGTCCGACGACGTGCTCGAGCTCTGCGAGTCGGAGCGGATCGGATTCCTCCCGTGGGCGCCGGTCGGCGCCGGCGCCCTCACCGACCCCACCGCCGCCGCCGGCCAGGTGGCGAAGGAGACCGGTGCCACGCCCACCCAGGTCGCGCTCGCCTGGTTGCTCCACCGCTCGCCGGTGATGCTCCCCATCCCCGGGACCTCGACGGTCGCGCACCTCGAGGAGAACTGCGCGGCCGGTGCGCTCTCGCTCACCGGCGAACAACTCGCGGTGCTCGAGGTGGCCCACGCCGAGGCCTGAGGGTCGGCGTCTCGGCGGACTCCCGCTAGCGGGAAACGCTCAGGCGGCCTCGAAGACCATCGGCGCCGAGCGGATCCCCGCGATCACCGGCGACGCGGTCCGGACCACCTCTCCCGCCGCCGCCACCGAACCGAACCGAGCGAGCAGCTCCTCGAGGAGCACCCGTCCTTCGAGCCGCGCGAGCACCGCGCCGATGCAGAAGTGGGGTCCGAACCCGAAGGCGACGTGCGGGTTGGGGTCGCGGGCGGAGTCGAACCGGTCGGCAGTGGGGCCGAACACCGATTCGTCGCGGTTCGCCGATGCGTACAGCATGAGGACGGGCTCACCTTCGCCGAGCGGGCGCTCGCCGAGCCGCACCGGCCGGGTGGTGGTCCGCATGAACGACACGACTGGCGTCGTCCACCGCAACATCTCCTCGACCGCGACGGGAAGCGCTCGCGAGGTGTCGGAGGCGATCCGCTGCCGCAGTGCGGGCCACTCGCCCGGGTGCGCGGCGAAGCCGAGCAGACCCCCGGACATCATGTTGCGGGTGGTCTCGTTGCCCGCGACGAGCAGCTGGACGAGGAACATCGCGAGCTCGGCGTCGCTCAACCGGTCGCCGTCGATCTCGGCGGCCGCGAGCTCCGAGATGATGTCGGCACGCGGCGAGCGGCGCCGGTCTGCCGCCGCGGCCAGGAGGTACTCGACCATCTCGGCGCCGAGCGCGGCTCGCTCGTCCTCCGGCCAGTCGGTGGCTCCCGGGATCACCGCCTCCGACCACCGGAAGAAGCGCGGCCACTCCTCTTCCGGCACCCCGAGGAGGTCGCTGATCACCTGAAGTGGCAGGGGTACCGCCAGCTGCGCGACGACGTCCCACGGGACACCGGGTTCGATCCGGTCGACCAGCGCCCTCGCGCGGTCGCGGATGCCGCCCTCGAGCGCCCGCATGAACGTGGGACGGAACCCGGGCTGCACGAGCGCTCGGTAGCGGGTGTGGGCCGGTGGGTCGGTGTGCATCATGGTCGGCGGCGTCTCGTACTCGCTCCCGATCTCGAAGGTCATGATCCCCTTCGCCGAGCAGAAGGTCTCGGGATCGCGGGACACGGTGACCACTTCGGCGTGCCGGCTCACGATCCAGAGCCCGAGGGCGTCGTTGCGGGCGACGGGTGCCTCGGCCCGGAGGCGCGAGAAAAGCGGGAAGGGATCGCCGGCGTAGAGCTCCGGGTCGAGCACCCGCGCGGTGAGCTCGGTCTCGTCGACCGCTGCGGTCCCGCTCAACCGAGGAGCACGCCCGAGGGCCGTCCGAAACCCTGCGCTTCCGCCAGGGCCTCGTAGGCGGCGAGGGTGCCCGGGCCGTCGTTCACGCTCTCAACCGACCCGTCGGCCGCGAGGTTCAACAGAACACCTTCGATCACGAAGAGCACGTCGGTGATGCCCTCGTTGTCGGCCGGGACGTCGAGCGTGTGCACCGAGCCGGCGGGCTCACGGATGTAGGAACCGGCCGTGCTGTAGAAGTCGTACTCGAGGTAGTGCCAGCGTCCGGCGATCGTGTAGCCGTCCACCGGCCCGCTGTGCCGGTGGACCTGGAGGCGCGCTCCGGGTTCGAAGCGGTTCCGCACGACCCAGACCCCGGCGGCCGCGTCGACCCGGAGGACCTTCAACCAGATGCCACCGGTCGCGTCGACCCAGGGCAGGTCGTCCTCCCCCGCGTGCCGCACCACATCGTCCACGCCCACGCTCGTCACGACTCGTTCCTCCCTCTGCCTGCTGTCCCGGCGCGGGCGTCGGAGACTGCCGATCGCCCGCCGGGCACGGCCAGTCTGCACCGGAGTCGCGGGCCGCAGCAACGCATGCGCCGAGTGCCCGAGCGGCTGCTCTGTGCCGACTCAGGCGCCCGAGCCGAGGAAGGGCGCTCCGTAGCTGAAGATCCCGCCGTCGGACGCGACCAGCCAGTAGCCACCCGTCGCAAGGTCGGCAGCCATCCCGACCACCGGGGCGACCAGTGGGATCCCACCCGCCGATCCCTGGAATGCCGCGCCTCCGAAGGCGAACACGCCGCCGTCGGACGCGACGAACCAGTAGCCCGCGCCTCCCGCGGCAGCCGCCATCCCGTTGACCGGCTGGTTGAGGACGAGGCTCCCCGTCGAGCCGTAGAAGGGCGCGTCGAACGCGAAGATCCCGCCGTCGGTCGCGACCAGCCAGTAGCCACCCGTCACGCCGTCCCCGGCCATGCCGACGACCGGGCGGTTGAGCGGGCGGCCCCCCATCGAGCCGTGGAATGCCGCGTCGCCGAACGCGAAGATCCCGCCGTCGGTCGCGACCAGCCAGTAGCCCTTGCCGTCCGGCGTCGGGGCGAGGTCGACCACGGGCGCGTTGAGCGGCCTGCCCCCCATCGAACCGTAGAACGCCGCGCTGCCGAAACCGAAGGTCCCGCCGTCTCCCGCGACCAGCCAATAGCCCTTTCCATCGGGGGTGGCGACGATGTGGTTGATCGGCGCGTTGAGGGTCGCGTCCCCGATCGAGCCGTAGAACGCCGCGTCACCGTGCACTTGGACGTCCCCGCGCGAATCGGCGATCCAGTACCCGCTGCCCGTCGGGGTGGAAGCCATGCCGACGATCGGCGGCGAGACCGGCGGCGACACGCCGTTCGCGGACAATCCGACTTGGACGGCACCGGCACCGGCCGTGGTCACCGTGAGCTCGCCGGTGGCGGTGCCGAGCGTGGTCGGGCCGAAGGTCACCACGACGGTGGCCGACTGCCCCGTCGTGAGGTCGTCGGGCAACGGCAACGTGGCATCCACCGAGAAAGGACCGGTCGTCGACGTCACCGACGAGATGGTCACCGGAGCGGTGGCAGTAATGGTGACCGTTCTCGTCGTGTACTGCCCGAGCAGGGTGTCGCCGAAGTTCGGCGACGACGCCGAGACCGGCGCGGTCGTCGGAGCACCGAAGCAGATGATGTTGCCGTCGCGGGTGCCGACGTAGATGCGGTTGCCGGCGACCCCCGGCGGGTTGAACTTCGAGGACGTGCCGACGGGCGCGCTCCAGATCTCCTTCATCACGCCGCCGACCGGCACCGGGTCGTAGGCCCGCAGCTCCGACCCGGTCCCCGACTCGCCGGACGACCAGATCGTCCAGAGCACGGCCGAACCCGAGGTGGTGCCGTTCGAGGTCACCACCGCGCCGCTCGACCCGAACCCGAAGGCGTCCGACGAATGGCCGGCGAGGGTGAGGGTCGGGGTTCCCGCTCACCACGCCGTATTGGTACGCCTCGAGGAAGCCGGTCGAACCCGATCCGCTCCCGCCGCCGGACGCGGTCGGGAAGTAGACCCACCCGCCGTTGCCCGGCCAGGCGGTCGGGCCGGACCACACCCCGCCGCCCGGGCCGTAGCGGGCGACCACGTGCGTCGGTACCGCCGGGGCCCTCGCCGATCCCGCCGAGGTTGTCGCGGTTGAGGAGGTAGACGTAGCCCTCCTTGCCGACGGCGACCGCGAGGTGGGGGACCGACGCCGTGCCGAAGTAGGGGCTGGGCAGCGCGATCGGGCTCCCCGAGCCGAAGTCGAGATCGCCGGGGTCGAGGGAGGTGGCGTTGAACGGGGAGAAGAAGTCGGTCGGCTCGAGGCTGCCGTTCGACTGGACGGTGAGCCGCACGACGGACTGCCCGAAGTTGGCGGGCGGCGAGGTACCCGGGATCGGCCCGGTGTTGGTCGCGCCGTTCATCCCGTTCCCGGTCGCGAGCAGCATGGTGTTCGTACCGTCGGAGACCAGACCACCACCGGACTGCCAGATCCCCGCGGCCGAGCTGCCCCCGGCACCGGAGGCCGCCCACAAGGTGGTCAGGTGGCCCGACTCGGACACCCCTGCCACGAAGCCGTAGTAGGTCGGTGTGTCGCAGTGGCCGGCGAAGGCCGCGTACACGGAGCCGTTCAACAGCAGGAGACCGGTTCGCTGGTTCTCGTAGGTCGCATCGAAGGTCACCGTCGGCTCGTTGGCTGCGGTCCCTTCGATCTGCACCGGGAAGCCGGGTTCCTCGGCGCCGTGGTTCGCCAGGTTCAGAGCTTGGACGTCGTAGGTGCTCGCCCCGGATGTGCCCGAGACGTACTGGTTGTCGACCACGTACTCGGTGTTGGTGGCGGTGTCGACCACCGGGGTCGAGGTGATCCCCATGTCGGGCGCGAGGTCGGTGCAGCCGAGATCGCTCGCCTGCACCGGGTTGCCGAAGTGGCGGGTCCAGAGGATCGCGCCGGTCGTCGGGTCGAGCCCGTACGCGTAGTTCGTCTCGGTCACCACGAGCAGCTGGCCGTCCTCGACCAGTGGCTGCCCGTAGACCTGACCGTTGAGCGACGTCGAGAACCGCTGGCCGAAGCTGCCGCTCGTGACGAGGCCGGGTGTGAGCCCCGGCTGGTCCGGGTACCACCCGGTGCGACCGTTGTCCGCGTCGCGGGTCGCCCCGGTCGGGGTGTCGACCTTCGGGGAGGTCACCGACGGGGCCGCCCCGGCGGCCGTGGGGCGGACTACTCCGGTCGCCGCACCGACCGTCACTGCGCCGAGGATCATCCCGACTGCGGCGGCCATGCCACCGCGTGCGACCACGCCCGTCCGCCACCCGACTCGTTCCACGATGTGCCTCTCGCCTCGCTTCGATCCTGCGCCGCTGCGCCGGCAGAAAGCCTCCGCCGCAGGTGGAAGTGGACTCGTGCGGCTCGACTCAGTACGGCCCGATCCGCTGGTCCGGGCTGGTGTCGATCATGACCTGCCCGTTGGTCGCGACGTGGGACGTCCACTCACTGCCGTCCCACCAGCGGAACTGGAAGCGACCGCTCGGATCGGGATGCCATGCAGGCGGCGACAGCACGGGCGGTCCGCCGGGCCTTCCCGAGTCGGATCCGGCGGCACCCGGCGTGGTGCCGGTGCCGGGGGTGGCGTCACCAGTCGATCCCCCGGACTCCCCCGGACCCCGGGGGGTGGCATTCGAGTTGGCCGGCTGCGGGTACGCGGGGAACCGCTCGGCGACGCTCTGCACGCCGGCGGCCACCGCACCACCCGGGTGGACGCCCAGCTGCTGCGCCCGGCGTACGCCGTTGGCGTGCGCGATGAGGTACAGGACGAGACCGAGCACGAGCGAGATGAACCAGAACAACGCCCAGACCACCGACGGAATACCCCATGGAGTGCGCCCGAGCGTGCGGCGGTCGTTTTCGGAGAGCCGGTACCCCAACCACGCCCACACGAGCGACAACACAAGCACGAGGATCAGTTGGCTCCCGCTCAACACGCGGCCGAGTCTACGCCCGGGGAGGACGGATCGACCGCAGCGGGCCCAGCGACCGGGTGGTCAGGGCAGCGGCGCAGCCGCTGCGAGCGGGTGAGCCGCGAAGAAGGACCACATCACTTCGTTGGCGTCGATCGCGCTGGATTGTGGACCGAGTACTCGGGTCACCGAGCGGCGGAGGGTCGGACCGCCGGGCCACTCGTGTCCGAGTCCCGAGATGGTGTAGAGGTCGACCGCGGCGCCTGCCGCGCACGACCCGTACACGGTCAGGACCACGCCCCCGGGCAAGTTGGACGTCGCCGGCGTGGCCGCGCAGCGGTTGTGCGCGGACCAGCTCATTGCTGCGCTCGGCACGCTGTAGGTCCAGTAGGCCTGGCCGTTGCCGTTGTAGGGATCGACGGGATCGGCGGTGCCGTGGAACGAGACGACCGGCACGGGGCGGCTCGAGGGGCACGGGGCAGGAAAGCGCAGGCCGCTCACCGGGGCGACGGCGGCGAACACCGAAGCAGCGTCACAGCCGAGCTGGCTGGCCATCCTCGCTCCTCCCGAGAAGCCGGTCGCGTCGACGCGGAGGCGGTTCACGCAGTAGGTCTGCTCGAGCTGGGAGACCAACTGCTCGAGGAAGGTGACGTCGTTCGGCGCGTTGGTGGGAACCGCGGCGCCGCCGAAGAGGGGCTCACCGGGCACGTTCCACTCGAAGCCGGACGCGGCGCGAATACCGCCCTGCGGGTAGGCCACGATGAAGTGCTCGGCATCGGCGGTCGCGTTCATTCCGCTGAACTGCTCCTGTTGGAAGGCGGTGGACCGGCTGCCGTGCAAGTTGAGCACCAGCGAGGTCGGGCTCGTCGCTCGGTAGCCGGTCGGGACGTGCACGATCACCAGGCGTCGGTGCCCGGCGATCATCTGACGGAGGGTCTTCGTCCCGATGCTGGCTGCCTGGCCACAGCCGGCGGTCGCCGACGTGTTCGTCGCGGGCTTGGAGCTCGGTGCCGTCGTCGAGGTGGTGTGCGGCACGGTCGAGGTGGTGCTCGGTGTCGTCGTGACGATCGAGGAGGTGGTGCTCGCGGTGTTCCTGCCCGAGCTCCCGCATGCGGCGACCAGGAGCACGACGAGGACCAACGAGAAAAGTGGCTGCTCGAAACCCCGAGTCCGCTCCGCCGGTCGCCCCGAGCCGCGCGCACGGTCCGGTCCCCCCATGATCACCATCACGCTCGTCCGGGTCCTCTGTCAGCTCATGGCCGCGATCGGGTGCTTCGGCGGGTAGGGACCGAAGCTCATCAGGTGACGGGCGATCCCGCTGGTGAAACTCTCGATGTAGGCCAGCTTCCGGACCATGTAGCTGTGGCTCTCCTTCGGGTCGAGATAGAGGTTGTAGAGGCGCCCATGCGAGTACTTCTGGGTCACCCCGGTGAAACCCCCGAGGTTGAAGCAGTCGCGGTCGTCGTCGGAAGAGGACGCGACCATGAACTTCCACTCCCCCACCCGAAGGCCGGAGAAGACGTTGGTGAGCCAGTAATAGAGGTACTTCCGGTTCGAAACCCCCTCGGCGTCGAGGAGGAACGAGGTCTGGTCGACCCCGTCGACGTAGCGATCCTCGGGGACCGCTGCGCCGGCTCCGGCGAGACTCAGGAAGGTGTTGAACAGGTCCATCTGGGAGAAGATGCCGTCGGAGGCACGCTCCGCCGCGATCATGCCGGGCCAGGTCACGATCGCCGGCACCCGCTGGCCGCCCTCCCAGGTGGATCCCTTCGCGCTGCGGAACGGGGAGTACGCAGCGTCGGGCCAGGTCTCCATCTCGGGCCCGTTGTCCGAGGACAAGAAGACCAACGTGTCCTCCATCTGGCCGGTCGCCTCCAGTTCGGCGACCAGCCGACCGACGATGTCGTCGAGCTCGACGATGGTGTCCTTGTAGGGATGCCTGGCCGGAGAGGAGCCGAGGAACCGCTCGTGCGGATAGTTGTCGAAGTGGGCGCCGCGTGTGCAGTGATAGAGGAACCACGGTCTCCGCTCGTCGCCGGGTGGCTCCGCCATCCGGCGGATGAAGTCGAGTGAGTACTCGGCCCATTTGTCGTCGAGCAGCGAGAGGACCGGGATGGTCACCTCCTCGACGTTCTCGGTCTCGCCACCGCGGGCGGCGTGGACGAAGCACTTGTTGAACGGGAGGTTCTTCACCCATTCGGTGCGCTCGGCGCTGTAGACGATCTCGGGGAAGAACGACGGGTCACGCCACTCGGTGTACATGTCCGAGACCGAGAGGAACCCGTAGAAGTCGTCGAAGCCCACGTTCTGAGGCTGCGACTCGACGTTCTCGCCGAGATGCCACTTGCCCACGGCCTGGGTCACGTAGCCCGCGTCGGAGAGCAGAGTCGCGAGCGTGACCTCACCGGAGAGTCCTCCCGGCTGTCCGTACATCGGGGGACGGAGCAGCCCGTGGCGCATCGGGAGCCGGCCGGTCATCAGGGATGCCCTCGAGGGAGTACACGACGGCTCTGAGTAGCACGAGGTGAGGAGCAGGCCCCGGCGAGCCAGACGGTCGATGTTCGGCGTCGGCGCACCGACCGCGACGCCACCCCCGTAGCAGCCGAAGTCGCCCCAACCCACGTCATCGAAGAGGATCACCAGGAAGTTCGGCCGCCGACCTCCTGCCACGTACCGGTCCAACGACGAGGCCGCGCGTCGCTCTTGGTCCTCGAGGACGAAGCGCGGTTCTCGGGCGTCGGAATGGCGCGTCGTCTCGGCGACGACCGGATCGTGCAGCATCGGAGGTGCTCCCAGGCTCGGATGGCTGCCCGATGCTAACGAGTCGCCCGCAGCGACGGGCCCCGGGGCAGGCGTGACCCGTCGAACCGGCTTCCTACGCCCGAGGTGGAACCGTCATCGCCGCCCGCCTTCACGCGCCACGCCGTCGTGGGCCCATACGGGCAAAGGACGCTCGAGGGCCCCACGGTCCCAGCCGCCCAGGTCCGCCGCCGCCGCGTAAGTCGTCTCGAGGAACTCCGTGAGCACGGCCGCAGGGTCGGCTGCGGCCCGCACCACCTCGTAGGAGAGGACGAACTCCCCGAGGTCCGCGTCGTACCGGGCCTCGACCGGCGCGACCGCGGCCTCGCGGTAGCCCTCGGGCTCGGGGTAGGCGTAGCTGTAGAACGCGCCTTCGCCCTCACCACCGGGCCAGAACCCGGCGCTGCTCACCTCGTGCGAGTAGGCCTCTCGCATCACGTGCTCGCCGCAGTGCGGCGCACCCCCCGGATGGGGAGGCGCGGGTCGCCCCGAGAACCTGGTGGTCGCCAGATCGAGCGCTCCCCAGAAGAGGTGCACCGGGCTCGCCTTGCCGACGTAGGTGGCGCGGAACCGGTGGAGCACCAGCGAAGTGCTGACCAACATCCTCCAGAACCGCTCCACGTAGTGCTTGTCGTAGGAGCGGTGCAGCTCGTCCTCCTCGAAGGGGACGGCACCGGGGATCTCGACCGGCATGGACCAGACGGCGGGCTCCACGCCGAGCTCGCCCAGCGCGGCCGTCACTTCCTCGTAGAAGCCGGACACGGTCCGAGGCCCGAGGGCGACGGTCCGGGACGCGCCGGACACGTCGATTCGCAGCAGGTGGTCGACGAAGTCGAATGCGATCTCGAATCCGCTCCCGTCGGCCGTCCACATGAGCGAGGTGGTCAAACCGCGACCGGTGACGTAGAGGGGCACGTTCCACCAGTGGTTGGTCAGTGGCGAGTGGGTGAGCCGTACCTTCCCGACCACCTGGGTCCAGAGTTGCAACGTGTCCCGCGTGTCGGCCCACTCGTCGAGAGGAAGCGATGGCCATTGCACCTGTGCAGCTCGCTCCATCGGTCGCGCCTCCGAACTCTGACCCTCTTCATTGCACACCCCGCGACACCAGTGGGGACGGAGGGAGTCGAACCCTCACTGGAGGCGGTTTAAGCGCCTTGCCTCTGCCGGTTGGGCTACGTCCCCTGCCGCAGGATAGGGCCGCGGGGTGGTGCGCTACGCCCGGACGTGGAGCGCGGCGACTACCCGAGCCTCCTCGTCGCGTGGCCCGTCGACCAGCGTGGAGAGCCTCGCGGAGCCGGGCCAAGGGCCGAGCACCGTCGTCGGACGACGGTCGGGATCCCAGTTGGTCCACGGGTCGGGCACCACCTGCGACACCGACCCGTCGGCCGCGACCGCCCCGCTCGCGCCGTCCGCCGCGGCGGGTGAGCCGCTCCACGCGAATGCCGTCCAGGCGGCACGAATCGATGCCGACAACTCGAACGCGCCGTCACCTCCGCCGGAGAACGTCTGGACCACCGGGTTGTGGACCGTCCCGAACACGAAGGGCAGATCGATCGCGTGGCAGGAGCCGAGCACCCCCCCGAAGGCCGGCGACTCCCAGGTGAACAGGTAGCAGTAGGTCCCCGCCCCGCCTGCGGCCGTCCGCGCGTGGGCATCGGCGAGTTCGAGGGTCGGGACCCGGAAGAGGTGCTCGGTCGCGATGGCGTTCCACACCGCGAGCGGGACGACCGGTTCACCCCGCGCCCGGCGGATCTCGCGGACCGTTTCGACGATCTCCGCGCCCGCCTCCGGGTTCGGGGTGATCCTCCGCATCCATCGGTGGAGACCGGCGTCGTCGAGCGAGTTGAATGCGGGGTTTCCGAGTGCGAAGAAACCCCATTCGTCACGCGTGGTCCCGACGATCAGCGGCACATCCGAGGCGACGCCGTCGGCCACCGCCTGTTCCGGACGGCGAGCGAGCAGTCCCCCGTCGACGACCGGCTTCATGAGGAGTCCGGAGTCGTCGAGCACTCCGCTGCTCCGACCGTACGAAGAAACGGCCTCGACCCACTGTTCGGCAGTCACCTGCCCCAACTCGGCGCGAGTGAGTGGCACGCCGAGATGAGCGGAGAGCTTCTCGGTAAGGGCGGCCGCGTCGTCGATCGACGCGGTGTAGGGCGGGCCGCTCTGGACGATCGCCTTGTGGAACAACCCCCGCGCTGCGTCCACCCCCAACAGGCTCGCCACGCTCATCCCGCCCGCCGACTCGCCGAAGAGGGTGACGTTGTCCGGATCACCGCCGAAGGCGTCGACGTGCTCGCGCACCCAGTGGAGAGCGGCGACCTGGTCGGCGATGCCCCAGTTGCCGCATCCGCGTCCATTCACGTCCGTCGAGCCACTCGTGCCCGTCCTCGCTGATCGCCGGGTGGGCAAGGAAGCCGAGCGCGCCCGAGCCGGTAATTGACGGTGACGACCACCACGTCACCGTCGCGGGCGAGCAGACCGCCGCGGTACAGGCCACCCGAGCCCGAACCGGTCAGGAACGAGCCGCCATGGACCCAGACCATCACCGGGCGCCGGGCGTCGTCGATGGCGGGCGTCCAGACGTTGAGCGCTGAGGCAGTCCTCGGAGACCACCTCGGGATCGCGTCCGAGGGTGAGCTCGACCATGTTCTCGGTCTGTGGCGCGACCGCGGTGAAACGATCACAGTCCCTGATACTCCGGGCCAGGGTGCCGGAAGCGCAGGTGGCCGCCAGCGACGGCGACCGGCGGGAGACGCCGCGTAGGGTATGCCCGAAAACGACCAGACCCCCCGTCGCTGTACGCCGCGGATTCGACCTGTCCGGACCTCGATCACCCCGTTCACGCTACGCCCTCCGACTCCTCCAGTTCGAGCTGCGATGTGCCGATACCACTCAGTACTGCATCCACGCCATGGAACCACGCCGCGGGCATCTGCGCGAGGGAAAGTCCCGAACGCCCTTGCCAACAGGGACGACGCACACGGACACCTAGCAGGACTCTAGCGACATGCCTCTCGTCGGGAGTCCTCCTCGCCCGCACCGCAGCGCAAAGCCGGACGACGCCCAACACCGACGCGCACGTTCCGCGTCGAGCGGCACGCCGACCGGACGTGCGGCCGCTCGTCGGGGTCCTTCGCGACCGTGGTCGAGCATCGATCGTCGCCGGCCCGCGGTCGCGCCGGTTCCACGACCTCCCCTCGTCGTCGACCTCCACGACGTCGACGACGGCCTCGCCCAGCACGACGACCACCAGCGGGGCCACGAGCGGCACCGCGGTCAGCCCCTCGCAGGCCCAGATCAACTCCACCGAGTCCAAGGTCGCCGACGATCGAGAACCAGATCTCGACCGAACAGCAGCACGCTCGACCAGGCGGACGAGGTCTACAACCAGGTGGTCGTGAAGCTGGCTGCGACACGATCAGCGCTCTCGGCGACGCAGACGTCGATCGAGGCGACCAAGGCGAAGGTGACCACCGAGCGGGCGAGCCTCGCCAAGGACGCCGTCCGGTCCTACATCGGCGACACCTCCGGGGAGGCCATCGCCGGATCTTCTCGGCCCCGACAGCGGATCGCAGACCAGGCGCTGTACGAGCAAGTCGGTGCCGGCAACGTCGTCGCCGACCTGCGCCGGGTGCAGCGTCGCCCAGCGTGAGCTGTCCGGTACCCAGGCCAAGCTCCTCGCCGAGCAACAGGCCGAGACCGCACAGCTCGACGCCGAGAACCAGGACCGCCAGAGCGCGTCCGCGGCTTCGGCACTGTCGCAGGCGACGCTCGCCCAGGTGAAGGGGGCGCTCGCCCAGGAGATCGCCCAGCAGGCGCTGGCGGAGGCGGCCGCTGCCGCTGCTGCCGCGGCCGCGGCCAACTCGCCGGCCGCCAAAGCCGCCGCGGCGGAGCAGGCCGCCGAGGCCGCCCAGGTCGCCTCCACGGTCAGCGGGGGCAGCGCCGCCGCCGGGAGCGCGACCGACGCGGCGAACCAGGCCGCCGGTGACGGCGAGCGGGCCGATCGGGGTCGGCAACGCCCCCCAGGCGGCCGGCCTGGCCGCGGTGCACGGTGCGATGCAGTACCTGGGCGTTCCCTATGTCTGGGGCGGCGCGAGCTTCGCCGGTGTCGACTGTTCGGGCCTCGTGATGCTGGCCTGGGAACAAGCCGGGGTCTCGCTCCCTCATTCGGCTGCAGACCAGTACGCCGACTCCGAGCATGTGCCGCTCTCCGACGCTCGAGCCCGGCGATCTCCTCTTCTACGACCTGGACGGGACCGGCATCGACCACGTCGTCATGTACGTCGGACCGAGCCTCGACGGACAGCCCACGCCGTACGGGGTCAACAGCATCATCCAGGCCGCCCACACCGGCACGGTCGTCACCTTCGACCCCCTCTGGTACTACGGCCTCGTCGGTGCCGGCCGCCCGTAGCGACACCGAGAAGGCGGGACCGGCGCGGTCCCAGCTGCTGACCCCGCGGCACGCCGACGACCGGCGTAGTGTCGTCGCACGACCCCGATGACCCCAGAGCTCACCATCGTCGTGCCCGCGTTCAACGAGGCGCCGCGCCTCGCCGACGGCATGAAGCGTTTCGAGGCGGCGGTCGAATCGGGCGCGATCGACCTCGAGAAGACCGAGATCGTGGTCGTCGACGACGGCAGCACCGATGCGACCGAGGCCACCGCCCACAAGCTGCTCGCTCCCTACCCGCACCACCGTGTGATCCGCCATCCGGCGAATCGGGGCAAGGGCGCGGCGGTGCGGACCGGAGTGGCGACGGCAACGGGGACCTACACGGCCTACATGGACGCCGACATGGCGATCGACCCGATCGCGGTCCCGTTGCTGCTCGACGGCCTCGTCACCCACGATGTCGCCGTGGGGTCACGGGCGCTGCCCGCCTCGATGGTCGAGAGCACCTACGCGCTGCGGGCAGTGATGGGACGCCTCTTCAACCAGCTGGTCATGAGCGGCACCGGCCTGCGGCTCCGCGACACCCAGTGCGGGTTCAAGGCGTTCCGTACGCCGGTCGCGCGCGGCTGCTCTTCGAGCTCGGGACCATCGACCGCTTCGCCTTCGACGTCCAGCTCCTCACGGTCGCCCAGCGCCTCGGCTTCCGGATCACCGAGGTGCCGGTCCACTGGCGCCACGTCCCGGGATCCACCATCCACCCGTTCCACGACTCCTTCGCCATGCTCGCCGACGTCTACCGGGCGCGCCTCGGCTTGACCAGTCCCCAGCCGCTCACCACGGTCACCGTGCGGGACCCCACCGGAGCCGAACCCCCCACAGCGATCGCCGAGCGGATCGGCCCGGCGCTCGTCCCGGTGCTCGGAGAGGTGCCGGTGCCCCTCGTGATCGACGGCACCGCGGTGGTCGTGCTGCTGGCCCTCGTTCCCCCGGCGGAGACCGTCGCCGCGCTCGGCGCGCTGCGGAACGGACTCGCGCCCTTCCAGGTGTCGTCGCGACAGGCGGACATCCACGCGCTCGAATCGCTCGGCGCCCTCGCCGACCGGCTCACCTCGGCGACGGAGCCGCTCCCGTCCTGAGGTTCCCCCGGGCGCCTCGACCGGACGACGGAGGAGCCGGTCGACGACGACCCGATCGGCGCGCGATCGCCGGCAGTACCATGCAGCATGTGAGCCCGGAGAAGGTGGAGCCCGAGGCGATGACCGAGATCCGTGACCACGATCCGTCCGACGAACCCGACCCCCTCCCGGACGCCACCGACCTCGCCGAGATGATGAGCAGGTCGCTCTCCATCGTGCCCGTGCCGTCTCCTCCGGGCGAGCCTCCCGATCCCCGTCGCTCCGACGTCGACGGCTGGGGAAGGTCCGAGCACATGCGATCGATCGCCCGACGCCTCTACGACCCGGTCTACCGACACTGGTTCCGAGCCGAGTGGGATGGTCTCGAGAAGATCCCCGAGGAGGGGGGCGCCCTCCTCGTCGCCAACCACGCCGGGGCGATCCCGGCCGATGCACCGGCAATCATGCACGGCATCGAGAGCGAGATCGGGCGTCCCGTCTACGGACTGGCCGACTATTTCTTCCGCAACATCCCGGTGGTCGGCACCATGTGGTCGAGGACCGGCGGGGTGCCCGCCCACCCCGACAACGCCTACCGACTGCTCCACGACGAACGCCAGCTGGCCCTGGTGTTCCCCGAGGGCACCAAGGCCACCTCGAAGACGTACGCCGACCGATACCGCCTGCGTCGCTTCGGGCGCGGCGGCTTCATCGAGATCGCCATGCGGGCCGGTGTCCCGATCTACCCGATCGCGGTGGTGGGCGCAGAGGAGTCGATGCCCATCGTCTTCCGATTGGGCGGTCTGGCGAAGATGCTGAAGCTGCCCTACTTCCCCGTCACGGTCAACTCGCTGCTGCTCGGCCCGATCGGCTACGTGACCTACTTTCCGGTCAAGATGAAGATGCGCGTCCTCGACCCGATCAGCTTCGACATCGAGCCCGGGCTCGACCGCTACTCGCGGAGTCGGGTGATGGACGAGGCCGAGAAGGTACGGGCGAGGCTCCAAGAGGCGCTTGCACGACATGCTCCGCGAGCGTCGCAGCATCTGGTTCGGCTGAGCGGATGGGTCGCCGCGTCCTCGTCACCGGGTTCGACACCTTCTGGGGCGGCCGGGTCGCCCAGGCCCTCGAGTCGCGAGCCGGACGATCGAGATGATCCTCGGCCTCGGGACCGACCACCCGAAGGTCCCGCTCGAGCGCACCGAGTTCGTGCGATCCGACCAGCGGTACTCGATCCTCAGCCGCATCGTCCGGGCCACCCAGGTCGACACCGTGGTCCACACGTTCCTCGAGACGAACTCCATGTCGGTGTCGAGCACCGCCCTCCACGAGATCAACGTGATCGGGACGCTCAACCTGCTCGCCGCCGCCGGCTCCGACCGGGTCGTCGGTCCGCAAGGTGGTGATCAAGTCGTCGACGCACGTCTACGGGGCCGGCGGACACGGATCCGGCCTGGTTCCGCGAGGAGCAGCAACGCATCCACCCCGGTCCGGACCCGGCTCGAACGGTCGCTCATCGAGGTCGAGACGGTGGTGCGGGACTTCACGCGAGGACAACCCGCACCTGACGGTCACCGTGCTGCGTTTCGCCAACGTGCTCGGGACCGACATCGAGACGCCGATCAGCCACGACCTGCGGCGCCGGGTGCTCCCCTGCGTCGCCGGCTTCGACCCGCTGCTGCAGTTCGTCGAGGAGGACGACGTCGTCCGGGCTCTCGAGTTCGTCGACCGACCACCACCTGCCCGGGTGTCTTCAACGTGGCCGGAGCCGGCAAGATGCCCTGGAGCGAGGTCGCCTCGATCAGGGAGCGCGTACCTGCTGCCGCCCTGCCCCCGTTGCGGCCGGGCCTGTTCGCGATGCCGCTCCGGCTGTTCGGCGGGCTGCAGTTCCCACCGGAGATGGAGAGCCTCGCCAAGTACGGCCGCGGAGTCGACACCTCGAAGCTGATCGCCGCCGGATTCGAGTACCGCTACACCACAGCGGGGGCGGTCGAGAGCTTCGCCCGGGCGAACAACCTCCGGAGGGCCACCGGACGGGAGCGGACCCGAATACCGCTACGAGCAGGACGTCGAGCAGTTCTTCCGACACTCCCCGGCGGTCGTGCGGGGCATCGACGCCTGAGCGGGCCGAGCGAGCGGCTCAGCTCCGCTTCAGCCAGAGCGCGCGGAGCTCCGCGCCCCGCGCCGCCCATTCCTCGGCGGTCATCGCGTAGCGGACGTGGTCCTCCCACTCGCCGTTGATCTCGAGATAACCGAGCGCGACGCCCTCGTTGCGCAGTCCCAGCTTCTCGGCGACCCGCCGGCTCGCGAGGTTGCGAGGGATGATCGCGACCTCGATGCGATGGAGCCGCAAGGTCTCGAACGCGAACTGCAGGACCACCACGACCGCCTCGGGCATCAGGCCGGCTCCGGCCAGCTCCTCGTCGATCCAGTAGCCGATCGCACCGTTCTGGAAGGGACCGCGCTGGATCGACGACAGGGTGATCTCGCCGGCGAACCGACCCTCGATGAAGATGCCGAAGCCGAAGCCGGTGCCGAGTTGGCGTTCCCGCTCCCGCATCGTGCAACGGGCGCTGAAGCTCGCGGCGTCCTCGGGCGGCAGCGGCGCGCCCTTCGATCGCGGCTCCCAAGGGACCAGCCACGACCGGCACCGCGCACGGACGGCGAGCCACGCGTCGTAGTCGCTCTCGACGAGCGTCGCCAGGCGCATCCGCCAGCCGGGCAGCTCGAGCGAGCGGATCGCCTGCGATCCGTGGGACCGGAGGCCGTGGCTCACCATTCCCCCAGTTGGTGCGGGCGAACTCCCATCGACGCATGGTAGGCCACCGGAACCCGGCCAGGTCGAGACAGCCCGGCGCGACACCGTGCTCCGTAGCCGGTGTGCCACCGACCATGACCCCCCCGCCCGGACGCCGACAACCGCAGTGCCGGTGAGCGGGGGACGCCCTACTCCCGGTGGCCGGTCACCCGAACGCCGTCTGATGTGGCGTCAGCGTCCGCTGCGGAATGATCGCGTCGAAGAACCCGGCGTGCACGACCGAGTACGGGATCCCGCGCAGGAACAGGGACCGTTCGAACGCCGCCTCGGGGATGAAGCCCGCCTGCAGGTTGTCGGTCCCGAACTGGCCGCCGGCGACGCCGACTCCTGCCGGCGGGACGAACAGCCACGCCGGGTGGGGCTCGGCGCCGACCTCTCTGCGATCGACGACGACCTGACCTGATCCCATGGCACGGGCGAGAAGGCCAGCGCTCCCCCGGAGAGGTAGTCGAGCTTGTAGGCGACCCAGTAGTTCGCGTACCCCACCCGGATCCCATGCTGTTCGAGGGCATCGATCGCTCTCTCCGAGGCGGCGTTCGGATTCGCCGAGAACACGGGGTGGGGGCTCCCCTCGACCACCCACGCGAAGCCCACCGTCGCCGACGACACGAGGAGCACCACGAGGAGCGAGACGCCGCACGCGGCCCGACGAGCCGCACGCGCTCGGGTCCGCGACATGCGCGAATGGGTGTGCGACACCCGGATCTTCGGAACGAGCAGACCCGACAGACGCTCGCATCCCATGACCAGGATGAGGGCGGCCAGTGGAGGGAGGTACTCCGAGTACCTCCCGTCGTACCAGAACGCACCGAGCGGGTTGAGCGCGTAGAGGAACGGGAACGACGACCACGCCGGCTGCGATCGCACGACCGCGTCCCCCCTGGACCAGGCAGACGACGAGCGACGCGAGCAGCGCTCCGATCACCACCACCTCCGCGATGGAGACCCAGGGCGCCCGGCAGGAGCGGGACCCCGGTGATGCTCCGGTGCACGCCCGAGCTGCAGCGGGAGGACGTCCACGAAGAACACCCGGAGGTGGCTGAGGTAGCCGCCACTGCCGGCGAGAGTGACCCGCGAGGCGTCGAGCGAGCGGAAGCCGTCGGGGATGTTCGACCACAGCCACGGCAACGCGCCGATCCCCACCCCGATCACCGCCACTCCGATCCGGGGCAACCAGAAGCGCAGGCCGCGGAGCGTCCACGTGCCGATGACCGCTGCGAAAAAGAGGGGGACCGCCGGAACGAGGAAGAAGGACATCTCCGGCGATGCCCACCACCCGAGGCCGGCGAGCAGGCCGAACCCGGCGACTTCGTGGAACCTCGTCCGCCCGTCGAGGATGCGCAGGGCCATCAGCAGGGTGGCGACGCCCAGCGCGAGCGTGAGGTTGCGGAACCCGTACTCGGTGGTGTTGGTTCCGCCCAGCATCGGGCACCGTCCAGACGACCACACCGGCCAGCGCCGCGAGCCACGGGTCCTTCACCAGGCGGAGCGCCGGCGCGCCAGGTGAGGACCGCCGTTGCCGCCATGAGGATCGCCGGGACGACGGTGAGGGTGAGCGCACTCTGGCCGCGCGATCGCGAACACGGCGGCCACCACGAAGGGTTCGACCCCTCCGTAGTTCTGTCCCCAGTAGAAAGCGGTGAACTGACCGTGGAGGATCTCCCTCCGCCATCAGACCGACGACCGCCTGGTCCGAATCGATCGGGACGTGCGCGATCAACCACGCCCGGCCGACGATGCCGGCGAGGATCCCGACGGCCACCAGGCTCCCGCCGATCACCGGCCAGAGAAGGTGGCGGGCACCCGGTGTCGGGGACGCGGCGGCAGGCGACTCGGAGGCCGCGGGCCCCGGCTCGACAGCGGCGATCGGATCTTGTTGGACCTGTATCGTCATTCGACGGTCAAATCGACGGCCTCGGTGTTGCGGACGCTGACTGGTGACGGCGTGGTCCGACGCACGTGCGCCCCGCGCGACGCTCGCCCACCCTCGCCGAAGGCTCGGCGCATGTGGCCACGGCGTATCGTAGATCGGCGACGCGGCGACCAAGCACCACCCAGGGCGCTACCACAGTTGCGGTCGCCTCAAACCAGCCGGAGGCCCGAAGCGCCGGCCCGAGGACGAACCAGACGACCCGACGGTGTGCCGGGATGGCTGATTGCCGACTCCGGCTCGCCCGGTCAGCGCTTCCGCCGCCGGCGCTTGTTTCCTAGGCGATGAACCCCGTCGCGTCGAAGATCACGTCGGTCGTCGCGGCCGCGAAGATGTTCATGATGCCGGTGGGGCCGAGACGCATGGTCACGCCGTTGGCGACCACCTGTCCTGCCACGTAATTGATCGACGAAGTCGTCGGCCTCGATGCGCCGCCGGGGTAGAGGGTCAGATAGCCCGCAGCCGTCGGATTCACGACCGTCACGTTTCCGATGACCGCGACCGCTCCCGCGGGCACTTGGACGCCTCCGACCGACTCACCGGTGACCTGGAGTCCGTAAGTCGTTCCACCGGAGATGGGACTGCCCTTGTTGATCGCGGCCGGATTCGACGGACGGGTGTCGAGGACGCGGATCGGATTCGACAAGAGGCAGAAGCCACCTTGCGCGGCCGCGAAGGTGGACGGGCCGGTGAGCGCCACCCACTTCCCCGGGGCGTTCGAGTAGTGGAGCGACCCATCGCTGAGGACGATGAACGAGCCCGGGAAGGGCTTCGAGCCCCCTCCCCCAGTCGGAAGGGTCGTCGTCGAAATCGGGGCGAGGTAGAGCGAAGGGTGGCCGGTGTTGGTTGCCGCGACTCCCGGATTCCAACTGGCTCCCACACCCTGCACTCCGGCGGTGCCGACGGTGTTCGAACCGTTCGACACACCCTGAACGCCGGCGAGTCCGGTCCCTTTGACTCCGATCGATCCGAACGTGGCGGAGCCGGTGGAAGTTCCCTCGACGCTGATGGCGGGGTTGAGAGAAGACGAGCCCGCGGTCGACACCAGGAACCCGTTCCCACCGCTCAGTTCGGTCACCGCGGACCCGGCCGAGTTGTTGGCGCCTACGAGGAGCGCACTCCCCGGAGTCGCGCCGGCAGGTGACGCGGAGAGCGCGTTGGCCACGGCCGCGGTCCCCACTGCGGCGACGCCGGCGGCACCCAATTGGAACAGCCTGCGCCGACTGGTCGCCTGACCGTTCGACTCCTCCGGAGAACCGCTGCCTTCGCCGTTGGCGGTGTCCTCGATCACCTCGAAACCGTCGGACATGCTTCCTCCCTCCTTCGGATACCGCTGTCGGCGCAGACTCTAGGTCAAGACCTGTTTACCTTCGCGGATCCTCGGGCCACGTTCCCGCCTTCGCATTCGAACCCGCAAACGAGCTCCGACCGGATCCTGTCGACGGCGGCCACGACCTCGGGTGCCGGACGGTAGGACGGGTGTGCCGGCGTCGTCGGATCCTCGGTGCGGGAGCGTTCGAGCATCCCGATCCCGACGAGTCGCTCCGCAACCACGGTTGCTTTCGCGTAGTCCAGGCCGATGTCACCCGCCACCTCGTCGAGCCGGCCCGAGCGGCGGAGCCAGGTGGCGACGACCAACTCGGGCCCGGGCGAGGGCAGCTCGAGCCGGCTTCCGACCTGCCCGACAAGATCGGTCACCACCCGCACGCGCTCGCGCGTGAGGCGACCCCCGGCAGCCGAGAGCTCGACGAGGAAGGCGGCGCTCGGTCCGACGTCGCGCTCTCTCAAGAGTGGAAGCCACTCGTCCTGGTGGTAGCGGAACTGCTCGATCGCTCCCCAGTCGACGGTCCTCGGCATGTCCTCCCCGGTCAACAAGAGATAGAGCAGACGTGCCACCCTCCCGTTGCCGTCGGCGAAAGGATGGATCTCCCCCAGGACGAAGAGCATCCAGGCCGCCCGCACCGTGGCCGGCTGTTCCCGCGAGTTCGCGACGGCGACGGCGGCCTCGAGCAGGCCGCGGCAGCGGTCCCGCGGCGGGGCGGGGTAGGGAGCCGCGGGGAGATCGCCCTCGAACTCGACCGCCCGGATCATGCCGGGGTTCGACTCGTCGGGATTGTCCATGCGCCCCTCGGTGAAGGCGTTGAGCACGTAGGGCGTCTCGGGACGAAGTGCGGGCGGCGGATCCAGACCGAGCCGGACGATGGCCAGGCGGCTGTCGACGTACCGATAGCCGGCGGCGACTCCCTTCAGCCGCTCTCGGTCGGCCGCCGAGAGGAAGCCCCGGGGCGGGGGAAACAGGGGCGGGCCGGCTCCCCCGCGGACCGAGGGACGGACGTTCGCCACCGCGGCGATCGTCGTCCGCAGCGAGAGGCGGGTGACCAGACGAGCCGCCACCGGAGGGGCGCCGACCAGCGCCGCGTCGAGGCGCCGATGCTCGTCGCGGTGCTCGGCGAGGAGCGCCGGTACGACCCGGGGGACCGGCGGGAGATCGTCGCTCACCCGTCCCCGCCGGCTTCGGGATGCTCCTCCGACGAGAAGACGAGGGTTGCGTCGACTCCGAGCAATCCGGAGCTCATCTGGGAGTCGATGTAGAAGAGCTCGTCACCGCGTTCGACGACCGCGGCGCCGGCTCCCTCGCAGCGTCGGCGGAGCGAGGCGAGCTCCTCGGTCGAGGCCGCGAGGAAGTTGAGCTGCGAGAGGCGGGGTTCGGGATTGCCGTGGGGCACGCCCTGCCCGGTGTCGGTCGGACACAGCAGGTTGATGACCACCCCGTCGGCCTGCACCTGGGCCACGTCGGCATCGAGGGTCGGGTGCCGGAGCGTCGGTCCCACCTCGAGGCCGAGGACGCCACCGAAGAGTTCGAGGCACGGAGCCAGATCCGCCACCGTGAACTCGATGGCGACGAGGTGCGGTGCGACCACGGCGCCATGATTTCTCGCGGTCCCCTCGTTGTCCACACGGCCGACGGCGACCACACGGCCAGCGGCGGCCTCCGGACCTAGGATCGCCCCCGGTGGAGGACCCCCGCGACCGCGCGACGAGCCCTCTTTGTCCTCGGCTCGCCGCGCTCGGGGACGACACTCGTCGGAAGCTATCTCGCATCGGGGTCCCGTGTGCTCGATCTCGGTGAGTACGGCGGGTTCCATCTGGCCCACACCATCGCTCCCGCGACGCTCGGCGCGATGCCCGGCTCGTATCGAGAGCAGTACATCCGGGACCTCGCCGACCACGCGGGGAGGTTCGCCACGGGTGTCGCGATGTCGGCCGGATGCGAGTGGTACTGCGACACGACCCCGTGGAACCTCCTCGTGGCCGATCGCATCGCCGACCATTTTCCCGACGCGTTGTTCGTCCTCATGCTCCGGCACTACTCGGGCACCGTCCAGAGCCTGCGCCGGTCGTTCGCATCCGGGTTCACGTGGGCCGGCGAGACGTTGGCCGACTCGGCGCGGATCTGGGCCCACTTCTACCGTTGCATCGACAGGGTTCCGGCCGACCGGACCGTCGCTGTCAGCTACGACGCACTGACCTACGAGCCCGAGACGGTGCTCGGCCTCCTGCGCGACTGGCTCGACGAGCAGGGTTTCCCGACCGGCGACCTCGACGCGCAACAGCTCGCGGTCAGCCACGCGCCACCCTCGAGCGGTCCACGACCGACCATCGGAGCGCCCGGCGAGCACGGAGTGGAGTTGCGGTCGGTCCCGTCCTTCGACTCCGACCGCTGGGGCAGCGACGTCCATCGCACGGTGTGGCCCTTGGTCGAGGACGTGCACCGTGACCTCGCGCGCCGATTCCCGACGGTGTACCTGCGGCCTCCGCCTCCCGCCGCGCTCTCGCTCCACCACGAGATCGACGGCCCGACACTCGTCGAAATCGAGGCGGCCTGGTGAGCCGACCGGTGTCGGGGCCGGTCGTCATCGGCGGCGTCGGGGGCAGTGGCACCCGCGTGGTCGCCGAGATGGTGCGCCGGCTCGGTGTCCACCTCGGCGACGACCTGAACGATTCGTCGGACAACCTCTGGGCCACCTTGCTCCTGCGCCGCCCGGTCTGGTTCGTCGAGAGCCGAAGCGAGGGAGACCGCGAGATCTTCGACGCCTTCGCGGTCCTCGATCGGGCCACCCAAGGGTGTCTCGAGGTCGACGACTCCGTCGAGCGACTGCTCACGGCAGCCGAACAGGACCTCCGCGGGCAGGGCTTGAGCGAGGCGTGGACGCGGGCCCGGGTCGAGAGCCTGCTCACGCACGGCAGCTCGGGGACAGGACGGACACCGTGGGGCTGGAAGGAACCGAATTCGCACGTGTACGTCGAGCACCTCGCCCGACACTTCGGCGACGCACGGTACGTCCACGTGATCCGCCACGGCCTCGACATGGCGTTCAGCACCAACCAGTGGCAGGTTCGCACCTGGGGACCGCTGTTCGGCATCCCCTCCACCGACTTCGTCGATCCCGTGACCTCGCTCGACTACTGGCTCAGGGCGAACACGGCGGCGATCGACGCGGCGAGCCGATCGCTCGGTCCGAGGTTCCTCCTCGTCGGCTACGAGGCGCTCTGCGCGAACCCCGGAGGCGAGGCGCGGCGCCTCGCGTCTTTCCTCGGCGCCGAAACGTCGCCGCTGCAATTGACGAAGGTCGCCGAGCTCGCCGGAGCTCCGTGCTCGTCGGAGCGGTGGCGACGCTTCGGCACGGATCCCTTCCGACCGGATCAGCTCGAAGGGGTCGTCGAGTTCGGCTTCGGCGTCGGGTGATTCCCGCGGCCGTCGGGCGCCGGCGGCGGGACGGCCTGCTCCCCGCGCCGCCCGATCGCCATCAGGTGACCGCTCATCCCGACGATCGCAGGGTCGGTCTCGTAGCGGGCCAGCAGCTCGAAGAGCGCCGTCGCGGAGGACGGATCGGCCAGGCGCTGTGGGAGGTCGGCGAGCAGGTGGAAGAAGCCTTCGATGGCGAGGACGACCACGTCGGTGAAACCCGCATCGGTGAGCTCGCGCTCGAGCTCCTCGGGCCGGTGGGCGAACGCCGGATAGGGGCCCTCGCCCTCCGGTCGTCGACCGGAGTCGACGAAGGTCGTCACCCCTCGCCGAAGGTCCGCGTCACGAATCGTGTTGTGGGCGACCGTGTACCCGAACCAGAAGAACCGACCCATCGCCGAGGCGGCGAGCACCCCGCCCGGGCGCAGTACCCGGTGGGCCTCGCCCAGGGCTGCTCGCCGGTCCTCGGGCTCCACCAGATGGAAGAGGGGTCCCATCATCACCACCGCATCGGCGCTCTCGTCGGCGAAGGGCAGGCTACGTGCGTCGCCGAGATGCGAGCGGAACGGTGGGCCGAGCTTGCTCGCGCGCTGCGCCTCCTCGATGTGGAGCGGAACCGGGTCGACCAGGTCGACCTCGTAGCCGCGCGACGCGAACCAGGCCGAGTAGACACCTGGACCCCCACCGACGTCGATCAGGCACCCACCCGGGGGCAACCGCTCCGCGAGGAGGATCTTCGTCCGCTCGAACTCCAGGCGGCTGCGCGTCTCGAGTCGGCCGAGCTCCGCCCCCGTCGCGTAATGGGCGAGCATCGTCGAATCGCTCCCGGTCGCATCAGCCTCGATCCAGATGTCGTTGTCGACCTGACCGCGAAGCACCGCCACCAGGTGATCGAGGTCGCGGAAGGCCGCCTCCCGCAACGCGATCCTCATGTGCTCGTCCGCATCCTGGTCGGGCGACGCGTAGAACCACGCAGGCCGGCTACCGGCACCGTGGTGGTAGACGGTGTCCGCGTAGATGCCCCCCAGGAGGAAGTGCGCGTTGCGCCCGTTGGTGCGACGCATGGCCATCACCTGGCGCCCGCGGCCCTGCAGCTCGGCGGTCAGGGCTTGCCCCGGCTCGCCCTCGCTCCGAGCGAAGGGAAGGTCGAGCTCGAGCAGCTCCGCACGCCGGATGGCGAGACAGCTGACGTGGACGAAGGGCGGGAGTTCCGGCGCCATCTCGTCGCGCCACACGCCGACGACGGAGGCGCCCCCTTCGAGCTTCGCGACCAGCGTCTGCAGCCAGCCGTCGGCGACCGGGATCGCGTCGGTGTCGAGGAGGACCAGATAGTCGACGTCCTCGTCGACGGTTGCGACGAGTCGGTCGAGTGCGGCGGGATGCGGGAGCGGGGGCGACCCGTCGTCGCCGTTCGGCCACACCCGCACACGATCGGTCGCTTCCATGATCCGCCGGTGCTCGGGGAGCCCTGTGTTGTCCCAGACATGCACCGTGTAGTCCGCGCCGGCGGACCGACTGGTCAGCTCTTGCAGGCACAGCCCGATCCAGGGGTAGCGAATGGCGTCCGCCGTCGCATCGGGGGTGCGCGGCGAGAACCCGTTGACGATCAGGACCGCGATCCGACCGCTCATCGCCGGTCAGGTGGTCCAGGGAGGATCGTTCCAGACGGGCACGAGGTCCGGCCACCTGGCCGACAGCTGCGCCTCCACGACCGGCGCTTCGGGATCGAGCGGTGGCGGCTCGAACCGACAGTGGCTGCCCTCGAGAGAGCCGAGGACGGCCGCCACGTACTCGACCTCGAGCGCGAGGTCCTTCTCCACTTCGTCGGCAGGTGACCGCGGGCGATCGTGCGGTTGGCCGCCCGGTGAGTCGCCGACGACGTGCCGGAGCGTCGGTCGCACGAAGTCCGCGACCTCGGCCTCGGCGCCGGGTCGCACCGGCGTTCCGAGCGTACCGAGGAAGGACGCCGCCGCGTCGGTCCACCTCTTCGGGTCCTCGAGCAGGTCGTCATAGCGCACCAGGAGAAGGGGAAGGCCACGAGCGTGCTCGAGGACGAGCCGGTTGTACCGCGCCCAGAGTGCCATGCCGAACGGTCGAGGGAAGTCGTTGCGCAACTGGAGCGACCGTGCGACCTCCCGCGGATCGCGATGGACGACGACCGCCGCCACGGCCTCTCCAAGGGCATCTCGCCAGAAGGGAAGGAGGAGGCAGAGGCGCGGGTCCTTCCAGACCCAGGGTTTCGACAGGTAGACCCGCCGGAACTCGTCGGCCGCGGTCGCCGGAGCAGTGACCAAGAGGCCGGTGACGTCGGCGTACGCCGCTCCCGACGGCGGCGGGTACCACCACGCGTGGCCCATCTCCTCGAGCAGCATGTCGTCCAGACGGGAGAGCGACCGGCTCTCCCAGTGGCCTGCCGGGTTCCACGGCATGCCGGTGATGAGGTCCTCGGGCAGACCGGTCGCCAGACCGAGCAGCCGCAACGACCCGGCCACGACCGAGGTGCCGCTCCGGTGCATCCCGAGCACCAGCATCCCTTCCGTCGCGTCGGCGCGCCGACCGTCCCGGCTCATCGCCGCGGTGGCTGCAGGCGGTGCCCGGGGCGCTCGTCGGGGTCCACGTCGTCCGACCCGCTCCGATCACATCGACGCAGGGACGAGCGTCGACTGCATCCGCCGTTCCATGCCGGCGCGCTTCGCGGCGGCGTAGATCTCGCGGTGGTCGGCGACCGCCCTGCTCCACCGCAGGCTCTGTCCGAGGGCCGCGGCACGAGCGGCGAGTTCGTCGCGCAGCCCGCCGTCGAGCAGCACCCGACGCAGGGCCTCGGTCATCGCCAGTGGGTCTTCCCCGTCGACGGTCAAAAGGGCGTCGCGTGAATCGGCGAAGATGGGCTCGTCGGTCACGATGACCGCTCTGCCGAGCGGGAGTACGAAGCGGAGGGTCGCGCTCGACGACTCACCGGTGTTGCGGTACGGAAGGACGATCGCATCAGTCGCCCGGAGCAGCATCCGCGCGTTCTCGTCCGGCAGGTACTCGGTGATGAGCACCACGTTGTCCTCCATGCCCCGGGCCCGGATCTCGCTGCGGAGCTGCTCCTCGTACTCCTTCGACTCCACGTTCGGGTAGCGCGCGCAGAGTGCCAGCACCAAGACGTCGGGGAACTCCTCGCGGACGCCGTCCACCGATCGCAACAGCTCGAGGGTGCCCTTGTGGGGAAGGAGGAAGCCGAACGTCCCGATGATCGGGCGCGTTCCCAGTTTCAATGCCGCCCGCACCTCCGCCGGCGATGCCGGCACCGGAGGGGCGGTGCCGATCGGCACGAGGGACACGTTGTCGCGGAGGCCCATCTCCGCCAAGTAACGCCCGTCGCCCTCCTGGTGCACGATGAGGCGGTCCACCTTGGCAAGGGTCGAGCCGATCTGGCGGAGGCTGAGGAGCTCTCCCCGGTCGTCGTAATCGAGCGTCCGGTGGAGAGTGACCACCACGCCACGGTGCTCGAGCTGACGCTCGATGAGTGCTGCCATCCGCTGGAATTCGTAGAACCCGAAATTGAACTGGATGTGCACCACCTCTGCAGCGGAAAGCCGCAACGCCTTCTCCAGCTCGTCGAGCTCGGGCTCCCAGCGGTTCCGCCAGGTCCGGACCACCCCCGGCTCCGCCAACGGGTCGAGCGGTTCGATCCCGACCTCCGCGAAGATCTCGTAGTCGACCGAGTCCCCCGCATGGGCGACGATGTACCGGGTGTTCTCGGCGATGCCGCATCGGGAGTTCCACGTCGAGACCATCGCCACGTGAAGGGGACCGGCGCCCGCCTCGAGATCCGCGATGAACTCGGTCCAACGATCGATGGCGGCCTCCCACGAGAATCGAGTGGCGATGAGTTCGCGCGCGCGGCGCACCCGAGCTTCGCCGTCGGCACTCCCGCGGGATTCCACCATGCGCTGCATCTCCCGCGCGAGCTGTTCGCGGTCGGGCTCCGCCCAGACGGAGTGAGGGATGTCGAAGTGGGTCTGCGCGGGCTCCAGACGATACGGGACGGTGACCGCGGTCTCCTCGCTGACGAAGTCCGCGAGACCGGAATAGGCCAGGGTGATCACCGGGACGCCGGCAGCCATCGCCTCGGCGACCGGCAGGCCGAATCCCTCGCCGCGGGCGGGATGCACGTAGCAATCGGCGAGGTGGTAGAGACCGCTGATCTCTCCTTCGCCCAGGTCGCGGTCGATCCAGCGGACGTCGGGGGGGTGCGGGTGGTTCGACCGGAGGCGTCGGAGGATCTCACCCACCTCGTTGTGGGGGTTCGGGAACGTCTTGAGGACGAGGGACACGTCACTCCGACCGTCGAACCCGGCGAAGAAAGCCTCGAGCAGCACGTCCACACCCTTGCGCGGGAACGCCGAGCTGATGTGGAGGAACGTGAAGTCCCGGAGGTCGTCGAGCTCCGGCGCGTCGACCCTTGCGGCAGGATCCGGCGCGTCGACCCCGTTGCCGACCACCCGGATCGGGATGTCGACCCCCGAGTCGCGGAACACGTCTCGCACGAAATTGGAGGTCACCCCCACGCCGTCGAGGTAGCGGTTGAAGTCCTCGACCATCGAGTCGGGTATCCGGCTCTCCTCCCACCCGAAGTACTCACAGGTGATGCCACCGGGCGTGTCGATCACTCTCGGCGGGAACATCTGCCGGATCACCACGTCGGGGAAGGGCACCTCCTTCGAGCGCTCGAAGAGCCGGGCCGCTGCGGGATGCGCGGCGAGGTCCTCCTCCTTCGGCCGGTAGTCGCCCGGACCCTCGGTCGCGTAGAGGGACACCGCGTGCTCGGGCCGCTCGTCGAGACCCTCGGCGAGACGGCGGTTCATGATCGCCAGGCTGTAGCTCGTCTCGAAGGGCCCCTGGACCTGGCTCTCGAGCGGCGGGCGGCAGCCGCCCGCCCGGTCGACCACCCGGCTGCAGCAGCCGCCGGGTGTCGAAGGTCCCCACCTGGTCGACCCGCGCGAACTGGCGTTCGAGGAGACGCTGACGGAGACCCGGGTCCGACTGCACCGCCTGGACGGTGGCCGCGACCTGCTCGGGCTCCTTGCTCCGGAGCAGGATCCCGGCTCCGCCCATCGTCTCGGGGACCGCAGCCGCACCGAAGGCGACCACCGGCACCCCGGCGGCCATCGCCTCGAGGATCGGGACACCGAACCCCTCGTGCTCGCTCAGGGAGACGAACACGCCGGCCCCGGCGAACGCCGCCCTCAGCTGGCCGTCGGTGACCTTGCCGAGCAGGACGACCCGGTTGGACAGACCGAGTCGGGCCGCGGTCCGGCGAACCTCGTCGACGTAGTCGCCGGCTGCGAGGTCACCGACGAGCACCAGACGGGCATCGCTGTCGAAATTCCGTGCGTAGAGAGCGAACGCGGCGACCAGCTCGTGCTGGCACTTGTTGCCGACCAGCCGGCCCACGTAGAGCCAGTCGTCGGAGGAGTGCTCGGCCGCCCTCGCGGCCCGGTCCCGCGGGGCGAACTCGCGGAAGTCCACACGCACCGGCAGGACCTCGACCCTGCGGAATCCCGCCGCGAGCATCTCACGGCGGTTGAAGTTCGAGACCGCGATGCCGAACAGCGCGCGGTGCGCGAGAAGCTCGAGCTGCTCCCGACCCTGGCGGATGTAACGCCTGACACCCTCGTCCTCGAAGTACCGCTCGGGCGTCACGTTGTGGTACACGACGACCACGTCGTTCGGAAGGTTGACCACGTCGTCGAACGCGTCGTAGCCGATCGAGTGATGGACCAGCAGCAACTCGGAGCGCAGTTCGGTGCGTGAGCCCCCGTACCCGTGGATGGACCGGACCCGGTCCTGCAGGCCGACCGGGATGTGCTCGGCGAAGACCTCCGACTCGTGCCCCATCTGGCGCAGCAGCGCCTGGAGCTCGAGCATCTGGTTGGTGATGGCGTCGCCGAGGGCGGTTCCCGAGTGGAACTGATGGATCGCCGTATAGGAGTTCACTTGGTCGCGACGATGACGTAATCCTGGAACCCGAACACGTTCCGCAGCAATTCTCCGATCGCTTCGCCGGCAGCGTCGTCGGGAAGGTCCTTCATCAGCTCGAGCAACGGGTGGGGCGACCGCTCCTCCAGCTGGACCCTTCGGAACCCGAGCTGTTCGCAGATGAACCGGAGGGTCTCCGGATGGACCGGCCGGACGTGCGAGGTGTCCGCATAGAAGTGATTGCCGAGCGCGAACGAGCTGCGCGGGTTGATCGTCTCGATCACCAGAACGCCGCTCACTCGGAGCGTCCGATGTGCGAGCCGGACGAACTGCTCGAGCTCGGGCGTGATCAGGTGCTCGACGACCTGCGCGCAGAAGATGCCCTTCAGCGAGTCGTCGCGGGTCTGCGAGAGGAAATGGATGCCGTCGTCGACGACAGCGGGAAGTCCCTTCTTCTCGCACACCTCGACCATGTCGGGATCGAGGTCGATGCCGATGACCTCGTAGCCCTCTCGAGCCAGCAGGGTCAACATCTCGCCGCGTCCACAGCCGATGTCGACGATCCGCCCCGGATCGGAGACCGGAGGGAAGAGGGTGAGATACCGCTCCTGGGCCTTTTCCACCTCGCCCGACGCTCCACGGAACATGTCCTCGAAGTCGGTGTAATTGATGTCCGCCCCGGTGGATCCGACCGCGCCCAGCCGTTCGAGCAGCGCGGTGACCTCGCGGTTCAAGGGGCGCAGGTCGTCCTGCATCGCGACGCCCTCGAGGATCTTGGCCTGCCGGGCGACCACCTCGTCCAGGTCTGCGATGTCGTGAAGCGCCCGGGTACCCCGTTCGTTGGAGATCACGGCCTGCAGCCGGAGCCGGGCATTCTGGCGCCGGAGCTCGCCGAGCTCGGCGTCCATCCTCGCGACCGCGGAGGACACCGTCGATGCGAAGGCGATCGACTGTGCGTCGAGCTGTTGTTGGATCTCCCATCTCGGCTCGACGTACCAGCTGGTGAGTCGCCGGACGATCCGCTTGACGAAGGCGCCCACCCGCCCGCGCGGACCCTGCGGACTGCTGAGGTCGGGCGGGTGCAACTGGCTGTGCGCGTGCCGCATCGCACCGATCCACCCTTCCAGCGTCGGATCGGCCGGTTGTGTCATCGCACCGTCGGGAAGCTTGCCTGCATCGATGGACTCGACGAGGTGTTGGACCCTCTCGGCCAGCGCCTCTGCCGAAATCACCTGCCCGTCGACGTCAAGCATCAAACTCCCCGGATCGATCGAAAGCGGCTCGGGATCGGTTGCGGTGAGCATATCCCGCAGGCATCGGCGGCCGGCTCCACCCAGGACGATCGCGCCGATGCGAGATGACTATGCTCCGCTGGTGCCGCTGCTGAAGGTCCGGGCCGGTGTCGGCTCCTGGGCGGGCCCTCGCCGTCCCGTTCCCGTCGTCCGCGGATGACCCTCTCCCGACCCGCACCTCTCGTCTCCGAGCGCGTCACCTCACGGGCCGCCGACACGACCGCGAGACCCGCCGCGATCCGCACCCACGGCCGGTCGTGGCCGGCACGCGGTCGCCGGTACCTGAAGGTCACCGGTGCGATCGTCATGGCCGCATGGTGCGCCGGGCTGGTGGTCTTCTCCACGGTGCTCTACCAGCGCCACAACCTGACCGCCGACTTCGCGACTTACAACCAGGCCTGGACGCTCATCGGGCACGGCCATCTGAACCCGTTCGACACCGTCTACGGCGGTTTCCCGTTCATCAAGAGCGATCTCGAACTGATCATCTGGCCGCTCGCGCTGCTCCACCTCCTCACCCCGCAGCCGATCGTGCTCCTCTGGGTGCAGGACCTCGCGGTGGCAGCATCGGGTTTCGTCCTCTTCCTCTGGATCGCCGACTACCTCGAGCGGCGTCGCGTGACCTGGTGGGCGACGGTCGGGATCTCCGCGCTGGCCGTGGTCGTCGTCATCGTCAATCCGGGCGTCTACCAGACCCTCCTCTACGACTTCCACATCGAACCGATCTCGACCTTGTTCGTCCTCCTCGCCGGTCGGGACCTGTGGTGGGGACGGTTCCGGCGGGCGTGGATCTGGATCGCCATCGCGTTGCTCTGCGGGTCGTTCGCGGCGATCACCCTGGTCGGGCTCGGGCTCTCCGCGCTCCTGGCGGGCCAGGCCACTCGCCGGCAGGGAGTACTGGTGATCGCGGCCGCAATCGGGTGGCTCGGCCTGATCTCGCTCCTCGGTTCCGACGCAGGCTCGGGGCTCGACAGTTACGCGTACCTGGCGGGCCGGAGTCATCTGAGCGGCGCCTCCAGCATCGCGCTGATCCTCGCGGGGATTGTCAGTCATCCGTCGCGGGTGGTGACCGTCGTGCACGAACGACTTCACTACCTGTGGGTGCTGATCAAGCCGGTCGGGGTGATCGGCCTCGCCTCGGCATGGGGATTCGGAGTCCCCTTCGTCGTGATGCTGACCAACGTCTTGAACTCCAGTTACGGATTCATCTTCCAGGCATTCCAGAACTTCGCGATGTTCTCCTTCCTGCTGTTCGGCACCGTGACGGTCCTCATCTGGCTGGCCCAGCGGGTACGTTTCGGATGGATCGGAGCAGCCGGGATCGGGGTCGCGGTGTCGGTGGTCGCTCTCACCTACGGGCTGACGACCTTCCCCGGCAACATCCGATGGGCCGTCGACCGAGTCGGGACCGCGCAGGCGGCCGCCCTCTCCAGTGCGCTCGCCCGCACGCCTCCCAAGGCGGAGACCATTTCGACCATCGGCATCATGGGACGGTTCGCAGGGCGCCCGGCCGCCTACTGGTACGGCCCCGGAGGGACGACGCCGGTCACCGCGCGACCGGTGGTCTTCGTCTTCGACCCTGCCAACGAGAACACCATCCCCCAGGCGACGCCCGCCGACGACCAGGAAGCGATCGCCTTCGTCCGCGACACGCTCGGAGCGAAGACGCTCGTCGACCGCGCCGGGGTGGCCGCATTCGAATGGCAGCCGCCTTCCGGAGTCACCCACGTGACCTTCCCGCACGCACCTCGTCCAGCCGGCCGTCGCGGAACGCCGTGACCGTGGCGCTCGCGGCCTCGTCCCGGCGCACCAGAAGGTAACGGGCCGAGAGGACCTCTGCGGGTACACTCCGCGCGTGGCGGTCCCTCCGGTCGAGGCCCCTCCCGGCGAAGGCGCTGAGGGCCGGGCGCCGCAGACGACCGACACGCACCCGACACGGGATTCTGACGCCGATCGCATCCCGTTGGTCCGTCGCATCGCGGCGTCGGCGGGCCTCCGTGAGCCGCACCGCCGAAGCTGGCGTCGGCTCAAGATCGCCGGAGCTGTCGTCATGGGAGCGTGGTTCTGCGGCCTCGCGACCTTCTCGACAGCGATTTACCAGCGTGCGTTCCTCGGGGAGGACTTCGCGACCTACAACCAGGCATGGTCGCTCATCGGAACCGGCCACCTCGACCCGTTCGACACCGTCTACGGCTTCCCCTTCGTCAAGGCCGACTTCGAGCTGATCCTCTGGCCGCTCGCCCTCCTCCACCTGATCACCTCGCAGTCGCTCGTCCTCCTCTTCGTCCAGGACCTCTCGGTGGCGGGCACCGGGCTCGTGGCGTACCTGTGGATCGTCGAGTTCCTCGAGCGGAAGGAAGTGCCGGTCCTGACCGCGACCGTTGTCGCGGTCGTCGTGCTCGCGGTCACCGTCGCGAACCCGGGGATCTACCAGACTGTGCGCTTCGACCTGCACATGGAGCCGATCGCCGCGCTCTTCCTCGTACTCGCCGGACGGGACTTCTGGAGGGGCCGGATCCGGCGCGCGTGGATCTGGAGCGCACTCGTGCTCCTCTGCGGTTCGTTCGCGGTGATCGCCCTCTTCGGGCTCGGGATCTCCGCGCTCCTGGCCGGCAAGACCACCCGGCGCTCCGGCCTCGTCCTGCTGGTCGCCTCGGTCGCATGGCTCAGCCTCATCTCGGCCCTCGGTGCCGACCGCGGCTCGGGTCTCTCGCTCTACGCGTACCTCGCCGACCGGTCCACGCTGTCGGGTCCGAGCGGGCTCGCGGTCCTCGCGGGCGGCATCGTGACGCACCCCTGGCGTGTCGCCGACCACCTCTACCAGCGGGTCGGTGCCGTCTACACGCTCGTCAAGCCGGTCGGGGTCGTCGGTCTCGCCTCGGCGTGGGGATTCGGAGTGCCGATCGTCGTGCTCGCCACCAACGGGTTGAACGCACGCGCCGATTTCCTCAACAACGCCTTCCAGAATTGCGCGGTCTTCCCCTTCGTGACGGTCGGGACCGTGATGGTGCTGGTGTGGCTCGCGGAACGTGTTCCCGTCGGCTGGGTGATCGCGCTGGTCGTCGCGCTGGCGGTGACCGCCCAGGCCGTGACCTACGGGGCCGCCCGGTCGCCCGCGGACGTCCGATGGGCGCTCGACCAGGTGCCGGCCGGACCTGCCGCACAGCTGCGCAGCGCCTTGACCAAGGTCCCTCCGGGTGCCGAGGTCATCTCCACGCTGTCGGTGATGGGACGGTTCTGCACTCGCGCGAACTGCTACTTCTTCTACCCGAACGGGCCCCGGCCGGTCGCGGCCCGCGACGTGGTGTTCGTGTTCGCAACCGGCAACGAGACCCTCGCGACACCGGCCGGGTCCGCCACTGCGGTCGCCTACGTGAGGAACCGACTCCATGCAACCGTCCTCGTCGACGGGGAGGGTGTGGTGGCCTTCGAATGGCGCCCCCCTCCGGGCACGACAACGGTGACGATCCCGGCAGGGCCAGGTCCGTCTTGACCGCTCGGGAGGGCGGAACGGGACGCGCTCAGAGCGGCCCGCGGCTCCTCGCCCAGAGCACATACGACGCGTCCTGCACAGCAGGCGGCCCGAATGCTCGACGGAACACATCGGCCACCGGTCCCGATCCCTTCGCCGCGCGATCCACGATGATCAACCGGACGTCGTTGCGCACGACGACGTTCCTTGCAGTGGCCACCAGAGCCGACGTCACCGGAACGCGCAACAGGTAGGGGTTGTCCGCCTCCTGCCCTTCGAGGAACTGATCCAGTCCCGGCGGGTGCATCTGGTCCGGCACTCCCGTCGGACCACCCGCCGCGTCGGGATGCTCGGCATATCCCCCGACGAGTTGGAACCGGAACCCGTCGGCAGCCTGCCAGACCATCGGCTCGGTGTAGAGCGGCGAAGCGATCGGATAGGTGATGGTGAGCGGACTGCCCGGCGGGATGGCTCTCGTGAACGCGGCCGGAAGCGCGCGGCAGGCTGGGACGGATTGGGCCAATCCGGCAGTTGGCTCAAGACCACCACGATCAGGACCACGACCGCCACCAGCGCGCTCCGCCCGCGACGGGCCCGAACGGTGCGCCGGAGCGAGGGAGGAGGCACCCGTCGGAAGTCGTCCAATCCGAACGCGACGATCGCAGCCACACACGCAGCCGTTTCCATGGAGAGCCTGTCCGGCAGGATGTTGTCGAGCAGCGGCACGTGTTGCAACAGGAGGAACGGCAAGGGAATCCACGTGTGACGCCCGTCGACAGTCAGATGTGCCCCGAGAGACAGGATGGCCGCGCCGAGCAGCACGGTTACGGCCAGCTGCATCCGCGGACTCCGGCGGGACCGCCAGACCAAGAAGGCCGCGACCACCAGGAGCGGGATGCCGATGTAACAACCGACTGCCGACGAGGGGACCGCGGGGGTGTTGACGAAATGCAGACCCAGCGTCACCTTCTGGAGGGGTCCGGGAACGACGAAGTTGAGCAGGTCGTTGTAATAGGGGTTCGCGATCGGCTGCGCCGTCCCTGTGTAGTGCCGGGGTCCGGCGAACATCATCCAGATCGGATAAGCGAGCAGCACCCCCGCCACGCCGACGGCGGTTCCGAACGGTCTCAGACACCTCCGCGCCGTCTCGACCACACGCCCCGGGTATCGAACCGCGACACACAACAATGCCCACATCGTCATGATGGCGACGGTGGTCATGATCTCGGCCTCGCAGAGGAACTGTGCGGCCACGAGCAGTCCGAGCTGGATCCCGAACCTCCAGGGCGATCCTTCTCCCCGCACGATCGAGACCACCGTCGACGCGATGAACGGTGGGAAGACGAGGAACACGAGCACGACGTGACCGGGGCTGTGCCCCACCGCAAAGGGCGAGAAGCCGTACATCAGTCCACCGACGGCAGCCGCAGGCCCCCAGACCTTCCACTTGCGGAGGACGACGAATGCTGCGGTCGCGGAGGCCGGCATGGCGAAGACCATCAAGAGATTCGCCCTTGCCACCGGTCCCATCAAGAGCGCAAACGGCGCAGTGAGCAAACCGAGGAACGGGCCTTCCGTGTTCTGAGCCAGGTTCACACCCGCCGGAGCCAGGAGCGCGTGACTGAACAGCGGATTGAGCCCGTGAGCGAGCGAGTGGGGAATCCAGGCGAGGAACCACATCGCCAGGACCGAGTCGGCGCCGGTGCCGAAGAGACGGTGAGAGGTGCCCGGAAGAACAGGCCAGAACGCCACGATGCCGATCGCCACGTACCCGGCGACGACGGCGAGGACGAACGCCTTCGAGCGCGATGCTGATGGCTCGTACACGACCGAGCGGGACGTCTCGGGTGCCTCGGTCAACTCGATGACGGCCATGGGGCCTTTCTCGTTGTGCTTCTCCGGACGTCGCTCGGTCGTCGAACCAGCGGGCGGCCTTCGGGCGGAAGGCAGGAACAGGCCGGAATATACCCCGGTCCCAAATTGCCGGTCGCGCACCGATCAGCGGTGCCGATCGAGGTTTCCGGGGCTCTCGGCGGACTCAGGTCCCAGGCAGTTGGGTCCCGACCAGCCCGTCGAGAATGTCGGCTTCGGACACCAGGCACTCGGCGAATTGGAGACGGGTCATCACCGCCGCGAGGATCATCGCACCCGCGACGATGACGTCCTCACGGCCCGGCACCATGCCGGCCCGGTCGAGCCGGGCGGCACGGTCCTCCGAGGCGAGGGTCCGGTACCAGTCCATGACCGCGCCCGCGGTCAGGACCGAATGGTGGATGCGGTCACGGTCGTACTCGGCGAGACCCATCCGGAGCGCGGAGAGGGTGGTGATGGTCCCGGCGAGCCCGATCAGGCGGCGGGTCCGGAGGAGGCGCGGATGCTGGGCGACGGCTTCGTCGAGCACCTTTCCGATCATCGACTCGGCGGTCAGCAGCTCGCTCGCGGTCGGCGGGTCCGAGTCGAGGTACCGCTCGGTGAGGCGGACACAGCCGATCTGCAGGGAGTCCACCTCGAGCTCGGGATCTTCGGGGCCACTCGCGGCGACGAGCTCGGTCGAACCACCCCCGATGTCGAGCACCAGGAAGGGCCCCTCCGCGCGGTCGAGGTCGGAGACCGCACCCGCCAGCGAGAGCCGACCTTCCTCGAGGCCGGTCAGCACTTCGACCGGGAAGGCGGTCGTCTCGGCGGCCGGACCGAGGAAGTCCTCGCCGTTCGACGCATCCCTCGCGGCGGAGGTGGCGACGACGCGCCCGCGCCGCACGCCGTAACGGTCCATCACCGTGCGGTAGTCCTGCAGCACCGCGAGGCAACGGTCGATCGCCTCGGGGGACAAGGTCCCGTTCGAGTCGACCCCTTCGCCCAGCCGGGTGATCCGCATCTGGCGGTCGAGAGGGGCGCCACTCGAGTCCGCGACGAGGAGGCGGGTGGAGTTCGTCCCGCAATCGATGGCCGCAACCGCACCACCGGAGCGCATGTCATCCTTGCTACCACGGTGGACGGCCGAATCGCACCCGGCTCTCAGCGCACGTGAAGGCCGATCTGCTCCGCGGTCCACTCCCCCACCGGATCGTCGCCGCCCGCGAGCCACCATGCAAGGTGTGCGTGCAGGCACTTGACTCCTCGTCGTGGTGCCACCGACGCCACCCGAGGGACGCGGACCCCGATGGTCCGTGTCGATCAGCGCGTCGCGCTCCGCCGCGTACCGCTGGTGGGCCTCCGCGAGTCGTCAAATCGTCGACCGCGAGCTCGGCCGCACGCACACCTCCGCCCGACTCGAGCCGGCTCACCGCCTCACGCAGACGGCGTGTCGGTGAGCCAGTAGCGGGTCGGCATCGGCGTCCCGTCGTAGAGGAACGGCGGGTTGGCGATGACCGCCGGCGTGCCGTCGTCCGCCGCGGACGACCACCTCGAAGGCGCCGGCCGGTTCGCGACCGAGCTGCGAGGTGACCAGGTCGAGGTCGTGCTCGGCTGAGGTCTCGCGGCCGGGTTCCGAACGGCGAGGTGCCGAGTCACCCGAGGACAGCCGGGATCACTTCCAGAATTCGAGGGTGTTGCTCACCCGTGACCAGAAGCTCGACGGGTTCGCCGGAGGAGATGCGGGAGCCGATCCGGCACCGGAGGTCGGTTGAGGTGCGGTCGCCGCCACCGTCGAGGGCAGCCCGGGGTCGGGTGACATCGACGGCGCGTTGGAAGGATCGACCACCGGCTGGTTGCCGGGATCCCCGGTCGTGGTCCCGTTCGGCGCGGTCGAGCTCGCGGTGCCGCTCGGCGGGAGGATGTCGAAGAGGGTCTGGCCCGGTGCGACCAGCTGGTAGTCCTCTCGCGCCAGCCGGGCGATCTCCGTATTGGAGCTCAGTTGGTGCTGCTGCTCGGCGAGCACTCGATTCTGGTGCTCGAGCTCGGTCAGCTGAGCCGATGCGGCGGAGAGCTGGCGGTGCTGTGCCCAGAGCGTCGACGCCGGGAAGCCCACCACGAGGATGACGAGCGCCACCAGTCCCGCGAGGACCACGGGCACCCTTCTCCGGCGGTCGCTGCCCGAGCGGCGGCGTGCGCCCGACGCCGGTCGAGGGCGGAGGCGGATTCCCAACCGCTTCGGGTCGTCGGCTTGCTTCCGGCGGGTGCCGTTCGCGACCTTCACCTTCGCCGCCGCCTTCCCCGCCTTCTGCGCGGGTTTCTGCGTAGGTTTCCCAGCGGACCGCGCTCGGGGTCGCCGCGAACCCAACCGGGTGCGGGTCCGGGGAGTGCTCCTCCGCGACCGGGCGTGGGCTCTCCGGCTCACGGCGTCGTGCCCCGAGCGGCGAGCGCGTCGGCTCCGGGGTAGGCCGCGGATTCACCGAGCCACTCCTCGATACGGAGGAGCTGGTTGTACTTCGCGACCCGGTCCGACCTCGCGGGCGCCCCGGTCTTGATCAAACCGCAATTGGTCGCGACCGCGAGATCGGCGATCGTGGTGTCCTCGGTCTCGCCCGATCGATGCGACATCACGCACGCGTACGACGAGCGAGTGGCCAGTGCCATGGTGTCGAGCGTCTCGGTGAGCGTCCCGATCTGGTTGACCTTGATGAGGATGGCGTTGGCCGTTCGAGACTCGATGCCTCGCCGGAGCCGCTCTTCGTTGGTGACGAAGATGTCGTCGCCCACCAGCTGCACGGTGCCCCCGATCCGCTGGGTGAGCGTCGCCCACCCGTCCCAGTCGTCCTCGGCCATCCCGTCCTCGATGGAGACGATCGGGTAGCGCCCGGCCAGCTCGGCCCAGTACTCGACCATCTCACCGGGGTCGAGCGCGCGACCTTCGCCGCTCAGCACGTAGCGACCGTCCTTGAAGAGCTCGCTCGCCGCAGGGTCGAGGGCGATGGCCACTTCGTCGCCGGGCACCCTCCCGGTCGCTTCGATGGCCTCGACCAGGATGCGGACCGCCTCCTCGTTCGACTCGAGGTTCGGCGCGAAGCCACCCTCGTCGCCGACGCTGGTGGAGAGCCCGCGCAGCTTCAGCACCCGGGCCAGCGAGTGGTAGGTCTCCACACCCCAGCGAAGTCCTTCCGAGAAGGAGGCCGCTCCGATCGGCATGATCATGAACTCCTGGAAGTCCACCGAGTTGTCCGCGTGGAGACCTCCGTTGAGCACGTTCATCATCGGGACCGGCAACACGTGCGCGCCGGAGCCGCCGACCGAGCGGAACAGCGGCACGCCGAGTTCGTCGGCCACTGCCTTGGCAGCGGCGAGAGAGACGCCGAGGATCGCGTTGGCACCGAGCCGGCCCTTGTTCGGCGTCCCGTCGGCATCGTCCATGGTGAGATCGACCGCTCGCTGATCGAGCGCGTCCATCCCCTCGAGCAGCGCGGCGAGCTCGCCGTTGACATGGGCGACGGCTGCGCGGACGCCCTTTCCGCCGAAGCGATCCTCTCCGTCACGAAGCTCGACGGCCTCGTGGGAGCCGGTCGAGGCACCCGAGGGCACCATCGCCCTCCCGACGGATCCCGAGTCCAGCACGACCTCGACCTCGACGGTCGGATTGCCGCGCGAGTCGAGGACCTCGCGGCCGATGATCTGTTCGATGGAGCTCACTTCGCCGACACTCCCGTTCCGGTGTGGGAAAAGTTACCACCGGCTCTTTCGCGACCTGGGCATTCTCGAGGACCCGGGCCGTGGCAGGGCCTTCAACCGTAGCGCTCGACCTCGGCACGAAAGCGCCGCACCCGTGATGCGAGCGCACTCTCGGGATCCACACCGAGCACCCGGGCGAGACCCACCAGCGAGAAGAGGAGGTCGCCGACCCGGGACACCTCGGCGAGGCTCGGCGCCTCGCCCTCCGCGCCGGAAGCCTCCGGGCCGCGTCGAATGTCCTCCTCGAGGGCGGTGACACCGACCGCGACGCGGAGCGCCTCGTCGGCGACCGACGGCAGCACCATTCCGACGGCGAGCGCCTTTCGCTGGAGCTTCGCCGCGACCGCGAGGGCCGGGAGGGTCGCGGGGATTCCCTCGGTCACGCTGGCACGGCTCTTCTCCTCCTTCTTGATCGCCTCCCAGTCGGACGCGAGCTCCTCTGGCGTCCGGTCGCCGGTCGCGCCGAAGACGTGCGGGTGGCGCGCGACCAGTTTGTCGTGGACCGACCGCGCGACGTCCGCCAGGGTGAACCTCCCCTCCTCGGCGGCCAGGTTGGCGTGGAAGTAGATCTGGAAGAGCAGGTCGCCGAGCTCCTCCTCGAGGTGGCCGACGGCCGCTGCCTCTTCCGCGGTTCCCCCCGCCGCGCCCGAGTCTGCGGCGGTCGGGGAGGCCTCCGCGCTCGCGGCGTCGACGGCAGCGACCGCGTCGATCGCATCGAGCACCTCGTGTGCTTCCTCGAGCAAGTGCCGGGCGAGCGAGCCGTGGGTCTGCGCACGGTCCCACGGACAGCGCTGCCGCAGCGTGCGCACCAGCTCGTCGAGGGCGATCAGCTCCCGGGCGACCGGCGAGGCGAGCTCGGGGATCCAGAGCGAGGTGAGGTGGTCGGGGGCGACGCTTCGGTCGAGCTCCTCCCAGGGGACGTCCCAGATTCGCTCGTCGGCGAGGCCCAGGTGAAAGAGGACGGTGACCGGTCGGTCGGGAACCGCATCGACCGCGAGCTTGATCTCCGAGAGGACGCCCGCGGACCAACACTGGGCGACCAGCAGCGGCCCGCGCTCGCCCGCCGCGTCGACGGCGAACGCCTCCCCGTCCACGAGGCGGACGCCCGATGCGATCGGGTCGACCGCGAGGCGCGCCGCCGCGAGGTCGACGAAGGAGACCGCCGGGTGCACGACCACCTCGATCTCGCCCGATCGCACGGCGTCGTGCCCGGACAGGAGCACGACGCTCCGTTCGGCGACCGAGGGCGAGCCGGGCACCGCGTAGACGACGCGGTCCCCGGCGGCCGCCGCGGCAACCAGGTCGCCGACGATCGAGGCGTAGACCTCCTCGACGGTGCCTGCCCGTTCGTAGTGGTGGTCGAAGGAGTGTGTCGCCTCGACGGCGGCGGCTGCCGGATGCCGAGTCGTGCGCAAGAAGACCGATCGGCCGCGGTCGAGCAGCCCCCTTGTTCCGGTGGTGATCAGCTCGGGCCCGGCCGGTCCGAGCCCGACCACGTCGATCCGCGGCCGGTCGTTCGAAGGCATCGTCGGTGCCCGGCTACGCCTCGGACCGGCGAGCCATCAGCCGCCCCGGCCGCCGACCCTCTGGACGCGGACAGCAGGTACCGCGGAGGAGGCGACGCCGGCGCCACGACGGTCAAGGTCTTCCAGGTCCCGTACTGCGGATTGACCGAGACGTCCGAGTGACGGGCGAAGGAGAGGACCTCCGCGTTGACCCGGTTCACGTTGGAGGTCGCCTGCAGCAACTCGCGGCGGGCGAGGGTCCGGGCCGCGGAGAACGGCTCGACCGACTGGCTGGTGATCTCGTAGACCACCCACTCCCCGGTATTGGGGTCCTGCAGCGGGGCGACAGGCGTGCCGACGGTGACCGACTGCAGCGAAAGGTCCTGTTTGACCTGCGCGTCGCTGATGTCACAGCCGATCTGACCGCCGTTCGCCGCGCTCGCCTGGTCGATCGAGGCCGACTTGGCGAGCGAGGAGAAGCTCGCGCCGCCGTCGAGCTCGGCGACGACCTGGTTCGCGTGAGCCTGGGTGTCGGTTGCGATCAGGCTCACGCAGTCGAGCGTGAACAGCGACTGGTTGGCCTCGTAGTACGCGGCGATCGCCGCGTCCGAGATGTCGGCCCCCTTGGCGAGCAGCCGTTCGTCGACTGCCTGGTTGCTGATCTGATCGGCCGCGACATCGGAGGGAAGGCCGGCGAGCAGCTGTGCGCCGGTCATCGCCGAGCCACTCGCCTGCTCGCAGCTCGAGGCGGTGCCGGCGGTTCCGGCCTGCTGGTTCTGGGTGGCGATCGCCCCGTCGAGCATCGACTCGAGATCCGTCTTGGCCGTCGCGAGGTCCGCCGAGGACGGCGTGACGCCCTTCGATGCCGCGTACTGCCCGGCCAGCACGTCCGCCAGCTGGCTCTCCAGCACCGCGTCGGCGTAGGTCATCGTGTACGTGCCGGGTCCACCCGCTCCCTCGGCCGGGGCGGCGGCCGCCGAGTTCTCGACCGCCACCAGGCAGGCTCCCGCCGCGGTGGACTGCAGGGCACGGAGCTCGCCGTTGAGCTCGGGCACCGAGATCGTCGTGCCGTTGGCGGAGGCTGCGGAAGGCCCGACGTCGCACGCAGAGGCGGCCAAACCCGCGCCGAGGACGGCAAGCAGCGTGGCGGCGCCGGAGACCAGGCGTTTCACGGGTCGGGATGCTATCGGGTGGCCGATTCGGGACTACCGCGGGACGCGCGCGTGGAGGAGGCTCACCCCTTGGTGTCGGGCGCGGGGACCAGCTGGCCGAGCAACTCGACCAGCTGCCGGGCGTAACCCCCTCCGCCCGAAAGCGGCTCCATCGGGATCAGCAGCCGAGCCAGGTCGGCCTGGACGGTGGCGCCGGGCACCAGTCGGGTGAGACGCACCTCGGCCGAAGCCGGCAGGGTGATCGGCGAGACCTTGGCGAGCGCCCGGCTTCCGGTTCCCCCGGTGCCGGTCGCACCTCGCCCGCGCGATGCGATTGCCACGTCGGAGATGCCGAGGCGAAGACACTCGGTCCGCAGGAGCGCGACGTCGAGCAGCGCGGCCGCCGGCGGGGGCAGCGGGCCGAAGCGGTCCTCCCACTCGGAACGCACGTCGTCGACCTGGACGGCGTCCTCGACCGTCGAGAGGCGCCGGTACGCCTCGAGCCGGACGTCCTCGGCTTCGACGTAGGAGGCCGGAAGGTGCGCGTCATCGGGCAGATCGAGCGAGATCTCGACCGTGCGGCGCGGGGGCTCCCCTTTGAGTTCGGCGACGGCCTCGGAGACCAGCTGCACGTAGAGGTCGTAGCCGATGGCCGCGATGTGACCCGATTGGTCGCGGCCGAGCAGGTTCCCCGCACCACGGATCTGGAGGTCGCGCAGTGCGATCTTGAAACCGGACCCGAGCTCGGTGTGGTCGCCGATGGTTCTCAGCCGCTCGTACGCCTGCTCCGACAGCACGCGGTCGGCCGGGTGGAAGAGGTAGGCGTAGGCGCGCTGGCCGGCCCGACCGACCCGTCCGCGCAGCTGATGGAGCTGTCCGAGGCCGAGCAGGTCCGAACGGTCCACCACCAGGGTGTTGACCGTCGGCATGTCGATTCCCGACTCGATGATGGTGGTGCAGACCAGCACGTCGTACGCGCGCTCCCAGAAGTCCAGCACGACCTTCTCGAGCGAGCCCTCGTCCATTTGCCCGTGGGCGACGGCGATCCGGGCCTCGGGAGCCATCGCCTGGACGCTGCCGGGCCACCGCTTCGATGTTCTCGACGCGGTTGTGCACGTAGAAGACCTGACCCTCGCGCAGGAGCTCGCGGCGGATCGCCTCGGAGGCCGCCGCCTCGTCGAACTCGCCGACGTGGGTGAGGATCGGACGGCGGGCCGCAGGCGGGGTGTTGACCATCGACAGGTCACGGATTCCGGTCAGCGCCATCTCGAGGGTCCGCGGGATGGGGTTGGCGGTGAGGGTGAGGACGTCGACCGCTTCGGTCAACGCCTTGATCGCCTCCTTGTGGGTGACCCCGAAGCGCTGCTCCTCGTCGACGACCAGCAGGCCGAGCTTCTTGAAGCCCACGTCGTCCCCGAGCAGGCGGTGGGTACCGATCACCACGTCGACCGTCCCGTCGGCCAGGCCGGCAAGCACCTCTTTGGCCTGGGTGCCGGTGAGGAAGCGGCTCAACATCTCGACCCGGACCGGGAAGGGCGCGTAGCGGTCGGCGAAGGTCTGGGCGTGCTGGCTCGCAAGCAGCGTGGTCGGCACGAGCACCGCGGCCTGGTAGCCGTCCTGCACCGCCTTGAAGGCGGCTCGGATCGCGACCTCGGTCTTGCCGAAGCCGACGTCGCCGCAGACCAGCCGGTCCATGGGGCGCGGCTGCTCCATGTCGGCCTTCACCTCTTCGATCGCCCGCAACTGATCGGTGGTCTCGACGAAGGGGAACGAGGACTCGAGCTCGGCCTGCCAGGGCGTGTCGGAACCGAAGGCGTGGCCCTCGACCTGGAGACGCCTGCGGTACAGGGCCACGAGCTCCTCGGCGATCTCGTGGACCGCGGCGCGCGCCTTGGCGCGCGCTCGCTGCCACTCCGACCCGCCGAGCCGGCTGACCGTGGGCGAGTCGCCGCCGGCATAGGGAGTGAGGAGGTCGATCTGATCGGTGGGGAGGTAGAGCTTGTCGCCCGCGCGGTACTCGAGCAGCAGGTAGTCGCGGGTCGCACCGCCCATGGTGCGGGTGACCATGCCTCCGTACCGTGCAACGCCGTGCTGGCGGTGGACGACGAAGTTGCCGGGCGCGAGGTCGTCGAAGAATCCGTCGACCGGCCGGGCACGAGCGCGGGCCTGCCGGTGCGGCCGACGCCGGCCGGACACGTCGGACTCGGTCATCACCGCGACCCGACATCCGGGGAGCACGAAACCGCGGTCGAGCGCAGCGACGACGAAGCCGCGCGCCGGGGGTGGTGAGGTCCACCTCCCCGGCACCCGCGTCGGACACCTGCACGACGACCCCTTCGGCGGCGAGGATCTCGGACATCCGCTCGGCAGCGCCCGGGCTCGGGGAGCAGAGAACGACCGAGTACCCGGACTCCACGAGGCCCGAGATCTGCAACGCCAGCTTGGAGGCGTCGCCGAGGATCGGCTCCCATCCGCGCGACTCGACCGAGGGGACGTCGGGTCCCTCCGCGGAGGGCACCATGGAGAGCACCGCCGCTCCGGAGCGGGCGAGCAACCGGTCGAAGGGCAGGTGCAGGCGTGGCGCGTCGACGCCGCCCTCGAGACCCCAGGTCGACGCGAGCGCGTCGGCGAGCGCGGTCTCCTCGTCGAGAAGCTCGCGCGGCTCGATCGCGCACCCGGCGCGGCTCGACCAGCACCACCAGCGCGTCGTCGCCGAGGAGGTCGGTCACCAGCTCCTCCGTCGGTGCCAGCCACGGGAGCCACGACTCCATGCCGTCGAAGAGCTCGCCCTCGGCGAGGCGCTCCCACTGGTGCCGGCCCCAGGGTGCCTCACCGACCAGATCCGCCGCTCTCGCCCGCATCACGTCGTCGGCGAGCAACTCGCGGCACCCGAACAGCTCGACCGAGGCGAGGTCGCCGGTCGAGCGCTGGTCCGCCACGTCGAAGGTGGTGAGGCGGTCGACCTCGTCGCCGAAGAGATCGATCCGCACCGGTGCGTCCTCGGTCGAGGGGAACACGTCGACGATGCCGCCGCGGACCGCCAGCTCCCCGCGGTGCTCCACGATCGGCTCACGCCGGTAGCCGAGCGCGACCAGACGTCCGACCAGGTCGTCGACGGCGACGCGGTCGCTCTTTGCGCACCACGACCGGCTCCCCCGCGGTTCGCCAGGGGCCGAGCCGCTGGAGGACCGCCCGGATCGGGGCGACCACGATGCCGGGTGCACCGGACCCGATCCCCGGCTCGTCCCGCCCGCCCGGCCCGTGACCCCCGACCGAACCGAGCTGCCAGAGCAGCCGGAGGCGCCTCCCCATGGTCGCGACGTCGGGGCTCACCCGCTCGAAGGGAAGGGTCTCCCAGGCGGGGAGGACCTCGACGGTCGGCGCGGCGGCTCCCTCGTCGTCGGGACCGGACGCGACGAACGCAGCCAGGTCGTGGGCCAGCTGGTCGGCGATCGCGCCGGTCGGAGTGATCACCAGCACCGGCGAGCGGGTTCCGAGCCGGACGGTCCCGGCCAGGACGAACGCCTGGGCAGGGGTGGCCGCGGCCAGCGTCGCGTCGGGCGCGCCGATCACGTCGATCATCGAGGGCTCGTCGCGGAGCAGTGCGGGGAGCGAGCGGAGGCTCACCGGATCAGGGTACCGGGGGCGTCCACGCCGTCGGCTGGGATCACCGTCCGCCGCGACGGGGCCGGGCTCATCGCGGCCGGCGCGGCTCCCAACGGAACCACCTGGCGGTCACGACGAGGCCCGCCGCGGCCCAGATCAACATCACCAGCAGGTCCCCCACTTGAAGACCCGACCCCGGGCCGGACTCGAAGGCGGCGACCATCGAGGTGATCATGTGCCGGATCGGGAAGTAGTCGGCGATCTTGGTCAGGACCGAACCGTTGCTCAGCGGGTAGAACACGCCCGAGATGAACACGATCGGGAAGTAGATCCCGTTGATCACGGCGGGCGCGGCGTCGGCGTTCGGTATGAACGCCGTGACCGCCAGCCCGAGCGACGAGTAGGTCACGATGCCGACGATCAGTGTCAACAACGCGGCTCCCGGGTGGTACGGGAAGTGGAGGTGGTAGAAGGCCATCCCGATCCCCACGACGAGCACGGTCAGGACGGCCACGTTGATCATCACGTTGCCGATGATCCCGCCGACGTAGGAGCCGATCGAGATGGAGGTGCCCCGCACCCGCTTGAGGATGCCCAGTTCGCGCCGGTTGCAGATGGTCATTCCGAGGTTGGTGTAACAGCCGGCGATCAACCCGAAGGTCAGCATCGCGACGACCGTGTACTGGTCGTAGAGGAGCGTGGTGCCGGGCACGCGGAAGTCTCCGGCAGAGGTTCCGACGATGATCAGGAAGACCACCGGGAACATGAGGGTGAAGACCGCCGCCATCGGGTTCCGCCAGTAGGCCTTCTGCTCGTAGCGGACCTGTTCCTTCGCGACAAGGAGGTCGTTCACCGGCGCTCGCCTCCTCTCGGGGACTCGCCACCGGTCAACGAGAGGTAGACGTCCTCGAGGGAGGGGCGGTCGACCGCCAGCCCCGCGAGCACCTCGCCCCGGGCGACGGCCCACCCGGTGAGCGTGTGCAAGAGCGCGGTCGGCTCGGCGACGTGGAGCTCGACGAAGTCGCCGCGGATCTTCGGCACCACTCCGTCGGGCAGGGGCAGGTCGGCGGTGCTCACGCCCTCGGGCAACTCGAAACGGACCGTCGTCGCACCACGGTCGCGTCCCCCGAGCGTGTCCGGAGAACCCGACGCGACCACCCGGCCGGCCGCGATGACCATCACCGTGTCCGCGAGGGCCTGTGCCTCGTCCATGTAGTGGGTGGTGAGCACCACGGTCCGGCCCTCCGCGGAGAGGCCGCGCACCACCCCCCAGGCATCGCGGCGGGCCGACGGGTCGAACCCGGTCGTCGGCTCGTCGAGGAAGATGAGCTCGGGGTTGCCCACGAGCGCGAGCCCGAGGTCGAGCCGGCGCTGTTGCCCGCCGGAGAGGTTCTTCACCCGGGACCGCGCCTTGTGCTCGAGGCCGACCAGCTCGATCACTTCACCGACCGACCGTGGGCGGGCGTAGAGACAGGCTCGCTGCGTGAGGGTCTCGGTGACCGTCAGATACGGCTCCACCGCGGATTCCTGGAGGACGATCCCGATCTTGGCGCGCAGTTCACGGTCGCGCCGTTCGGGGTCCATCCCGAACACCGAGACCGCGCCCGAGTCGCGGCGTGCGATAGCCCTCGAGGATCTCGACGGCCGTCGTCTTGCCCGCTCCGTTCGGACCGAGCAGGGCGACCACCTCGCCGCGGGCCACCTCGAAGTCGATGCCGCGCAGCGTGGCAGTGTCCCCGTAAGATTTGGTGAGGTCGCGTACCTCGATCACCCGGTTGCTGCCGGACACCCGACGAGCGTATCGGCGGGGCACCGAGGGCCCAGAGCCGGCCGTGTCGAGGGGCGCCCGGTGACCGGAGCGATCCTCAGCGGACCGCGTTGACCCGGCTCATCGTCGTGTCGACGCCCTCGGCGGCGATCGACTCCACCGCGTCCGCCGCCTGCGCGATGGCCGCGTCGAGCAGCTCCCGTTCGGCCCTCGCCGGGCGTTTGAGCACGTAGTCCGCGCCCGACTGCCGACCGGGCGGCTTTCCGATGCCGATGCGGACCCGCAGATACTCGCCGGTGCGGAGGTGGCGTTCGATCGATTTGAGCCCGTTGTTGCCGGCGGTGCCGCCTCCCGACTTCATCTTCACCCGCCCCGCCGACAGGTCGAGCTCGTCGTGCACCACGATCAGGCGGGTCGCGACGGCACCCTCCTCCTCCAGCCCGGCCCGGCGCACGAGAGGCGCGACCGCGAGACCCGACTCGTTCATGTAGGTCAGCGGGACCGCGAGCATGACCCGGCGCTCACCGAGGCGCACCTCGCAGGCGAGTGACGACAGGCCCTTCTCGGCACGCAGCCGACCACCGTGGCGCGCCGGCGAGGAGTGTCACCGCGTCGGCTCCGGCGTTGTGGCGGGTCCCCTCGAACTCGGCGCCCGGGTTGCCGAGACCGACCACCAACAGATCGACCGCGCTCCCCGTGCGGCGTGCTCGCCGCCGGTCGCGGAGCAGGATCTAGCCCTCCGCGGAGGACTCGGCCTCTGCTGCGGGGGGTGCCTCTGCGGCCGGTCCCTCCTCGGCTGCGCCTTCGCCCTCGACTGCCTCCGCCCCTTCGGCCTCCTCTTCGGTGACCTGCACCCGCGGCGGCTGACCGACCACCACCGTCGTCGCCAGGTCGGTGTCGAGCTCGACACCGGGGGGGATGACGATGTCCGACACGTGCAGCGCGTCGCCGATAGTGAGCTCGGAGACGTCGACCTCGACCGACGGCGGGATGTCCGCCGGCTTCGCCTTGACCGGCAGCGCGAAGAGCAACTGCTCGACGATGCCGTCGCCGTGCTGCACCTCCACCGCGTCCCCCACCAGGTTGACCGTGACCTCGGCGCTGATCACCTCGTCACGCCGGACGATCAGGAAGTCCACGTGGATCACGACGTTCTTGAACGGGTGACGCTGGATGTCGCGGGCGAGCGTCAAATAGTCCTTGCCGTCGACTTGGAGGGAGAGGAGGGTGTTGAGTCCCGCCTCGCCGGACATCGCGAGCTGGAAGTCCCTCGCGCCCACCGCCACCGAGAGGGGCTCGGCGCCGTGGCCGTAGACGACGCCGGGGATCTTCCCCTCCTCCCGCAGGCGGCGGGTCGAACGCGAACCGGTGGTGCGCCCGGCTTCGGCGGCGAGGGTGACTTCGGGCATTGAGGGACTCCTCGGGAATATCGAGCTCGGGCCGGACCGGCGTCGGTGCCCGGACGCCCGGTGCTGCCGCCATTCCGGCGGCCCATGACTTTAGTCGCGATCGGAAGGCCCAGGGGAGGCGGCTCCCCGACCTCTGCGGGGCTCAGGCCAGCGTGACCAGGAGCCGAGCGGCCGTCTCCTCGAACTCGCCGTCGAGCGCGGCGGCCGAGCGGCGCCCGAGCAGTCCGTCGTCCATCAGCCGCTGCTCGAGTTCGCGGTCGTAGCGGGTCAGGCGATCGAGGACCTTGCGGCTGCTCCGGTCGAGCACCTGGACGTCGTGGCCGGTCGGTGTCTCGTTCTCGCGGCGGACCTCGACGCCTGCCTCCTCGTCGAGGAAGGCGCAGATCCGGTCGACGAACCGCTGCGACTCCGACGCCCATTCGACGATCGCCAGATGCGCACGCACTACCTCATAGCGCTCTCCCCGGAGCGCCCTCCTCGTCAGGCGCCGCGCCCGACGGCGCCTTCGGCGGCGTCTGCCGGAGCAGCACCTGACGGGCGATCGCGTTGTCGGCGGCGGGCCAGATGTGAGGCGACCGCAGGAACTCCGGAAGGTCGGACCGGGCACTCGCCAGCGCGGTCCGCCCCCACTCCCCCCATTCGTCGAGCACCTCGTCGGGTCGGGACCGCCAGTACCGGTAGAGGCTCAGAACCCGGGCACGCGGCTCGCGCACCTGGACGGCGAGCTGACGGCAACCCGAGTCGAGGAGCAGCGGGCCCGAGTAGTGGCCCATCACCAGACGATGGTCGCTGCAGATCTCGGCAAGATGATCGTCCTCGACGAAGTCGCGACGGATCGGCGGCGGGAGGACCCCGACGTCGACGCTCGCCACCATCTCGCGGTCGAAGTAGGGCGGCGCGGCGTGAGTGCCCTCGACTTCGCACAACGCGCTGCGGACGGCGATCCCGCCGGACTTGGGGACGTGGACGATACCGAGGGCTCCTCCCGTGGTCGTCCGCGTGGTCTCTATGGTCAACGCGCCGTCCCTCCCGTCACCCGCACCGCAGGTCCGTGCCCCGTCCGGGACGGACGAACTCACGACGGAGCGTCACGCTGCCACGAATGGTAACCGGCGGTCGCCGGGCGGTGGTGGTTGAGGCCGGTCGTGACGGCTTCAGACCAGGTTCTCGCCGTGGAAGATCTCCGACACCGAGGTGTCCTCGAACACCGCGTCGATGGCATCGGAGATGAGCTTGGCGACCGAGAGCACCTCGAGCTTGTCGAACCACCGATCCTGCGGGATGGGCAGGGTGTTGGTCACCACCACCCTCGTCAGCGACGAGTTCTTCAGGCGGTCCACCGCCGGTTCGGAGAGGACCGCATGGGTCGCCATGCACCAGACCTCCCCGGCACCCCGTTCGACGAGCAGATCGGCCGCCGCGACGATCGTGCCCGCCGTGTCGATCATGTCGTCGATCAGCACGCACTGGCGCCCCTCGACGTCACCGACCACCTGCAGCGCCTGCACCTCGTTGGCCGTACCCCGCGGGCGGCGCTTGTGCACGACGGCCAGGTCGGCGTTGAGGTGCTGGCTGTACCGCTCCGCCACCTTCACCCGGCCGGCGTCGGGGGCGACCACCACCAGGTCGCCCCCCCGGTGCGTGCGGAGGTAGTCGACCAACACGGGTGCGGCGATGAGATGGTCGAAGGGGACGTCGAAGAACCCCTGTATCTGACCGGAGTGGAGGTCGACGCTCATGACCCGGTCGGCACCCGCCGCCGAGAGGACGTCCGCGACCAGCTTCGCGGTGATCGGCTCGCGCCCGGTCGCCTTGCGGTCCTGGCGCGAGTAGCCGTAGTAGGGACAGACCGCGGTGATCCGCTTGGCGGACGCCCGTTTGGCCGCGTCGATCATGATCAGGTGCTCCATGAGCGAGTCGTTCACCGGATAAGAGTGGGTCTGGACGATGAACACGTCCGCACCCCGGATCGACGAGTCGAAGCGGCAATGGATCTCGCCGTTCGCGAACTCACGGAGATTGGCCTCACCGAGGTCGACGTCCAGCTGGCCGGCGATCTCCGCGGCGAGGTCGGGATGGGAGCGGCCGGACACCAGCACCAGCCGCCGGCGTGGGGTGAACTCCATGGTCAGACGCTACCGCGCGCCGCCGGCCGATTCCTCCGGAAAGGGGCCCACCACCGCGCCGGCCGGGACCTCGGTCCCTTCGGGCAGCACCGCGAACGGTCCGACCCTGGCGTCCGGCCCGATCGTCGCTCGGCGGCAGACGCTCGACTCGATCACCGCGCCCTCGCCGACCGTGGTGTCGACGAGGCGGGCGTTCGGACCGATCTCCGCGTGCGCGCCGACCGCGGTGTCGCCCTGGAGGACGACACCGGGTAGCAGAACCGCGTCCGGCTCCAAGGTCACGTCGACGTCGACATAGGTCGTCTGCGGGTCCCACATCGTCACCCCGCGGCGCATCCACCGTTCGTTGATCCGGTCCCGCAGCTCGGCCTCCGCGACCGCGAGCTGCGCGCGGTCGTTGACACCTGCGACCTCCATCGGGTCGTCCACCACCACCGATCCGACGTTGTGCCCCGCCTCGTAGAGGACCGCGACGAGATCGGTGAGGTAGTACTCCCCCAGCGCGTTCGAAGGGCTGAGCCGGCGGAGGGCCGGCGCGAGCACGCCGCGTTTGAAGCAGTAGATCGAGGTGTTGACCTCGTGGACCTCCCGCTCCTCGTCGGTCGCGTCCTCGTGCTCGACCACCATGGCGACGGCGTCGTCCCGTCCGCGGACCACCCGCCCGTAACCGGCCGGCTCGTCGACCACCGCGGTGAGGAGGGTGGCGGCGGCATCCGAAGCGCGGTGCGCGTGGAGCAGCGAGGCGAGCGTCACCGCACGGAGCAGCGGGGTGTCGCCCGGGAGGACCACCACGTCGCCGTCCTCGCCGCCCTCGTCGTCGGGCAGCCCGGTGAGCGCGACCGACATCGCGTCGCCCGTACCCCGGGGCTCGCCTTGTTCGACGAATTCGATCGAGAGACCCGGAGGTGCGTGTTCGACGAGGGTCTTGGTGACCCACTCCGCGCGGTGTCCGACCACCACCACGACACGCCCGATGGGGAGGTCGCGCGAGTGCGTCGAGGACGTGGAGGACCATCGGGCGGCCGCAGAGGCGGTGGAGGGGCTTCGGGCGCGTCGACCGCATCCGGGTCCCCTCGCCCGCCGCCAGCACGACCGCAGAGAGCGGCCGCGGGGTCTTCGGTGCCGTCGTTCGGGCCATGGGCCTATTCTTCCCACGTCGGCCCGCGCCGTGCGACCCGGAGCAACCTTGCCCGCCGGGACGGTCGATCGACCACGTTCATGCCCGTTCTCTCCACCAACGTCGACCCCAGCTCGGAGACGTACCGGACCAACTACCGCGCGCTCGAGGGCGCGCTGTCGGAGGTCGACGAAGAGCTGGAGAAAGCTCGCGCCGGAGGCGGCGAGCGGTACGTGACCCGCCATCGCGAACGCGGCAAGTTGCCCGCCCGCGAACGGATCGAGCTCCTCTTGGACCGCGACTCGGCCTTCCTCGAGCTGGCACCCCTCGCCGCGTGGGGAACCGAGTACAACGTCGGCGCCGCCTCGATCCTCGGCATCGGCGTCGTCGAGGGGACCGAGTGCCTCGTCTCGGCCAACGATCCCACCGTACGGGGTGGGGCGATGAACCCGTACTCCTTCCGAAAAGGCGCGCGTGCCGCCGACATCGCGCTCCAGAACCGCCTTCCCTCGATCAACCTCGTCGAGTCGGGCGGGGCCGACCTCCCGGCACAGGCGGAGCTGTTCATCCCCGGCGGACGGGCCTTCCGGGACCTCACCCGCCGGTCGGCTGCCGCGCTTCCCACCATCGCCCTGGTGTTCGGCAACTCGACCGCGGGAGGCGCGTACGTGCCGGGGATGAGCGACTACATCGTGATGATCGAGCAGCGTTCCAAGGTCTTCCTCGGAGGACCGCCACTGGTCAAGATGGCCACGGGCGAGGAGTCGACCGACGAGGAGCTCGGGGGCGCCTCCATGCACGCCCGGGTCTCGGGACTCGCCGACGAGCTCGCCACCGACGAACTCGACGCGATCCGGATCGGGCGGCAGATCGTGAGCCGCCTCCACTGGCGCAAACGGGGACCGGGCCCCTCGATGCCCGCCGACGAGCCGATCCACGACCCCGGCGAGCTGCTCGGGATCGCGTCCGCCGATCCGAAGGTGCCCTTCGACCCGCGGGAGGTGCTCGCCCGGATGGTCGACGGCTCCCGCTTCGACGAGTTCAAGCCGCACTACGGCACCAGCCTGGTGACCGGGTGGGCATCGATCCACGGCTATCCGATAGGGGTGCTCGCCAACCACCGTGGCGTGCTCTTCTCCGAGGAGGCCCACAAGGCGACCCAGTTCATCCAGCTGGCCAACCAGATCGACGTCCCACTGCTCTTCCTGCAGAACACCACCGGCTACATGGTCGGAAAGGAGTACGAGCAACGGGGGATCATCAAGCACGGGGCGATGATGATCAACGCGGTCTCCAACTCGTCGGTCCCCCACCTGACGGTCAACATCGGGGCCTCCTACGGCGCGGGCAACTACGGGATGTGCGGGCGAGCGTACGAGCCGCGGTTCCTCTTCGCCTGGCCCAACGCCCGGTCTGCGGTGATGGGCCCGGCCCAGCTCGCGGGTGTCCTCTCGATCGTGGGCCGCCAGTCGGCCGCGGCACGGGGAGAGCCGTTCGACGAGAAGGCCGACCAGGCGATGCGGGAGATGGTCGAAGCCCAGATCGAGTCCGAGTCGCTCCCCCTCTTCCTCACCGGACGCCTCTACGACGACGGCATCATCGACCCGCGCGACACCCGCGCGGTACTCGGCATCTGCATGTCGGTCATCGACAACCAGCCGATCCGCGGCACCCGGGGCTACGGCGTGTTCCGGCCATGAGGCGCGACCGGAAAGTTGCGGTGCGGACCACGCCGCAGCTGATCGAACGCCTCCTCGTCGCGAACCGCGGCGAGATCGCGCGCCGGGTGATCGCGACCGCTTCGTCGATGGGCATCGAGACGGTGGCCGTCTTCTCCGACGCGGACGCGGACAGCCCGCACGTCGAGGAGGCCGACCTGGCGGTGCACCTGCCGGGGGTGCTCCCTTCCGAGACCTACCTCCGAGCCGATCTGCTGCTCGAGGCCGCGGCCCGCGCCGGCGCGGGGGCGGTGCACCCGGGCTACGGGTTCCTCTCGGAATCGGCCGCGTTCGCGAAGGCGGTCGCCGCATCCGGTCTGGTGTGGGTAGGTCCGCCGGCCTCGGCGATCGAGGCGATGGGTTCGAAGATCGGCGCGAAGGAGCTGATGCGGGAGGCGGGTGTCCCCACCCTCCCGTCGATCACCGTCGGCGACGACACGCTGCCCGACGAGGCGGAGCTCAAGGCTCTCGGCTGGCCGCTGCTGGTGAAGGCGTCGGCCGGTGGCGGCGGGCGCGGCATGCGGATCGTCCGCGGTCCCGACCAGCTGGCAGACGCCCTGTCCGCCGCTCGTCGCGAGGCGGCCGCGGCCTTCGGGGACGACGCGGTCTTCCTCGAGCGGTACCTCGAGCGACCGCGCCACATCGAGGTGCAGGTGATCGCCGACTCCTTCGGCGAGGTGGTCGCCCTGTTCGAGCGCGAGTGCAGCATCCAGCGGCGCCATCAGAAGATCGTCGAGGAGGCACCCGCGCCGACCATCACACCCGAGCTCCGCGCGGAGTTGTCGGGTGCCGCGGTGGCCGCCGCGCGGGCGGTCGGCTACGTCAACGCAGGCACGGTCGAGTTCGTGGTGGGGACCGGGAAAGGCGAGGCAGGAGAGCCCTACTTCCTCGAGATGAACACGCGCCTGCAGGTCGAGCACCCGGTGACCGAAGCGGTCACCGGCCTCGATCTGGTCCGGCTCCAGCTGTTGGTCGCGGCCGGAGCCCCCCTCCCCGACGAGGTGGTCGCCGCCGAGGGCCGGGGTCCGGTCGGGCACGCGGTCGAGGTGCGGCTCTACGCGGAAGACCCCGCGAAGGAATGGTTGCCCTCCACCGGCACCCTGCACCGCTTCGAGTTCGCCGAAGCCGACCGCGTCCGGATCGACACCGGGGTCCGTTCGGGCAGCGTGATCAGCCCCTACTACGACCCGATGCTCGCCAAGGTCATCGTGCACACGCGCCGAACCGCGCCGAGGCGACCGCCGCCCTCGCGGGGGCACTCGGACGTGCCCGGATCCACGGGGTGGTCACCAACCGCGACCTGCTGGTGCGGACGTTGCGCCATCCCGCCTTCGTGGCGGGCGAGACCGACACCGGCTTCCTCGAGCGCCACGGGCTCGAGGAGCTGGCGGCGCCGCTCGCCGACGACGACGCGGTCGACCGGCACGCGGTCGCCGCGGCCCTCGCCACCCAGTCGGCGCGGCGGCGGGACGCCGGGGTGCAGCCGAGCGTCCCGTCCGGGTTCCGCAACAACGGTACGGCGATGCAGGAGGTGACGTTCGACACCGGGCGGAGGAGCGTGTCGGTCGGCTACGCGTTCGACCGGCGCGGCCGACGGGCGGCGCGGCTCGAGGTCGAAGGCAGATCCGCGGCGCTCGACGCGCACCGGATCACCCCGGAGCGGGTCGACCTTTCCGACGCGAGTGGGATCGTCCGGTCCTACCGCGTCGATCGGGTGGGTCCGAGCGTCTACGTGGACGGGCCCGACGGCAGCTCCACCCTGATCGAGCAGGAGCGCTTGCCCGCAGGGACCGACCAGGCCGCGGTCGGTTCCGCCCTCGCGCCCGATGCCGGGGGGCGTGGTGCGGGTGGCGGTCGCCCCCGGCGAGGTCGTCGAGGCCGGAGCGGTCCTCGTCGTGCTCGAGGCGATGAAGATGGAGCACGCGGTGCACGCCGCGGCCGCGGGGACGGTGGTGTCGGTCGAGGTCGCCGAAGGTGATCAGGTCGAGACGGGCCGCGTCCTCGTGATCCTCGACACCGACCACGACGACACCGACCGCGAGGACACCGACCGCGAAGACGGTGGCGGCGGATGAGCGAACCGCTCCGGATCGCCAACTGTTCCGGGTTCTACGGCGACCGGCTGTCCGCGGCCCGCGAGATGGTCGAAGACGGGCCGATCGACGTCCTGACCGGCGACTGGCTGGCCGAGCTCACCATGCTGATCCTCTGGAAGGGGCGTCAACGCGACCCCGAGGCGGGATGGGCCCGCACCTTCCTCACCCAGATGGAAGAGGTGCTCGGCACCTGCGTCGACCGACGGATCAAGGTGGTGACCAACGCAGGCGGGCTCAACCCGGCCGGACTCGCCGAACAGGTGCGCCGGCTGGCCGATCGGCTGGGGCTCGCGGTGTCGGTCGCCCACGTCGAGGGGGACGACCTCCTCCCCCGCATCGGCGAACTGCGCGATGCCGGCCACCCGCTCGACCATCTCGACACCGGCCGGCCACTCGCCGCGGCGACCGGCGAGGTGGTGTCGGCCAACGCGTACCTCGGTGGCTGGCCGATCGTCGAGGCGCTGCGCGGCGGGGCCGACGTCGTGGTGTGCCCTCGGATCACCGACGCCTCCCTCGTGGTCGGCCCGGCAGCCTGGCACCACGGGTGGGAGTTAACCGACTGGGACCCCCTGGCCGGCGCGGTCGTCGCCGGCCACGTCATCGAGTGCGGGGCCCAGGCGACCGGCGGCAACTACGCCTTCTTCACCGAGGTGGCCGACCTCGAGCACCCCGGCTTCCCGATCGCCGAGGTGGCCGCGGACGGTTCGTCGGTGATCACCAAGCACCCGGGCACCGGCGGCCAGGTGTCGATCGGCACGGTGACCGCCCAACTCCTCTACGAGATCGCAGGGCACGACTATCCGAACACCGACGTCGTCGCCCGTTTCGACACCCTGCACCTCGAGGAGGCCGGCTCCGACCGGGTGCGCATCGCGGGGACCACGGGACGGCCGGCGCCGCCCGACCTGAAGGTCTCGATCAACCTGCTCGGCGGCTGGCGCAACTCGATGACCTTCGTGCTGACCGGGCTCGACATCGAGGAGAAGGCGGCGCTCACCATCCGCACGCTGGAGAAGTCCCTCGGAGGCAGTGGTCAGTTCGGCGCGTTCGACGCGGAGCTCGTCCGCACCGACAAGCCGGACGCCCCGACCGAGGCGCAAGCGACCGCCCAGCTGCGGATCACGGTGAAGGACACCGACCGCGAGCGGGTCGGGCGTCGCTTCTCGAGCGCGGCGACCGAGCTCGCACTGGCCGGCTACCCGGGGCTCCACCTGACCGCTCCTCCCGGGCGACGCCGCCGCCTACGGCATCTTCTGGCCCGCCCTCGTCCCCGCCGAGCTGGTCGTGCCGGCCGTCGTCCACGGCGACGGCCGCCGGGTCGAGGTCCCCCACCGGGCCAACCAGCTCGCGCCGAGTCCCCCGGCGGGGCGGGAGCGGCCGAGCCGGGCGGTGGGCCGGTGGGCCGGGCGCCGAACAGGTCGCGACCCGCCTGCTGCCCCCTCGGCACCATCGTCGGCGCGCGATCGGGGGACAAGGGGGGCAACGCGCAACGTGGGGTTGTGGGCCCGTTCGCCGGAGGGCTGGGCGTGGCTCGACCGTTCCTCACGACCGAGCGGTTCCGCACGCTCCTGCCGGAGGCCGACGGCCTCGAGGTCGATCGCCACCGGTTCCCCGACCTCCGGTCGCTCAACTTCGTGGTGGTCGGGCTCCTCGGTGAGGGCGTCGCCGCCGTCGACGCGACCGGACCCCCAGGCCAAGGGGCTCGGGGAGTACCTTCGGAGCAGGTTGGTCGACATCCCGATCGAGCTCCTGGCGGACCACGGACGCACCGAGGGAAGGAGGTACGCCATGGACTTCATCGAATCCGACGAGCTGGCAGATGCTGCGCGAGGCCGTGGCGTCGATCGCCTCGAAGTTCGGCCACGAGTACTACGTCGCGAAGGCCCACGCCGACGAGCGAACCGACGAGCTCTGGGACGCGGTGGCCGAAGGCGGCTTCCTCGGGGTCAACGTGCCCGAGGAGTACGGGGGCGGTGGAGGCGGAATCAGTGAGCTCGCCGCGGTGCAAGAGGAGCTCGCCGCTGCCGGCTGCCCTCTGCTGGTCATCGTGGTGTCGCCAGCGATCTGCGCCACGATCATCGCGAAGTTCGGGACCGAGGCGCAGAAGCAACGATGGCTGCCCCGCTTCGCGACCGGCGAGCTCAAGATGGCCTTCGCCATCACCGAGCCGGATGCCGGATCGAACTCGCACAACCTCGGGCTCACCGCGACGAAGGACGGCGATCTCTATCGGCTCGAACGGGTCAGAAGTACTACATCTCCGGGGTCGACGAGTGCGAGGCCGTCCTCGTCGTCACCCGCTCGGGGGTCGACCCCGACACCGGACGCGGACGGCTCTCCCTGTTCGTCGTCGACATCGACACGCCGGGCCTCGACAAGCAGGTGCTGCCCGGTCGAGATCACCGCGCCCGAGAAGCAGTACACGCTCTTCTTCGACAACGTGCAGGTCGAGGCCGACCGGTTGATCGGGACCGAAGGCGAAGGGCTCCGCCAGGTCTTCGTCGGGCTCAACCCCGAGCGCATCCTGTCGGCCGCGACCGCCAACGGCATCGGGCGCTACGTGCTCGGCAAGGCGGCGGAGTACGCGAAGGGCCGCGAGGTGTGGGGGACGCCGATCGCACGGCACCAGGGCATCGCCCACCCTCTGGCCAAGGCCAAGATCGAGGTGGAGCTGGCCCGGCTGATGACCGACAAGGCGGCCTGGCTCTGCGACCACGCCGGCGACACCGCCGGCGGCCGGCGAGGCCGCCAACATGGCCAAGTACGCGGCCGGCGAGGCCGCGTTCGCCGCGCTCGACCAGGCGATCCAGACTCACGGGGGGAACGGGATGTCGACCGAGTACGGCCTCGCCGACATGTGGGGGATGACCCGCCTGCTCCGCATCGCGCCGGTCAGTCGCGAGATGATCCTCAACTTCGTCGGACAGCACTCGCTCGGACTGCCCAAGTCGTACTGAGGCGCACACGCCGCCGCGGCGGCCGTGTGAATCCGACGGTCGCCGACCCTCCCGATCTCACTCTCAGCGCGAATCTGCGCTGGCACAGGTGGAATTACTTCTATCGAGGGTGACACGCCCGGCCGTACCGTTCATCTCAGTCCGATGAAACGCTCGAAGATCTCTCGAGAAGGCCGGAGCAAGCAGGCCCGTCTCACCGTTGGCACGGCGCTTCGCGCGCTTCGTGCCACGCCTGCGGGACGACCGTGGCGACGACGGCATCTCCTTGATCGAAGTCGTCGTCGCGTTCCTCATCCTGATCGTCACCCTGGTCCCCTTGACCTACGTCCTCAACGCCGCGGCTGTCCGGGTCGGTCAACGCCCGTCAGCGAGAGGCCGCACTCCAGCTGGCCGACTCCTGGATCGAGATCCTGTCCAACTCCACGCCGCCGACCGGCGCCGACGGCAACGTCCTGACCAACACCCCCCAGACCCCCACCGCCCCGGCCGGCGCGATCGCCCCCAAGTCGACCTACGCCGGCACGCCCTTCACCGTCACCGCGAACTACTCGTTCCAGTCGGTCAACCAGACCGGGCAGTCGGATCTCTGCACCGACGAGGAGCCGCCGAGCCCCTCCCACCCCGGCGTCATCCAGCTGCAGGTGAAGGTGAGCTGGGACAACCAACGGCAGTCCCTCACCGACACCACCAACATCAACTATCCGAAGCCCGGACTCCAAACCGAGGGATTCCTCGCCGTGCAGGTGAGCAATTTCGGCGAGCGGCGACGTGCACGGGAACTCGTCCTCGACACGGGTCGCCGCGATCCCGATCACCGTGTCCGGCGGAGGTCTGGCCTCTCCGCTGACACTCAAGCCGGACGCGAACGGTTGCGCCTTCGCCCAGGTCCCACAGGGCACCTACACCGTGCAGCTCAACCAGCCGAGCAACGGGTCGCTCGCCGGATACTTCGGAACGCCGGCGTTCGTCGACGCAACCGGGAACTCCTCGCCGGCCTCCTTCACGGAGCAGGTGAACGTCACCTCCGAGACCACCGCCAGCGTCACCTTCGACGAGGGGATCAACAGCACCGTCTCCTACGGAGGTGCCTCGGCGATCGACAGCGGCGTGCTCTGTCCCGGAACCTCCTCGGTCACCTGCCTGAGCCTGGGCACCGGATCCTCGGGCGCGGAGCTGGCGTGGGGCGGGAACGGATCGAACTGGTCGTCCGCGAACGTGAGCGGTGCGACCAATCTGGTGCAAGTCGCGTGCACGCACCGGTAGCTCGCCGACATGCGTCGGCGTCGGCTACAAGCGGAGCGGCGGGACGAACGACGGCGTCATCTTCACGACCTCCTCGGACTTCGGGAGCGTCAACTCCGACCCGGTGCCGGGCGGTGTCACCGACGTCACCTCGATCGACTGTCCCTCCGCGAACGGCTGCTACGCCATCGGGGCGACGGCATCGGGGCCGGTGCTCCTTGCAGGTGCCGTGGGGCAGACGTCGCCGAACCAGGACACCTGGGTGGCCATCGCCCCGCCGTCGACCACCTTCAGCTCGCTCTCGTCGGTCGACTGTCTGCCCTCGACGACCACCTGCATGGTCGGTGAGTCCTCCTCGACCGGCGGCGGTGCGACGACGCCGGGCATCCTCCGCCTGGACGGGGACCCCTCCACGGTCGCCACCAATTCGGCGTGGACGCCCACCTTCAACCTCGAGGGACCACCTCCGAACCTGTCGTCGGTCGGCACGATCACCTGCCCGACCAGCACCGAATGCCTGGCGATCGCCACCGGCGACTCGACCAGTGCGACCGATCCGACCATCCTGGACGCCTCGGTCGCCACGACGGGACCCGACGACTGGAGCAACGAGTCCACGTTCCCGACGGGAACCGCAGCGGTCACCGGTCTCTCGTGCACGTCGACCAACTGCGTGGCGATCGGCACTGCTGTCAACGGCGCTCCGGCGGTGTGGACCGGCGACCTCACCGCCTCGCCCGACGACTGGGCACAGGTCGCGAGCGGGTACCCGGGGATCCCGACCTCGGTCTCCGCAGTCACCTCGGTGTCCTGTGGCGCTCCCTCCGGCGGCGACACCGCGGACTGCGTGGTCACGGCGGCCACCAACACCCCGTCCACTCCGGGCGAGTTGCTCGAGGGGTCGTTCAACGGCAGTTGGGCCTGGAACCCGACGGGCGCCGACGGTCAGCTCGCCGGTTCTCTACTACACGAGCGTGGCCTGTGTCGCTCCAGGGGGCGGGCGGATCCACGTGTGCCGCGGCAGGAGCCACCGCCGGCGGCCCGATCATCGTGACCACCTCGGCTCCGAGCAGCAGCTCGTGGAACCTGCAGACGCCGTCGTCGCTGCCGGGGCGGACCGTCAACGGGATCCCTCTCGAGACCTCGCCCGCCTCGCTCGCCAGCTGGACGACCCAGGTCACCCAGGCCCAGGCCATGCCCACCAACGCCACCAGCCTCTCCAGCGTGTTCTATCCACTTGCCACCGGCTACTCGATCGTCGCCGGTGACTGCACGACGGAGGCGAACAACTACTCGGCGGCCTCGCTGTCGGCGTCACCCGGGGGGACCGCGTCGCCGACCGTCCCGCTCGGTCTGCTCCCACTCGAAGTGGTGAACCCGCTCAACGGGACGCCGGTCGGCGGCGCGACGATCACCCTCACCTCGACCCAGTGCTCGCCGGACAGCTACACCATGCCGACCACCGATGCGCAGGGGATGAGCCGGAACTCGACTCCCGTACGGGAACTACTCGGTCGCGGTCAACGGCACGACCGTGGCCACGATCTCCATGGGATCCAACTTCGCCACGGTGACCGTCGGCGCAACGCTCGACGACGACCTATCTCGCCCGGCCCGGTGGTGGTGCCGTGACGACCGGGCACTCGCTCCGGCGAGGATCGATCGTCGCCCGCTGGCGCGAACGGGACCGCGGCGACGAGGGGATGACCCTCGTCGAGGTGCTGCTCGCCTCGACGGTGCTGGTGGTCCTGCTCTCCATGGTCGCGATCAGCATGAGCGTCCTCAACAACATCAGCGGGGCCGTCTCCAGCCAGTTCCAAGAGTACGACCAGGCCCTCCCCGCTCTCGCGCCGATCCAGGCGCTCATCCGGGCCGAGGTGGAGCCCGCGGCACCGAACGGTTCGGGGGCGCCCACGCCGGCGTTCGCGCAGTTCGGCACCACCTCCCTCAACTTCGGCCTGCAGTTCTATTCGAACGTCGGGACGGCCTACAACAACCTGACCGCGGCGGGCACCACGGCCGGCCCGGCCAAGATCGTCGCCCTCGAGCTCGACCAGAGCGGCAACCCGGTCACCTCTTCGACCTCGTGCACGGCGAAGAGCCCGTGCCGATTCCAGGTCCGCCGCTACCTCCCCGTGGTCAACAGCGGGACCTCCACCTGTCCGGTGACCACCGACGGCTCCGCGGGGCCCTGCCTGTACCCGAGCAACTACACCCTGATCACCAACGCCGCCGACGTGGTGAACAATCCGTCGAGCACGACGGGCGGGGTACCCAACCAGCCCATCTTCACCTACAGCCTCTTCGACCCCAACTGGCCGGCGGGTGCGAACAGCACCGGCACCGGCATTCTGCTCACCGCCGGCGAGATCCAGAACAACCTGATCACCGGTCTCACCGCCGCTCCCTACAACTACCCGACCAACACCCAGACGGTCACCGCCTGCGCATTTCACAACGCGAGCTATCCGACGACCGCCATCGCCTGTCCGCTCGACGCGGTACAGAGCGTCAGCATCGAACTGATGGTTGCCGCGCCCGGATCGGGCACCAACGGCACGGTCGACAACCAGACGGTCGTCTACCGGTACCCGCCGACGGGCACCGGGGGCAACATCACCTATCCGTACCAGTTCTCGAACTTCAGTGGGGTGAGCACCGTGTTCCATGCATCCGAGTGGAGATGGATCCGACAGCTGCGGCGGTCGATCGTTCGCCGAAAGGCGGTCGACTCCGACCTCGGGCAGACCGCAATGGTGGCCGTGGTGGCCTTCTCGGTCCTCGCCAGTTCGATCGCGGCCGTGCTGGTGTCCCAAGTCATCGGGTCGTTCCCGCTGCAGCAGTCCAAGTCGGTGCAGATCTACGCCAACCGGGCGCTCGAGGCCGGCGTGAACGCCTACGTCACCGCGGTCAACACCAATCCGAGCCTCGCCCAGTGCAACAGCAACACCAACACCTCGGGGATCTGCAGCGGCATCGACTACGGGCAGTGGAACTTCGTGCCCAACTCGAACACCTCGGGTGCGGACTCGGAGTACTACGCCTTCGGGAACCCCCAGCCGACCTTCGATCCGACCACCAATGCTCTGAGCAGCCTCTCCGTCGAGGTCGTCGGCGCCGCCTACGACGTCAACGCGACCAACCACTACCTGTTCGCCGAGGAGACGATCGGCCTCAGCCCGGCCAACGGCTTCCTCAAGAACGTCTGGTGGAGCAACTACGAGTCCTACAGCTCGAACGGCAACTACTCGAGCTGCAACTACAACTGGAAGCTCGGCTACAACATCTCGAACGCCAACGCGGGCTGTGGTCCGGTCTACTTCGGTCCGGCCGACTACCTGTTCGGGCCGGTGTACACCAACGACTCGGTGTTCGTCGCCGGCAACGGCGGCCCGACGAGCTCGCCCTCCTTCGGTACCACCGGTGCACCATCCCCGGTGACCACTGCCGACCCGAACTGCCTGTTCGTCAACAACACCTACGGGATGGGAGGCAGCGACGCCAACTGCTCGCAGGCCAACGGCAGCGTCGCGCTCTACGACACCACCAACAGCTCCTTCGCCCACGCGGTCGAGACCCCACCTGCGAGCGACTCGCAGCTCGGGGTCATCGCCAGCCAGAACGGCTGTCTCTACTCGGGCCCGACCCAGGTCACCCTGTCCACCGCGGCAGACGGCACCGGGCAGATGACCGTGGTGAGCCCGGACACCATCGAGAGCACGGTGAACCAGGGGGGCACCAACTACACCTGGGACAACAACAACATCTCGACCAACCTCAACAATTGCCCGAACGACGGGACCGCACCCCTGCCGCCGAACGGCGTCGTCTTCGTCCAGAACGCGCCGACCAGCCAGACCCAGCAGTGGGCGAACCCGCTCGACGACCCGGTGGACACCACGGTGACCAACCTCACCTCCAGCCCGAGCTCGCCCCAGGCCGGGCGCGCGGTCACCCTCACCGCGACGGTCACCTCGGACAGCAATCAGATCGACAACGGCGCAACCGTCGCCTTCAGCCAGACCACCAACAACTTTGGAAACATCCGGACCGCCGTGATCAACTCGTGCTCGGCGGTCACCCTCTCGAGCCCGGTCGCGGTCGTGCCGGCCACCACACCCGCGTCCGTACAAGTCCACGGCAACCTGCTCGACCACCGAGGCCAACAACGGGACCGGGGCGTTCTCCGCCGCCTACAGCGGCGGCAACTACACCGGCTCGTCGTCCGGCAACCTCGGGCAGACCTTCACGCTCAGCCCGGGCAAGACCTACGGGCCCTACGCACAGGTCACCGCCGGTGGCTGCTCGAGCTGCTACTACGGGCAGACCAGCGCACCGGACTCCGAAGGGGACGCCTTCGTCAACGGCAGCCTGTCGGGACAGCTCACCATCGGCACCGCCAACAACCTCGTCGTCGACGGCAACATCACCTACAACGACTGCACCTGGACGACGGGTGACGGCGGCTCGACCTTCTGCCCGTACAACCTGAGCGGGACCAACGACGCCCTCGGGCTCATCGCCGAGAACTACGCCGAGATCGGGCGTCCTCTCCAGGCCTCGACCAGTTCCAGCAATCCGCACCATCGCCCCCTACTGCGCCGGCACGCCGGGGGCGACGTGTGACCCCTCGAACGGCAGCAACGGCCTCACCATCGACGCCGCCATCCTCGCGCTCAACCAGTCGTACGTCGTCAACAACTACGGCGACGGCAGCACGGAGGGGAACCTCAACGTCTACGGCTCGATCCAACAGTTCGCCCGAGGTCCGATCGGGACGTTCAACGGGACCTCCGCGGTGACCGGCTACATCAAGCACTACACCTGGGACCCGCTGCTCGACTTCATCTCCCCGCCGAGCTACCTCGTCCCGTCCACCGCATCGTGGGTGCTCCAGGGCATCAGCACCAACGCGGGCTCGCCCGGCCAGAGCGTCTGCCCGCGCGCTGCTCGCGCCCGTACGGTTCGGCCGCCGGGTCCTACCTGACGCAGTACTGCTCTGTCGTCGACCAACGGTCTTCCCAACTACCCGTCGAAGACCGCGCCGGACGCTGCCGGCGATCGGGACCGCGACGACCGGTTCGGGCGGTGTGGTCACCGTGACCTGGACCGCCGGGGCGTCGAACGGTTCGCCGATCACCGGGTACACCGTGAGCCCGTATCCGGCCTGCACGTCCTGCACCGGTACGACCGTCACCAACGGTTCGGCGACCTCGACGGTCATCACCGGACTGACCGCTGGGACCTCGTACACCTTCACGGTCTCCGCGACCAACGCGCTCGGCACCGGTGACCCCTCGAGCCGGTCCAACTCGGTGACCATCCCGACCGTCCCCGCGCCGCCCACCAATGCGGCCGGCGCGGCGCAGCCCAACGGAACGGTGAAGGTGAGCTGGACCGATCCGACCAACAGCGGATCACCGATCACCGGCTACACCGTGATCCCCAGTCCCGCATGCCCGACCTGCACCGGGACGTCGGTCTCCGGCGCGTCGGCCACCTCCTCGACGATCGGTGGGCTGACCCCGGGAGCCGCGTACACCTTCACGGTGACCGCCACCAACGCGGTCGGCACGAGCAACCCCTCGTCGCCGTCGAATTCGGTCACGGTTCCGACGGTGCCCGGCGCACCGGCCATCGGGAGCGCCACCGCGGGTACGGGACAAGCCACCGTGACCTGGACCGTGCCCGGCAGCAACGGCGGGTCGGCCATCACCGGCTACGTGGTGACCCCCTACATCGGCGCCGCCGCTCAGACCCCGCAGACCTTCGTCTCGACGGCCACCACCGAGGTCGTGACCGGACTGACCAACGGCACCGCCTACACCTTCACCGTGGCCGCGATCAACGGAGTGGGCACCGGAGCCGCGTCGGGTGCGTCGAACGCGGTCACACCGGCCACGGTCCCCGGGGCGCCCACCATCGGAGCGGCGACCGCGGGAGGCAGCGCGGGCAAGGCGGTGGTCAACTTCACCGCTCCTGCCTCGAACGGAGGATCGCCGATCACGAGCTACACGGTCACCGCGACCGACGTCACCAACTCGTTCCGGGGCGGACAGACCGCCACAGGAGCCGGCAGCCCGATCACCATCACCGGACTGCGCACGGGAGATCGCTACACGTTCACGGTGAAGGCCACCAACGCCATCGGAACCGGCCCGGCGTCGGCGGCGTCCAACCAGGTGACCTCGCCGTAGATTCGGCGTCGACCCGGAGGCAGTAGGGAGGGCGCCTCCGGGTCGAGCGCTGACGAAGAGGGGCTCCGGGGGGAGGGCTCGAACCTCCAACATCTGGCTCCAAAGGCCAGCGTTCTGCCGATTGAACTACCCCGGACCGAACCGTCGGGCGCGCCCGAGCCAGGGTAGCTCCCCACCCGCTCGGGAGCCCGGTTCCCCCAATGGCCTCGGCGTCGCCCGACGCGGGACACACGTCGGCGGAGAATGTCCGATTGCCCCAGTGCAACGGCCCCGAAGAGGCCTGGCGGTAGGCTCGCCGCCCGATGAGGGTGCTCGTCGTCGACGACGATCCCGCGGTCAGCGGTGCGCTCAACCGCGCGCTTCGGCTCGAGGGGTACGACGTGTCGCTGGCCGGTGACGGCCCGGTCGCGCTCGAGCAGATCGCGGTACGCCCACCCGACGCGGTCGTGCTCGACGTCGGTCTGCCGACCTTGGACGGCCTCGAAGTCTGCCGGCGCCTGCGCGCCGCGGGCGACGACACACCGGTGCTCATGCTGACCGCCCGGGACGCGGTCAACGACCGGGTGCAGGGGCTCGACGCCGGCGCCGACGACTACCTGGTCAAGCCCTTCGCCCTCGCCGAGCTCCTCGCGCGCCTCCGGGCGCTGCTGCGCCGCCGGCCCGAGGACACCGCCGAGTTGCTGACCTTCGGCGACCTCCGGCTCGACCCGGTCACCCGAGAGGCGAAGCGCGGCGACCGGCCCTTCTCGCTCACCCGGATCGAGTACGACCTGCTCGAACTGCTGCTCCGCCACCCCCGTCAGGTCCTCACCCGTGAGCTGATCCTCGACCGGGTGTGGGGGTACACCTTCGACTCGGGCACCAATTCGCTCGCCGTCTACATCGGCTACCTCCGGCGGAAGACCGAGCTCGACGGCGAGCCGCGCCTGATCCACACCGCCCGTGGAGTCGGGTACGTCCTGCGTGAGCCATGACCTTCCGCACCCGCCTCGTGCTCGCGGCGACCGCTGCGGTGCTGGTGGTGGTCGTCCTCGGGTCCGTCGCGACCTACCTGGTCGCCTACAACTCGCTGGTCGGCTCGATCGACGTCTCGCTCAGCAACGCGGCCCACGTCCTGCTGGCGAGCCCGACCCCGACCATTGCGAACACCTGCAGTACGACGACCATCGGGAATTGCACCCAGGTCACGTTCGCGGACGGTACCGCCAACCAGCCGGTCGGGCAGCAGGTCGTCCTGCCCATCAACGACACGGTGAAGACCATCGCGGCCAGTCAGGGAAAGGCGCCCGAGGCTTACTTCTCGACAACCCTCGACAACACCGCGATCCGCCAGATCGTCGTCGCACTCCCGCCCGGCTACACGTACAACAACGGCCTCATCAACGTCGGGGGGACTCCCTTCGTCGAGCTCACCCGCGGCGGCGCCCTCCAGATCACCACGCCGCTGACCGGCGTCAACCACGAGCTGCACAACCTGGCCATCGCCCTCTGGTTGATCGTGCTGGTCGGAGTCACGGTCGCGGTGCTGCTCGGGCTCGCGGTCGGCCGCACCGTGCTGCGACCGTTGAACAGCCTGACCCACAACATCGAGTACCTCGCGGAGACGACCGACGTCTCGAGCCGGCTCGACCCCGGGGGTGGTGACGAGCTCGGCCGTCTCCGACGCGCGTTCAACCAGCTCCTCAACGCCCTCGACACCTCACGCGAGAGCCAGCGCCAGCTCGTCCTCGACGCGTCGCACGAGCTGCGCACGCCGCTCACCAGCCTCCGGACCAACATGGAGGTCGCCCGCCGGATGGACGAGCTCGCACCGGAGGAGCGCGAGATCCTGATCGGCGACGTCCTCACCCAGTTGGACGAGCTCACGACGCTGGTCGGCGACCTCGCAGAGCTGGCACGCGGTGAGCAGCCCCGGCTGACCTCCGAGCCGGTCCGTCTCGACACCATCGTGCTCGACGCGGTGGAGATCGCGACGACCCACGGGAGGAGCCGCGGCGTGGTGTTCGACACCACGGTCGAGCCGACGTGGGTCTCCGGCTCTCCGCCGCGGATCGGCCGCGCGGTCGACAACCTGCTCGACAACGCGCTCAAGTGGAGCCCGGCCGGCGGCGTGGTGGAGGTCACCTGTATCGGCGGGGTCATCGTCGTGCGCGACCATGGCCCCGGCGTCGACGAGAGCGACGCCGAGCACATCTTCGACCGCTTCTACCGGGCACCGAGCGCCCGGGGCAGGCCCGGATCGGGCCTGGGTCTCGCCATCGTGGCCCAGGTCGCCCATGACGAAGGGGGCAGCGTCACCGTGCACCGGGCGAACGGCGGCGGGGCCCTGTTCCGGTTCAGCCTTCCCGAGGTCGAGTCGCCGAACGGCCCCGCACACGACTGATCGGGAGCGCTCGACGGCCGGGCCGGACGAGAAACCGCGGCGCATGGCGTCGGAAGGCGCCGGTCGGCTAGCGTGCCCCGTCGACATGGGATCGTTGATCAAGAAGCGCCGGAAGCGCATGCGCAAGAAGAAGCACAAGAAGATGTTGAAAGCGACCCGCTGGCAGCGGCGGGCCGCCGGAAAGTAGCCCGGCTCTCTTCGATCAGGCCCGACCGCCTGCGTCGTCGTGGCGCGGCGTGGTCGTGACCTCCACCAGCAGGCCCCGTTCCGCACCGAGCTCCAACCAGCGTCTGCCCGCGCGGTCGTCGTCGGTGGCAGCTGCCAAGGAGCCCTCGACGAACCAGGTCGACCCGCTCCCCGCGAGCTGCGGTTGCCGACCGCTGGCGGTGGCGAGCGCGCCCTTCCATTCGAGCAGCCGGGGTTCGAGTGCCACCGCGGCCACCTCGAGTCCGTTCCTCGCCCCGCGCTCGGTGCGCGCTCCCCGTTCCGCCGCGAACTCGTCCCACGCCTTGTAGACGGCTGCGGTGTCCATGCCGAAGGGAGGGACGAGGAGTGTGAAGGTTCGCTCCTCGTAGGGCAGCGGATCGACGAGCTCCCCGATCCCGCGGACGCGGGCGCGCCCGCCGCCCACGCAGAAGGGCACGTCGGCCCCGAGCGACGCGGCGAGCGCGGGATCGGTCCGGCCGGCCCAACGGAGGACGGCCGCCGCGTCGGCCGAGCCGCCGCCCAGGCCGGCACCGGGGGGGATCCGCTTGACGAGCCGGACCGCTACCGTCCGGTCGACCGCCTCGAGCGCTCGAACCGCGAGGTTGTCGCGACCCACCGGGACGAGCGGCCACGGCCAGTCGGGGTGCTCGCCGCCTACGTCGTAGGAGACGGTCAGCTCGGCGTGTTCGGCTCCTCCGGCCATGTACATGGTGTCGAACAGATCGACGGTGACGAACTCCGCATCGAGAAGGTGGTAGCCGTCCGGGCGCACCCCGGTCACCCGGAGAGAGAGGGTGAGCTTCGCCGGGGCCTCGATCCGGACCGCTCCGGAACCCTCCGCGCCGATCCCGCTCACCCCTCCGCCGGCTCCCACCAGGCGAGGCGCTCCCACCCCTCGAGCGACACCTCCTCGGCGCGCGCGGTCGGCTCGATGCCGGCCGCGGCGAACGCCTCGGGCTGCACCACTCCCTCGAGGGCGCGTCGGAGCATCTTGCGCCGGTGCCCGAATCCGGCGCGCACCACCGCGAACAACCGGGCGTAGGAGGCGGCAGCGGGCCCCGGCACCGGCTCCGCCGAACCGGCGGCCCCCTCCTCGGCGACGTGGCGGTCGAGCCGCACCACGACCGATTCGACCTTCGGCCGCGGGATGAAGACCGACGCGGGAACGCGTGCGACGACCGCCGCGGTGGCCCAGTACGCGACCTTGACCGACACCGCTCCGTACGCATCGTCACCGGCTCTCGCCGCGAGGCGCTCCCCTACCTCCCGCTGGACCATGACCAGCAACGACGAGACGGATGGTGCCTCTTCGAGCACCCGGACGACGAGGGGCACGGCGACGTTGTAGGGGAGGTTCGCGACGAGTGACCAGGGACCCGGCGTCACCGAGCAGCGAGGCCCAGTCGAGGGTCAGAGCATCGCCCTCGACCACTCGGACTCCCCGTGGCTCGACCTGTTCACGCAGGACCGGCAACACCGCACGATCGACCTCGACCGCGGTCACCTTCGCGCCGGTCTCCGCCAGTGCGAGCGTCAGTGAGCCGAGACCGGCACCGACCTCGACGACGAGGTCACCTGCGCCCACCCCCGACAGGCGGACGATCCGCCGGACCGTGTTGGCGTCCGCGACGAAGTTCTGACCGAGCGAGCGGCGCGGCTTGAGATCGTTGGCCATGAGGATCTCGCGGATGTCGCCACGACCGTGGGTCACGCGTTCAGTGTGTCACCCCGCGCGGCTCACCAGCTCAGCTCGGCATCGACGACTCCCTGGGTGAGCGGTGCGATTTCGGCGAAGGTCGCCGTCGCGAGGTCGACCGACCGCGCCGTGTCGGTCTCGTAGTCGTCGACGACGCAGCTCACCGACTTGCCGTTGGCCGGATTGGTGATCCACACCGTGGTCCCGAAGGGGATCCAGGGACTCGCACACCTCCCGGCCGGATGCGCGTAGTAGGTGGCGATCCCGTGGGTCACGACGCCTGCACCGGTTGCCGGGGGTCGACCGAGCGTCGTCGTCGTCACCGGTGCGGCGCTCACCCGAACGCTCGGTGGAGGCGGTGTCACCGGAGGGGCGCTCGGGGCGACCCCTCCTTTGGTCGGAGCCGATCCGCCGGCGTGGGCCGGTCCGCCACCCGGAACGGTGGCGGAGACCGTCGTGTCGTCGGCCACCGTCGCCGCGACCGCGGAGCCGGAGGGACGGGAGACGGCCACCGGCCGTCCCGCTCCTCCGGTGGCTCGCCCCGGGTTCGGCGTACGGGGCCGCGGCGGCGGCGCCGAGGTCGGTGGCTTCGCCGAGCGGTCCGGCTCCGGCGAGGCCGAGGCTTCCGGACCGCTCCGGATCAAGAGCAAGGGTATGAACAGCACCGCTCCGCAGAGGGCGAGCGCGGCACCCGGCCGGCCGCCCCGTCGAAGTTTGGTCCTCAGGACTCCACTCTCCTCGTGGGGACGTCATCTGCTCCCGCAGGGAGAGGTTCCGACACCACGTCTCCGTCGCGGGCCTGGCCGCCCAACGGGCGGAGCGGGCCGGCTCCTCCGAACCGGTCCCGACACGCGAGACACCTCCGACAACGGCGTCGAACGAACAACGACCGCACCAAGGCGGCCGCGTCCAAGAGGCTAGGCCGGGCCCTGTCCGGCGGGCAACCCGGAGGTGGCGTCGACTCAGAGGGAGAACATCGCCAGGGCGTTGGCGGTGGTCGCGGCGGCCAGGGTGGCGGTGGGCACGCCCTTGACCTGGGCAATCGCGGCCCCGACCAAGGGCGTCCTCGCCGGCTCGTTGAAGGTGCCCCGGTGGGGCACCGGGGCGAGGAAAGGTGAGTCGGTCTCGACGAGGAGCCGGTCGACGGGGCAGAGCGCGGCCGCCTCTCGGACGTCGCCGGCGTTCTTGAAGGTGACCACTCCCGAGAAGGAGAGTGCGGCGCCGAGGTCGAGGCACCGCCGGGCCTCGACGGGCCCACCGGTGAAGCAGTGGACGATGGTCTGCTCCGGTGCGCCTTCGGCCGCCAGGATGTCGAGCGTGTCGTCCCAGGCCTCCCTGGTGTGGACGACCAGGGTCAGCCGGTGGCGCGAGGCGAGCTCGACCTGGCGGGCGAAGACTTCGCGCTGGACCGGCCTCGGGGAGTGGTCGTAGTGGTAGTCGAGACCGCACTCCCCGATCGCGACCACCGTCGGGTCGAGGCCTGCAGCGTTCGTCCCGAGCTCCTGCTCGAGGAGCGTGTCGAGGGAGTCCAGCCCTTGGACCGCGTCGTGCGGGTGGAGACCGATCGTGGCCCACAGCCGGACGCCCTCGGCAGCGGCCACCGAGTCGGGATGGCGCATCGCTCGCGCCAGGGCGACCGCCTGCGCCGAGGTCGCCTCGCCGGTCCCGACACAGACCATCCTGGTCACACCCGCCTCGGCCGCCCGGGCGAGGGTGCCCGCCAGAGCGGTGGCGTGGGCGACCACCCGATGGTCGCCCAGTGCTTCGGAGTCGGTGCCGGGAGCCCCCTCTTCGGCGAACTCCTCCTGGAGGTGGCAGTGGGAGTCGAACCACTCGACGACCGCCTCGGCCACGTGCGGTCTCCTAGGCCTCGGCCTTGCGGCGGGGGAAGAGCGGCGCGCCCTTCTCCACCGGCCGGCCCGCCGGGTAGCCGCCCCACGCGGCGCCAGCCGGGAGGCGTTGATCGGCGACCTCTCCTTCGAGCCCGATCCGCCGCCAGATCTCCTGGGCGGTGGCGGGCATGGCCGGAACGACCAGGATCGCCACGATCCGGAGCGCCTCGAGGGCGTCGCCGAGGGCCGCGTCCACCTGCGGCCCTGGGTCGGCCTTCCACGGTTCGGTCGCCTCGAGCTCCGCGTTGGTCTCGCGGATCAGTCGCCAGGTCGCCTCGAGGGCGAGGTGCGGCAGGCCCGCGTCCCAGCCGGCCGCCGCCTCGGCGACGACCTGCTCGGCCACCGGGGCCAGGCGACTCGACGGATCGGCGCCCGGTCCGATCCCCCCGCACTTCGAGCCCACCACCGTCGACACGCGCGACACCAGATTGCCGAGATTGTTCGCCAGGTCGGCGTTGTAGCGGGCGGTGATCCCCTCTGCCGAGAACTCGCCGTCGCTGCCGAAAGGGACATCGCGGAGCAGGTGGTACCGGACCGGGTCGACGCCGTACTCGCCGATGAGGTCGGCGGGCGCGATCTGGTTGACGCTCGAGTTGGACATCTTCTTCCCGCCGAGCAGGAGCCAACCGTGGACCTGTACCTGAGCGGGCGGGTCGACGCCGGCAGCCATGCACATGGCCGGCCACCACACGCAGTGGAAGCGGATGATCTCCTTGCCGATCAGATGGTGGACCGATGGCCACCAGGCGGCGAACCGCTCCTCGTCGTCGCCGTAGCCGATGGCGGTCAGGTAGTTGACCAGTGCGTCGTACCAGACGTAGAAGACGTGGCGGTCGTCCCAGGGGACCCGGACTCCCCAGTCGATCGACGTCCGGGTGATCGAGATGTCACGCAGGCCACCCTTGATGAAGCTCAGCGCCTCGTTTCGCTTCCCCTCGGGGACGACCGCGGTGGGATTGGACTCGTACCAGTCGATCAGGCGCTGCTCGAACGCGCTGAGCCGGAAGAAATAGTTCTCCTCCTCGAGGTGCTCGACCGGGAGGTGGTGGACGGGGCAGAGCTCGCCGTCGACCAGCTCGTCGACGGTGTAGTACTGCTCGCAGGGCACGCAGTAGAGGCCGCGGTAGAGATCCCGGTAGATGAAGCCGTTGTCGTAGATACGGCCGAGGAAGGTCTGGACCGCCCGGTGGTGCCGCGGCTCGGTGGTCCGGATGAAGTCGTCGTAGGCGATGTCGAGGTCGGCCCACGCCTCGGCGAACCGGGCGGCGAGCTGCTCGGTCCAGACCTCTGGTGCGGTCCCCTGGGACTCCGCCGCACGGGCCACCTTCTGGCCGTGCTCGTCGGTGCCGGTGAGGAAGAAGACGTCGTCGCCCACCAGCCGGTGCCACCTGGCGAGCGCGTCGGCGTTCACGGTCGTGTACGCGTGCCCGACGTGTGGCGCGTCCTTGACGTAGTAGATGGGGGTGGTGACGTAGAAGCGCGGCACTCCGACCAGCGTACCGAGCACCACTCGCTCCGCGGCGCGTCGACATGGGTCCTCCCCCTACTCACACCACCTCTGGACTGGTAGGTTCGGGCCGTGACTGACCAGTCCACGGAGCCGACCGGGGCGAGCAACGGCGCGAAGGGAGCGTTCTGCATCTCGATCGATCTCGAGCTGCTCTGGGGCGTCTGGGACCACGTGACCGCTGCCGACGCACGTGCCTGCGCGGAGCTCGAACGAGTCATCGTGCACCGCCTCCTCGAGCTCTTCGCCCGCTACGAGCTCCCGGTGACGTGGGCGGTCGTCGGACGTCTGCTCGACGACCGCCACGGGTTCGACGGTCTCCTCGGGGACCAGTCCTGCTGGTACGCCCCCGACCTGGTCGACGCCATCCGCGACGACCCGGTCGACCACGAGATCGCCACCCACAGCTACGGGCACGTCTACTTCGGCGAGTCCGGCGCCGAGGCGGTCGCCGAGGACCTGATGCGGGCAAAGGCTGTCCACGAGGCCCACGGCCTTCCGTTCCGCTCGCTCGTCTTCCCCCGTAACCAGGTTGCCCAGCTCCAAGCGGTCGCAGACGCAGGGATCGAGGTCTTCCGCAGTGTCGACGCCGGTCTCCTCGATCTGGTCGGTCGCCGAGTGCCACAGCTTCGTCCGGTCGCCAACCTGGCAGAGAAGGCGGTGCCGGTGGCGCCGCCCGTCGTGGCCCCGATCCCGCGTGACCACGGGTTGATCGAGCTCCCGTCCTCGCTCCTACTCATCGGGCGCAACGGCCTGCGAAGGATCGTCACTCCCGTCGCCATGCGGAAGAAGCTCTCGGCAGGTTTGGCACGTGCGGTCGAGTCGGGCCGGCTCTTCCACCTGTGGTTCCACCCCTCCAACTTCTATTCAGGTCTCGAGAGCCAGCTCGACGTCCTCGACCGGACTCTCTCGGAGGCCGCCGCCCTCCGCGGGAGCGGTCAACTCGACGTGTTGCCAATGGGAACCCTCGGCCGCATGGCAACGGCCGCCAACTGAACGCTTGCCCCGGGACGACTACCGGGTCCGCCGTCCGGAAGCAGCGGACCGGCCGCGGCTCGCGATGCTCGCCACCGCGCTGTGGGGGCCGAACGACTCGGACCGGTTCGCGGACCGCTGGTGGTGGAACGACGAGGTGCCCCATTGCTGGATTGCGGAGCACGTGCCGTCGAAGTCGGTCGCCGCGATCTGTGCCCAGCGGCGCGTCCGATTCCACACCGCGGAGGGAGAACGTCCGGCCGCTGTGGTGAGCGACTGGTACGTGGCTCCCGACCACGCGGGTGCCGGCCTCGGCAGGGATCTCGTCCGGCAGGGCGAGGCGGCGGACGGCTTCATGTACACATCGGCCATCTCGGACCAGGCGGCCCTCGGGTTCGGACGCCTCGGCTGGGTGGGAGACCGCCGTTTTCCGATGTCCGCCGGCCCGGTGGCTCTCGTCCGTTCCCTCGCGGGTCGCCCGGAGAGGGACCTCGAACTCGAGAAGCGGACGATCACTGCGGGTGACACCGGAGACCTCTCACCACTCGACGAGCTCTGGCAGCAGGTGCGGTGGCCGGAGGCAGCAATGATGGTGCGCGACGCCGCACAGCTGAGGGGACACCTCGCCCTCGCGGGCGGACGCGCGTACCGGTTGCTGATCGCCCGCAGGCGAGACCGGGTCGTGGGCTATCTCCTCTTCCGCACCTTGCCGAGCCACTCGTTCAACGCCTTCGGGGCGGCGCGGGTCGGGATCGTCTCGGACTACCTGGTGGACCGCGACGACACCGCCACGCTCCGCCACCTGGTGGCGGCGGCCTGCCGCGACTGGCGGGACGAGCGGGTAGTGGTGATGCTCGCGCTCTGCGGTGACGACCGGCACCGTGCAACGCTCTCGCGGATGGGGCTCCTCCACCCGATCAGCTTCAGAGGAAGAATGATCGGAGCCCGGATGACCAACCGGTCCATGCACCGACCCGCAGCGGGCACCGACGACGGCTGGCACCTGACCTTCGCCGACAACGACACCGATCTGCTGCTCGGCGGGACCCCCTCGCACCTCTCGTGACCGAGGTGGCGCGCCACCGAGGATTCACCAGTTGGCGACGTGGCAACCGCCCCGGCCGGTGCGCTCGGTGTAGCGCTGGTGGTACTCCTCCGCCGGCCAGAAGGTGCTCGCCGGCGCGACCTCGGTCACGATCGGCCGGTCGAACCGTGCCCGGTAGGCGTCGAGCGAGGCGCGCGCGGCCTTCGCCTGTTCCTCGTTCCGGGTGAAGACCACCGAACGGTACTGGGTGCCGTGGTCGGGCCCCTGCCGGTTGGGCGTCGTCGGGTCGTGATGGCGGAAGAACTCCTCGAGGAGCTGCTCGTAGGCGACCTCCGCGGGGTCGAACGTGACGAGTACCGCCTCGGCATGGCCGGTGCGGCCGGTACAGACCTGCTCATAGGTCGGATGATCGACCTCGCCGCCCTCGTAGCCGGCCATCGCGTCGACGACGCCCGGCACCGCCCGGAAGAATTCCTCCACACCCCAGAAGCAACCGGCACCGAACGACGCACGGTCGAGCCCCTCGGGGACCTCCTCGGGCCCGATGCCGGGGGCCTGGGTCTTGTCCATCCCGAACATCTGCTCTCTCCTTACTCTCTCGGCTCTCTCCTGGCCGCCGGTCTCTCGATCCGCCTGGCCGCCCGTCTCCCACCCCACTCGGGTCAACGCTGCGGTCCGCATGCCCATTCCAGCGCTCGGGCGACCGTCGCAGATCAGCTCCGGCCGGCCGAAGGCCCTCTGAGCGCGAGTGCGATCTCGTAGACACGCCGCCTCGCCACCCCGAAGTCGGCGGCCACCTCGTCCACCACCTCCCGGGTCTTCCTCCCCGGTCCGAGGCGCTCCGCGAGTGCTTCGGACAGCAGGGCGTCGTCCACCTCGACCTCTTCTCCGAGCGGATTCCCCTCCACCACCACCACGACCTCCCCGCGCACCGGCGCCGACGTCACTCGTTCGACGGCCGCGGCGAGGGTCCCGCGCCAGATCTCCTCGTGGAGCTTGGTCAGTTCCCGTGCGATCACCACTTGGCGCTCGGCGCCGCAGGCCTCGGCGAGGTCGCCCAGTGTGGCAGCCAGTCGGCCGGGCGCCTCGAAGACGACCGTCGTGCGGGGTTGGCGGGCGACGGCGGCCAGCGCGGCTCGCCGCGAGGCACCGGAGCGGGGCAGGAACCCCTCGAAGGAGAAACGAGCGGCATCCATCCCGCTCCCCGCCAGTGCCGCGGTCACCGCGGAGGGCCCCGGCACCACCGACACCGCAAAGCCGGCCTCCGACGCCGCCGCGACCACTCGCGCACCCGGGTCCGAGACGCCGGGCATCCCCGCGTCGGTGACCACCGCGACGGTGCGCCCCTCACCCAACGCGCCGAGCACGGCATCGACGCGTGCGGCCTCGTTGTGCCCGTGCAGCGAGCGCAGGGACGCGCCACGGATGCCGGCGTGGGTGAGCAATCCGCGGGTGCGGCGGGTGTCCTCGCAGTAGACGACGTCCGCGGCAGCCAACGCCCCGACGGCCCGCGGGCTCAAGTCGCCGAGGTTGCCGATCGGCGTGCCGATCACCACCAACCCACCGGAGCCCTCTTCCGCGGTCACCGCAGCTCCAGCCGGTCACCGACCTCGAGGCCCCAGCGCTCGAACGCGCCGGCCTCCGCCTCGACGACCGACCGGCCGTGCCTCCTCGGCAGGGACATCCGCCAGGGCCGCAGCCGGGTCTTCCCGACGACGACCATGTCACGGTCGCAGAAGGCGACGTCGATCGCGAAGCGCATGCCGATGGTGTGCACCGCCCGGGTGCGGGGGAACACCATCGCGCCGTCGTACCCGCTCTTCCCGAGGAGGCCTCTCGAACGCGCGGAGAACCCGTCGGCCACCTCCGCTCCTGCGAGCACGTCGCCGTTCCGCAGGAGCCAGGTCATGCGCCGGCTGGCCCGTGGGTGACCATCACGAGTAGTCTTCTCCGACCGTGTCCAAGCGAACCGTCAAGCGCAAGCTCCGCGCCAAGAAGAAGGCCAACCACGGCAAGAAGCCGAACTGCGGCCGGGGCTGAGCTCCGGCAGGTGACGGCCCGGGCTCACGCGCCCGGCCGCCAGGTACAGCCGAGTCGGCCGAGCACCCCGACCAGTGCCGAGGGCCGGTCGGTGATGATGCCGTCGACTTCGAGCCCGCAGAGGCGTTCCATCTCGGATTCCTCCTCGATGGTCCAGACGTGGACCGCCAAGCCCTGGCGGTGGGCGGCGTCGACGAACGGTGCGTCGACCAGCGTCACCCCGGCGTGGCTCACCGGCACCTGCAGCGCGACGTGTCGCATCGGGGCGGGGGTCTCCCCCCGCGGACCGACTGGTAGAACATCGCCACCGCGCCGGTGCCGGCCGAGGTCGGGATCTCGGGTGCGAACGAGGAGAAGGCCTCGGTGGCCGCGTCGTGGAACGAGGCCACGATGACGTCGTCGACCCGGCCGAAGCGCCGCAGCATGGCGGCGAGCTGCTGCTCGTAGGGTTCGACCGCCGGAGCGGTCTGCTTGATGTCGAGATTGAGCACGACGCCCTCGAATTCGTCGAGGACCTCCTCGAGCAGTGCGATCCGGAACCGGTGATCCTCGGGTGCGAGCCCCCGGTAGGGATAGGCGTCAGGTTCGAGGCCGGGCGTCACGTCCGCCCCCTGGGCCCACCAGTAGGCGTTGTCCAGCGAGCGAACCTGATCGGTGCTCAGCTCGGCGATCGCCCCGCTGCCCTCGGTGGTGCGATCGACGGTCGCGTCGTGGCAGACCACGAGCTCGCCGTCCGCCGTCGCGTGCACGTCGAGCTCGATACCGGTCGCGCCCGCCTCGAGCGCCTCACGGATCGCGTAGAGCGTGGACGAAGGTGCCTCCCACGCCCCGCCCTGGTGCGCGTAGGCGATGACCCGGCGATCGATCCACACAGAGGGCTTCACCGTGTCCGACCAGGAGGCCACGGGAAGAACGGTAGCCTCTGCCCCGCCATGCTGGACCACGTGTTCGCCCAGCTCGTCGCCTCGCACCGGCGTTCGCTCGAGAGCGCACTCCTCCAGCGCCAAGCGGTCGAGGAACGGTTCCAGGTCGACGTGTTCCTCGGCGACGTGAGCTTCGAGACCTCCTACAGCCTCCCGGGGGAGGAGCGGCCGGCGAGGATCCGGGTCGACACGAGCTTCGACTGGCCGACCTGGAGCCAGACCGCGTACCGCAGCTGGGCGATCGGAGAGGAGCCCGAGGAGCCCCCCGAGGTGCTCGTCGAGATCGCCTTCCGGGTACAAGGCCTCGCCGGCGTGCCCGAGGTCGGCCCCCTGCTGGACGCCCTGCCGAGCCACCTCGGCGTCCTCGGAGCAGAGCCCCTGCTTCGTGGTGCGGTGACCGTCGAGCAAGTGCTCGCGGAGGGTTCCGACCTGTTGGAGTGCGCGGTCGAGGTCAGCTACGAGGGCTCGTGCCAGATCGACGAGGAGCTGCTCGAGGACCCCGAAGGACTCGACGTGGCACTCGCACCGCTCGGGCGCTCGGTCGCCTCGGTGCTCGTGCGTCTCGCCGACCTCCCTTTCCCCTTCCGCCCGGAGGAGGGCTCCGACGAGGTCGCCGGCTGACCGACCCGACGACACGAAAGGTCCATCGATGAACACTGCCGACGTACTGGTCGACGCCTTCCAGCGGGTCCGCGACGCCGTACACCCTGCGACGAACGGGCTCTCGCGCGAGGAGCTCGCCTACCGTCCCGATCCGGAGTCCAACTCGATCGCCTGGCTGGTCTGGCACCTCACCCGAGTCCAGGACGACCACGTCGCCGACCTGGCCGGCAGCGAGCAGGTCTGGACGTCGAGCGGCTGGGCCGAACGGTTCGCCCTGCTGCTCCCGACCGACGACACCGGCTACGGGCACTCGCCCGACGAGGTGACCAAGGTCGTCGCCGACGCCTCGTCGCTCCTCGGGTACTTCGAGGACGTCCACGCGGCGACGCTCTCGTTCGTCGGAGCACTCGGCGAGGAGGACGCTGACCCGCGTGGTGGATCGGCAGCTGGGACCCGCCGGTCACCCTCGGAGCCCGTCTGGTCAGCGTGGTCGCGGACGACCTCCAGCACGCGGGTCAGGCGGCCTACGTCCGCGGCATCCTCCTGCGTCGCTGAGCCGCCGCCTCACTCGGCGAGGGACGGAGTCCTCACCGTGCGCGCTCGGTCGGCGGACGTTCGCCGGGTACTTGAGCGCGTCGAACGCGGAGACGAAACGCCGGACCGGTTTCGGGAGCTGGACGAGCAGCCGACCCGCCGGACGGAGGTCGGGCGTGGCCGAGCGCGATCACCATCGAACAGTGACCGACCGTCACCGATCGGACCCGCGGGTCGGCGCACATGACGGCGGAGAGATAGAGGGCGACCGGGCAGGTGCGGTTGCTCCTCGGGGTGCCCCGGACCTCCGCCGCCTCGAGGGAGGAGGCGACCTCGTCCGCGGTGGCGCCCAGTCCCACCAGGAGGTCGCCGACCTGACGCTTCAGCTGTCGATACTCGCTCATCCGCTGCGCTCCGTGCCCCGGCCATCGTAGCCCCCCGCTTCGCCGCCGGTCCGGCGAGGTCGAGAGCTGCAGGGACGTGCAGGGAGGGCGACCGACGGGGCGTGCTCATGGGGGCGGCCAGGGCCCGGGCCTACGCGACGAGTCCGGCCTCCCGGGCCAGCGCGCGCAGGTCGGCGAGTGGCCGGGCCCCGACGTGGGAGATCACCTCGGCCGCGCACAGCCCCCCCAGACGGGCGCACTCCGTCGGGTCGAGGTCGTTGGTGATGCCGTAGAGGAAGCCGGCCGCGAACAGGTCACCCGCGCCGGTGGTGTCGACGACCCGGCCGACCGGCGCCGCAGGTACCTCGACCGGCCCCGAGGCCGTGACGACCACCGAGCCGGAGGCGCCTCGGGTGAGCGCCGCGAGCACCCCTGTCTCCTCCACCGCCCGGACCGCCGCGTCGAAGTCGTCGGCGCCGAACAACAGCCCGATCTCTTCCTCGTTGGCGAAGAGCATCTCGAGATCGCCGGTGAGCAGCTCGAGGAATTCGTCCCGGTGGTGCTCGACGCAGAACGGGTCGGAAAGACTGAGCGCCACCGAGGCGTCGCTCGCGTGGGCGAGGGCGATCGCCTCGCGCATGGCGGCCTTGGCCGGACTCCTGCTCCCAGAGGTAGCCCTCGAGATAGACGACCTGCGCGGCGCTCAGGTGACCGTCGTGCAGGTCGACCGCACCGAAGTCCGACGCGACACCGAGATGGGTGGCCATGGTGCGTTCGGCGTCGGCGGTGACCAACACCAGGCAGTGACCGGTGACCGACTCGGCACCGGCCACCGGGGCCGGCGTCGGTTCGAAGGACACCCCGATCGACCGGATGTCGTGGGTGAAGGCGCGCCCCAACACGTCGTCGGCCACCCGACCGAGGAATGCCGGCGCTCCCCCCGAGGGCGGCGATTCCCGCCGCGGTGTTCGCGGCCGACCCGCCGGAAGCCTCGGTGGTCGGTCCCATGGTCCCGTAGATGGCCTCCGATCGCGCCCGATCGACGAGGGCCATGGTGCCCTTGATCAGATCCGAGCGCGGCAATGTCTTCGTCCTTGGCCGAGGCGAGCACGTCGACGAGCGCATTGCCGACCGTGACGACGTCGAGGGTGAGGGCGGAGGAGCTGGAGGCAGCGGTGTCCGGCACGCCGCGACGGTAGCCTCCCGGGGATGACCGGTCCCGCCGACGCCGACGACATCCCCTCCTACCGCCTCCCGCGCACCGTCGTCCCCCGCGCGTACCGGATCGAGCTCACGCCCGATCTCGGCGCCGCCCGCTTCTCCGGCGAGGTCGAGATCGACGTCACCGTTCGCCAACCGACCACGACCGTCGTCCTCAACGCCGCCGAGCTCGAGATCGGCCGTGCCGAGCTGGTCCCGGCCGGAGCCGCGCCCCTCTCCCCCACGTCGATCGCCCTCGATCCCGAGCGAGGAGCGTGCGGCGCTCGACTTCGCCGCTCCCCTCGAGCCCGGCGAGGCCACGCTCCGGCTCGGATTCGACGGAATCCTGAACGACAAGCTGCACGGCTTCTACCGGTCGACCTTCACCGACGACGCGGGAACCGAGCACGTGATCGCGACCACCCAGATGGAATCGACCGACGCCCGGCGGGCGTTCCCCTGCTTCGACGAGCCCGACCTCAAGGCGACCTTCGAGGTCACCCTCGTCGTCGACGAGTCGCTCGCCGCCTTCTCCAACGGCGCGGTCGTCGAGGAGACGCCGGCGCCCGGCGGGCGCCGGCGGGTCCGCTTCGCCCCGACCATGGCGATGTCCACCTACCTGGTCGCCTTCGTCGTCGGGCCGCTCGAGGCGACCGAGCCGGTCGACGTGGGGGCGTGCCGCTCCGGATCGTGCATCCGCCCGGCAAGGGGCACCTGACCGACTACGCGCTCGAAGTCGGCGCACACGCGCTCCGCTTCTTCACCGACTACTTCGGACTTCCCTACCCGGCCGACAAGCTCGACCTGGTGGCCATCCCCGACTTCGCGTTCGGTGCGATGGAGAACCTCGGGTGCGTGACCTTCCGCGAGTCGGTGCTGCTGATCGATCCGGACCAGGCGGCGAGGGTCGAGCTCGAACGGGTCGCGGACGTCGTCTGCCACGAGATCGCGCACATGTGGTTCGGGGACCTGGTGACCATGCGCTGGTGGAACGGGATCTGGCTCAACGAGGCCTTCGCGACCTTCATGGAGGTGCTCGCGGTCGACGCCTTCCGTCCCGAGTGGCAGCGCTGGGTCAGTTTCGGCGTCGAGCGGGAAGCGGCCATGGCGGTCGACGGCCTGCACGCAACCCGGCCGGTCGAGTTCCCGGTGGGGCGCCCCGAGGAGGCCCAGGGCATGTTCGACGTGCTCACCTACCAGAAGGGCGGCAGCGTGCTGCGCATGCTCGAGCAGTTCCTCGGGGCCGAGGTCTTCCGCGACGGGATCCGCGACTACCTCCGTACCCATGCCCACGCGAACACCGAAACTGCCGATCTGTGGGACGCGCTCGAGCGGGCGAGCGGGCGCTCGGTGCGGTCGATCATGACCACCTGGATCGACCAAGGCGGCTATCCGCTGGTCCAAGTCGGTGACGACGGCTCGCTCCACCAGTCGCCCTTCTCCTACCGCGGCAAGCCGGGCGGCGCGATCGGATCGCGCTGGCAGGTGCCGGTCCTCACTCGCACCCTCGCAGGTCGCGACGGGGATCCGAGGCGATCCTCCTCGACCAGCCGACCACGCCCGGCGGCGCCGACGGAGGACTGGTCAACGCGGGTGGCTCCGGCTACTACCGGGTGTCCTACCCGGCGCCGAGACTCGAGCGGTTGGCCGAGGTGTTCGGCGAACTCGCACCGCTCGAGCGCTACAACCTGGTGTCGGACGCCTGGGCGGCGGCCCTCTCCGGGCAGGCTCCGCTCGCCGACCTGCTCCGGCTGGCCCGGACGATGGCCGACGGCGGCGAGGACGATCCGAGTGTCTGGTCGGTGGTGCTCGGGGCGCTCGGCCTCTTCGACCGGGTGGTGCCCGGCGCCGACCGGCCCGCACTCGCGGGTGCGACCCGCTCACTGCTCGGGCCGCTCGAATCCGTGCTCGGCTGGGAGCCTCGGCCCGATGACGGCGAGCGCACCCCGGCGCTCCGGGCGTCGGTGCTGCGCACCCTCGGGACCATCGGCGACGCTCCGGCCACCAAGGCCGAAGCGGCCAAACGGTTCGCCGCGGCGGCCTCGAGCAGCCTCCATCCCGACACCGAGTCCGCGGTCCTCGAGATCGTGGCCTCCGGGGGTGGGGGCGACGAGTTCGAGGCGTTCCTCGAGCGGTACCGCAACCCGGCGAACCCGCAACAGGAGATGCGATACCTCTACGCGCTCGCGGCCTTCGAGGATGCGACGCTCGCGGCGCGGACCTTCGAGCTCGCGGTCACCGAGGTGCGCACGCAGAACGCGCCCTTCCTCCTCCAGGCGCTCCTCGCCAACCGGATCACCGGCCCCGGGTCGTGGACCCGGGTCACCGAACGATGGGACACCCTGGTCGAGCGTTTCCCGACGAACACTCTGCCCCGGATGCTCGACGGCGTCCGCGGGTTGTGCACTCCGGCATCGCTCGCCGAGGAGGTCACCCGGTTCGTCGAGTCGCACCCCCTGCCAGCGGGTGGGAAGACGGTGGAGCAGACGCTCGAGCGACTCGCAGTGAACGTGGCCTTCGGCACGAGGGAGGCCGCAGGCCTCGCCGGCACGCTCCGCGACCGGGTCGGCATCTCGCCCGGGTAGCGCCGGTCCCTCGGCGGAACGCCCGCTTCCTAACCTGAGACCGTGCAGTTCGGCGTCGTCGTCTCGGTCTTCGTCCTGGTCGCTCTCGCCGAGCTGCCGGACAAGACGATGATCGCCACTCTCGTCATGGGGAGCCGGTACCGGCCTTCGCTGGTCTGGCTCGGCGCGAGCGCGGCCTTCGCCATCCATGCCGCGCTCGCGGTGGCGGCCGGGCAGCTGCTGCACCTGCTCCCCCAACGGTTGCTCCATGCGGTCACCACGGTGCTGTTCGGTGCGGGGGCGGCCTACCTGCTGTTCGTCCCGGAACGCCGTGAGGAGGAACGGGGCGTGGACGAGGCCGTGGAGCCCCGACGGTGGACCCGGACCGCGGCCGCGGCATTTGCGGTGATCTTCGTGGGCGAGTTCGGCGACCTGACCCAGATCCTCATCGCCAACCTCGCGGCAAGGGACCACGCGCCCGCGGAGGTGTTCATCGGTTCGTTCGCCGCGCTCACCGCGGTGGCCGCGTTCGGCGCATTCACCGGTGCCGCCCTGCTCCGCTTGGTCCCCTTCGCAGTCGTCCGCAAGGTGGGCGGAGTGGTGCTCGCGATCCTGACGGTGGTGTCGCTGGTGACTCTGATCCGGGGTTGAGCGAGGTCGCCCCGAGCGGTCGGCAGCAGGGTTATCCGGCGACCGATCCGGTGAGGGTCCAACTCTGGCACTGGGTGTGCACGGCGAACGAGTAGGTACCGGATCCGTGGTACGTCTCGCTTCCCGACCCACTGGGTGTCGTCTGGTTCGGCGCGGCGAAACCAGTCGGCGAGCCGCCCGCGCCGAGTACGGCGTAGGAGAACGAAGCGCCCGAGGACGGACACTGTCCGTAGGTCCAGGCGAGGACCCAATCGTTCGACCGACACCGTCACGGGCGGTTGTGCGTTGCTGCCCGTCCCGATCTCCGTGAACAGGTGCTGCCCGCCTGGGTGCCGGGGGCGGCAGTGGTCGTGGTGTCCTTCGACGGCGGCGGCGGGGGGGCCGAAGTCGGGTTGGGGTACGAGCTCGGTTTGAGCCCGGGTGGCACTGTGGTCGGCGGGCTCGTCGCGGCGGTGCTCGAGCCCGAGCCCCCTGCACCCGAGTGAGCCCGCGGCGCAGTCGTCGAAGTATGGCCGGATGACGGCGAACCCCCGCGTCCTGCGACCGTGGTCGACGAGCCGCCACCCGATCCCGGAGTCTGCGCCGCGCTCGGTGAGTTCCCCCCGCCTCCTCCGCCGGCGAGCAACACGATCGCGACGGTCACTCCCAGAACGAGCGCCGCCGCGACGACCGAGGTGCTTCGCCATGTGCGACCGGCCGTCTCTGTCGCTGGCTCCGCTCCCTCTTCCGCCTGGTTCGGCGGTTCCCCCTGCCCCGTGTCCACTTCCACTTCTCCTACCCCTCCCCCGCTCGGCGCGGGCCCTCCATACTTGTCAGGTCGACGATCGTCGCTCCGCCGGTACCGCCTCGATGATGAACTGATACCCGAAGAGGGTCGGCCAGAGCGTGAGCATCAGGTGGTCGGCGAGGCGCGTGACCTTTCCCATGGTCCCCTCGAGACCCAGGGCGTCGAGCGGCAGCCCCACCGGCTCGATCCGCCGGATGGTGAAGCCCTGGCGCTCGACCAGCTTCTTGATGCTGCGCCGGGTGAAGAAGCGGAGATGGGTCGCGTCGAGGATCCCACGCTGGTCGTAGTCGAACATGCCGAGTGTCGACCGGAACCGCGGATACCAGTGGGCGACGTTCGGTACACAGAAGAGCACGGTGCCTTCGGGGGCCAAGACATCGCGGATCTGCCGCATGAGCCGACCCGGGTCGACAAGGTGCTCGAGGACGTCGGCTGCGAGGACGACGTCGAAGTCGGTGCCGACCTCGGGAGGGATGCCCTGGTTGAGGTCGGCTCTGAAGAACGCGCTGGTCCGCTCGCCGACGCCGTCCAGCTCGTGGACGTCCACACCAGTCACCTGATGGCCCATCGCGCGCAGCCTTTCGGCGAGAAGACCGCTCGAGCATCCGAGGTCGAGGATCTTGCACGCACGCTTCGAGCTCAGCATGGTCGAGATCCGTCCGTGCGAGCTGTCCTCGCTGGGCTTGAGCTCGTACTCCTCCTTCAGGGCGATCCGGCTGCCGTCTCCAAAGCCGGCCTTTTGCAGTCGGTAGGCGACGACGTCCTTGGTCACGTCCGCGGCGTAGCCCATCCCGTCGACGTAGCAGATCTCGTCGCCGTAGTAGGTCGGGATCGGCACCTCCGCGATGCGCATGCCGGCGTCGTGCAACTGGATGATGATCTGAGTGTCGAAGTTGAACCCGTCCGCGTTGCGCTCGAAGGGGATCTGCTTCAGGGCGTCGACCGAATAGGCGCGGTACCCGGAGTGGAACTCGGAGAGGTCGGTCCCGAGGGCCCCGTTCTCGAAGCGCGACAGGATGCGGTTCCCGACGTACTTGTAGAGGGGCATTCCGCCCTTGCGTGCTGCGCCTTTGATCATGATCCGCGATCCGAAGACCGCGTCGGCCTCGCCGGCAAGGAGCGGAGCGAGGATGTCGGGCAGCGATTCGGGCGCGTACTGGCCGTCGCCGTGCAGCATCACCACGATGTCGAGACCGTGTTCGATCGCCACCTCGTAGCCGGCCTTCTGGTTCCCGCCGTAGCCAAGGTTGGCCGGTTGGCGGATGAGGGTGATCGGCAGATCGGAGACCTGCTGGTAGCCGAGGCCGACGAGGTAGGTCGAGTCTTGGCTGTGATCGTCGCTGACGATCACCTCCTCGATGTCCGGCCGGATCTCCTTGGGGATCCGGTCGAGCACCTTGGCGAGCGTGGACGCGGCGTTATAGGCGACGACGAGGATCCCGATCCGCTTCTTTTCGATGTTCTTCTCTACGGCTCCCAACTTGCACCCCCTCGGATGGGCCGCCACTGCGCTGTCCGCGCTGTGAACTGTCGCACTGCAGTATCCGGGACTCTGATCACGCCGCTAGCCCGCAGCCAACTCGCGAGCATATCGCCAGTTCGTAGGCAACAATGCTAGCTCCATCAAGCCGAGGTGGCCCCCGGGCTCGATGTCACGTCGGACGTTGCGGCCTCGGAAGCAGGCCTCTTTCGCGAGTAGTGAGCCCCAAGTCAGCGCTAGTGGGTGACAAGGGGTTGCTCCGGAAGTGGCACTCAAGCGTCGGAAGCTGGTCCGAGGCCATGAGCGCAGTGTGATCTCGCGACCACTGTGCGCGGCCAGCAACTGACATTTGCAAAACTTCCACCTCGGCCGCAAGCCACAATCGACGCACCTCAGAGCGCGCAGACGTCAGCCTGGTGCGGCAGAATTGCTGCTCACTCTGCCCGAGCAGCCATGCGCCGCGTCGGACGAGGCACGGATCCACCGTGCCTCCAGGGGTCCCGGCCCCGCGTCTGCACCGAGGACATTCGCCCAAATCAAACGGCCGTCTGGTGGCTCGACCGTCCGAATTTTCGCAGTAGACAACGGTAACCTGCGAAAGTGGCAACGGGCACCGAAGTCTCTCCCGTAGGGGTTGCCGAACAATCCGCGGAGGTCATCGACCAGACCAACCGCCGCCGCTGGTCGAAAAGCCGCACTCGTCTTGCGATGACATTTGTCGGCCTTCTGCAGACCCTCATCATCGCTTTCGTTGTTCGGTCGTCTGGCTTCCAACAGGACGACTATCTCTTCTTCTCCGTCGGCCATCGCGAAGGGTTCAGCGTCGCAGATCTGACACACAGTGTTTTTGGAAGCCTGATTCCAGGGTTCATGTTTGTTAACACTTTTTTGGCACAGGGAGCGCCCGTCCCTCGTTGGCAGTTGGTGACTATCACTCTCGCGCTCTATGTTGCCCTGATCCTGGTGCTCTATCGCTTGCTCGAGCTGCTATTCGGTCCGCGCCCTGGGATTGTGCTGCTCACATCCATTGCAACTTGTTCAGGGTTGCTCGGTGTCTCCCTGGTGTGGTGGACCCCTGCAATTAATACCCTTCCTGCGACCGTCCTCGACCTTCTCGCTCTGGACGGCCTTGCTCGCCATGCAGTTACCGGCAAACGCCGCTATCTCGTCCTTTCGGTTTTCAGCTTTGCAGTTGGGATCGCATTCTACGATCCGAGCATGGAAGTCGTCGTGCCCCTCGTACTCTTCACTCTTCTGTATCTCTCCGATATACGCGACGTGCGGTCGTTATGGAGTGCATTTCGTGCCCGAGCATGGCTCTGGGTGGGCTATTCCGTTCCCATCTCGCTCAGCGTGGCGTGGCGAGAAATACATCCCTCCGAGTACACACAGCCGCCGCTTGCGAGTGTTTCTCGCATCGTGCAGTTCATGTTGGGAGGATGGGCAAAGGGGTTCGTCCCGTCATCAATCGGAGCAAGTTATACGACCGTCAACTCCGGTCCCCCACCTTGGGAGATACTTGCGTTAGGTCAGCTCGTGTTTGTGGCAATAGTGGCTCTCACAATTGTCCGAAGACGATCAGCCTGGCGCGCATGGTTTTTCTTTCTTGGTAGTTTTGCAGTCACCGACCTCGTGGCTGCGATCGGGCGCGCTTCGCTCGCCTCCTATTACCAGGAAAATTCGATCTACTGGCTGTTGAGCGACTTTCTTCTCATCATTGCTCTTGGTCTCGCGCTGTTTCCAAATAGATTGCCGGCTCAGGGGACTGTTCGAACGCAAGACCGCAATGACGGTCGTTCGCGCCACTATGACCGAACCCCTCATCGCCGAATCCGCGCCTCTCATATAGCTGCCGTCGCCGTGACGATTTGTCTTTGTGCTGCAGGGATCCGAGACATGTGGCTAACCCCTGAGCACTCACATGGCTCTGCCAATAGCCGTTATCTCAACCGCGTCGAGACTTCATGGAAAAAGGTCTCCGCGCACCAGCCGAATGCCTTTGTTTGGGATTCCACAGTTCCTTGGTATGTGCTGGAGCCAGCGTTCGCCCCTTACAACAGAGTTGATACGACCGTAGCGCTGGTGGTACCCCATCTTCGGATCGATGTACCCGATGGCATTGGGTATCTCATTACTTCGAGCGGAAAATTGGTGCGTTCTCAACCGGTGGTCATCAGCCGAGCGCAGACTGGGGCCCCGACCGCGGACCGCCCACAATCCGATGCGGTCTGCTTTGACGGGCGGTCGGGACCATCAACGCTACCTTTGTCGTTGACGAGACCAGTGCCTCAAGGTGAATCGTTCATGCGCGTGCAGTACACGGGATCGAGCGGATTCAACATCACGATGAACGATACAAACGATCCGATCACCATTCGGCGAGGTTCTGGGACGATCATCGTGCCACTGAGCGTCCCTAAACAGACCTCGCTGTTCAGATTCTGGGTCCCCAGGAATGTAGCCGGTTGCGTCTCTATTCAGGTCGAGCGACCGGTGGCGCCATGAGCGCCTACGAAGCCTTCCGATAGGCGGTGGAGGACCTACTGCCCGGTGCCCCCACAGGTGGCACTCCCTCGAGCTGTCCGGTCCTGTGTGGTCGGCTTCAAGTGACGAGGCTAAAACGGGACCCGTCGGCGCGCGGACCGCACAAAGCGTCACATCTGACCTGCAAGTCGCGTGGCTCTTGTCTAGGTTTAGCTCGTTCAGGCGTCGCCGCGGCTTTGACGGCAAGTGTGGGGCTGACGAGGGGGGATGGACGTCACGAAATGGCATCACGACGACCGATGCGACGTAGACCGTCCTCGGGACGTCTCAGCGCGCCAGGGGGAGATGTCCGTCACCCGGAATATGGGGAGGGTGTCTGGTTCGCGCCCCGGGTCGGAGAATCGCTCCCGTGACGACCAGTGAAGAGGGACTGCATTTAACCCTGGGCGACGAGCCACCCCGTGGGGTCGCAGATCGGACCCCGGTCTGCCCGATCTGGGTCAAACACACGATCGCTCTTACTGGGGTCGTTCTCATCGGCTTTGCCGTGTTGCTGCCTGCTCTTGTCCACGGGGGGTCCATCGGGCCTTTCGACATCCTTAGTCAATATGGTGTGTTGAGCCAGCCCGGGGTCAGCATTCACAACCCGATATCGACTGACCAGATCGTCCAGATGATTCCCTGGACAAACCTCGCTTGGACTCAAGTTCACAGCGGCCACTTACCGCTCTGGAATCCCTACAGCGGGTTGGGCCTGCCGTTGGCGTTCAACTGGCAATCGGCGCCGTTCAGCGTGCAAGCGCTCCTCGGCTATCTCGCGCCGTTGCGATTCGCGTTCACAGTGCAGATATTTGCCACCCTTGCCATCGCCGGATCGGGCGCCTATGCCCTGTGCCGGGTACTCGGCCTCAACATATGGGGTTGCACTTTTGCTGCGATCGGGTTCGAGCTCAGTGGGCCGATCGTGGCATGGCTGGGATGGCCCGTTGCCTCGGTCGCTGCATGGGCCGGGTGGCTTTTCGCCGCGGCGCTCCTCGTGGTGCGCGGCAGGCGCCGGGGACTGGCGATCGCCTTCTTTTCAATCGTCCTGGCAGCCTCGATCTACTCCGGTCAGCTCGACATGTTGGTCACACTGTTGACCCTGCTCGTGTTGTTCCTGGGGACATACCTGGCACTTCGTACGCGTCCACTTGGGGGCGTCGGACCGATTCGCCGACCCAGTTTCGATCTGGCGATCGCCTTTGTCGCGGGGTTCGCACTTGCGGCGCCGCTGGTTCTTCCGGGCTTTCAGCTCGCCACGAATTCAGTGAGAGTGGCGCACGGCGCTACCGACCCCGGACTTCCACTGATCAACCTCGTCAACGTTATCTTCCAGGGGTACGACGGATCTCCGATTGGCGGCGAGCACTGGTTCGGCATTGCATTCCCCGCGTATCCGGAGTACACCGCGTACGTAGGGCTCATAGTCGTGGTGTTGGCCGTCATCGCGGGAGTTCTTCGCCGGCGCCGCTCGGAGGTGAAGGCATTCGTATCGCTGGTGGTGTTCGCTGCGGCCTTTGCGTTTGCTCCGCTCGTGATTGGAGTCGCGGAGGCTCTGCCGATGGGTTCGTCGGTGCGCTGGCATCGCGCATTGATAGTCATGGTCTTTGCCATTGTGATCCTGGCCGGCATGGGGATGGATGTGCTCGTGCGAGCCCCGTCCCGCAAGGCAATGATTCGCCTTTTGGGCGCAGGGTTTGTCGCCGCCGTGCTGCTCCTTCTCGGGCTATGGCTCGGTGGGCGCAGCCACCTCAACTCGGTTGACGAGGGTGTTCGCTCACAATCATTCCTTTGGCCGGCAATCGAATGTGGCGTGGGCTTGTTCGTAGTGGCTCTACTCGCGCAAACCCGCAGACGAGGCCGCCCAGCGAAACGCGGGCTGGCGCTCCTTCAGGCCAATCGTTCTCGCGTCGCAGCTTCGGCTCTGTTGGTTTGTGAGGTCGTGTTTCTCATTTCTGTTGGCGCTCCACTCGCGTCATCGAGTTCAAAGTCCTTTCCTTCGACCTCTGCGGTAACGGCATTGCAAAAATCGGTCAGTGGATCGTTGCTGGGAGGGGGGACGAGTGCATGCCCTGGATATGGTGCCCCGCCCTACGTCGGCATCGATCCAGAAGCGAACGATGCGTACGGAATCAGTGAATTCGCCATTTACGATCCCCTCCTTCCGAAGAGCTACGAGCGGTCCTGGCTCGGCGCAACTGGCAAGAATCCGAATGGGGAATCACAGTTCCCCAATCACTCAGTATTCTGTCCCGCAATAACCTCGGTTGAGCTTGGCCGTCTCTACGGGATTGCCTACGTTCTGGAGCCGGCTGGCCGGCCCGGCCCACCGGGAAGCGTTTTCGACCGAGCGATCGGCAGGGAACGCCTCTATCGGATTCCGGGCGCGGCGCGCGCCACTATCACGCCTATGACGTCGTCGGGTCGCTATCCACCCGACGATGCTGCAGGGACGCCGGTCAATGTGAGCAATCCGGATCCTGCAACCTGGAAGATGGAGACGAATGCATCGTCGCCCCAGGCTCTCCGGATCCGACTGACGAGCGCGCCAGGGTGGCATGCCACCATTGACGGGCGGCCGCTACCGCTCAGGCCGTTTGCGGGTGTCATGCTCCAAGCCGCGATTCCACCAGGGCACCACGTCGTAGAGCTCCATTACTGGCCGGGGGCATTCACTTTCGGCATTGTCCTCGCAGCTCTCTCGGCGGCGTTTCTCCTCGCGCTTGTCATCGTGGAGCGCTACCGCCCGGGAATACTTGATCGTGACCCGCGCCGTCGGCGCACCTCCCAAGTGCGGCGCCAAAGGCACGCTGTTACATCCGGTGAGGTCTGATGCAGCCGCCGGTCGGACACCGGAAGCAGGCGCAGCCGACCTCGGGTACCTTCCCACCGCTAATTCTGGCGATGGTAGCTCCGAACCGCTGACTGCTCTCGACCTCAGACTTGTAGCTTCCGACCTGTACTTCGCCGCGCTCGGCGCGGATGACTGGCTGCAGGGTTCTTCCCCCTCTGTCGATTGCACATAAATGTCGGAAGATTGCAGCTCAACCAGCCCTTACGGACACGGCGTCACACCCATGGCCCACCTCATTTGGCGCACTTGATGGTCACCCGATTGCCCACGTAGTAGACAATCCCGAGTGCGGGGGCGGCGGCGGGGTTGAACGGTTCGGTAGCCCCACGGGGCGGACCCGGGATATGAGCGGCCGAGACACCCATTTCCGAGATGCCGGCACAGTATCCAGCTCGTCGAGTTCCAAATCGTCGCGCAGTTGGCGAGATGCCATCGGCGTGTTCTGGGTCGTCGGCGCGGGCATCGTCACCCTTCTCTCGGCTCTGGTTCACGGGACCTCACTCGGACCAATGCAGAATCTGTCCCATTACGGCGTGTTGGAGCACTCCGTCCCGGTATCCAAGGGTCAATTCCAGTTCTTCATGGATCCGGCACTGCTCGCTATCCCTTGGAAGGCTCTGGCCTGGACCGAGGTCCACAACGGTCACCTCCCCCTCTGGAATCCCTACAACGTCCTAGGCATGCCGCTTGCATTCAACTGGGAATCCGCGCCGTTCAGCCTCTCGGCATTGCTCGGCTACCTTGCACCGCTGCGCTTGGTCTTCACCATCTCGGTCATTACCAGCTTGATGATCGGCGGTACTGGCGTCTACGTACTGTGTCGGGTCCTTCGGCTCGGCGTCCTGGGCGCGGCCATGGCCGGGACCGTCTACGAGTTGAGCGGACCGTTCATGAACCTGCTCAGTTGGCAGGACACCGCGGTCTTGTGCTGGGCGGGTTGGTTGTTCGCAGTGACCCTGCTCATCATTCGAGGGGAGCACCGCGTCCGCCACGTCGTTGCGTTCGCGGTCACCGTCGCACTAGCAGGGTACGCCGGGCAGCCTGAGGCGCTTTTCTTCCTCTTGCTCTCATTGGGCATCTTCGTCGGAGTGATCTTCCTTGTGAGAGCACTCCGTAAGGAGTCTGTCCGCTCCTTTGTCCGTCCGATCGCTGATCTGATCATCGCAGCGGTCGCCGGATTGGCGCTTTTTGCTCCCCTCGCGCTGCCGGCTCTTCAGCTCTCCGCGATGTCTGTGAGGAGCAAGTACGAAACCATCGACAACGTGACGAACGGCCAGGCGCAATTGGATCTCATCCACCCAACCAAGACCGTCGAGCATGCACTCTCCTTTCACGACCTGACTCACGTCCTGTTCCAGTCCTTCGACGGCTTGCCGGTCAACGGCGGCGCGTTCTTCGCCGATCGAGGCATTTACATCGAAACAGTCGCCTACCTCGGCGTAATCGCCGTCGTCCTGGCGGTGCTAGCCGTTGCCGTCCGCAGAAGAAACGCTGCAATCATCGCCCTCGCGGCGATGACCGTGGTCATGTTCTGCCTCGTCTTCGTGCCGCCCGTGGTTTCCGCGGCCAACCAGATGCCCCTCGTCGGGACGTTCCTCTGGAACCGGGCGCTCATCCCGATGGCCTTCGGGGTCGCCGTGCTGGCGGGGGTGGGAACCGATCTCCTCGCGCAACAACACTCTGAGCGCAAGGTGAGACAGTGGTTCGGTTACGGATTCGTCGGAGTCGCCCTCGTGCTCGGCGCGCTCTGGCTCTTCGGCCGAGGCCACCTGCCAGCCGCGGAGGCCGAGATCCGAGCCCACAGTTTCGCATGGCCGGTTGCAACGACCTTGTGCGGCCTCGTCCTGGCAACGGCACTGTGGATCATCTACTCTCGACCGCCTTCTCGGCGGCCTTCGCGGATCCTTGTCGGACGTGGCATTGCCGGCGCCCTCATCGCTGTGGAGGCGGCGTTCCTCGTCTCGGCAGGCATCCCGATCTGGTCGTCGAGCACGCAGTTCTTGCCGACGACGCCCGCCGAGGCCGCCCTCACCCGGGCCGCCGGCTCCTCCGTCGTGGGCTTCGGGAACTCCGACTGCACCATCCCCCCGACGCTCGGGATAAATGCGAACCTCAACGCTGCCTACTCCCTCCGCGAGTTCACCGTCTACGACCCGATGACGCCACTCGCTTACAACTCCTCATGGAGAGAAGCTGGCGGAGAACCATCTCCCTATTTCTTTAGCAACAACTTGTTCTGCCCGGCAGTAACGACGGTAGCGTTGGCCCGTCGTTACGGCGTTGGCTTCGTGCTCGAGCCAGCGAACTCCCCGGGACCTACCGGGGCCGTGTTCGACAGAATGATCGGGAACGAGCAGCTCTACCGGATTCCGGGCGCAGCGGTCGCGACGCTAAGCCCGTTAGGGCCGGGCGGAGCCGCGCCGGGGCCCGACGCATCGGCAACTCCGGTAAGCGTTTCCAGCTCCGATTCCGCCACTTGGAAGGTTGTGACCGATGCGACGGATCAATCACTCCTCCGGCTGAGACTAACCAATGTCCCAGGTTGGCATGCGACCATTGACGGTAAGCCCCTCCAGCTCACGCCGTTCGCGGGCGTCATGCTACAAGCTCGGGTACCTCCCGGTCGTCATGTCATCAAGTTGAATTATTGGCCCACAGCATTCACGGTTGGGATCGTCCTCGCCATTTGCAGTGCACTGGGGCTATGCGTCGCCGTCATCGCGGCGCTGATTATCTTTCGAGGTCGCCGTCGTGGTTTGGTTCAGTAAATTCATTCCGTCAGCTTCCTCCGTCGCCTCATACATACAAGCCGCCAACCATTGTCGATCGAGCCATTGGGAGGCGAACCAGCGTCCGGGTCTTGGCCCCTTAGGTTCAACTGCATTGTGCGCATTGAGGATCCTGAAGGTGCTCGGCGTGCGGGCGTGTCGAGCAGCCGGCAAGTTCGACGACGAAGGCTGTGGCGTGCTCACCGCTTGGCAATGAGGTGCTCTTCGATGGACTCGAAGAGCATCGAAGACGCCCGCACCTTCAGTTCAGGCGGGTTCCGCTTTCCGGACCCCTGATTTGTTCGCACGTCCTCATCCTTTCAAGCTGTACAACCTCCAACCACCAGACCCAGAGCTATTCACTCAGGGATCTGTGCCACTCCTCGCTTCCGCACTCAATGTCGGATCCAAGCGCAGGAACCTCGGGACGTCGACCTTCTTGAGCTTGAGCGCGTGCTTCTCGATGATCCACCAACTCGCCATTGCGCATGGAATCACGGCGATGGTCGACATGAACGCGTACGGCCAGTATCCCCATTTGTTCACCCCCCACATAACCAGCAATTGCTGCAACGGAAAGGCATAGATGTAGACCCCGTACGAGTAGTCGTTCCTGGCACCGACCTTCGAGAAGGGAAGATGGATGCCCAACCAGATCAGCGGGTAGGCGAGGAAGACGGCGGTCACAGTCGGGCTGGTCAAGTGAATGAGAGCCTCCCCCTGGCCGACAGGAATCAACAATCCGAGGAGAAAGAGGATCGTGGCCCCCAGGGCGACCGCTCCGGAGTCCGGCACCTTCTCGCGATAGGGGTAAAGGAGAGATCCCGAGAGGAAGATCGGCACGAGTCCAACGAGTGGCATCACTTCAAAGTTCGCGGCCGGGAGCGGCATTCGGTCCCAATGGTGGAAGGGAGAGAAGTCCCTCGCGAGCGAAGGGACCGAGATGATGACAGCCGTTGCGAGCCAGGCCACAAGTGCAAGGACCGCAACGAGCGCTCGCCGCCTCAGTAGTCCTACTGCCGCGAGTACCGCGAGAAGCAGGTAGCACACGAACTCCATCTCGAGTGTCCAGAGGGACCCGTTCCATCCGAATATGAAGAGGCCGGGAGGGAGAGTGTGGTTGATCGTCGGCTGATTCACCTGAAGGAGGAAATTGTTGATGATGTACCCCACGGGTCCTCGCGGTGCTGTGAGGTAGCAATGAGGACCGCATGAGCTCGACAGGCCGGGGTTGTAGTGAACATATGCCAATATCCCGAACACAAAGGCAGTGACGAGCAGGCAAATCCAAAATGCCGGAAAGATGCGTAGGAACCGCTGCCAAAGGTAGCGCCCAGTCCGATTCCTATCTGCGCTCCCTGCGATCAGGTATCCGCTTATTGCAAAGAAGCCGAACACCGCGACCGTTCCCAAGGTCGTCTTGTCAAGTATCGCTTCGCTCCCGAACCCCCCTAGGGTGATCGCGTGCGAGAAGACGACAAGCAGAGCCAGAATCAAGCGAAGAAAATTAAGGCTGTTATGTCGCGGAGAGAACGATTGATCGAGAGTCGGCATCAGTCTCTTCCCACCGCGACGGCCTCCAGAAGCGGTCACGCTACCCCCAAGCACTGCGGGCAGCAACGGCGCGCTCGCCTGGTGTGAGCTTCTGCTCCTCCCAAAGCACCCAGCTCGTCGGACTCCTTTCCCTCGCCGGGTCCATCCCAGCGCAACCAGAGGGCATCGGGCGTGGCAGGCTGACCCAGATGAAAGCCACGATGCCCGAGGACGCCGACGACCCGAACCAGGTCCAGGTCGCTCGATGTAACGAATTGTTCCGCAATTGCCCGTGCTGCGACGGGATTCATGCCTGACGATGAGGGTGAAGCTCTCTTCCGCGCGGCAGTGAGGGCCGGTGACACCTTCGATGGAGCCACCTTCGTCGAGATCGGCGCCTGGTGTGGTAAGTCCGCGGTCTACCTAGGCGCGGCTGCCGAGAAGACCGGCTCGGTGCTCTTCAGCCTGGACCACCACCACGGGTCCGAGGAGAATCAGGCCGGCTGGGAGCACCACGACTCCACACTCGTCGACTCAAAGACGGGGCGCATCGACACCCTTCCGTTCTGGCGCCGGACGATCGTCGACGCCCGTCTCGAGTCCTCAGTGGTCGGTCTCGTGGGCGAGTCAGTCACCGTCAGCTCGCGGTGGGGCACACCGGTAGCCTTTTGTTTTATCGACGGCGGTCACGGCTCGGAGCCTGCCTGGGCTGACTATCGAGGCTGGGCCCCGGTCGTTGCCAGCGGTGGGTGGCTGGCCATCCACGACGTCTTCCCCGACTCTTCCGACGGCGGTCGCCCCCCCTACGAGATTTGGCTGGCCGCGCTGAACTCCGGGGACTTCGTCGAAGACGGCGCCTGCGGCTCTTTGCGCGTACTGAGGCGGCGCTGAACGGAGCGGGGGTCGAGGATTGATTTATCCGCGCCGAGATAGCCACGGCGGCGCAATCATCTCGTGAAGCACAACTCGCACGAGGAGGATCACGCCACTGAGGCAAACGATCATGTCCGTTTTCGCTACGGCGGTATTGCGACAGCGGCCGGGCTCGGCAATGTCCGAGCGGCCTGTCAGATCTTCAGGATGCATCACTCGACTAACTATCGCTCGAAGGCATTGGTCGACCGCCAAGCCTCGAGGTGCCCCGGCCGAGGGAGCGCGGGCTATCCCAAACGCCGAACGCCATCCCGGTCACGGTCGCACAGTGCATCTTGGCCTACGCGCTCGCCTTCCCCGGCCAGGACCGAGACCGGATCTCCGCCGAACTGCGACGGGTGAGTTGGGGCCGTTTACGGGTGTCCGATTCCCGGGCACCGCTCAGTGGGCGGCGAGCAGGCTCCTGCACAGCGGCATCGCCGGTGCGGCAGTGGGGACGCTCCTAACAGTGATCGCCCGGGACGCTGTGCTGGGGCCGCTGTGGGTGACCGCCGGCGCGCCGGCCGTCATGGCGCCGCTGTAGAGCACCTTGCCATCGACGGAGAGCGCCAGCGTATGCTTGTAGATGTCGCTCAGTACGGCAGCGCGCGGCAGTCGAACCAGTGCTGATCTTCTCGGGCCTGCTCGTTCCGGGAAACTGAGGGTCCCGAACGGTGAGCCAGACCGAGACGTCCTTCGGGCCATTCGGCCTCGAGTGGATGAGGACCGAACTGGCGCCGATCGTGGCCACGGGAAGCCCCCGTCCCGACGACGCGTCCGGTCGACCGAATGTTCCATCCAGCACATTGACGTATCCCTTGCCTTCTTCGACAGGCAGCCAGTTGAGGTGCAGGGTCTCTCCGAAGGGCTCGTGCACAGGACGCTCGCCGTTCGAGAGATAGAGGCCGCTGCAGTCGCCGGCGACAAAGAGCGAGTCGGCGGGCGCCCACGCGGGCAGCTGGTCGCCGCGCAGGACGCGGTCCGAGAGCGAACTTCCCAGGACGTTGCCGACACTCCGCTGCGCCTCGACATAGCGCGTTGCCTGCGCCGAAGTCCAGTCGAAATTGGGCCGATCGCGATAGCCACGTTCGCAACGATTTCGAACGCGGCGAGCGCGAGGATCAGTGCGGATACGGACAAGCAGACCCTCCGAGACCGCTCGACCAACTTCGACCACAGGAAGACCAGTCCCAATCCACTGGCCAGGAACAAGAAGGGCAGGAAGTCGCCGAGATAGCGGTTGGTCACTGTGCCGTAGAACAGGACCGCGCCGGTCCCGACCGCGGCTGCGACAAGCAACAGTCTGAGCATGGCAATGACGGGATTGACGTGCCGTCGCACGACACCGACCAGCGCCACGAAGGTGAGCCCGACCAGCAACGGCATCGAGGCCAGGACGCTGGACGAGCGCTCGAGAAAAAAGAAGTCCACGCCGCCAATGGCTGCAGGAGGTCCCGCGGGGAGCGTGATGAACGGGAAGGATCCGGTGAAGCGCACTCCTGTCGGTCCGAGATACGACCACAAATCGGTCGGGAAGTAGAGAGGACTGAAGTATTCGCCGCCATTGATCCGATTCTGGTGGAGGACGTGAAAATCCACGTACTCCTTGACCGGCTGCCCCACGAGCACGCCCGATTTTGCCCAGCTCACCACGAATCCCGCGAGGATTGCCAACGCCGCGATGCCTGCCATCGGTCGCCACCAGCTTCGCTGTTCGCGCGGAACGGCTGAACGCGAACCACGATGCGACGAGTACGGCCCCGAGGATGCACGCGTAGCCTTCGACGGCCCTTGTTAGCGCGGTTGCGAGAATGATCAGCCCGCACACGGTTACGCGCTCCCACGAAGGGCGTTCGAGTACCCCGAGCAGAGTGAAGATAGCTCCGACCGATAGTGCGACGCTCCACGCCTTGTCCTCCGAGAAGACCCAGGGATTCGCAGCGAGGTAGACGAGCACCGATCCGCCCAACTGGGCGGCGATGAGAACGCCGAAGGTGGCGGCCTCAACTCGACCCATCAATGCGCCCCCTCGCACCATTACGCGGGTCCTCCAGAGGAGCATCGAAGTGAATAGCCCAGTCAGAAGCCAGGCGAGTAAGAGAGAACAGCCCGTCAACTTCCCGTCGAGGGAATGGGTGAACAAGAAGATCGGAATGCGAAGCAGCGACGGGAAGAGCCCGAAATACGTGTAGGCGTGTCCTTGGTAGATGAATCCTTCCAGGCCAAGGCTTCCCGTCGGGACGTAGAGATGGCCGGACATGATGGCCCTAGCCTGCAAATCGTAGAAATTGCTCGCGTAAGCAGGCTGGTAGGCGGTTCGCAACAGGCTCGGGCCGCCATTCCAGAGGACGGTGAGTGAGATCGAGGTGGCTCGGAAGTCCTTCTCCCCTGAAGATCCCCGACGCAGGAGTGGTGCGGCTCACCGCGTCCGCGGCGAGGATCATCTCGCGGCCCGTGTACGACGACCGCTCGAGCGGCGGATAGGTCGCCTCCTCGGGATAGACCATGCCGGTCCAGTAGGAGCCGTCCTCGTTGCGAAGGTCCTGCACCCATGTGAGCAACTCGAGCGCCGCGCCGTCGAGACCGAGCGCGTCGAGGGTGAGGACGCACTCGGCCGTTTCGGCGGCGGTCACCCACTCGCCGGTCGAGACGCACCTCACCCCGCGACCGTCGAGAACGAAGGTCGACCACGACCGGAGGATCCGACGGCGGGCCGACGTGCCGGTGAGCGCGCCCGAAAGGACCGGGTAGTACCAGTCCATCGCGAACTCGGCCTTCGACGCGAACGCATCGGGTTCGTGCGCCACGGCGTGCGCGAGGCGGCCCGCGGCGAACTCCCAATCGGGGCGCTCGTGACCGAGCCGTTCGGCGCACGCGATCGCGCACCGGAGGCTGTGGTAGATCGACGAGGAGCCGGTGAGGAGCGCGTACTCCTCCGGACGACCGGCGGGATCGAGCGACCATCGGATCGAACCGTCCAACAGCTGCCAGCGGAGGACGAAGTCGACGCCGGCCTCGACCGCTGGCCAGAGCTCCTCGAGGCCACTGAGGTCGCCGGTCGAGACGTAGCGATGCCAGGCCCCGGTCGCGAGGTAGGCGCAGACGTTGGTGTCGAGGCGCGGGTCCTTCACTCCGGTCGTCAGGTAGTAGTTGAACCAGCTGCCGTCGGGGAGCTGCGTGTCGAGGAGCCACTCGGTAGGCGCGGTCGGCGTGGTCGTCGAGGCCAGCCGCGGTGAGGGCCATCGCCGACTCGACGTGGTTCCACGGGTCGCAGTGGCCGCCCGGGAACCAGGGGATCATCCCGTCGGGACGCTGCAGTGACGCGATCGACTCCGCGGTCGGCGAGCACCTCGGCGGCGCTCATCACCCCGGGAACCTCGGGGATCGACCTCATGAGCTCGCTCCCGTCGTCGCCCCGACCAACCCCAAGGACGGCGACGGCCGTCGTCCGGACGGGTCGCGCGCCGGCTTCACCAGGTAGACGACCAGGCTCTTGCCGACCAGCGGGTTGAGGACCCGCTCGGCGTACCGGGTGACCTTCGGCGCCTTCTCGATGTCCCACGACGAGCAGCCGGTGGTAGGCCGCGACGGCCGGGTGGGTGTCGTTGGTGGGACCGACGAGACACCGGAGCCACCAGTAGGGCGCGTGCAGGCCGTGCGCGTGGTGGCTTCCGGTCGGTTCGAGACCGGCCGCGCGAAGCCGAGCGACCAGCTCGCCGTGCCGGTAGATCCGCACGTGCCCGCCGGGCACGTCGTGGTAGGCGTCGGAGAGGGCCCAGTTGACGAACTCGGGTCCACAGCGCGGGACGGTCACCGCCATGGTCCCGCCCGGCCGCAGCACCCGGGCCAGCTCGGCCATCGCCGCGCAGTCGTCGGGGATGTGCTCGAGGATCTCCGAGGCGATCACCCGGTCGAAGCTCGCGGTCGCGAACGGGAGCGAGAGCGCGTCGCCCTGTACGGCCCCGACCCGGGCTTGCTCCCCGTCGAGCTCACCCGCGTCGGCCATCGCGCCGAGGGTGTCGCGGACCGAGCGGACCTCGTCGGCACCTGCGTCGAGAGCCACCACCTCGGCACCGAGCCGGGCCGCCTGGTAGGCGTGGCGGCCGAAGCCGCAGCCGAGGTCGAGCAGTCGCTCGCCCGGACGGACACCGAGCCGCGCGTAGTCGACGGTCAGCACGGCACCGGCTCCCGCCGACGCCCCGCCGGGGCGTCGCGCCGCGTGTCCTCGAGCAGCGCCCGATACTCGTCGGCGGTGCCGGCCGCGGTGACCGGCCAGGTGAAGCGCCCGAGCACCCGCTCGCGGCCGGCGGCACCGAGCCGGCGGCGCAGGTCCTCGTCGTCGAGCAGACGACCGATCGCGGCGGCGAGCGCGCCCGGGTCGTCGGGTGGCACGAGCAGCCCGGTCTCCCCGTCGGTGCCCACCACCTCGGGCAGCGCCCCCCCGGTCGTCGCCACCAGCGAGACGCCGCAGGCCATCGCCTCGATGGCCGGGAGCGAGAACCCTTCGTAGAGGGAGGGCACGACGGCCACCTCGGCCTGGGCGTAGTTCCGAGCCAGCTCGTCGTCGGTGATCCCCGAGACACAGCGGACGATCGGCCCGAGCCCGAACCGCTCGATGGCCCTCGCGACCCGACCCTCGGGACGCGGGTTGCCGATCACCACCAGCTCGACGTCGCGCTCGGTGCGCAGCTTTGCCACCGCCTCGAGAAGCGGCACGAGTCCCTTCATCGGGACGTCCGAGGAGGAGGTCACCATGATCCGCCCTGGCACCGGACGGACATCGGCGCGCGGGCGGAACACCCTGTGGTCGACACCGACCGGCACCACGGTCATCCGCGACCCCTCCACACCCATCTGCTTGGCGATGTCCGCCTTCGACGACTCCGAGACGGTCACCACGCGTGGAAGGGCGCGTGCGACCTTCACCTGCATGCGCAGGAACCCGAACCAGCGCAGCTGGGTCAGGTACTGCCACGGGTTCGACGCGTGGCTGAGCGCGAGCTGACGGTCGACCGTGATCGGATGGTGCAGCGTGGTGAGCAACGGCCATCCGTCGTCGATCATCCCGAGGATGCCGTTGCCGAGACACTGGTTGTCGTGGACGAGGTCGAAGTCGTCGAGCCGCCCTGCGAGCAGCCGGCGCGCGCGGAGAGAGAAGGTCCACGGCTCGGGGAACCCGGCGGTGCACATCACTCGCGAACTCGAGGGCTGCGATGGACGTCGGGTGGAGGTTGGCGAACTCGCGCGGATGGGGGATGCGGAACGGATCGGGCTCGCGGTAGAGATCGAGGCTGGGCACCGGAGTGAACCCGACGCCGTCGTCGACCTCGGGCCAGGGCTGCCCGGCAAAGACCTCGACCGAGTGGCCGAGTTCGACGAGCTCGCGGGTCAGGTGGCGCGTGTAGACGCCCTGGCCACCGCAGCGCGGGTTGCCCCGGTAGACGAGGAAGGCGATCCGCTGGCCCCCGTCGCCGGCTGCCCGGGGGGCGATGCGTTCGGGAACCGGGGGTGCTGGGGGACCCTTGACCTTGTGCCGCCCCAGCCCGAAGCTAGGCATGGATCGGGGCGGGCAGGCACATGAAGCCCTGATCCTCTCGCGCCCCGCCGCTCCTGCGCAAACGCCGCAGAGGCCCGTCTCCCTCCACTGCCTGGGGAATCGGCCGCCTGGTGCCTCCAGAACCGCCCCTCCGGCGCCTCAAGATACGTTGCCGCGGTGTCGATGCAAACACGCCGGGTCCGTCGAGCGAGCCGCATTCGAGCTCCGGACCCGGCGCCCGCGCCCCCCGTCCGCCCCCTCAAGATCGGCCGCCCGGCTGCCGATGAGATTCCGCCCGGCCTGCTGAGCGTCGACCGCCGTCGCGCTCCGGGCCAGGCGCAATTTCGGGCCCGGTTCGCGGGCCCGGTCAGGATCCGGTGTAGTGGCGGTCGGCGAGCGCCAACACCTCGTCGAGGATGGCGAGACCCTCCTCGGCCTCCTCTGCGCTCACCGTGCACGGCGGGACGACGTGGAGCCGGTTGTAGTTGGTGAACGGGAGCAGGCCGCGGGCCCGGCAGGCGGCGGCGAGCTCGTCCATCGCCGCGCTCGATGCACCGTAGGGGGCGAGCGGCTCTTTTGTCGCCCGGTCGGTCACGAGCTCGAGCGCCCAGAACACGCCCGAGCCCCCGCGCCTCGCCGACGACCGGATGGGACGCGGCGAGCTCGGCGAGCCCCGGCCCGAGCACGCTCGAACCGATCGTCGCGGCGTGCTCGACGATCCCTTCATCCTCCATCAGGTCGATCGTCGCGACCGCGGCAGCGCACGCGAGCGGATGCCCCGAGTAGGTGAGGCCGCCGGGATAGGGACGCTCCGCGAACGTCTCGACGATCGGTGCGGCGACGACCACGCCGCCCAGCGGAACGTAGCCCGGAGTTGACCCCCTTGGCGAAGGTGATGAGGTCGGGGGTCACGTCCCAGTGATCGACCGCGAACCATTCGCCGCACCGCCCGAACCCGCACATCACCTCGTCGGCGATGAAGAGGATGCCGTGCCGGTCGCAGAGCGCCCGCACGCCCGCGAGGTAGCCGGCCGGCGGCGGCATGATCCCCGAGGTGCCGGGCACCGTCTCGAGGATGACCGCCGCGATGGTGGAGGGGCCTTCGAGAGCGATCACCTGGTCGAGATGTTCGAGCGCGCGCGCCGACTCCTCGTCGGGCGAGCTCGAGTGGAACGGCGAACGGTAGAGGAACGGCCCGAAGAAGTGCTCGACGCCCGCGGTCCCGGTGTCGCTCGGCCACCGGCGAGCGTCGCCGGTCAGATTGATGGCGGTACCGGTCGCCCCGTGGTAGGAGCGATAGGTGGCGAGCACCTTGGGACGGCCGGTATGGAGGCGGGCCATCCGGACGGCGTGCTCCACGGCCTCCGCGCCGGCATTGGTGAAGAACACCTTGGCCCCCTCCGCCATCGGCGAGCCGTGCCACGATCCGGCGCGCCGCTTCGCTCCGCTGGTCGTTCGCGTGCTGGGGCGCAATGGTGCAGAGCCGCGCCGCCTGGTCACGGATGGCGTCGACCACGACCGGGTGCTGGTGACCGATGTTGGTGTTGACCATCTGCGAGGAGAAGTCGAGGTAGCGGTTGCCGTCGTAGTCCCACACGTAGGAGCCCAGCGCTCCGGCGAGGACGAGCGGGTGGATCCGCGACTGGGCCGACCACGAATAGAAGACGTAGGCACGGTCGAGGTCGTAGACCTCCTTTCCGCGAACCGGGTCGGCCGGGGCCGTCGACATCCCGTCGGCGGGGGTCGTCGCGGTCGGTTCGGTCGGTCGAGGTCATCAGCGGTTCTCGGGGAAGCCGAGGTCGATGCCGCCGTGCTCGGGGTCGAGCCAGCGGCTGGTGACCACCTTTCCCCGGGTGAAGAAGGAGACGCCCTCCATCCCGTGCGCATGGGCGTCGCCGAAGAGCGAGGCCTTCCAGCCCCCGAAGGAGTAGTAGGCCATGGGGACCGGGATCGGCACGTTGACGCCGACCATGCCCACCTCGACCTCGGTCTGGAACCGGCGGACCGCACCGCCGTCGTTGGTGAAGATGGCCGTACCGTTGCCGTAGGGGTTGGTGTTCACCAATTCGAGTGCCGCATCGTACGAGGGAGCCCGAACGACCGAGAGGACCGGACCGAAGATCTCGTCGGTGTAGAGCGACATGTCCGGGGTGACCCGATCGAAGAGGGTCGGGCCCAGCCAGAAGCCCTCGAGGTCGCCATCGACGGCGACGGAGCGTCCGTCGACGACCAGGTCCGCACCGGCAGCCACGCCCGCCTCGAGGTACGAGGCCACCCGGTCACGGTGGACCGAGGTCACGAGCGGTCCCATGTCGACGCCACGCCGGCCGTCGCCGACCCGCAGGCGCGCCACGCGCTCGGCGATCGCGTCGACCAGCCGGTCACCGACGGGGTCGACTGCGACGACGACCGAGATGGCCATGCATCGCTCGCCGGCCGATCCGAACCCCGCGTTGACCGCCGAGTCGGCCGCAAGCTCGAGGTCGGCGTCGGGCAGCACCACCATGTGGTTCTTCGCGCCGCCGAGCGCCTGGACCCGCTTGCCGCCGGTGGTCCCGCGCTCGTAGACCGAGCGGGCGACGGGGGTCGAGCCGACGAAGGAGACCGCGCGCACGTCGGGATGGTCGACCAGCGCGTCGACCGCGACCTTGTCGCCGTGCACCACGTTGAAGATGCCGTCGGGCAGGCCGGCTTCTTTCCATCGTTCGGCCATCCAATTCGACGCGGAGGGATCCTTCTCGCTCGGCTTGAGGATGACCGCGTTCCCTGCGGCGATGGCGATGGGGATGAACCAGCACGGCACCATGGCCGGGAAGTTGAACGGGCTGACAACGGTGACGACGCCGAGTGCCTGCCGGATCGAGTACGAGTCCACCTTGGACGAGACCGACTCCGAAAAGCCGCCCTTCATCAGGTGCGGGATCCCGCAGGCGAACTCGACGACCTCGAGCGCGCGGCTGACCTCGCCGAGCGCGTCCGACAGCACCTTTCCGTGCTCGGAGGTGATGACCGCCGCGAGCTCGGACTCCCCCGCGTGGAGCAGCTCGCGGAACGCGAAGAGGACCCTCGAGCGCTCGGCTCAGTGATGCGTGGCGCCAGTCGGCGAAGGCGGCCGACGCCGAGGCGACCGCCCCGTCCACCTCCTCTGCCGACGCGAAGTCGACGTACCGGGAGAGCCGGCCGGCCGCTGGGTCGAACACCTCGCCGCGGCGGCCGGACCTCCCCGGCACCGGTCGGCCGCCGACCCAGTGGGGCACGGTCGGGAGGACACGAGCCGCGCCGTCCTTGGTGTCGGAGCGGCCGACCGTGGCGGCCGCAGGCTGCGTACTGGTCACGACCGAATTCTCCCCGATGACCGCTCTTCGTGCCACCGCCGAGCCATGGCAAGTTCTCACGGCCGGTGCGGACGCGACAGCGGTTCGCCGTCCCGACCAGGGGTAGTGTCGCAGACCATGGACCTCACCTACCCGCTCGAGGCGGAGTCGTTCCGGAGCGAGATCCGCCAGTGGCTGCACGACAACCTCCCCGACGGATGGGGTTCGCCGGAATTCTCGATGACCCGCGAGGAACGGAAGGGCTTCAACCGCGAGTGGACGAAGAAGCTCTTCGAGGGCGGCTGGATCTGCGCCTCGTGGCCGAAGGAGTACGGCGGGAAGGGCCTCCCGCTCATCCAGTCGGTGGTGCTGAACGAGGAGTTCGCGCGAGCCGAGGCACCACTGCGCGCCGACTTCTTCGGCGACACCCTCGTCGGCCCGACCATCCTCCAGTGGGCGACCGAGGAGCAGAAGCAGCGCTTCATTCCGGGCATTCTCAACGGCACCATCTCGTGGTGCCAGGGGTTCTCCGAGCCGGATGCCGGCAGTGACCTGGCCTCGCTCACGACGCGGGCCGACCTCGACGGTGACGAGTGGGTCATCAACGGGCAGAAGGTCTGGACGACGCAGGCGCAGTTCGCCGACTACATCTTCCTGCTCGCCCGAACCGATCCCGACGCTCCGAAGCACGCGGGGATCTCCTACCTACTCGTGCCCATGAAGCAGCCCGGCATCGAGGTGCGCTCGATCGAGCAGGTCGACGGCAGCGCCGACTTCAACGAAGTCTTCTTCACGAACGCCCGCTGCCCTCGAGCCAACGTGGTCGGCGGCGACAACAACGGCTGGAAGGTGGCGATGACCACGCTCGGGTTCGAGCGCGGCTCTTCCGCGACGACCGGCCACCGCCGATTCCTGCGGGAGCTCGACCACATCATCGCGGTGGCGAAGAAGAACGGGCGCTCGGGAGACCCGCTCATCCGCCAGCGCCTGGCGAAGGCGTGGACCAACATCAAGATCATGGAGATCAACGGCTACCGCACCCTCACCGACGCCCTGCACGGGACGCATCACACCGCGGCCCTCGGCGCGTGCAACAAGATGTTCTGGTCGGAATCCCACCAACAGACAATGGAGCTGGCGATGGACATCCTCGGAATGGGCGGCCAGATCCTCACCGGCCACCCCGACGAGGCGGTCGAGGAGCGCCTGCGGAGAGGACGGGCGGACTATCCGGTGAGCGAATTGCAGGCATCGTTCTTCTTCTCCCGCTCTGAGACCATCTGGGGCGGGACCGCGGAGATCCAGCGCAACATCGTGGGTGAACGGGTCCTCGGCCTCCCGAAGGAGCCCAAGCCGACCTGAAGGTCGGAGCGGTCAGGCAGGCCGCGCCAGGTTCGTCTCGACCTCCTCGACCGCACGGACCTCGGTCCGGCGGGCCTCCTCGCCCGACGGGGAGACCTCCGTGCTGCGTCCCGTCCGGTGGTGCCACGTGAGCAGGCCGGCCGCGGCGACTGCGGACGCCGAGCCGGTGAGCAGGGCCACCCTCGGGTCGGTCCACTGGGCGATGGCCCCGACCAGCGGCGCACCGATGGGCGTCGACCCGAGGAAGGCCATCGCATAGAGCGCCATGACCCGCCCCCGCATGGCCGGTGCCGAGGTCAACTGCAGTGTCGCGTTCGCGGTGGCGACGAACCCGATCGAGGCGGCGCCCATCGCGACGATGCTCACGCACGCGACGACCAGGGTCGGCGAGAGGGCCACCGCCGCGAGCAGCGCCCCCAGGGCGAGCGCGAGCACCTGCAGGAGCCGGGGCGTCGGCCTTGCCCGGTGGGCTGCGGCGAGTCCCCCGAGGACCGCGCCGATGCCCATGCACGACGTGAGCAGCGCATAGGCGCCCGCTCCCCCGCCGAACGTCACCTTGGCCAGTAGGGCCAAGGTGACGGTGAAGTTGTAGACGAAGATCCCGATCAGCGCGACGGCGAGCAGTGTGTTCCGGAGGGTCGGCGTGCGCCACACGTAACGGAATCCCTCGCGCACCTGTCCGCGTGCGCGGGCGACCGGTTCCGTGCGGTGCAACTCGGCGACCCGCATCATCGCAAGTCCGACCACCACCGCGATGTAGGACGCCGCGTTGACGAAGAAGCAGACGCTCAGACCGAAGAGGGTGATGATCAGTCCACCGAGCGCCGGTCCGATCACTCGCGACGCGTTCATGACGACCGAATTGAGGCTCACGGCGTTGGGCAGGTCGTCGCGCCCGACCATCTCGATGACGAACGACTGGCGGGCGGGATTGTCGAACAGGTTCACCACACCGAGGAGCGTGGCGAGCAGGTACACCTGCCAGACCTGCACGACACCGGTCACCACGAGGGTTCCGAGCACCAGCGCGAGCAGACCGCCCCCGGACTGGGTCGCGAAGAGCAGCCGGCGCTTGTCGACCCGGTCCGCGACCAGGCCGCCGAACGGGCCGAAGAGGAGCATCGGGAGGAACTGCAGTCCGACGACGATGCCGAGGGAGACGCCGCTGCCGGTGAGATGGAGAACGAGCCAGGCCTGTGCGACCGACTGCATCCAGGTCCCCGACACCGAGATCAGCTGGGCGGTGAAGTAGAGGCGGTAGTTGCGCACGCGGAGCGAACTGAAGGTCTGGTGCGCGGCGGCCCTGAGAGTGGCCATCACTCGTCTCCCTCGGCCAGCTGCTCGAGCAAGGCGGTGAGGTCGGTGAGGGACCGCCTGTCCGCGGCCGGGAGGTCGTGGAGGCGCCTCACGAGATACGCGTCGCGGAGCGATCGGCGTTCCTCGAGGACCGCTACCCCGGCGGGGGTCGCGGTCAGGCGGACGACTCGGCGATCGTCGGGATCGACGACGCGCGACACCAGGCCACCGGCCTCGAGCGCAGCAACGATGCGGGTCAGCGAAGGCGGCTGCACCGATTCGCGGCCGGCGAGCTCTCCGAGCGTCGGCGATCCCAGGCGGTCGACGCTCACCAGCGCCGAGGCCTGGGAAGCGGTCAGGTCCCCCGGGTTCTCCTGCCGGAGACGACGGTGCAGCCTGGTCACCGCGAGGCGCAGCCGAGAGGCCATCTCGGCATCACTCCGCTCCGACGCGGAGCGGCTCCCGCGCCTTCCGGGCCCGCGATCTCTTGGGGCGGGAGCCACCGTCGGGGATTCCATGCCTCCAGTTTAGTTAGTTTTGCTAACTAATGCACCCGAGCCAGCCCGCGGCGACTCCCACGACGATGTTCGTGGTCCCCCGTCCCGATCAGAAGCTCGGGACGTAGCCTCCGCGTCCCATCGCCTCGCTGGCGAAGGGGTCGATCGATTCGTCCACACCGCCCGTCACTTCGGTGACCCACGGAAGGCGGTCGCGAAGGATCCGCTCGACGCCTCCCTGAAGGGTCGCCGAGCTGATGGCACACGAGCTGCACGCACCCTGGAGCTGGACCTCGACGACGCCCTCGGCGACGTCCGCCGAAACCAGCACGAGGTCGCCACCGTCGGCCTGGACCGCAGGCCGCATCAGATCGATGAGCCCGGTGAGAGCAGCGAGACGCTCCGCGCGCTCGACGTCGCTCAGCCCGGCCCGGGGGCTCTCGACGGCGGCCCCGTTCGTGTCCTCGTTCTCCGGATGTCCGTGTGTCACGTGGAGTCACCTCCGGGAGCCCACCCGGGCTTCCGACCTTCGATTCGCATCCTCCATTCTGCCGTATCGGGGGCAGATCCCGAACACGGGCCACGAGCGGCGTCTGGCCCACCACGCCGCTTGGCGATGATCGAGTCCAGCCACCTCGGGGGTTACGATGCCTCGTGGCCATGGAACGCCCAACGCCGGTCCTGGGGCCGATCGGGTTCATCCTTCCGACCTTCCCCCAGAACTCGGCCGATCCGTGGTCGGGCGACAGCGGCTCAGCGCAGGCGGCCATCAGCACGCTCGAGGGAGTCTGCCGGGGCGCCGAAGCCCTCGGCGCCGACGCCCTGTGGGCCTGCGACCATCTCTTCTGGCCCGGGCCGTGTCTCGAGTGCCTGACCGTGCTCGGCGTCGCCGCAAGCGCTTCCGAGCAAGCACGCCTCGGCTCGTGCGTCCTCCAGCTCCCGTTGCGGGACGCACGCGCGGTCGCCAAACAAGTCTCGACGCTGCAGCTGCTGTCCGGGGGGAGGCTGATCCTCGGTGTCGGAGTGGGCAGCCACCCCGGAGAGTACGAGCAGGCGGGTATCGACTATCGCACCCGCGGACGCCAGCTCGACATGGGGATCGGTGAGCTCCGCCGGTCATGGTCGACGGCCGACCGGTCTCGTGACCGTTACCGGATGCTGCCGGCGGCACCGCCTGCCCCGGTCTGGATCGGAGGCTCCTCCGAGGCCGCACTGCGACGGGCGGCGAGGATCGGCGACGGATGGATGCCGCTCTTTCTCGACCCGACCGAGTACGCGGGCGCGCTGGAGCGTCTGACGAAGGAGGTGGACCGCGCCGAGCGACCTGCCGACGCGGTCAAGCGGGCAATGGTGCTCTTCGTTTCGATCGACGAAGACGCGGGGCGAGCCTCGAGCCGCGGTGCGGGCTGGATGTCCTCGATGTACGGCATCCCGGCCAAGGCCTTCGAGCGTCACCTGGTCGCCGGAACGGCCTCGGAGGTGGCCGAGACGATCACGGCGTACCGACGGGCCGGCGCGGAGCACGTTGCGGTCTACGTGACCGCCGACGAGCCCTTGGACCAGTTCGGGCAGCTCGTCGGCGCCCTCCGAACCGCGCCCGTCCCGGCCCGAGCCTGATCGGGACGACCTGACCGCCATGGAACGCACCGTGCAGCTCATCGGCACCGCGATGACTCCGATGAACCGTCGCGACGTCGGTGCCGAGGAGATGGCCCATTGCGTCGTGGCCGAGGCACTCGCCGAGGCGGAGGTCGACGCCCGTTCCGTCGATCTCGTGGTGTTCGCCAATGCGACAGCAGGACGACTGCTCGACCAGGGGTGCATCCGGGGCCAGTCGTTCCTACGACACGCCGGACTGCGCAACGCGGGGATCGTCAACGTCGACAACTCGTGCGCCGGCGGCGCGTCCGCGCTCCACCTGTCGGCCCTCGCCGCCCTCGCCGGCACACGAACCGTGCTCGCCGTCGGGGTCGAGAAGATGTGGACCGATGATCGCAAGGGAACGCTCGCCGGCATCGAGGACGGCGTTCCGGTCGTGGACCGCCGTTTCATGCACGACGAGTGGGAGAACCCTTCGGGCTCGGTCCTGATGGCACTCAACGCGCGATGGGCCGCGTCGGTCATGGCCGAGCGCGGTGCCACGCTCGAGCAGTTCGCGGCAGCCGCGGTCAAGGCGCGGCGGCACGGCGCGCTCAACCCGAAGGCACAGTTCCAAACGGAGGTCACCCTCGAGGAAGTGCTCGCGGCTGCGGCCATCGTCCCACCGCTGACCCGACTCATGTGCTCGTCGTTCACCGACGGAGCGGCTGCGGCCGTTCTCACCGCGACGCCACGTGCGGGTGCTCCGCGCATCCGGGCGAGCACGGTTCGATCCGGCACCGGCGAGATCGACTACCACGAGCGCTTGGCGGAGACGGGCATGGCCGCCTGGGAGGAAGCCGGCGTCGATCCGAGCGAGGTCGAGGTGGTCGAGCTCCACGACGCGACCAGCGCCGAGGAGCTCTACGCGCTCGAGTCGCTCGGGTTCTTCAAGCCGGGCGACGCGGGCCCCGCCACGATGGCCGGCGAAACCGGGCTCGGGGGGAGGAGCGTGACCGTCAACCCGAGCGGCGGTCTCGTCAGCCGCGGTCATCCGCTCGCCGCGACCGGCATCGCCCAGGTGGTGGAGCTCGCCGTCCAGCTCCGGGGTGAGGCGGGCGGGAGGCAGGTCGAGGGTGCTCGATTGGCCGTCGCGACCAACACAGGTGGCATGATCGGTACCGATGCAGGCACCACCGACGCCGCGTTCATCGGCATCCACGTGCTCGAGGCTGGCTGACCGGTGAGCGCCCGACCATGATCCCGACGCGAGGCGGCGTCGTCACCGGGTGGGGCATCGCGGTGCCCGACAAGGTGGTGACCAACGACGACCTGTCGGTGATCATGGACACCAGCGACGAGTGGATTCGGGAGCGGACGGGCATCCGCGAGCGGCGCATCGGCGGAACGACCTCCCAGCTGGCCATCGATGCCGGCCTGGCGGCACTCGAACGAGCCGGCCGCCGTCCGGACGAGATCGACGGGGTGATCCTCGCCACGACCACCCCCGACCAGATCGTGCCCGGCACGTCGGCCACGGTGCAGGACGGGATCGGCGTGCCGGCCGGTGCCTTCGACGTCAATGCGGCCTGTTCGGGCTTCGTCTACGCGCTGACGGTGGCCCACGGGCTGCTCGCCATCGGTGCCGAGCGACTGCTGGTCATCGGTTCGGAGACCCTCAGCCGGATCACCGACTGGGACGAACGCACGGTGTCGGTGCTGGTCGGCGACGGCGCAGGCGCCGTCGTGCTCGAGGCGGTCGACGGTCCCGGACAGTTGCTGTCGTGGAATCTCGGTGCCGACGGGTCGCTCCGGCACCTCCTCAAGTGCGACCACGGCGGCTATCTCTACATGGACGGCAAGGAGATCTTCCGAAAGGCGGTCCGTGCCGTCGTCGAGTCGGCCGAACAGGCGGTCGCCGAGGCCGGTCTCACGACCGACGACATCGACTTGGTGGTCCCCCACCAGGCGAACCTCCGGATCATCACCGCGGCGTGCCAACGCCTCGGCATCCCCGACGAAAAGGCGGTCGTCGTCATCGACCGCTACGGCAACACCTCTTCCGCGTCGATCCCACTCGCGCTCGCCGACGCGCTCGACACCGGTCGTCTCCACGACGGCCACCACGTCCTGCTCACCGGCTTCGGTGGCGGCATGACCTGGGCGAGCGCGGTCCTCCGCTGGGGGGGTTAGACGAGCCAGTGGCTCTCCCCATAGTGGTGTTGGCCGCCGGCCTTGCTCGGCGCTACGGCGGCTGCAAGCCGCTTGCTCCGATCGGACCCCACGGGGAGGCGGTGTTGGACCTACTGGTCAGCGACGGGCTCGCCGCGGGCTTCGGCGAGGTCGTGCTGGTCCTCCACCCCGAGACCGGGCCGGCGATCCGCTACCACGTCGAGCGAACTTGGCCGAGCTCCGTCGAGGTCCGCTACGTGGAGCAGAGCCGTCCACTCGGGACGGTCCATGCGGTGCTCGCCGCGGAGCCTGCTCTCGAGCGGGGTCGACCCTTCGGCGTCTGCAACGCTGACGACGTCTACGGCGAGGTGGCGATGCGGGTCCTTGCCGAGCAACTCCAGTCCGGCACCAAGGAACACGTCCTCGTCGCCTACCGACTGGAGTCCACCGTCGCGACCGGCGACCCGGTGACCCGGGGCATCTGCTCCGTCGACGAGACGGGCCACCTCACCGGGCTGCAAGAGCGGCGCCAGGTCGCTCGGAGCTCGGTCGACGAGTTCACCGCCAACGACGGTGTCGAACCGAAGGTCCTGGCTCCGGAGCTCCCGACCTCGGTCAACCTGTGGGGATTCCGATCGGCCGTCTGGGACGTCCTCCACGACGCGATGGACGCGTCGGGTCTCGAAGCAGAAGGCGGTTCGGGGCCGAAGAAGGCTGGCGAGGCACCCAAAGCCGAGGTCTTGTTGCCCGAGGTCGTCGCGTCGATGGTCACCGGTGGCACCGGGCTTCCGGTAAGGGTCGTGACGATCACCACCAAATTGCTGGGCGTCACCCATGCCGCAGACCTTCCCGTGGTCAGCGCCGAGCTCGCCCGCCAGGTGGCCTGCGGGATCCGTCCGACCGGGCTGTGGGGTGCGGTCGACTGAGTTCTGACTACGGCGCTCTCAAGCCTGGGACGCCAGCATGCACGAGACGGTCCGATCGACCGCGACCACGCCTCGTCCCGGGCGGGTGCCGACGCAACCTGCGTACGTCGACGCGCTCGGATAGCCGGTCGGAACGTCACGATGGACGTCGTTCCACACCCATGCGCGCGCCGTGTGCACCGGTCTTGCTCCCGTGGCGCCGGTGATCAGGGCGGCCATAGCGGTGATCGACGCGACCTGGTCGTAGGCAGGCAGCTCGGGTTGATCCGGCAGTACGACGGTTGTCACGCCCCACTGCGACAGAGATCGATGCACGGCTGCCATGTCGGCGGAGTTGACGTCCGGTGCCGAGGCGTAGGCGAAGGTGACCCGGGTGATGACGTTCTGACCTTGGTCCTCACCGGCGCGGTGGCCGAGCCCGGCGCCGAGTCCACCCGAACCGACGATTGAAGTTCGCTGCCCGCCCAATGCCTGCCAGGTGAGGGCGGCCTGTTTCCAGCCGATGTTGAAAGGGAAGGTCTGTCCCTCTTGGTCCGTCCAGGTCAGGGAGGCCTTGGTTGCGGTGAAGGGCGCCGGCAAAGCCAGGAGCACCGGATGCCCCAGAAGTGTCGGAGCCACCGTCGAGAACCAAGTGGGGAGGATGATCGGTTCCACGGTCATGGGAATCGTCCTGGCCAGATATACGGCGGGTTGGACGATGGCAACTGCGGCTACCAAGCCGGCGGCGAGAGGTCCGCTCCATCCATGCAGGGGAACGCGTCGCGCACTAGGGGACGACTCGTCGGCAGTTCGGCTCGGACTCCGTTCCCACCATTTGTTGACCCCCTTCCGAGCATGTTCGAGGATCAGAGCGAGCATGACGGCGAGCGACAGGTACGCGAACACGACGAAGTGCTGGGGCACGATGTTGCGCAGAAGGGGAACCGACGCCAGCCAGGGACCCGACGAGGTGACCAACACCAGTGAGACGAAGGCGAGCACCCCGAAGAGCCACAGGCGTCGGTCCCCGCGCCAGATGACAAGGCCGACGATGCTCACCGCGAACACACCGGCACCGAGGTACACGCTGAACAGCATCGAGGAGAGCACAGGCCCCTGGTATCCGCCCACGATGTGCTGCCACTGATCACCGGTAAGTACCGGAAAGAGAAAGTCTCGTACAGAGGCTCCGAATCCGGTCAGTTTCAGTCCGGGGTGTATCGATCCGGAGAAGTGGGCGGGTCCCGCGAGCCCGAACCACATCGGATACGCGAGAAGCACGAGGGCGGTCCCGACGCTGGCGACGATTCCCTTGGAAGCAGATCTGGCGTGCAGCCTGAGAGCCGCCGGGTTTTGCCGTGCCGCGTAGGCGACGATCAACAGGATCCCGATCGCAGCTTCTATGGTCATGAGGATCAGTACCTCGAGACCCACGAAGAATTCCGCGGTGATCAGCAGCCCGAGTGTGATACCCGTAGCTATCGGATTCCGCCGCTGGCGGATCAAAAGCTCATCGAGGCAGATCACGACCAACGGAGGGATCGCAATCATCGAAAAGTCTACGTGGGCGACGCTGAGATTGGACAGAACGAACGGGGAGAAGCCGTAGAACGCACCGGCTACGAACGCTGCCGGCGACCAGAACACCCACCTCCGGGCCAGTGCGAACATCGCCAAGGCGGAGAGCACAGGACTCACAGTCAGACCCACGTTCAATGCTGCAACCGGTCCGACCAGCCAGGTAACTGGAGCCAACACGACGCCGAACGCGGCGAAGATGAGGTTGATACCGGTCGGGTACCCCACCGTCGTCGAGAACAGCGGGTTTTGCCCGTTGGGGATCGCATGGGCCGGCCATGAGGTGAACCAGATGGATGAGGACGCGTCTCCGCATCCGCATGTCGAGCTCGACGCCGGGTGCCCTGTCCAGACGTCCCACCAGATGATCACTGACAGGAGCAGATAGGCACTTGCGACGAGCAGATACGGATACAAAGCGTGAACTGCTCTCCCGCGTCGCTGACGCGAAAGAGCAGGATCGGGCGTAGCGTTGCGACGGTCATGGATTGCGAGCTGCATTGGGTTCCTCACGCCCGCGTCCTGATCGTCGGCTTCGTCGACACTCTTCGGTCCATGAGCGGCCCGAAGGCGGGTGGCCGTCGGCATTGTAATGGACGGCTGCAGTCCCGATCTATCGGCCCTGCAACCGCTATGGCACACGGATATGGACTGGCGACCGCCCGTACCCGATGAGGATGGAGCTTCCCAAACCGTGAGAAAGGCTGACGTTGGGCTTGCCTCCAAGTTGATGGTCCGAATACCGGTGCGTCTCCTCGTTCCCGTCATCGCGTGGCAATTCCGGTTCGTCGAGCCTGAACTGGCGAGGCTCGACGAATTCGTACCGAAGGGCCGCGGTGCAGTCGACGTCGGAATGTGGTGGGGACCGTGGTCGTGGCAATTGGCTCGGCGTGTTCCCCGGGTTGACTCCTTCGAGCCGAATCTCGATCTCGTGACCCGGCTTGCACCGGTGATGCCGAGCAACGTCACCCTTCATCGCGCCGCGCTCAGCGATCGATCGGGCCAAGCCACCCTTTGGATCCCGCCTGGTGGAATCGGCACTGAAGGCCGATCCACCATCGAGCCCAGCCACCGGATCCAATCCGGGTGGAGGCAACTCTCCGTCGCTACCTACCGCTTGGACGACTTCGAGCTCGGGGACGTCGGGTTCGTGAAGATCGACGTCGAAGGGCACGAACTCTCGGTCTTGTCGGGAGCCACGAAGCTCCTCGAGAAGCAGCGTCCGAATGTCATGGTCGAGGTCGAGCAGCACGCGGATCGGCAGGTTCCTCTCGATACGATCGTCGAGTTCTTCTCCGACTATTCGTACGACGGCCACTTCCTACAGCAGGGGCGTTGGAGACACGTCGGAGAGCTGGATCGCCGATCAATGCGAAAGATGGCGGATCGAGTGGCGCGCAGCGGATTCGCGACCAACCTTGTGCTCTACGCGCGTCGGTATGTTCATAACTTTCTGTTCAAGCCGCGTGGCACCGTTTGAGCGGGGCAGCGGGCGGTCACAGATCTGGGACGGCGCAGAGCATCCGCAGACGTCGGTGCCGCGTGGCGAGCAACGACGCGGAGCCCTGCCGTCAGCGGCGGCAAATCTGGGCATCGGGCCGCAGCCCACAATCACCTTGAGGGCTCGACCGTCCCGGGTTGATCCTCACCCGGCCGTCGATGTTCTCCGACGATCACGACGCTCAGCACCGCGCAGAGTGCGAGTACTGACGACAATTGAGCCGGAGCGCCGAATGTCGCCCTGTGGGCTGCTGTGTCGACGACGGGATCCGCTGCGACGGTCACACCTGCGATGACGAATGCGATGCCCCCGATTGCCGCCATCGACGTCGTCTCCCCATCGGTGGACGATCGCGACGAGGGGAACGAGCAGAAGGGCCAGCCAACCACCGACACAGACCGCGACGAATCCGGCGACGACGGCCAGGGCGGCGACCGGGAGCTTGCGCCGGGGCCCGATCGGATCCGTTGCTGACCGGTCACGACCCACGAGTGCCAGAACGAACAGCAACACGAGGAGCAGACCCCCGAGCAGGAGCCCGGCTCGGTAGAGGTGATCCGGCGTGAAGGTCATCGAGACGGTCCCGGCCGTTCCCGCCGGGACCATCCAACCTTGCTCCCAACCGTCGAGCACGACCGGTGCGAGCGTCTTGCCGTCGAAGGTTGCGACCCAGCCGGCGCTGAAGTTCTGGGCTACCTGCAGGTAGGTCGTGGATCCGGCCCCCACCGCCACCTTGCGACTACTCGACGACCACGAGAGAACGCGTGCCGAGCGAACGGGGCGCACTCCCGCCGAGACCTTCTGGGAACTGTCGACGAACAGGCTGGTCATCCTGAACGCGCTTCCAGCAGGAAACGAGATGGTGTGCCGGCCGACCGAGAAGGCGACTGGCGTGCCGCAGACGCGAACGTTCATCGGCTGGAGGTCGATCAGGTCGCCCAGCGAGCCGGTGACCGAGGTCGACTCGGAGGTGCCGTCGATCTGCAACGCCGGGCCGTAGCCACAGGGAAGTGCGATCGGCCTGGTTGACAAGGGTGCCGGCGACACCTGTTGTCCCAGTACAGGGACGCCGAGCGACGCCAGTCCGACGGGCAGCGTCGTCGGCGGCGGCATCGGGACCCCGGCCGGTAGGCGGGCCCGAAGGGATCTCACCACTTCGTCGCGCGACCCCGACGAAGTGGATGGTGAGTGTGTCAGTCGTCATGGACGCGAAAGAGATCAGCCCTCCGTCCCGGGGGACCGACACTTCGCGACTCGCCCCAGCCCCGGAGATGACCAGCGTGGTTGGCCGGCTCGCCTCTGAGGTGAGACCCAAAGAGATCGACCCGACGGCTCGCGTTCCGCTCCAGCGGAGCGTCAACGTGGGGTCAGGATCGTCGACCCCGGCGATCCACGGAGAAGTGGAGCTCTCTACGAGGTTCTCGGGACGGAACCGGGGCAGGTTACGAAGCGAGGAGCTGGCAGAGATCTGGGGCTGCTGGTCCGATGGCGTCGCCACCCCCGACACCAAGCGGTCGAGCGAGGCGCTCGGGTTCGGCACTGCGGTTACCGGTGATGACGCCCGACATCGCTTTCGCCAGTTCGAACTTCCGCGGAATCGGTGGCACGGCGGTCGCGGGGACCGTGAAGTCGAGGTTGGGATTGGTGACCGGATCGCTGATGCTCACGACCGCGGTGTTGCGCGCCGCACCCGAGAAGGCCGAGAGCTGATCGTTGGGAAGCTGCATGGCGGGACGGAAGGACACTCCCGGAATCGTCACGTCGCTGATGCCGACCCCGAGCGGCGGCTCGGAGGGATGAGCCGGTGGACGAACCGCATCGATCCCGATGGTGAGATGGCGCGTCAGCCCCGGGGCGACGGTCACCCAAGTCGGGCTGCTTCCGGCGGGCAACGTTCGGCGGACCGAGCCACGATCGGTGACGACGATGACTCGCTCGATGGTGGGGCGTCGGGGATCGCCGCTCAACTGCGAGATGGCGATCGCGGCAAGGCGGATAGGGCTGGAGAATCTGATCGCGACCGATTGGCCTACGGACATGCCCGTGCCGGATGCAATCCAGGCGGTCGAAGGGTCGCCGTCGAATGCGGACGCAGGACCTTCGGACGGATTGTCTGAGAGCGCATTCGATCCGTACGAAGTGGCCGAGACCGACTCGGCACCGATGGGTGACGCCACGGTCTGTGCGTCGCTCACCTTGGGCACCACGTAGTTGAGAGGCACGGTGGGATCCGAGCCGGGCAGTCGCTGGTTGGCTCCAAGCAGGTAGGAGACGTTGTCGTCGATCTTGCCGAACGAGACGGCGTGGCGTTGATTGCCGTCGGTGACCGCCCAGGTCGAATCGACGTGTGCCACCGCTTGAGCACCACGGGGATCGTCGGACAAGACTGCCGCACGACCAGCCAGCACCCCGGTGCCGGCGAGCGGCAGCAGCGAGCCCGACGAGCCACTGACGATCACCGGATTCGTGACCGGATAGGTGTTGATCTCCGACACCTGCGGTTCGACTCTGAAGATCTCGACCGGTCGGAGGTGGAGATCCGAGGGACGCGTCATAGGCCGGAAGGTCACCCTCTGCCACCTGGCTCTTCGGTAGGTACGGTCCGAACGAGGCCACCTCGACCAGACCGGGGCTCTCGGTGAGGACCTGGTGGACCCTCGCGGGCGCCAGCGCCCTCGTCTCGGCGAGATTGAGGTCGTTCCGCTCGACCACGTAGCCGATGCCCGACCGTGCGAGATACCCGGCGAGACCCGGCTGCGCGTTCCCGGTGGCGAGGGCGGCCTCGACTGTACTGAGCATTTCGGTGTTCCCGCCCGACCCGAGTGGAATGATCGACCGGACGGTCACCGAGGTGGAGGCGAGCATCGAGAGCGGCTCGTCCTGAGGACTGCCCCAGGTGTAGTCAGCGAACAGGGAGCCTGGCACGAGGAGGGCCGTCTGGCGCCCCTGATGCCCGTCGAGCCAGTTCGCGGCTTGCGTCCAGTACGAGGGAATGCTCGCAAACCCACCAGTCCCGTAGAGCTGTGCCTGCCAGAAGGGCATCGCGGCCAATACGACTGCGATGACCGCCAACAGGCCCAACATCGCGCGGCTCAGAGAGCGACTGCGGCGACGCAGGACGGGACGAAGGACGGGTTCGAGCGAAACGGTCGACACCAACCAGATCAGGCCGAGCGCCAGCGGCAAGCACACGTCGGGGGAGAACTTCGAGATGTTCCGCAGCGGGGCGAGCGGGCCCGACAACAAGGAGATGACTGCTCTCGAGAGCGGTCCACCGAGCGGACCGACAAAACCGACAGCGATCACCAGCACTCCGAAGCTCATGCTGGCCACGAGGAACAACCGCTCGGGGATTCGCCTCATCAGCCCTGCCAAACCGAGCGCTGCCACCAGCGTCGAGCCGATGATCGCGAAGGGTGACGTCACCAGAGTCCATCCACCGAGCACGAGAGGTTGACCGATGTCGTCATAGTTCTGCCAGTTCGACGCGCCACGAAGCGCCTCGAAGGCAGGCCCTGTCGCCGTCGTCTCGCGGGCGGTCTCGGTGTAGGGCAGGTAGTTGTACCCGTACTTGCCCTGCAGGAAGGTCGGGACGAGCCACCAGAAGAAGGCCAGCACGACCGAGAGCGACCACCACTGCACGAGGCGCCGGCGCCGCGTGCCTCTGGCCCGCGTCATGAACCAGATCACCGCGAGGGGAAGCGTGGATATGATCACGGTGGCGTTGACCCCCCCCATCAGGGCAAGAGCAACTCCGGACCTGGCCGCCGCACGTCTCGGCGATCCTTGCCGACAACCGACGATCAGGGGTACCAACATCCAGGGGAGCAACACGACGGCCAGTAGATCCACCGAGATGGTCGCCCAGTCGACGACGATCGGAGCGACGCAGTAGGCGATGGCGCCGAGGACCCGAGCCCACCTCTTTCCGATTCCGAGCGCCTCGGCCATGCGGATCACGCCCCACGCCCCGACGGTCAAGAGAAGTGCCAGCCAGACCCGCTCCCCGATCCACACCGGGACGTGGAGCACGTGCATCATCTCGAAGAACGGCGCCATCGGGAAGAGATAGCCGAACGTCTCGGACTGCACGGAACCTGATGCGACCGTCTCGGTTCCAGAGGTGTAGCGCCGACTCCATCCAGGCGAGCGGCGTCATCAGGACCGGCAGCTTGGTGTCGTCGACGATCGACCCTGGAGCCTGAATAAACGCCGCGAGCAGGAAGAGGGCTCCGAGCCCGACCAAGGCCGATCGGCCGAGCGGGTCGGGACACGGGGCGACCGGGTCTTCCCATGCCGCGTCGGTGAGCTCTCCGAGCTCGCTTTCACTGGTGATCGTCGTCATCGACACGGGTCGCTACTCGACGCAGCGACGTCCGCTGCGATCCTGGAGAACTTGGAGGCCACATTTTGCCAGCCGAAGTCCGCGCTGTGAGCGCGGGCCCCATCCGACAGGCGCTGTCGGAGCGCACGGTTTTCCGCCAGCTCGATCCATCGGCGCGCCAGATCGGATTCGGAATCGACCAGTATCCCGGTGACACCGTCGACGATGGAGTCCTTCACCCCTGGCACGTTGAAGCCGATCGACGGAGTCCCGACCTCGGCGGCCTCGACGATCACGATTCCCCAGCCCTCGTGATGTGCCGGATGCAGCAGCGCCCACGACCGACTCAGCAGCTCCCACTTCTCGTCGTCGTCGACCCGGCCGACGAATCGCACCGCCGCGCCGGCCCTGGCCTCGAGTGCAGCACGCTCGGGACCGTCGCCGACGATGACCAACTCGCCGCCGACGACTCGGTGAACTTGCTCCCAGACCCCGAGGAGGAGGTCGACGCGCTTGTACGGCATGAGACGACCCAGACAGACGAACAGCGGCTCTTCCGACCGCGCGCCGGCCTCGATCGTCGGTGGATCGACCCCGGGCTCCAGGATGTGAATTCGACTTCTCTCAACGCCGATCGCCTCGAGTGAGGAAGCGGTGGAAGCAGAGATCACGAGAAACGGTGTCCGGCGGTAGACGAGCGGCATCACCTTCGACTCCGTGAAGCGTCCCAAAGCTGCAATCGGACCGGGAAACCGCTCGTCCCACTGTTCGGTGTGCACATGAAGAACACAGGCGAGGATGGCCTTCTTCCGCCAGAGCGGGGAGAAGTAAGGGAGCCCGTTCTCCGTGTCCACCAGTAGATCCCAGCCACGCACCTCCCGGTGATGGACCCACGGTGCCCGCAGATACTGCGAATACGTTCCCCCGAGGTCGAAGACAGGGTAGGGACGCTTCCCGACGGGCCCTCCGCAGAGCAGTGCCACCTCATGGCCCATCTGCAACAGCTCCACGGCGAGCCGGTCGATGAACACCTCCGATCCGCCGGCCAGCTCGTTGGCGAGATCGCGCCAACTGACAAAAGCTATGCGCATCGATCGCCCGCTTCACAGATCCCTGCGAAAGCTGGCGCGGACTGCAGCCACTGCGGGATCACAACCTCAGACCTTCCCCCTTGGAGCCGCTACGCCCCCGAGGGCCGTTACGGTCGTGCCAACCTAGCCGAACGCTACTGATCCAACAGTACGGAGCTCCTCCGGCGCATGACCACGACCAGGTTCCAGGTCAGGAGCTCCCGAAGAAAGGGAATCCTGACGAGCCATTTGGTCCAACGCGGATAGTAGCGAGGGAACGCGTCCAGCACTTCGATTTCGGGGCACGTCTCGCACCAATGCATGACGTCGCTCACGCTCAGCTTGAACAGACTCTGGCCGAATCGGTTCTTGGCCGGTGAACCCGTCCTGCGTTCAAAGCGTCGAGCCGCCCATTCGCCGCCCAGATAATGCCAGGGTGAGGTCTCGTGGCCTCCCCATGGGGAGAGCCAGTTTGTAAATGTGATGTAGATCACACCACCGGGAGCGACCACTCGGACCATTTCCGACAGCATGCGCTCGTACGAGACGACGTGCTCCAGCACGTTCGAGGAATAACCGACGTCGACGGCGCCCGTCGCGATCGGCAAGCTGCATCCGTCTGCGATGATTCCATCGACAAGTCTCCGACCGTGTTCGGTCGTCTGGCTCGTGTCGTATTCGGCTGTGAAGGCGTAGGCGCCGCTCTCGCGGAACGCGTCAGCGACATATCCGGATGCTCCGCCCACATCGAGAACGGTGCAGCCGCTCAGTTGGGAGTAGTTGGCGACATCCGAGACGGTGTCGTCGGCAAGGAGACCGTAGAAGGTTGCAGGGTCCGAGGCCTCTCGGCGGAACGCGCTGAACAGAGCGACCGATCTCCGGATCCCTTTCACATCGCGGGTTCTTTCGCGTGGACATCGATCGCCGAGATCGGTGCGACGAGAGCCTCGAACTCCACGCTGAATCTCTCAGGTCTGTAGGCGGCAAGGTCTGACAACAGCCGTTTCGAGACCCTCTGCGAGGTGGTCGGTGGCAATCCGGGGAGGAGGACGGCTGTGCCGCCTTTCCACTTGATCATGATGTCGACATTCCGAATTAGAGGCTGCACGCAGGTGAGGGCATCCCCGATCGGCACGCCTGGCATCAGGACGCCTTGTACAGGAGGCACACGCTTGCGAATGAACCGGAATCGCGCCACGTCTCCCAGCATCTGCAGTCCGTCGTGCACTGGTCGAACGTGGCTCCCGGCGACGTCGGTCCAACGAACCGAAACCTCCTCCAACCGAAGTCCCAGCCTCGCAGCGATGTCCAACACTTCGACATCGAACGCGAAACGATCCACCCGGCTGCCATGGAACAAGAGCTTCGCCACCGGGCCGCGGAACGCCTTGAAGCCGCATTGCGTGTCCATGTACGGAAGCTCTGTCATCAGGGCAACCAATGTCCCGAAGGTGCGGTTCATCACCCGGCGATGGACATTCCTCTTCACCATCGAGCCTTCGTGCGCCCGCGAGCCGATTGCAAGGTCACACTTCTGCAGAGCGCCTACCAACGACGAGAGGTCCTGCGGATCAGTCGCCATGTCGGCATCGATGTAAGCGATGACGTCGCCCCGCGCCCGCGCCACTCCAGCCCTGACGGCCGCGCCCTTGCCACGATTGTGAGCGAACGACAGTACCTCGTGCTGCGGCAGCGAGGACAGTGAGGCGCGAGCGATCTCGACGGTTTCGTCCGTGCTCCCGTCGTCGACGACGACGACCTCGGTCGTGTCAGCTGCGATCTGGCCCATCAGGCGATCCAAACCAGCCGACAGCCGATCGGCCTCGTTATAGGCAGGTATCACCAAGCTCAACAGCGTCTTCATCATCACCCCCCTCGCACCCGCCTCGCTGGAGGGCCGATGCTCCTGATGGCAGATCGCCCTTAGCCTGCCGTATCCCCGGTCTCGACACAATACGCCGCGCCCGACCTCGATAGTGAGTGACCACAGCGGTTGCCGGCGGATCGTGGTCTGACGAGGCGACTCACTGTGTCGGCGGAGCAGACAAATGGTCACTCAGCGTGACCCGGCTCCGGAGTAGCATGCCGCGGTGCCCGGATCGATGAGTTGCCGATGACGCCGTGGGGGTCGACCCTCCGGTGAAGAGCACCGCCAGGCGGGGTCTGGGCTCGGTCCGGCTCCCTTCCCGCAGCCTCGACAGGGGCGCACCGACCGACGCACGATCAGAGCCGCAGGAACGAAGCCTCGAATCACCCGAGCTGCGGCAGTTCGCCGACATGAGCCTGTCGGAGATCGCAAGGGCCGCAGTTCTCCGGCACATCGAGGTCGTGGCATGGCGAGACTTCGACGACCCTGAAGCCGGGGGTTCCGAACTCCACGCCCACCGGATCCTGTCGGCCTGGTCGCGGGCCGGCCTCAAGATCGACATGACGACCTCCTCCGTGGCCGGCGGGCCCATCTCGATCAGACGAAGTGGCTACAAGGTGGCGCGGGAATCGGGTCGTTACTCGATCTTCCCCCGCACGGTCGCTGCCGGCCTCATCGGCGGACTCGGGCGTGCCGACGGTCTCGTCGAGATCTGGAACGGCATGCCGTTCTTCTCGCCGCTCTGGGCGCGCTGCCCACGCGTGGTGTTCCTTCATCACGTGCACGCCGAGATGTGGAAGATGGTGCTGCCGAAGCGCATGGCAACAGTCGGCAACGCGATCGAGCGTCGATTCGCCCCCCCGGTCTACCGTCGCAGCCGGATCATCACCCTGTCACCTTCGTCGAAACGCGAGATCGTCGAACAGCTTGGGCTGCCCGCCGCCAACATCTCGGTGGTCCCCCCAGGGGTCGAACCGCAGTTCTCGCCGGGAGCGACCCGCTCGGAAGCGCCGTTGGTCATCGCGGTTGGCAGGCTCGTGCCCGTCAAGCGATTCGACTTGCTGATCGAGGCGCTGGTGAAGTTGAAGGCCCGCCACCCCGACCTGCATGCCGTCATCGCCGGAGAGGGGTACGAACGCCCGAAACTGGAGTCCCTGATTCGAGCCAACCGAGCCGAGGCGTGGCTGTCGCTGCCTGGTTACGTCGATCAAACGGAATTGATCGGCCTCTACCGGAAGGCATGGGTGGTGGCGTCGAGCTCCCTTCGAGAAGGCTGGGGGATGACCCTGACCGAGGCAGGCGCGTGTGGGACACCGTCGGTCGTCTCCAAGATCGGCGGCCACGAGGACGCAGTGGTCGACGGCGAGACGGGGATCCTCTTCGAGGAAACCGAAGGGATGATGACGGCGCTCGACTCGATCTTGTCCGACGAGGTACTGCGGAAGCGCCTGGGGATCGGCGCACTCGAGCACTCCTCGGGGCTCAACTGGGAATCGACAGCGAGGGCCACCCTCGCGGTGTTGGCAATTGAGGCGCTGAAGCGCCGCTGAGCAACCCAAATGGCATTGCGCCGACCACGTCCAAATCACTCGGCATCGGAATCCGTCAAGAAGTAGAGTCGCGCCCCATGAAGTCAAGCACTTGGAAGTGGATCGGCATCGCCGTCCTGGCCATCGTCGGGATATTGGCACTCATAGTGGGCATCGAGTGGCTCACCGTGCCAATCCACAAGTTGCCGAGCTTTCTCGGCCAGAAGCACGGTCGGGGCCACTACAAACGGCGGGGTGAGGCGGCGGTGGTCTTCGGAGTCGTGGCCCTCGCCGTGACGGCCTACCTGGCATACCGCATGCGGCGGGCGAGCGCTCCCGGTCCGGAATCGAAGGAGGACGGCGCCGCGACGCCATCGGTACCCGGCGATTCCACCTCGCTCCTGTCCGCACCGGCAGCGACAGCGGGCTCCGAGCCATCCTCGGCGCCCGTGACTGCGCCCGACAACCAACCTCCGGTAGGTGACGCCGAGCAGGTGTAGGTCTCATCCGGCGCCGCGACGCCGAACTCCTGCGAAAAGATCCGGCCGGAGGCGTTCGGCGACGACCGCCACAACGAGAAACAGCGCGCTCAAAGCGGCGATCACGATCCCTAGCGTGAAGGTGGTCGGCCAGTAGTCGAGCTCCACGACATGGCGGCCCGCAGGGATGCGGGCCTGAAGCATCACGTCGGCGTACGGCTCGAGCGTAAGCGGCTTGCCGTCGATGGTGGCATGCCATCCCGGCACGTTGGTCACGCGAAGGCGGAGGGCCTGCGGTGCCGTCGACTCCGTCGTCATCCTCCACGCCGCCGGGTTTCGGATGGCTGACGTCGACCGGGCGTACCGATTGCATCGATCGGCGGGAGCCCCTTCGCCGGCAGGGGTGTGGTGGTCGCGGAGGCGGCACCGGGCACCCGGTGAGAGCTCTTCGTAGCCGATTCTCGACTCGAGCACAGTCCCCGGCGGGCCGGGGGACCCATGGGGTTCGAGCACGTAGGAGATTCCGAAGATGCGCGCCTCGCGAACCGTGGTGATCGACGGGCAGAAGATCGACGGTGAGTCGAGGACCGAGCCCTGGTACCCCGCGACCTTGTTCCACACGTGGCGTTGACCGGTCGCAGCCGACCATGCATTGAGATAGGCCTACGGATAGACCGGGTCGTAGATCGTCAACATCCGGATCCCGTACGCGTCGTTGACCTCGGGGGTCAACCCGAGATAGGGCTGCGAAGCCCCGGTCAGCAGACAGGACCGTTTTCCCTGCCCGACGAGGGACCCACCCACCACACGCTGGAGCGATCGGAGGGCGGGTGTAGACGGAAAGTACTGCGAGCTCGACGAGGCCAGTGGTGCGCCGGCGGTGAGGAGGAAGCCCGCCTCACAAGCCAGTAGGACCGCGCCCGCGATTCTCCCGCGGTTGGCGAATGCAATCCCTCTCCATCCCGGTGCCGGTGTCCGTGTGTTCTGGCTCGGACAAGGGTCCCACCACAAGGCGGCCCACCGCGCACCCGATCGCCGGCCAGAGGAAGCTCTGTGCCCGAACCCGGTCTTCGGCCGCTGTGAGACCGCCGCGGCCGAAGAGCCAGAGTAGGAGCAAGGCTACGGCAGACGCACCGAACAGGATTCCCGACATGCGGAGCACCCTTCGGCTCGACGACCGGCGCACCAGCGCGTTCAATCCGACACCCGCAAGCACTGCGAGCACCAGGACGGTCACGATGAACGAACGGTGCCAACGCACGGATTTGAAGAAGGAGCGTGCTGCGCGAGGTCGATCGCAGGCTGAAGGAAGGTCAGCAAGTGCGCGACCAGCCCAGTGACGGCCAGCGCCTTCACCTTTGGGCTGCGCCATCGGGTGACGGACCCGACGAGTGCCAGTACCACCGCGACGACGCCGACGTACAAGGAGAAGTCGGGATAGAAGGCAAAGGGAGGACCGAACCAGTTCCCTCCTGAGATCGGAAGCCGGCATCCGCCCAGGACGGAACCAGCAGTCGACGGACGCCGCCGGCCCTCGAGGTCAGTCCCCCAGGAACCAGTGTGAGGCCCTCGAAGAATAGTCGGCGCTCGTGGCGACGACCGCTCCGAGCCGGCGCAAGGCCCTTCTCCGCTGTTCGAGTGTGGTCAGGATGGCGAGGCCGGCCGCGATGAGCGCGGCACCGACGATCAGCAGCGGCTTGATGTCGGCTCCTGTAAACGGCAGGGTCGCCGGTACAGCGGTGGTGGCGGTCGTCGCTGCCACGTCGGCCGCCGCCGAGGTGGGAGTCGACCCGCTTCCGCCAGTGAACGGAAGGACCGACGCCGCAGCGGTGTGGGCGCCAGTGGTAGTGGTCGTTCTCGAAGGATGTTCGGTGGTACTCGTGGTCGAGGTCGACGTACTGGTCGAGGTCGAGGTCGAGGTCGAGGTCGAGGTGCTGGTGCTGGTCGTCGAAGAATCCGTACAGGTATTGATCGTGTGCCGATGGCCGAATTCGAAGAGCCACGGATTGGGTCCCACGATGGCGTCGGCCTGGATCACGCCGCAGAAGTTGCTCGGGTATGGAACCTCGAGGACCACTACCGCGCCGGCGGGTGAAGTCGCGGTCCCCACGACGGTCTGAGCGGGGATGTCCGGTTCGTTGACGTAGAGCTCCCACGTGCAGATCGGTTGCGTCTGTGGGCACCAATTCTTCGTCGGGACCATCATCGTCACTACGTCGTAGCTGTCCCAGAAGCGCAACGACGGGTGGTGGCCGACCGGGATCGAGGCGGACGCGGCACCGGCGCCCATCAGCGCGGCGCCGAGCGCGACCAGGAAGGCGGCGACTACCGCCAGCCAGCGATTGGCCCTCCTCCTCCGATTGTGCATTCACGACCCCTGGTCGTCGACAGGCCCTCCGCAGCCCGCCTTCCCCGCTCGTGCGTAACTTACTGTCAGTCTCCCCGCCCGCGACGCCCTCCGGCATCCCCAAAACTAGGGAGATTCTCCCTGCGTAACGATGCTACCGGTTGGCTCGTTGGCAGTTCCTTTCCGACAGCGAGGAGGCGTTCTCCGGTGACGGTGAGTGGTTGGAGCGGAGCGGCCCACTCGAGTGGTCAGCGGACGGCAGGTCGGGGCCGGTCGCCGAGCGCTTCGATGCGCTCCAGAGTCGCGGCGACTGCGCCCACCGCCTCGTCGACGGGGGTTCCCGGCTCGATGACCAAGTCAGGGGCCTCAGGCACCTCGTAGGGGTCGTCCACGCCAGTGAACGAGCCGATCCCTCCGGAGGTTGCCCGGGCATAGAGACCCTTCGGGTCACGGTCCGCACAGAGGTCGACCGGTGCGGCCATGTAGACCTCGGCGAACGGGAGACCGGCCCGCCGGTGGAGCTCGCGGGCCCTTTGCCGGGAAACCGCGTACGGGCTGATCAGGGCCACGATCGCCACCAACCCGGCATCGGCGAAGAGGCAGGCCACCTCGGCGGCCCGGCGGGCGTTCTCCTCGCGCTCCTCGCGGCGGAACCCCAGATCGCCGTTGAGCCCCGTGCGCAGGTTGTCGCCGTCGAGCCGGTAGGCCCCGCGACCGGCGAGGATCAGTCTTCGCTCGAGGGCCGCCGCCACCGTCGACTTGCCCGAACCCGACAACCCGGTCAGCCAAAGGGTCGCGCCACGGGCGCCGAGGGCGTCGGTGCGCTCCTCCCGGGTCAGCTCACCTTGGTGCCAGGTGACGTTCGAGGACGCCATTGCGGCCTGACCTCCTCAGTCGGCGCCGAGAAGCATGCCGGCTCCGACGGTCACGTTGGTGTCCTCGGCCGCGAGGACAAAGGCGCCGGTCTGCCGGTTGCGGCGATAGCTGTCGTAGAAGAGCGGCTGGGTGATTCGGAGGCTCACCCTGCCGACCTCGTTGAGGCTGAGCGAAGACGCCGCCTCGTCACGGTGCAACGTGTTCACGTCGAGCCGGTAGTGGATGTCCCGCACCACCGCGCGTACCCAGCGGGTGGTGTGCTTCAGCGCGAAGAAATCCCCCGGGGCGACGTCCCGCTCCGACATCCAGCAAACCATCGCGTCGAGGTCCTGGCCGATCGTCGGCTGGTTGTGCGGGCGGCAGATCATGTCGCCGCGGGAGACGTCGACATCGTCGGAGAGCCGCAGCGTGACCGACATCGGCGAATACGCCTCCTCGAGCGAACCGTCGAAGGTGTCGATGCCCGCGACGGTGCTCGTCAGACCCGAGGGCAGCACGAGCACCTCGTCGCCCGGACGGAACACACCGCCCGCTACGCGCCCCGCGTAGCCGCGGTAGTCGGGATAGTTCGAGTTCTGCGGCCGCACCACCCACTGGACGGGAAGGCGTGGGTCGATCAGGTTCCGGTCGGATGAGATGTACACCTGCTCGAGGTAGTGGAGGAGCGAGGCGCCCTCGTACCAGGGCATGTTGGCCGACCGCTGGACGACGTTGTCGCCTTGGAGCGCCGAGATCGGAACGAAGCTCAGATCGGCGACGTCGAGCCGACTCGCGAACGCCGCGAACTCCTCACGGATGGACTCGAAGACGTCCCGCTCGTAGCCGACGAGGTCCATCTTGTTCACGCACAGCAAAAGATGCGGCACCCGCAGCAGGGAGGCGAGGAAGGCGTGCCGGCGGGTCTGCTCGACGATCCCCTTCCGTGCGTCGACCAGCACCAAGGTGAGGTCCGCAGTCGAGTTGCCGGTCACCATGTTGCGCGTGTACTGCACGTGACCCGGAGTGTCGGCGATGATGAACTTGCGCTTCGGCGTCGCGAAATACCTGTAGGCGACGTCGATGGTGATCCCTTGCTCCCGCTCGGCCCTCAGTCCGTCGGTGAGCAGTGCCAGATCGGTGTACTCGTCGCCGCGCTGGCGGCTGACCCGCTCGACCGACTCCAGCTGATCCTCGAAGATCGACTTCGAGTCGTAGAGCAACCGCCCGATGAGGGTGCTCTTGCCGTCGTCGACCGAGCCGGCCGTCGCGAAGCGCAGCAGCTCCATCAGAAGTAGCCCTCGCGTTTGCGGTCCTCCATGGCCGCCTCGCTGGTGCGGTCATCGGCCCTGGTGGCGCCTCGTTCGGTGAGCCGCGAAGCAGCCACCTCGGCCACGATGTCGACCGCCGTAGCCGCCACGGATTCGACCGCACCGGTACAGGTCATGTCGCCCACCGTGCGGTAGCGCACGGTGGCCTCGAAGACCTCCTCGTCCTCTCTCGGGCTCACATGGAGCCCGACCGCGAGCAGCATCCCGTCACGACGGAACACCTCGCGCCGGTGCGAGTAGTAGATGGAGGGCAGCTCGATCGCCTCGTCGGCGACGTACTGCCAGATGTCGAGCTCGGTCCAGTCCGACAGCGGGAACACCCGGATGTGCTCGCCGGTCCGGTGCCTCCCGTTGTAGAGCGACCAGAGCTCGGGACGCTGGTTCTTCGGGTCCCACTGGCCGAACTCGTCCCGGAACGAGAAGACCCGCTCCTTCGCCCGCGCCTTCTCCTCGTCCCTCCGGGCCCCGCCGAAGACCGCGTCGAACCGGTACTCGGCGATGGCATCGAGGAGGGTGCGCGTCTGCAGGCGGTTGCGCGAAGGGCTCGGACCCGACTCCTCGCTGACCCGCCCCGCGTCGATCGAATCCTGCACCGACGCCACGATCAGCGTGGCGCCGAGGTCTGCGATCGTCCTATCGCGGAACTCGAGCACCTCGGCGAAGTTGTGCCCGGTGTCGACGTGCATGACGGGGAAGGGGATCCTCCCTGGCCAGAACGCCTTCTGCGCCAGGCGGAGCATCACCACCGAGTCCTTGCCACCCGAGAAGAGCAGCACCGGCCGCTCGAATTCGGCCGCCACCTCGCGCATGACATGGATCGACTGGGCCTCGATGTTCTGCAACTGGGACATCTGGTACTGCCCCGACCCGGCCGCCCCCGTCCCCCGATCCATGACCTGCCAATCTACCGCATGATCGAGGGATTTCGGAACAGGTCGTAGACTCGCAACAGCTGCGGCGACGGGCCGCGCACGATCCGGGCCCGCTCTGGTCGGGCCGGGGGGACGACGATGGGGCCGACAGGTGAAGCACGCCGGACGCCATCCAGCGGCCCTGCCACCACCGGAGCTCCGCTTCCTCCGGACGAGCGCGACCGCGACCACCACGCGAGCCGCGTCATCGTCGTCCGCGCCGCGACCGACGCCGACGCGTCGGCTGCGGCTGCGCTCCATTCGCTCCAGATCTCCCAGGGGTTCCTCTCACTTCTCGGTCCCCGGTTCCTCCACCGCCTCTACCGGCGCATCGGCCGGGACCCGGGCTCGTTCCTGCTGATCGCCGAGGCGGACGGAGTCGTCGTCGGCTTCGTCGCCGGGACGACCGACGTCGGCGCCTTGTACCGGACCTTCCTCGTCCGGGACGGCCTCGTCGCTGGTGCCGCGGCCGCCGGTCGCCTGCTCACCGACTGGCGGCGGGTCCTCGACACGCTGGGCCATGCGAGCTCCAAGGGAAACGGGGTCGGCCGAGGGGCGGAGCTGCTCGCGATCGCCGTCGACCCCTCGGAACGGCGACGCGGCACGGGCCGGTCCCTCGTCGCAGCCTTCCTCGAGGAGGTCGCCGTCCGCGGCGGTGACGCCGCGCACGTGGTGGTGGGCGCCGAAAATGCCGGGGCGATCGCGCTGTACGAAGGTGCCGGGTTCGCCGCCGTCGACCGCTTCGAGCTCCATGCGGGTACCGAATCGCTCCTCATGCAGTGGGGGCGCGCCGGCGGGGATGGGACGTCCGCGGACACACGCGCATGACCGGCCCTTCGATCGCGGTGGTCGCCCTGGCGGTCACCGTGGCCGTCACCCCGCTGGCGATGGTCGTCGCCAAGCGGACCGGCATCGTGGATCGACCCGGACCGCTGAAGCCTCAGGTCGCACCGGTCCCGTATCTGGGGGGCGTCGCGGTCTTTGCGGGATCGGTGGTCGGCGTGCTGACCGGTCGCCCGAGCGTCGTCTGGCCGCTCGCCGGAGGGCTCTGTCTCGGTGTCGCCGACGACCGGTTCGACCTCTCCGCGCCGGCACGCCTGATCGGCCAGCTGGCGATCGGAGCCGTCGTGGTGGTCACCTGTCCGGTCCGCCTGCCGGGAGCGGTCGCCGCGGTCCTCTTGGTGGCGGCGACTCTTCTGCTCGTCAACGGCGTGAACCTCATCGACGGGCTCGACATGCTCGCAGCCGGTGTGGTCGCCGTCGGCGCGGCAGCCTTCGCGGCGATCCTGCACGGCTCGGGACGCGAGCTTGGGATCGCACTCGCAGCCGCGTTGGCCGGCTTTCTCTTCTACAACCGCCCTCCGGCGCGGGTGTATCTGGGCGACGGCGGCTCCTACCTCCTCGGCACCGGCCTGGTCGTGCTGCTCGCCGAGGCGTGGAGACCCGGCGCCGCCGTCACGACCGGTGTGGCCGCGTTCGCCGTCGTGGCGGTGCCGGCCGCCGAGGTCGCCTTCGCGATCGTGCGTCGGCTCCGCGGCGGGCGGTCGCTGGTCGCCGGTGACCGCGGCCATCCGTATGATCGTCTGGTGGACCGAGGATGGCCGCGCACGGCAGCCAGCCTGGCCTACATCGCCATGGAGGCGCTGCTCGCCGGCGGCGCGGTACTGGCGGTCGTTCTGGCGTCGCCGGCCGTCGCGGTGGCCCTCGACGTCGCGGCGGCGATCGTGCTGATGGCGGTGGCCGCAGCCACGGGAGCGCTCACCCCCGACGAGGAGGCCCGCACGTGACCCGCATCTACCTCTCGCCACCGGAGGTCGGGCCGGAGGAGCGGGCCATGCTGCTCGACGCCTTCGATTCCAACTGGATCGCGCCGGTCGGTCCGGACATCGACGCATTCGAGCGCGAGCTCGCCGACCGGGCGGGCGTCGATCACGCGGTCGCCCTCTCCAGTGGGACGGCCGCGCTCCACCTCGGGCTTCTGCTTGCCGGCGTCGGCCCGGGCGACGAGGTGCTCGTCCCGTCGTTCACCTTCGTCGCCACCGCCTCGGCGGTCGTCTACCTCGGCGCGACACCGGTCTTCGTGGACTCTTCGCCGTCGACCTGGAACATCGACCCCGACCTCGTGGACGAGGAGCTTTCGCGACGAGCGCGCCACGGACGGCTGCCCGCGGCGGTCGTGGCGGTCGATCTCTACGGTCAGTCGGCCGACTACGAGCGCCTCTCGCCGTCGTGTCGCCGGTACGACATCCCGCTGATCGAGGACGCCGCCGAGGCTCTCGGCGCCACCTACCGCGGCGCTCCCGCCGGTTCGTTCGGTTCGACCGCCGTCTTCTCGTTCAACGGCAACAAGATCATCACGACGAGCGGTGGCGGTATGCTGGTGACCGATTCGGCCGAACTCGCGGCGCAGGCACGCTTCCTCGCCACCCAGGCTCGGGATCCCTTCCCTCACTACGAACATTCGGTCCTCGGCTACAACTACCGGCTCTCCAACCTGCTGGCGGCGCTCGGCAGGGCTCAGCTACGAGGGCTCGACCACCGCATCGAGCGCCGCCGCAGGATCCGCGAGCGCTATCACGAGGCCCTGGCCGGGATACCTGGAATCCGCTTCATGCCGATCGCAGAGTACGGGGAACCGAACTGGTGGCTCACCTGCGTCCTGGTGGATCCGGAGGCCTTCGGCGCCGATCGGGAGGAGATCCGGCTGGCGCTCGAATCGGTCGACATCGAGTCGCGGCCCACCTGGAAACCACTGCACCTCCAGCCGGTCTTCAAGGACGCCCGTCGCATCGGCGGTGACGTCTCCGCCGACATCTTCGAGCACGGGCTGTGTCTCCCGACCGGCTCCGCGCTCACCCACGACCAGCTCGACCGCGTGATCGAAACGGTCCTCGCCGTTCCGGGCTGAACCACCCTTCCTGGCGGGCCACCCGCGGAACGACAGTCGCGCAGCAGGCGAGATCGCTGCTCCGTATACGCGAAGGACCCGGGTGACCGACGCGGCCACCCGGGTCCCTGCTACCGGCCCTGTTGCCAGTCCGGCCGCTGCGAACCGACGCTGTCAGGCGATGTGAAGGGTCAGTGTCTTGGAGGCCGTCGTCTTGACCTTGACCCCCTTGAACTTGCCGGGCTTGATCTCGACGGGTGTGATCACTGTTTCGGTCACCTGCACGGAGATCGGAAGGTTGCTACCCACCGTGACATGCTTCGGGTTGATCGTCCCCGTCAGAACCCCACCCTTGGTCAACTTGAGGCCCTTCGGCAGGGCCGCGCCCTTCTTCCACTTGAAGGTCGCTCCCGCTCCGGACCCTGAGGTCTGGAGGACGACCCCCAATCCGCCGGGACCGTAGGGAACGCCCGGCGTGGCATCGGGGAGCGACGACGTGGAGATCTGGAACCCTGCCGCGACGTAGGTGAAATGGTCACCTGGCGGGTTGGCGGAGGAAGTGCCACCCGGCGCGGTCACCGTCACGTCGACCGTGCCGCTGCCCGCGGGCGAGGTCGCGCTGATCGAGGTGGCCGAGTTGACCGTGAAGCTGGTCGCCGCGTTGGCCCCGAACTTCAGAGCCGTCGCCCCGGTGAAGCCGGTACCGGTGATGGCCACGCTGGTGCCACCCGCGGCCGGGCCCGAACTGGGGCTGACCGCGGTGACCGTCGGGGCGGCAATGTAGGTGAACTGGTCACCCGGCGGGTTGGCGGCAGAAGTGCCACCCGGCGCGGTCACCGTCACGTCGACCGTGCCGCTGCCCGCAGGCGAGGTGGCGCTGATCGAGGTGTCCGAGTTGACCGTCACTCCGGTCGCCGCGTTGGCGCCGAAGTCGACCGCGGTCGCGCCGGTGAACCCGGTGCCGGTGATGGTCACGCCGGTGCCACCCGCGGTCGGACCCGTGTTCGGGCTGACCGCGGTGACCGTCGGGACCGGTGGCGGTGCGACGTAGGTGAACTGGTCGCCCGGCGGATTGGCGGCAGAGGTGCCACCCGGCGTGGTGACCGTCACGTCGACCGTGCCGCTGCCCGCGGGCGAGGTGGCGCTGATCGAGGTGTCCGAGTTGACCGTCACTCCGGTCGCCGCGTTGGCGCCGAAGTCGACCGCGGTCGCACCGGTGAAGCCGGTGCCGGTGATGGTCACGCCGGTGCCGCCCGCGGTCGGACCCGTGTTCGGACTGACCGCGGTGACCGTCGGGACCGGTGGCGGTGCGACGTAGGTGAACTGGTCGCCGCGGCGGATTGGCGGCAGAGGTGCCACCCGGCGGTGGTGACCGTCACGTCGACCGTGCCGCTGCCCGCGGGCGAGGTGGCGCTGATCGAGGTGTCCGAGTTGACCGTCACTCCGGTCGCCGCGTTGGCGCCGAAGTTCGACCGCAGTCGCCCCGGTGAACCCGGTGCCGGTGATGGTCACGCCGGTGCCGCCCGCGGCCGGGCCCGTGTTCGGGCTGACCGCGGTGACCGTCGGGGCGGCAATGTAGGTGAACTGGTCACCCGGCGGGTTGGCGGCAGAAGTGCCACCTGGCGTCGGTCACCGTCACGTCGACCGTGCCGCTGCCCGCGGGCGAGGTCGCGCGTGATCGAGGTGTCCGAGTTGACCGTGAAGCTGGTCGCCGCGTTGGCCCCGAAGTCGACCGCGGTCGCGCCGGTGAACCCGGTGCCGGTGATGGTCACACCGAGTGCCGCCGGCGGCCGGGCCGGTGTTCGGGCTGACCGCGGTGACCGTCGGGGCGGCAACGTAGGTGAACTGGTCAGCCGGCGAGGTTGGCGGCGAGGTGCCACCGGCGTCGGTCACCGTCACGTCGACCGTGCCGCTGCCCGCGGGCGAGGTGGCGCGTGATCGAGGTGTCCGAGTTGACCGTGAAGCTGGTCGCCGCGTTGGCGCCGAAGTCGACCGCGGTCGCGCCGGTGAACCCGGTGCCGGTGATGGTCACCGACGTGCCACCGGCGGCCGGGCCCGTGTTCGGGCTGACCGCGGTGACCGTCGGGGCGGCAACGTAGGTGAACTGGTCAGCCGGCGGGTTGGCGGCAGAGGTGCCACCCGGCGTCGGTCACCGTCACGTCGACCGTGCCGCTGCCCGCGGGCGAGGTGGCGCGTGATCGAGGTGTCCGAGTTGACCGTGCACGCCGGTCGCCGCGTTGGCCCCGAAGTCGACCGCGGTCGCCCCGGTGAACCCGGTGCCGGTGATGGTCACGACGGTGCCACCGGCGGCCGGGCCCGCGTTCGGGCTGACCGCGGTGACCGTCGGGGCGGCAACGTAGGTGAACTGGTCAGCCGGCGGGTTGGCGGCAGAGGTGCCAGCCGGCGGTGGTCACCGTCACGTCGACCGTGCCGCTGCCCGCGGGCGAGGTGGCGCGTGATCGAGGTGTCCGAGTTGACCGTGCACGCCGGTCGCCGCGTTGGCGCCGAAGTCGACCGCGGTCGCACCGGTGAACCCGGTGCCGGTGATGGTCACGCCGGTGCCGCCCGCGGCCGGGCCCGTGTTCGGGCTGACCGCGGTGACCGTCGGGACCGGTGGCGGGGCGACGTAGGTGAACTGGTCACCCGGCGGGTTGGCGGCAGATGTGCCACCCGGCGTCGGTCACCGTCACGTCGACCGTGCCGCTGCCCGCAGGCGAGGTGGCGCTGATCGAGGTGTCCGAGTTGACCGTCACTCCGGTCGCCGCGTTGGCTCCGAAGTCGACCGCGGTGGCGCCGGTGAACCCGGTGCCGGTGATGGTCACGCCGGTGCCACCCGCGGTCGTACCCGTGTTCGGGCTGACCGCGGTCACCGTCGGGACGGGTGGCGCCCCCACGTAGGTGAACTGGTCACCCGGCGGGTTGGCGGCAGAGGTGCCGCCCGGCGCGGTCACGGTCACGTCGACCGTGCCGCTGCCCGGCCGGCGAGGTCGCGGTGATCGAGGTGTCCGAGTTGACCGTCACGCCGGTCGCCGCGTTGGCGCCGAAGTCGACCGCGGTGGCGCCGGTGAACCCGGTGCCGGTGATGGTCACGCCGGTGCCGCCCGCGGTCGGGCCCGTGTTCGGGCTGACCGCGGTGACCGTCGGGGCGGCGACGACGGTGAGGGTCCACCGCGGCGAGGGCGCCTGGTAGGGCGGGGTGCAGCCGATTCCGGTGCCCGAGCAGCTGTTGATGCTCGGGTAGGCGTCGAGCACGGTGGTCGTGAAGGGCATGGTGTTCCCGACCGTCGTGGAGGCGACGAACTCGGTCTCGTAGGAGGAGATGGTCGAGCCGATGGTGTCGGCCGCGTTGACCGTGTACGAGGCGGTGATCGTCGGGAGGGTGAGCGTGTTCCCACCCGCAATGTTGACGGACGGATTCAAGAAGGTCTCGATGTAGGGATAGGTCGTCTTGTAGTTGCCGGTCATCTGGGCGGTGCACTCACCCGGTATGAACCCCATGGCCGCGGTGCAGTAGGAGACGGTGTACTTGCCCGAGACGTTCGAGTCGCCGCCTTCGACGCTGAGCGAGCCCGGGACGAAGGTCAGCCCGGTGGGGACCGGGGTCATCGCCGAGTACTGGCCCACGTTGTCCACCGTGATGCCCGACTGGGTCGCCGGGATGATGGCCTGGGCCGGCGCCGAGATCGAGGTGATCACAGACCCGGGGGTCGCGGTCGAGGGGACCGACACCCCGTTGCCGGTGTCCTCGGAGACGCCGACCATGAGCGAGGGTGGAATTGTGACCACGCCACCCATGTAGAAGCCGGTCTCGGTCTGGAGGAAGGTCATGGTCGCGGTCACGCAGTTGCCCGGCGAGGGGTAGGTGAACCCGGTCGCGCAGATGGCGATGGTCCCGGTCTGGGTGCCGGAGGTGGAGACGATCGTAGGTCCAGGCTCCCGCCGAGCCCGACTGGGTGTAGACGGGCGTGTACGACAAGTTGCCGCCGCTGAAGCTGATGGTCCCCGAGGCGGGCGGGGTCACGACGGTGAGTGTGGAGGGATCGACCGCCGGGCCGCCGGTCATCAGGCTGAGCACGTTGAAGTTGTCGACCGGCGGTTGGGCGGCCGTGTTCGAGGAGGTCTGGGTGCCGGTCGCGTACGCCCCGGTGCCGTTGCGCCATCGCCAGGGTCGAGTTGTAGGCGTAGTGGTCCGCCGCTGACCGCCGTCGACGTACCGGTCCCGTTGGTGACGGTGATGTCGACCGTGCCGGTGCCGGCCGGAGCGGTCACGATGAGCGAGTCGAGCGGAGTTCACGAGGAGCTCGGTGCCGAGAGTCGCCCCGAAGTGGACCGCGGTGACCCCGAAGAAGTTGGTGCCCGCCACGGTGACGCTCGGTCCCGCCTCCGGTAGGTCCGCCGGGCGGGGCTCGCGACCGTCGAGACCCCGGTCGACGGTCGGGGCGGGGAACATGAAGGTGAAGTGGTCGGCCGCACGATCGTCGAGGGACGTGCCGCCGGCGTTGGTCACCGTGATGTCGACCGTCGCTGACGAGGTGACCGGCAGCCCGCCTTCGGGGAGACCGCGGTCATCGTGGTGCTCTTGTTGAGCGTGAAGGAGGCCGCCGCCTGGGTGCCGAAGTGGACCGCGGTGACATTCCCGAGGGCCGGTGCCGGTGATGGTCACGGTCGTCCCGCCGTTGGCGCGTGCCCGCTCGTCGGGCTGACCGCGGTCACTGTCGGGGCGGTGGCGAAGGCGGCCGGAACCGCGACCACCGTCAGACCGGCCGTCGGCGATCAGCCCGGCGACCACTGCCTTGGCGAACGTCGACAGCGAGAACAACGCGAACGGAAAGCACTCATCGATCCAAACCCCCCGGGATTCGTCGTGGTAAGAGCGTTGCTGCAACCGGCCCAAAGACTTCCACACCGGCGACACCGTCGGCTAGTGACTTCGCCCCCAGGGGGGAGCCCGGGGCCGCTCTCTTGCGGTCGGCAGCGAAGCGCGCCGGGCTCGTGCAAGGTACGAGCGACGGCCGTCCCGCCAGGCCTGGGAACGGACTGCCTGTCGTATGATTGCCGGCATGGGAGAGACGGGGGGCCGGGCCGGGCCGGGGACCGGCAAACCGCGGGCACTCGCCTTCTATCTCCCGCAGTTCCACCCGATCCCCGAGAACGACGAGTGGTGGGGCCGCGGATTCACCGAGTGGATCAACGTGACCAAGGCCGAAGCCGCTCTATCCCGGGCCACCGCCAGCCCCACGTCCCGAGCGAGCTCGGCTACTACGACCTGCGGGTTCCGGAGGTACGCGAGGCACAGGCGGCGCTGGCCGCCGAGCACGGCATCTCGGGGTTCGTCTACTACCACTACTGGTTCCACGGCCGCCGGCTGCTCGAGCGCCCCTTCGACGAGGTGCTGGCGTCGGGCTCGCCCGACTTCCCGTTCGCCCTGTGCTGGGCGAACGAGGAGTGGACCCGCAACTGGGATGCGCAGACCGGCGAGGTCCTGATGCCCCAGGAGTTCGGCGACGAGGACGACCTCGCCCACATCCGATGGCTGTGCACCGCCTTCGCCGACGACCGCTACATCAAGATCGACGGCCGGCCCTTGATGCTGGTCTACCGGGCGGAGCTGATCCCCGACATGCCGCGCACCGCGGAGATCTGGCGCGACCGAGGCGCAGCAGACAGGGATTCCCCGATCTCTACCTCTGCTGGGTCGAGAGCCACGGTCCACCGCCCGGCGGCCCCGAGACGTTCGGCCTCGACGCGACGGTCGGGTTCATGCCCCTCGAGGCGAGCCGGCACGTTCGCTCCCGCTCGAGGCGTTCCGCGGGCACCGGATGGTCGACTACGTCCGCGCGTTCGAGGCAGAGCTGCGGCGTCCGGCACCGCCGTGGAAACGCTTCCCCTCGGTCATGGTCGGGTGGGACAACACCCCCCGTCGGCGACACGGGGCGACCATCTACGACGGGCGCCACGCCCGAGGCCTACGAGAACTGGCTCCGACGCGCGGTCGCCTCGACCGCCGGAGTCCGCGACGAGGAGAACTACCTCTTCATCCTCGCCTGGAACGAGTGGGCGGAGGGAAACCACCTCGAACCCGACGAGCACTACGGGCGCGCCTTCCTCGAGGCCACCCGTGCCGTCCTCCTCGATCCCCAAGGAAGCAGCGATCAGCGCCGCGGCGACCTCACACCGCTGCCGGACGGCGAGACGGAAGGCGACCACCCGCGGCCGTTCGACTACGTCTATCCCTTCCGACACGACAGCGCGGTCGCGCACGCCGCGGAGCTGGTCCGCGACCTCGGCCTCGGGTCGAGTGCGGTGGTCGACCTCGGCGCCGGCACCGCCGTCGTCAGCCACGTGCTCCGCGATGCCGGCGTCAACTACCACGGGCTCGAGCTCAACCCGATCGCGGTCGACTTGATGCAAAAGGCCGGTATACCCGCCACGCAGTGCGATCTCACCGACCTCGGCGCGCTCGAGGCCGCGCTCGACGACATCGGCGACGTCGGGGCGTTCATGGCGCTCGACGTGGTCGAGCACCTGGTCGAGCCGCAGAAGCTTCTGTCCGCCCTGTCGACCTGGTCGCTCAAGCACGGCGAGCCGACTCTCGTGGCGTCGGTGCCGAACGCCACCCACTTCGACATGGGGCTCGGTCTGCTCTGCGGCCGGTGGGTCCCGACCGACCGCGGCCTCCTCGACAGCACTCATCTCCGGTTCTTTTCGGAGGAGACGCTCGAGCGGCTCTTCGAGCGCTCCGGTTGGACCGTCGTGTCGCGACACGACTTCAGCGCGCTCCACACCGACCAGTACGCGATGGACCTGGGCGACGGGCTGCCGGCCGAGATGATCGGCGCGCTCCACGTCCTCGCCGACGCGTGCAATCCCAGCTCGAACGTGCAGCAGTTCGTCTGGTCCCTCAAACCGGTTCCGGTCGCGGACCCGCCGGTCACCTACTTGCAGGCGACCGGCGAGCAGGGCGCGGACCGGGTCGACGATCCCTCTCAGGACGATCCGGTCCAAAAGGCCAGCAGGTCGGTGCGGAGCTACCTGGTCTCGGTCGGCCTCGTGGCCAGCGAGACCAACCGTCGCGCGGCCAAGCACCTGCGCTTCGGCCTCGGACCGAGGTGGAAGCGGACCGTCACGACGGGGCTCGAACGGTCGCCCAGGGTGGCATCCGCGTACCGAACGGCGCGCCGCTGGCTCCCGTGACACCTCCGTGATCGACCGACACTCCCCCGGTCCGTGGGTGCTGGTGGTGGGGATGCACCGAAGTGGGACCTCGGCGGTGACCGGGGCGTTGGCCGCCACCGGGCTCCAGAAGTGTCACCCGGACGATCGGGTGGAGTGGGCGGAGAGCAACCCCGAGCACTGGGAGAGCCTCTCCCTCGCCCTCTACGACGAGGACCTGCTGGCCCGCTTCGACGGCAGCTGGGACGCCCCACCCGAGCTGCCCCGCGGATGGCAGCACGGCCCGGAGATCCTCGGAGCGCCCGACCCGAAGGGAGTGCTCGCGACCGCCTACCCGGGGTCGGGTCCCTCGGTCTGGAAGGACCCCCGTCTCTGCCTCGTCCTGCCGTTCTGGCGCGACGTGCTCGTCCCGCCGGTCGCCGCGGTGTTCGTGTGGCGGTCGCCGATCGCCGTCGCGCGCTCCCTTCTCGAGAGGGACGGGATGCCCCTCCCCGACGGCCTCGCGCTCTGGGAGCGCTACAACCGCTCCGCCGTCGACGCACTCGACGGCGTCGACACCTTCGTCCTCGACTACGAATCGGTCGTCGAGGACACGCAGGCGAGCCTCGGCGACCTCCTCTCGTGGCTCGGCTCACTGGATCAGTTCGCGGATTCGTCGCTGCGCTTCGACCTCGACGCCGTCACGGCTTCGATCGCCGGCGAGCTCGCCCACCACGCGAGCGAGGGGCGAGCGGACTCCCCCACCGCTTGCCTGCCCGAACAGCGCGAGCTCGCCGGCTTCCTCGCCGCGTCGCGCGGTGGCCACCGCCCGTTCGCGCCGGTGCTCCCTTGCGAAGAGTCCCCCTGGACGACTTCGATCCTGCGATTGCGCCACGAGCTGAGCACACCGAACCGCGAGCTCGAAGCCGCGGTCGAACTCCTCCGCCTCACCAGGCTGGATCTCGGGGCCAGGCTGGACATCGCCCAGCGCGAGCTGGCCAACCTGAAGGCATCGTCGAGCTGGCGGCTGACCGCGCCCTTGCGCGCGGTCAGCGTGTCGCTGACGAAGCGCCGGAGCTCCGCCTAGCTCGTCGACCCAGCCGACGAATCAGCGGGCAGGATCGTCCGGTGACGCGGTGCGCTCCTGCATCGGCTCGACGGGGAACCGGATGCCGAGGTTGCCACGCGCACCGTCCCACAGTCCTCTCGCGATGACCTCGACCCGCTGCAGCCGGCCCGCCCCCTCGCGCAAGACCGCCCTCGCGACGAGCTTCGAGACGCTGCGCGGGTAGCGCCCGACTCTCCGCTTGACGTGCAGGTGCACCCAGAGCATGTTGCGAGCCTCGTAGTAGTACTTCCAGAGTGGGACGGTGTCGCTCTGGCGAACGGCGTCGTGGTACACCACGGCGTGCTCGACGACACGTCGCTCGTAGCCCGCACCCGGAATGCGCGCCTGGAGGTATTCGGTGTCCTCCGCCCACCAGAAGAGCTCCGCCCTCGGCACGCCGACCGCGGCGACTATCTGGCGCGAGACGACGAAGCCGCACCAGGAAGGCCACACCCCGTAGGAGCCGTCCGCCTGCTGTGAGACCGGAAAGACGAACGCCGACTCGGGTGCCTCCGACGCGGCGGCCCACAGGCGCTCGAGGCAGTGCACCTCGGGTCGCATGTCGTCGTCGAGGACCCATGCGTGGCCGTGGCCCGATGCGAGGAACTCCTCCAATGCCTCGGCGTACCCGCCGGCCGGCCCGGTGTTGACCTCCGAGCGCACGACTGTGACGGTGGGCCCCTCCGCCGGCCACCCGTCCGGCTCGACTGGCGGGGTGCTCGCGTTGTCCACCACCAGCACCGCCTCGGGTGGAGTGGACTGGCCCACGATGGCCTCGAGGCACCGCCGCAGGGACTCGGGGGCGTTATGGGTCAGGATCAGCGCCACGACGCTCCGATCGGCCATCTCCGATCCTCTGCGCTCAGGGCCGGTGGGCCAGGACGAACCAGCCGGTCTCGTCGCGGGCCGCGTCGACGACCAATCCGGTGTCGGCGAACCAGGGGGCGAGCTCCTCCCACACGTAGCGATGCTCGACGGGCGCGCTCAGGCGGTCGAAGGTGTCGAGGACGAGGCTGCGCAGCGGCTTGCCGCGGTAGGCGTCCATCGGCAGTCGGGACAGCACTTGCACCCCTCGCCGGTCCCCGATCGAGCCGGGTACGACCACCCCGTAGTAGAGGCAGACCGCGATCGGAGCGCTCAACGCCTTCAACAGCCGGTGCGGGACGCGGACGGTGACCGTACGGAGCATGGCGGCGAGCCGGAGGGCGGTGGCGCGGAGCCCCGGTGTCGAGGGGCGGCTGTAGAGATAGAGAAGGATCTGGCCGCCCGGGGCGAGGTAGGTGAGCAGTCGGTCGAACCCGGCTCTCGGGTCGTCGAGGTGGTGGAGCACACCGAGGCTCGCGACGAAGTCGAAGCTCGAGGGAGCGAACGGGGCGTCACGCAGATCCGACTTGACCACCAGCACCGACGGGAACTCGGCGAGGTTCCGCGCGGCCGCCTCGACCGCGGCCGAGCCGTCGAGCGCCGCCGTCGCACGGAGGTGCGCTGCCAGCACACGCGTGTACCGGCCCTTCCCGCAGCCGGCGTCGAGCCCGATCTTGCCGGCGAGCGTCGTGAGGTCGACATCGCGGAAGTAGACCTCGGCAAACCCCTCGTCTTCCTCGCGCACGTCGTCGAAGCTCGTCCACTCGAAGCCGAAGCTGGCGAAGGTCCGCTCGGTCGAACCCGGGCCGGGCCTCCCTCGGGAACAGTCCAGATAGCCCCGCTCGATCGAGTAGCGGTGGCCCGAAGGGCAGACCACCTCGCCCCCTTCGTCGTCGAGAGTCTTCCCACAGGCCGGGCACCGGAGGCGCTCGACGATGTCGCCCGGAATCACCTTCAAACCCCCCGTGGGCACAGGCCCGACCCTGCTCGCGGACACGACGACGAGGCGAGACAATAGTGCGGCAGACCCCCTCGTTATCATGAGCGCCTGTGAGGGGGCCGGCGAGGATGGTGACGTGCCGGGCCGGGAAGCTCCTCCGCAACGGGACCTGAGCCTGTGCCGACCCATCTGCTGAGCGTCGTGATGCCGACACACAACCGGCCCGGCCTGCTCGAGCGCGCCGCCCGGTCGGTCCTCGACCAGGACGTGACCGACATCGAGCTGGTCATCGTCGACGACGCCTCCACCGACGCCACCTCCGATGTCGCCGACCGCCTCTCGTGCGACCGGCGGGTGACGGTCCTCCACAACCCCGAGTCCCTCGGGCCTGGGGGCACCCGCAATCGCGGGATCGCCGCCGCACGCGGCGACCTGCTCGGCTTCTGCGACGACGACGACGCCTGGCTGCCGGGAGCGGCCACGACCGTCCTCGACCGCTTCGCCGACGACCCGCGGGTGGGCGTGGTGTCGGCCTGGCACCGGGTGGTCCACGACCCGGGAGGCCGGACCGCGCTCTTCCGAGGTCCGCTCCGCTACGGTGCGGACCAGCTCCTCTGGTTCGACTTCATCGCGCTGCCCTTCGGGGTCATCCGGCGTGACCTGTTCGGACCCGATCTCGCGGTCGACCCGGCGCTGCCCTCCTGTGAGGACTGGGACCTCTGGTTGCGCTGCGCGCGAAGCCCGTCCGATCTGCACCGTGCCCTCGGTCCTCTACGCGTACCACCAGCACAGGGGATCGCGAGTCACGCGGGAGGGCTCCGCGTTCGTCGAGGGCAGGCGGCGATTCCTCGAGAAGCACAAGGGGTCGATGTCCCGGCCGTGCCAGATCTACCACGAGCTCGTCGTCGCGCAGCTCGCCGGCGGGCGCCCCGCGGTGGCCGAGCGTCTCGCGGGCGCCCGTCGCACACCGTTCGCCGCGGCGGTCGCGGCCGCCGTCCTCAGCACGGGGGCGATCGCCAGCGCGGTCGGCATCCGCCGCCGCGACCCCGGTCTGCCCGCAAGGGTGACCGGCGCCCTGCTCGGCGCCGGTCGCGTGACACAATGAGCGCGGTGCGACCGATCCTGATCGTTGGTCTCCCGAGGTCGGGTACCACCTGGACGATGCGGGCGCTCGCCTGCGCTCCCGGCACGTGCGCCATCTCCGAGCCCGACAACGAGGAGAAGCAGCCCCCCGCGATCCATGCCAAGGCGAAGGTCGGGAGGTACCCGGTGCTCGGGCCGGAGAGCTCGGCCCCGAGGGCCTACCGTCGGCTGTGGGAGTGGATCCTCGCCGGTGCTGGCGAGAGCCGCCGCTCGACCTTCGCGCGCCACATGCTCGGACCGGGCTCGGTCGGCCGGCACTACGAGGGGAGGCTCAATCCGGTGACGTGGACCGCGGCGACGATCGCCCGCAATCCCAAGGTGCCGCCGGACAACGTCTGGGCGCGCTTCGTCGTCAAGTCCATCCATGCGCAACTGGCCGTCGAGTGGCTGGCAGCCGAGTTCGACTTCGACGTGGTGCTGCTGCTCCGCCACCCGGCCAACGTCCTCGCGAGCTGGATAGAGGTCAACCTGAAGGACTCGCGGAACTCGACGATCGAGAACCGCCCCGAAATCCGCGTCGCGCTACGTCGAGCCCTGGGGCGTGCCGCTCCCTGGGGACGATCCGGTGGAGCGGATGAGCTGGCGCATCGGCTTGCTGATCGCCGCGCTCGAGGACGCGCACAGCCGCCATCCCGAGTGGCACATCCGCACCCACGAGGACCTCTGCACCGACACCTCTGCCGGGTTCCGCAGCCTCTATGCCGACCTCGGGCTCGAGTGGGGCACCGCCGCCGAGGAGTTCCTCGTGGGTCACGATCGGCCCGGCTCGGGCTTCGTCATCGACCGGGTCGCCTCGGAGCTCTCCGACTCGTGGCAGCGCAAGCTCGACGACCGGCAGCTCGCCACCCTCCGGCGCATGCTGGATCGCTTCCCGATCACCTCGTGGAGAAGCGAGGACTTCGCACGCTCGAGCCGCTGAGCGGCGCGGCAGTCAGCTCCCTTCCGCGCCCGCCACCGTCCGCGGAGCGGCTGCCCGCGTGTAATGGACCACGTGTCCGGCGCGCTCCAGTGGGAAGGTCTCGTCGACCACCAGCCCCGCCTCCCTTGCCAGTCGGTGGAGATCGGAGGGGCGGTAGCCGTGCACCCCCACCCCGCGGGCGCCGTAACGGAGCTTTCGCAACACGAGCCGTAGGCCGGGCGAGGGGAACGACGCGACCACGTGCTCGGCGGCCCTTCCCATCCGGGTGAGCAGCTCGGCGGGCGTCGCGACGTAGTCGAACACACCGAGCGCCACCGCCACGTCGTAGCGCGTCGACCTCGGTCAGCTCCTCCCATCCGCGACGTTCGACTTCGACCAGTCCCGGGGAGGGCCTCCGCCTGTTCGCGCGGCGAGCTCGACCATCGCCTCGGCAGGGTCGATTCCGGTCACGTGGATCCCCTTGGACGCCAGCGGGGCGAACAGCGGCCCGCTCCCGCACCCGACGTCGAGGACCCGCTTGGCGCCGGTGGCGATCGCACATCTCGACCGCGAGGCGGAGCCGGTCGAAGAGCGGTCCCCGACCGAGGACCCTCGCGACCGACTCGCTCGAGTAGAAGGCGGCGAATCGCCCTGCGCGCCGGTGGAAGTAGGTCTGGAAGTCACCGCTCGACATGACCACATGCCTTGCTTCCATACCGGTTGAGCACCTGTGAGAACACCGTGACGATCCTTTTGCGCCCGAGCACCTGCTTGGCCACTGCCAGCGAACGGACGCCGCGTGCGGGCGGGAGGGTCGCCCCGAAGTCGTAGGAATGGTAATAGAGCACCGAGGGTCCGGCCGAGGAGCCCACCGCGGCACGTAGCGCGGCCAGCGGTAGCGACGCGTTGGTAGCTCCCACCGCCGATCGGGAACCCGTGGGTGGTGAGGACCGGCAGCTCCCTGATCGGCGACCCGTCGCCCAGGCGGTGGGTGTCGGAGACATAGCCGAAGCCTGCCTCCGCCAACGCGTCGCGGAAGCCGGCGAGCCCGAGTGTGGTGGGGAAGTCGAAGCGCGGTGAGCGGAAGCCGCGCACCGGCTCTTGGAGCCGGTCCTCGACCATCTCGCGCCCGCGGCGCAGCCAGTCGACGAGCGCAGCCCGTTCCTCGGGAAGGCGACCGTGGTCGGGCCCGTGGCTCGCGATCTCGTGACCGGCACCGGCCAGCTCGGCGAGCTCGGCCGCGACCGTCGCCGCGTAGTTGCCGACCACGAAAAGGGTGACCGTCGAGCCCCGGCTCGTCGCGAGCAGCGAGACGAGGTCCGAAAGCCCGCTCCGCGCGTCCGGCGGCCGCGGGACCGGTTCGCCGAGCACGGCCATGCCCTCGTACCAGTCCTCGACGTCGACCGTGAGGCACACCGAATCGGTGCTCATCTCGCGGCTCGCTCCACCGTCGACGTAGACGGCGCGCAGCCGGTCGACCACCCGGTCCTCGGAGAATCGCTCGACCACCCGCTCGCGGCAGCCGGCACCGAGCTCCGCGCAACCGGCTGGATCCGCGACCAGCTTCTCGACCAGGGCCGCGAGCGAGCCCCGGTCACCCCGTCGGTGCGAGCAGGCCGGTCGCAGGGTCGATGACCTCGCGCACCCCCCGGATGTCGTAGGCGGCGACCGGCTTGCCCATCGCCGCAGCCTCCATGGCGACCCGCGGGATGCCCTCGCGGTAGGACGGGAGGACGACCAGTGACGCCGAGGCCAGGTACGGCCGGACGTCGTCGACGGCCCCGACGAAGGTCACGTGGCCCGACTCGGTCGCAGTCGCCACTTCCGCCTCGGTCAGCGCGTCGCTCTGGTCGTGCTCCAAGGGGCCGACGTGGACGAAGCGGGCCCGCCCGGCGAGCTCCCCGGCGATGGCGATGAAGTCCGCACACCCCTTCTCGCGCACCAGCCGGCTGACCATCACCACGATGGGCCGCTCGGACTCGAGCGCGGGCTCCACCGGCGCCAGGAACCGCTCCATGACGATCCCGTTGCCGACGTAGCCCAGCTTGCGACGCACGGCAGATGCGGGCGGCGGGAAGCACCCGCTCGTCCTCGCGGCTCTGGACCAGGACCCGGTTCGCCCAGGCACAGCACCACCGCTCGAAGCACCAGCCGAGGAGGTTGGCCATCCGGCCGTTGCCGGCGAAGTACAGGGCTCCGTGGATCGTGTAGATGGCCGGGGTGCCGGCGAGCCTTGCGGCCGGGAGGCCGAGGAACGGATGCCTTCGGCGTGTGGGTCTGGACGAAGTCGAACCGCTCGCGGCGGAAGGTACCGCAGCAGGGACGACGAACGAGCGCACGTCGGAGAGCGCGAACTCGCGCCGGATCGGCACCACCTCGACGGCGACGCCGTCGGGCGGGTCGTCGTAGGCGTCACCGCTCACCACCGTCCAGTCGATGTCGTCGAGCGAGCGCAGCTGGTTGGCGAGGAGCACCCGCGCGGTGAGCGAGGTCGTGACCACCCGGCAGCCCCGGCCGTCGTGCCGGGTGACCTGGCCGATCCGGGTCGTCTTCGGCCTCCCGTCCTTGCCCAACGATCGCCGCCGGCACCGCGTCGGCTTTTCGCATCGCTTCGTCGACGCTCGGCGCCCCAAGGTCGTCAACCGTACCGTGCGGGTCTCGCACCCGCGCCACGGGCCGTACGACCGCCCGAGCGACGGCATCCACCGCTCGAGCCACGCCTCCAGCGCGAGCACGTCCCAGAGCTCGTGGGCGAGATCGCGGCGGCCGAGGAGGTGCTGGCGCCAGGCACGCCGCACCGGAACCGGGATCGAGGAGGCCCTGGCGGCGCAGCCGGCCCTCGTCGAGGAGCTCCTCGGCCCACGGGCGCAACGGGCCGCGCAGCAAAGGCCCGATCGGGAAGCCGAAGCCCATCTTCGGCCGCTCGACGAGCTCGGCCGGCACGTGGCGGTAGAGGACCTGGCGCAGCAGCCACTTGGTGGACCCTTCGTGCAGCTTGACCGACATCGGGCAGGCGCCAGGCCAGGTCGAACACGCCGCGGTCGAGGAAGGGCACCCGGGTCTCGAGCGAGACCGCCATGGCCGCCCGGTCGAGCTTGGTGAGGATGTCGTCGGGAAGGTAGCCGACCAGGTCGAGCCAGAGCATCTGCTCGGTGATGCCGCTCGAGGGCCGGCCAGTCCGACGGGCCGTGACGCCATCGACACCGTCGGCCCCGCTCCGAGGACCATCGACTCGGCGTCGTCCCAGTACGAGACCAGCGAGAGATAGGCGTCCTCGGGCCCGGATGCCGCGAGCACCTTGCCCACCTTGGCCACCTTGGAGGCCGGGTTCCGCACCGCTGGTGCCGCGGCGAGCACCGTCGCCGCCACGCGCGCCGCACCGTCGACCAGCGCGGGGGGCAGGCGGCCGAGCGTCGCACCGCAGGCCCTGCCGGACGGGCCCGGGCAGCACCGACGGCACGCCGCCACAGCCGCTCGAGCCAGGCGTGGCGGTTGTAGCCGGCGAACAGCTCGTCGCCGCCGTCGCCGGAGAGGCGCGACGGTGACCTGGCTCCGGGCCAGCCGGCAGACCAGGTGCATCGGGATCTCCGAGATGTCGCCGAACGGCTCGTCCCAGATGTCGGGCAGACGACGGGATGATGCTCGATCGCGTCGCTCGTCGGTGACCTCGAGCGGGGTGTGATCGGTGCCGAGGTGGGCGGCGACGGCCGCGGCCTCGGCCGACTCGTCGAAGGCGCGGTCGGCGAAGCCGACGGTGAAGGTCCGGACCGGCCGGTCGACTGTGCCGCTGCATGAGGGCGACCACCATGCTCGAGTCGACGCCGCCGGAGAGGAACGCGCCGACCGGTACGTCGGCCACCATGCGTGCGGCCGACCGACTCGGAGAGGACCGACTCGAGCTGGTCGGCCATCTCCTCGGTCGGAGCCGTCGATCGGTTGCTGCCCGCGCCTCCTCGACGGCCTGCCGCGCCGACCAGTAGGCCCGGAGCGAGAGCGGGCCCGCCCGGGGCGGACGCCCGGTCGACGGTCGACGAGCTGGCCGGGGAGCAGCTTGGCGACTCCGCGGTAGATCGTGTGCGGCGCCGGCACGCAGTTGTGCCGGAGGTAGAGGGCGACGGCGTCGCGGTCGATCTCCGGCCGCGGAACCCGGGGAGCGTGCAGAGCGCCTTGAGCTCGGAGGCGAACGCCAGCCTGCGTCCGACCCAGCCGTAGTAGAGGGGCTTCTCGCCGAACCGGTCCCGGACCAGGTGGAGCTCGCGCCGCTCGGCGGTCCCAGAGTGCGATGGCGAACATGCCCTCGATCGCCTCGAGCGGCGCCGTCGAGGCCCCACTGCTGGACGGCGCCCGAGCAGCACCTCGGTGTCCGACCCGCCTCGGAAGGTGCACGCCCTCGCCGGCGAGCCGCTGTCGGAGGGCGCGGTGGTTGTAGAGCTCGCCGTTGTAGTCGACGACCCACCGGCCGTCGGGGGACACCATCGGCTGCGCGCCCTCCGGGCCGAGCTCGACCACGGCCAGCCGGCGGTGGCCGAAGGCACAGCCCGCGCTCGGAGTCGGACCAGACGCCCTCGGCATCGGGTCCCCGGTGGACGAGGGTCGCGGTCATCGCAGCGACCTGTCGACCGAGTTCCTCGGGCCCGGTCGACCGGGACGGGTCGAACAGGCCGGCGATCCCGCACATGCGCTCAGCTCCGCGTCCGCGGACTTCGCCGGGGGCGTCGGGGGGCACGCGCCGTCCCGACCCCTCGATCGACCATGCGTCGATCATCGGGCCGCACCCCTCACGGTGTCAAGCTGCCGGTCGCCGGCGCGGCGTCGGTGGTTGAGGGCCACCTGCCGGTGTGGCAACCTGCGATGTGCCCGCGCCCGCGCAGCGATGAACCTGCGCGAGCAGGTGAGAAAGGGCTTCCTCCGCCTGCCGCCCGGCACCCGCCGGGCCGCGCTCCACACGCTCGGCCGTTACGCGCCCTGGGAGGAGGGCTTCGACTTCACGCCCCCGCGACCCGAGCCCGGCGAACGCAGCGGCCCACCCGACTTCGTCGGCATCGGGGTCCAGAAGGCCGGGACCACCTGGTGGTACGACCTGATCGCAAGCCACCCTGCCGTCTCATCCCACGTGGGGGTCCACAAGGAGCGGCACTTCTTCGACCGCTTCGGCGGAGCACCGTTCGGACCCGCCGACATCGATCGGTACCACGGATGGTTCCCGCGACGGGCGGGGACGGTCACCGGCGAGTGGACCCCCGACTACTTCTCCTTTCCGTGGGTGCCGCGGCTGCTCCGCCGTGCTGCACCCGAGGCCAGGCTGCTCCTGTCCCTCCGCGACCCGGTCGAGCGCTTCCGCTCGGGGATCGCCCACCTCGAGCGGATGGGAGCGCCCCGCGACGCCGCCGCGGTCGCCGACGCCGTCCAGCGCGGCTTCTACCACCGCACCCTCGTGTCGTGGCTCGACCGAGTTCGATCGCGAGCAGCTGCTCGTCCTCCAGCACGAGCGGTGCGTCGCGGACCGCGACGGCGAGCTCGACCGGACCTTCCGCCACCTCGGCCTCGACCCGCACCGCCCCCCCGGAGGCGATCCTCCGACCAACGCTGCGAGTCCGGGCGGCTACCGCCTCGACGACGAGGTACGCGCGCGCCTCGTGGACCTCTACGAACCCGACGTGACCGCGCTCTCGGCGCTGCTGCCCGGAACTCGAGCTCGGACGCTGGCCGAACTTCGCCTACCTCGCGTCGGGCTCGGGGTCCCGCGGGACGACCGCGGAGGGGAACTCGCCCACCGAGCGGGAGTAGCGGGGGTTCTCGCCCAGCCGGCCTCGAAACCCGTCCCAGAGCCCGTGCAGGATGGCCGACCGCTCGGCTCGCTTCCTCGTGCCAGCTGGAGGTGACGGATCGAGTAGGCGGCGTGCCATGCGTACCAGCTGAGCCGGCCGTGCCGGCGGACCAGCGCGAAGGAGTTCCGCGCGTGGTAGTAGCGACGCCACGGTTCCGAGCCGTCCGTGGGCCGGCGCTCGCCAAGTGCCGCTTCGCGGCCCTCGTCGGTCTGCTGGTCGGCCACCTGTCGGGCGGCGACGTCGTCGACCAGCACGTCGAAACCCGCCTCCCGGACTCGACAGAAGAAGTCGAAGTCCTCGAGCCCGAAGAACCAGTCCGGGTCGGGCAGCACTCCCGCGTCGACGACCGACCGCGACACGAGCGTCGCCCCCCAGCAAGCGACGTCCACCGGGCTGAGGTCCTTTGCCGGCGCCCGGCTCCGGGACGACGTTCACCGTGTGAGCCCCGCGTCCGACGAACCGCCGCCCGTAGGCGACGACTGCCCCGACAGGAGGGCGACTGGGCGCCGAGTGCCTCGATGCGCTCGACGACCTCGGCGACACGTGGCGCCGGGAGGGCGAAGAGGCCGACGTCGTCCTCGCAGAGGTACACCCACCGCGTCGCCGGGTCGGCGCACGCCTCGAGCAGCCCCGCTCGGAAACCACCGGCTGGGCCGGTGTTGACCGGAAGGCGGACCGTGCGGACCTGCGCCTCGAGCGCCGGGTCGTCGAGCCCGCCCACGCCGTTGACCACCACGACGATCTGATCGGGACGGAAGCCCTCGACATCGAGGAGGGACCGGGTGACGTCCCCGGCGAGCTCCGGGCGCATGTGGGTGAGGACAACTGCGGTGACTCCGGATGCTCCTTCAGCAGTCCCACCTGCGCCGGCGTGCCGCGACCGGTCGCTCCCTCACGACGCTAGGGTAACCGCCGCGAACGACCTGCTCGGCGGCGATCGGCGGGCATCGTGCCGCGTCGACCAGGGGCCAAGGGGGACCGTGTGGAGCGTGCAGGCGACGTGACGGGGCACCTGCGACGGCGGGAGCGGTCGGCACCGTGATCAGTGTCGTGATACCGGTGCTCGATGCGATGCCCTGGCTCGCGGAACAGCTCGAGGCGGTCGCCGGCCAGGAGTGCCCGGTCGAGTGGGAGGTGGTCGTGGCCGACAACGGTTCGTCCGACTCGGGCCCGGACCTCGCCCGAGAGCTCTCCGCCCGCGACGCCCGGATCCGTCTCGTCGACGCCTCCGGACGACCGGGCCCGGCCGGCGCCCGGAACATCGGCGTGAAGGCGGCCCGCGGGGGACCTGCTGGCCTTCTGCGACGCCGACGACGTGGTCCAGCCGGGCTGGCTGGCCGGTCTGGTGACGGCCCTCGGGCGGGCCGAGGTGGTCGCAGGGGTGTTCGACTCCGGCTCGCTCAACGGCCGGCCCCCGTCCCCGCCCCGGCCGGCCTCGACCAGCCAACTCGGGTTCCTTCCCGGCGGTCTCGGAGCGAACCTCGCGGTTCACCGCAGCGCATTCGAGGAGGTGGGTGGCTTCGCGGAGGAGCTCCGCATCGGTGAGGACATCGACCTCTGCTGGCGCATGCAGCTCGCGCGGACACCGCTTCGCGATCGCACCCGACGCGGTGGTGGCGAAGCGGGACCATCCCGACCCCGGAGGGGTCTTCCGCCACGGGCTCGCCTACGGTCGCAGCGGGCCCCAGCTCTACCGCCGCCACCGGGGCGAGGGCGCTCGTCCCGACCTGGTCGGCGCGGCACGATCATGGCTCTGGATCGTCGCCCACCTGGTCCGGCTCGTCCGACGCGGGACGGGCCCGCAACGAGTGGGTGCATGCCTTCGGGATGCGGGTCGGCCGACTGATCGGCTCAGTCAGGCAGGGCGTGTTCTTCCCCTGACCGACCGACGACTCAGCTGACCTTCCACTCCGACCCCACGTAGACAGGTGAGAACACCATGACCCCTTCGGGCAGCTTCGTCTGCTCGGGACCCATGACCTCGAAGGAGGTCACCGGTCTCCAGGGAAGGAGGGGCTTGCCCTTGCCGTGGAGGTGTCCCGACATGGCCGGCCAGAGCGAGTAGCGGCCCTTGGCCAGCGGGATGTGCCGGAGCACGCACCGGACCTCGAAGTCGCCGGCCGGAAAGGACCCGCTGTAGCGGACGATGAACATCGGGAAGGCGGAGCCCTGCGAGATCCCGATGAAGAAGTTCGCGTCGTAGGCCTCCGGTGCATTGAGGGTGAGCCGGACCTCGACATCGCGCTCCGAGCGGACCTGGCCGCCGTCGACGTCGTTGACGTCGACCTTCAGAACCTGGACGACGCCCTCGTTGGAGGTGGTCAGGGCCGCGTTCTGCTGGATCGCCGACGCGGTACTTCGTCACCACCTCCTTGGTCGGGCCTGCTGCCTGCACGACGGCGTCCGCGAGCCAGAGGGTCCGCTCGCAGGAGGCCTCCACCGAGGCGAGGTCGTGGGAGACGTAGATCAGCGTGGTGCCGTTCCGAACGACCTCGCCGATGCGGCGGAGGCACTTCTGTTGGAAGTTGGCGTCGCCGACGGCGAGCACCTCGTCGACCAGGAGAATGTCGGGCTCGAGGAAGGCCGCGATCGAGAAGCCGAGACGCATCTGCATGCCCATCGAGTAGAACTTGACCTGGCGCTCGATCGCGTCGGTGAGCTCGCCGAACTCGACGATCTCGTCGAAGCGTTGCCGGATCGCCTGCCGACTCATCCCGAGCACCGCACCGTAGAGGTAGACGTTCTCACGGCCGGTCAGCGCGGGTTGGATGCCGCTCGTCACGCTGAGGAGGGCGCCGATACGGCCGGCCACCGCGCACCGCCCCGCGGATTGGTAGGTCACCTGGCTGATGATCTTCAAGAGGGTGGTCTTGCCCGAGCCGTTGATGCCGATCAGCGCATGCGTACCCCCGGGCTCGACGGCGAGGTTGATGTCCTTCAGCACCCAGCGGTAGTCGTAGCGGCCGCGCATGCGGATCGACTTGCCGAACCGCTTCATCTGGTCGTAGAACTTCGGCACGGTCCGATCGGCACGGAACTTCTTCCAGACGTGCTCGAGCTCGATCGTCCCGTCAGGCAATGTCGGCAAAGTTCACCTCGAGACGTTTGAACGTCCGGTAACCGAACACGAGGTAGAGGATCGCGCCGAGCGCGCCCACCGCCATGACCGACCAGTCCGGAGACAGGCCTAGCAGCATGGTCCTCCTCGCGTTGTCGATGACGGGCCCGAGCGGGTTGAAGAAGCTGTACACCATCTGAAGGTTGATCGTGATCCCGCCCACGTAGTGCGCGGCGTGCACGACGTGACCGTTCACCACGACCGCGTGCACATGTCGGCCGCCCGCGATGTGGTAGCTGGTCGGGATCTTCGAGAACGGCCAGATCACCGGTGTCAGGAAGAGCCCGAGGGACGTGATGATGGGCAGCACCTGCACCAGGTCGCGCATCTGGATGACCACGCTCGAGATGAAGAGCGCCACACCGGCCGCGAATACGATCTCGACGATCATGAAGAGAGGCACCCAGAGCGTGGTGAGCCGCGGTGCGCGGCCGAAGATGACGAACATGAGGGCGAGCGGCACCCACGAGAGCACCGTGTTCAAGGCCTGGACGAGCATCGTCTCCAATGGGAAGCACTCCCGCGGGAACTGGGTCTTCGAGAGAAGGGCCTGGTTGGTCAGCAGGGCGTTCCCGCCGTTGCCCGAGCGAAGTCGAGAAGAAGTTCCAGCAGAGGATGCCCACGAACGAGAAGAGCGCGTAGGGGAGCCCCTCGCTGCCGAAGCTCTTGACCTTCGAGAAGATGATCACGAAGATGACCAGGGTCAGGACGGGGGTGATCACCGCCCAGAGGACGCCCAGGGTCGCCTGCTTGTACTGCGAGCGGAAGTCGCGCTCGGCCAGGGTGAAGATGATCTCCCGGTTCGCCCAGAGCGTGCGGGCCGAGTCGATGAGGCGGGCCTTGTGGGTATAGACGATGTCCGCAGGCGGCTCGTCGGGGATGGTCGAGAGGTCGGTCAGCACCAGGGTGTCGGGAGCCGACAGCGCAGGACTCGTCATCGGACGACAGTACCCCCCTCGGCCGTCTCTCACGGGCCGGCGGCCTCCGAAACCGCGAACATTCAGGCTATCGCAGACCTGTCCGGGTGGGCCAGGTCGGGACGCGGGGCACCGCTAACATCTCGCCGTGACGGTGCGGGTGGAGGAACAGAATCCCAGTTGGCGGGGCCGGATCCGCGTGCTGCTCGCCATCAAGACCCTCGGACCGGGGGGCGCCGAGCGTCTGGTTGCCGAGCTCGTCGCGTCCGGCGATCCCGACTCGTTCGACTACGAGGTCGCCTATGTCCTCGAGGCCGGCAGCGCGCTCGCGCCGGAGATCCGGGCGCGGGGCGTGGTCGTCCGGCCCCTCGGGGCGAGGTCCAACCTCGATTTCCGCTGGCTGGCCACGTTCCGCCGGCTCCTCCTCGAGGGCGATTTCGACATCGTCCACTTCCATCTGCCCTACACGGCGGCCCTCGGCCGCCTGGTGATCGCTTCGCTCCCCCGCGGGCGCCGGCCGGCGACCGTCTACACCGAGCACAGCCTCTGGAACAAGGTGTCCCCCCTGGTGAAGGCGCTCAACCGCACGACGATCCCGCGTGACCGTGCCCTCATCGCGGTGTCCGACGCGGCCTATGGGGCACTTCCCCGCCCGCTGCAGCGGCGCGCGCAGGTGGTGGTCCACGGGGTGGACCTGTCGGCGTCGCGCGCCACGGTCGACCGGCGGGACGCGATCCGCGCCTCGATCAGGGCCGAGCTCGGGGTGCCCGAGCGGGACCTGCTCGCGGTGACCGTCGCCAACATGCGTTCGGAGAAGGGCTACGACGTCCTCCTCGAGGCGGCACGGCTCGCCGGGGCGAGGGGGCTCCCGGTCCGGTTCGCCGCCGCCGGTGAGGGATCGCTCCAAGCGGAGTTGACGGCGACCCACCGCGACCTCGGGCTCGGCGAGCGGTTCCGCTTCCTCGGGCATCGCGACGACGCGCTCGCACTGGTCGCTGCGGCGGACGTGTTGATCCTCCCCTCCCATCAAGAAGGCCTCCCCATCGTCCTGATGGAAGCGGCGAGCGTCGGCACGCCCATCGTGGCGACCACGGTGGGCGGCGTGCCCCAGATGGTCACCGACGGGGTCAACGGGCTTTTGGTGCCCCCCGGCCGGCCCGAGGCGATCGTCGACGCGCTCGAGCGTCTGGTCGCCGACCCCGAGCTGCGCCACCGTCTCGGCAAGCAGGCTCTGGTCGACAGCAACCGGTTCGACTGCGCCCGGGCCACCGCAGAGATCGAACAGCTCTACCTGCAGATCCTCGATCGGTCCACATGAGCGGCACCTTCCTCCGGTGTGCACGCCGGTGTGCGCGGGTGACCGAGCGCGGGCTCGAGCCGCTCGGCGCGCCGTCCGGCGCCGGGCCGCGAGTGTTTGCGGGGGGAAATGCCCTCCACTAACGTCCCGCCCCGATGAGCGCGGAGCCCGTACCGTGACGGTGCCCCCGTCGTCACCGTGACGGTGGCCCCGTCGTCGCAGTCGGGAGCCCGTCAGCCGAACCCGCTCCCGGACCCGGAGGGCCCGCGCGGCTGGGCGAAACGCTATGTGTCGGCGCTCGTCCGCGCACGGCACAACCCGAGCTTCGCCGACCTCGAGCGCTTCTGCTTCTTCATCGGGTATGCCCGCAGTGGGCACACACTTGTCGGGTCGATGCTCGACGCGCACCCCGACGTCGTCATCGCCCACGAGCTCGACGCAGTCAACTGCGTCCGCCACCACTTCACCCGCGGGCAGCTCTTCGCGCTCCTGTTGGAGCGCGACCAACGGTTCGGCTCGTTGGGCCGCACGTGGTCCGGCTACCAGTACGAGGTCCCGGGCCAGTACCAGGGTCGCTACGAGCGCCTGCGGGTGCTGGGTGACAAGCGCGGGAACGCCGCGGCCCTCGAGATCGCCCGCTGGCCCGGGTTGCTCGACCGGATCCGGCGCGTGGTGAGGGTCCCGATCCGGGTGGTCCACGTGACCCGCAACCCGTTCGACAACATCGCGACGGCGGCGAAGAGGCACGGGTACTCGCTCGCCGAGGGCATCGCCTGGTACCAGCAGTCCTGCGAGGCCGTGGCCAAGGTCAGACCGATGCTCGACCCCGCCGAGCTCGTCGACGTCCGCTACGAGTCCTTCGTCGAGGAACCCGCGGCCTCGCTCGCCGAGCTCTGCCGGTTCGTCGGCGTCGAGCCCGGCGACGTCTATCTGGAGGCCTGCGCCGGGCTCGTCTGGCCGAGCACCAAGCGGACCCGCGACGCTGCGCAATGGACCGAGGAGGAGCGACGGCGTGTCGAGGAGCTCATCGAACGCTACGAGTTCCTCCGCTCCTATTCGTACGACAACTGAGTTCGCACGACAACCGAGTTCGCACGACAACCGAGTTCGCACGACAACCGAGCGGGTCAACGACCCGAGCCCGCGACCACTTTCCGGGCGAGCCCGGCCACCCTCTCCTCGACCACCTCGCTCTGGAAGCGCTCGAGGAAGAGCGCATGCGCATTGGCGGTGACGGCGGACCGGACGGCGGGATCGGCGAGGAGTCGGGCGCAGGCCGCGGCGAGCGCCGATGCGGTGTCCCCGACCAGAAGGTGGACGCCGTCCTCGGCCCCGAGGCCCTCCGCTCCCAGCGAAGTCGACGCCACCGGCACCCGGTGCGCAAACGACTCGAGGATCTTGAGCCGGGTGCCACTGCCGTAGCGGATCGGCACGACGACGAGGTCGGCCCCTTGCAGCTCGGCAGCCATGTCCGGGACGCGTCCGACGACGGAGACTCGTGGCGGGTCGTCGAGCTCGTCGAGGTCGGGGTTGTGCTTGCCCACCAGCCGGATGCGTGCATCGGGAACGAGAGCCCGTAGCGCCGGACCGACCTCGGCGGCGAGCCAGCGGGCCGCCTCCACGTTTGCGGGATAGGTGAGCAACCCCTGAAAGAGCACGGTCGGGGGGGAGCCGACCCCCGCCCTCCCGACCGGGTGGTCGGTCACCGGATAGCCGTTCGGGATCACCGCGGTGCCGACGACTCCGCGAGCTCCTGCACGGCCTGCATCGAGGTCGCTGCAGACGACGACTGCAGAGCATCGCCGCCCGATCCGGCGGTGGAGGCGCCGCCAGCGACGGATCTCCTCGTCGGCCACGCCAGTGGACAGGGCACGCCGGAGCTGTTCGGCCGCTCCGGCAGCCGGCGACCGCGGAACCCGAAGGCGGGCAGCGATCTTCTGGTCCTCGAGGTCGTCGAGGTCCACGACGACCTCGGGTTGGGTGGGCTCCCCTGCAAGGACCCAGGGGCGGGCTCCGAAACACCAGATCAGGTCGTAGCGGCCCGTCATGAACCGGCGGAGGTCGGCCTGCACGTTGGCCCGGTCGTGCCACGCCAGGCCGATCGGCATCGTCGGTCGCACCATCGTGGACACGAGCCGGGGCCCGGTCGCCGTGCGGTTGTCGTAGCCCACGCGCTCCGCCTTGGACAGCCCGAAGGCCTCCTCCGCCGGGGCGAAGTCCGAGCGGAACTTCGAGACGATCGAGACGAGCTCGGTCGGGCCGCAGCGCAGAAGTCCGCGCAGCACCATGGCGAGCCGGAAGCGTGAGCCGGTGTCGGTCGGCCAAGGCCAGTCACCTGCGATCACCAACGTTCTCATCCGCGCTCCGTGGCCCAGCGGCAAGGGAGCCCGGACGGCCTGCCCATCGGTCGGTGCTGCTCCCGCGAGCGACCGATGGTAGCGGAGGAGTTGGCCGAGCCGACTGGTAGGGTCTCGGCGCCGGGAGTGCCGGCAGGCGGTAGGGGGCCGCGCATGACCGAGCGGAGCAGCGGCCGGCCGGCCGGAGAGGCGATCGTGGACGGCTCGGCGGGTGTCGATCCGCTGGTGTTGCACGTGATCCCGACCCGGCGGGCCCGCGGCGCGCAGCGCGAGGCACGCGCACTCGCCGACCAGCTCGACGAGCCGGGCCTCCGGCGTCACCGGGTCCTCAGTCTCTTCGACGGTCCGGTCGAGGTCGTGGCCGACCTGACGCTCGACCACCCCGGCGGTCGGACCCCGGCGGTGGGGTTCGACCCCCGCCTCGCGATCCGGCTCCGTCGCACGCTCGCCCACCTCGACCCCGCGGTCGTCGTGGCCCACGGGAGCGAGTCCTTGAAGTACCTGGTGCCCGCCCTCGCGGGACGGCGGCGACCCCTCGCCTACTACGCGATCGGGACCTACTCGGGTCCGGAGCGCCGCATCCAGCTGGATATCTGGCGCTGGCTGATGCGACGCCCCGACGTGGTGGGGGCCGAAGGCGAGGAGGTGGCCGAGGAGTGCGTGCGGCGCTTCGGCGTGCCCGGCGAGCGGGTCGTGCTCGCTCCGAACGGGCGGGACCCGAGCGAATTCCATCCTCGAGACGCCGACGAGGTGTCCGGCCCTCCCCTGCTCGCCTTCGTCGGCGCCCTCACCAAGGGCAAACGGCCCGGAACGTTCGTGGAGGTTGCCGCTGCGCTGCGCTCGCGTGGAGCCGCCTTCCGCGGCCGAGCTGATCGGCGACGGCGACCTGCGCGAGGAACTGTCCGGATCGGCGCGGCGCCGCGGGCGTCGAGCTGGCGGGCCAGGTCGATGACGTCGCGTCCCGCCTCCGCGCGGCGGACGTCTTCGTCTTCCCGAGCGCGCCGGCCGGCGAGGGCATGCCGGGTGTGCTCATCGAAGCAGGGCTTTCGGGCCTGCCGGTGGTGGCGACCGACGTGCCGGGCGTCGCGTCGATCGTACGCGACGGAGTAACCGGGTTCGTGGTCGGCGTCGACGACGTCGAGGCGATGGCCGCGGCGGCGGGCCGGCTGCTGGAGGACCCGGAACTGCGAACAGCCATGGGAACGGCGGCGCGTGAGCACTGCCTGACTCATTTCAGCCTTGCCGTCGTCGCAGAGCGATGGCTCGCTCTGCTGGAGCCGCTCCTTGCGGAGGCGACGGCCACCCTCCGCTAGCGTCCGCTGCGATGCCAACCGCGGAGCCCGTACCGTGACCATGCCCCCGTCCTCGAAGCCAGGTCCCCGTCAGCCGAACCCGCTCCGCGACCCACGGGGTCCGCGCGACTGGGCGAAGCTCTACGCGTCCGTCGCTGCTCGACAGCCGCCACAATCCGAGCTTCGCCGACCTCGACCGCTTCTGCCTCTTCATCGGCTACGCGCGCAGCGGCCACACGCTGGTCGGCACGATGCTCAACGCACACCGCGAGGTCGTGATCGCCCACGAGCTCGATGCGGTGAACTTCGTCCGACACCACTTCACCCGCTCGCAGCTCTTCTCGCTCCTCTTGCAGCGCGACCAGCGGTTCGGGGCGATGGGCCGCACGTGGTCCAGCTACCACTACGAGGTGCCCGACCAGCACCAGGGTCACTACGAGCGCCTGCGTGTGCTCGGCGACAAGCGCGCGCGGTCCGCCGCCCTCCAGATCGCTCGGCGACCCGCGCTGCTCGATCGGATCCGGCACGTGGTGAGGGTCCCGATCCGGGTCGTCCATGTGACCCGCAACCCGTTCGACAACATCGCGACCGAGGCGAGGAGGCACAAGCTCTCGCTGGGTCAGGCCACGACCTGGTACGAGCAGTGTTGTGAGGCGGTGGCTGTGGTCAGGACGATGCTCGATCCCTCCGAACTCATCGATGTGCGCTACGAGTCCTTCGTCACAGAGCCAGCTGCCTCGCTCGCCGAGCTCTGCAGGTTCGTCAACATCGAGCCCGACGCCGCCTACCTCGAGGCCTGCGCCGGACTGGTTTGGCCGAGCACCAACAGGACTCGCGACAACTTCGAGTGGACCGACGACGAGCGGAGTGGCGTCGAGCGTCTCATCGACCGCTTCGAGCCGATCGGCTCCTACACGTTCGACGAGTGAGCCGGCTCGGCGACGTCGGGGCGACCCGCGCCGTCCGCACGCCGAGGGTCAGCGGCCTACCGGCTCGCCGGTCGGTGCACCGCGGGGACCGAACCGCTCTGCGGCCGCCTTCTCTGCGGCGGCACGTTCGATGGCAGCCCGTAGCTGCAGCCTCTGTTTTCGTCGGAGTTCCCACGGGTACCACGGGGGCGCCCCCTTGGGCCCACGAGGGATGCAGAACAGGACCAAGAAGAACGGCATCAGCATCGCCCGCTCGCGCTCGATGAGGCCGAGATTGCCGAGCGCGGCGAACGTGTAGATGAACGCGACCGTGTAGGTGAGGCAGAGCATGACATAGGGCCGGGCGAAGGACGCCCGTGGCACGATCCGGATCTGGCGGAGGGAGGACAGGATCAGCACGATGAGCACCGTGTTCTCGAGTCCGGCGATGCGTTGTGAGCTGCCGTGAGCCTTGAACAGCAACGGATTGAAGAGCACCTCGTAGATATCGCGGGGGAAGCTGGCCGGGCTGCTCGAGTACGGGACACCGCTGCTTCCGAACCCGAGTCCGGACCCTTGGTTGTTCGCGTTGACCTTCGAGAGCGAGAGGGTCCCGCCGTGGAGGTAGTGCTGGATGAGTAACACCGAGATCGCGACCAGGCCGCCCAGAAAGACGAGCGATGCGGCACGTCGCAACCCGCCCAGTCTGCGCCGCGCCGCAGCGCTCGGCACCATCATCGCGATGGAGAATCCGGTCAGGATCAACAGCAGCTCGTTCGGCCTGATGTAGTAGCCGATCGCTGACCCCGGGGATGATGAGTGCGATCGCGCCCCGCTGGCGAGCCAGGAGCTTTGCCGCCCCGTAGGCCGTCAGACCCGAGCGCGAACATCATGATCGACTCCTTGCTGACGTCGGAGGTCCAGAAGATCTGCGACGGCAGGAAGAACAGCACCACCGCGTAGCGATGGTGGTTGGCGCCCGGGAAGGTGGTCGTGAAGGCCCGGTAGAAGAAGATGGCGCCGATGAAGGAAAGCCAACTGAAGACGAGGAACGTCCCGATCAGATTGACACCGACGATGGCCATGACGATGCCGGTCGCGATGCTGACCGATCCGTCGTTGACGATCTGGCGCACATCGGCCCCCGCAAGGGTGAAGTTGAAGTGCCGGAAGTTGGGAGCGAGCAGCGCCCCCTGGTGCGTGTAACGGGTCCAGTCCGCGATGCCGTGGTAGAGGTGATCGACGACAAAGACCTGGAGGGGTGCGCACAGCAGGTGCAGGATCAGGGCGAGGGTGAGGACCTTCACCAACCACGGGTCCTTCTCGGCACTCGCGACGCGGAGGATGATGACCCGCCCGAGCCCGAAGAGCACCGCGGCGACGAGGAGCGACGACGAACGGCTGCGATGGCAGCTGGACCGCGTACAGCATCGAGATGTGGGACGACGGGCGTCAGGTCTCGGTCTGCGTGGCGGCGCCGGCGACGGAGTAGTGGTCCACGAGAACCGAGGCCGGGTCGAGTGCCGATTCGGTAGCTGGCGCCTCCCGTCTGACCGTGCCTTCTGCGCTGACGCATGTCACGGCGGGAAGACCGTGCGTTGGTCAGCACGACACCGAGCACCGGTGCCTCCATGCGTCTGAGAGCAGTCTCCGGCCCGGCGGGCATCGTCGTAGGTCGTCGTCCAGCACTCCCCGACCACGAGAACCACGTCCACCGCACGTGACAGCGCTTCCGCATGGTGGACGACCAGCAGCGGAGGAGCCTCGACGACGATCACGTCGGCGACGCTTCTGGCCGCATCGATCACCGCCGGAGCCCTCGTCACGAGTTGTGCGCTGTTCTCGACGAAGTCGGCCAGCGGCAGGCGGAAGACGAGCCCGACCGCCGAGGGTTCGAGCGCGCCTCGACGTCCTCCGGCGCGATCTCGCCGGATGACCGTGCCGGTCGGCGACGCCCCAGTGGTCCGTTGCCGAGCTCGGCCGTGCTGATCACGACGGCCCTCTGACCCGCCTCGGCGTAGATTGCGGCGAAGTTGGCGACCACCTGCGAGCGGGTCGTCTCCGATGCCGGGCGACACGACGAGGACGACCTGACGCCTTCCCAAACCTTCGGGCTCGGTCCGCGTCGTCGTGCGCGACCGGTCGCCGAGGGTGCCGCGGCCGTTGGCGAGCGGGGAGCTGTCACCGCCGAGGAGCCCGCTCCCGAGGAGGAAATCGAGGCTGTTGTCCGGCGCGTTCCGCGCGGCAAGCGACTCGAAGAGCACCGACATGCGCAGCCTTCGATAGGCCTCGGCGCCCGGAGACTCCGGAGCGTCCACGAGGGTAGGTCCTCGGGAGGACTCGCCCGGCCGACTTCGACGGTCCGGGGATCTCGAGCGACCACCGGGTAACCGAAGGTCGACTCTGCCCGGTCGGCGCTGCGCATCCGCTTGTCGAGGAGTTCGCGGACGAGCACGATGCCGGCGGCGAGCAGCATTCCGATGACCAGGCCGCCGAGGGCACGCACCTTCCTGCTCGAGGTCAGGCTCGCCTTGGCACCCCGTTTGTCAGCCGTGGACGACAGCTACCGCGGGCTGGAGGACCTGGAACCCGATGGAACTCGGCGTTGGCGAACTGGCGTTCGAGTTCGAAGCCTTCTGGCTCTGATGTCCCGTGACGAGGTTGACGAGAAAGTCGGCCAGCTGCGTCTCGTAGATACCTGACCAGGTGGATCGCTCCCACCGGCGTGGACGAGGACGCGGTGAGCAGGACCGGCACGGTCTGCTTGCCTCGTCTTGGTCAAGACACCGTTGCGGACGCGAAGAGAGGATCGTGCTGGCGTACACGGGCAGGACGTCCAGACGGGCCGCCTGGAGTGTCGCAGTCATCACATCCGTGCTTGCGGCGTAGAACTCGATTTGACCGTTCGACACTCCGGCGCCGAGGCCGCTGGTCCCGCCCGTAGGGGCGCCTCCGACGACGACGCTCGCCGAATAGGGGTAGAGCGGCGGAGCGTGCTTCTTTGGGATGGCCGACCGGGATGACGACGCCGAGCACCCCGACCCACGATGCCGAGCACGAGCAGCAGTCGCCAACTGCGCCGAAGCGCCCCCCAAAAGTCGATCGGCTCCATCGCTCTCCCAGTTCCTGCCCGAAGTAGAGTTCCTGCCCGAGGTAGAGTGGCCATTCTACACCGGGCATCGCGCTTTCCAACGCGCCGACCGGCCCGAATTCCGGTCTCCCAACCGGCCTCGGTGGCCGCGCGCGTCCAGACGGGTGCCGGCGCGTGCGCAGGATCCGACGACGACCGCGACGTGAGGGGCTCCCCGACCGTGCGGAAGCAGTCGGACCGAGCGGACTCTCGAGAGCCATCCGGGTTCTCCGCTGACCGCAAGGGGTCCGATCGGTCCGGACCGGGCCCGCCTCGGCCGGAGAACCGGTCGGACACCTGTCTGACGATCGCAGCGGATCGGCCAGCCGACCGCAGTCCAATCCCCAATATTGGGGATGGCCAGGTCGACATCCCATCTATAGCGTCGTCACCGCCGACGTTACCCGCCCGATCGCACCGCCGTGCTGTGGCAGAGGTCGAACGGATGATGACACAATGGGTGGGCCGGAGCAGGATCTGTCTTCGACCGGCCCTCGAGCCGTGGGAGACAGTGTGGAGACCAGGGGGAGACCAGAGGGAGCACGCCGGCAGCCTGGTGCCGGAGACGGTTGTGGGAGGGGCGCGAGCGGATTGAGTACACGAGAGCTGTAGGCGGGCGGCACGAGTTGGTCGGGGGGCTGTCGGATGGATGTGCCTGTGTCACCAGATGAGTTCGCAGTGGATTCGCCGCCTGGTCCTGGATCGAGCACGCAGGCGAGGACCGAACGTCGCGATGAGAGCGAGCCGGATCCGCTCGCGTCTCGTCTTCATGGTGCTCGACGCCTTGTGCGTCGTGGCCGGGTACGGCCTCGCCGAGATCACCTACTTCCGAGACAAGGCACCGGGCCAGTACTGGCAGCACTTCTTCGCCTTCATTTTGGTCGCGCTCGTCGTCACCATCACCGCGAACCACTTCTTCGGGCTGTACGGGCGTATGTGGCGCCACGCCGGGGCCGACGAGGCCCGGCAGCTCGTCTTGTCGTCGGTCGTCGTCGTCGCCGTGCTCATCGCCGCCTATCCCTTCGGTCGCAGCGCGAAGTTCGAGTTGGTCCCGCTGATGGTGATCATCGTGGGCTGCATGTTCACCAGTGCCGGGATGGGGCTGCTCCGGTTCCACTCGAGGCTGTTCGCCTGGCAGCGCGGCTCGCGACGCGTGGGGCTGCGGGTGGCCGTCGTCGGCAGCCGTGACGCGGGTGCCGCGGCGATCCGCGAGATGCTGCGGAGCCCGGGCGCGGGCCTCGTCCCCGTGGCCGTGTTCGACGACGACGTTCGGGCGCACGGCCTTTCGATGCTCGGCGTGCCGGTCGTGGGGTCGATCGACGACATTCCGGCATCGACCAGCCGGTACACACTCCAACAGGTTCTCCTGACCATCCCCAACCCGCCGCCGGAACTCGTCGAGCGAGTGCTCCACTCCTGCGAGCAGGCCGGTCTCACCATGAAGGTGCTTCCCGGGGTCTCCAACCTGGTGAGCCCAGGTCACTCCACCTCTCTCCGTCAGGCGCGCGAGCCGCGCATCGAGGACCTGCTCGGGCGCACCCCGGTCCCCATCGACCTCGATACGGTGCGGAGGTCGCTGTCGGGTCACCGGGTCCTCGTGACCGGCGCCGGTGGATCGATCGGGTCGGAGATCTGCCGCCAGGTCGCCGAGCTCGATCCGGCGCTGCTGGTGCTTCTCGACCACGACGAGACCCACCTGCACGACACCGCGGCGACCCTCGCGGTCGGGTGCGAGCAGGTCCTCGTCGACATCACCGACCAGTCCGCCGTCTTCGAGGCCTTCCACCGGTACCGGCCGGAAGTCGTCTTTCACGCGGCGGCCCACAAGCACGTCCCGGTGCTCGAGGACCATCCCGTCGAAGCCGCGCGCACCAACGTCTTCGGAACCCTGAACGTCGTCGAGGCTGCCATCGAGGTCGGCGTCCGGCGCTTCGTCCAGATCTCCACCGACAAGGCGGTGCGCCCTTCGAGCGTCATGGGCGCGTCGAAGCACCTTGCCGAGCAGATCGTGCTGGCGCGCGCACCGCTCGGCGCCTCCTTCTGCACCGTGCGATTCGGCAACGTGCTCGGGAGCCGCGGCAGCGTGATCCCGACCTTTGCCCGCCAGATCGCAAACGGCGGCCCGGTCACCGTGACCGACCCGCGCATGACACGGTTCTTCATGAGCGTCGAGGAGGCGGTCCAGCTCGTGCTCGAATCATCGATGCTCTCCGACGGCGGCGGGGAGATCTTCATGCTCGAGATGGGCGATCCCGTCCGCATTCTCGACCTAGCCGAACGGATGATCCGGCTGTCCGGCTACCAGGTGGACGTCGACATCCCGATCGACATCATCGGCATCCGACCGGGCGAGAAGCTCGACGAGGAGTTGCGCAGACCCGACGAGGAGATCCTCACCACCTACCATCCTTACATCAACCAGCTGATCCCGATCACCTCCCCACCGGAGGAGTTCTCGAAGAGAATGGACGACCTCGAGGCCGCAACCGCCCGTCGCGACGCGGTCGAGGTGAGGACCCTGCTGTTCGGGCACACGCCTGTCGACACCGCGGCTCGGGCCTGTGGAGAGGCCCAACTCGAGCTCGTGCGGGCGGCCAACGGCACCAACGGGCACGCGGCGGGCAACGCCGGGTCGAACGGGCACGGCTCCAACGGGGCAGCCCTGAACCCGAACGGCGGATCCGACAGCGACGGGTCTGGTGTAGAGAACGCCGACCACGTTTCGGCGTGACTCCGGCCCCGGGCGCCACCGGGTGAACCCGGGCTCCAGACCCACCAAGGTCGTCGTCGTCGGCCAGGGGTACGTCGGATTGCCGCTCGCGCTGCGCGCCGTCGAGGTCGGCTTCACGGTCGTCGGCTTCGACACCGACGCGGAGCGAGTCAAGAGGCTGGCCGCGGGCGAGCTCCTACGTCGAGGACGTCCCTGACGAGCGGTTGGCCATCGCCAACGAGTCCGGTCGCTACCAGGCGACCGACGATCCTGGGCTGCTCGCAGGCTTCGACGTCGCCGTGATCGACGTCCCGACTCCTTTGCAGGACGGGGTGCCCAACCTTTCCTACGTCGAGAGTGCCGCGGCCGAGCTCGCTCGGCACCTGCGGCCAGGGTGCACCGTCGTGCTCGAGTCGACCAGCTACCCCGGCACGACCGAGGAGCTGGTTGCCCCCATCCTCGAGGCGGCCAGTGGGCTCGTCGCCGGCCGGGACTTCCACCTCGGCTACAGCCCCGAGCGGATCGACCCCGGCAACCCCGAATGGCACCTCGCGAACACACCGAAGGTCGTCTCCGGCGTGGACGAGGGCTCGTGTCGGGCCGTCAAATCGTTCTACGACCAGATCGTCGATCGCACCGTGCCCGTGTCGGGCACCAGGGAGGCCGAGCTCACCAAGCTGCTCGAGAACACCTTCCGCCATGTGAACATCGCCTTGGTGAACGAGCTCGCCATGTTCGCGGCCGACCTCGAGATCGACGTGTGGGAGGCGATCGACGCAGCGTCGACAAAGCCGTTCGGCTTTCTCCGTTTCACGCCCGGACCCGGCGTGGGCGGCCATTGCCTTCCCATCGATCCGAGCTACCTCTCGTGGAAGGTCCGGCGCAGCCTCGGCCAGCCTTTCCGCTTCGTGGAGCTGGCAAACGACGTCAACGAGCACATGCCCGACTATGTCGTCCGGCGGCTCGTCCTCGCGATGAACGAAAAGGGCCGCGCGGTCAAGGGATCGCGCATCCTGCTCCTCGGCTTCGCCTACAAGCGCAACACCGGAGACGCCCGAGAGTCGCCGGGCACCCTGATCGCGCGTTCGCTCGAGGCAATGAGCGCTACGGTGCGAGTCGTGGACCCATACCTCTCGAGCGCAGCGGTCCCCTACCCGCTCGTCGAGCTCACCGCGGACGAGCTGGAACGAGCGGATGCGACCGTCATCGTGACCGATCACGACGCGTTCGACTACGAACTCGTCCGTTCGCGAGCGAGCTACGTGCTCGACACCCGCAATCGCCTCCGCGGGCCGTCGGTCGAGCGGCTCTGAGCGGACCGGTGGACCGGACTGCGTCGGGTGGCGCCGGCCGACGGGCGAGCGGCTCACCCGTTGCCTCCGCCTCCGTGAGATCGCATCGATGAAAGTCCTGGTCACCGGCGGTGCGGGCTTCATCGGCGCCAACCTGTGCCGATCGCTCGCCGATGCCCCGCACGTCACCGGCGTGGTCGCGCTCGACGATCTCTCCACCGGGCGGAAGGACAACCTGGCAGGACTGTCCGACGTCGAGCTCGTCGAAGGGTCGATCCTCGACGCCGACGTGCTCGACCAACTCGTCGACGGGGTCTCGTCGATCGTGCACCTGGCGGCCAGGCCGTCCGTCCCGCGGTCACTCGCCGATCCGCTGGCAACCCATCGGGTCAACGCGACCGGCACGATGGAGGTGCTCGAGGCAGCGCGCCGTCACGACCTGAAACACGTCATCGTTGCCTCCTCCTCGTCCGTCTACGGCGCGAATCCGACATTGCCCAAGCGGGAGGACATGGCGACGTTACCGGTCAGCCCGTACGCCGCGAGCAAGCTCGCGGCCGAGTCCGCCGCCCTCGCCTACGGCCGCTCGTTCGGCCTGCCGGTGCTCGCCTTCCGGTTCTTCAACGTCTTCGGCCCCCTGCAGGCCGCCGACCACGCCTATGCCGCGGTCGTGCCTACATTCGTTGCGGCGGCGCACGCGCGGGGATCCGCTTCCGGTGCACGGTGACGGGCATCAGACCCGCGACTTCACCTTCGTCGGGAGCGTCGTGTCGGTCCTCACCGAGGCCGTCGCCGGCGCGGTGAGCGACGCGGAGCCGGTCAACCTCGCATTCGGGACGAGGGTCTCCCTACTCGAGCTCATCGACCTGCTCGAGAAGGTGACCGGTCGGGCGCTCGAGCGCCGTCATGACGAACCGAGGCCCGGCGACGTCCGCGATTCGCAGGCCGACCAGACGAGGTTGCGACGTCTCTTCCCTGCGATCGAGCCGGTCGCCCTCGAAGAGGGCCTCCGGGCCACCGTCGAGTGGTTCGAGCAGCATCTTGGCGCATGACACCATCCCGGAGAGCCACGACGCACCGCCCGAGGTCCGCCCAGGGGGCGCCGAGACCTTCGCCGGCGCCGTCCTCGTCGGATGGTCGATCCTCGGGGCGATCGCTGTCCGCGCCAACCCGCAGCCGAATGCGATCGACCACTGGGGCTTCGAGTGGATCGCGCGTTCGCTCGATTCGACCACGTTCCTGAGGGCGACCCATCTCGGATCGGCACCCACCCTCGCCATCGGGTCGATCCTGGCGGCGCTGATCTGCCTGCGTCGCGATCGCTGGCGGGCACTCGCGTGCGTCGCCGGACCGTTCCTCTGCGCGGTGTCCGTCGAGTACGTGTTCAAGCCTCTTGTCGGCCGGCGCTTCGAGGGGGTGCTCAGCTACCCGTCTGGCAACACCGCCGACGTCGCGGCACTCGCAACCGCCTGGGTCGTGGCAGTCCCCGCCCGGCTCCGACCGGTGCTCCTCGTCATCGGCTCCGCTGCCGTGGGCGCGATCGTCGTGGCGGTCATCGGCCTCCGTTGGCACTACCCGACCGACGCACTGGCAGGGGTCGCGCTCGGTGTGGGGGTCGTCCTGCTCGTCGACGGAGTCCTCCATCTCGGTCCTGGCGCCCACTTCGCGCATCGGCAGGCGGTCCCGGCCGGCCGGTCGGGACGTCGTATGTGAACGATCGGTAACTACCAATCGATCGCGGTCCGCGCCGTCGTCGGTCGTGACGTGGACTTTCTTGCGGAAAACGGGTCAGCAGGTAGGATGGCATGACTGGGAAGCACCGCGGGGCGAGGCCTTGTGCCGTTGTGGAGAACGGGCGGTGTGCGGGGGAAGCAATGGCAACCGATGCCAAAGGCAGCGCACGCTCCGCCGAGTCGTCGTCGGATTCGGAGCCGTTCCGGACCGTTGCCCGGGTGGACCTCCCACCGGCGACGAGCGCGCAGGCAGGGGGTGGTCCCGCCAAGGTGCTCGAGTCCGCGCTGCGTCGTGTGCAACAGACCGTGCGAGCCGATGATCGTGTGTGCCCGTTCGGCCTCTCACGGATCGGAATCGCCTTCGGACCCGATGCGGAGGCGGTGACCACGAGGACCCTCGGGGAGCGGCTCGCTCGCGCCGTCGCGTTCGGTCTGGCCTCCGAAGCGAACGAGGGCCCCGGGTCGCCCGGCGTCAAGAGCAACGCGCGGTCGTCGCGACCTGACAACCAATGGCAACAATGGCTGTCACGGGGCCGACGTCAGCCGGTCGACGGCCGTAGTGACCGTCGACCGCCTGACGAGCAGCGGCTCCCTTCCGCACGCACCGACCGCGATCGCCGCGACAAAGCCGGCGCAGGTCCCTGTGGGAGCCCCCTCGTTCCGTCACCGCACGGTCGTGCGCTATCCCCCGAGCAGGAAGCACGGCTTCGGCGCTCGCCACGACGACCACCCACACGGGTCCCGCAGCGCCGAGCTCTCCGGAACGATCCTCGTCGTCGATCCCACGCCGTCGACCCCGGGCACGCCTGGCCTCGCCGCTCAGGCAGCGGTCGCGACGGGCGAGCGGCTGGGGTTCCTGGCCAGTGCCGTCGCGCCGGCCGGCGACGAGGTACTCGGGCTCACCCTCCAGACGGGCGACCTCGACCTCGTGGTACTGGTCGTCGGAAGCGAGCCGGTCGTCGACGTTCCTCTCTGGTCACACAGCTCCTGGTGCCTGCCGGCCCAACTGGCTGCAGGCTGTGCCGCACTCGGTGTCGACGTGCTGGCAGTGAGCGCGGGAGCGGGCGCAGGTGCCCTGACCGCCTGCTACGACCAGGGCGCGACCATCCTGTTCGACCTCGACCAGCTCCCCTCCGAGCTCCAGCTGTGGCGGCGGCGTCGCGAAAGCTCCCGCTCGACACCCGAGAGCGCAGCCAGCCGCATTCCGACTCGGTTCGAGGCGCTGCTGCAGTTGACCGCAAGCGAACGGCGGATCCTCTTCTATCTGACGACCGGTTTGTCGGCGCAGGAGATCGCCGACAACCTCGTCGTGTCCCTCACGACCGTCCGCAGCCACATCCGCTCGATCCTGCGCAAGCTCGGGGTGCGCTCGCAGCTTGCGGCCGTCGTCTGTGCCAACAGCCGCGATCTCGGACGGATCGAGGCGTCCACCCTCACCGCCGAGCTGGCACCGTGTGCTTCGGCGGCAGCTCGCGACGCCGGACAGGCTGAGCGGAGGCCGGCCGCCTTCTCATTCAGTCGCAGGCTGGTGGCGCAATGCCTCCCTGCTCGAGCCGGCGCAGCAACTCGTACTCCGGTTCGAGCCGGGCCCCGAGCCGCTGGAGCTGGCTGTCGGTGAGCGGCGATCGGCTGGCCGCCGACACGGGCCCGCCGGACCTGGAGAGGCAGGTCGAGCCGGCGACCGAGACCCTCGAGGCCTTCATCGAAGGCGGAAGTGAACAAGACGCTCGAGCACTCGGCGATTCGTTCGACCGCCTCCGACACCTCGAGACGAGAGGAAAAAGTGGCGATCTGGTTCAAGAGATCCTTTTGGGAGACACGCTCCAGGAACTGGTCGAACCCATCCTCCGCAAGCCGGCGTTGACGATCGCCGACCCGCCCGGGATTGCTGGGCGGATCGCCCGCAACGAGATAGTCGAAGTAGGAGCGCACGCGGTCGACCGGGTCCCTGAGGACGGTCACCGTAAAGGTGCGCGGCGGAAGGGGTTGCCGGTCGGCCGAACGGTGCGATCGTCCGAAGAAGTAGGCGCCTTCCGCGAGCACGCGGCGCGAATTCGCAACGAAGACGTAGCCGCCACTGATGGTCCTCGAGAGCCTCGAACTGGTGATTCGCCGCCAGACATCCATCGGGTCCTCCCCGCCGAGCCCGAGGAAGCTCAGGTAGAGGCTGGTTCCGGCCGTCTTGCGCACGTGATAGCAGTACACCCGTCGGCTGCCGTCGGGCAGCTCATAGGCCTCGGCCAGTTGGCGGAACGTCGGGTCGCTGCGTATTTCCCAGGTGTCCCTGAACTCACGGGCGGCACGACGGAGCGCCACGCCGGTCCGGGCCTTCAGTCCCCTCGAGTGCATTGCCGCACCACGCTCGGGTGCGCGGGCCCGGTCCCCTTGCTCAGACCCCCCGACCACAGGTCGTACACTACTTCGCACCAACGCCTGGGAGGTAGCGTTTCACCGTGATTGCCAACCAGGACGTCGATGCGAGGCTCGCCGTCGTCGACCGCTTCGTCGCCTCCCCGCCGATCATCCATCCCGAGGCGGAGAACGGCGCTGTCTGGAGCACCGAGGTGTCCTGTTACCGGTTCATGGCCCGCAACCTGCAACCCGGATCGCGCACACTGGAAACGGGAGCCGGGCTCTCGACGGTGCTGTTCGCGGCATGGGGTTGCGAACACCTGTCGATCGTCCCCTTCGAGCGCGAAGCGGACGCGATCCTCGAGTTCTGCGCGCAGCAGGGCGTCGAAACCGGCGCGCTGCGCTTCGATCTCCGGGCTTCCGAGGTCGCGCTTCCCGAGATGGTCGGTGCCGCCGACTTCGACCTCGTTCTCATCGACGGGTGCCACGGCTTCCCCATGCCGGTCATCGACTGGTTCTACGCCGCTGGCCTGCTGCGGAAGGGGGGCATCGCCGTCATCGACGACGTGCAGATCCCTCAGGTCCGGACCCTCGTCGACCTCTTCATCGACCCCGACGAACGATGGCTCAGGCTCGACCACCGCTGGAAGTGGATCGCGCACCGACGACTCTCCGAGGGCTCGCTGACCGAGAGCGAGACGCGCCAGCGGTTCTTCGTCGGCCCGAGGCCGAAGCCCTCGGAACGCCTGAAGGACTTCATTCCGTTGCGCGTAAAGACCGCGGTCAAGCGGTTCACGTAGACGCGGGGAGGCGCTGGAGTGGATCTGGATTGGCGCGGGGACGAGCGCCTCGAGGTTGGCGACCTCAGCTTCTCGTTGTCGCTCGACCCGGCCGTCTACGACAGGTCGCGCTCGGCGCTCGAGAGCTTCGTGCTCTTGAAGGACCGCGGAATGATCGAAGCGCTCGTCGAGCGCGCCCCACGACGGTCGACAACGTCGTCGAGCTCGGGATCTTCAAAGGGGGCAGCATCGCGCTCTACTCCGAGCTGTTCCGGCCGAGGACCCTGGTCGGCATCGAGCTGCACCAGCACCACGTGCCCGCGCTCGACGAGTACATCGAACGCCACCGTCTCGCGGATCGCGTCCGCCTCTTCTACGGTACGAGCCAGAGCGATCGCGTACGGATCGCGGCCATCGTGCGCGAGTGCTTCGGCGAGGAGCCGCTCGACCTGGTCGTCGACGACGGATCCCACCGGTACGCGCACACCAAGGCCTCCCTCAACGTCCTGCTTCCCCGGCTACGCCCTGGCGGGCTCTACGTGATCGAGGACTGGGGTTGGGCCCACTGGCCGGGCGACGAGTGGCAGCATCCGAAGGACCAGTTCGCGAAGGAACGCACACCCATGACGAACCTCGTCGTCGAGCTGATGATGGCTGCGGAGACCGATCCGGGTTTGATCTCCGAGGTCGCCGTCACCAACAAGTGCGCCTTCGTGAAGCGCGGCCCGAAGGGCTCGCTGCCGGCCGACTTCGACATCTCGGCGAGCTACCTGACGGCCGGGAGGAGGATCTTCCACCGTCGTCCCGTGTCCTTCCACCTCCCGAGCCGCTACGAAGTCCGGAGGTGGCTCCGTCGCCACGATCCCCGGGCTCGTGCGGCGCCCGAACCCGATTGACCCGACCGGCCGGGGCGGAGACTCAGAGGTCCGCGACCCAGTTCCACCGGCTCCCAAGCTCCTCGAAGAACTGCGACCGATCGAGTGGTCCGTGCCCGTCCAGATCGAAGAGACGGAGCCCGATCTCGTCGCAGAGCAGCTCATAGAGCTCTCCCGACACGTCGCCATGGTAGGCGTGTTCGAACGCGATGACCGGCTTGGCCTTCCGAAGCGTCTGCATCGCTCCCCTCAGGACCGCCATCTCGCTTCCCTCGACATCGATCTTCACGAAATCGGGCAGCCATCCTTCTGGCACGTGGTCGTCGAGTCGCTCGGTCCTCACGGTGATGGTCTGCGTGTGCAGTCCTTCGAGGGGGAAGCTGCCGTCGGAGCCGCCTTCCGCGAACCTGCTCAATCCCTGGAACCCTTTGTCCAGCACCTGCACGAATGGCAGATCTCCCTCATGGTCCGAGAGCGCTCGCTGACGCACCTCCACTCCGGGGAATCGTCGCGCCAGCTCGGCGCAGAGGTGCGGCAGCGGCTCGTAAGCGACGTGGTGACCGAGCGGCGCAACCCGCTCGATCCCCTTGAGGAAGAAACCGCGGTTGGCACCGACGTCGAGGAAGTTCGAACTCGGGTGCATTCCGAACCTGAGAAGCAGTCGGAGATGCCGGTCGTCCCTCAGGTTGCGCCGCACCGTCACCGGGTTCCGGCTGTCGCCGGTGAGGAGGTCGACCAATCGGTCTCGCGCCTTCACGACGCCGTCCCGCGCTCCGATGGCGCCCGCGAACCTCCCCAATGCCGCCCGCATCGCGAGGAGACAATAGTGTCCCGACGGCGAACCGTCTCCCGGTCGGACCTCGTCTCCGCGGGGCCGCCCCTCAGAGCAGCGAGCCCGTTGGGGTGGGCAGCCTGGTGTTTCGCGCTCCGAGATCAGGCCCAGAGTGAGGCGCAAGGAGCGATCGGCGGGCATCCCTGACTACCGCCATCGCATGGCGCCCGCTGATGACGACGTCGGCCGTCGCCGAGCCCGGGGCCGCGGAGGGCGGGTTTGTTTTGTCACCGGCGTGAGAGCACGAGGTCCCAGACATCCTGGATCCGCTCGACCATGGTCCCGATGGGGTGCCGGCGCGAGCTCTCCTTCGCGCGTGACCCCATCTCGGCGCGGCGACCCGGGTCGCCGAGGAGGTCGACGAGGACCTCGGTGAGACGATCGATGTCCCCGTGGGGTACGAGGATCCCGGTCGACCCGTCGTCGATGAGCGAGCGGGGCCCGCTCGCGTCCGCCGCCACCACCGGCTTGCCGGCCGCCTGGGCCTCGACGACGGCCAGACCGAACGACTCGCGTCGAGCCAGGTGCACCACGATGTCCGCCGCGGCCATGACATCGTCCTTCAGCTGGTCGGGCGCGAAGCCGGTCAGGACCACCTCCTCTTCGAGGCCGAGCTCCGAGCGCAGTGCGCGGACACGCGCACCGTAGGCAGACTCGCCCTCGCCTCCGCAGATGACGCCGCGGGCCCCCGGCACGGCTCGGACAACCTCGGCCATGGCGCGGACGAAGTCGGTCTGGGACTTGAGGAAGGTCAGGCGGCCGAACATGGCCATCAACGGTGCATCGCTGGAGATACCGAGTTCCGCCCGGGCACGGGCCCCGTCTCCGTGGCCGTGTCGGTCGAGGTCGATACCGGGCAGGATGGTGGCGGTCGGCGTCGATCGACGCCGGGGCACCCCTTCCGCGGCACGATCGGTGCCGAAGATGATGGCGTCCGGGTGGAGCGCGCCCAAAAGGCGAGCCGTGACGTGGCGGCGTGCGGTCAGCAGCTTCCTCGGTGACAGCCCGGTCAAGGGGTCGAACACGTTCCAGACCACAGGGACCTTCGCCTGTCGGCCGCCGAGGCTGGCGAACAGCAGACTTCCGCCTGCGTTGGCATGGACGAGGTCGATCCGCTCTTCGCGCACGACATCAGCCAGGCCACGGGCCACTGCCGCCACGTTCCGGACGTCGCGCCATCGCGTTTGAGGGACGACGTGGACGCGATGCCCCTCGCGGCGGAAGCGTTCGGGCCACGGTCCCTCGCGGAGCCCTGCGAAGGTGGGGAGGTAGCGGGCCGGATCCACCCGGTGGAGAAGCTCGTCCAGCATCATCTGGGCCCCTCCCTCGCACTCGCCGTTCGCGTCGACCAAGAGAACGCGACGGGTTCGCGAGCGACGCGCTCGTGGTCCGTCACGACCCCCACCTCGTCGCCGCTCCCGCCCACGACCCGGACCACGCGGTCATGACGGGTCGACGGACCGGGCTCCAATGGACGTGCACGTCGAGCTCCAGGGGTCTGCGTCCGGTACGACCGGCATCGCTCGGGCGATGGACCCGGCCAGGATAGAGCCCGGCGTCACCCCGGGGACACCCGTGGCGAGCACTGCCCGATCGACGGGTCGAGCATCGCGAGCCGATCGCGGCTTCGAGTGCAAGGCACCGAGACCCGCGAATCACGATTGCCGCGCTCGATCGTCGTGGTTGCCCGCGCGGGTCCTGCGACATCCCCCGCGATCGACCGGTATGCCATTCGGCGGACGTTGACGAGGTGGATTCGATCGGAGACCGGCCGTGCGTGGCCGATGCTCCCGGTGGTGGGACGCTGCGAGGGAGTCCGGCCGACGTCTCGGCAGTTGGCACCGAGGTCCGCGACACGTAGATTGTGCTGTCCAGCGAGGCAGTCGAACTGCTTCTCGAAGGGGGCGTGGCATGGCCAAGTACAAGGCGGACGAGCACTGGTCCGAGGTCGCCGACAAGGCTGCACGGCGAAGCAGGCACGGTCGGCTCGTCGCAGGTGATGACGCCCCCTACTATCGGTACAAGCGTCGGCGCTTCGTCGAGACCTTCCTTCCGCAGATTCCGGCAGAGGGCATGTCCGTCCTCGAGATCGGGTGCGGTCCGGGCGGGAACCTCGCCGAGGTGCTCCGACGGCACCCTGCGCGGCTCGTGGGGTGCGATGTCGCGCCGGCGATGGTGGAGACGGCGCGACAGGAGCTCGGAGCTCACGGCGCGAGAGATATTCCTCATCGACGGAGAGTCCCTGCCGTTCCGCGACGACGAGTTCGACGTCAGCTTCACGGCCACGGTGTTGATGCACAACCCCGAGGGGCGGATGGCTCAGATCGTCCACGAGATGGGCCGCGTCACGCGGTCTCGGATCTACCTGATCGAGGACACCTTCTCTCTTCCGGCGACCCCGCGACCGGAGGCCAGCGAGGACGGCGGCGAAGTGGGGATCGGCGAGTACGGCAGCTTCTTCTCGCGCTCGGTCGGCGAGTATGCCGACGCCTGCGCCAAGGAGGGATTCGTGTTGAAGGACACACAGTTCCTTCGCACGTACGCGAGTCATTTCCTGTTCACGTTCCTGAAGACGAGGCTCGACAAGGGGCGGACCTCCGAGGGGGAAGGGTTCTCGAGGCTGCACTGGGGGCTCGAGACGTGTCTGCAGCCGGTCACCCGACAGCTCGACCGGGTCGTCCGTCGACCCGACGGGGAACTGACCCTGATGCGGTTCGACCGAGGTTAGGTCGACCTGACAGGCACCCTCGGTCGCGACGACCGCGTCGGCGGCGCGGGAGCCGGTCCGACGTGTGGCGCCCGAACCGAGGGTGCTGATCATCGGGAGTCATCGGTCAGCGAGGCGACGATGTCGTGGATGCGGGCCCGCGCGGCTGCTGACTCATAGCATTCCTTGAAGAGGTCCTCGGCGGCATCGACGATCCGTCGGCGAAGGACGAGGTCGCTGCAGAGTCGTGCGCACGCCGCGGCGAAGGCATCCGGATGGTCCGCGACGAGGAGATGCACGCCGTCCTCGGCCCCGAGCCCTTCGGCGCCGAGGCGAGTCGACACGACCGGGATCCGGTGGGCGAACGCCTCGAGGATCTTGAACCGTGTGCCGCTTCCCATCCGCAGCGGGACCACGACCAGGTCCGCGTCGGCGAGCTCCGGCTCCATGTCCGGGACCCGCCCGACAACCGTGACGAGGGGCGGTTCGGCGAGCGAGTCGACGCTCCCCGTTGTCTTCCCGACGAGTCGAATGCGGGCATCGGCCAGTCGAGCACGGATCTTCGGTGCCAGGTCGCGCACCAGCCACTGTGCGCCGTCGACATTCGGCCCGTAGTCGAAGGTGCCCTGGAAGAGCAAGGTCGGTGGCCGATCCGGCTGGTCGCGGCCGACTGGGTGACGCGGTTGCTCGTAGGTGTTGGGAACGACGTCGCAGTTCTCGGTCGCGAGCAGTGGAACGTCGGCCTCGGAGGCCAGCACGACCCGGTCGACGTCGACTGCGACCGCCCGCTGGAACCGGGCCCAGTCCCGCGCGTTGAGCCTCGCCTGGGAGACCGCCGCGAGCCGCCGTGCACGTGCGGCCACGCTGCCAGCAGGCCGGTCCCTCAGGAGAGCCGCCCGTTGGCGTTCCTTCACATCCGCCAGGTCGTCGATGTCGACGACGGTGGGGCCGAGCCTCGGACGGCCGAGCCACTGATAGCTGGCCGCCGACCGGAACCACACCAGGTCGTAGGCCGCTTTCCGCCACGAGTCGAACGTAAGACGGGGGCTCTTGTTGCCATTGCGCATCGCGACTTCGATCGGAAGGTCCCGCCGCGCCAAGCAGAGGAGCCGGCGGAACGGCCCCTCCCTCAGAGGACCGAGCGGCACCATGCAGACCCTCTCGAGCTCGAGCTCGGCCGGAACGGAATCCTGAGGCTGGCGCGACGTCGTAGAAACAGAAGAGATCGGTGTCGGCCATCTCGGTCAGTGCGGTGAGGGTGTTCACGAGGCGCAGGTGGCTCCCGGTGGTGGGAGGCCAGGGGTAGGAGTCGGCAACCATCAGGAACCTCATCGCCCTGTCCCCACGTCGGTTCGCGCCTCCCTCGGCATGGTGGACGCGAAGCTAGCCGCGTCCGACAGTGCGGCTCCTCACTCGATCATGGAGCCACTCCGGAGCGTCCCACGCGTCCGCCATCACGACGCCACAGGGAGAAGACAAGGAGAAGATCGTGTTCCACGGGGGGACGCCTGCAGCCGGGGCCCCGACCCGGTGCCGGCGGAACCGATGACATAATCATGGCCATGGGAGCAGGGCGACGAGGCGAGCCGCTGCCGGCAGGCGACCACGTCGGGTCGATGAGCGAGCCCGGTGCCGCGGCGGTCGTTTCGGACGATCCCGCCGACGGCGGTGTCTCCCAACAGGTCAAACTCGTCGTCTGGGATCTCGACGACACGCTCTGGTCCGGGACCTTGAGCGAGGGCACGGTCCGCGTCGACGATCGCTGCGCGCATGTCGTCCGTACTCTCAACCGCCGCGGCATCGTGAACGCGATCTGCTCGAACAACGATGAGCTCGACGCGCGTGGACGTCTCGAGGAAGCCGACCTTCTCGACGAGTTCGTGTTCGCCCGGATCGATTGGACGCCGAAAGGTCCCCGTGTCGCCCAGATCATCGAGGACGCGCAGCTCCGATCCGAGAACGTCTTGTTCATCGACGATCTGGCCACCAACCGGCGCGAGGTGCGCCACTTCGTCCCGGGGATCCAGACTGCCGGACCGGAGATCGCCGAGCACCTTCTCTCACTGCCCGAGTTGATCGGCAAGGAGGACCGGGGTCTGACAAGGCTGCAGCAGTATCGGATCCTCGAGCGCAAGCTCAGCGACCGCCAGGAAGTCCTGGGCAGCAACGAGTCGTTCCTCCGGTCGTGCGATATCCGGGTCGGTCTCTTCGACGACACCGCAAGAGAGGCTGACCGACTGTTCGAGCTCGCGGCCCGTACCCATCAGCTCAACTTCACCAAGCGCCGGTCCACCCGCGAAGAGTTCGAGGCGACCCTCGCCGACCCTCGCTTCGAGACCGGCTACGTGCGCGTCCGCGATCGGTACGGCGACTACGGCATCTGCGGGTTCTACTCGGTCGATCGCGAGGAGGACGTGCTCGTCGACTTCCTCTTCTCGTGCCGGATCCTCCACATGGGTGTCGAGCAGTGGGTCTACGGGCATCTCGGCCGTCCGTCGATCACCGTGGCCGGCGAGGTCGCCTCCTCGCTCGACATGCCGGTCGACTGGGTCACGTTGGACTCCGCCCCCTTCGGCGAGGTCGACACCGGTGCCGGTGCACGCGCCGCGCACGATCGGCGGGATGCCCACGCCGAACGGGTGCTCATGATCGGCGGCTGCGACCTCACCACGACCGCCCAGTACCTCGGCGGCGAGATCGCCACCGACTTCTCCCACACGGGGCCGACCGGAGCCTTCATCCATGTGGGGCACACCGAGCTGCTTCGCCAGTCGGCGGAGGGCGTCTCACCTGAGGCACTCGCGCTCGTCGACCGCATCCCATTCCTCGACCGTGCGGTCTACTCCTCCCCCGCGGTCGTCGACCCCGACTACGACCTCCTCGTCTACAGCGTCCTCACCGACTACACCCAGGGCCTCTACCGACACCGGCGCCTCGGGTTGGTGGTCCCGTGGCACCAGTGCCACGTCGACGTCACCGACCAGGCGGTCTGGCCCTGGATCCTCCGGCGGTTCGAACGCGAAGGGGTCGATCGTCGGTTCCTCTCCTGGTTCTCCGACGAGTTCGAGTCACTCGGCGGCATCTCGCCCGAGCAGTTCGCGGCAAACATCCGCTGGCTCTCCGCGTCGATCCCGCACAGCGCTCGGATCGTGTTCCTGAACGGCGCCGAGGTGCCCCTCGACAATCCGAAGGAACCCGACCGCCATCTGCGTCACCGGGCGATGAACGAAACACTCGACCGAACGGTGCTGGACTTGCCGAACGCCGAGGTCTGCGACGTCCGGCGCCTGGTCGACGGAAGTGCCGACCTCGCGAACAACCTCCGCCACTACCAGCGCCAGGTGTACTTGCGTATGGCAGAGGAGATCCGAGGTATCGGCAGCAGTGAGCTGCGGGTGACCCGGGTCCCCCTCGGAACCCGTGCGGCGCGGTCGGTGTACCGGTTCGCGGGACGCCAGAAGAAGCAGTGGCGGCGCTGGCGAAGGCGGAGGCACCGCCCCGGCTGACCGGAGGACGCGACCCGCGACCTCGTCCGGGCGGGTCCGTCGCGGAGGCCCGTTGCTAGGCTGGGTCGAGGAGCAAGATGGATCGCACCCGCAGGTTCGCACTCAGCCTCTTCCTCAACGCGGCGCTGGTGGTCGTCCAGGTGGTCTTCGGGGTGGCGGCCCACTCGACCGGTCTGCTCGCCGACGCGGGCCACAACCTGACCGACGTCGGGGCCCTCGCGCTCTCGCTCGTCGCGGTGCGACTCGCGCTCCGGCCGCCGAGCGCGGCGCGCTCCTACGGCAATCACCGGGCCACCATCCTCGCCGCGCTGGCGAACGCCTCGCTCGTCGCGGTGGTCACCGTGCTCATCGTGGCCAACAGCGTGCACCGTCTCGCCAACCCGCAGCCGGTCCACGCCGGTGTCGTCGTGGTGGTCGCCTCGCTCGGGTTGGTGGTCAACGGCCTCGCCGCGCTCGTGCTGAGGGACCGTTCCCGCGACCTGAACGTCCGCGGCGCGATGCTGCATCTGGCCGGCGACGCCGCTGCCTCCGGAGCGGTCGTGCTCGCCGCGGTGGCGCTTCTCGTGGTCCCGTCGGCCACCTGGCTCGATCCGCTGTCCGCACTCGCGGTCGCCGCGGTGATCGTCGTGCAGGCCTCGAAGGTGCTCGTCGCCAGCGTGGGCATCCTTCTCGAATCGACTCCGAGCGACCTCGACCTCACCGAGCTCACCGCCGCGATGGCGCGGGACCCAGGCGTCGGCGAGGTCCACGACCTGCACGTCTGGAGCCTCTCGAGCGAGATGCGGGTGCTCTCCGCGCACCTGGTGCTGACCGGCCACCCGACCCTCGAGGAGGCCCAACGTGTCGGCGACCGGGTGAAGGCGACGATCGCCGCGTCCTTCGGCATCTCCCACAGCACGCTCGAGCTCGAGTGCGAACGGTGCAACGACGACGAGCAGGACCCCTGCCGCATGGAGCCGCACGAGACCGAGGCAGTCCACCGGCACTGAGGAGAACGACGCGACGCCGTGACGGACGCTGCGACCAGTCGGGCGCGACGCAGCCCCAAGTAACCGGGCGGCCGGAACCGACCCAGCTCCTTGGGGCCACGTGCACGGCGAGACCGGCTCCACCCGTGCGAGTCGTGTCGGACAACTCGACGGGCACCCGATCGCTGCACCCGCGAAGACGCAACGACCTGTTCCCCGGACCACCTTTCCGGTCGCCTACGGCCCTGTCACTCTTGCGAACCAGGCTCCGTCGCGTGGTCTTGCGACCCTACGTCGGACCTTGTCCACCCTCGTTGTCAGGGCTTCGGCTTCCGAACAACTGACACTGTGAAGTACGGCGATTCGAGGGTCAAGAGGGTGGAGCGAAATCCCGACGTTATCCTCTTCATTTCTCGGCAATCCGCAGAGAAGCGGAGGATGTCCACCGATTCGTGCCCAAGATGTCCACCGCTCTTCCCCAACCGCTGCGGTCGAACGGGCGAGCGGAAGTAGAGTTGCGATCCCGCGGGAGAGAGGGAGCAACCGCTCCGCGACGAGATGTCCAGAGGTCACGGTTCACCATGAGCGCACGCGAGGGGGACGCGCCAAGAGCGGGCGCGGAACTCAGATGAACCTGCGCGGCATCACGTTGGGCCTGCTCGTGGGCGCGGTCACGCTCGGTGCGCTGGCGGCCACGGCCCTCGCCTCTTCGAATGCGACGTCCGCGCATGCTGCTCCGAGCCGCCCGGCCGCGACCGCTCCGCCGGATCCGTTCACCCCGCCGGTGAGCCCCGACCCCCTGGCGCCGGGAGTGGCCGTCGCCTCCGGCGAGGACCAGTCCGATCCCTACCTGCTCGTGGCGGACGGCCGCTACTTCCTCTACACCAGCGGGGAACCGGGCGCCGGTCAACGTCCCGGTCTCCACCAGCACGGACTTCGACTCCTGGAGCCCGGTGACCGACGCCCTCCCCGATCTTCCGGCCTGGGCGACACCGGGATTCACCTGGGCACCCGACGTCCACCGCTTCGGGTCGACCTGGGAGCTCTACTTCACGGCCATGATCCGGGGCTCATCGCCGGCCACCGAGTGCATCGGCAGCGCCACCGGGACCTCGCCGACTGGACCCTTCGTCGCCGCGCCGAGGCCGTTCATCTGCCAGCTCGCGCTCGGGGGGTCGATCGACCCACGCGTCTTCACCGACGCTTCGGGGGCACACTGGATGCTCTGGAAGTCGGACCAGAACATCGGGGGCGCGACGGCCCCGACCATGCTCTGGTCGCAGCCGCTCAGCGCTGACGGGCTCACTCTCACCGGGCGAGCGAGCGTCCTCCTCCAACCCGACGAGGGCTGGCAGGGCACCATCGTCGAGGCGCCGCAGATGGTGGAGGTCGGCGGCACCTACTGGGTCTTCTACTCGGGCAATTGGTTCAACCAACCCGCCTACGCGATGGGAGCCGCGCGGTGCGCCGGCCCTGCCGGACCCTGCGCGGACACCTCGCCGCTCCCCCTCCTCGGTTCGAACTTCCAGGGCCTCGGGCCCGGCGAGGGATCGGTCTTCGAGGATGCCTCGGGCCTGTGGCTCGTCTACAGCCCGTGGCGCTCGCTCGCGCCGAAGCCGGACTTCCCGCCGCGGCCCGTCTTCGTCGCCCGCCTCGGGATGCTGTCGTCGGGACCCTATCTGGCCGTGTGGCAGCCGCCCGCGGGCCTCGGGCTCCTCGACGGCAAGACGGTCTGGTCAGGCACCCCGTAGGCGGGACAGCTCGGCCGCGACCGCCTTACCGTCGGCCTGGCCCCGCGTTGCCTTCATCACCTGCCCGGTGAAGAACCCGGCGAGCTTGTCGGCCTTCTCTCCTCCCTCGCGGTAGCGGGCCCACTCGTCGGGGTGGGCGGCGATCACCTCGGCGACCGTCGCCGCGAGCGAGTCCGTGGACATCGCCTCGAACCCACGGGCCGCCGCCAGTGCGGCCGGATCGCCGCCTCCTGCGGCGAGCAGGTCGCCGAGAACCGCCTTCGCCTGGGTCGCAGAGAGGCTCCCCTCGTGCTCCATCGTGAGCAGGGCCAGGTAAGCGTCGGGATCGAGTCGGCGGGCCGCCTCCGGCTCTCTCGCGGCCTCGTTGGCCGTCCGGGCGAGCGCGAGGGGCGAGGGCACCCCGCCGGCCACCGCGGCGACCACCAGGTCGTCGAGGGAGAGCTCGACCACGGTCGCCACCTGGTCGAGCTGGGCGTCACGGGCGGCGCCGTGCGCCTCGAGGAGGTCGACGAGACGCTGCCGGCGGGCGGCGGGGAGGAGGCCGAGCGTGTCGGCGACCGCGGTCACCCACTCGGCGGAGGGCGCCAGGGGAACGAGGTCGGGCTCGAGGAAATAGCGGTAGTCGTAGGCCTCCTCCTTCGAGCGGAGGGTCACCGTGCGGCCCGCGTCCTCGTCCCAGTGGCGGGTCTGCTGGGCCACCGTCCCGCCGCCCTCGAGCAGCACGATCTGGCGGTCCGCCTCGTGCTCGACGGCCCGGCCCAACGAGCGGACCGAGTTGAGGTTCTTGATCTCGCAGCGGGTGCCGAGCGCCTCGGTGCCGGAGCGCCGGACCGACACGTTGGCGTCGACGCGCATCGATCCCTCCTCCATCTTCCCGTCGGAGGCGCCCGATCCGACGAGGATGGCGCGGAGCTCGGCCACGTACTCGCGAGCCTGGGCCGCGGAGCGCAGGTCGGGCTCGCTCACGATCTCGACCAGTGGGACTCCCGACCGGTTGTAGTCGACGAGCGAGTAGTCCGCCCCGTGGATGCGACCCGAGGAGCCCGCATGGGTCGTCTTGCCGGTGTCCTCTTCCATGTGGGCGCGCACGATGCCGATGCGGGTGCCGTCGGGGAGGTCGAGGAACCCGCCCACGTTGAGCGGCTCGTCGTACTGGCTGATCTGGTAGTCCTTCGCCATGTCCGGATAGAAGTAGTTCTTCCGGTGGAACGTGGACGGCCGGACCTCGCAGTGGAGTGCGGTCCCGATGGCCATGGCCAACTCGACCGCCTTCTGGTTGAGGACCGGCAGCGAGCCGGGGAGACCGAGGCACACCGGGCAGACGTTCGAGTTGGGTTCGGACCCGAAGGCGTTCGGGCACCCGCAGAAGAGCTTGGTCGTGGTCCTCAGCTCGCAGTGCACCTCGAGCCCGACCACCATCTCCCAACCCGGCTTCATCGGGCGCTCCCCCCGGCGAGGACCGGTGCCGCGAGCTCGGGCGCGACCGCCTCGAGGGCTGCCGCCACCTGGAACACGACGCCCTCGGCGAGGGCCGGCCCGAGCACCTGTACGCCGACCGGGAGGCCGTCGTCGCCGGTTCCGAAGGGGACGCTGACCGCCGGGTGGCCCGCCAGGTTGGAGGGGACCGTGCAGACGTCGGAGAGGTACATCGCGTAGGGGTCGTCGGTCTTCTCGCCGAGGGCGAAGGCGGTGGTCGGCGCGGTCGGGCCGAGCAGCACGTCGCACCTGCCGTACGCAGTGGCGAACCCGTCGATGATCCTGGTCCGGACCCGCAGCGCCTGGTTGTAATAGGCGTCCACGTAGCCGGCGGAGAGCACGTAGGTCCCGAGCATGATCCGGCGCTTGACCTCGGCACCGAACCCCGCGGTCCGGGTGGCGGTGTTCATCGCCACGGTGTCTGCCGCATCGACCCGGAGGCCGTAGCGGACCCCGTCGTAGCGGGCCAGGTTGGAGGAGGCCTCACCGGGTGCGATGAGGTAGTAGGCCGACAGGCCGAGAGTGACCTCGGGTACCGAGACCTCCTCGACCCGCGCGCCGGCCGCGGCGAGCGCGTCGGCCGCTTCGCGCACCCGGGCGACCACGTCGGGGTCGGCCGCCGCGACCAGCTCGGTGAGCACCCCGACGACGAGTCCCTCCACGCCGTCCCCGAGCCCCGAGACGGCGGGCGGGAGCGGCCGGTCGAGGGAGGTCGAGTCGCGGGGGTCGTGGCCCCCGATCACGTCGAAGAGGAGCGCTGCGTCGGCCACCGAGGTCGCGAGCGGGCCGATCTGGTCGAGTGAGCTCGCGAACGCGACCAGTCCGTAGCGAGAGACCGCACCGTAGGTCGGCTTCATCCCGACCACCCCGCAGAGCGCGGCGGGCTGCCGGATCGACCCCCCGGTGTCCGACCCGAGGGCAAGCGGCACGAACCCGGCCGCGACCGCGGCGGCCGAGCCGCCCGAAGAGCCGCCGGGCACACGCCCGATGTCGTGAGGGTTGCGGGTCGGGCCGAACGCCGAGCCTTCGGTCGACGACCCCATGGCGAACTCGTCCATGTTGGTCTTGCCCACCAGTACCGCACCGGCCGAAGCGATCCGGGTGACGACCGTCGCGTCGTAAGGCGGTCGCCAGCCTTCGAGGATCCGCGACGAGCAGCTGGTCGGTACCCCCCTGGTGCACAGGTTGTCCTTGAGCGCGACCGGCACCCCGGCGAGCGGGCCCGGGTCCTCGCCGCGTGCCACCTGCCGCGTCGACCTCGGCCGCCTTCGCCCGCGCCTCCTCCGCGGTCACCAGGTTGAAGGCACGGACCTGGCCGTCTGCGGCTTCGATGGCCGCGAGGTGCTCCTCGAGCACCTCGGACGCAGGGCGCGACCCGTCGCGGACCGCGTCGGCGAGGGCGGCCGCGGTGCGCCGCAGGCTCACGGTGCCTCGCCGAGGATGGGGGGCACTCGGAAGCGGTGGTCCTCGACGGAGGGCGCCGCGGCGAGCACCTCCTCGCGGTCGAGGACGGGGCGGAGCTGGTCGGGTCGGAGCACGTTGGCGAGTGCCAGGGGGTGCGCGGTCAGCGCGACCCCGGCCAGGTCGAGCGCCGCGACGTCCGCCGCGTGGTCGAGCACCTCCGCGAGCTGTCCGGTGAAGAGCTCGAGCTCCTCGTCGGTGAGCTCGAGGCGCGCGAGGGCGGCCACGTGGGCCACGTCCGCGCGGGTGATGCGGCGCGGTTCTGCCATCAACCGGCGACGGCGCCCGGGCCGCCGAGCACCTTGTCGGCGAAGGCCGCCACTCGCTCCTCGATGAGGGGCACGTCCCAGTCGAGCGTCGCCACGTGGAAGCTGCGCTCGAGGAAGACCCGCTCGATCGGGCCGCCGACCTTGGCCTCGAGGACGTCCCCCGACACCGGGGCCACCACGTGGTCGTCGCGGCTCGAGAGGAGGAGCGTCGGACAGGTGATCGAGCCGAGTGCGGGGAAGACCTCGTCGACGCCCTCGAAGAGGGAGAGGACGGCCGCGAGCGGCGTCCCCTGGTAGGCGGCCTCGGCGGCACCCTCCTTCGCGATGTCCGAGCCGATGCCGTCGATGACCTCGGTGCCCTCGTCGAGAAGGGCACCCAACGCGTCGCGGAACTCGGGCGCGGGCGGGTCGACGAAGGGGTTCACCACCGCGAGCCCCGCGACCTCGACGTGATGCTCGGCGAGCCAGCAGGCGAGGGTCCCGCCCATCGAGAGTCCGGTCAGCGCGACGCGGTCGCAGCGCGCGGCGAGCCCCCGGTACGCCTCCTCCGCGGCCGACGACCAGTCCGACCAGCGGGTCGGCACCAGGTCCTCGACCGAGGTGCCGTGCCCCGGGAGGAGCGGGAGATCGACGGTGAACCCTGCCGCCGCCAACGCCTCGGCGAGCGGGCGCATCGACTGGGGATTGCCGGTGAAACCGTGCAGCACGAGGACGCCGTGGGAACCGCCGGTCGACGTCCACGGTTCACAACCAGGGATGATGGGAGCGGTCACGGGAGGCGATGCTACCGGCCGCAACGGTGTGCGACCGCTCCGGGCGGGCACCGGGCCGCGGCCAGGCCCGGGATAGCGTGGGCGCCCGGTGCCCTGGGCACCGAGCGAGGAGCCGACCCATCGTGAGCAGGACGCCGGAGATCCGATGCTCCACATCGTGACCGTCCACTGGCAGTCGACACGGTGGATCGGGCCGCAGTCGGAGTACCTGGCGCGCAATCTCGCCGTCCCCTATCGCGTCTACGCGTCCTTGAACGGCATCGACGACGAAGGGGTGCGTGCGCGTTTCCACCTTGCGGTGGAGCTCGACGGCACCCACGCGGAGAAGCTCAACGAGCTCGCGAGGTCGGTGGTCGACGTCTCGTCACCCGACGACCACCTGCTCTTCCTCGACGGCGACGCCTTCCCGGTCCGGCCCATCGCCGGCTGGTGCGACGAACTGCTCGCTGCGTACTCGCTCGCTGCGGTCCGTCGTGACGAGAATCTTGGCGATCGCCAACCCCACCCGTGTTTCACGCTGACGACCTGCGGTTTCTGGAGCGACCTCGGGGGGGACTGGCGGGAAGGGGGAACGTGGGTCAACTCGGCGGGCGACCCGACCACCGACGTGGGCGGCACCCTCCTCCACCAGCTGGCGACCGCCGGCGTCGACTGGCTGCCGATCCTGCGGACGAACACCTCCAACCCGGACCCGCTGCTCTTCGGCGTCTACGGGCATCGCATCTACCACCACGGCGCGGGGTTCCGACCTCCGGTCAGCCGCCTCAGCCACGAGGTGGACAGGAAGGACGCGGAGGCGACGGCCGCGTTCGCGAGAGGAGCAAGCTTCGAGGGGCTCGCCCGGCGGACGGTGCAACACCCGTCGAAGCTCCTCTCGGTGCGGCCGGCGGACGCCCGCCGGCTGGGGCACGCAGTCCGGGTCTCGATCGGCAAGCAACGCCGTAAACGCATCGAACGCGCGCAGCGCGTCGGATGGCCAAATCGGAGGCGCGCCAGCAGGCCGTCTATCAGGAGCTGCTCGTCAACCCCGACTTCTTCACCGAGTTCGACCGGACGACCCCCTGAGGAGTGCACCTCTCCGGTGTTCGTCGCGATGGCCGTCAGCAGGAAATTCCGCCTTACCGGTGGTGACCAGAGGTGGGGAGTCGCCGCTCGGTTCCCGGTCGTCGCTCCGAGGCGCGTTGGTAGAGTCGGGTTCCGGATCCATCGAGCCGACCTACAAGGAGCACCGCACCATGGCCACCTATCACTTCCTGAGCGACGAGTGGCTCGTCGAGGCGCGGGCCATCCGCGCCGAGTACAACGGCACCGGGGCGGGCATCGGCCAGTCGATCCGGATGAACCTGGTGGTCGTCGAGGTTCCCTTCGGCGAGGGTACGGTCCACGCGCATGCCGATACGAGCAGCGGCGAGCTCGTCCTCGACGAAGGCCACCTCGATCCGGTCGACCTCACGGTGACGGTCGGGTACGCAATCGCCCGCGAGATCCTGGTCGAGGGCAATCCGCAGGCCGGGCTCCAGGCGTTCATGCAGGGGAAGATCAAGGTGGAGGGTGACATCGCCAAGCTCATGGCGCTCCAGACGATCACCCCGGACCCGGCGACCACCGAGATGGCCGCCCGGATCCAGTCGATCACCAGCTGATCCTCCCCGTCCGCTCCCCCGCCGGGGGCGGGCACCCCTCAGTGGACGGCGGCGGCCCCGAGGCTCGTGCTCCGCGTCGGGCGGGGCGTGTCGCGGACGAAGAATCCGAAGACCATTGCGAGCGCGGCCACCACCGCGCCCACCGCGTACGCGCGGTGGAACGACGCGAGGCCGCCCGCACCCCCGTGCGCGGTCGCCTGCACGGTCACCATCACCTGGATGCCGGCCACGATGCCGATCTGGCTGATGAGCAGCTGTGCGGCACTCATCACCCCGAGTTCGTCGGGCGCCACCTCGTTCGAGGCGGAGGCCATGGTCGAGGGGGTCGAGATCCCGTTGCCGAGCCCGGAGAGGACGAGCGCGACAACGAGCACCACCACCGAAGGGTTCGCGCCGATCTGGGTGAAGACGACCATCGAGGCGAGGAGCGCGGCGGCACCCGCCACCGTCGACCAGCGCTCACCGACCTTGACCGCCGCGTACCCCGCGATCGGAGCGGAGACCGAGTAGACGAGCGGGCGTGCGGTCGAGAGCAGGCCGGCCGCAGTCTCGCTGTAGCCGTAGACGCGCTCCATGAGGATCGGGAAGAGAAAGAAGCCTCCCATGTAGGCGAAGCTGACCGACGCTCGCGAGCCCACCGGGAACACGAAGTTCGGGCGGCGGAAGTAACGCAGCGGGATGAGCGGTTTCGGAGCCCTCCTCTCGTGGAGCACGAACGCCACGACGAGCACGAGGCTCACTGCGAGGATCGCCAGCGTCTTCGGTGACGCGAAGCCCCATGACGGCGCCAGGTTGAGCGCGAGCAGTCCCGCGGTGACCGAGCCGGAGAGGGTCGCGGAGCCGATCCAGTCGAGGTCGCGCCAATGACTCCTGCCCTCCCGCGTCGGCTCGGGTCGGGCCCGGTCGTGGGCGGGCAGCACGACGATCGCCAGCACCGCTGCGATTGCCATGAGCGGGAGCTCGCCCCAGAAGAGAACCCGCCACCCCCAGTACTGGATGATCGGGGCACCGATGGTGACCCCGAGCACCGGTCCGCCCGCGCCGACGAGGGCCCACCAACCCATCGCCTTGACCCGGTCCTCGTGCGAGAACTCCTGGAGGACGAGCGCCATCGAGGCGGCGCCGGTGGCCGCGCCCTGCACGCCGTCGAGCAGTCGTCGCGGCGATGAGCACCCCGGCCGTCGGGGCGGACGCGGTGAGCACGACGCTGAGCGCGGCGCCCACCAGCCCCGCGAGGTAGAGCCGCTTGTAGCCGCGGAGGTCGCCGAGCTTGCCGAGGATCGGCGCGGCGACCCCGAAGGCGAGCAGCGGACCGGTCGACGTCCAGGTCAGCGTCGAGACGGTGGTGTGGAGCTCGTGCGCGACCTGGGGCAGCGCGACCACGAAGACGGTGAAGGTGATGTTGACCGAGAGCAGTCCGGCGAGCACGGTCCAGAGGACCCACCACCGGTACCGCTCGGACTCCGGCCACCCGGTCGTGGACGCGCCGGTGGAAGAGGACCGGCCAGGGGATCGAGATGCCGCCGTCCGCGCCCGAGCCGGTGCCCGAGAGGAGCGCCTCGGCCTCCCGCTCCTCCTCGGCGTCGAACGCCTCCTCTGCGGGAGGTCCGGGCCCGACGACCCGGGACACGCTCAGACTCCGATGAGCCGGTGCATCTCCGCCTGGAGCTCCGCCACGGTCCAGCGACCGTCCTTGTCCACCGAGTCGGTCATCGTCCAGGGCTGGAAGAGGCGCACCTTGCCCCCCTGGACGAAGAAGACCTTCCCGGAGGCAGGGCAGCCCTCCGTGGCCAGGTAGGCGACGAGCGGCGAGATGTTGGCGGGATCCCAGGTGTCGAAGACCGACGCGTCGGCCGGCGCCTGGACGATGTCCGAGAGCCCCGGGGTCTGTTCGGTCATGCGGGTGCGCGCGGCCGGCGCGATGGCGTTGACCCGGACCCCGTAGCGCACGAGCTCGTCGGCGGCGATCGTGGTGAACGCGGCGATGCCGGCCTTGGCCGCGCCGTAGTTGGTCTGGCCGGGATTGCCGAGCAGTCCCGAGGTCGAAGAGGTGTTGATCACCGACGCCCTGACCTCGGCACCGGCCTTCGTGCGCTCGCGCCAGTAGGCGGCCGCGTGCCGGGTCGGGACGAAGTGGCCCTTCAGGTGCACGTGGATGACCGAGTCCCACTCCTCTTCGCTCATGTTGACGAGGACCCGGTCGCGCAGGATGCCTGCGTTGTTGACGAGGACGTGGAGGTCGCCGAAGGCCTCGACCGCGGCGTCGATGAGGCGCTTGCCGCCTTCCCAGGTGGTGACGTCGTCGGCGTTGGCGATGGCCTCGCCGCCTGCCTTCTCGATCTCCGCGACGACCTGCTCGGCCGGGGTTCGGTCGTCACCCGAGCCGTCGACCGCGCCACCGAGGTCGTTCACGACCACCTTGGCCCCCTCTTCGGCGAACAGCAATGCGTGCTCCCGGCCGATCCCGCGTCCCGCGCCGGTGATGATCGCGACCCGTCCTTCCAGTGCACCCATGTCCGCGTCTCCCCCGTGAGCTCGGTCTTTGCCGCGATCTGCCCGATCGGGCCGGCGCGGTTGGTCTCCGCCCACGTTGGCAGGAGCCCGGACCGCGGTCAAACCGGCACGGGTACCGGCCGGTCGACGACGACACCGAGCCCGGCCCGTTCGACGGCGCCGACCATCGAGCGCACGGTCCCCCGCTCGCCCGCCACCACCACGTACTCGGTGTTGCGCAGGTGGGAGACCGCGCCGACCTTTCGCCCGGACGGGTCGTGGATCCCGATCCTCGCACCGACATAGCGGGCCGAGTCGAAGGCGAGGACCTCCACGTGCCCCGCGCCGCGCAGAGCTGGTAGAGCTCGTCGAAGCTCAGCCAGGCCTCGTTGTTGTAGGAGAGCAGCACCACCTCGGCGCGGAGCGAAGCGACCACGCCGGCGAGCGCGGACGGCATGCTCCGGCGGCCGTTGAACGCGCTGCGGCTGTCCGGGTCGCGGAGGTCCTCGCGTTTGCAGGCGATCCCGTAGTGACCCGGTGCGTCCCAGGCCACGAGGGTCTCCCACACGTGGTAGTTCGAGTCGTAGCGGTGCTGGTTGTAAGGAGGGTCGAGGTAGGCGAGGTCGAACTCGCCGAGCTCGTCCGACGCGGCGAGTGCGACCGCGTCGCCGCGGACCGCTCGGCCCTTTCCGGGGAGGAGCGCGGGGACGCGGAGGGTGAGCGGCTGCAACGCGCGGGGCGCCCACTGCTTGAGGAAGGCCATCTGCAGACCGGTGGTCGAGTCGACCCGGTCGGCGGCCTCCAACAGGCTGGTCAGCAGGATCGGCCAGAGCGGGCCCCCCGCGTGGTCCGCTTCGATCGCGTCGCGGACCGCGTCGATGCGTGCTCCGTTCTCGGGCCGGAAGTAACGCGCATCCTCACAGAACGGTCGCGGTCACGTATCCGGGACGGCCCGCGAGCGCGTTGAGCCGGTCGACCTCTCGGGTGACCCCGGCGGTCAGTTGCGGCTCCGCGCCGGGGTCGGCCTCGATGTAGCACCGGGCGAGCACATGGCTGCACCTGGCGGCGTCGACCGCGGTCACCGCGAGCCCGAGCTGCTTCCAGGCCTGGGCCACCCGGGTGGTGCCCGCGAACAGGTCGAGCGCGGTGCGTGCCCCCGACGCCGCGGCGAGCGCGCAGAGTGCGGGCACGAGCCGGCGCTTCGAACCGAGGTACTTGATCACCGGTGACCCGTGTGCAGGCTCACCGGGGCGCGAAGCGGCGGAACCACCAATTGGGGTCGCGGGCGTGCGCGTGGAAGTGGTCCGGGATCTGCCGCATCACCCGGTCGACCGACCATCCCCCCGCACCGAGGCGCACGTCGGCGACCTCGCCGAGCCGGACCAGCATGTGGTCGAGCTCGTCGGCCGGTGGGTCCGCGCCGTGACGCTTCCAGACCACCATCGGGACGCCGCAGATCTCGCAGTCGGCCACCCAGCAGGTGTCGTCCTCGTGGAACCACTCGGTGAGCCTGGCAGCCTCGCAGAGGTCGCAACCGGGCGTGACGCCCGTCACCGTGTGTACACGTTGACCGTCGACCCCGGCAGGGCGGAGGAGCCGGCGGTGGGGTCGGTGACGGCCACCGTCGTCGCCCCCGGCGGGCCGTAGGGACCGCCGGCGTGGAAGCCGAGTCCCTGGAGGGTCTTGATCGCCGCGGCGACGGTGTGGCCGGCCAGGTTCGGGATCGGTACCGGCTGGGGCCCGAGCGAGACGTCGACGGTCACGGTCGACCCGAAGGGCTGCGGGCCGGCGGTCGCCGCGGGCGACGTGCCGAGCACCTGGCCGGCCGGGACCGTGTTGTTGTACTCCTTGATCTCCGCCGCGACGAAGCCCGCCGCCGTCAGGGCGGCCGACGCGCCGGTGTAGCTCGAGTTGGGACCGGTCACCGGCGGGATGGCGACCGGGGCGTGTCCCTTCGAGGTCACGATGGTCACCGTCGAGCCGTAGGGAGCAGTGCCGGTCGGGACCGAGGCGATGACCGCACCGGTCACCACCGTCGAGCTGTACCGGGCGGCCGGGGCCGGACAGACCCCGACCAGGTGGACCGCCGCGAGGGCTTTGACCGCGTCGGAACAGCTGGAGAACGAGGTGATGTCGGGAATGGTGACCGGAGGCAGGCCTGCCGACACCATGACGTCGATCACCGAACCCTCCTTCGCGGTCACCGGGTGGCCCGGTCGGGAGGTCTTCGGTTGTTGCGAGAAGATCAATCCCGCCGCCAGGGTCAGGCTGTAGAGATGGCCGGTCGTGTGCACGGTGAAGTGGTCGGCGCGCACCTGGCGCTCCGCCTGCGCGACCGACTTGCCGAGGAGCGAGGGGACCGGGTGGCTCGGGGTGAAGATCTTGGCTCTCACCGCAAGGTCGACGGCTCCGGCGACGAGCACGGCGGCGAGGACGACCACTGCGGTGACCCACGGCCACCGGCGGGGTGCCTTCGGGATCTCGTCTTCGGTCTCCGACGGGTCGGGGGCGCCGATTTCGGTGAGGTCGTCGGGCTCGTCGGGCTGCGAGGGGTCCCAGGCGGGCCCCACCAGGATGGTGGCGTCGTCGCCGTTCTGGTCGGGCCGTCCGGGTCCGACCACAGGCAGCGGCTGGGGCTCCGGAAGGGCCACCGCGAGCGCCTGCAGGCGGAGGGAGAGCTCGGAGGCGTCGTAGCGCTCTGCGGGGTCGGGAGCGGCCGCCCAGGCCAGGATTTCGTTGAGCGGCCCGAGGGCCTCGTGCTCGGGGAGCAGGGTGCCGACGCGGGCCATGAGGGTGGCGACCGTCGTGTCGCCGATGAACGCGGGCTGCCCGGTGACCGACTCGTAGAGCACGAGCGCCAGTGCGTAGACGTCGGCCCTGCCGTCGAGGACCATTCCCTCCACTTGTTCGGGAGCGGCGTAGCGAGCAGTGCCGAGGATGGCCCCCTCGGGCTCGGTCCAGGCGGCCTCGGCGAGGGCACGCGCGAGGCCGAAATCGGCGATCCGGAGCCGGCGGTCGCCGTCGAAGAGGAGGTTGGCCGGCTTGATGTCGCGGTGCACGAGACCGCGGCGGTGCGCGTAGTCGAGGCCGGAGGCCGCCTCGAGGCCGACCTTGACCGCCTGCTCGGGGGTGAGGTGGACGCCAGTGTCGAGTACCTGGCGCAGGCTCCCCCCGGCGAGGTATTCGAGGACGAGGTAGGGCTCGCCGCCCTGTTCTCCCCAGTCGAAGACCTGGAGGATGTTCGGATGGTTCAGCGCGGCGACGGCCCGCGCCTCGGCACGGAAGCGCTTGAGGAAGGACGTGTCGCCTGCGAGGGCGGGATGGAGCACCTTGATCGCGACGCGACGGTGCAAGGTGACGTCGTCGGCGAGGTAGACGTGCGCGGACGCGCCGGTGCCCAGGGCGGTAACCAGACGGTAGCGACCGCCGAGGACCCGCCCGATGGAGTCGGTGATGCTCGGCATCGTGTGGGCTTCAGGCTACAGAGCCGCATCGTCCGAGCGGTGGAGGGTCGGCGCGCGAAAGGGACGGGGCCAGAAGCCCCGTCCCTTCACGGTCAGCTCCCAGGGGGGACCTGGGCGCTCAGTATCAGCTGATGTGCAGTGTGCTGGTTGCGGGGTCGATATCGGCCGTCGCCACCACGATGCTCGTGTTGCCGAGTGCCGCGGCGGTGATGTCGGCGACCGCGTTACCCGTCGTGTTGGTTCCGGTGTCGCTTCCGAGGCAGGCCAGCAAGCTGTCGGTGTGGTACAGGTACGGCTTGGCCTTGACACTGCCGGTCAGCAGGAAGCCGCCCTCGGTGCCGCAACTGGAGCCTGGTAGGACGATGGCCGCGGACGAGGTCTTGGCGGCGAAGCCGATGCCGTCAACGACGAGGGACAGCTTCTTCAGCGCCTTTTGGATCGAGGCCGGACCTTCGCCGGCGAATTGGCCCGCAGTGTCGTAGTAGGTCAAACCCTTCGCGCAGCCGGGAACCGGAGTGTTCGGAGGAGTCTTCGCGCACTTGGTGTTCTTCGACCTGATGGAAAGCGGTCCTGCCGCACCGGTCGTGGAACCGTTGACGACTGTGCAGCCCGTGAAGTGGACGAGAGACGTGTTGACAAACGAGAACTTGTAGCCCGCCGGCGCGACCGCACCGTTCGTCGAGATGCCCGGCGGCGCGAAGGTGATCGTCGACGAGATGGCACAGGTGATCGGCGGTGAAGGCGGCGGCGGGGGCTTGGCACCGGCGGTGCCGTCGCCGACCACGCCCACGGCGACCATGCCCACGGGCATCGCTGTCGCCGCGGCAACCATAAGCAGCTTGCGGATCATATTGTGTGCTCCTTTACCTCTGATATCTGGACGAGTCTCGTGGATCTGGCAGCCCGGAAACAGATGGCGCCGATTCGCGTCAACGACACACGTCTCCCGACACAATTAAGAACGGAACTCCGGCGGCGCCTGTTACAGGTCCGCATCTGTCCGGTCCAAGCAGGGTTCTTCTGCTTCGCGTGGAGGGTGGGCGCCGAGTTACCCGAGGGTCCGCCGTCAGGGGCCGCCGCCGTGGTCTTTCGTGTACAAGGCGATCCGGTTCTTGGCGGACACGAAGGAAGAGGTGCTCGTCTTCGCGCGCTTCCGAGGGCCCACCGGCGACATGGCGATGTGTCGGCCAACTCACCCGAGCGACGGAACCTCGAGCGACTGAACGAGGAGTGGAAGCGCCGGCGCCGGGTGGCCGGCATCGTCCGCGGGTGCCAAGGGTGCCGCACTGGTCCACCTGGCCGGCGCCGACATCCGCGACGAGGGAGCCGCAGCCGAACCGCGCTCCGCTGCCGAAGCGTCGATGGCCGAGCTCTTTCCCGAGTGCGATGATGCCGACGCGACAGCCGGCGCGCTCGGGCCCCGTCGCCTGATCGCCTCTGTAGTTCGGCCGTCGGCCACCCATCGTCCCGTCCGGTGGTCCACGTTCCGCAGGCGTTCCACGATGGCGGCGCGAAGCGGATCCGGTTGAGGGCTGACGATCGGGACGAGTGGGGCGCGGCGCCGCCGCGGGCCGCTGCGAGTCAGTCCTCTTCACCCGGGACACGCGAAAAGAACCGGAACACGCGAAAGGACGGGGCCGATACCCGGACACGCGAAAGGACGGGGCCGAAGCCCCGCCCTTTCGCAAGCTCCTTCACTCCCGGAACATTCCGGAAGCGAATTTGGTGCCCGTCAGCTGATGTGCAGAACGCTGTTGGACGTGTCGAGGTTGGCCGTCTGCACCACGATGCTCGTGTTGCCGAGCGCCGCAGCAGTGATGTCGGCGACCGCGTTACCCGTCGTGTTGGTTCCGGTGTCGGTCCCGAGGCACGCCAGGAAGCTGTCGGTGGCGTAGGTGTACGGCTTGGACTTGACCGTGCCGTTCAACTGGAAGCCACCCTCGCTGCCGCAGGCACCGCCCGGGGTCACGAGAGCCGAGGACGACGTCTTGCCCGCGAACACAAGGCCGTCGACGACCAGGGTCAGCTTCTTCAGCGCCTTTTGGATCGCGGCCGGACCGGTGCCGGCGAACTGGCCAGCAGTGTCGTAGTAGTCCTGACCCTTCATGCAACCGGGGACCGGCGTGTTAGCCGTCTTCGCGGACTTGCTGTCCTTCGACGTGATGGTCAGCGGAGCCACGGAACCGCTGCTGTGCCCGTTGAGCGTCGTGCATGGTGAGAAGCTGATGGCTGAGGTCGTCACCTGGGACGTCTTGATGCCCACCGGCGCCACCGCACCATCCGTCGAGATACCGGGCGACGCGAAGTTGATGGTCCCACCGATCGAACACGTGAGTGGCGGTGATGCAGGCGGTGGCGGTTTCGCACCGGCAGTGCCTCCAGCAACGGCACCGGCGGCGACCAAGCCGATCGGCATCGCGGTCGCCGCGGCGACCATAAGCAGCTTGCGGATCATGTTTGCTCCTTTGTTCCCCATGTTCCCCATGGATCTTCGCGCCTGAGCACCTTTGTACCAGACGTACTATCCCTCACTTTTGAAAACGAGATAGGCCCCTGATTCGTTACAACTTCTCGCTACTCAGGTCCACCCCATCTGCTGCACCGGCGCAAGGTCGCGCGCATGTGGTCGGGAAGAGCGGGTTCCGCCGTTTGCCTACCTGCCGGCGCACGCGCATGCAGACACCGGAAGGCAATGGTTCAAGACGAGCCGACCCGGATCCCCCTACCGATGCACACCCCCCTGAGCTGACAGCATCACCATAACCATTTCGGTCACGCCGAATCAAGGCAATCCGAAAGGTTTCGGGGGTCGTCGTTCGATATCCCCAATTTTGGGTATATGTCCTGGTCAGCCCTTCCGATGCTCCCGGCACCGGGGGTGGCGCCGATCCGGTCACCTGCCGGTCAGGTGGTGCCCGAAACTGCACCGTCGGGGTCCGATCCACCTCGGAGATCCCCGGTCTCCAGCAGCGTGGCCAACTGGGCTTCGGTGATCATGGGGACGCCGAACTGCTCGGCCTTTCCCGTCTTGCTCGTGCCCGGCGACTCGCCGACCACGACCGCGTAGGTCTTCTTCGACACACTGCCCGGCGCCTTGCCGCCGCGGGCCGCGATCGCGCCTTCCGCCTCCTCGCGGCTCATCGTGGCCAACGTTCCGGTGACCACGATCGACCTACCGGCGAGGGTTTGGGCGAGTCCGGCCGCGTGTCCTCGAACGAGACCCGCGCCTGGTTCGAGCGTGTTCACGCCGGCCGCGCGCAGACGGTCCACCACCGAGCGGTTGACCTCGGAGGCGAACCACCTCACGACGCTCGACGCGATGACCGGGCCAACCCCCTCGATCGCGGCGACGCTCCCTTCGTCGGCGACCATGATGGCGTCGACGTCACCGAGGGCCCGGGCGAGCGCGACCGATCCGACGGTTCCGAGGTGCCGGATGCCGAGCCCGATGAGCAGTCGGCTGAGCGGGCGGCCGCGTGAGGCGTCGATGGCTCGGAGCAGGTTCGCGATCGAGATCGCCGCGAACCCCTCGAGACCCTCGAAGGTCTCCTCGGTGAACGAATAGAGGTCGGCGACGTCGGTGAGAAGGCCGCGATCGACAAGGAGCTGGACGCGTAGCTCGCCGAGCCCTTCGATGTCCATCGCCGAACGGGATGCGAAATGGGCGATGCGCTGCACCCGCTGGCCCGCGCAGTCGAGGTTGGTGCAGAAGGTGTCGGCCTCCCCGGGCAGCCGGACGAGCGGGCCGCCGCACACCGGGCAGTGATCGGGGAACTTCCACCGACGCCGGCGGCGCCGTCCCGACTCGACCACCGGACCCACCACCTCGGGGATGACGTCGCCGGCCTTGCGCACCATCACCGTGTCACCGGGACGCACGTCCTTCAGGCGGACCTGGTCCTCGTTGTGCAGCGTCGCGAGGGAGACCGTCGAACCCCCGACGAAGACCGGACGCAGCACGGCGAACGGTGTGGCCTTTCCCGTCCGGCCGATCGACACGGCGATCGAGAGGAGCTCGGTCGAGCGCTCTTCGGGAGGGAACTTGTAGGCGATGGCCCAGCGCGGCGCATGCGAGGTGGCACCGAGCCGGCGCTGGAGCGAAAGGTCGTCGACTTTGACCACCACCCCGTCGATCTCGTAGTCGAGGTCGTGCCGGCCGGCCTCGGCGCGGCGGCAGAACTCGAGCGCGTCCTCGAGCCCGTGCACGACCCGCCGCTCCGGGTTGACCGGGAAACCGGCACGCTCGAGCCAGGTCATGGTCCCCGACTGGGCGGTCGTGAGCTCGACCGGCGGCGCGGCACCGCGGCGCGGCTCGAGGTCGCCGACCTGGTAGGCCCAGAAGGAAAGCGCGCGACCGGCGGTGACCGACGGGTCCTTCTGGCGGAGCGAGCCCGCAGCAGAGTTGCGCGGGTTGACGAAGAGGCGCTCCCCGGCCTCGGCCTGCCGCTTGTTGAGCTCCTCGAACGCCGAAATCGGCATGTAGACCTCGCCGCGGACTTCGATGATCGCCGCCGGCCTCCCGACCTCGGGGGAAAGCCGCTCGGGGATGACGTCGATGGTGGCGACGTTCGGTGTCACGTCCTCGCCGGTGCGCCCGTCACCCCGGGTGGCGGCCTGCACGAAGCGACCGTCGCGGTAGGTGAGGGAGATCGCGAGCCCGTCGATCTTGAGCTCGCAGACGAACGCGGTGTCGGCCGGGATCTGCTTGGCAAGACGTTCGGCCCAGGCCTGAAGCTCCTCGGGGGTAAACGCGTTGTCGAGGCTCATCATCGGCACCCGGTGGGCCACCGGCGCGAAGAGGGGCGACGGTGCCGCGCCGACCATGGTGGTGGGCGACCCGGAGACCGCCAGGTCCGGGTGGTCGGCTTCGATGCTCGCAAGCTCGCGGACCAGGGCGTCGTACTCGGCGTCGGAGATCAGCGGCTGGTCGAGCCCGAAGTAGTGCTCGTTGTGGAACGCGACGAGCCTGCGCAGCTCCTCGGCCCGCGCGACCGGGTCGGGCCCGGTCGGGTCCTGGGCCGGCTCGCTCACGTGGCGACGCCCGATCCGAGGACCGAGTCCGGATCGGCGGGGTCGTAGAGCGCGACCGTCTGGCCGCGCGCCACCCGACGCTGTCGCGAAGAGAACCGGACCGCGAGGCCGTCTGCGAGTCGGGAGAGCGAACAGGGCACCGGCTCGCCGTGCGCGCTGGACTGGGCGAGCGCGTCGACGGTGGTTTCGTCAAAGGGCGCACCGGTCGGGTCGGAGCCGACCCAGCTCACCGCCTGTAGCACCAATGAGTCGATGCACGCCGCCTCGGGAGGCCCGAGGGTGACCCGCCGCGTCGCGACGTCGACCGACGTCACGAACCGCCGCCGGCCGTCGGAGCCGTGGCCCATCCCCCGCCGCTGCCCGACGGTGACCAGCTCGACAGCGTCGACCGGGCCGAGGTCGGTGCCGCTCGCGTGGTCGATCAGGCGGCCCGGGTGGAGGGCGACTCGCCGGGCGAGGAAACCCGCTCGGCCCTCGTCGGACCGGATGAAGCACACATCCTGGCTGTCCGGCTTCGCCGCGGTCCGCAGTCCCAACTGCGCGGCGAGCGCCGCGCACCTCGGGCTTGGTGAGGTCCCCGATCGGGAGGAGGGTGTGCGCGAGCTGGTGTTGGCCGAGCATCGAGAGGACGTAGGACTGGTCCTTCGAGCGGTCAGCCCCTCGGCTGAGACGGTGACCACCGCTGCCGTCCGGGACACGGCGGGCGTGATGGCCGGTCGCCACCTGGTCGAATCCGAGCGCGCGCGCCCTCCGCAGGAGATGGTCGAACTTGAGATGGCGGTTGCATTCGATGCAGGGGTTGGGTGTCCGTCCCTGCGCGTGGCCCTCGACGTAGGGAGTGACGACCTTCTTCTCGAACTCGTCGGAGAAGTCGAAGACACGGTGCACGAGCCCCAGCTGGTGCGCAGACCCGGCGGGCGTCCTCGACGTCGGCGACCGAGCAGCAACCGCTGTCGGAGGGGCCGCCCCACAGCCGGAGCGTCGCGCCGACCACCTGATCGCGGCCGAACCGGTCGGCGATGAGCGCTGCGGCGACCGACGAGTCGACGCCGCCCGACATGGCCACCATCACCCGCATCGGTCAGTCCCGCAACCGGTCGACCGCGGCGGGCACCACCGCGAGCGCCAGGTCGATGTCGGGCGGTGTGGTGGTGACCCCGAGAGAGAACCGCACCCCGCTCGAGGCCTCGGCGCGGTCGAGACCCATCGACTCGAGCACATGGCTGGCCGAGACCGCCCCGCTCGAGCAGGCCGCCCCTGCGGAGGCAGCCACTCCGGCGTCGTCGAGCAGGACCACCAGCGTCTCTGCATCGACACCCGCGAAGAGCAGGTGCGCGATGCCCGCCACGGCGGCCGCTCGATCGCCGGTCCGCCGTGCCCCGGGCACCGACGTGACCAGGCCGTCCGCGAGCCGGTCACGCAGCGCGCCGACCCGCGCGACCCGCTCGGCGCGATCGGCATCAGTCGCCGCGAGTGCAGCAGCCATCGCCACGACGCCGGCCACGTTGTGGGTCCCACTGCGGCGGGCACGCTCCTGCCCGCCGCCGTGCACCTGCGCGCGCAGAACGATGTGATCACGTGCAACGAGTGCACCGACCCCCTTCGGCCCTCCGAACTTGTGCGCGCTGATCGAGACCATGTCGGCGGGCGCGCAGACCGCGGCGACGTCCAGCCAGGGCACCGCCTGCACCGCGTCGGTGTGCAGGACCGCTCGCGGAGCGCGTTCGCGGACGATCGCGGCGACCGCCGCGATCGGCTGGATCACGCCGGTCTCGTTGTTGACCGTCATCACCGACACGAATCCGACGTCGGGCCTGCACACCTCGGCTAGCGCCACGAGGTCGATCACACCGTCCTTGTCGGTCGGGACCTCGCGCAGCTCGGCGCCGCCGCGCCGGGCGAGCGCCCGGCAGGTGGCGAGTACCGCATGGTGCTCCATCGCCGAGCAGACGATCGCCCGCGGCGCACGCGGGACCGCCGTCTGCGCATCCCACGACCCGGCCACCGCGAGATTGTCCGCCTCGGTGCCCCCGGAGGTGAACACCACCTCACCGAAGTCGGCGCCGAGCAAGCCGGCGACCCGGTCGCGGGCATCGTCGACCGCCCGGCGGGCACGACGCGACTCGGCGTGCGCGCCGGAGGGATTGCCGAAGCGACCGGTGAGGTACGGCAGCATCGCGTCGACCGCCTCCGGTCGCATCGGCGTGGTCGCCGCGTGGTCGAGATAGGCCCGGTGGTCCATCATCAGCTGATCCAGACCGACTTCACGTTGCAGAACTCGTGGATGCCCTGTGCCGCGAGCTCTCGGCCGATCCCGGAGGCCTTGATGCCGCCGAATGGGAGCTGGGGCATCGAGGCGACCATGCCGTTCACGAAGACCATCCCGGCCTCGAGGCCCTCCACGAAGCGTCGCTGCTCGACCTCGTCCGCGGTCCAGACGCTCGACCCGAGGCCGAACCCGGTCCCGTTGGCCACCGCGAGCGCCTCCTCCGCGTCGCCGACGACGAAGAGGAGCGCGACCGGCCCGAACACCTCCTCGGTGGCGACCCGCATGCACGGTTCGATCCCGGTGAGCACCGTCGGTCGGTAGAAGAAGCCGGGCCCCTCGATCTGCTCGCCGCCACAGAGGACGCTGGCGCCCTTGTCGCGCGGCGTCCTCGACCTGAGCGGCGAGCTCGTCGCGGGCCGTCCCGCTCACGAGCGGGCCCACCTCGGTCGCCGGCTCGAACGGATCGCCGACCGCGAGCGCGTCCATCCCCGAGACGAACCGCTCGGTGAACTCGTCCGCCACCTCCCGGTGGACGATGAACCGCTTGGCCGCGATGCATGACTGCCCGTTGTTCTGGACCCGCGCCTCCACGCCGACGGAAACCGCCGGCTCGAGGTCGGCAGAGGGGAGGACGATGAACGGGTCGCTCCCGCCGAGCTCGAGCACGACCTTCTTGCCCGCCGCCCCGGCGTGCTCGGCGACCGCCCGCCCGGCGCCGACGCTGCCGGTGAGCGTCACCGCCGCGACCCGCGGATCGGCGATGATCTGTGGCACCTGGTCGATCCCGATGAGCAGTGTCTGGAGAACGCCGTCGGGAGCACCGGCCCGGCGGAAGAGGTCCTCGAGGGCAAGGGCGGTCCGCGGCACGTTCGGGGCGTGCTTCAACAGCCCGACGTTGCCGGCCATGACCGCCGGTGCGATGAACCGGGTGACCTGCCAGAGGGGAAAATTCCACGGCATGATCGCCAGCACCGCGCCGAGCGGCTGGCTGACGATCCGACCGGTCGCGCCACCGAGGTCGACCACCTCGGTCGCGAGCAGCCGCTCGCCGTGCTCTGCGAACCAGCGGAACCCGTCGCGCACTTGGCGACCTCTCCCTTGGCCTGCGCGAACGGCTTGCCCATCTCGGTGGTCAACAGGTGGGCCATGTCGGGCAGCTCGCCCTCGAGCAGTTCCGCCACCGTCACCAGCAACCGCGACCGCTCTTCGAAGTTCGTGGCGGCCCAGCGCCTCGCCGCCGCCGCGGCGGTCGCGAGGCACGCCTCGACCGCGGCGGCGTCGAACGGCTCGAATGACTCGAGGAGCTCGCCGGTCGTCGGGTTGACGGCGGCGATGGGGGGACCGGTGTCGGCGGGGCTCACCGGCACAGTATCCCCCCACCGCAGTGAGGCGGCCAGGTGGGGCCGGCCTCAGGCACCGTCGAGGAGGGCGGCGATGCGCCCGCGCTGGATCTTGCCGGTGGCCGTCCGCGGGAGCTCGTCGACGACGACATAGCGCTTGGGACGCTTGTACCCGGCCAGACGGATCGAGGCGTGCCGTCGGAGCTCCTCGACCAGCTGCTCCGAGCTGCCGGCCGACCGGGACTCGGGCACCACTGCGGCGCACACCCGCTGGCCCCACTCCGCGTCGGCCATCGCGAAGACCGCGACCTCGGCCACGCCCTGGACCTCCCCGAGGACGCGCTCGACCTCGGCCGGGTAGACGTTGACCCCGCCGGTGATGATCAGGTCGTCGCGCCGGCCGTCGAGGAAGAGATAGCCGTCGGCGTCGAGCCTTCCGAGGTCCCCGACGGTGAAGCTGCCGTCACGCCACGCCCCGGCGGTCTTCGCCTCGTCACCCCAGTAGGAGAAGCGGGCGAAGCCCGGTGCCTTGCACCAGACCCTGCCGCCTTCGTCGACCGAGAGGGCCCTGCCGGGCCGGGCCCGCCCGACGGTGCCCGGGCGCGCCCGCCACTCCTCCGGCGAGCAGACGGTGAACTGCCCTTCGGTCGAACCGTAGAACTCCCACAGGACGCCGGGCCCCACCGCGTCCATCGTCTGCTGTTTGAGACGGACTGGACAGGGCGAGCCGGCATGGACGAGGAGCCGCAAGGTGCCCGCCTCCGCAAAGGGCTCGGGCCATCCCGCGACCAACCGCCCGAGCGCGGCGGGCGCCATGAAGGTCGTCGTCGGCCGCGCGCCGTACGCGCCGGCGAGCGCCCGGCGCGCGACCTCGGCGTCGAAGCGCCCGAGGACGAGGCAGGTGCCTCCGCGGAGGAGGGTGCCGGCCGCGAACCGCACCGACACCGAGTGGTACATCGGGGAGCAGACCAGGTGGACGTCCCCGGGCCCGAACGACCAGAGGTCGGCTTCGTCATCGAGGGCGGCCTTCGCCGTCGCAGGGTCCCAGACACCGGACCAGACTCCCTTCGCCCTCCCGGTGGTCCCCGACGTGTAGTGCATCGGACGGCCGAGCGGAAATGGAGCCAGGTCGACCGGGCTGCCCGCGTCGAGGCCGGCCAGTCCTGAAGGGTCGGTGACCACGAGGGACGGCGCGGCGTCGGCAAGGAGCTCGTCGCGCTCGGCGTCGGTCAGTGTGGCGTTCAGCAGAACCGGCACGACCCCGGTGCGCAGGGCACCGAGCACCGCGCAGAGCAGGGCGGCCGACGAGGGAAGGGAGAAGGCCACCCGGTCCCCCGCCCCGAGGCCTGCCGCCTGCAGCGCCCCCGCGGCGCGGCGCTGTGCGCCCTCGGCCTCCGACGCGGTGAGCAGTTCGACAGCGACCTCCCGGTCGGTGCGGCCGCTCACGGCCTGCGCTCGCTCGGGACGGGCCCTGCGACAACTCGCGACGCCTCGTCGTCACCGAGCGAGGTGAACGCCCTCGGCCGCAGGGTCGCCATCACGGCCAGCCCCGCAAAGAGCAGGAGGGCACCGACCACGGTGACCTCCTGCACGCCCACTGCGTCGGCGATCCAGCCCTGCACGACGGCGCCGAGCGGGTACACGAGGCCGAGAGCCATCATGTAGATGCTCAGGACCCGGCCGCGCACCGCGGCCGGCGCGCGGATCTGCACGACCGTGTTCAACCCTGAGAGCACTGCGATGTACCCCGCGCCGACCGCGACGAAGGCGATCGCCGACAACCAGAGCGTGTCGGCGAGCCCGTATGCCATGAGCAGCAGCGGGAGCACGAACAGCGCGACGCGCAGCATGGCGAGCCGACCGGCGCGCTCGGCGAGGGAGGGGAGCGCGAGTGCGCCACACACTGCGCCGATGCCCTGCGCGGTCACCAGCACGGCGGTGGCCTCCTCGGTACTGACACCCCCGTGATGGATCGAACCGGCCATCGCCGGAACCAGTGCGATGAAGGGCGAGGCGAGCAGAGCGACGAGCGCGATGAGCCCGATCGCGGCGCGACAGCCCGGCTCGTCCCTTGCGGCCCGGATCCCGTCCGCCACACGTCGAAAGAAGCCCGGCGCACCGTCGGACCGGCACGGGTGGCGGAACCCGGACCATCGAGAGGGCGATCACGACCGCCGCGAAGGACGCCGCGTTGATGCCGAAGACGACCGCGTAGTCGTGGGAGAGCAGCGCGAGCCCGGCCAGCGCCGGGCCCACCACCCTGCCGAGGTTGAACTGTGCCGAGGACAGCGAGACCGCGCCGAGCAGGTCTTCCTTTTGCACCAGGTCCGGGATCATCGCCTGGTAGGCGGGAAACCCGACTGCGCTCGCCGCCCCGCCGAGGAAAGCGAGCGCCACGAGGGCGGCCGGCGGGTCGTGGCCGACCGCAGCGAGCACGGCGAGGACGGTGGCGAAGAGCATCTCCGCCAGAGTGGTGAGGATCAGCCATCTCCGGCGGTCGAGGCGGTCGGCGAGGACGCCACCGAGCGGCGCGAAGAGGCCGATGGGGACGAACGCGGCTGCGGCGACGAGCCCTGCCCATGCGGGGCGCCCGGTCCGGGCGAACACCAGGATGCCGAGGGCGACCGTCTGCATCCACGAGCCCACGTTCGAGACGAGGGCGGCGGACCAGACGAGTGCGAAGTTCCGCGAGTGGAGCGGCCGCAGCGAGGCGAGAGCCACCGGTCGAGGTTACCGGGCACCGCCCCGGCTCCAACTTCTCTACCGGTCGAGCTTGACCTTCCGGCGAGGCCGCAACGCGAACCACCAGATGCTCACGATGGTGGCGAGGACGCCAAGGGCGGCGGCGGGCTTCGCGATCTTGTGTGAGCGATCCGACATCCCCGTGAGAGTACCCGGGCCGGTGTCGGTGCGCAGGTCCGGCGCCGCCTGCCGGGCCCTGTGTTCAGGGCTCGGTCGACACGAAGACGTTCTTCACCTCGCTGTAGGACGCGAGCGCCTCGAGGCCGAGCTCGCGTCCGAACCCCGACTGCTTCATACCGCCGAAGCCGGTCTGGACCCGCACCGAGCTGTTCGAGTTGACCGAGAGGTTGCCCGACTCGACCGCCCGGGCCATGCGCAGCGCGCGGGCGACGTCACGGGTCCAGATCGAGCCCGACAGGCCGTAGGACGTGTCGTTTGCCAACCGGACCGCGTCCGCCTCGTCGTCGAAGGGGATCACCGCGACCACCGGCCCGAAGATCTCCTCCCGGACCATCCGCCAGCCGGCACCTGCGGGTGCGACCACGGTGGGCGGGAACCAGTATCCCGGGCCGTCGGGGACCGTGCCCCTGATGCGGACAGGGACCGGGCCCCCTCCCGGGTCACCCATCCCCTCCGCGAGATAGCCCTCCACCGCCGTCCTCCGGGCGGCGCTCACCAGAGGTCCCATACAAGTTGCCGCATCGGTCGGGTCGCCGACCCTCCAGCCGGCGACCGCGTCCTCGAGCAGGGCGACGAAGTCGTCGAACACCGTCCGATCGACGAGCACCCGGCTGCGGGCACAACAGTCCTGCCCGGCGTTGGCGAAGACGCCGCCGGGGGTCTCGGCCGCGGCCCTCTCGAGGTCCGCGTCGGCGAACACGATCGAGGGCGACTTCCCTCCGAGCTCGAGAGTGACCCGCTTGACGGTGCCTGCGGCCCGTGCCATGACCTCGCGGCCCACCGCGGTCGACCCGGTGAACGCGACCTTCGACACATGGGGGTGCTCGACGAGCCGTGTGCCGACAACGGTGCCCCTTCCGGTGACCACTTGAAGAACGTCCTCGGGCAGACCGGCCGCGAGGGCGAGCTCTGAGAGGCGCAGCGCGGTGAGCGGGGTGAGCTCCGCCGGTTTGACGACGACGGTGTTGCCGGTGGCGAGCGCCGGCGCCACCTTCCAGGAGGTGATCGCGATCGGGAAGTTCCAGGGGACGACGGCCGCCACCACGCCCAGCGGCTCGTGGAAGGTCATGTCCACTCCGCCGGCCACCGGCACGGTCGAGCCGCGGTGCTTGTCCACCGCGCCGGCGTAGAAATAGAGCACCTCCGCGACCATTGCCACTTCGTCACGGCTCTCGTCGAGGGTCTTGCCCACGTTGGCCGTCTCGAGCGCGGCGAGCTCGTCCCCGTGCGACTCGACCTCTGCGGCGAACCGACGGAGCAGCCGAGCCCGGTCGGCCGGTTCGACGGCGCGCCATGCCGGTCCGGCCGCCCGCGAGCGGGCGACCGCCCGGTCGGTTCCCTCGACATCGAGCATGGGGACCTCGCGGATCGTGGCCTCGGTCGCGGGGTTGACCACCGCGGTGGTCTCCACGCTCACTTGCTCCCTCCGGGCGGGGAAGGGGCTGCGGCACCGACGGGCTCCTCCCGCATCGCCCCGACGAGGGCCTCGAGCAACCTGGCATCGCCCGACTCCTCCGGGTGCCACTGCACTCCCACCACGAACCGGTGATCAGCCAGCTCGACAGCCTCGACGATTCCGTCCTCGCTGCGGGCCGTGACGACCAATCCCCGGCCCAGCGCGCCGACACCCTGATGGTGGCTGCAGAGGACGTCCACCCGCTCGCCGAGCACCCGACGGACTGTGCTCCCCTCCGCGGTCGTGACCGCAATTTCGCCGAACACGCCCGGCTCGGGCTGGTGTGCGGTGGTGCCGAAGGTGTCAGGCAGGTGCTGGAGGAGATCGCCGCCGAGGTGGACGTTGAGCAGCTGCATGCCGCGGCAGATCGCCAGCACCGGCAGGTCGGCGCTGAGGGCCGCTGCGAGCAGGCCGAGCTCGAGCTCGTCGCGGGCGGCGCTCGTTCCCGCGTTGCGCCGGTCGGTCTCCTGCCCATACCGCGCCGCCTCGAGATCGCCGCCTCCGATCAGCACCAGGCCGTCGAGGACGCCGACCAACCGATCAAGGCCGGCGCCGCGACCGGTCCGGACGGGATCTGCGGCGGGCGGCACGAGGACCGCCTGAGCGCCCGCCGACTCCACGAGGTCGAGGTAGGTGCCCGGGACGAGCGCGGCATCGCGCTCCCAGGACCACCAGGTGGTCACCTGCCGGTACGTGGAGACACCGACGAGCGGGCAGCGCGCGGCGGGTGCCATGGCAGTCAGTATCCCATCGCCCCCGCGGCCCCCCGATAGGGTGCGCCGAGATACAGGAGGAAGCGATGCCGCGACTCGAGGGCAAGGTGGCGGTGATCACCGGAGCGGGAAGCGGTATCGGCAGGGTGGCCGCCGAGCGGTTCGCCGCGGAAGGTGCACGGGTGGTGGTGGCCGACGTCGAAGGTGCCGCGGCCGAGGGCGTGGCATCCGGCATCGAGGCCGTGGGCGGGACGGCACGCGCGCTGCAGGTGGACGTCGTCGACGAGGACCGGATGGCCGCCATGGTCGCCGACGCAGTCGGCGCCTACGGCGGGCTCCACGTGTTGGTCAACAACGCCGGGATCTTCCCCGCCGACGACGGCGGTGTGCTCGAGACTCCGCCGTCGACCTGGCAGACAGTCATGGAGGTCAACCTCAAGGGTGTGTGGTTCGGTTGCCGGGCGGCGATCCCGGCGATGCTGGAGAGTGGGGGCGGCTCGATCGTCAACGTGGCGTCATTCGTCGCGTTGATGGGTGCGGCCACCGCGCAGGTCGCCTACACCGCGTCGAAGGGCGGGGTCCTCGCACTCACTCGGGAGGTCGCGGTCGAGTACGCGCGCCGCGGCATCCGGGTGAACGCGCTCTGCCCGGGCCCGATCGAGACCCCGCTCCTGGCCGAGCTCCTTGCCGATTCCGCGCGGCGCCAGCGGCGGCTCGTGCACATCCCGATCGGGCGCTTCGGGCGCCCGGAGGAGATCGCCGCGGCCGCGCTGTTCCTCGCCTCGGACGATTCGTCGTTCATCACCGGCTCGGCGCTGACGGTGGACGGGGGGATCACCGCGGCCTACGTGACGCCCGAGTAGGCGACGGTGCCTCGCGGCGCACCCGTGTCCTGGACGGGGAGCTGTGCCTGGACCAGAGTGCTCCCATGCTGAGCATGGAGACCCTCCCCGATCACATCGACTCGGGCGAGATCCACACCGTCGTGGTGGCATTTCCCGATCTGCAGGGGCGCCCGGTCGGGAAAAGGGTCACCGGACCGTTCTTCATCGACCACGTGGCCGATCACGGCATCGAGGTCTGTGACTATCTCCTCGCGTGCGACGTCGACATGGACCCGCTCCCCGGCTACCGGTTCGCCAACTGGGAGACCGGCTACGGCGACCTCCGGGCGGTCGTCGACCCGTCGACCCTCCGGCCGCTTCCGTGGCTGCCGGGAAGCGCGATCGTGCTCTGCGATCTACTCACCCTCGAGGGCGCTCCGGTCGAGGTGTCGCCACGCCGGATACTCCGACGCCAGATCGAACGCGCCGCCGAGCGCGGGCTCGAGGTGCGCTGCGCAACCGAGCTCGAGTTCTACCTGTTCCGCGACTCCTACGCCGAGGCCGCCGCCAAGCGCTGGCACGAGCTGCTCCCCCACTCGAGCACCATCGAGGACTACCAACTTCTCCAGACCTCGCGGGAGGAGTACGTGATCGGGGAGGTCCGCAACCAGATGCTCGACGCGGGCATCCCGGTGGAGTACTCGAAGGGAGAGGCGGGCATCGGCCAGCACGAGGTCGAACCTGACCTACGGCGGCGCCCTCGAGGTCGCCGACCGCCATCTCGTGTTCAAGAACGGCGTGAAGGAGATCGCCGCGGCGCACGGGTGCGCGGTCACCTTCATGGCGAAGTGGTCGATGGCGACCGCAGGATCGTCGTGCCATCTCCACACCAGCCTGTGGGACTGCGCGACCGGTGTGCCGCTCACGGCACCCGGGGAAGGGGAGTCGAGCCCTTCGGGCTTCTCCGTGGTCGCCGAGCAATTCGTGGCAGGACAGTTGCACGCCGCGAGGCAGGTCGCCTGGTGCTTCGCGCCCTACGTCAACTCCTACCGCCGCTACGTCCGCGGCTCGTGGGCGCCGACGGCCGTGGTGTGGGGCGAGGACAACCGGACCTGCGGGTTCCGGGCCGTCGGGGAAGGACGGAGCCGGCGCATCGAGAGCCGCGTCCCCGGTTCCGACGTGAACCCGTACCTCGCACTGGCGGCTGCGATCGCGGCCGGCCTCTGGGGAATCGACCACCGGCTCGAGCTCCCGCCGGCGTTCACCGGGAACGCGTACGACGCAGCCGGGCTGCCCCGCATCCCGACCTCCCTTGCAGAGGCCATCGGCGAGCTCGAAGACAGCGAGGTGACGGTCGAGGCGTTCGGCGAAGATGTCCACCACCACCTCTCCAATGCAGCCCGGCAAGAGTGGGAAGCGTCCAACCGGGTGGTCACCGACTGGGAGCTCTCGCGGAACTTCGAGCGGATCTGAGTACCGTCGTCGGAGCGACGAGCGGACCTCGGCATCAGGGCGTCCTTGACGCCGATCGGTGCTCCTGGCACGATTGGGGGGTTATGTATGTAGCGTCGGCCTCGGAGCTGCTCCTCACCTGACGGCGGACGCCACATCGCGTTCGCCCGCAACCTCCTGCGCCGCAACGGCCAGGGGGTTTTTTGTTGGGCCGCGACGGGCACCCCGTCGGTGACCTCGGAGCACCGAACGACCAGAGGCAAGAGGACCGGAGACCAAGGGAGCCGATGTGAGCACCCAGACCACCACCGCGACGCCGGGAGCACGGCACCGGCTCGCGATGCCCTGCGACGTTTCGCCGATGCCCTTCGACCGCTACCGGCCCTACCGGCCTTTGGTCCTTCACGACCGGACCTGGCCGGACCAGGAGACCGCTCGGGCCCCACGGTGGGCAAGCGTCGATCTGCGCGACGGCAACCAGGCACTCGTCGATCCGATGGACCCCGAGCGCAAGCTCCGCCTGTTCCGGGCGCTGGTCGACATCGGGTTCAAGGAGATCGAGGTCGGCTTCCCTTCCGCCTCCCAGCCCGACTACGAGTTCCAACGCCAGATCATCGAGGACGGGGTCATCCCCGACGACGTCACCATCCAGGTGCTCGTGCAGTGCCGCGACGAGTTGATCGAGCGGACCTTCGAGTCGCTGAAGGGCGCGCCCCGGGCCATCGTCCACTTCTACAACTCGACCTCGGAGCTCCAGCGGCGGGTCGTCTTCGGACTCGACCGGGCCGGCATCCTCGACATCGCGGTCAGAGCGGCCCGGCGCTGCAGGGAATTCGGAGCAGACCGTGCCCGGCACCGACATCCGATACGAGTACTCGCCGGAGAGCTTCACCGGCACCGAGCCCGACTTCTCGATCGAGATCTGCGAGGCGGTGATGGACGCGATCGGGCCCACCCCCGAGCGGCCGATCATCATCAACCTGCCGAACACGGTCGAGATGTACGGCCCCCAGGTCTATGCGGACGTCATCGAGTGGTTCGGCCGCAACGTCGCCAACCGTGACTCGCTGATCCTGAGCCTGCACCCCCACAACGATCGGGGTACCGCGGTGGCCGCGGCCGAGCTCGGCGTCCTCGCCGGGGCCGAGCGTGTGGAAGGGACCCTCTTCGGCAACGGCGAACGGACCGGCAACGTCGACGTGGTCACACTGGCGATGAACCTCTTCAGCCAGGGAGTCGATCCTGCGCTCGACTTCAGCGACATCGACAAGGTGCGCCGGGTCGCCGAGTACGCGACCCGGATGCCGGTGCATCCCCGTCACCCCTACGCCGGCGACCTCGTGTACACCGCCTTCTCCGGTTCCCACCAGGACGCGATCAAGAAGGGGTTCGACGCGATCGGCGACGACTACCCCCACTGGGAAGTGCCCTACCTGCCGATCGACCCCAGCCACACCGGCCGGACCTACGAGGCGATCATCCAGGTCAACAGCCAGTCGGGCAAGGGGGGCGTGGCCTATGTCATGGACACCGAGCACGGCCTCGACCTTCCCCGCCGACTCCAGATCGAGTTCTCGAAGGAGGTGCAGTCAGTCACCGAGGACAGCGGCACGGTCATCCAACCGGGCGAGATGTGGGACGTGTTCTCGAAGACCTACCTCCCCGAGGATGCCGGAGTGCGCCTGGTGAGCAGCGAGGTGACCACCGGGAGCGGCCGCACCACCGTCACCGCGCAGCTGCTGGTCGAGGGGCGGCCGCGCACCGTCATGGCAGAAGGCAACGGGCCGATCGACGCGCTCGTTGCCGGGCTGCGGACCGACCTCGGGGTCGAGTTCGAGGTGAAGGACTACAGCGAGCACGCTCTGACCTCAGGCAGCGGCGCCTCGGCGGTGGCCTACGTCGAAGCGGAGGGGCCCGACGGGTCCACCTGGTGGGGCGTGGGAATGGACTCGAGCATTCTCGACGCTTCGCTGGCTGCGGTGGTCAGCGCGGCGAACCGCGCTTCGAGCGGGCGGTCGCCGCGCCGGGAAGCGCCCGGCACCCGTTGAGCGTTCTCACCTCGACCGTGCGTCGAGGAGGGAACACGACGGGGTCGGCATTTGCTCTGCTCCGGCCCGCCACTCGGTCCACACGATCTGACGCACGACTGTGCTCTTGTGGATTTCGACCGCGTCGCCGATGCCATCGGGTCGGGGAACCTCCGGCACGAATTCGATGCGGGTCACGGCGTCGGCCTCTCGACCGACGAATCGCTCGAGACAGGCGCTCGCGACCGCGATCCACACGCGACTCCCGTTCTCAGGCGGTCACAACGGCGACTCCACTTCGTCGCCGAAGTGAACCGCACGCTCAGGCCGGATGCATCAGGCGCACTGGTATCATCCGCTCGGTGGGCGAGGATTCGGCTGTAGATCTGTACCTCGACTTGCTCGGACGAACATTGACCCGAGCACTGTTCGAGGACAACGACCGGATCATCGGCATACCGACGTCGCGGCCAGGGGAGCAGGATTCCGCGCTGCTGAAGTTCGCCGATCGGTTGGCGCCCTTGTTGAGCAAGGTCAACCTCGAGCTGACCCAGACACGGCCCTTTGATTGGACGGCTCGGTCCACCGGGCGCGACTGGCCGGCCAGGGCCGAGACGATGGTCGGTCTCCAGAGATTGGCGAATGCGCGCTTCTGCATCGAGAGCGTTCTCGCAGACGGCGTCCCCGGCGATCTCATCGAAACCGGCGTCTGGCGAGGCGGCATGTCGATCTTCATGAAGGGTGTGCTCAAGGCGCACGGGGACAACGAGCGCACCGTGTGGTTGGCAGACTCGTTCCAAGGACTCCCTCCCCCAGATCCGGCGCGCTTTCCCGCGGACCGGCAACTCGACTTGACCGGACATGACATCCTGTCGGTAGGCGTCGAGGAAGTGCGCCACAACTTCGAGCGCTACGGGCTTATGGACGATCGCGTCCAATTCATCATCGGGTGGTTCCGCGAGACGCTGCCGACTGCGCCGATCAACGAGTTGGCGGTTCTTCGATTGGACGGCGATCTGTACGAATCGACTCTTGAAGCGCTGGAACCGCTCTACCCGAAGCTTGCTCCGGGTGGCTACTGCATCATCGATGACTTTGGCACAGTCCCACCCTGCGCCGCCGCCGTCACCGACTACCGAAGAGCTCACGACATCGATGCTGAGATCATCGATATCGACGGCGCCGGCGTCTACTGGCGTAAGCCTCGTTGCACCGATCAATGAACCTGAATACTTAGCCGCAAGCCGATTCGGTGATACGACTCGGTGACCGCCCGCCGGTATTTCATGCGGCGTCGGTGTCGACCACCGACGTGGGACTCAGAACCGGTTGAGGCGCTTGAAGATGCCCTTGGTCTGCTTGTAGAGCGTGACGAACTCGTCGAACAGCAGCCCGTACTCCTCCGCGGTCGACGGATCGGGAGAGTAGGTGCGGCGCACCTCGACCATGGCCGGGATGTCGACCGGGGAGATCCGTCCGAGCGCGACCAGGCAGATGAGCGCGGCGCCGCGGACGTTGGCAAGGACCGGATCGGCGACCTGGCGGATCTCGCGGCCGGTCACGTCTGCGTGGATCTGGCACCACTGCTCGGAGTTGGCGCCGCCCCCGATGAAGGCGAGGGAGTCGAAGCGTCGACCGGCGAACTTCTCGACCGCTTCGAGGAGCCAGCGCGAGTTGAAGGCCACTCCCTCGTAGACCGCCCGCACCATCTGGGCGGTGGTCGTCGACAGTGAGAGGTTGTGGAAGCCGCCGCGAAGGGTGTGGTCGTCGACCGGCGAGCGTTCGCCGTTGAGCCAAGGGGTGAACAGCACGCGCCCGCTGCCCGGGGCGACCGAGTCGACCATTGCGCCCATCTGCTCGAAGTCGGCGGCGAATCCGAGGTTGTCGCGGAGGAAGGTGAGGCAGGCACCGGCGGTCTCGTGCTCGTCCGCGATGACGTACTTACCGGCGAGCGCCGCAGGGATCGAAGCCACGTTGCTGGTCGGGGCCGTCTTCTTGAACGGTACGTGTGCCGAGATCCACGAAGACGTCCCGATGTAGAGGTGCGCGTCGTAGTCGGCCACGGCGCCCGAACCGAACACCGCCGAGTGCACGTCGCCCGACCCGGTGGAGACGGACAGCCCTGGGGGAAGCCCGAGCTCGGCGGCGGCACGGGGCGTCAGGCTGCCGATGATCGACCCCGGCGGCACGAGATCGGGCAGCTTCGCCCGCTCGAGTCCGGTCGTCTCGAGGAGACGCCGGTCGTAGGTCACCTGGCCGATCTTCCGGTTGTCGGTGACCCAGTGGGCGGCGATCGAGTCGAACGACGCGCATCGCCGGCCTGTCAGCCGTAGGTTGAGGTAGTCGACTGGCTCGAGGAAGACCGCAGTGTCGCGGTACACGTCGGGGAAGGCGGCGCGGAGATAGAGGATGTGGGCAGTGGGATCCTTGCCGGAAAGGCCGGGGGCACCGCCGGTCAGCTGGATGAAGCGCAGGATCTTCCTCGGGTCGTAGCCGAGGACGTTGACCGGCCCCCCGAGTGCCTCGCGGATGGCCTTGTTGCCCCGCGAGTCCATCCAGATGATCGCCGGCCGGAGCGGCTGGTCGTCGGCGCCCACCGCGACGGTGCCCGACCACTGGGCGGTGCATCCGATCCCGAGAAATCGGTCTTCGTCGAGGGCGGCCTCCGCGACGGCTCGCCGGGTCGCCGCGGCGATCGCCGACCACCACTCGTGCGGGTCCTGCTCGGCGCCCCCGTCGGGAAGCAGCCGGAGCTCCACCCGCTCGGCCGCGTGGGCCACGATCCGACCGGACTCCGAGACGACCGCGACCTTCGGCCCGCCGGTACCGAGATCGACGGCGACGACGTGGCCTTCGCGGCTCTCGGGCTCGGTCACGCCCGTCCCAGCCAGATCCTCGCATCGCGGGGCGTGCCGCCGTCGTCGACCTCGACCGGAGTCCCCTCCGCTGCGTCCGAGGGAGGCGTCGTCGAGACCGAGCGGGCGAGCACCTCACGCGCCACCAGATCGAACAGCGGTTCGAGGTCGTCGAGACCGACGAGGTGCAGGTCGATCCAGTCGGACACCTCGAGACCGCTCGCCTTTCGCAGGTCCTGCACGTGGCGAACCACCTCGCGGGCGAGCCCGCGACGACGGAGGTCGTCGTCGAGCGCGAGGTCGAGCGCCACCACCTCGGCACCGTCGCGGGAGACCGCGAAGCCGGGCTGGGACTTGACCCGGAGCTCGACCTCGTCGGCCCCGAGCTCGACGGGTCCATCGCCGAGCTCGACCGTCACCGGGTCCCCCGCCGAAAGGGCCGCCTCGGCGGCCACACCGTCCACCGAACCCATCGCGGCGCGGAGCTCCTGGACGCGCTGACCGAGCCGTGGTCCGAGCACCCGGAAGTTGGGAACGAGCTCGTAGGCCAGTACGTCGCCGAGCTCGCCGATCGGCTCGATCACGTCGACGTTGAGCTCGTCCTCGACCATGCCGGCCGGTGGCGTCGGGCTACCGGGTGGAAGGTGGACGAGAGCGCGAGCCAGCGGTTGGCGCACTTTGACGCCCGCCGCCGAGCACGGGCCGCCCGACCGAGCGACGCGAGGCGGCGGGCGAGCGCCATGCCCGTCCTCGAGGTCGGGGTCGCGTGCGTCCGATTCGGAACGCCGGCCAGTCGGCAAGGTGGACCGAGTCGGACTCTGGCGCGTCGGTCAGGTCGCGCCACATGCGGTCGGCGAGGAACGGGCAGAACGGTGCAAGCAGGCCGGGCGACCATGACCAACACCTCGTGGAGGGTCGCCTGGGCACCGAGCGCGTCGGCCGGATTCGGCGTCGGGGTCGGTCCGCCAGAAGCGGCGACGGCTGCGACGCACGTACCAGTTGGAGACGTCGTCGACCAGCTCGGCGATCGCGGTCGCGGCCGGGAAGGGCTCGTAGTCGTCGAGCGAGTCGGTGACCGTCTGCGACGGTGCGCGTGCAGACGTGAGCGCATCCACCGGTCGAGCAGCGGAGCGCTCGGGAGGCGGCGGAACCGCCGGGTCGTCGGGGTCGAAGTCGTTGAGCGAGGCATAGGTCGTGAAGAACGACCAGGTGTTCCAGAGGGTGATGCAGCTCCTCTCGCAGGGCTGCGTCGATGACCTCGAAGCTCACCCGGGTCGGCGTCCAGGGCGATCCCTGCGAGAACATCCACCAGCGCAGCGGGTCGGCACCGCGGGTGGTGAGGATCTCCCAGGGGTCGATGACGTTGCCGATGCTCTTCGACATCTTGCGCCCCTCGACGTCGACGATGTGGCCGAGGCAGAGCACGTTGCGGTACGGGCGTGGCGCCGCGTACCAGCGTGTTGACCGCGAGCAGCGAGTAGAACCAGCCACGGGTCTGGTCGATGGCCTCGCAGATGAAGTCGGCCGGGAAGACGAATCGATCGGCCGATCCCTCCGACAGCGGATAGCCCCACTGCGCGCTCGGCATCGACCCCGAGTCGAACCAGGCGTCGATGACCGGCTCGACCCGCCGCATCGCGTGTCGGCGTCGTCGGCACCCTCGGCCTCTTCGCACTCGGGACAGGCGAAAGGTCACCTCGTCGATGGTCGGGCGGTGCGGGTCGACTCCGGTCACGTCCCGTCCGGCGATCGCCGAGAGCTCGCGCGAGCGAACCGACGCAGCGGACGTGGCCCTCGTCGCAGCGCCACACCGGCAGCGGGGTGCCCCAGAAGCGGTCGCGCGAGAGCGCCCAGTCCACGTTGTTGGCGAGCCACTCCCCCATCCGCCCGTCGCGGATGTGCTCGGGGTGCCAGCCGATGGTGCGGTTCTCGCGCGACGAGGTCGTCCTTGCGCTCGGACGTGCGGACGTACCAGCTCGGCTTGCCCCAGTAGATCGAGCGCGGTTCCGCACCGCCAGCAGTGCGGGTAGGGGTGCACGTAGGGCTCTCGCGTCGGAGCAGCCGGCCCGAGCTCCTCGAGCCGTCGGTTGACCGCGCTGGTTCGTCTCGCGGACCGGCTCTCCGGCGAGCCAGGGCACCTCGGCGGTGAAGCGGCCGTCGGGACCGACCGGGTTGAGGGTCGGGAGCCCGTGCTCGCGGCCCGCCTGGCGGTCGACCTCGCCGAAGGCCGGCGCCAGGTGCACGATGCCGGTCCCCTCGTCGGCCTCGACGAACTCGCCGGGCACCACCCGCCATCCGTCGGCCGCGCCCTCCTCTCGGCTCGAGATCGTCGAAGGGCCGCTCGTAGCGGAGCCCGACCAGGTCGCTCCCGGGCACGGTCGCGGAGGCCACCACGTCGTCGCCGAGGACCGCGGGGCGACCAGCTCGGCGGCGACGACGACGTCGCCGACCACCATGTACTCGAGACCGGGGCCGACCGCGGCCCCGGTGTTGGAGAGGAGGGTCCACGGCGTCGTCGTCCAGGCGACGAGCGAGAGCCCTTCGAGCGTGTCTCGACCGAGCCTCCCTGCGCAGGTGTTCGGCCGCCTTCCCGTCGTCGCGCAACGGAAGCAGCACGTAGGCCGACTCGTCCTCGACGTCGCGGTAGACGTCGGGCTGGCCGAGCTCGTGGCTGGAGAGTGCGGTGCCACATCGCGGACAGTAGGGCACCACCTTGATGTCCTCGTAGAGGAGACCCTGGTCCCAGAGGTTCTTCAGGTTCCGACCAGACCGACTGGACGTAGTCGGAGGAGAACGTCCAGTAGGCGTCGTCGAAGTCGATCCAGTAGCCGATCCGCTCGGTGAGGTCTGCCAGTCGTCGACGTAGTTGCGCACCGACTCGCGGCAGAGGCGGGTGAACTCGGCGATCCCGACTGTCTCCTCGATCTGGTGCTTGGCGGTGATCCCGAGCTGTTTCTCGACCTCGACCTCGACCGGCAGTCCGTGGGTGTCCCATCCGGCCTTGCGGGGGACCGCGAAGCCGCGCATGGTCCGGTAGCGGCAGAACAGGTCCTTGTAGACCCGGGCCCAGACGTGGTGGAGCCCGGGACGACCGTTTGCGGTCGGCGGCCCTTCGTAGAAGACCCAGGGCTCGGAACCCGACGGCGCAGCTCGACCGACCGCTCGAAGACACGTGTGCTCGGACCATCGGGCCAGCTCCTCGTCCTCGAGGACGGTGAAATCGGCTTCGGGCGGCACCGGGCGGAACAACGGGCTTCCTGTCGGGTCGGGGATCTCTCGGGGTGGCGATGTCGGAGGGAGGGTCGGCCGGCCTGCATTCGAACCGAGGCCGCCGTCGAGCGTCCACAATATTGGCCGTGCCCGAGCTCCCCGAAGTCGAGGCCCTCGCCGCCGCTCTCGCGCGAGCGGATGGTGGGTCGGCGAGTCGCCTCGTGCGAGCTTGCGTCCTTCGCAGCCCTGAAGACGGTCGAGCCGGCGCTCGGCGAGCTGGTCGGCCGACGGTCAGGGCGTCGAGCGCCGGGGCAAGTTCGTCTGTTTCGAGTCGGACGGCCTCTGGCTCGTCGTCCACCTCGCACGGGGCGGCTGGATCAGGTGGTACGAGAAGGTGCCGACCGGAACCGGCGCCGACCCGGACGCGGACCGCTCGCGCTGCGGCTCCGGCTCGACGAGGGACCCGGTTTCGACGTGACCGAGATGGGCACCGAGAAGCGGCTCGCACTCTGGGTGGTCCGATCGCCCGAGGAGGTACCGCCCGTCGCCGAGCTCGGTCCCGATCCGCTCTCGCCCGAGTTCACCGTCGAAGGGTTCACGGGGCTGCTGGCGATCCGCGTCGGCGACCGTCAAGAGCGCGCCTCGACCACCCAGTCGCTGATCGCCGGGGTCGGCAACGCCTACTCGGACGAGGCGCTCTTCCGAGGCCGCGCTCTCGCCCTACAAGAAGACCGGGTCGCTCAGCGCCCGACGAGGTCGCACGTCTCCACGACGCGCTGGTCGGTGTGCTTTCGGAGGCGGTCGGCGCGCTCGGACGGTCTCGCGCCCTCCGAGCTGAAGGGCGACAAGAAGCGCGCCATGTCGGTGCACGGCCGGACCGGCGAGGCCTGTCCGAACTGTGGCGACACCATCCGTCAGGTCGCCTTCGCGACCAAGTCGCTCCAGTACTGCCCCACCTGTCAGACCGGCGGGAAGGTGCTCGCCGACCGCCGGCTCTCACGGCTCCTCAAGTGAGCGAGCGACGCCGCGGGACGGCTCGGGACACGCCGGCGAGCGACGCCAGGGTCTTCGCGCTGGAGGGCGCCCAGGTCCGTCTCGAGCCGATGCGGCCCGACCACGTCGAGGCACTCCTCGCAGCGGCGAACGAGGACCGTTCAACCTTCGGCTTCACCTGGGTCCCTCCCGATCGCGCCGAGATGACCGCTTACGTCGAGCGGGCGATCACGCTCCGCGTGTCGGGAGAGCAGGTTCCGTTCGTGACCTGGTCGCAGCCGGAAGAGCGGATCGTCGGCTCCACCCGCTTCTACGACCTCACCCCGTGGGACTGGTCGTTCCTTCCGTCGCGCCCCGGGACGGAGCAGCGCGAGGGCCGTCCTGATGCGGCCTGCATCGGCTACACCTGGCTCTGTCCTTCCGCGCAACGGAGCGGTGTCAACACCGAGGCGAAGCTCTTGATGATGACCTGCGCGTTCGAGCACTGGGCGGTCCGAGCGGTGCGCTTCCTCACCGACGCCCGCAACGAGCGCTCGCGGGCCGCCATCGCACGGCTCGGGTGCACACTCGACGGTGTCCTCCGGGCCGATCGGCCGGCCGCCGACGGCACCGTCCGCGACTTCCGCGGTCTTTTCGATGCTGGCGAGCGAGTGGCCCGGCCACAAGGCGAGGCTGGAGGCACGGCTCGCCGGGTGGAGCTGACGAGCCGACCGACCGACCGATATCCCCGTCCGGGCACCGTCCTGGTTCTACCCTTGGAGTCGGTGCCACTCCACCTGTGGGTCCAAGAGCCGCCTCCCTCGCCTCGCAACCGGCTCACCTGCGCCATCCGGCTGATCATGGTGATACCCCAGCTGGTGGTCCTCCTCTTCGTCAACATCGGTGCGTTCTTCGCGGTCGTGGCGGCCTGGTTCGTCGCCCTCTTCACCGGTCGACTGGACGGTCCCCTGCGGGAGTTCATCGCCGGCGTGTTGCGCTGGAACATCCGAGTCGAGGGCTACTTCTACTTCCTGACCGACGAGTACTCCCCGTTCAGCCTCAACGAGGAGGAGAACTACCCGGTCCGACTCGCGATCCCGCCTCCGGTCGAGCTCAACCGTGCGGCGGTCCTCTTCCGCATCTTCATCGCGATCCCTGCCGGGATCGTGGCGAACGTCCTCGGCGCCGGGCTCTCGATCGTCGCGGTCGGGAGTTGGTTCATGCTGCTCGTGACCGGAGAACTGCCGGGACCGTTGTTCGAGGCGACCCGCGCGGTCATCCGCTACCAAGAGCGCTTCTACGGCTACCTGGCCATGTTGACGCCGGAGTACTCGTGGGGCCCGATGGGAGACGACACCTCGCAGCTCGCGAGCGACGACCCCAATCAGGCATGGTCGATCCGGCTGAGCGACGGCGGGCGTACCGCGATGATCGTGGTGATCGTCCTCGGAGTGATCGCCGACATCGTCTCCAACGCTCGACGCTGAAGCGGGGGCGCTCCAAGCCGTCGCAGGAAGTGGGGACCCGTGGAACTGCCCCGGCAGGCCCGCTCACGGCAAACCCCAGGTAGGGACCCCGGCAGCTCGCGCTCTTCGGTCCAAGTCCTTCACCCGCCGTGATCACCCGGATGGCGGCGATCCTGCGGACTTGACACCTGGTATTTCCTAGCTGTTTTCTATATATATAGTTATTATCCAATAGTCGGAGACCACGAGGAGCACCATGCCACTGCACCGCTGGAAGGGAGCCCGATCTCCCCGGAGGATCGCTGCGATCGCGCTGGCCGGATTGGCGCTGGCAGCTGCGGCCTGCAGCTCGGCATCCGGATCGTCGACGACCACCACGTCCGGCTCTGGCTCCTCGACCACACCATCCGGCCCGGTCACCCTTCGCCTCGGCTACCTGACCAACCTCACCCACGCCTCCGCGTCTGGTCGGTATCCAGCAGGGGATCTTCACGAAGAACCTGCCGAGCAACGTGACGCTCCAGACGTCGACCTACAACGCCGGCCCCGCCGAGGTGACCGCGCTGCTCGCCGGCTCGCTCGACGCCGGCTTACATGGGCCCGAACTCGGCGATCACCGCCTACTCGCAGGGCCACGGCGCCATCCGGATCATCTCGGGTGCCACCTCGGGTGGCGCGGCGCTGGTGGTCTCGTCGTCGATCACCTCCCCCTCCCAGCTCAAGGGCAAGACTCTCGCGACGCCCCAGCTCGGGCAACACCCAGGACGTCGCACTGCGCACCTGGCTGAAGAAGCAGGGTCTCACCTTCCCCGGACCGAACGGAGGCAGCGGTGAGGTGACCATCCTCCCCGAGGACAACTCCACGACCCTCACCTCGTTCGAGGCCGGCAGCATCGCCGGGGCATGGGTCCCCGAGCCCTGGGTCGCCCGGATGGTCAGCCGAGGGCCACGGCCACGTCCTGGTCAACGAGAAGACCCAGTGGCCGAATGGCGCAGTTCTCCACGACCGTGCTCGTCGTGAGCACGCCGCTTCCTCGATCGGCCCATCCGTCAGTGGTGACCGATCTGCTGAAGGGCCAGCTGGCCGCCAACACCTTCCTCAACTCGTCGCCGACCGCGGCACAGGCGGACGCCAACACCGCAGCTGGCCGCGGCAACCGGCAAGCCGCTCAAGCCGGCGGAGCTCGCCGCGGCGTGGTCGGACATGACCTTCACCAACGACCCGATCGCCTCGTCGATCCTGACCGACCTCGTCCACGCCAAGGCAGCCGGGTTCTCGACCTCGAGCATCTCGGGCATCTTCGACCTCGGGCCGATCAACCAGCTCCTCGTCCAGGCCGGGCAAGGCGAAGGTCGTCACTCGTGACCCCGCTCGCGCCGGCCGCTCGACCGGGCCGCGCGCACGCGCCCGCGCTCGACCCTCGACGGGGTGTCCAAGCGCTACGGCGCGGACCGAAGCGGGTGATCGCCCTCCAGGACATCTCACTCGAGGTCGAGCCGGGCGAGTTCGTCTGCCTGGTCGGCGCTTCCGGGTGCGGGAAGACCACGCTGCTCAACCTGGTCGCCGGCCTCGACCGGCCGACTGTGGGCACGGTGACGTCTCGTGCGCCGATCGACCGCCGGCAGGGTCGCGGAACCGGGCTCCTGCCGGGCGGTGGCGGAACCACGACCACCGCCATGCTCTTCCAGGACTCGGCGCTCTTCCCCTGGCTCACCGTGGCCGCCAACGTCGAGCTGCCGCTCCGGCTCCGCGGGGTCGGGCAGAGCGAGCGGCGGGCGGTCGCGACCGACCTGCTCGAGCGCGTCCACCTGGGCGGCTTCGGAACCAAGCGTCCCCACGAGCTCTCCGGCGGGATGCGCCAGCGGGCCGCGCTGGCCCGGGCGCTCGCCCAGGATGCGGGCCTGCTGCTGATGGACGAGCCGTTCGGCGCGCTCGACGCCATCACCCGCGACCTGCTCCACGACGAGCTCGAGTCGCTCTGGCTCGACCGCCGCTTCACCGTGCTCTTCGTGACCCACAACGTGCGGGAGGCGGCCCGCCTCGGCGACCGGATCGTGCTGCTCACCAGCCGGCCCGGCCGGGTGGCGGCCACCTTCCCGGTCGAGCTGGCCCGACCCCGCCGGATCGACTCGCCCGAAATCGCCTCGCTCGCGGCCACGGTCACCGACCAGCTGCGCTCGGAGGTGGGCCGCCATGGTCGTTGACCATCGGCGACGCGCCCTCGACGAACGACCGGGGTCGGCCACGGTACCGCACCGTCCGGACGGCGGCGCCGCCGTCGCCTCGACCAGGCCCTCGCCGGGCTCGACGCCCTCGACGAGAGCCGACCGTCGGCCGCGGCGACCTGCTCGGCCGGCGGCTGTGGCGGGCGACCTGGCCCAAACTGGTCGCTCTCGGCCTCATCCTGTTGGTCTGGCAGATCGCCGTCTGGGTCCACTGGAAGCCCTACATCCTGCAGTCGCCGGCGACGGTGGCGCGCCAGCTGTGGGAGCTGCTCGGCACGTCGTCCTTCTGGCAGGCCTGCTGGGTCACCGCCCAGCAGGCGGTCATCGGCTACGCCCTGGTGCGTCGTCATCGGCGGGATCGTCGGCACCGCGGTGGCACGCGTGCCGGTGCTGCGGGCCGGCATCGGCTCGCTGATCACCGGCATGCAGACCATGCCCTCGGTGCTCTGGTACCCGCTCGCGATCATGGTCTTCGGCGTGACCTCGAAGGCGATCATCCTGATGATGGTCCTCGGCGCGGCTCCGGCGGTGGCCAACGGCTTCATCAGCGGCATCGACCAGGTGCCGCCCGGGCTGCTCCGGGTCGGGCGGATCCTCGGCGCCCGCGGGCTCGCCCTCGAGCGCCACGTGGTGCTGCCGGCCGCGCTTCCCGACGTCCTCGGTGGGCTGAAGCAGGGATGGGCATTCGCGTGGCACGCGCTGATGGCCGGCGAGTTCCTCATCCTGGTCGAACCCGCTCAGCCTCGGTGGTCGCACCGTCAACGCCGACACCCAGGCGCGACTACGCCGTCGTCGTGGCCATGATGATCGTGATCGTGTTCATCGGGATCGTGGTCGACATCGGCCTTCACCCGGGTCGACCGCTCGGTGCGCCGCCGCTACGGGCTGATCGACGCCGCCACCGCCTGAACAGGCGCTCGAGCGGCGCCACCGCGGCGCCCGAGCCGCCTCTGACAGAATCGGCCCGTGTACATCTCGGCCAAGGTCGACTACGCGGTGCGTGCCCTCTGCACCCTCGCCGATGCCGACGGCCGGCCGGTCACCGCCGAGTGCGCTGGCCCAGGCCCAGGGTCTCCCGGCCAAGTTCCTCGAGAGCATCCTCAACGACATGCGCCGCGCCGGGACTCCTCCTCAGCCAGCGGGGGGCCGAGGGTGGCTACCGGCTCTCGCGACCGGCGACGGAGATCTCCGTGGCCGACGTGATCCGCCCGCTCGACGGGCCCGCTCGCCGAGGTGCGCGGGCTCCGACCCGAGGCGGCCACGCTACGAGGGGCGGCGGAGCACCTCCAGGAGCGTCTGGGTGGCGGTGCGGGCCAGCCTCCGGTCGGTGCTCGAGTCGGTGACCATCGCCGACATCGTGACGGGTCGGCTCCCCACGGTCGGTCGCAGAAGCTGACCGCCGACCCGGAGGCCTGGCTCCCGCCGACTCCGGCCGGCACTCCTCATGCCGACGGCCGGTGCCAGGGACGCCGCCGCGGCTGAGCGACCTTCTTCGGTCGCGTCCAGCCCGAGAGCAACCCCTCGCGGCCGTGGCGAGCGAACTGAGCCCGCAAAGCGCTCCGCGCGTCCTCGTCGAGTGATCCGTATCGACTCCGATCGGCGATGCGCCGGTAGACCGGGTCGTCGGTCCGCCCACCATCCCTCCCTGCGGAGCGGGTCCTTTCGGACCTTTCCGCTCGCCGTCTGGGGAAGGGCGTCGGTCACCCGTACGTACGCGGGCGCCCACTTGGTCCCGAGGTCGGGCTGGCGCCGAGAGGAACTGCGCGAACGACACCGGGTCGAACGGCTCGCCCCGGCAAGGAGCTCGAGGGCGACCATCACCTCGATCGCCGCTGCGCGGGTCGGGCACCGCGTACACCGCCACCGCGGCGAGCGGTCCGTAACGCACGAGCACCCGTTCGATCGGTCCGGCGGTCAGGTTCTCGGAGTCGACCCGCATCCAGTCACCGCGCGCGGCCCGCGAAGTAGAAGAAGCCGTCCTCGTCCCGGTAGGCGAGGTCGCCGGTCCAGTACCAGCCGTTCCGGGTCCGTTGCGCCGAAGCCGTCCTCGTCGCCGTAGTAGCCCTCGAAGCCGCCGATGCCCGAGCGGTTCACGATCTCCCCGATCGCCTCCCCTCCGTTCAGCAACCTGCCCGAGACGTCGAAGCGGGCCGGGTGGGCAGACTCCGCGTCGTGGCCGGGTCGACGATCGCCACCTCGTCGATCGGACGGCCGAGTGCACCGACCGGGGTGTCCGGCGTCCACGAGATGGCGAGACCCCCCTCGCTCGACCCGTACCCCTCGGTCAGCACGCAGCCGAAGCGCTCCTCGAAGGCCGCTTTGTCGGCGACCGACGCCTCGGTCCCGAAGCCGCGACGAAGGGTGGTCGCCGAGTCGTCGGCGGCCCCCGGCGTCGCGAGCACGTAGGCGAGCGCTTTCCCCACGTAGGTGAAGGTGGTCGCGCCGTACCGGCGGACGTCGCGGCCGAAGCCGGACGCACTGAACCGGCGAGCCAACGCGACCGTGCCGCCGACCACGAGGGTGGGGCCCCAGAGGACCATCAGGGCGTTGCCGTGGAACAACGGCATCGCGCAGTAGGCGACGTCGTCGCGCTCGAACCCGTAGGCGGAGGCCGAGCGGGTCGCGATCGCGGCGAGTCGGCCCTGCGTGCAACGGACCGCCTTGGGGTCGCCGGTGGTGCCCGAGGTGAACAGCAGGAGATAGAGGTCCTCGGGTGCCGGTTGCGTGGCATCGACGATCTTCGCCGGATCGGCACCGTCGTGCACCGCGAGCAGCTCCGTGTATGCCGGGCTGTCGACCTGCAGCACCCGGCCGGACCCGATCCCGAGCGAGAGACCTTCGAGCAACGCCGCGCCGTCGCGGTCGGTCACGACGAGCGTGCAGTCGGTACGGAGGATGTCGCCCGAGAGCGCCTCGCCCCTCCTGGTGGGATTGACGCCGACCACCACCGATCCGGCCAGGGCCGCCCCGCCGAGCCAGAACACGTACTCGGGAACGTTGCCGAGGAGGACGCCCACGTGAGTGGAACCGTCCCGCTCCCCGGCGAGGGACCGGATCAGCGACGCCCGAGCCGCGCTCTCGGCGACCACCTCCCGCCAGCTCCAGGTCCGCTCTTCGAACCGGAGGCCCGGACGATCGTCCTCGGCGCGTGCCAACAGCAGCTCGGCAACGGTCGGCACGGCATGGACGCTAGTGGCGACAGGCCAGGGTGGAGCCGGGAGCGGACAGGGCCTACCATCCGACCGGCGTCGCGGAGCGCGCCGCCGGGATCCGGCCACCTGACGCCGGAGGACACGGGGAGTGACATGGGAACTGGGAACGCGAGCGTCTCGATCGACCGGCCGGCCGACGAGGTCTGGGCGTTGGTCGGCGACTTCGGTGGCATCGGCGGCTGGATGCCGGGTATCGAGTCGTGCCGGGTGGAGGGCGACGACCGGATCATCGAGACGATGGGGATGACCATCACCGAGCATCTGGTCGAGAAGGACGAGGCGCGCGCGGGCACTGACCTACTCGATCGTCGAGGGAGCCCCGGTCGAGCGCCACGAAGCGGTGATCACGGTGACCCCGAACGGCGCAGGACTCGCGGGTCACCTGGGACGTCGACGCCCTCCCCGACGACATGGCGGGGCTGATGGCCACCGTCTACCAGCAGGCACTCGACGCATTGAAGGCGCACGCCGAGCAATGAGCGAGGGTGCGGTTCCCGGTGGCGGACCGCGGTCCGGACCGGCCGCGAAGGGACCGGTCGGTCGACGCTCCTACCGGGTCGAAGCGCGGAGCGAGGCCCCCGTCGAGACGGTGTGGCCGCTGCTCGCCGACGCACGGAGCTGGAAGGACTGGACCTTCCTCACCCGCAGCGAGCTCGAGCGCCAGGGAACCCCGGACCCCGACGGTGTCGGAGCGGTCCGGCGGTTCGCCCGCAACGGCATGGGCTCCCGCGAAGAGGTCCTCGCCTCGGACCCGCCGACCCATCTCGCCTACTCGATCCTCTCGGGCTTCCCGGTCCGCAACTACCGGGCCGACGTCACGCTCACTCCCGACCACGGGGGGACGCGGATCGTGTGGAGCGCCACCTTCGACGAGCGGGTGCCGGGCACCGGCCGGCTCACCGAGCTGATCCTTCGGCGGATGATCGGAGGGTTCGCCTCGGGGCTCGCACGCCACGCGGCGCAGCACACGACCCCCTGAACGCAGCCGCGCTCAGGGCGGCCGGATCCTCCGGAGGCGAGCCGACGAGGAGCGCGAGGGCCCGCCACCTCCACAGGCAGCGCACCCCGACGAGACCTGCCCCGCGCATCCACTCGGCCTGCTCCTCGGTTCCGGCCAGCCGGTCCTCCGGGTCGTCCGCCTCGCGCCCGACCGCGGCGAGGAAGCGCTCGTGGAGCTCCGGGGTCGCCGACGCCACGACCTCGAGGTTGGCGAAGACTCCCCCGCGCGGAGCCGCTGGGCTACTTCGGCGAAGAGGCTCCTCTTGCGGTCGTGCTCGAGGTGGTGGATCGCGAGACCCGACACCACGACGTCGAAACTCCCGAGCGGTCCGAGCGGATCGGCCAGATCGCGCTCTCGGAGGACCACGCGCCCATCGCCGCGGAATCGCTCCGCCGCGCGTTCGAGCATGGCCGCGGAGCGGTCGATCGCGACGACCTCGGTCAGACTCGGTCGCGCCTCGAGCACGAGGGCGGCGAGGCGCCCGTCACCGCAGCCGAGATCGAGCAGCCGGGTCGGGGAGGGAGGAACGACCGAGACGAGCAGCGACTCGGCCTCCGCCCGCGGCCAGAGGTGGTCCTGACGCTCGAGGTACCAGGTGATCTTCTCCGGGTCGTCCCACGTCGCCGCGGCGTGCGCACCGGTCGCGGCGCTCATCCGATCGCCGCCAGCCGGCGGGCGCGCTGTTCGACCTCTGCACGGGCCTCGTCGAGGTCCACGGTGAGGCAGTACCCCGACTCGACGACCCGTCGCCCTTCGACCCATACGTCGGTGACCAGCCGGCTCGACCCCGACCAGACCAGGTGCTCGATCAGCTGGTCGTCGTCGAGCAGCGGGACGAAGACCGGGTCCTCGAGGGAGACCGCGATCATGTCGGCGCGGGCACCGGGCGCGAGCACTCCGAGGTCCGGGCGGCCGAGGGCCCGGCCGGCCCCGCGGGTGGCGAGCTCGAGCGCGGTCGCCGAGTCGAGCGCACCGGCGTCACGCTCGCGGAGACGGGCGAACATGGCCGCGAGCCGCATCTCCTCCCAGAGGTCGAGGTCGTTGTTCGAGGCTGGTCCGTCGGTGCCGAGGCCCACCCGGATCCCCTGGGCGAGCAGATCGACCAGCGGTGCGATCCCCGACGCGAGCTTCGCGTTGGACTGGGGGCAGTGCGCGACCGCGACGTCGTTGGCCTTCAGGACCGACATGTCCTCGGCCGAGAGCCAGATGCAGTGGGCCGCGAGGACCCGCCCCTCGAAGACCCCTTCCTTTGCGAGCACGAGGGGGACCGATCCCCCGTGCTCGGCTTCGAACGATCTTCCCTCCCCCTCGGTCTCCGCGAGATGGAGGTGGAAGAGCGCGTCGAGAGCGCGGGCCTCGGTCGCGACGTCGACGAGCACCGGAAGCGGCACGGTGTACGCGGCATGAGGAGCGAAGCCGACCTCGATGCGCCCTTCCTCACCGTGGCGCCGCCGGTGGAAGTCGACGATCTCCGCGATCCGCGTGTCCCACCAGTCCTCGTCCGCGTCGGTGCCCGGCAGCTGCAGGATCCCGGGCGTCACGACGGCGCGCGCACCGGCGGCGAGCACGCTGTCGGCGATCGCGTCCTCGAAGAAGTACGCCTCGCAGGTGGTGGTCACGCCGAAGCAGAGCAGCTCGGCTAGGGCGAGCGTCATCCCCCAGTAGGTGTCCTCGGGTGTCAAGCGTGCCTCGCGCGGCCAGAGCACGTCACGGAGCCAGCTGGCGAGGGGCAGGTTCTCCCCCGTGCCACGGAAGAGGGTCATCGGCGAGTGGCAGTGCGTGTTGACGAGTCCCGGGAGGAGGACGCCTGCGATCTCGACCTCGGCCACCTCCGCGTGGTCGGACGCCGTGCCCTGCTCGACCTCGTGGAGGGCGCCGACGCGGGCCACCGCACCGCCGTCGACTTCGACGAAGCCCGGGCGATGCACACTGACCGAGCCGTCGCAGGGCACCACCGCGTCGGCCCGGTAGCGGACACGTCCCGAAGGGGCTCCCTCTCGACCGCTCACCGGCCGGAACCGGGAGGGAGCCCGGCATCCGAAGCTCCGGCCGATCGCGCCGCCTCCTCGTCTTCGATCACCGTGAGCTCCTCGAGGCGCGGCACATGCCGCCCGCCGTCGAACGCGGTCGAGAGGAAGACGTCCACGATGTCGAGGGCGAGCTCGGTCGCGACGACCCGCGAACCGAGCGACAGGACGTTGGCATCGTTGTGGCGGCGAGCGAAGCGCGCGGTGTACTCGTCGTGGCACAGGGCCGCCCTCGCGCGGCGGACCTTGTTGGCGGCGATGGCCTCGCCCTGGCCGCTGCCTCCGATCACCATGCCGACTTCGCCCCCACCGTGCACCACCCGACGTGCGACCTCGGCGCAGATCGGCGGGTAGTCGACCGGATCGGTCGAGTAGGTGCCGACGTCGTCGACGTCGTGCCCGGCGCCGCGCAGGTGATCGGCGACCGCGCCCTTCAGCACGAAGCCCGCGTGGTCCGAGCCGATCACGATGCGCACGGTGTCGCTCCGGTCACTTTCCGCCGCGCCGGGAGCGACCGGTCACACGTCGAACTTCACGACACCCCGGATGTTCGACCCGGAGGCGAGATCGTCGTAGCCGGTCTGCACCTCGTCGAGGGTGTACTCCTGGGTGATCAGGTTGTCCACCTCGAGCAGGCCGGCCTGGTAGAGCCGGAGCAGGTTGGGGATCTGAACCCTCGGACTGCAGGAGCCGAACACGGTGCCGAGCAGCGCCTGGTTGAACATCGCGAAGGAGAACATGTTGAAGGTGATCTCCTCCTGGTTGAAGGGCGCGATGGCCGTCGCGACCACTCGGCCGTCCTTCGAGGCGAGGGCCATGGCGGGCCCCACCATGTCGCCGGTGAGCAGACCGGGGGTGAGGATAACGACGTCCGCCATCCGGCCCTCGGTGAGCTCGGGGAGCATCAGGTTGGCGTCGAGGATCGACGCGGCGCCGTGGGTGGCACCGATCTCCTTCGCCTTCTCGACCTTGAAGGGCAGGGGGTCCACCGCCAGGATCTGGCGCGCGCCCGCGAGCCGCGCGCCCTGGACGGCACCGGAGCCGACCCCGCCGCAGCCGACCACCACGACCGTCTCGCCCGGCTTCACCTTGGCCCGGTCGACCGCGGAACCGAATCCCGTGGAGATCCCGCAGCTGATCAGCGCCGCGGCCTTGAGCGAGGCCCCCGGGTCGATCTTGACCAGCGACGCCTCGTTCGCGACCAGGGTGTCGGAGAAGGTCCCGAGCTGGGTCATCCGGTTCACGTTGCGGCCGTCGAGGTGGTAACGCCACTGCCCGTCGCTCATCATCGGACCGGCGAGGATGGTCATGCCCATGTCGCAGAGGTACTGGCGTCCCGAGGCGCACCAGAAGCAGCGACCACAAGCGGGGATGAACGAGGCCGCGACGTGGTCGCCGACCGCGAGGCTCTCGACACCGGGCCCGACCTCGGCGACGACGCCGGCTCCCTCGTGGCCGCCGATCATCGGGAACATCGAGTCGACGCCGAACACCCCGAGCACCTCCGGCGGGGCGCTCATGTCGCCGGTACGGAGGTGCTCGTCGGAGTGACACATGCCGGCATAGGCCATCTGGACACGCACCTCGTGCGGGCCGGGTGGATCGATCTCGATCTCCTCGATCTTCCAGGGCTCGTGCAGGCCGGAACAGACAGCGGCTCGGGTCTTCATCTCGTGCTCTCCTCCTCGCGGCGCCCACGCGCCCCTCGGCTCGGGCCCAGCTTCGCGCCGGAGCCCCGGGTGCGTCGAGCCCCGTCGGCCGCGGTGACGCGGCGGAGCCGAGCCTCGTCGAATCCGGTCGCGACCAGGCGGAACGCCCGATCCAACTGTTCGACGAGATCGTCGGCACCCTTCGCCGCCCACCACGTGAACGCAGCCGTCGCTGCGCCGAGCACCGAGCGGGCGACGGTCTGGGCGACCAACCCGTCGGGATCGCTTCCGAGACGACGGCCCACGAAGGCCGCGACCACGTCGCACCACGCGGTGTACCGGACGGCCGAATGGGCCACGAGCGTGGGGACCGAACTGATCAGCCCGATCCGAATGCGGAGCTCGCCGAGCTCGCCGGCGCCGAAGCGGTTGGTGGCCATGACCGCACGCCGGAGCACTTCGAGGATGGGCTGGTCGTCGGGTGCCTCCTCGAGCCGTGCGCGCAACCGCACCAGCTCGGCATCGAACTCGCCCCACACGACGTCGGGCTTGGACTCGTAGTACCGGAAGAAGGTCCGCCGGCTCACCCCGACCGCCGCGGCGATCTCGTCCACGGTGGTCTCGTCGTAGCCCTGCCGGGCGAAGAGCTCGAGCGCCGCGTGTGCCACGTCCTGGCGGGAGGTGCTCGGACGACGTCCGCGGGGACTCTTGACGGCACCCATCTCCATGGCTTCCATTTTGACATCGAGTGCTATAAATTGGAACCCGATCCCGCCGGCCCGGCCGGCCGACCATCGGAGGAGCCCGTGACCACGACCGAACACGTTCCCGCCGCCCGTGCCGCCGTGGACCCCGCCGATCGGACACCGGACCGTTCCGGAGCGCCGACCACGACCGACAGCGACGACTGCGCCCTGGTCGAAGACGAGCTGCTGGTCGAGGACATCTCGATCGACGGCATGTGCGGCGTCTACTAGACGCCGCGAACGGACCCTTGCAGATGGACGCCGCGACGGAGGCCGTCCGCGGTCCGGGGTGCACCCCCGACCCGCCATTCGACTCGGCGAGGGCTTGGACGCTCCACCCGCAGGTTTCGCTCCGTCCCGAACCCTTCGGGGCGCTCGCCTACCACTTCGGCACGCGTCGACTCTCGTTCCTCACCTCGAGACGACTGCTCACCGTCGTCGAATCGTTGGGCGACCAGCCGACCGCCCGCGACGCGTGCCGCGCGGCCGGGGTGGCCGACGGGGAGCTCGGCACCTACGAACGGGCCCTCGCGACGCTCGCAGACCGGGGGATGATCCGAGAGCGGGTGCCGTCGTGAGTGCGCCAGGGACCGTCACCGCTGGCCCGCGCCTCTCCGATCGCCTGGAGCAGGGCCTGGACGCGCCGATCTGTTTGACCTGGGAGCTCACCTACGCCTGCAACCTCGCCTGCGTCCACTGCCTCTCGAGCTCGGGCCGACGCGACCCGGCCGAGCTCACGACCGCCGAGTGCCGGGCGGTGATCGACGAGCTCGAGGCGATGCAGGTCTTCTATGTCAACATCGGCGGTGGCGAGCCGACCGTGCGACCCGACTTCTTCGAGCTCGTCGACTACGCGACGAGCCATCACGTCGGCGTGAAGTTCTCGACCAACGGCTCGCGCATCACCGGTGCCGTCGCCGAGCGGCTCGCTGCGAGCGACTACGTCGACGTCCAGATCTCCCTCGACGGTGCCACCGCCGAGGTCAACGACGCTGTGCGCGGCACCGGATCGTTCGCCACTGCGGTCGGCGCCATGGAGCGTCTGGCGGACGCCGGGTTCGAAGGGTTCAAGCTCTCGGTGGTCGTGACCCGCCACAACGTCGGCCAGCTCGACGAATTGAAGGCGCTCGCCGACGGTCACCGGGCACAGCTCCGGCTCACGCGACTCCGACCCTCGGGGCGCGGCGCGGTGGCCTGGCACGACCTCCATCCGAGCGGCGAGGATCAGCGCACGCTCCATGCATGGCTCGTCGCCCACGGCGAAGAGATCCTGACCGGCGACTCCTTCTTCCACCTCGCCCCCTACGGCGAAGCACTCCCGGGGCTCAACCTCTGCGGAGCCGGACGGGTGGTCTGCCTGATCGACCCGATCGGCGACGTCTATGCCTGCCCCTTCACGATCCACGAAGAATTCCTCGCCGGCAACGTGCGCACCACGGGCGGCTTCGTCGACATCTGGCGCAACTCCGAGCTGTTCACCGAGCTCCGCCGGCCGCAGAGCGCCGGTGCCTGCGCCAGCTGCGGGCACTACGACTCGTGCCGCGGCGGGTGCATGGCCGCCAAGTTCTTCACCGGCCTGCCCCTCGACGGTCCGGACCCGGAGTGCGCGCTCGGGCACGGCGCCGCCGCGCTGACTTCGTACGCCGGGCCCGAGCCGCCGCTCCCTGCGCCCGACCACTCGGTGGTCCGCCGGGCTCTCGCACGGGTCGGCGGCGGGTATGCCGGACCGGTCGCACCGGTCCGGTTCACACCGGCCCGCCGCCCGCACCGGACCTGCGACCAGAGCCCGCTCGCGCCGCTGGCCCCCGCACCACCCGGGCGCCTGACCGATGGCGCCGCCTCGTCGGACCCGTGGAGCTCGCGGGGCGCCGTGCGCCCTCGCGGGTCGTCTTCGGCGCGCACGAGACCAACCTCGGCGACGACCGTTCGCTGAGCGAGCGCCACGTCGCCTACTACGAGGCACGGGCGGCGGGCGGCGCAGGGATCGTGGTCACCGAAACCGCCTCGGTGCACCCGTCCGACTGGCCGTACGAACGTGCGCCGCTCGCCTCCGAGTGCGGACCGGGATGGACATCGATCGCCGGCGCGTGCCGGCCCCACGGCACGCTGGTCCTCGCCGGTCTCGGGCACTCGGGCGGACAGGGTTCGAGCGCCTACTCCCAGTCGGTGCTCTGGGCGCCCTCCCGCGTCGCGGACGCCGTGAGCCGCGAGATGCCGATGGAGATGGAGACCGCCGAGCTCGCGTGCCTCGTCGACGGGTTCGCGGCCGCGTCGACGGATCGCCGCCAACTCGGGGCTCGACGGTGTGGAGATCGACGTCGGGCCCGTTCTCGCTGCTCCGTCAGTTCCACTCCGGCCTCACCAATCTCCGTGGCGACGCGTACGGCACCGACCGGCTGCGCCTCACCCGCGAGGTGCTCGATGCGGTACGCGACGAGCTCGGTGCCGGACGGATCGTGAGCCTGCGGCTCTCCTGCGACGAGCTGGCCCCGTGGGCGGGCATCACCCCCGAACAGGCCGCAGAGCAGGTGGCGGCGCTCGCCGCATCGGTCGACCTGATCGTGATCGTGCGAGGCGGTCCGTTCTCGACCTCGGCCTACCGGCCGGACGGGCACACCCCTCCCGACTTCAACCTCGAGCTCTGTCGCTCGATGCGGGCTGCCGCCGACGGACGGACCTTGGTCGCCCTGCAGGGGAGCGTGGTCGACGCCTCGAGCGCGCAGCGCGCGCTCGACGACGGCGTGTGCGATCTGGTCGAGATGACCCGCGCCCAGATCGCCGAGCCGCGCTTCGTCTCGCTGGCTCGCCGTGACGACGCCGAGCGGATCCGTCCGTGCATCCTCTGCAACCGGGCCTGCCAGGTGCGCGACGTGCGCAACCCGATCGTGAGCTGTGTCGGTGAGCCCCGCAGCGGCCACGAGACGACCGACCGGGTTCCCGAGACCGCTTCGACCCCAGGCGGTGCCGCGTGCTGGTGGTCGGTGCCGGGGTCGCCGGTCTCGAGTGCGCGCGGGTGCTGGCGAAGAGCGGAGTCCGGGTCCGGGTCCTCGAGCGCGCGACCCGGCCGGGTGGCACGTTGACGACCGCGGCACGGCTTCCGGGTCAGGAACGGGCCGCTCTGCTCGTCGAGTGGCTGCTCAGCGAATGCCAGCGGCTCGGAGTGGTGATCGAGACGAGCGCCGAGGCGGCCGACGCCGATCTCGACACCGCACGGGTCCGCTCGCTTCCGGTGGTCGTCGCCACCGGGTCGCGACCCGCCGCTCCGGTCTTCGAGGTGGACGGCGAGTCGCGCGGTCCTCGACGCGCCGGCCCTCCTCGAAGCCGGACCCGACGTGCTGCCGGCGGGGCCGGTGCTCGTCCACGATCCGGTCGGGGACACGATCGGGGTGGGCGTCGCCGAATGGCTCGCCGGGGCCGGCGCCGAGGTGGCCCTCGTGACCCCGGACCAGGTCGCCGGAACCCTGCTCTCCCGGACCGGCGACCTCGCGGACGCCAACACCCGGCTGCAGCGCGCCGGTGTCCGACGTGAGCTGCGGAGCATCCTCCGCTCCGTCGGCGGCGGCGACGCGGTCCTCGAGCACGTCTGGACGGGCGCAGCAACGCCGGGTCGCCTGCCGGAGCGTCGTCGACTGCGGGCACCGTCTCCCCGACGACCTGGGGAGCGGGCGCGGGGACGTCCTGCGGGCCGGGGACTGCGTGGCGCCGCGTTCCGCGCTCGAGGCGGTCCTCGAGGGAAGGCGTCGAGCCTTCGAGATCCTCGACGCCGGGGTGGCAGAGGATCGCGTCGTGAGCGTCTCCGCCGGTCCGAACGGCTCACCTCGCCCGGGACGGGCCGCCGGCAAGGTGGCACTCGTCACCGGTGCCGGGCGCGGTCAGGGTCGCAACCACGCGGTTCGCCTGGCCGGCGAGGGCGCCGACATCGTCGCGATCGACGTCTGCGCGGACCTGAAGGGGGTCCCCTACCCGCTCGCCACTCCCGAGGATCTCGAGGAGACCGCCCGCCTGGTCGACGGAGTCGGGCGGCCGGGTGGTCACCGCGGCGGTCGACGTCCGCGACGCCGACGGGCTGGCCAGCTGCGGTCTCCGACGGAGCCGGTCGCCTCGGAGGCCTCGACATCGCCGTCGCCAACGTGGGCGTCTGCACCGTCCAGCGCTGGGACGAGGTCGATCCGGCGGTCTGGGACACCGTCGTCGGCATCAACCTGACCGGCACGTGGAACACCTGCGTGGCCGCGATCCCCCACCTGCGCGCGACGCGGCGGCGGATCGATGGTGCTGATCAGCTCCACCGCCGGACTGAAGGGACAGCCCTTCTTCGCTCCGTACGTGGCATCGAAGCACGGCGTGGTCGGCATCATGCAGGTGCTCGCCAACGAGCTCGCCGTCGGCGCGGATCCGGGTCAACACGGTGCACCCGACCGGGGTCGACACGCCGATGCTCGCCGGCCTCGGAGCCCTCGACCGAGCGCATCGCGGCACAACCCGAGGTCGGTTCCCTCTTCCTCAACTCGCTTCCGGTCGACGTCGTCGCGCCAGACGACGTCTCCGCCGCGGTCCTCTACCTCTCCTCCGACGAGGCGCGCTACGTCACCGGCATCACCCTGTCGGTCGACGCGGGCGCGGCTGCCCGCTGAGGGAGGACGAACGATGAGCGGCGCCACGCGTTTCCGCCACCTGTTCTCGCCCATCCGGCTCGGACCGGTCACCCTCGAGAATCGGATCGTCTTCAGCGCCCACCTCACCAACTACGCCCGAGACGGAATGCCGAGCGAGCAGCACGCCGCCTACTACGGTGCGAGGGCGAAGGGCGGCGCGGGGCTGATCATCACCGAGGAACACTCGACCCACCCGACCGACTGGCCCTACGAGAAGCTCATCCACGGCTTCGACCCGAGGGTGCGTCGACGGGTACCGGCGGATCACCGAGGCGGTCCACGCGCACCGGGTGCCGGTCTTCGCGCAGATCAACCACAACGGCGGTCAGGGCTCGTCGATGTACTCACGCCTTCCGGTCTGGGCACCGAGCCCGGTGCCCGATCCGCTCTTCCGCGAGGTGCCGAAGGCCGTCGACGAGACCGAGATCGCCGAGATCATCGATGGCTACGCGACGGTCGCCGCGCGCTGCATCGAGGGAGGCTTCGACGGCGTCGAGCTGCAGTGCTCGCACTCGTCGATCGTGCGAGGGTTCCTCTCCCCGGTTACCAATCTCCGCAGCGACCGCTACGGCGGAACCCTCCGAAACCGGGCCCGGCTGCTGCTCGAGCTCGTCGCCGCGGTGAGGGCAGCCGTCGGGCCCGACCGCGCGCTCGGGGTTCGCCTGTGCGGGGACGAGCTCATCGAAGGGGGGACCGGCATCGACGACGCGGTCGAGGTGGCTGGTCTCGTCGACGCGACCGGGATGGTCGACTACGTCAACACCTCGATCGGCGTGGCCACCGCCAGCCTGTTCATGATCGAGGCCAGCATGCAGGTCCCGCCCGGGTACGCGAGCTACGTCTCGAGCGCGATCCGCGAAGCGGTGTCGGTGCCGGTGGTCGGAGTCGGGCGCTTCAAGGACCCGCTGCAGGCCGACCGCGCCCTCCGGACCGGGATCTGCGACCTCGTCGGCGTGGTGCGCGGGCAGATCGCCGACGCCGAGTTCGCGTCGAAGGCCAGATCTGGTCACCCGACCGACATCCGGACCTGTCTTTCGTGCAACCAGGAGTGCGTCGGGCGGATGGGGCTCAACCGCTGGTTGGGGTGCATCGAGAACCCGCGGACCGGCCGTGAGGCGGCGACGCTGCCGGAGCCGAGGCGCCGCCGGAAGGTGGTGGTGGTCGGAGGTGGCCCGGGCGGCCTGCAGGCGGCAGTCACCGCGGCCGAGCGCGGGCACTCGGTCACCTTGTTCGAACGACGTGACCGCCTCGGTGGACAGGTGCAGGTGGCGGCCACCGTCCCCGGACGCGCCGAGTTCTTCGATCTGGCCCGCAACCTCATCGTGGCCGCTCGGCGCGAGGGGGTCGAGCTGCGCACGGGCCGGGAGGCGTCGGCCGCGGAGGTGCTCGCGGAGCAGCCCGACGCGGTCATCGTGGCGACCGGTGCCCGACCGGCCCGACCGTGGTGGGCAGACGAGCACCCCCGGGTGGTCGACGTCCGCGACGTGCTCGAGGGACGGGTCGACCCCGGCGGAGAGGTGGTGATCGTCGACGAGCTCGGCTTCCACCAGGCGACCTCCACTGGCGAACTGCTGGCCGAGCGCGGCTGCCGGGTGCGAGATCGTGACCAGCGCGATGGTGGTCGCCCAAGACCTCGGTCTCACCCTCGACATGGAGATCTGGCACGTGAAGGCGCACGCCAAGGGCATCGTCCAGAGCGTCGATCTCGTGCCGATGGGTGTCGGCGACACGGAGGACGGCCGGGTGCGGTGCTCCTCCGTCTCCAGCACCACCGCACCGGTACCGACGAGCAGCGGGTCTGCGACTGGGTGGTGTGCTCGGTCCACCAGGAGCCCGAGGACGAGCTGTGGCGCGCCCTCCGCACCGAGTCGGTCCGCATCGAGCGGGTCGGCGACTGCCTCGCACCCCGGCGCGCCGCACGCGGCGGTCGTCGAGGGGCACCGGGCGGCGGTAACGCTGTGAGCGCCTACGACGCCGCCTCGCCGCCGGCCGCGCTGGCAGTGGTCGTCGCACGCGACGGGCGCCTGCCGGCAGGAGCAGGCGAGGCCACGGCCGAGGCGGGCGACGCGCTGGTCGTCGGATCCGGGACCGAGACCGCGGCGACGGCGCTCGCCGGCGCACGCCGGGTCTGGTGGCTCGAGACCGGGCACGGGCTCCGGCCCGCGGCCCTGGCCGAACGCCTCGCACCGTTGCTCGGCGCGGTGACACTGATCCTGATGCCCGCGTCTCCCGACGGCCGCGACCTCGCGCCACGGTCGCGGCGCGGCTCGATCGGACACTCGTCGCCGGCGCGATCCGCGCCGAGGTGGTCGACCTGCCGCGTGGCGGACGACGCGGGCGTGCGGGCGACGGCGTCCCGACTCGACGACCGGGTGCTGGTGCCGGTCGAGGTCGAGGGCCCGGCCGTCGCCACCCTCGTCCCGGGTAGCCGGGCCGTCCCGTCGGAGCGGGCGCGCCGCTCGTCGAACCGGTCGGCCAGGTGGCGGCCTGCGGCGGCCGTCTCCGGCGCCGAGACGGCGAGCCGCCCGACCCCGAGGTCCTCGCCGAGCTCGAACCCGACCTCCACACCATGGACCTCGCCGACGCGTCACGGGTGGTCGCCGGCGGTGCCGGCCTCGCAGCCGGCATCGACGATCACGAGGCCTCCGCGGTCTTCGCGCTGCTGGGCGAGGTCGCGGCCGCGCTCGGCGGCTCGTTCGGCGCGACGCGGGTGGCGACCGACGCCGGGTGGGCCGAGTACTCACGGCAGATCGGCACGACCGGGGTGACCATCGATCCCGACCTCTACGTCGCCTTCGGCATCTCGGGCGCGACCCAGCACGTGGCGGGCCTCGGGAGCCCACGGCACGTGGTGAGCGTCAACACCGATCCCTCGGCGCCGATGACGTCGATGGCCGACCTCGGGCTGGTGACCGACGCCCGGGCGCTCCTCGTCGAGCTCGCCCGTCGTGCCGGGCTCGAGCTGCTCCCGGGCTCACGACCGTCGGGCCACCGGCGGTCGCACCGGATCCCGGCCCTGCAGAGGCCTCCGGTGCCTGACTCGGCCTCCTTCGACGCGGTCGTGGTCGGAGCCGGCCCTGCCGGTTCGTCCGCCGCCCTCGCGCTCGCCCGGGCCGGGCGCTCGGTGGTGCTCGTCGAGCGCGGCCCGTTCCCCGGGTCGAAGAACGTCTACGGCGGCGTCGTCTACGGGCGGGTCCTCGACGGGATCGTGCCGGGCTGGTGGGACGACGTACCGGTCGAACGTTGGGTGGTCCGGCGGTCGACCATGATGACGACCGGCTCCCAGTCCCTCTCGATCGACTACCGCACCGACGCGTGGGGGTCCCCGCCGTACAACGGGATGACCACCATGCGGTCGCGAGTTCGACGCGTGGCTGGCGGGCAAGGCCACCGGTGCGGGAGCGCGACTGCTCACCTCGACCGTTGCGGTCGGACTGGTCCGCGACGGAGCGGGCAAGGTCGTCGGCGTCCGGACCGACCGGGACGGAGGCGAGCTCCTGGCCCCGCTCGTCGTCGCGTGCGACGGGGTCAACTCCTTCCTCGCAAAGGAGGCCGGACTGATGCCGCGTGCGGTCGCCTCCCATCACACTCTCGGGGTCAAGGAGGTTCTCGAGCTCGGTGCCGAGCGCATCGACGAGCGTTTCGGAGTCGGTCGGCACGAGGGGGTGGACATCGAGATCCTGGGTTGCACGGGCGAGATCCCCGGCGGCGGGTTCCTCTACACCAACGCCGACACGGTGAGCGTGGGCGTGGTCCTTTCGCTCCCCCACCTCGCGGCGTCGGGTGCCCGACCAGAGGAACTGATCGCCGACCTGCGTGCCCACCCTTCGATCGCACCGCTAGTGCGCGGTGCCGCGTCTCGCGCGAGTACGCGGCGCACCTCATCCCCGAGGGCGGCTACGACACCATGCCCCCTCTGGTCGCGGACGGGCTACTCCTCGCCGGTGACTCGGCGGCCATGACCCTTGCCGCGGGCCTCTGGCTGGAGGGCGTGAACTTCGCGATCGGCTCGGGGTACGCCGCGGGAACCGTGGCGGACAGCGCGCTCGCGGCCGGTGACACGACGGCCCGGGGTCTGAGTTCCTATCGGTCCACGCTCGAGTCGCAATTCGTGCTGGCCGACCACAAGCGCCTCCGAAAGGCGCCGGCCCTCCTCCTCTCCGAACGCGTCCAGCGGCGCTATCCCGGCGTCCTGTGCGACCTCGCGGAGGGGATGTTCACGGTGACCAACCCGACGCCGAAGCCCGGTGGTCTCCGCCTGACCCGGAACGCCGCGTCGCGCCATGGCGTGAAACTCCGCGAGCTCGCGGCCGACACCTTCCGCGGACTGAGGATCTTCGGATGAGCGGTCGGCCCGAGCGAAGGACGGGAGCGGCCCGCTGGCGCGGCATCTCGTTCGAGGACCGCATGGCCACGGTCGACTTCCGTGTCGGCGAACGGGCCCACATCACCGTCGACTCCGACCTCTGCCGGTCCTGCACGACCCGCGCCTGTGTGACCGCCTGTCCGGCCAACCTGTTCGCGCCCACCGCGGACGGCGGAATCCTCTTCAACTACGAGGAGTGCTTCGAGTGCGGGACCTGCTACATGGTCTGCAACGAGGAGGGCGCCATCACCTGGACCTATCCGGACGGCGGGTGCGGCGTCGTCTTCCACCACGGATGAGCGCGGTGCGCACTCCTCCGTTGATCGCGGTCTGCCTGCGGGTCGCCGACCAGCGGCCCGAGGTCGATCCGCTCACCGGTGAGGTCACCCGCGACCGACTGTCGACCGGGACGAGCGCGGCCGACCAGGCGGCGCTCGAACACGCGCTCCGCATCGCCGAAGCCTGGTCGGGTCGCTGTCCTCGTGCTCTCGATCGGGCCGCGCTCGATCGAGCAGGTCCTCCGCGAGGTGAGCGCGTTCGGGGTGGAGGTGGTGCGGATCCGTGACGATGCGGACGCCGAGAACCGGACCGGCGCGACCGATCTCGCCGGTGACGAACGCGTACTGGCCCGGGCCGCGGCCGCGGCGCTGACGGACCTCGGCGGTCCCGACCTGGTTTTGTGCGGCGATCGTTCGGCCGACCGCGGGACGGGAGCCTTTCCCGCCTACCTGGCGCACGAGATCGGAGCCGCTCAGGCCCTCGGTCTCGTGCAGCTCGTCACCGCAGGAGGAGGCGCCCTCGCGCTCGTCGGCGAGCGACGTCTCGACGGCGGGTGGCGCGAGCAGCTCTCGGTGCCACTTCCCGCGGTCTGCTCGGTCGAAGCCGCCGGGGTGCGGCTCCGGCGGGCGACGTTGACCGGGGCCCTCGGCGCGACCGAGACGGATGTGCCCGTCGCCGAGCCGGCGTCCCACCTCCTCGATGCCGCACGAGGGCACACCGGCGCCCTCCAACTCGGTCCGACCCGTCCGTTCGAGCCTCGGACCCGAGTGGTGCCCGCCCCGGTCGGCGCGAATGCCCACCAACGGGTGCTCGCCCTCACCGGCGCGCTCGACGCCCACGATCCCCCCGTCCTCGTCGGACCGGTCGACGCGACCGAGGCCGCGGACGTGCTCGTCGACTACCTGGTCCGACATGGTTATCTCGAGGACCCGGCCGCCCTTGCGGACCGCTCTGCCCGGGACGAGGGGCTCGCGTGACGTCACTCGCCGCGACCACCTGGCCCGAAGCCGCTTCGTTCGCACCCGCCGGCGCGGTGCTGCTGGTGCCGGTCGGCTCGACGGAGCAGCACGGCCCCCATCTGCCGCTCACCACCGACACCGAGATCGCCGTCGCACTCGTGACCGCTGCGGTGGCTCGTGACCGTCGGTTCGTCGGCGCGCCCCCGGTGGCCTACGGAGCGAGCGGCGAGCACCAGGACTTCGCCGGGACCCTCTCGATCGGGACCGAGGCAACCGAGGTCTTCCTCGTCGAGCTCGGACGCTCGGCGTTGCACACCTTCGAGTGGGTCGTCTTCGTGTCGACCCACGGAGGCAACGCGGACGCGGTGCGGCGGGCCCTCGGCGCGTTCGAGGATGCCGCGGCGGGGGACGGCCGGGTGCGCGGCGTGGTGGCCGCGTTGGTCCGGGGACCTGCACGCCGGGCGCACCGAGACGTCGCTGATGCTCGCCATCGCACCCGAGCGGGTCCACTTCGGACCGCGCCGAACCGGGCGCGCTCGAACCGGCCCGGACACTCGTGCCGCTCCTGACCCGAGTCGGCGTCCGCGCGGTCAGCGAGAACGGGGTGCTCGGCGATCCGGCCGGCGCGTCCGCAACGGAAGGACGCGGTCTCCTTCGGGCAGCGGTGAACGACCTGGTGCGCTTCGTCGAAGTGCACCGAAACGAATCGGGAGGTGGGGTGATGGCACGTGTGGCCGTCGTGACGGGAGCGGCTCGTGGCATCGGCGCCGCAACCGTGAAGGCACTGGCCGGGTCCGGGTGGTCGGTGGTGGCGGTCGACCGCGGGTCGAACGATCCCCGCATTCCCTACCCGATGGCGTCCGAATCGGATCTGCACGCGACGGTCGAGAGCGCCGTGGCCCGACATCCCGCGCCGACCGAGGAGTTCGCCGGTTCCTCCCCGATCGTGCCCTTCCTCGCCGACACGACCGATCCGGTCGCACTCGGCGGGGCGGTGGCCGAGGCCGAGGAGCGCTTCGGCGGCGTCGACGCGGTCGTGGCGGCTGCCGGGGTCATCGCCGGTGGCGTCCCCCTCTGGGAGATGCCCGGCGATCAGCTCGGTGCGGTGCTCGGTGTGGACCTCGGCGGACCGATCACGGCGGCCCGGGTCGGCATCCCGGCTCTGCTCCGCCGCCAGGAGCCGCGGCAGGGGCGCTTCCTCGCGGTGGCCTCGGCGGCCGGCACCCGCGGGATTCCGATGCTCGCCGCCTACGGAGCCGCCAAGGCGGGGGTGGTCGGCCTCGTGCGAGGTCTCGCCGCGGAGCTCGCCGACACCGGTGTGACCGCCAACGCAGTGAGCCCAGGATCGACCGCGACGGTGATCCTCGACGAGAGCGCCCGTCTCTACGGTTTGGAGAGCCCGTCGAGCTTCGCCGAACAGCACGCCATCGGTCGTCTGGTCACCCCCGAGGAGGTCGCCTCGGTGCTCGCCTTTCTCGCCGGGACGGAGAGCGCGGCGATGACCGGTGCGGTCGTGGCGGTGGACGGCGGCCTCACCCTGTGAGGCCGATTCCGGAGGGGACGGGGCTGGTCCTCGACCCCACGGTCCGGAGGGTCGACGGCGGCAGGGTGCTGCTCGGGGGATCGCCGGCCCGTCTCCTCACCCTGACCGACGAGGGCGTCGCGGGCCTCGAGCGGTTGCTCCGGGGCGAAGCCGTGCCCGAGACGACTCGTCGGCTCGGCCCGCAGGCTGATCGACGCAGGCATCGCCCATCCGCGTCCCGGGAACCCGGTCGCGCCGGCGACGGTCGCTCGACGGGTGACGGTGGTGATCCCCGCCATGGATCGACCCGGCCGGCTGGAAGCCTGCCTCGCCTCTCTCCGCCGAACCGACGAGGGAACGGACATCTCCGTGGTGGTCGTCGACGACGGCTCGGCGGACCCGGCCGGGGTGGAGGCGGTGAGTCGCCGATTCGGCGCATGCCTCGTGGTGCGCGAGACGAACGGCGGCCCGGCAGCGGCACGCAACGACGGGCTCTCTCTCGTCGACACCGAGCTGGTCGCCTTCCTCGACAGCGACTGCACGGTGCGCGGCGAATGGCTCGCGTCATTGCTACCGGCCTTCGACGATCCTGCAGTCGGCGCGGTCGCTCCCCGGATCCGCCCGGCCCGCGACGGTGACCGCCGATCGTCGGTACTGGCGCGATTCGCGGACGGTCATTCGGATCTCGACATGGGTGACCGCGCGTCCGCGGTCGGGCCCGAGCGGACCGTCCGCTACGTGCCGGCCGCCGCCCTTGTGGTCCGGAGATCGGCGCTCGAGGAGACGTTCGACGAGTCCCTCCGGGTCGGTGAGGACGTCGACTTCGTCTGGCGGCTCGCGGACGCGGGCTGGACCGTCCGCTACGTGCCCGACGTGGAGGTCGCTCACCGGGAACCCGACTCGTGGTCCGGGTGGCTGCGACGGCGGTTCCGTTACGGGACCTCTGCGGGTCCTCTCGCGCGACGGCACCCGGCTCGACTCGCCCCACTCGAACTCCGGCCGTGGCCGACCGTCGCGGCGCTCAGCCTGCTCGCCGGTCGTCCGCGCACGGCGCTCGCCGCCGTCGGCACCTCGGCCCTCCTGCTCGCCGGGCGGGTCCGGGGCCACCGGATCCCGCCCTGGCTCCCGGTGCGCTGGAGCGCCGCGGCCTCCGGGTGGACGGTGATCGGGATCGGCCACGCAGCGACCGTGTTGGCGGCGCCGGCCCTGGTCGTGGCGGCACGGCGCGGCAAGGGGCAGGCGGTCGGAGTGCTCGCCCTCGCGCTCGCGCCGCCGGTGGTCGAGTGGTGGCGCCGGCGACCCCACCTCGATCCCGCACGGTGGACCGTGGCCTCCCTCGCCGACGAGCTCGCGTACGGCGCCGGCGTGTGGAGCGGCTGCCTCCGGTCGCGATCGGCGGGCCCGCTTCTCCCCGCCCTCCGTTTTCGTTGGACGGCCCCCGAAGAACGGTGACGCGCAGGTGAACGGATCGAACTCGGCGCGACCGCGCTTCGACCGTCGAATGGTGTGACAATGGGGGCGTAGCAGCGAAGTCCGGCGGCGCGTTCCGCGGCGCTCCCAGCCACACGGCAAAGAGGTCAGGGATCCCCATGGACACGGAAGCCGAGGTGACGTCGACCCTGCCTCGTCGCTCCGTGCACCGAGCACCCCGGGGGCTCGGAATCCTCTCGCTCCTCGGACTCGCGGTGGTCGCGATCGCCGTCGCCGTCGGCGTGGGCGCGCAGGTCTCGATTGCCAGGACCGATTCCTCGCTCGCGACGACCCGGGTCGCTCTCCACCGGATACAACTGCGCCTCGAGGCCACCCGGGGGCAGCTCGCCGCGACCAAGGCCCAGTCGACTGCGGCCGGCATCACGCTGGCCGGTGAATCCAGTGAGCTCGGCGCCGACCAGGCTGCGCTCGCCCGAGCACAGAGCAACGTGTCGGCGAACGGCGTCAACATCTCTGCACTCGACACCTGCCTCTCCGGCATCGAGCAGACCCTCAACCAGATCGCGGTCGACGACGTCGGCGGTGCCACGTCGACCCTGAGCGCGGTCGAGGGCATCTGCAAAGCCGTGCTCCCCGCAGGGTCGTGACGGTCGCCGCTCCACCTTCCGATCGCGGGACGGACGAGCCCGAACCCGAGGGCGTGCCCGAGCTCGATGCGGGCCCGGACGGGAAGACCGCGGTCGAGCCCGCTCCGTCGAGCGTTCCATGCCCACCAGGGCCACGTCGCGCGACTTGCAGTGGTCACGCTGCTGGCAGTGGCCGCCATCGTCTCCGATGCGGTCCTCTACGCCAGCCTCGACGGTGCCCACCGCTCCGTCGACGCGGCCGGTCGCGCACTCCGGGCGACGAGGCAGGCGGACTCGGCGACCGAGCTCGCGCTTGACCGCCACGACCCGCCAGCGCGATCAACGCAGAACGGTGTCCTCGCAGGTCAAGAGCGAGATCGCGACCGCCCAACAGCAGCTCGGCACCGCCTCCAACACCCGGGCCCTCCAGTCGCTCGACATCGCTGCGCTCGACACCTGTCTGAACGGCGTCACGACGGCCGCCAACGCCGTCGTCGGATCGAACCTCCCCGCGGCGGTCGCCTCGATCAACTCGGTGTCGGCGACCTGTCTCTCGCTCGACGGATCGGCCGGCAGCGGCCTCGTCTACCCCTTCGACTTCCCCGATCCGTTCGTCCTGCCGGTGGCCAACAACTACTACGCGTTCGCCACCAACTCGGCGGCGGGCAACATTCAGATCATCCAGTCCTCCGACCTCCTCCACTGGACCACCGTCGGTGACGCACTGCCCCATTTGCCGGCCTGGGCGCAACCCGGAGCGACCTGGGCGCCCTCGGTCCTCCCTCGTGGCAACTCCTACGTGATGTACTACTCAGCGGTCTACGGGACGAGCGGAGAACAGTGCATCTCCGAAGCGGTCGCCTCACAGCCGCAAGGGCCCTACATCGACTCCTCCCAATGGCCGATCGTCTGCCAGCTCGCCCTCGGCGGTTCGATCGACGCGAGTCCGATGGTGACCGCGGACGGCACGCCCTATCTGGTGTGGAAGTCGCAGGGAGCGAACGGGCAGGCGCCGACTCTCTGGGCGCAGCAACTCACGGCCGACGGGACCGCGCTCGTTCCGGGAAGCCCCTCGGCCCTCCTCCAGCCCGATCAGGGGTGGCAGCACGGTTACATCGAGGGCCCGGACATGATCCAGGTCGACGGGCAGTACCTGCTCTTCTACTCGGGCAGCGACTGGAAGACGGCGACCTATGCGATCGGCGACGCGACCTGCGCCGGTCCACTCGGTCCGTGCTCGGACCAGTCCGCACAGCCGCTCCTCGGCTCGCAGGCGGACTTCGGCGGCCCGGGTGGGCCGTCGCTCTTCACCGACGCAAAGGGCAACCTCTGGATCGCGTTCCACGCGTGGCTGCCGGGGCGTGCCGGGTTCCCCTTCAGCCGACCACTGTTCATCCGGCCGGTCACCATGCACGCCGGAGTGCCCCAGGTCGGGTCCTGACCGGTCCCGACGGGGCCAGTCGACGGGCCGATCGGCCGCGAACGAAGCAGGCCCGCCTCCGCACCGGACACGTCGATCCGGGCACGAAGGCGGGCCACCATCGCCGCCCCGTCCGCCGAGCCGGAACGATGATGATCTCCCGTCCCACCGACAGGCCGTTCGGCCGGTAGGCGTGGCGCCGGTGTGGGACGCGCTGGGCGTCACCTGCGCGAATGGCAGACCGCTGATGTCTTTGTCGTGCGGCATCGAAACCACCGGGGGACTTGCCCCGCGTTCCGAGCGCGCCTGATTGCGGCTCCTTCGGCTCATGGCCGGGCCGCTCGAGCGTTCAGCCGCAAGCACCCCTGCCCCCGTTACACGGTGAAACTCTAGAGAACCTCGGGGGTCAGAGCCATTCTCAATTCTGAGGACCGCGGCGGATCCGAGGACTCGGCGGAACGCGACGCGTGCTCACCGCACATCGAGCGACACGGTCGGTGACGTTACGAGGCCGAATGGGGTCGATGAACCGCGATCGCTACTGCAGGTAGCCCTCGACGGTCCCCTCGGGTCGGCTGGCTGCCTCGTCGGGGTCGCGGCCCGCACTCCGGAGTGCGCGGCGCTGCCGGAGCAGGTCCCACATGCGGTCGAGGGAAACACCGATCTCACGCAGCCGCTCTTGATCGTTCTCCGAGAGACCTTCACCGACGTGGGCCTCCTCGAGCCGCTTCTCCTCGTCGGCCAGGTGTCCGATCCGGCCGATGATCTCCTCGTCGTCCACGGTGCCTCCCAGCGGTGTCCGGGCTCGAGTTGCACACTACGCGGCCTCAGGCGAAGGCCGCCCGGGCGATTCCCGCGCAGCAACGTGACGCGTCGGCACGGGTGCAGACCGGTGCCCTCGACTCGCTCGACTCCGGCGGACCGGAGCCGAGCGGGCTGAGAGCGGTTCCGCCTGATGATCGAGCTATTGCAGCTCGGCTGTGCCGAAGACCGTGTTCGGCCGGTCCACGACCGGGCCGGTGTTGTGCTGGACCTGCAGCACGCCGAAGACGTGGTTGTTCCTCACCGTCACGCTGCCGGTGTTGGAGGTGATCTGGACGATCGCGAGCGCCTCGTTCCCCTGGAAGGAGACCGGGCCCGAGTTCGAGGTGAGGGCCACCCCGCCGATGATGATCGACCCGCGGCAAGCGGAGGTCCCGTCACCGATCACGCTCGGATTCGCCGAACCCGACTCGTCGAGGTCGAGCGCCATGCTCGTGCTGCACAGTCGCAGCGAGCCACCGTTGTCGTGCACGAACCCGATGATGATCGCTCCATCCGATTCGAGAGAGCCCCCGGGCTGCACGGTGATCGAGCCGATCACGAAGCAGCCGGGAGGAATCCGCACCGACTGACCGGAGGCGACGGTCACCTGGCCGACCGTGTAGCACGCGAGCGTCGTCGTGCTGGTGATCGTCAGGGTCCCCGAGACGAAGGTGAACGTGTAGTTCGTGGCCGCGAGGGTTCCCGGGGAACAGGTGATCGGGTAGGTGCCGGCCGCGCTGGTCGGCGTGCCGGTCGTGGTGCAGGCCGGGCTGCCGGTGACTCCCGAGGTCGCGAGCGTCTGGCCGTCCACGAAGCCGGTGATCGTCGCGGTGAGGGTCGGCACAGTCCCACCGAACTGCATCGTCTGGTTGTTGGCAGTCACGGTCAACGTGGCCGGCGAGACCGTGACGGTCCCGGACGCATAGGTGATCGTGTAATTCGAATCCGTCGCACCGGAACACGTCGAGGCGTACGAGCCGACCGAAGTGGTGGGCCCGACCGTCGTCGAGCAGGTGAGCCCTGCACCGAGGGAGGACACGGTGTCACCGTTGACCAGACCGGTCACGGTCGGGTGGATGCTCGGTGTCGCCCCGCCGTAGGTGCTGGTTGCGGACGAGGCGGCCACGGTCAACGGTGCCGGCGTGACGTGCACCGAGCCCGCAACGTAGGTGATCGTGTAGTTCGGGTCGGCCGCACCCGAGCAGCTGCTCGTGTAGGTGCCCACCGAGCTGTGCGAGGTCGCTCCCGCCGAACAGGTCGGCTGGGTGGTCAGCGAGCTCGCGTCGTCCCCGTTGACGAACCCCGAGTAGCTCGGGGTGATGCTCGGCGCGCTGCCCCCATAGGTCATCGACCCCGAGGAGGCCGAGATGACCAGGGCCGAGGCCCCGACCACGACGTCCCCGTTCACGTAGCTGATCGTGTAGTTCGGGTCGGCCGCACCCGAGCAGCTGCTCGTGTAGGTGCCGACCGGGCTGTTGGACGTCGCAGCCGTCGAACAGGTCGGCGGCGCCGTGAGCGAGGTCGCGTCGTCACCGTTGACGAATCCCGAGTAGCTCGGGGTGACGTTCGGCACGGTGCCGCCGTAGGTCATGGTCCCCGAGGATGCGGCAACCGTCAGCGGCGCCGCGACCACCTGGACCGTATTGTCCACGTAGGTGACCGCGTAGTTCGCGTCGGTCGCACCCGAGCAGCTGCTCGGGTAGGTGCCGGCGGGACTGGTCGAGGTCGCGGTGGTCGAACACGCGAGGGGCCCGAGCACCGAGGAGTCCTCCCCGTTCTGCAGGCCGGTGACGGTCGGCGGTGATCGTCGGCGGCGTGCCGCCGTAGGTGAACGAACCCGTCGAAGCGGTCACGGTCAGCGGGGCCTGGGTCACGGCCAGCGATCCGTTGGTGTACGAGACGGTGTAGTTGGCGTCGACTGCGCCCGAGCAGCTCGTCGGGTAGGTCCCGACGGGGCTGGTCGGAGTGGCGGTCGTCGAGCAGGTCAGGCCCGCGCCGAGTACCGAGGCGTCCTCGCCGTTCTGGAGGCCACTGATGCCGGCGGTGATCGACGGCGTCGATCCTCCGTAGGTCATGGTCCCCGAGGAAGCAGTGATGGTGAGCGGGGCCGGTGAGACGCTCACCGATCCGTCCACGTAGGAGATGACGTAGTTCGGGTCCGACGCGCCCGAGCAGGTCGACGCGTACGTGCCCACGCCGGTCGTGGGGGTGACCGGCGAGCTGCAGGAGGCCTGCGTGGAAAGGGACGAGGCCGTATCACCATTGACGAAGCCCGTGTAGGTCGGCGTGATGTTCGGCGATGCGCCGCCGTAGGTGACCGACGCCGAGGAGGCGGTCACGCCGAGCGGCGCGGGTGCCACCGTCACCGCCCCGTCCACGTAGGTGATGTTGTAGTTGGCATCGACCGCTCCCGAGCAGGAGCTCGCATAGCTGCCCACCGAGCTCGACGACGTGGCATCGGAGATGCACGTCGGCTGCGAGGTGAGCGAAGACGCGCTGTCACCGCCGACGAACCCGTCGTAGGTGGGTGAGATCGCCGGCGCCGCTCCGCCGTAGGTCATCGAGCCGTTGGAGGCGACGACGATCAGCGGCGACTGGCCGACCACGACCGAGCCGTCCACGTAGGTGATCACGTAGTTCGGGTCGGAGGCTCCCGAGCAGCTGCTCGGATAGGTGCCGACCGGGCTGGACGAGGTGTCCGTCGTGGAGCACGCCGGCTGGGCGGTGAGCGACGACGCGGTGTCGCCGTTCACGAAGCCGTCGTAGGAGGCGGTGATGGTCGGCGGCGTGCTGCCGTAGCTCGACGGTGCCGACGACGCGGTGATGGTCAGCGGGGCGGCGGTGACCGTGATCGATCCCTCGACGTCCACGATCGTGTAGTTGGTGTCGACGGCACCGGTGCAGACGCTCGGGTAGGTCCCGACCGGGCTGGAGGAGACCGCCGAGGTCGAGCACATCAGACCCGGCCCGAGGAGCGAGACGTCCTCGCCGTTCTGGAGCCCGGAGACGATCGGGGTGATCGTCGGCGGAGCCGATCCGTAGGTCATCGTTCCCGACGACGCGGTGATGGTGAGGGGCGCCGGAGTGACCGTCACCGTGCCGTCGACGTAGCTCACGGTGTAGTTGGGGTCAGAGGCGCCCGAACACGACGAGGCATAGCTGCCGACCGGTGAGGTCGGCGTCGCATCGGTGGCGCAGGCGAAACCGGCTCCGAGGACCGACGCGGTCTCGCCGTTCTGGAGGCCGCCGATCGTCGGGGTGATGATCGGAACGGTCCCGCCATAGCTCAACGAGCCCGACGACGCTGCGATCGTCAGGGGCGCCGGTGCGACGTTGACCGTACCGTTCACGTAGGTGATCGCGTAGTTCCCGTCGACCGCGCCCGAGCAGGTCGACGAATAGGTGCCGACCGAACTGGTCGAGGTCGCGCCGGTCGAGCACTGGAGCGCGCCACCGAGCACCGAGGCGCCCTCACTGTTCTGCAGGCCGGTCACGATCGGCGTGATGCCCGGCACGGTGCCTCCATAGGTCATCGAGCCCGAGGACGCGGTGATCGTGAGGGGGGCCGGTGCGACGGTGACCGTTCCGCTCACGTAGGAGATCGAGTAGTTCGAGTCGGACGCCCCGGTGCACGAAGAGTCGTACGAACCGACCGGGCTGTTGACCGTTGCGGTCGAGTTGCAGGTCGGCTGCGTGGTGAGGGACGCCGGGGTGTCACCGTTCAGGAAGCCCGCATAGGAAGGCGTGATCGCGCCGGCAGCGGTCCCGTAGGTGGTGGCCGCCGACGATGCGGTGATCACCAGCGGGGCGGCACCCACCACGACGCTGCCGTCGGTGTAGGTGATGGTGTAGTTGGAATCCGCGGCGGCCGAGCAGCTGCTGTCGTAGGTGCCGACCGGGCTGGTCGACATGGCTGCGGTCGTACAGGTCGGTTGCGTGGTGAGGGACGCAGAGGTGTCACCGTTGGTGAAGCCCGAGAAGGACGGCGTGATGGCCGGAACGGCTCCGCCATAGGTCATCGTCCCCGACGAGGCCTGGATGCTGAGCGGGGCCGGATCGACCGTGATCTGCCCGTTCTGGTAGGTGATCGAGTAGTTGGCCGCTGCGGCGCCCGAGCAGCTGGTCGGGTAGTTCCCGACCGGGCTGGTGGCGGTCGCGGTCGTCGAGCAGTTCGGCTGCGTGGTGAGCGACGCAGAGGAATCGCCGTTGACGAAGCCCGAGTAGGTGGCGGTGATCGCCGGCGGCGCGTTGCCGTAGGTGACCGATGCGGACGAAGCGGTGACGACCAGCGGCGCCTGGGCGACGGTCAGGGCGTAGATCGACGAGGTGCTCCCCTGCGAGTTCGAGTCACCCGAGTAGATCGCGGTCAGGTTGTGCAAACCGGCCACGAGCGTCGAGGTGGTGCATTGCGCGACGTAGTTGGACCCGGACTGGGTCAAAGAGACCGACCCGCAGCCCGACAGCGAGGAAGAGGCGTCCTCGAAGTTGACCGAGCCGCCCCCGTCGGATCCGGTGACGGTCGCGGTCAGGGTCTCCGCCTGTCCGTAGACCGGCGCGGAGTTCGAGGGCGACAGCAGGGTCGTGGTCGCCGAGAGGGACGGGGTCGCGATGGCCAACGCGAAGTCCGAGGACGAGTCGGACATCAGGCCGGTGAACGTCGCGTTACCGGCGAGCTGGACCGCAACCGGGAGCCATGACGCATTGGTCGTGCCGTTCCCGACCTGCCCGAAACCATTCTGTCCCCACGCATAGAGGACGCCGTTGGACTCGAGCGCATAGCTGTTGTAGTCGCCCGCCGCGATCACCGTCACTCCCGAGGACAGCGACTCGATCGGAGTGGTGGAGTTGACGTCGGTGAAGTTTCCGATCTCGCCGTTGCCGTTGTAGCCCCAGGCGTAGACACTGCCGTTGGAGCCGAGGAGCATGCTGTGGTAGAGGCCCGCCGCGACGGAGGTGGCGCTGACCCCGGCCGGCATCTGGATGAGGACCGGCACCTTCGAGAGCGCGGTCGTCCCGGTCACCGAGCTGGCCGAAGGCGTTGTAGCCCCAGGCGTAGACCTTGCCGGCGGTGCTGACCGCGAGGCTGTGATAGCCGCCTGCGGCGATCTTGGCGGGCGTCGCGCCGGGGAGCGAGATGGCGACCGGCGTGGTCGGGGTGGTCTTCGTACCGTCGCCGAGCTGGCCGTCGTTGTTGTAGCCCCAGGCGTAGAGCGCCCCGTTGCTGGCGAGCGCGAGGCTGTGGAACTGGCCCGCCGCGATCGCGGTGAAGGTCAGCGTGGACGGGAGGGCCACCGCCACCGGCGTGTTGGAGCTGGCCGAGGACCCGTCGCCGAGCTCGCCGAAGCTGTTGTCCCCCCAGGCGTAGACCTTGCCGTTCGATCCGAGCGCCTCGCTGAAGATGGAGCCGCCGGAGACGGCGACCGGGTGCACGCCTCCGGGGAGGGAGATCCTTATCGGGGAATTGGACTCGGCGGTGGTGCCGTTCCCGAGCTGGCCATAGCCGTTCTGACCCCACGCGTACAGGTTGGCGTCAGATCCGATGGCAAGACTGTGGTAGCCGCCAGCGGCGACCGAAACCGGGGTGACGCCTGCAGGGAGGGACACCGAGATCGGCACGTCGGCCTGTGTCGTCGTCCCGTTGCCGAGCTGGCCGTAGGTGTTGTCACCCCACGACTCGATCATCGGGCTCGGGCTCGCACCTGCGGGCGACGCGGTGGCCCCGAGCGCGACGAACATCGAGGAGATCGCGACCACCAGTGCGGCTCCGACCCGTCGACCGGTGGTTCCCGCACTCGTGCCGCGACGCCGTGATCCGCTCACATCAGGCCTTTTCGCCATTGTCTTTCCTTCCGCCGTCGGCCCGCCGGGCGTACCGGCCGGACTCGCATTCATTTGAGCACACGACGATGGTCGCTACCACCACCGGAACTCATGGTTGTACGTGCCCCTCCGAACCTGGTCAGTGTCGCTCAGCCACCCACCGAGATGGTGCTGTTGGCCGGATCCGTGGTCAGCGTCGAGACGCTGCCCGTGCCGGCGACGCAGTTGTCGAGGGCCGCCGTCGACGCGGCGTCGAAGTAGTTGTCGATCGTGACGGGCCCGGGGAACGATCCCCTCGCCGTGCCGGTGAAGAGGAAGCCGAACTCACCGTTCAACGAGCCCTCCTCGAACGTGATGGGGAGCACCTTGTCCGACTGAAGCGACAAGCCGGTGTCCGACCAGTTGTAATGCGGCTTGTACTTCCCGTATGAGAGGAACCCCTTGAACATCACGCAGGCACCCGCCAGCTTCGTCGAGCCGATCTTCGCAGCCGGCCATTTGACGAGGTTGGGCTTCGTCCCTATCCCGAAGGTGGGCACCGCGCCGGCGGGGTTGGTCGTGCCGGTGCAGTGGCTGATCTGAGCGGGTGAGAACGTGATCACGTCCTTCGAGTACCCGGCGGTGCCCGTTGGTCTGAGGGGAGGATTGAAGCTGACGGTCTGGCTGAAGGTGCAGTGGATCGATCCGGTGGCGACCACCTTCTTTGCCGCGGCCGGACCGGCGACGACGACCGTGCCGAGCAACGGGACCGCGAGGGCGACGACGACCGACACCAACCACTTGGAGCGCACCATGAGCTTCCCTCCCCGAATCCAGTGGACCGCCTCGCCGACTTCCCGAGCCGCCGCAGTCCCCTCCGCGCCCGTACGCCACCCGTCAACGGCGGTTGTCTCTCCCGTGACTCTAGGGAACCCGACCGAGTACCGCATCGTCAATAATGAGTATTTCGTCGGCGCTCTTGACACCACAACAAGGTTGGTCGCGCCACGAACAGCGGCGCGGTCCACCTGTGGACAACCTATGGACGATGACAGCTCTGGACGGTGACAGGTCCCGGCGCCGTCGGCCGACCGGGCGATCAACCGCGGGACGATTCAGAGCTCAGCTGTCGTGCCAGCCACGAGGTGCAGGGACCCGGTCTTCGCGCTCAGGCAGAGCCGGATGTTCACCGGGTCGCCGACCAGCGCGTACTGCGACGTCCCACCGGTCACATCGCCGCTCAGGTCCTCCTCGGTGAACTTCGCCTGGCAGGCTCCCTGACCGGGTGAGGTCGCGGTCGCGGTCACCACCGCCGTCTGCCCGCTCCGCCGCCAGGTCAAGGTCCCGCCCGAGCGAGCGAACGAGCCAGGTGCGAACCCGACCCGATCGCTGGCCGAGAAGGGCGTGCACCGCGAGACCTTCAACGTCGACACGATCTTCCCGCTCACCCTCGCGCAGGTGAGGCTGGGCGTCGCCCGGAACACGGTCAGCGTCGTCGTCGCCGTCGAGCGGGAGAACGTGCCGTCCCCGGCGTAGACGGCGGTGACATTGACGACGCCGATCGGAGCGGTCGAGGCGGAGCACGAAGCGCTACCACCGGACAGGACGGCCGAGCAGAGGAGCCGGGCGGGAGTCCGGAAGGTGACCGTCCCGGTCGGAACGCCGTAGGACGAGGTGACCAGGGCGGAATAGGACACCGGAGCGCCCGAGGCGACGCCGGTCGGAGTGACCGTTACCGCCGTCGTGGTCGGGGCGAGGACCGTCAGGCTCACCGAATTGGTCGAGTCGGAGCCGCTGTAGGTCCCGTCGCCCGAGTACGCCGCGGTGATCGGGTACGTCCCCACCGCGAGGTCGGACGCGGCGTCGCAGCTTGTCGCGGGCAGGTCCTCCGCGCAGATCGTGTCGCCGAGCGAGTCCGTGTAGGTGACGGTGCCCGTCGCCGCGCCGGGAAGCCCGGATTCCGAAAGGGTCGCCCCGGCATTGAGGACGACGGCATCCGACGACTTGCCGTCCACCGCGATCGTGAACGTGGTGACGTTCGCACCCGACGCGCGCGCGGTGCTCCAGGTCACTGCCCCGATCGAGCTGAGCACGACCACCATGGACAACGACGCCAACGTCCTTCTCACCAGTCCCCCAGTTCGCAGGCCTTCCGGGCCGTGCGGCGAGAAGCGGCCCGGACCCCCCGAGCCTCTCCGACGGCCACGATCCGGCACCTCTCTAATACGGCCGGCGCCCCTTCGACGTTACACCCCCCCTCGAGGCACGGCCCGAGGACGGGTACCGGGACCCTCTGGCATCGCGGGTCCCGGGGGGTGCCGTCCAGCGCCCGCGGCGACCCGACGACGATTGCCCCCGATGGAACTATCGACGGGGCGCTTCGCTGAGGGCTTATCTGCCTAAGTGATGCGTGCTATCACCTCAGTTCAAGTGATGAACGGTCTCGTAAAAATTGGGGGATTTACTGTGTGTAAGCCCAGTTCAGCAGCAATATCTGGACAGGGTGATACTGGGATACCCGATCGGAGTGCTAGTATCCTTTTTGACGTACCGCGACGAGTCGGCTGCATCGTTTCTGAATGCAGCCCTGGGCGTGTCGGATTGCGACCGACCCCAGCGGATTCGCACCGGCAGAGAGAGCTTGTCGGCCTCTCGCGCGTTCGTGGCCGGAACCGGCCGCCGACAGACGAAATGAGTGGTGTCCACACGACCCAGCCCTGGGCGTAACTGAACCGGCCGCACACCCTACGGCGTGAAGCCAGGACGGAAGAGGCCTTCCCGCCCTCCGTCCGGGGACCGAATGCGATGGGCCGGAGCCCGCCAACACCGAGCAGAGGAAGGCGCCCTCGCGCGCCCGACGAAGGGAGGTGCCGTGCGGACCCGCATTGCACTCATGGCGGCCGTCCCGGTCGCGTTCATCACCATGTCCACACTGTCGCCGGCTGCACCCGCGCCGGCGGCGAAGTCCACGACCGACCGGTCGGCACGGAAATCGGGGCCGGTCGCGATGCCCCCGAACCAGCCGGCCGCGTTCCGTGCCGCGGTACCGGCGCCTCACGGACAGTCGAGGCTCCCGTTCGACCTGTCGACCGCGTTGCTGGCCGTGCACCCGACTCCGGCGGTGAAGACGCCGGCGCCGCCCGCGCCGCAAGCCCCGAGCGGTCCGGTCGACACGGTGACCCCGCTCCAGCGGTCCGAGTGGGAACGGGTCGCGATGTGCGAGGAAGGCGGGAACTGGTCGGCGGGCGGGGGGCGCTTCAGCGGCGGCCTCGGGATCACCCGTTCCAACTGGGTCGCCTACGGCGGCCTGCAATTCGCCCTGCAGGCGCGATGGCCACCGAGGACGAGCAGATCATGGTCGCCGAGCGCATCCAGTACGACCCTCCCGACCAGAACGGCTGCCGAGGATGGTGAGCGCCGGACCGAGCCGGGCCGTGGATCCGGCTACCTCTCGGCGCGGGCACGGTCCACGTTGAGCGGGAGTCGCCGGGTGACGCCGAGGGCCAGCACCGCCACGACGGCAGGGAAGACGCGGTGGCCGGCCGCGCGCAGGAAGCCCTGCTCGGTGTGGACGGGGCGGGACTGCTTGACCCGCAGACATTCACCGAGATGTGCCAGCGGATCCTGCTCCGCCCGGAGAAAAAGCTGGTCCGTGCCCAGCTCGCCGGCCTCGATCGCGCGGCCCGGCGGGACACCGAACGCGCGGCCCGGGTGGTGGCCGATGCGGCGACGGCGTTCCAGCACCCGGACCCGGACCTGCAGGAGCGCGCCCTTGACGTGATCGCCCGGCACCTCCCGGCTGCGGGGGACGCGGTGCTGCCCGAACTGCGGGCGGCCGCCGCATGGCTCAGCCCGGCGTTTTCCGTCCGCGCCGTCGAACTGCTCGGCGCGCCGCCGGACACCGCCGAGCGGTTCAGCGACGTGCTGCCCGCGGTGCCCGGACCCCGGCCGGTGCCCGGTCCCGCGGCCACCGCCGCCGAGGTAGCGCAGGAGATCGCCGCGGTCATCGCGGGCGACCAGGAGGTGGCGGCGTTCGAACGCGCGCTTGACGGGCTGGTCCGGCACGCCCGCAGCGACCGGGCCGCGCTGGCCAAGGCGCTCAGGCCGGCGACGCGCAGGAAACCGGCCGAGGCGTTCGACTGCTGCCCGGCCGACATCTACGACGTGGCGATGGCGGTGCGGGGCGAGCAGCCCAGGGCGGACGCGTTCAACGTCCACCCGCATCGCCCCGACAGCTTCTCCCCGGCCGGAGCGATGCTGGCGGCGCGCCTGTCCGAGGCGATCGACGTCATCGAATCCGGCCCGCAGCCCTTCCTGCTGGCCGTGCCGACCAGGTCCACCGGCGCGCTGGACGCCGGAGTGCTGGCTGAGCGGCTCTCGGCGCTGGAAAAGCTCGGCGTCGAGCCCGCCCCGGTCGACCTGGCCCAGGCGCTGCTGCGGGTCGCTCCCGGCGGCGACGCGCGGACGCTGCATGCGGCCGGGGAACTGCGCTCCGTGGCCGGGCGGCGGCTGGCCCGGTGGCTGCGCGAGGGCGGGCTGCCACACCAGGACTCGCAGCCGAAGGGCTGGTACCGGTCTGGCTCCCCTGACCGCTTGGAGCCCGCCCGCCCCGGAACCGCCCTCGACTCGTCGTTCCCGCCGGCGGCCGCGGCGCTGATCGGCCCGTACCACCCGAAGGGGCTGCTCATGGAACCGCCGGCACCGTTCTGGGTCGCGCAACTGCCGCATCACCGCGACGAGATGATGGCACGCGGTTACACCACGGGCAGCGTCCTTGGCGGGCGGCGGCGGACCCGGGTACTGCCGTTCGTCGCGGAGGCCGACGGCCCCGCGGGCTACGCGGTGCACCTCGCGCTGGCCCGTGGCCTGGCGAACGGCCCGCACGGGGACGACGCGACGGTGGACGCCCTGCTGGTCCTCGCCGCACGCGGGCAGCTAGACACCGGGCTGCTCGGCCGGCAACTGGAGACGCTGGTGCGGACATCGATCCCGGCGAACCGAGTAGTCGCCGCCCTGCGGGCCGCGGCCGAGACCGGCGCCTACGGCACCGCGTGGGCGGTCATCGAGGCGGCCCTGCCCGGCCTGCTCCGCGGCGCCCCGGTCAGGGGGGCGGAGGCCTTCCTGTCGCTCGCCGTCGAGTGCGTCTCGCGGTGCGGGGCCAAGGGCGAGATCGCCGAGGTCGTCGCGGTGGCCGAACGTGGCGGTTCGAGCCAGACGGTCAACAACGCCAGGCTGCTGTGCGACGCGCTCCGCTGACCGGAAACCCGCTCACGGCGTCCACGCCGTGAAGCCGGTCCCTCGTGTGAGGTCGGCCGTAGCGTCCAGAACTCGCTGACCGCACTCGACCATGTGGTCAGCCGCGCAGTCACCGACGAACTCGAACGATTCACCGTCCAGGACGTCCTGACCCAAAGCGTGGTGACCCGGAAAAATTAAACGTGGCCGCGGCCTGCGGGAGACTGACCTAAGGGGTCCGTTGCCCGAGGAGGGCCGCGCAGCCCTCGAGCACCGCCACCCGTCGCGTCACTGCCGCTATCGCTGCCCGTTATCCGGCCCGCACGCAAGCGGGCCGTGGGTCACGGCGCTGCTACCGTGGGCTTGCTGGCGAGAGGCGCCGCTCGGCGGTAACGCTCGAGCGGCTCCGGGCGGAGGGTGGCACATGACGGTGCTGGTAGGCCGTGACACCGAGATGGCGCGGCTCCGCGGGTTGCTCGATGACGCCGTGGCAGGCCGCGCGGTGACCGCGCTTGTCGGCGGCGACGCGGGCGTGGGCAAGTCCCGCCTGGTGGCCGAGGTGATGACGGTAGCCGGGCGCAGCGGCTTCACCGTGCTGTGCGGCCAGTGCGCCGAGATCGGCGACAGCGTGCCTTACCTGCCGTTCGCGGACGCGTTCCGCACGGCACCGTCGCATATCGGGCAGGCGGTCAAGGGCCGCCCGGTGCTGGCCAGGCTGCTGCCGGACGGTGGCGAGCCGGCGGAGGGGACCGACCCGTCCGGCATGGCCCGTCAGCAGATGTTCGGCGCGGTGCTCGGGGCGCTGGCCGAATTCGCCGCCGCGAGCCCGGTGCTGCTCGTCCTCGAGGACCTGCACTGGGCCGATGCGACAACTCGCCATCTGGTGACGTTCCTGGCCCGCATGCTGCGCCGCGAGCGCGTCGCCATCGTCGGTACCTACCGCACGGACGACCTGCACCGCCGGCATCCGCTCGGTGAGGTCGTGGCGGAGCTGGGCAGGCTCCCGTCGGTCGCGCTTGTCGAGCTGGGCCCGCTGCCTGCCGCCGCGCTCGCGGAGCACCTGTCGAGCCTTCCGAACGGGCCGTCGCGCCTGTCCACCGCCCTGCTCAGCGCCCTCGTCGACCGGGCTGAGGGCAATGCCTATTACGCGGAAGAGCTGCTTGCCGCCTCGTCGGGATCGTCGGGAGTGCTGCCCTCCGGTCTCGCCGCGCTGCTGCTGGCCCGGGTGGCGCGCGTGTCCGACGCGGCGCAGCAGGTCCTGCGGGCCGCGGCCGTGGCCGGGCGGCGCGCGAACGACCAGCTGGTCCTGGCGGCTTCCGGTCTGGACGACGCCGGGTACGAGGAAGCGGTCAGGGAGGCGGTAGCCCGCCAGCTGCTCGTCCCCGACGGGCCCGACGGGTACCGTTTCCGGCACGCGCTGCTGCGCGAGGCCATCTACGGTGACCTGCTGCCCGGGGAGCGGACCAGGCTGCACGGACGGTTCGCCGCGCTGCTCGCGACTGTGTTTGCCGACACCGGGCCCGGCGCCGCGGCCGAGCTCGCCTACCACAGCCTCGCCGGCCACGACGTCACCGGCGCGCTGGCGGCCTCGGTCCGGGCCGGGGAGGAAGCCGAGCGGATCGGCGCGCCCGCCGAGGCCCACCGTCACTACGACCAGGCCCTTGAGCTATGGGACCGGGTGGCGGACGCGGCGAGGCTCGCCGGGACGAACCGCGGCGAGCTTGGCCTCAAGTCCGCCCTCGCGGCAGCGGCGAGCGGCGACGTGCCGCGCGCGATTCAGCTATTGCGCCACGTCCGGGCAGCGGCACTGGCCGGGGACGCGACGGCGGAGTTCCGTGCCCGGGCCGGTGAGCGGCTCGCGTACTACCTGCTTCAGTCCGATGAGCCCGGGTGGGCTCCCGAGGCGCTGCAGGTGATCAAGGAAACGGTCGGGCAAACTCCGGCCGGGCCGCCAAGCCCGGTCCGCGCGCGAGCGATGGCCACGTCCGCCATGGCGTGGATGGCCAGCGGCGACAGCGCCGCGGCGGTCGAGTGGGCGGAGCGGGCGCTCACGGAGGCGGCACGGTTCGGCGCGGACTGGATCGGCGCTGACATCCTGGTCACCCTCGGCATGATCAGCAGCCGCGAGGGCAATGCCGAGGAGGCCATCAGCCTGTTTGCCGCCGCCCACACGCAGGCGGCCGACACGCGCATGTTCGGCGTGGAGCTACGGGCCGCCTACCATCTGGCGGCGGCGCGGCTGGCGCGCGGGGATCTCGCCGGGGCTTCCGCCGCCGCGCGCGCGGGAGTCAGCCGGGCGGAGGCCGAGGGTCTCGGGCTCGCTCCCTACGGGTGGGACGTGCAGCACCTGCTTTTTCAGGCGCACTACGCGGACGGCGACTGGGATCGTGCGGAGGAACTGGCGCGGAACTTCCCCGTCTGGGTGACCAAGCAGCCGGAGGCAGTGCTGTCGGCGATGGCGCTGTTCATCGACGTGGGCCGCGGCAACGCGGTGGCGGGCGAGCGGCGGACCTGGCTTGAGCCATTCTGGGATGACGCCTTCGTCGCGTACATCGCCCGGGGGCTGCTCGCGGAACAGGCGCACTGGCGCGGCGACACGGAGACGGCGCTCGCCGAGGCGGAAGCCGCGCTCAGCGCGGACGCGCGATGGGGCGCTCCCCCGCCGCCATCCGGGTAGCGGCGGTCGCGCTGAGCGCCCGCGCCGACCGGGCGCTCGCCGCGCGGAGGGCTGGAATCACCACGGCCGTGGCCGCGGAGGAGGCGGCCGGGGCGCTGCTGCTCGACGTGGCGCGCGAGGCCGCCCGGTACCCGGCACGGCCGAAGTCCGTCCTCGGCCCGGAAGGCCGGGGCTGGCTGGCCCGCGCCGAGGCGGAGTACCAGCGGGTTCATCGGCTTGAACACCCCTGCGGGCTGGGAGAAGGCACTGGCCGAGTTCGGCCCGGGCTATGTATACGAGACCGCGCGGACTCAGTGGCGGCTGGCGGAGGCCCTCGCTGGGAGCGGACGCCCGCGCGAGGCGGCCGACGTGTGCCGCGCGGCGTCGGCGACGGCCGCCGGGCTGCGCGCCGAGCCGCTGCGCGCCGCCCTGGACGACCTGGCTCGCCGGCTGGGCCTGGACGCCGGCGGCAGCCGGGGTCACGCGGTCAGGGATGGCGCGAGCCCTGTCGCGGCGCTCACCCGCCGGGAACGCGAGGTCCTGCGCCTGATGTTCCGCGGCCTGTCCAACCGCCAGATCGGCGAGGAACTCTTCATCACCCAGAAGACCGCCAGCGTCCACGTCTCTAACATCCTCGCCAAGCTAGGCGCTTCGACCCCGACCAGGCAGCGGCCATCGCCCACGCCGAAGACACCTGAGGACCTTCCCCGACCGGGCCAGGGCAGCGTCATCGTCCGTGCTGG
>CAWAQF010000007.1:0-692947 GCA_963784155.1 uncultured Acidimicrobiaceae bacterium
CAGATCGCGCTGTCCAGCTGGCGAGGTTGCCGAGCGAATAGTCCCCCGAGGGTTTGGCCGAATGACCGTGACCGACGAAGTCGGGCGCCACCACCGTGAAGTCGGAGGCGAGCCGGCGCATCACCGGCACCCAGCTGAGCGAACTCCCCGCGATGCCGTGCAACAGGAGGAGGACCGGTCCGGAGCCCCCGCGGCGAACGCCGACCAGGTGCCCGTGGATCGTCACGTAGTCGAGCGGGAGCCCGGGGTCCCCGTCTTCCCCGGGGACCTCGCATTCCCCGGGGTCCCCTTCCTCCACTGTTTCGTCCACCGTGTCGGTGTGCGGCCGTGCGCTCACGGCGCCCCGACGGACCCGTCTGCGGGTGCATGCACCGCGGTCGACCGGGTGACCGTCTTGCGGGCGGAAGAGGTCTTCGCTGCCGACTTCCTCGTCGCCGGTGCCTTGCGGGTCGAGGCGGCGCGCTTGGCGGGCGAGCGGGTGTTCGTCGCCTTCGTTCCCGATGTCTTCCTCGAAGCCGTCCGGTGCCGGCCCCGACCCGGTGCCGAGTCGGCGCGTGCTTCTTGGCCTGCTTGGTCGCACGCCGCCCCGCGTCCGCGGCGCGGTCCACCTGTTCGTTGACCGCCTTCATCATGTCCTTGACCATCCGGCGCTGGCCCTGGATGACGTTCTCGGCGAAGTCGAACACGTTGTCCACCACGCGCTCGAGGTCGGCCGACGCCGGCGGCACCACCCGCTTGGTCTCTCGGTCGATCCCGACGGCCAGTTTGTGGCTGGCACGGAGCAGCTCTTTCTCCGATCGCTCGATGATCTGATCGACCCGCTGCCGCAGGTCCTTCGACTGGGCCATGACGTGTCCTTTCTCTCGGGCTGCGGTCTTCCCGCCCTCCCCTCCATGGTCTGCCCCTCGGGCTTCCCTCACCAGGGGAGAAAGGCCCTCCGCCGTGCCGGGTGCCGGTCAGCCGGCTCCTGCCGTCGGGTGGCTCCCGTCGTCGGCCGGCACCGGTTCCCCCGGTCCTTCCCGCGACGCTCGGCGGCTCCGATCATCTCGTCCAGACCCTGATGGAGGCAGTGCCGCAGGGAGGCGGGGTCGGGGACCGCAGCCGGGTCGACGGTGAGCCCGATGGTGGGCCTGCCGGCCATCGTCACCAGGCCGGCGTTGAGCGCGGCTCCGGCCGTCGGGGGGAACGCGAGGAACGACTCGACCTTTGCCCCGGCGAGGTAGACGTCGACGGGCGGCCCGGGGACATCGGTTGCGGTGAAGTCGACGCCCATCAACATCGACGAGAACACCCGGACGATCACCGCTGGAGGGAGCCGGTCGAGTGCCGCGGTCAGAAGGTCGCTCACCGGCAGAGCCCTGCTGTGCTTCCACCGGCCGAGGAGCCCGGGGACCTGTCGGAGGTAGGCGTCGGCGGTGGGGAGATCGGCAGGGAGCGTGACACGAGCCGGCACGAAGCGGTTGGTCTCGAGCGGGTCTTCGGGACGGCGCGTGCTGATCGGCATGAGGGCCCGCAGCGACCCGGTGGGCTGCCCGTGGAGGTCGTGGTAGAGGGAGAGCCCGCGGAGCAGACCAGCGACGAACAGGTCGTTGAGGGTCACGCCGGCCTGGCGGGCGGCGTGGTGGAAGTCGGCGCCGGGAAGCTCCACCGTCTCGAAATGCCGGTCGACGCTCCGGTCCCGCATGAGCGGGGAGAGCGGCGCGGGCGACGGTGCGACCAGAGCCGCGGAGTCGACGACCGCGTCCAGCCATCGACCGACCGCAGCCGCGGGGTCGCCCACCGCCTGGCGAGTGGATCCGAACAGAGCGCGGGGGAGTCGTTCGGCCGCACCGAGAACGTCGCCGAAGGCGGCCCGCGGGCAGACGACGGAACGACGTCGAGCGGACTCGCCCGCGTCCGCGCGTGGACGGTCGGAGTGTGCGGTGCCGATCCGGTCGGCGGCGCTCCGCATTCCCGACCCCTTGCGGTCGGTGTCGAGGATGTCGGCGATGACCTTCAGCCCACCGATGCCGTCGACGACCGAGTGGTGCACCTTGACGATCAGTGCCGCGGCGCCGTCGGCCATGCCGTCGACCAGCACTGCCTCCCACAGAGGACGGGCGAGGTCGAACGGCCGTCCGGCCATCGACTGGGCCAGGTCGAGCACACCGCGGAGGTCGCCGGGCAGCGGCGCCCGCACGTGTGCCAGGTGGGTGGCAACGTCGAAGTCGGGAACCTCCTGCCAGCGCGGCCGGCCCCAGGGAAGGTTCGGCGGAACCACGACCGAGCGGAAATGGTGCCGCTGACCGCACAGCGCTTCCACCTTCTCGACCACCCGGTCGAAGGGGGGATCGCGGTCGAACAGGGCGACCGCGACGATGGTCGAGCGGAGGAGCGGGTCCTGGTCGAGCGCCCACAGGATGGCGTCCGCGTCGCGCATCCTGATCCCGTCGTGCATCGCCTGGCTGGTCGGGCCCATGGTCCCACTGTGTGCCGGCCCGTTCGGTCGGACCAGGGCCGAACGTCCGTAGTGAGGGTGGTCGTGAGGGTCCACAAGGCACCTCGACCGGCTGGTCGATCAGGTCGACGGAGGCCGCGCCAAGTTGGGCGTCGAGCGCGTGCGCGCTGCGCCCACCGACCAGGGAGACCGTCCCGACAGCGCTCGCCCACGATCGTCGGCCACCGCGAGGACCACCGTGCGCCCGGGCCGGTCGCCGATCGCCACCTGGCGGACGTGCCATCGCCCGGGGCCGTTCGCGACGACCGAAGAGTCCGACCAGAGGAGCTCGGCGGCCTCCACGGTCGAGGGACCGTCCCCGAGGCCCCTGCCGCCCGCTTTGAGCACCGCCTCTTTGGCGGTCCACAGGCGCAGGAATCCGACGCCTCGCTCGTCTGCGGGGATCGACGCGAGGCTCTGCCGTTCGCGGTCGGTCATCGCCCGGAGCTGGGGAATGAGATCGGCGCGCGCGATCTCGAGGTCCACCCCTACGGCCGACTCCGAGACCGCGACCGCAGCGACTCCCTCGCTCGACGACACGCTGAAGCTGACCGGCGCACCGGGGACGAACGGCTTGCCGTGATCGGTCGCCCCACAGGTCGGGCAGAGACGGGCGATCACCAGACTCGCTCCGTCGACACGCAGCCTCTGCCCGAGGACGGCCCGGGTGACCGACCGCCGAGCCAACAGCCGGCGAGCTCGACGGCGGTCGCGCAGCCGCTCCGCCTGCTGGCGATCGGCCGGTGCGAGCTCGTCCTCGTCGAGACGGGACGACGCCCACGCATCGAGATCGACGACGAAGAGCTCGATCTGGTGCGCGCGGTGATGACCGAGCTCGATCGTCGTCGAGCGTGTCGATCTGCCGGAGGTACGCGCGCCGCCCTGCCACGGGTCGCCGATGGTCACCGACGACGAGCCTACTTGCACGCACGCATGCGACGACGTCGAGATGTCGATGTCCACTTCGTTGCTGTAGCGTGCGCTCGCCATGACGAGCCGGATCCGCCGATGACCGACATCTCGCCGGACCGGTTCCACATCGCCGGTCGGTTCGGCATCACCGCGAGGCTCGCCGACGACCGACTCGTCCTCGATCTGTTCCCGCGACCCGAGGTGCTCCGACACGGGGTGGTGCGGATCAGCGTGCTGTCCTTCCTCGTCGACGCGGTTGCGGGCATCGAGATCGACACCGACCCCGAGGCGTGGGCGCTCACCTCCGACATGTCGGTCCGGATGCGGCCGGTCCCGGCGCCGGACCGCATCGAGGCGGTCGGGACGGTCCTGCGGCGGGGCCGGCGGTCGGCCACCGCCAAGGTCGAGCTCTTGACCGGCGACGGCGAGCGCATCGCCACCGGCGCGATCGGCTTCACGACACTCCCGCGTCGCGAAGGCGATCCGCCGAAGCCCGACATGACCGCCGAGGGCTCGGTCGCCATCTTCCGGGGTCGGGCGTCGCTCCGAGAGCCCCTCCGTGAAGAGGCGGGCATCGAGCGCGTCGACCCGGCGAACGGCGAGGTCCTGTTGTCGGTCACTCCTCAACTCCGCAATCCGGCGGGAACCCTGCAGGGTGCGATCGTCGCGCTGGTTGCCGAAGCGGCCGTCGAGGACCTGGTGTCGACCCGCTTCGAGTCACCGGTCGTCGTGACCGACCTCGATCTCCGCTACCTGGCACAGGCACACGTCGGACCGGTCCGCACGAGGTGCCGCCTGCTCGGCACCGATCGCGACTCGCCGGTGGAGGTCGAGCTCGTCGACACCTCGGTCGACCGGGTCACGACCCACGTCTACGCCCGCACGGCGTCCGCTCCCGCGTAGGCCCTCGGTACGCTCGGGTCACCGCTTCTTGCGCCGGGTCCGTCGCCGAGCGGGACGCCGCGGTGATCGACAGCGCCGCGCTCCGAGGAGCGAGAGGAGGCCAGATGGGTACCGACTATCCCGCTTCGCTGACCGAGACCGGCCACGTGGAACCGGCACCGCGCCGGATCCGCGGCTTCGTCGGAGCCGAGGTGGTCTTCGACACCCGGCACGCCCTCTACGTCTGGGAATGGCCCCACTACCCGCAGTACTACGTTCCGGTCGACGACGTGCGATCCGGCGCGCTGGTCGACGAGGCCACCAGCCAGCACAGCCGGATGGGTCTCGTCGCGCTCCACGGGCTGCGTGCCGGCGAAGTCCACCGTCCCCACGCGGCCAAGGTCCTGGCCGAGAGCAGCCTTGCGCAGCTGAGCGGCACCGTCCGCTTCGAGTGGGCGGCGATCGACGCCTGGTTCGAAGAGGACGAGCGCGTCTACGTGCATCCCCGCAGTCCGTACGTGCGCGTCGACGCGCTCCGCTCGACCCAGACGGTCCGGGTCGAGGTCGACGGAGCGATGCTCGCGACATCGGACTCCCCGGTGATGGTCTTCGAGACCGGCCTGCCCACTCGCTACTACTTCGACCCGACCGACGTCGACTTCACCCACCTCCTCCCCTCGGACACGGTCACCGAGTGCCCGTACAAGGGGACGACCAGTGGGTACTGGTCGGTGCGAGCCGATGACGGGATCCACTCCGACGTGGCCTGGTCGTACGCCTTCCCGACCCGTCAGCTGCAGCCGATCGCCGGGATGATCGCCTTCTACAACGAGAAGGTCGACACCTTTCTCGACGGGGAGCTCCTCGAACGGCCGGCGACGCACTTCAGTCCCACCCGCAGCAGCGGCTGAGGTCTGCCGCCGGATCAGAAGCCGTGGCCGACGCAGGTCGCTCCGTCGAGGCTGCTGTCGGTGCGTTCGGGGCAGGTCGTGTCGACGAGTGTCGCTCCGGATACAGGTTCACTGCCCGGGCCGGCTGACTCGGAGATCCGCCATCCGTCGTGCCGCCGACCCAAGCAGTGACCTTGCCCCGAATGATCACTTGCCCGACCTGCCGGGGGTCGCTTCGGTCCCAGGCACCTGATCACTCGGCGAGCTTCCGCCACCCTGCCTTTCTCGAGTGTGCGCCGAAGAGCGGACGGTCGTCTGTCACCTAGGTGACGCGCTGCCGAATTTTTTGCCGTCGTACCGGGCCGGTGCCCGAGGACAGAGCTCAGCCGTGCTGCCAGAACCGGTTGGGCAGGCTCCGGATGCCAGGCAGTGCGGCGCGATCGAGACGCTCGAGGTCGTCCCCGTCGATGCTCCATCCGAGTGCGCCCGCGTTCTCCTCTGCCTGTCGGCGGTTCTTGGCGCCCGGGATGGGCACGGCACCCTTGGCGATGATCCAGTTGAGGGCCACCTGGCTCGGGAGCTTGCCGCCGTGCTTCTCGCCGATCGACCGGAGCTCCCCGACGACCGCGTCGACCACCTCCATCGGATGAGCGCTGAAGCCCCGCTTCCCCTGCGGTGGGTTGGAAGCGGAGTACTTGCCGGTCAGGCGACCCTGGCCGATCGGCGAGTAGGCGAGCGGGAGCACGCCCAGCTCCGCGCACGCCGCGAGCAAGCCGGTCGTCTCCGGCGCGCGGCGCAGGAGAGAGAACTCGATCTGGTTGGTGGCGAGCCGCACGTCGCGCTTTTGCAGCTCGGTTGCGATACTCCGGGTCTCCTTGGCCGAGTAATTGGACACCCCGACCGCGTCGACCAGCCCACTTTGGTGGGCCGTGGCGAGTGCCTCTGCGAGCGCGGCGTGGGAGCGCAGACTGATCGGGCCGTGGATCTGGTAGAGGCCCACCTTCCTCACTCCGAGGCGGACGAGTGATCGGCGCAATGCCGACAGCAAGGCGCCGTGCACGTTGAGCTTCCACGGCGACGGCATGAACTTGGTCGCGATGACCGCCTTCTCCGCCCGCGCCGGGTCGGAGTCCACCAGGCGACCGATGATCCGTTCGCTCTCGCCGGAGCCGTAGACCTCGGCGGTGTCGAAGAGGGTGACGCCCGCGTCGATCGACGCGTCCCAGGCCTCCTTGATCGAGATCTCGGTCAGCGTCGGGTCGTAGCCGCCCATGCCCCAGGTCGACCTGTCGCCCCAGGCCCAGGTGCCCACGCCGAGCGGCGGAACGGTGAGGTCGGTGCCGGCGAGCGTGTACGAGTCGGAGGCCATCTGCCCACGGTAACGTCCTCCGCCCCCGCCGTCCCGTGAACGTCGTCCGCGTCCTCGTTCAGTCGCCGACCACCTCTTCGAGCGCCGCGCGGTCCCGTACCGTCAACCGCCGCGACTCGATGCCGATCCATCCGTTGCGCTGGAACTCCTGCAGGCAGTTGTTCACCCGCTGCCGGCTCGCCCCGACGCTCGCGGCAAGGTCGGCCTGGGTCACCGCAAGGGTGTCCGTCGTGCCGGTGCCGTTGGTGTTCTGCATGGTGTTGTTGAGTAGGTACTTGGCGACGCGTTGCGCGAGATCCAGATGGACGAGGTCCGACGCGACCCCGGTCACCCGGTTCACCAGCTGCGACAGCCGTTGCAGCAGAGCCACGGCCAGGGCAGGTCGCTCCTCGATGATCTGGACGATGGACGACCTCGAGAGCGTGAGGACAATGCTCGGGGCGGTTGCCTGCACGGTGGCCGTGCGGGGCCCACCGGACAGAACGCCGATCTCCCCGATGGTGTCGCCGGGAGCGACCGTGTTGAGGATGAACTCGTCACCCTCCTGGGAGTAGGTGACGACCTTCATCTGACCCGAGAGGAGGACGAGGACCGAGTCGGAGGCGTCACCCTCGCAGATCACCACCTGCCCCTTGTCGATCTCGACCCGCCGGCTGCGCTCGGTCAGCGCCGCGCGGTCGACTTCGTCCAGCACCCCGAAGACAGAGGACCCGGCGAACGGATCCCGGTCGATCGTGCTCATCCTCCGTGACCCCCGGTTGCCTGCCGTCGCTTTCTTCCAACCGGCTCCGAGTTGCCAAGGTAACACCCCGTGCGCTGGGGCGATGTGGAAGGAGATTCGATCGGGGCGCCGACGCCGCCGCTCGCCGCCGGCCGGATTCGTCCGATGTCGCAACCAATTCCGCCGGCCTGTCGCCTCCGTGACAGACACGATCACCGAGAACGCGGAACATCGGACGTGGGCACGCGCAAGACGAGAGCCCGTGAAAGGAGGCTCCGATGCCTTCACGACTGAACGGTGCCTACATCTCCCAAGTCCTCCACACGGACCCGGAAAGCGCGGGCTCCGTCCTCGACGCGGTCTACCGCGGGCTCGAACCCGTCGGCGTCGGCGCGCGCTTCGTGCGGCTGGGGGACGGGCTCTGGGTTTCCGCCGACGGCCTGCAGGCCGAACCCGATTCCCAGGTTGTGCGAGCCGTTCGGGGTGTCCTCTGGTTCGGCTGGTGGCCGGTTCGTGTGCTCGTCGAGCTCGTCGAGTGGTCTCCGGTTGCGTGCGAGGTCGCCATCCGGCCGCTGACCTACCGGTGGCCTGTCTGGAGCGACCGCTACGCGCGCTGCGCGGCCGGTCACCTCGGGCGACTGGTCAGCTCGCTCGACTCGCTCGGGGGGTCGGGCATCTCACGGGTCCATCTCGGCAGCGGCGAGCCCTTCTCCCTGATCAACGGCCGCAGCGGGGCGGGCAGCTTCGGGCGGACGACCCGGCGTCCACTCCGTCAGTGGAACGACGCGGCGACCGCCGCCGCCCGGCCTCTGGCGTGACCGAAGGGCATGAGAGGGACTGAGAACACTCAAGTGGAAGACCCGATCCGCCGATCACAGAGTGAGGGAGATACGTGAAGCAGTACGGAAGGGGGGGAGATGGGATCCAAACGGCTCGCGGATCTGCGGATCGTCCGGAACCACCCGTTCTGCGCGGCGTGCGGAAGTCACGAGGAGCTCGTCGTCGATCGGGATGTGCCGGTCAACCACATGGTGGTGAGCACGGTCACCGGAACGGTGCACGACGTGGAGACCGGCAAGCCGGCTCCCCGTGTTCTCTGTGCCGCATGCCACGAAAGGCGGCACCTGGCCGACGCCTCCTGACCCTTCAGGAGGTCGAGTGCGCCGACCGGAAGACCCGTCCGGCCTCTCCGACGCCGCCGACGGCGGACCGAATCGGACGGGTCCCGCTCACACGGACGGGTCGCGTCCCGTGTAGGCGAGGAGCTTCACCTGTGCGGGCGCGTCCGGTGGGACGGGAAGCTCCGGTTTGAAGACACCGATGCGCTGTTCCTCGGTGAAACGCCCGTGGATCATCTGGTATGCGGCATCGGGCAAGCCTTCGGGCATGCTGGTGTCCTGTCCGGTCGCCTTGGCCAGATCCCATCCGTGGAGCAGTTGATCGGCGAGCGCGATCCCGAGCACGGAATCGGTCTTCTCCACGACACCGGGCTCCGAGAAGGCGCGGAGCAGGTCGGACCGGGATCGCTCGAAGTTCCCGACCGGATCGTCCTCGTCGACGAGGGCAGGAGGCGTGGGCGAGGGCGGTGGGAAGACCTCTCCGCGGGCAGTGCCGGTGAAGTATCGCTGGGTGTCGAGCATGTGGTTGAGCAGGGCACGGACGTCCCAACCCTCGCAACCGGTCTCCCCGTCCATGTCGCCGACCGCACTCCTCACCTTCGCAAGGGTCCACCCGCTGGCACGGTCGTAGAGGTCCAAGAGGTCGAGCTCGTCCGTCACGTCACACCTCCGAGGAGAGTCTCCTGAAGTTGTACCCACGAGGCTCGGGGCGAAGCAACGATCCGCTCGGAAGGACACCGTTCATCCGTGCTATTCCTTTCGCATCGCGTTCCCCCTGGCTCCGTTTGCGCCCCGGACCGCCCGTTACGGAATGGTCAGCACAGCCGACCAACTCGCGTCGAACGCCGGGATCGACGCCCTCGAACGGGGCGGGAGTGCCGCCGATGCCGTAGTTGCCGCCGCCGCGGTGATGGCGGTCGTCGGTCCCCATCTCTGCGGTCTCGGAGGAGATGTCCTCGCCATGGTCTCCGAACCCGGGCAGGATCCGGTCGCGCTCCTCTCGATCGGCCGCGCCGGATCGGGCGTGGACGCGGCGCGGTTGCGCTCAGACGGCCATACCACCATGCCGCTGCGTGGCGACCTGTCGAGCGCCCCGGTGCCCGGCGCGGTCGACGGTTGGCTGGCCCTCCTCGACCGGTTCGGCCGACTCCCTCGCGAACAGGTCTTCGCCCGCGCGATCGCGCTCGCCGAGCACGGGTTCACCGCGTCGCTCCTGTTGTCGCTCGCGAGCCATCTGGTGCACGACATCCCCGGGGCTCAGGAGCTCTGCCCCTCTGGCCCGGTCGACCTCGAAGCGACGGTGCGGGTTCCGGGGATCGCCCGGACACTGCGAGCCGTCGTGGAGGAGGGCCGCGACGGCTTCTATCGCGGTGAGTTCGGCCGCGAGCTGCTCCGGGTGGGTGCGGGCACGTACGAAGAAGAGGATCTGGCCGACTCGGTTGCCGAGTGGTGCGAGCCGCTCCGGCTCCGCGCCTGGGGCCACGACCTGTGGACCGTCCCACCCCCGTCGCAGGGATACCTCACCCTGGCCGGAGCTTTCGTCGCCGAGCAGGTCGGACTCGATGCGGACCCGTCGTCACCGGTGTGGGTGCACCTTCTCGTGGAGGCTGCTCGAGCGGTCGGGCACGATCGCCCCGAGGTCCTCTTCGACGGTGCGGACGTGACCGCCCTCCTCCACCCGGAACGCCTCCGCGCGGTGGCGCGACGTGTGGCGGAACATAGGGCCGCCCCTCCTGACGTCGCGCCGGAGGCGAGTGGCGCGAGCGGTCCCTCACTGGTCGGGGACGGCGATACCACGCACCTCTGTGCGATCGATGCCGACGGCCTCGGGATCTCGCTCACCCAGTCCAATGCCCTCGACTTCGGGTCCCACGTCGTCGCGGGTTCGACCGGAGTGTTCCTCCACAACCGGGGTGTGGGTTTCTCCCTGGTCGAGGGCCATCCGGGCGAACTGGCTCCGGGCCGGCGCCCTCCGCACACGCTCTCGCCCATGCTCGTCACCCGCGGAGGGGAGCTCGCCCACCTCGCGGGGGCAATGGGGGGAGACGCGCAGCCACAGATCCTGCTGCAACTGATGGCGCGGCTGTTGGCGGCCGGCCAGGATCCGGCGACTGCCATCACCGCCGCGCGGTTCGCACTGAGTGCACCCGCGACCGAACCGTTCCGGCTGTGGTGGGGGGATCTCACGATCTGCCTGGAGTCACATGCACCTTCCGAGTGGGGGCCCGGCCTCGCGGAGCGTGGTCACAAGGTGCAACTGCTGAGTGCATTCGATCCAACCGCGGTGGGGTGCGCGCAGATCATCTCGGTGGTCGGAGATGATGACAACCGCCACTACGTCGGCGCCAACGATCCGAGGAGCCCGGAAGGGCACGCCGCCACCCGCTCAGCGCGCGGCCCAGGCGGCAAACGTCATTGCGACGAACTCACCCGATGTGAAGCGGTGAGCTCGGATGCTGGCCGATCGACCGAGCGGCCTCGCCCGCGACTGCAACAGAGGTGACAGGCGGAGGTCTGTCCGGACGCGTGAGATAGTGCAGGCGTGGCACTCGCCCCGATCGAGCCCTCGGTGCTCCGTGTGGACGACGAGGGCATCACCCTTCTCGGTGGCCGGTCACCGGCCAGCGGGTACCGTCACTTCCCCCTCGCGGCGGTGTGCCCGTTCACCGGGGCGGACGACGTCGAACCGATCGACTTGCCGAAGACCGGCACGGTCTGGTTGCACACGACCGTGCACCTCGCACCCCCGGGGTACTCGGGGCCGGTTCCCTACGGCCTCGGGATCGTCGAGCTCGACGGCCAGCCGCTGCTGCGAATCGTGACCCGCCTCGAGGGCGAGGACCTCACCCGCGGCACCCGGGTCCGCCTCGAGGGCGAGGAGCTGCCCGGTCCCGACGGCGAACCGTCCCTCACGTGGATGTTCCGCCGGTGAGCGACGTGAGGATCGCCGGGGTCGGGCTCCATCCATTCGGCCGCTTCGAAGGCGTGACCGCCACCGACATGGGCGTGACCGCGGTCCGGGCAGCGCTGGCCGAGGCCGGCCTCGGCGTGCGCGACGTCCAGGCCGCCTTCTGCGGCACCGCCTACGGCGGGGTGGCCTCGGGGCACCGCGTCCTCGGCGCGCTGGCCGGCACCGGCGTCCCGATCTACGACGTCGAGGCGGGGTGCGCGTCGGGCGGCGCGGCACTCCAGCTCGCCGCCGCGTCGATCGCGTCGGGGCAGTACGACCACGTCCTCGTCTTCGGAATCGAGAAGATGCCCAAGGGCGTGATCCGCTCCTCCTTCTTCGCGCCGTGGCAGGAGGCGGCCGGGCTGAGCCCCGCGCCGGCGTACTTCGCGCTGCGCGCCGAGCGGCTGCTCGCCGACACGGGCCTGACCGCCGAGCACCTTGCCGAGGTGGTCGTGAAGAACCGCGCACACGGTGTGCACAACCCCGATGCGATGTTCCAGAAGGCGGTGACTGCAGAAGAGGTCCTCGCGTCACGGATGGTCTGTCCGCCGCTCACCCTTTTCATGCTCTGTTCGCCGAACGAGGGTGCCGCGGCGGTCGTGCTCGGCCGGGGCGGGGACGGCGTCCGGATCGCGGGTATCTCCCTGCGCTCGCATCTCCCGGGCAACGTGCTCGGCGAGGACACCCCGATGAGCGGCATCGAGGACACCGACATCACCCCGCCCACCGCGCTCGCCGCCGAGGACGCCTACAAGGAGGCCGGGCTCGGGCCCGACGACGTCGACGTCGTCGAGTGCCAGGACACCGACGCGGCCCGCGAGCTGATCACCTGGGCGGAACTCGGACTCTGTACCGCGGGAGCGCAGGGCGCGACCCTGGCGGACGGGAGCGCGAAGGTGGGCGGTCGCCGGCCGATCAATCCTTCGGGCGGGCTCCTCTCGAAGGGCGAGCCGCTCGGCGCGTCCGCCCTCGGCCAGGTGGTCGAGATCGTGCGCCAGCTTCGGGGCGGCGCGGGCCCGCGCCAAGTGGCGGGTGCACGGGTCGGCCTCGCGCACGTGATCGGCCGCGGCGCCAACGCATGCGTGACCCTGCTGGTTCGCTAGCGGGAACCGAACGGGAAACGAACGGGAAAGGAGCGGGCCGATGACCATCCACGGGAGCGACGTCGACCGGAACGCGGAGTGGGAGGCCCTCAGGGCGAAGTACCTCCGCAAACCCGGCGAGCGCCCGCCCTCTGCCGCCCGCGGACTCCACCACTTCGCCATACTCTCGAGCGACGTCGAGCGGACCATCACGTTCTACCAGGACATCCTCGAGTTCCCTCTCGCCGAGCTCTTCGAGAACCGCGACTACAAGGGGTCGACCCACTTCTTCTTCGACGTGGGCAACGGCAACTACCTCGCCTACTTCGACTTCCCCGGCCTCGACCTCGGTCCCTACCGGGAGGTGCTCGGCGGCCTCCATCACATCGCCATCTCGGTGACGCCCGAGCAGTGGGACCGCCTGGTCGGGAAGCTCCGGGCGGCCGGCATCGACGTCCACGCCGTGAACGGCGACTCCGCCTACTTCCCGGGTCCCGACGGTGAGCGGCTCGAGCTCCTCTCGTACCCGCTGAACGACATGTACGGGACCGTCGTCGGCTGACGCCCGAGTCGCCGAGGCGCCGAGGCGCCGAGGCGAGGCCGCCCCGCCGGCAGACCCGGCCGGCCCCGACCGATGGCCGCGGCCGCGCGTCCCTGAGATACTCGTTCCTGCAGGAAAGGGGTGCCTCGTGCCGTATTCCGAAGGCCGGCTGGTCCACGACGCCGACGCCCACATCATGGAGACCCCGATGTGGCTCCGCGACCACGCGGAGACGAAGTTCCGTGAGCGGCTGCCGATCCTGCGGTACACGAGCGGGAACGAGCTGCGCCAGACCGGCGATCCCGACGAGCAGCAACGCGACCTGCTCGCCTCCTTCGAGCGGCTGCGCGAGCGGCACGGCTCGGCCGAGTACCGGTCCGACGAGGAGACCGAGATCATGCAGCGGAAGAACTTCGCGGCGACCGGCGGCTTCATCGCCGAGGACCGCGCCCGCGCACTCGACCTGCTCGGCTTCTCCAGCCAGCTGATGTTCAACACCTTCCACAACCGCCGGCTCCGCGACCTCGAGCACGGTGGCGACGTGGAGCTCGCCTACGCGGCCGCCCGGGCGCACAACCGCGGGATGCTCGACTTCTGCTCGGTCGATCCACGCCTCCTCCCGTCCTGCTACGTCCCACTGGTCGACCCCGGCAAGGCGCTCGAGGCGGCCAAGGACGCGCTGGCCGGGGGTGCGGCAGCACTGCTGGTCGCGTCGGGGTGCCCTCCCGCGTTCTCGCCGAGCCACACCGACCTCTTCCCGGTGTGGGCGCAGGCCGAAGAAGCCGGCATTCCGGTGGTCTTCCACGTGGGCGGCACCGGTGACCTCGTCGATCCGCATTACTTCGTGAACGGCCTCCCCGTCCCGCCCGACTTCCACGGCGGTGACGAGAACTTCCGCTCGGTCGACTACATGGGGATCCCGGTCCCGCCGGCTCAGACCCTGGCGACGCTCATCTTCGACGGGGTGCTCGAGCGCTTCCCCGATCTCCACATCGGGGTCATCGAGCAGGGCGCGATCTGGGTGCCTTCGTGGCTGCGCCAGATGGAGTCGGCCTTCGAGGCGTTCTGCCGCCACGAGGACCGCCTCCAGCAGCTCTCGCTCCGGCCCTCCGAGTACGTGCACCGCCAAGTGCGCTTCACCCCGTACCCGACCGAGGACGTCGGGTGGATCGTCGCGGAAGGCGGTGCGGATCTGGTGATGTTCTCGTCGGACTACCCGCACGTCGAAGGGGGTCGCAAGCCGATCGAGCGCTTCGAGGCGTCCCTCGGTGACGCGAGCGAGGAGGTCCGCCGGCAGTTCTACGTGGACAACTTCCTCTTCCTGATGGGGACGGCCGCGACGGCGTTGGCGGCCTGAACGGCTCAGACGACGAGCGTCTCGACCTCGTAGCCGACGATCTTCGGGTCTGCGGTGACGATCCGAAGTCCCAAGATGCGGGCCTGCGCGACGAGCAGCCGGTCGAAGGGGTCCCGGTGGAGCAGGGGCAGCTCGGCGACCGCGAGCGCATGGTTGTGCTCCACGGGAAGCGGATCCACCCCGGTCGTCCGCATCCGGTCGGGGATGTAGCGCCGCGGGCTCTCCGGGAGTTCGATCTTCCCCAGCTGGCTCTTGACGGCGATCTCCCAAGAGCTCGCCGCGGAGAGGAAGAGGTCGTTCGACGGATCCTCGAGGGTGCCGAGCTGTCCGCCGAGCCGTTCCGGTTCGGCGAGCAGCCAGAGGAAGACGTGGGTGTCGAGGAGGAGCCGCACGATCAACGTTCGAAGTCGTCGAGCACGTCGTCGTCGAGGGGGGCGTCGAAGTCATCCGGGACGACGAGACGCCCGCGGTCGATGCCGAAGGCTCGTCGGGCCACGGTGCGTACCGCCACGAGTCGAGCGGTCGGCTCGCCGTTTCGGGTGATCACCACTTCCTCGCCCGCCTCGACGTCGTCGAGGAGCCGGGAGAGGTGGGTCTTGGCCTCGTGGACACCGACAGACTTAGTCATGGACTTAGTCTATTCGGCGCGACGGCCCCCAGTTCCCCCGCTCATGGGGAAGGCCGCGACAGCGTCGGCGGCCTGAACGGCTCGTCGGTGTGTTCCGCGACGCCTGCCCGGTAACGCACCTCGCGGTGGCGGGCCGAGGGGATGCGCGTGCCGCCGAGCAGGCCGCCGGTGAGGTTGAGCGGGTCGGCACCGGCAACGGTCACCTCGGCACCCCTCCTCGGATCGCGGCGGACGTCCGACAGAAGGGCCGCGGCCTCGGGGGTCGCGTACTGCTCGCCCGAGATCCCCGCCACGAAGCGTCCGCCGAGAGCCTGCCCCCGCGCCTCGAGGCGCCGCAGCGCGCGGATCACGTCGCGCCAGGGGACCCGGTAGGACTCGCGGCCCCAGACCTCCCAGCAGACCACGCCCCACCGGTCGAGCAGCTGCCACCCGACGGCTTCGGCCAGCTCCTCCTCGGGTGGCCCGGCAAGCCCGGCCGCACCGGTGATCTCGGGGTCGGGTATGAGCGACCAGCGACCCTCCCCGACGCCGCTCCCGACCGCGCTCCGCTGTCGCCGCAGCGCCGATCGGCGGACCACCGGACGGCTCCGGCCGCTTCGGAACCGCGCACGGGTACGCGCGGCGAGCAGTGCCCGGACCGCGGCGAACGCGTCGGCGGTCACGAAGCCGCGCGCTACGAGGTCCCAGAGCCCCTCGTCGACGTCGTCGGCTCAGTCGGCCGGTTGCGGGCGCGAGCTCCGATCGGAAGCAGGCTCCTCTCTCGCGCAGCAGCGCCAGCACGTCGGCTGCCGCGCCGTGGGCCGGTTCGATCAGCTCGCGCTCGGCACGCACCGCGGCGAGCGTCCACGCGAGGTCGCCCCGCGCGACGAGGGCCAGGGGTGTCGCCGGCGACGGGGTCGCCGAGCCGCGCCGCGGGGCACGGGAGCTGCCGTCGGCTTCGCCGGTCACCGGCTTCTCCGGCCGCGGCGTGAGCCGGCCCCAGGCGACCTCGCCGGAGAGGCACAGCTCGTCGAGCCAGTGCGGGTCGTAGCCGCGCACGCGGGCAGGGAGCACGTGGCGCTCCCACTCGCCGGCGGCCACTTCGACCCCCTGCAACTGGTGGATCACCTCGAGCAGACCGGCGCGGCCCTCGGCCTCCGTGCCTGCGGCGACGTGCTGCCAGCATGCGAGGAACCGGACGTAGTCACTGATCGAGGCCGGCTCGACCCGCTGGCGGCGCCGGCGGCGGCTCGCCGCGTGGAGCCGCACGAGGAGGTGGCGCGCGCACCACCGTCCGTCGGGCAGCGCGATGGCGGAACCCGCCGCCTCGAGTCGTGCGAGGCCGGTACGGGCGCGTGCCTCGGTCAACGGAGCGCCGCGTACCGACCCGGCCGGCAGCACGTCCTCGGCGACGAGCTGTGCGACGGTGACCGGTCCGGCGACCTCGAGGTGGCCGCTCACGCACTCGGCGAGCGCGTCGTCCGCCTCGACCGCCGGATCGGCGAGCGAGCGCACGAGGGTCTCCCCGCACTCGCGCCGCTCGGTCGGGACCCAGGCACCCTCGACCACGAACGCCCGGCCGTCGGCGACCAGGGCGTCGAACCACGCCTGCCACTCGGCCACCGGTCGTGCGAGCACCAGCGAGAGGAGCAGGTCGTGGAGCTCGTCGGGGTCTCTCGGTCGCGGGCGGATCTGCTCGAGCACTTCGAGCGCGGCGCCCTCGTCGATCGGTGCGAGCTCGCCGGGTGCGACCGGCAAGCCCTCCGGCAACCCGTTCGCGCCGAGAGGAGCGAGTCCCCGCGGCACCGCGACCGCCCGGGTCCGGCGCTCCTCGAGCGGCGCCCCGTCGAGGAAGGTGTAGGGCTTGCCGTTGAGGATGCCGTGGGAGAGCGGGGACGGCTCGGCCGATTCGACGCAGTGGACCGCGATCCGCCCCGACTCGAGGTCCTGGAGGAGGCCGACCAGGCCGCTCGCGTCGAGCGGCTCGGTGAGGCAGTCGTCGACGGTCTGGCGCACGAGCACGTGGTCGGGCACCGCCACCGGACCGGGTCCCGCGTTGTCCTGGCAGGCGGCCAGCGCGGGCCATGCCGCGGCGAGCAGGTCGTCGGCCTCCATCCGCTGGAGATGGATCGGTCGGCGCTGGCCGCCGCGTTGGCGCGGGAGGACGAGGGCCCGGTTGAGGTTCCACCGCCAACGCGCGCCGAGCATCGGGTGCGGAAGGACCGCCTGGGTCAGCGTCTCGGTGGCGGTGCGGCTCGAGAGCATCTTCGGAACGTCGGGAAGCGGGAAGCTGTGCTGCGGGCCGAGGGAGAGGACGACGGTGTCGTCGTCGGCCGCCGCCTGGAGCTCGAAGTCGAACGAGACGCAGAACCGCTTGCGCAGCGCGAGGCCGAGCGCGCGGTTGATCCGTCCGCCGTGCGGCGAGTGCACGATGAGCTGGGTGCCCTCCGACTCGTCGAAGACCCGCTCGATGACCAGGCGGTCGCGGGTCGGCAGCGCGCCGAGGGCGGCGAGGCTCGCACCGAGGTACGCCACCACCTGGTCGGCGACCTCCGGGGACACCCCGGCCTCCTCGCGGACCCGGGCGCGGGCGCCCTCGCCGTCGCCCGCGGCGAGCAGCGGCTCGAGGGTGGCGCGCAGCGCGCTCACCTCGTCGGAGAGCTCGGCGGTGCGCGCGGGCGCCTCACCGAGCCAGAAGGGGATGGTGGGGGGCAGGTCGCCGGCGTCGAGCACGCGCACGGTGCCGGTCTCCACCTTCTGCACCCGCCAGGAGTGGGTGCCGAGGAGGAAGATGTCGCCCGCGGTCGCCTCGACCGCGAAGTCCTCGTGCACCGAGCCGACCGTCGTGCCCTCGGGGTCGAGCACCACCCGGTAGTCGCCCGTTTCGGGGATGGCGCCGCCGTTGGTCAGCGCGGTGAGCCGTGCGCCGCGCCGCGCCCGCAAGCGCCCGTTGACCGCGTCGTGGTGGAGGTGCGCGCCGCGCCGGCCCCTGCCGGTCTGGATGCCCCACGAGACGAGCTCGACCACCTCGTCGAAGGTCTCGCGCGGGAGCCCCGCATAGGGGGCGGCCCCGGTCATCAGCTCGTAGAGGGTGTCGACCTCGTACTCCTCGGCGGCGGCGACCTCGGCCACCAGTTGCTGGGCGAGCACGTCGAGCGGCGCGACCGGCGGTTGAAGGAGGTCGAGGTGGCCGGCCCGGACCGCCGAGAGGAGCGCGGTGCACTCGACGAGCTCGTCGCGGGTGAGCGGGTAGAGGCGGCCCGCGGGCGTGCCCTCGAGCTGATGGTTGGCCCTTCCCACTCGCTGGAGGAAGGTGCCGATGGCCCGCGGGGAACCGATCTGGCAGACCAGCTCGACCGGTCCGACGTCGATCCCGAGCTCGAGCGAGGCGGTCGCGACGAGGGCGCGCAGGTCGCCGGCGCGCAGCCGCTGCTCGACGATGCGCCGGCGCGCGGCCGAGAGACTGCCGTGGTGGGCGGCCACCTGCAGGGCCGGATCGATCGGGCCGCCCTCGCGGGGAGGTGTCGTCGTGGGCGTGCTTTCATCGTCCGTGGTTCGCTCGCGGTCACCGACGGCGCGCTCGCCGGTCCCCTCGAGCCGCTGGGCGAGGAGATGCGCGACGCGCTCGGCCATCTTGCGCGTGTTGACGAAGACGAGGGTGGTCCGGTGTTCGAGCACGTGCCCCGCGATGCGGTCGAGCACGTCGCCGAACTGGCCTCCGCTCGCCACCGATTCGAGCTCGCTCTCGGGCAGTTCGATGGCCACGTCGAGATCGCGTCGATGCCCGCAGTCGACGACCGTGGTCGGTCGCCGGACCGGGTCGCCACCCGAGAGCAGTCGTGCGACCACCTCCAGCGGGCGCTGGGTCGCGGAGAGGCCGATGCGCTGGAGCCGGCCGCCGCCTCCCTCCACCAGCTTGGTCAGCCGCTCGAGGGTGAGGGCGAGATGCGCCCCCCGCTTGTCGCGGGCGAGGGTGTGGACCTCGTCGACGATGACCGTGTGGACGTTGGCGAGCGCCGCGCGCGAGGAGGCGGCCGTGACGAGGAGATAGAGCGACTCCGGGGTGGTGACCAACAGGTCGGGAGGCGACTTGCGCATGGCCGCACGCTCGGCCTGCGGCGTGTCGCCGGTGCGCACCGCCACCGTCATCTGCGGCCCGTCGAGCCCGAGGCGTTCCGCCTCCTCGGCGATGCCGGCGAGGGGGACCTGCAGGTTCTCGTGCACGTCGACCGCGAGCGCTCGGAGCGGTGAGACGTAGACGACGCCCGGCCCGGTCGGTGCTCGGTCCGGTTCGCCGTCCGGTACGGGGTGTGCGGCCGCTCGGTGGGCGCGGTAGGCGGCATCGATCGCGACGAGGAAACCGGTCAGCGTCTTGCCGGTGCCGGTGGGCGACGCAACCAGGACGTCGCCGCCTTCCCGGATGGCCGGCCACGCGAGGTGCTGGGGCCGGGTCGGACCATCGGGGAATCGGGTCGTGAACCAGCTGGCCACCGCCGGGTGGAAGTCGGAGAGGACCGGGTCGGCCACGCGAGTCGGATCTGTCGTCGCCACGAGTGGCTCCCAGCCTACGGGCGCGGTGTCACAGCCGGCACCGGCCCCGCCAGCCGCGTCGGACGGACGCGGTTCTGCCCGGCGACGCTGCTCAGAGCGACGCGTGGGAGTCCGGGAGTTTGGCCGAAATCCAGGCGAGGCCGATGCACATCTCGTCCGACGACCCGTCGCCCCAGGTGACGAAGTGAGGAGGTGTGCTGCGCAAGGCCGGGAGCTCCTGTGCGAGCGTCGGGTCGTAGGTGCAGTTGACCTGGAGCTGCTCGCCGGCGGTCACCCGGATCGGCGTGGTCAGGTTGTAGGCCTTCTGGTAGTGGAAGTCGTAGCTCGGGACGCTCAGCACGGTCTGGGCGTGGGGGGTTCCGGGGTTGAGGACCAGCGTGAAGCTGCGCCCCAGCAGATGCATGTGGGCCTGGGACCGGACGATGTACCCGCTCGTGTCGATCGTCGTGATGCACGACGCGGTGTCGCCGACCGGTGGGTTCGCGGGGTCGTCGCCGCAGACGGCTTCGATCCCGTTCACGATCTGGACGGCGACCGGGCCGAAGCGCTTCCCCTGGTCCGCGAGCGACGCGGAGCGGACGCACAACGGGCCGGTGACGCCGGCCGGGCACGGCAGCTCCGGCGGCGCGAGCGCCATGTCGAGATGGAGCGGGAGCAGGGGTGTCGACGCCGGCACGGTGTCGAGAACGAGCGAGTTGCTGACCGGCTGGTCGCCGACGAGCAGGTTGTAGTGGACCTGCATGATCACGAGGCTTCCGACCGGCAACGCGATCCCGGTTCCCTCGGGCAGCGTGTCGGCACCGTGCCCGGGAGCCCAGACGCTCAACAAGGGCGTGCTGAGGAATTGGGTGAGCGACCCTCCGGGCAACGCCGGTGAGCCGAAACAGGTCCACCCCTTTCCGCCGGTCCGGGCATTGGCGGCGAGGGCGGTGGCCGCGAGCGACGGCGGCACCAGCGCGAGGTCGGCGTGGTGATCCTCGGGGCTTCCCGGTACGAACTGGCTCGAGATGATGGTCGAATTCTGTGTGACGTGGGGGTTCATCAACGTGCAGTGGTAGTCGTCCGTCGCCCCGGCCGGTGCCCTCGGCGTATAGGGGGCGGAGACGAGCGAGACGGTCGTGACCGGCGGCTCGGCGGGTGACGCAACTCCCGAGAGGACGATGCCGATCGATGCGAGACCTGCGACGAGGACGACGGCGAGGATCACGAGAACCCGGGGCCGCAGCGAAGAGCGGCGAACCCCGCGCTCCGCCGCTCCGGACGAACCCGACCCCTCGTCCTCTTTCTCGACAGGCTCGCGCCCGATCACCTCGGTCATTGCCTCACCCCCGAAGAACCTGACTGTAGGTGGAACTTCGCTCTCGCCGAGTGGACGCGCCCCGCGAATCGCCGGTTGCGGGACGCGACCATCGATGGATCGTGTCCGGGTCGACCTCCCGTGTTCGGCCGGCGGTGTGGTGCGCATCGGACGGAATCGGTACTGATCTTCGTCATTCTGAGTGGCGTCGACGAGTCTGTCTGTCACCTGCGAGACGGTCCCCTTTCGGTGCTGCGTATGCTCTTCACACCGCGACCAATTGGGGGTAGAGGCGGACATGTCCAGGTCGAGCCACCGCCGTCGCTTCGTGAGGCGCTACCTGGCCGCCACGGCCGGCGTCGTGCTGTCGATCACCGGGCTCGCGTGGGCGGGCCTCGCGACGGGTACCTTCCTCGGCTTCGAGCGGGCGGCCACCGACTCGTTCTTCCCCGCGGCGCCCACCAGCCCCCACGTCACGGTGGTGGGCATCGACGCCAACTCGGTCAACCAGATCGGCGCCTTCCCCTGGAGCCGGGAGATCTGGGCCCAACTGGTCGACCGCCTGGACCAGGACGGCGCGGCCGTCGTGGCCTTCGACGTGATCTTCTCCCCGCAGCGCCCCGGTGATGCCGACCTGGCTGCGGCGCTCGCCCGTACCCACGCCACCGTCCTCGGCGCGCAATTCGACACCACACCGGACTCGGGCAGCGGGCCGCCGGTGGCGGTGACCGAGACCCTCCCGGTGGCCCCGATGTCCCAGGTGGCGACGGCGATCGCCCACGTCGAGGTCAACGCGGATGCCGCGGACGGGGTGGTGCGCAGCGTCCCCCTCTACATCCAGTCGAAGAACGGCGCACTCCTGCCGTCCCTCTCGCTGGCGGCGGTGATGGCCTACCACCACCAGAACGTGAACGCCCCGCCGACCTTGCGCCCCGAGGGAGTCCAGGTCGGCAACCGGCTGATCCCGACGGACAGCACCACCGCGATGACCGTCAACTTCTCGCAGACGCTCACCGATCCGACCCGGGCGATCTCGGCGGTCAACCTTCTCGACGGAAAGGTGCCGGCAAAAGCGGTCGCCGGCAAGATCGTCGTCGTCGGCGTCACCGACCCCACGCTCGGCGACCAGCGGCTGGTCCCGACCGACAAGTCGACAGGGTTGCCGGGAGTGCTCATCCACGCCAACTCCATCAACACCGTGCTGACCGGTGACTACCTGGTGCACGCGAGCCAGACGGAGACGTTGCTCTGGACCGCGGCGCTCGCGGCGTTGGTGGCGCTCCTGGTGCTCCTCCTGCCGGTGTGGGCCTCGACCGTTGCCGCGCTCCTCCTCTTGGTGGGCTACCTCTTGCTGAGCCTGGTCGAGTTCGGCAACGGCACGATCATGGACCTCGTGTACCCGACCCTCGGCCTGGTCGTCGCCTACGTGGCGTCGATGGCACTGCGCTATTTCGGCGAGACCCGCCAGAGGAGAAGGGTCACCGCGTTGTTCTCGCAGTACGTCCCGGGCGAGGTGGCCCGCCGGCTGATCGACGAGGACCGGGTGGCGGCCGCCATCCAGGGGGAACGGGTCGACCTCTCGGTCATCTTCTGCGACCTTCGCGGCTTCACGTCGCTTTCGGCCACGCTCCAGCCCACCGCGGTGCGGACCATGCTCAACTGCTTCTACAAGCACATGACCGAAGCGGTGCTCGCGAACGAAGGCACGATCATGAAATACGTGGGCGACGAGGTGTTCGCGGTCTTCGGTGCCCCGCTGCCGAACGAGCACCACCGCGAATCGGCGATCGCCTGTGCCCTCGCCATGCAGCGCGCCGAGCCGGAGTTCTACCGCGACCTCGTCGACCTCGGAATCCCGAAGGTGCGCTTCGGGATCGGCGTCAACTCCGGACCTGCGGTCGCCGCCCACTTCGGCGACGGCCGGCGGCGCCAGTACGACGTGGTGGGTGACACGGTCAACATCGGGGCGCGGCTGTGTGGGGCAGCGAAGGACGGGGAGATCGTGTGCTCGGCCGCCGTGCTCGAGGGCGTCGACCCCCCGCCGCCACACGAGCCCCTCGGGCCGGTGGCGCTGAAAGGCGTGACACACGACCTCGGGCTGGTGCGCCTCGTCGTCGATCACCCGGCCGAGCAGCCCTCGGAGCAGGAGGCGACCCCCGTCGGCACCGTTCCCGCCTGAGGCGCCGGGGTCGTCGGCGAAGGGTGGGTCACGTTCGACAATTGTCTGGTCCGGTGATAGAACCATGCCGAGCCTGGGGCAGGGACAACTCCAGGTCATCGGCGAGATTTCGCGTCCAGCTCGGCGGAGGACGGGCTCAAATGGTCAACGGTCAACGTGGCGTAGTGGGGGGGATTCGCGTCGCGGCCTGCTTGTTCGTAGTGGGCCTGATGGCTGCTGCCTGCTCTTCGTCGACCCCGACCGCCGGCAAGCTCAACGTCAACCAGACCCACGTGAAGAGCTCGCAGCCTTCGCAGCCGGCGGTCGAGGCGAAGAGCGGCGACAGCGTGACGCCGGGCCAGGTGTTGAGCACCGACTCGACCGGTCTCGCGCAGGTCAGCTACCCGGACGGCTCCCTCACCCGGCTCGACTCGGACACCATCTTCAAAGTGGTCGCACTGACCGCCAACTCCGGCGGCCGCCAGACCCTCGGCTCGGTGTCCGGCGGCAAGGTGTGGAACAAGGTCACCAAGCTCTCGAGGTCCGGCTCCTTCGAGGTGGAGGCAGGTGGCACGACCGCGGCCGTGCGGGGAACCTCCTTCGCCGTCGAGTGCACCAGCGGCAACGACTGCGACATCATCTCGGTGATCCACACCGTGGTGGTGACCAGCTCGTCGACCGGTCAGTCGGCGACCCTTCCACCCACCTTCGAGGTCAACGCGAACGGCGGTGTGCTGGGCAACCGAGTGCAGCTGACCGCGGCGCAGCTCGCCGCCGACTCGTGGATCCAACAGAACCTGCGGAAGGACGGCGACAAACCCTTCACCGCACCTCCGCCGACCCCGGCACCACCGCCCCCCGCTCCACAGCCGGCCGCACTGCCGTTCACCCCGCCGCCGGCGCCGGTGGTGGCTCAGAACTGCTACATCGGGTGCGCGCCGCCGACGGTCATCGCCACGTCGGTCCCCCCGACGGGGTCCGGCAACGGGGTGGCCGGCTCGAACACCTCGACCGGCGGGACCTCCGGCTCCGGTTCGGGTTCGGGAACCGCGGCCGCGAGCGGCTCGGGGATCGCCGGACTGCCCTTCACCGGCGCGGACATCGCTCAGCTGGCCATCATCGCCTTGATCCTGATCGGGCTCGGATGGCTGCTGATGATCCGCCCCCGGAAGCACTCGAGCAACCACAAGCCCTAGGACGCTCGACAGATATCCGGTTCGCCGGACGTCCGAGGAGCCGGCTCGACGAAGTGGACGTCAGTGGTCCCGTTTCGCCGGCCGTCGTCGCCCGGCCGTGTTCAGCGGCGGATCACTCTTCTTCGTCGTCGTCGATGGTGTCGACGATCAGAACCGAGCAGTGGGCATGGTGGGCCACGCTGTTCGGGACGCTGCCTAGCACCCGGCGGGCCCCACGCATCCCCTTGTTGCCGACCACGATGAGATCGGCACCTTCCCGCTCGGCGATCTTGACGATGGCGTCGGTCGCCGATCCGGTGGACGCGTGCACCTCGACGTCCAGGCCTTGGTTCTTCGCGATCTCCGAGAGGCTCGTGAGAAGGGCGTCCGCGGGGTGCACCGACTGGGAGTAGCGCAGGTCCGGCGGGAGGTCGTCCGTCCGCACGGACTTCGGATCGTAAGCGGTCACGATGTGGAACTTCCCGCCGTGCAACTTGGCGACCTCCGCTGCGGCGATCACCGCTTTTCGTGCGGTCGCCGAGTCGTCCGCTCCGACCAGCACCGTCTGAAACATTGCCGTCCTCCCGTCCACGCCGATCCGGCGGCCGTGGTATCCGCCCGGTGGGCTCCGCTGCTTGTTCCGACGGATGCTAGTGCGCGGATTCGATCCGCTTCGGGGGCGAGCCGGTCGGGTGGGCCTCGGTAGCCGAGGGATTCGTCTCCTCATCCGGCGACGGCCAGCACTCGATCGACATCCATGAGGTGGTGACGGGCCTCGTGCAGTGTGTTGACGGCCATCCAGGCGACCGACAACTCTTCGCCTTCGCGGACACCCACGCGCTCCCAACCGCCACCGGAGACCGAGTCGAGCGCCTCGGCCAATCTCGCTTGGCTGGCGGCCATCGCCTGCGCCACCGTCGCCGGGCTCTGCTCGTTGTAGGCACGCTCGAGGGCCACCGCATCGCGGCGCATCTGCGGAAATTCGGGTCTCGCAACGTCGAGGACCTTCCGGATACGCCAGGCGTAGAGGGCGAAGCAGTCTCGAACGTGGCAGGCATACTCGAGCGCCGACCAGGTAGACCGATCGGGACGCTTCCGGAGCAGGTCCGTCTCCGCCTGGAGACGGGTTCGGTACTCCCCGAGCAGCGGCTCGAGCAGTCGTCCGACGGCGCGCGGGGAGGTTGCGTCGTAGTCAAGGCCGCATTCGGGGCAGACCCACCCGGGCCGGGGTGCGTCCCAGCCTTCGTACAGGGACATGGAGATCTGACCTATCACATCGGCAGAGTCCGATTGACGGGGAACTCCGCCAGGCCGTTCCCCCAAGTGGCACCGGTGCGGCGGCGACGACGCCCCGCCGGTGTGTTTAGATGGCGTCGACGTCGGGGGTGAGGGGACGCCAGGTGGGAACGGGAGTGAGCGAACTTTCGGAGCTGACCCTGTTCGAGAGTTGCTCCGCCCATGATCTCGAACGGCTGTCCGTCGCGGTCACCGGCGCTCGCGAGATCCCCGAGGGCTCGGTGCTCTGCCGCGAGGGAGAGGTCGCCGACCGGTGGTGGATCGTCGTCGACGGGACCGCCGAGGTCACCATCGGCGGTCTGTACGTGGCCACCATCGGCCCCGGCGAATCGATCGGCGAGCTCGCCCTCCTCGACGGGAAGACCCGCCACGCCACCGTCACCGCCGGCACCGACATGGTGGTCCAGGAGGTGGACGGCACCCGGTTCCTCGAGCTGCTCGCCGAGACCCCGGACGTCACCCTCGCGCTCCTCCGCGAGCTGGCGGTCCGGCTGCGGGTCACGAACGAGCTCACCGTGCGGCCGACCGGGACCACCGGGACCACCGGTGACCAGCGACCGGCGCCGGTCGCGCCGCTCCGGCCGGTCCGCCGCGGCTCGGTCACGGTCACCTTCAACCCGTTCGCTCCCGGCTACTTCTCGAATCCCTATGGGCAGTACGCGGAGCTCCGCCGGCACGAGCCGGTCCACTTCGACCGGATGACCGGCGCGTACATCCTCACCCGTTACGGCGACGTCCACCGCCTCGCGCGCGATCGGTCCTTGACCGTGGGGATCGACCACGCGGTACCGACCCCGGTCCTCGACGGCGGAGAGGGCGCGCGACGTCGCGGCCGGCGGGGTCGGCCACCGGATGATGCAGCGCCGCGACGGCGAGGACCATGCCCGGCTCCGTCGCCTGGTGACCCGGGCCTTCACCCCGAAGGCCATCGCCGCGTGGCGCGAGCGCACCGAGCTGGTGGTGGACCGTTTGCTCTCGTCACTCGAAGCGTGCGACTCGGTCGACGTCATCGACCAGTTCGCCGCGGTCTTTCCGGACCAGATCATCTCCGAGATGCTCGGGATGCCGACCGGAGAGGCCGGAGAGCTCCGCACCTGGTCCGAAGCCATGACGAAGACCATCGATCCGCTCAACTCGCCTCGGGAGGAGGCCGCCTCGGTCGAGGCGAGCCGGGCGATGGTCGCGTATGTCGAGGCGGTCATCGAGTCCAAACGGGCCTGCCCCGCCGACGACATCCTGACCGCACTCGTCCACGCCGGCGAGTCGGGTGATCGACTGAGCCGCGACGAGGTGGTCGCCCAGGTGATCCTCCTCTACGCGGCCGGCCACGAGAACGCGCGCAATCTGGTCGGCAACGGGTTGGTCCACCTGTTCGAGTTCCCCGATCAGCTCGATCTCCTGCGATCGAACCCCTCGCTCGACACCAACGCGATCGAGGAGTTCATCCGCTTCGATTCGCCGGTGCAGTTCTCGAGGCGCATCGCGGTCGAGCCGATCGAGCTCGACGAGACGGAGATCGCGCCCGGGTCGGTCCTCCTCCTCGGTCTGGGTGCCGCCAACCGTGATCCGGAGAAGTGGGGGCATTCGGTCGACGTCCTCGAACTGGCCCGCCCGCGGGCGAACGAGCACGCCTCCTTCGGCGGCGGCCCCCACCACTGCCTCGGCTCGGCCCTCGCCCGCCTCGAGGCACAGGTGGCGTTGCCGAAGCTGGTCCGGCGCTTCCCCCGGATGGCACCAGCCGACGAGTCGCCCACCTGGGAAGCCCGGATGATGCTGCGCGGCCTCGAGTCGCTGCAGGTGGAGCTCCGGGCGGGCTGAAGTCTGCATTCCGGCTCAGCCGACGAGCTCGTCGATCTCCTCCATGGCAGGTCCGAGGTCGGGAAGATCGAGCTCGATCGCCCCGTCGGGGGTGAGGAAGACGAAGGTCACCTTCGTCACCGGCTCACCGGTCGTGGTGCCCACCACCCGCGCGTACGACGCTCCCTGGACGCGGTAGCCGTCGACCCGTCCGGCGAGATCTGCCGGATCCGAGGTGGCCGACGTCTTGTAGTCCACCACCACCAGCCCGTCGGGACCTCGGTAGAGGAGGTCGATGTACCCCTCGAGCTGCCGGTCGCCGAGCGGCGCGCAGACGTAGAGCTCCTTCCAGTGGTCGCCCGCCGCCGCCGCACGCACCGACTGCGAGCCGAGGGCGGAGGTGACCAGGCGGCGGACCTCGTCGGCGCGGCCGACGACGGCTTCGGCCTCGCACTGGGAGGCGACCGCGGCGTCGAGGCCTTCACCGGTCGCGAGGTCGACCGCTTGGAGGACGCCGTGGACCGCGCGTCCGACGGCCGTCCCGTACCGGCCCTTCAGCCAAGGCGGGAGGTCGAGGTCACGCGGGCGCTTCTGCAGACCGGGGTCTTCCGGTTCCTCCTCGACATCGGGCTCGCCCTCCTCGGTGAGGGAGGAGGCGGAGACCGTCGTCGGCCGCGCGGCGTGCGCGAGAGCGGCCTCGAGCTCGGCCTCCCACTCGTCGTGTGGCAGGAGGGGCAAGGGCGGAGCGATCACCGCGGGAGCGACGATGTCCGCGGCCGCCCCGAGGTCGGGGAGCTCGTCGAAGAGGTCACCCATTCCGGCAACCAGGAGTTCGGCGTTGGTCCGGTTCTCCGGGGAAGGCTCTTTCGCCCGCACCTTGCGGTGGGTCGAGACGACCAGGTGGTCGCGAGCCCGCGTACAGGCGACGTAGAGAAGCCGGATGCGCTCGTGGTAGCTCATCTGCTCGTCGATCGGGGCCCACTCGGTGTACTCGTCGGTCCTGACCGATCGTCCGACCTTGTAGCCGACCGGCCCGGTCGGTGGGAACACCACTTCGGCCTGGGCCCGGCGCGTCATCGGCTTGGTCGACATGCCCGACACGATCGTGATCGGGAACTCGAGTCCCTTCGCTGCGTGAATGGTCATGATGCGCACCGCGTCGTCGTCGGTTTCGGGAAGAACGGCCTCGGCGACGCGGGCACCTTCCGCCGTCTGCATCTGGACCCAGCTCAGGTACTGGCGGAGGTTCCCGCCGGTCGCCTCGTTCCAGGCCCTTGCCTGGTCGATGACGAAACGCAGCCGGCGCCAGACGTCGCGGGGCCGGCCCTCGGCGAACCCGAGGTCCATGCCCCGCCGGTCGCGGGCGATCCGGTCGAGCAGCTCCGAGGGTGCGAGCCAGTGCCGCTGCTCGTAGAGGGAACGCAGGTACTCGAGGCAACGGCGGACCGGATCGTCCGGAGGCACCGTGTCCGGCTGGTCCGCCAAGTAGCTCCACCTTCCACGCCGCTCGCGGCGGAACCGGAAGAGGTCGTCGTCGCCACAGGCGAAGAGCGGCGTGCGCAAGACCGCGAGCAGGTGGAGCTTGTTGGTGGGGTCGGCGACGGCTCGCAGGACCATCAAGAGGTCCCGTACGGCCCGCGACGAGTAGACGAGCGAGTTCGACTCGGCCCGGTACGGAATCCCCCGGCGGTCGAGCGCCTCTTCGAGGAACGGCAGAGAGGTGCGGGCGGGAACGAGGATGGTGATGTCGCCGAGTCGCGCCGGTCGCCAGCCGCCCTTCTCCTCCACGCTCCAGCCTTCGTGCATCGCACGTGACACGGTGGCGACGACGTCGGCGGCCTCCGCCCCGCGGACCTCGTCGGCATTGAGCTCGTCGGGGTGTGGGAGGGCACCGATCCTCGCGACCGGTGGTCCGGACGGCGGTGCGCCCCGCACCGCGTCGAGCGCGGCATAACGGGGTTGGGAAGGGGCCGGCAGGTCGATCTCGTCGGCCACGTCGATGAGCCGGCCGAAGGTGGTGTTGACCCAGTCGATGACAGGCGCAGCGGTGCGGAAGTTGGCGGTGAGCTCGATCGTGCCTCCGCCCATGGCTCCGAACCGTTCGGCGGCTGCCAGGAACACCGAGATGTCCGCCCGCCGGAACCGGTAGATCGACTGCTTCGGGTCGCCCACGAAGAAGAGGTGCCCGGCCGTGATGTCGACGGACTTCCACTCGATCTCTACAGGATCGCCGCCGCCGAGGCCCGGGTCCTCCGCGGCGATGAGGACCGCGAGCTCGACCTGGATCGGGTCGGTGTCCTGGAACTCGTCGAGGAGCAGCCGCTGGTAGCGCGCATGCAGGCGCGCCCTCACTTCGGCTCCGGCTTCGAGGTCTCGGAGGAGCGAGCGGGCGAACACCAGGAGATCGTGGAACTCGAGCTCGCCGGCCTTCCGCCGCTTCTCGGCCTCCTCGAGCGTGAAGCGGCGGAGGACGCTTCCGAGACGCTTGATGCTCGTGTTCGCGGTGTCACCACGAACCTGGAGCAGCCGTTCACCCGTCTCGCGCACCCGATTGCGCAACTCCCCGATGTCGTCCCACGCGTCCTTTCTTCCCTTGTTCGAGACCCGGAAGCTCGGCGCCTTGCGCGGACCCTTGTCGCCGAGTGCCTCGAGCAGGTCCAGTTCGTCGGGAATGGTGCGGAGGTCGGCCATATAGGCCGCGAGCTCGTCGAGGTGGAGGCGGAGCAGGTCGCCGTCGTCGCGGCACGGCTCCCGGCAGATCCGCTCGAGATCGTCGAGCAACGGTGTCACGGCCGTTCGCACGTCGGGCGGTTCGGGCGAGGACTCCGGTACGCGCTCGTCGACGAGGTCCCAGTTGTCGTTGAACGCCGCTGCCAACATACGGAGGCTCTTGAACGGCACGCCGGCAGCATCGAGCAGGAGGATGGTCCGCTCGTAGGCCGGATCGGCGAGCAGCTGGTCGCAGAACGCGCGCCACCTCACGTCGAAGGCGACGTCGGAGCTGACCTCGTCGATCACCTCGACCCGTGGTGGCAGACCCGCCTCGACCGGGTGTTCGGAGAGGATCCGCTGTGCGAACGAGTGGAGGGTGCCGATGGCCGCAGCGTCGAGTTGTTCGAGCGCGGCCCGGAAGCGCCCGGCGGTCTCGCCGGCGGGTTCCCCGATGATCGAGCGCTCGAGTTCGCGCCGCAGCCGGTCGCGCAGCTCGGTCGCGGCCTTTTCGGTGAAGGTGATCGCCGCGATGTTGGCGAGCTCTGCGGAACCTGTCTCGACGAGCGCGAGCACCCGGTCCACGAGCGCGGTGGTCTTGCCGGATCCCGCACCGGCCTCGACGAACAGGGTGGTGTCGAGATCCTCGACGATCCGCTGACGCGCCCGATGGTCGGGGGGTTGCGCGTCACGCATCGGGCCCCTCTTCCTCGCCGAGCTCGAGGAGCGCATGCAACGGCGCAAGGGCCGGGTCGTCGAACTTACGCTCGAAGGCGCGCCGCAGACCGGTGACGCCCAGCCCGTCGGGATCGCAGTAGGCGCACTCGACGAACGGACTCGTGCTCGAGGCGGTCGGAAAATGTGGGAAGACGCCGTGCTCGATCCCTCCGACGATCGTGGCGAGGGCCGAGCCCACCCGCTCGAGTACCTCGGGGGTGACCTCGTAGCCGACCCGCTCGAACTCCCCCTTCGAAGAGGTGAACCAGTACTCGGCCTTGACCGGTGCATCGGGCTCGCCCCGCCAAGCTCGGGCCGCTTGCCCGTAGACGGGGAGCTGCAACCTGGTGCCACCGAGATCGGGCGACTCCTCGGTGAGCCCTTGGTACGCCCTCGCGCTGCCCGTCTTGTAGTCGACGACGTGGATGGACCCGTCTTCGGCCAGATCGACGCGGTCTGCCAACCCGTGGAACGCCACCGAGCGTCCGTCGGGGAGGGCGATCTCGACGGTGCCGACGGTCGAATTCACGAACCCGAAGGCCAACTCGGCCGCGGCCGGCCGGGTTCCGTGTGCGGCGCGATAGATGCTGTCCAACTCGAGCACGTGCACCAGGTCGTCGATGATCCGGCGCTTGTCCCGCTGCCAGAAGACCGGCCGGCCGGTGAGCCCGCGCGACTCGAAGTCGGTGCAGTGCCGCTCTGCGAGCGCGACCAGGCGCGAGCGGTCGTCGGCCGTCCAGGGATCGGAGGGCGTGGGCTGCTCCTCGGCCGGCCGGGCGAGGACCTCCTCGATGAACTCCTCGAGCACCTTGTGGACGAGTGAGCCCCGGTTGCGCGGGGTGATCGCGATCTCGTCCTCGGGGTTCTCGACCTCCTCGATGCCGAGGACGCTGCGGGCCAGGTAGGCGAAGGGGCATCCGGCCCAGCTCTCGAGGCGAGTGGCCGACATGACCACATCGGCAGGTGACGGCACCGGGAGTCCCGACAGATTGCCGTCGAAGCGGGTGAATCGCGGGCTGCGGCGGGCGCGCAGCAGTTCCGAACCCGCCGCGAACGCCGGGTCGCCCGGCGGGCCGCTCCTCCCACCCGAGGCGAGCAACGAGCGCAATCGGTACTCCTGGTCCGACGCCGGGAACTCGACGGCACGCAGACCGGCGTCGAAGGATGCGACGTGCTCGAGCCACGGCTCGTCGCGGTGGGGGTCGAGGAGGTCCTCCGACCACCACTGGCTGCCCGCGAGCTCGCTCGCGACCGCCAGCACCCAACGGGAGGGCACCCGCTCCCTTCCCCCTCGCAGATCACCACGCGGAACGCAGAGCAGCTGGCGCGACGCGCCGGCGAGCGCAGCGAGGAATTCACGGTGTCGCCTCTCGACGAGTGCCGCGCGCAGGGGAAGCTCGTCGCCGGCCGCGAGGCGCTCGCGATCCGGCAGGAGCGAATCGTCGCGGGTGCGCGAAGGGAACACGCCCTCGGCCAGCCCGACGACCACGACGAGATCGAGGTCGAGCCCGACCCCCATGCTGACCGGACCGACGAACACGCCTTCACCCATCCGGCCGACCCGGCCGAGGTCTGCGTCGAGCTCGAGCTCGAGGGTCCGGGCGAAGACGTCGAGCGAGACCCGGCCTTCGATCTCGCCCAGGCAGGCGAGGCGCTCGAGCGCGCGTTCCACCCGTTCGGCAGCCCGCTGCTCGACGGCAGGCCACCCGGTTCGAGCCCGCTCGTCCCCCAGCAGACGCCCGAGATGGCGACCCGCCCACTTCGACCAGTCCGGCCAGGTGCGGGCGGTCGAGGCCGCAGTCGTCAGCTCGTCGACGAGGTCGAGGACGAAGGTACGGAGCTCGCGGGCCTGCTCGGCCTCCGTGCGCACCCGTTCGACGCGCCACTCGGCAGCATCGGGATCGCGCTCGGCGTCTTCGGCCTCGGCGTCGCGCTTCGCGGCCAGCCGCTCCAGCATCCGGTCCCACTGGTGGCGTCCCCCGAAGATGCCCGCGTCACGCGAAAGCCGCTCCCACGCGGCGACCGGCGCCCACCGGCCTCGGTGGTGGATGCGCGCACCGGTCAGCCAGCCGAACAGGTCGTCGCGGCGGAAGCCGCCGTCGGGAAGCGAGAGCAGACCGAGAAGCGTCCGGCCGGCCACCCGTGCCTCGAGCGGCATGACCGCGGTGCCGTTCACCGCGATCCCGGCGGCGGTCAACTGCTCGTGCGCGAGGCGCGCGTACGGCTCCGGTTCGGCGAAGACCAGCGCGATCCGGTCGAGCGGCGTCCCCGCCCGCACGGCTTCCACGACGGCACGCAGGGCCGCCCGCACCTCCTCGTCGGCGTCGGAGACGGTGACGATCCGGGTGCGGGCCGCGTCCACGACGGTCGGCGGCCGGGCTCCAACCGGAGGCGTACTCGGTTCGCCGCCGAGGCGCCCGACGGAGCGGATCGTCTCGGCGTCGGCGCGGGCGTCACCGGTCGTGCCGGCGAGGAGGGCGACCTGCCGCCCGTCTGCAACCGCCCGGAGCAGCGCTGCGCCGTGGAGGGAGAGGCGTTCGGGCAGGTAGACGACGACCGGGCCGAGCTCGGCCTCCAGCATGTGCCCGTCACGGAGGCTCCCGACTGCCGCCTCCAACAGGTCCTCCTCGTCGTACCAGTCCGGTTCGAGCGCACGGCGCACCGCTCCGTGGAGCCGCACGACGTCGGCGGCCCGGTGCGACTGGCTCCGGAGCGCTTCGAGCGTCGGCGGTGTCAGATCGCGGAGCTCGCGGTAGGCGGAGACCAGCGCCATTTCGGTTGCGGGGTGGGTGGCGACCGGGCCGAACACGCCCGGCCGATCGGCCAGTGCGCTGCGGAACGCGGCCCCGATCACCGGGGTCGACACCGGCCGGCGATCGTCTGCCGCCAACCGGGGCGCGCCGAGCAGCTCACCGAGTCGGTAGACGGTGAGGAACGTCACCGCCGCGATGCCCGCTCCCTGTTCGCAGACCGGACCCAGCCTCCCCGATGCGAGAAGGCGACGGGCCGCGACCCCGACGTGGTTGGAGGGGACGATGACGGTGACCGGGGCCAGCGGATCGCCGCACTTGGCGTCGGCGATCTCGCGGCGCAAGGCCTCCGCCGCCGGCCGGCCATACACGACCCATTCGGTTCGAAGCCCCACGAAGGCCGAATCGTAGGGGGTGGGTGTGACGACGCGCGCTGACCGCCCCGCTCTCGGAGCCGTCACGTCCACGCCCACACATCCCCCTGGCGTGCTCGGGCCTTTGCCCTCGAGAACGATGTTGCAGCCACCCCCGCACGGGGTACCGCACCTACCGTGAAGGAGCGGCGATGAGGCCGAAGGACGAGGCCCGCGAGTGGCTCGACGAGCGCTGCGGTCGGGACGTGCTTGATCAACGTGATGATCACCGTCGTCACGTAGGCGCCCTCCGCCGTATCCCTCGACCAGCTCCGGGTCCTTCGGTCGTCGGGCGCGGTCTCGGCCGCTCGGGCTACTCGAACTCGGGGATCCAGCGCTTCAAGTACTCGCCGAAGAGCGGGACGGTGAAGTCGATCCTCCCGCGCTCGGGTGCGTAGCAGAGCGAGCGCTTGATGAGGTCTTCGCGGATGTAGCTGACCGCCGGGGCCGGCCGGTCGAGCAGTGCCGCGACTTCGCCGGTTCCGACCGGCCCGGGCCCCAGTTCGGCCATGGCGCGCATATAGCTCCGCTCGACCGGAGTGGAGGCGCCGGCACGTACCCGAAAGAAGCTGTCGTCGAGTGAGGCGACGGAGAGCGGAACCGACCGATCGAAATCGTCGGCGGTGATCTCGTCGGGTCCGTCGGCGACGTCCCAGGCGCGCCGTCCGAACTCCTGGAGGAAGTACGGGTAGCACCTGGTCACCCGCAGGGCTCCTTCGAGCGCCCCGTCGCTCCATCGGACCCCTTCGTCGAGCGCGGGTTGCTGGAGGGCGGCGACGGCCTGCTCGGGGGTGAGCGAGTCCACCCGTGGGAACAGGAACATGCGCTCTGCATAGGTCTTGGCCTCGCCTGTCAGTGCGGTCAAGGTAGGGAGCCCCGCACCGGCGACGGTGATCGGGAGCCGCTCCTGCGAGGCACGATGGAGCCCGACGATCAGCGCGGTGAAGGTCGCGCGGTCGACGTAGTGGAGCTCGTCGACCGCCAGCAGGATCCCCGTGCGGTGGTCCCGAGCGACACCCCCGAGCTCGACGAACAGCCCCGCCAGATCCGCACCGAGCTCTCCCGAATCTGCGGGCCCGAGCACCGCGTCGACGTCGATGCTCAGCTCGGGACCGTCCGGGATCCGGAGGGAGAACGCCTTCAACACCCCGAGCGCGCGACGGACGGCTTCGCCGATCCGTCGCTTGGCGTCCATGGTCAGGAGAACCCGCCGCAGGGCCGATGCGATGGCCGGGGCGAGGTTCCCGTCCTCGGACACCTCGATGTACTCGTGGAAGTAGCCGCGCCCTTCGGCGAGTTCTTCGAACTCGTTGAGGAGGACGGTCTTGCCCACTCCCCTGAGACCGGTCAGGAGCTGGCTCTGGCTGTTGCTCCCTCGCAGGAGGCGCTGGAGGGTGACGTCCATCGCCTCGATCGACGTCTCGCGGCCGACGAGGGCGGGGGGCCGGGTACCCGCACCAGGGTTGTACGGGTTCCGCACCGGGTCCACGCTGGGAAGTTAGCCGATTATGGACAATTAAGCGGAGGCCTCCATAAATCGAGGGAATCTTTATGGACATCTGCCCATAAAGCCCCATAATTTCCCAGAACCACGAGGGCCGGAGAACGGCAGGACCGCCCGGTCCGCGTGGTGCAAACTGTCGCAGCCAATCGGACGACCGGGGGGAGAGAGTCGTGCGGGTGAGCTCAGTCATCGGTGTAGGCATGAAGCGGTCCGCAACGGCAATGGTCGGCTGCGTGGCCGTCCTCGCAGTGGTGCTCGCCGGCTGTTCGTCGACCAACTCCGCCGTCAACGCGTCGTCGGGGTCGTCGGTCCCGCCGGTCCCGCAGTCCGCCTTCAGCGACCACACCGGCGTCACCCCCGACTCGGTCACCGTCGCCAACGTCTCGACGCAGGCCGGTGGACTGTTCAAAGGTGCGGCCGTCGGTGTCGAGGCGTACGCCGCCTACGTCAACTCGCAGGGCGGCATCAACGGCCGGAAGATCGTGGTCAACGCCTCCGACGACCAGTTCGTCGGCTCGACCAACAAGCAGCTGACCGAAGAGGCGGTGCAGAGCGACTTCGCCACCGTAGGGAGTTTCTCGACCGAGGACAGCTTCGGAGGGGTGGTGCTCGCGGAGAACCCGCAGATGCCGAACGTCTCGATCGCGCTGGATCCGGCCACCCAGAAGCTCCCCAACACGTATGCCGCGGTGCCACCGGCTGCGTTCTGGCCGCTCGGGCCGCTCGTCTACTTCAAGGACAAGTACCCCACCAAGGTGCTGCACACCGCGACCATCGTCGCCGACCTCCCCTCGACCCTCAACCTCTGGAACTACGAGAAGGCGGCGATGGAGCATGTCGGGTACAAGGTGCTCTACTCGCCGGCCCTCCCTGCGACCACGACCGACTTCACGCCCCAGATCGTGACCATGAAGGACATGGGCGTGCAGATCCTCTTCCTCGAACAGGAGCCGCAGAACTACGCGTCGTCGATCTTCAAGGACCTCGACGAGCAGAACTTCCACCCGATCGTCGTGCTCGGCGCCGCTGCGTACAGCCATCAGCTGGTGCCCGACTCGGGAGGTCCTGCCAACGTCGACGGCGCCTACCTCGAGCAGCAGGAGGCGCTCTTCCTCGGTGAGGACGCGGCGACGATCCCGGCGGTCGGGACCTTCAACGACTGGGTGCAGAAGGTGTCGCCCGGGTTCACCACCGACTTCTTCGCCCTCCAGGGCTGGCTCGCCGCAGAGCTCTTCGCGCAAGGTCTCCGCAACGCGGGCTCGGACCCGAGCCGGGGATCCGAGCAGGAGGCGCTGCGCAAGATCACCTCGTTCAACGGCAACGGCCTGGTACCCACCAGCAATCCCGCCCAGAAGATCCCGAGCGGCTGCTACATCATCGGCCAGGTGGTCGAACGGAAACTTCCAACGGCTCGACGACCCACCGGTCGACGGGCCGACCAAGGGCTTCCGCTGCGACCAGCCGATCTACTACGAGAAGAAGTAGCCGCTCGAAGGAACGGCACCTCGCGGCGACGGCGCCTGGCGGAGTGTTCGCCGGTCCGGGCGGGTGAGCAGGGTGCCATCGGGACGCGAGGCCGCCAGATTGGGTAATGCTCCTTCTGTGCCGAAACCCCGCAAGGCACCCAAGGCCCGCAAGCCCGCCAAGGCGTCGAAGGCGGCGACGGCGGCAAAGGCATCGAAGGCCCCTCTCGCCGAGTACCGGAGAAAGCGCGACCCGACGCGTACGCCCGAGCCGGTCCCACCCGCGGGGAAGCTCGGCACCAAGAAGGCCGCCGGCGCAAGAAGAAGGCCAGCCAGGCACCACGAAGAAGGCCGGGGGCACGAGGAAGCCGCCCCGCCCCGCCCGCACCAAGCGACCGAGCTTCGTGATCCAGGAGCACCACGCGTCGAGCCTCCACTGGGACTTCCGGCTCGAACACGACGGGGTGCTACGCGTCGTGGGCGCTCCCGAAAGGCCTCCCCCTGACGCCGAAGGAGAACCACCTCGCCGTCCACGTCGAGGACCATCCTCTCGAGTACGGCTCCTTCCACGGAACCATCCCCGCCGGTGAGTACGGCGGAGGACAGGTCTCGATCTGGGACAAGGGGACCTATGAGCCCGAGAAGTGGCGCGACCGCGAAGTGATGGTCGTCCTCCACGGCACACGGGCGAAGGGTCGCTACGTCCTCTTCCCGACCAGCGGCAAGAACTGGATGATCCACCGGATGGACCCCGCGCCCGAGGGGTTCGAACCGCTCCCCGAGCGTCTGCTCCCGATGCTCGCGACCGCCGGCGAGCTCCCTTCCGGCAACGGTGCCGAGAAGGGTCGGTGGGCGTTCGAGTTCAAGTGGGACGGGATCCGGGTCCTGCTCTGGATCGACGGAGGCCGGCCCCGGGCGGTCAGCCGCAACGGCAACGACGTGACGACCGCCTTCCCCGAGCTCCGCGAGCTGGCCGAGCTGCGGTCGGCTCGGACCAGATGGTGCTCGACGGGGAGTTGGTGGCCCTCGACGAAGAGGGGCGTCCCCGGTTCTCGCGGCTGCAGCACCGCATGCACGTGTCCTCGGCGCGGGAAGCCGCCGCGGCGGCGGCCAAGTACCCGGCGAGCATGATCGTCTTCGACGTCGTGCACCTGAACGGCCGCTCACTGCTCGACTCGAACTACGACGAGCGGAGGGCGGTCCTCGAGGGCCTGGAGATCGCAGGCCCGAGCTGGGGGGTGACGCCGTCGTTCACCGACGAGCCGGGTACGGAGGTCATGCGCACTGCGGTCGAGATCGGCATGGAGGGGGTCGTCGCCAAGCGGCGATCGAGCATCTACCGGCCGGGGGTCCGCAGCCGCGACTGGATCAAGGTCAAGCACGTGCGCACCCAGGAAGTGGTCATCGGCGGGTGGACCGACGGGCAGGGCGAGCGGAAGGCGACCTTCGGTGCTCTGCTGCTCGGGATTCCGGAGCAAGGCCCTCCTGCCGGGAGGACCGCCGCGCGGCGCACCGGCGGCGCGGGCAGTCCAGGCGGTGCGGTCCGGCTCACCTACGTCGGGAAGGTCGGGACCGGCTTCACCGAGACCGACCGGACGGAGCTGCTGGCGAAGCTCGAGCCGCGGTCGACCAGCCCGTTCGCCGGCGAGATTCCCGGTTCGGTTTCGCGCGGGGCCCACTGGGTGCGTCCCGAAGTGGTCGGCGAAGTCCGTTTCGGCGAGTGGACGCCCGACGAGGTGCTGCGCCATCCGGTCTGGCGAGGGGAGCGGGTCGACAAGTCGGTGAAGGAGGTGCAGCGTGAGTCCTAGCTCCTCGGGCACGTCGGTGCGGACGACCGTCGACGGACGGGAGCTCGGCGATCTCCAACCTCGACAAGGTCTTCTATCCGAAGAGCGGGTTCACCAAGGGGCAGGTGATCGACTACTACGCGCGGATCGCGCCGTACATGCTCCCGCACATCGTGGAGCGGCCACTCACCATGACCCGCTATCCGGACGGTGTCGAAGGTCAGTCGTTCTTCGCGAAGCACGTGCCGGCCGGCACTCCTGAATGGATCGACACCGTCTCGGTCCCTTCCAGAGAGAACGACGGGCCCATCGAGTACGTCATGTTGCAGGACCGGCCCGGCCTGGTGTGGGCGGCGAACATGGGTGCGATCGAGCTCCACGTCCCGCTCTGGCACACCGGGCGGCGGCGGGTCCTGCCTGGTCCGCCGGACCACCTGGTGTTCGACCTCGACCCGGGCGAGGGCGCCACCATCGTCGAGTGCTGTGTCGTCGGGCTCTGGATCGCAGAGCTCTTGGAGTCGGAGGGTCTCGAGTGCGTGGGGAAGACCAGCGGCTCGAAGGGGCTCCAGCTCTACGCGCCGCTCGGCGGCCGACCGAGCTGGGACAAGTCGCGGTCGATCGCGCACGGCGTCGCGGTGCAGCTCGAGCAGGACCACCCGGAGCTGGTGGTCTCCAACATGAAGAAGCAGTTGCGAGGTGGGAAGGTCCTGATCGACTGGAGCCAGAACCACCCGGCCAAGACGACCGTCGCGGTCTACTCGCTGCGGGCCCGTTCCGAGCCGACCGTGTCGACGCCGGTGACCTGGGACGAGATCGCGGCCTGTGCCTCGGAGGGGGATCCGTCGATGCTCCGGTTCACCACAGAGGAGGTGCTCGAGCGAGTCGAGGACCTCGGGGACCTGTTCGAAAGCGTCTGAAGCACCTACCCGTCCCAACGTGCGCGGAGACGGTCACCGGTGCCTCTGAACCGACTGCGGTCGAAGCCGTCAGATCTCGGCCGGTACCTCGAGCTCGAGTGACTCTTCGTTGCTGCGGTCCCAAGGCCGGATCAGCAAGGCCACGCCCGGCATTAGGACGACGGACAGGAGCCCGGCGGTGATCATCGCGGCAGCGACCCTCGGGGTCAGGAAGCGCAGGTTCTCCCCGAAGGTGGCCACGATGATCGGGAAGGTCAGGGACGTCGACTGGAATGCACCGAGCGCGACGCTCCGGCGACCGGGGGTGGATCTCCAGAAGAGAGCTGTGGCGGTGAGCCCGCGTGTGACGACCATGCCGACGAGGAACACCAGGACGAGGAGGAGGTCGCGGCTGTCCTCGAAGACCGCCCGGATGTCCAACTGTGCACCGGTCACGACGAAGAACACGGGAACGAGGAATCCGAATCCGATGGCGTTCAATTTCGAGAGGTAGCGCTCCTGAAGGTCCGGGGACAGGTCTCGGTTCGCAACCCGAACGACGATTCCCGCCACGAACGACCCGAGGACGGCGGTGAGACCGAACCCGCTCACCAGCGTCGTCAGTATCAAGATGAGGACGAAGGTGGCCCGGACCCGCAGTTGCGATGACGTCTCGTCGAGATCGTCGAGGTAGCGCCGGAACCACTTCGAGCCCCACCACCATTTGATGAGGCCGATCGCGAGGAGGCCGCTGGCAGCGAGGCCGAGGACGTAGAGGACTTGCTGGGGCGTCGACTTCGGGTCGGCGGAGAACATGATGGTGAACACGAGGAGAGCGGCGAATTCGCCGATACTGGCGGTGACGATCACCTTCTGGCCGAAACTCGACCCCGTTTCCTTGGCGTCCCGCAGGACCGGAACGACGACGCCGAGCGAGGTCGAGGTCAGGACGATCGCCAGCATCCGCAAATCTCCGCCGCCGGCGACCACCCGAATGAGGTAGGCGATCGGGTACGAGACGACGGTCGCCGCCACGAACGCGACGATGCCCAACCTGGCCGACGATCCGAGAAGGGAGCGAGGTGTCAACTCCATGCCGGCCAGGAACAGGAGGAAGCCCAAGCCGAAGAGCGAGAGGACCTCGACCGGCACGTCGACGTGCAGCCATCCCGCCACCTGAGGGCCGAGCACGACCCCGGCGAGCACTTCGATGACGACGGGAGGAATCACGTGGCGGGGGACGAACTCGGCGAGGAGCGGAGCGGCGACGGCGGCGACCGCAACCAGCAAGAGCCCCGAGTAGCTGAGGGTGGTCGAACTCATGTGCGTCCTCCGCTGCGCTCGACTGAATGTGAGGTCGCGTGGTCCTCTACCTCATGTTCTCGCATCGATCGGGGCGGCATGTCGACCCTTGTCGGGGTGCACAAGGCCTCGCTGGGTCGACCGAGCGACCACCCGGACCGAGCTGCCGCCCGGGCCACTAGGTTCCGTTTCATGCGATTCACCCATCTCGGCCGAACCGGCCTCACCGTCAGTCGCATCTGCCTCGGCACCATGAATTTCGGGCCGGAGACGGACGAACCGACCTCGTTCTCGATCATGGACTCGGCCATCGATGCCGGCGTCAACTTCTTCGATTCGGCCAACGTCTACGGGCGCTCGAAGGGCCGGGGCGCGACCGAAGAGATCGTCGGCCGCTGGTTCGCCCAGGGCGGCGGCCGCCGCGAGAAGGTGGTGCTCGCCACCAAGCTCTACGGCGACATGGGGGACTGGCCGAACGAAGGGCGTCTCTCCGCGCTCAACATTCGTCGGGCCTGCGATGCCAGTCTCCGCCGCCTGCAGACCGACTACATCGACCTCTACCAGATGCACCACGTCGACCGCGACACCGGCTGGGACGAGATCTGGGAGGCCTTCGAGGTCCTCCGCAACCAGGGCAAGATCCTCTACGCCGGATCGTCCAACTTCGCGGGCTGGCACATCGCCCGGGCCCAGGAGGCCGCCGCACGGCGCAACTACATGGGCCTCGTGAGCGAGCAGTCCCACTACAACCTGCTCACCCGCGCGATCGAACTCGAGGTACTGCCGGCCGCCGAGAGCTACGGACTCGGGGTGATTCCGTGGTCGCCGCTCGCGAGCGGGCTTCTCGGTGGGGTCGTGCGCAAGGAGCGCGAGGGGAGCCGCCGCTACATGGACCACATCGCGCGGCAGCTCGAGGCGAAGCGCGACCAGCTCGGCGCGTACGAGGACCTCTGTGCCGAGGCGGGCGAGGAGCCCGGTACCGTCGGTCTTGCCTGGCTGCTCACCCGGCCGGCGGTGACCGGGCCGATCGTCGGCCCGAGAACGCCCGAGCAGCTCGAGTCGGCTCTCCGGTCGGTCGATGTCACCCTCGACGAGAAAGTGTTGTCTCGGCTCGACGAGATCTTCCCGGGCCACAGGACGGCACCCGAGGACTACGCCTGGTAGGTGCTCCCACCCGGGCGGTCAGCCCGAGTGGTCAGCCCGAGCGGTCAGGGTCAGGACGCCTTGCGCCTCGTCTTGGTCCCGGATTTCGTCGCCGACTTGGCAGTGATGCTGGTCGGCGCCTTGGCAGCCGGCTTCCGGGCCGGTGCCCGCTTCTTCGCCGACGCAGCCGGAGCGCGCTTCTTCGGGGCGGGCGCAACCTGGGTCGTGGAGCGCTTGCGCCCGTTCCCCGCGCCGCCCGCCTTCACCGACTTGATGCTGGCGCTCAGCACGTCCATCAGGTCGACCACCTTGGTGGCCTCCGGCTCGGCGACCCGCACCACGATCTCGTTCCCCTGGCGCTTCGACTCGATGAGGTCCTCGACCTTCTGCCGGTGCGTGTCGTGGTACCGCTCGGGCTCCCACTCCGACTCCATCGACTCGATGAGCTGCTGCGCCATCGAGACCTCTCGGCCGGTCAACTGCTTGGAGCTCGGAAGCTCCGGCAGTTCCTTGCCGGGCGAGCGGATCTCGTCGGAGAAGTACATGGTCTCGAGTTTGAGCACACCGTCGTCGGGACGGATGGCGACCGGGTACTCCTTGTTGCGCATCACGATGGTCCCGATCGCGATCTTGTTCGAGTCGCGCATCGCCTGGCGGAGCAGCGCGTAGGCCTTCTCGCCGGCTTCGCCTTCGGGCGCCAGGTAGTAGGTGGTGCGGTAGTAGATCGGATCGATCTCGTCCTGATCGACGAAGTCGGTGATGTCGATCAGCCGCGAACGCTCGGGCTCCGCCGCCTCGAGCTCCTCGTCGGAGAGGATCACGTACTCGCCCCCGCCGAGGTCGTAGCCCTTCACGATGCGGTCGCCGTCGACCTCTTTGCCGGTGCGCTCGTTGACCTTCTTGTACCGGATGCGGTCCGAGGTGCCCGTTTCGAGCTGGTTGAAGTGGATCGCTTTGTCCTGCGTGGCCGGGTAGAGCCCGACCGGGACGTTGACCAGCCCGAAGCTGAGCGCCCCCTTCCAGATCGTGCGTGCCATTGGAATCCCTTTTCCCTGGTCAGGACACATCCGCGCCTGTGTTACACCCCCTGGAAAGACTAGGGGCGTAATGGAATGCACCTCAATAGTTGACCGTCAGACGGACATTGTCGATGTTTCGACGGATTTCCTCGGTGAAATCGTTCGGTTCGGTCTCTTCGAGCCCGGCTGCCCGAAATTGCTCGTTGAACTGGGGCTTTCGACCTCGATCAACCATTGTGGCGCCGATCTGGGCTCGACACGGGCATCCCTCCTACGAGCAAGAGACGCCCTGGTCCGTGAGGGCGACCTCGAAACAGCCTCGGAGCCCATACCCTTCCTCGGCTGTTCCGATCGCCACGACGTGGTGAATCTGGGGATCGGTGTCTGCAGCCTGGTCAAGCGGGCCGCCGCGTCCGCGGGGTGTTCGCCGGCGGAGATCGCACAGCGGGCCTCGCGACGGTTGGCCACCTCGGTCCGGTCGGGTTCCACCGAAGCCCTCTGATCGGGCCCGGCCGAGCCCACTCGGCCAGCCGGGGTGGTGACGCTCGCACGTGTCTCAGATCGAGCACGATCGGAGAAGCATCGAACCGGATATCGCTTCACAATCGTCTCAGTAGCCTTGCCTCGGTGACCTCGGGGCAGCGGCAAGAGCCTTGGGAGGAGCGAGCTTGACGAAAACGATGACCTGCAAGCAAATGGGGGGACCTTGTGACCTCCCGCACCAGGGGGGGAGCGCCGACGAGGTCATCAAGGCGCAAGACGCCCATCTGAAGGAAATGGTCGCGAACGGTGACGAGGCGCACCAGCCCGCCTTGAAGGAGATGAAGGGCCGATGGAGGCACCCCATCTCCGGCATGGGGTGGTACCGGCAGACCAAGCGCGATTTCGCCGCTCTCTCCGAAGACTGACGGCTGCGCCGCTGCGGGCCGCTGTCGCCGTCGACCCGCCAGTCGGGCTGTTTCCGTTGACCCGGGAGCTTGCCCGTCGCTTGTTTTCATCAGCCCGCCTCACCGGGGCCCCTTGCGGGGATCCGCATTGCATACGAGCCGGGATATGCCTTCGTCACGCAAGACGGATCCAGAAGATCATGACGGGGAGAACCGGAACGCACGAGGAATCACCGGCCATTGTGCTCATCGACGCCAAGTGGATGTGCGGACCTTCTCGTCGTCGGTACGAGAGGTCGCGGCGGCTTCAAGGGCCTCTTGCCGAGCTCGGTGAGCCAAAGTGCTCACATCACGCGCGCTGCCCGGTCGTCATCGTCCCGTAGGGCACACCGACACGCTCCATGGTGCGGAGCGAGAGCCCGCGGTGGATCACGCAGCCTTCTCCTCGGTGGCCACGGCGGACTGCTCCGATTGGAGGCGTTGCAGTTCCTCCTCCACCCGGCGCTCGTGTTCTTCGCGCTCGCGCCGCGCGGTCCTCGGGTTCCACCGCCCCCTCATGGTGAAGACGAGCAGGATGAAGACGACCTGACCGGCGATGCAGACGCCCCACCATTTCTGCCACTCCGCGGTGGACGACTGCTGCGCGGGGATGAGCGTCTCGGCGCTCTTCAGCAGAGGGCCGAGGTCGTTCGGGGATGCTCGGTCCACAGCCGCCACGTCGGAGCCGCTCGGCGCGTGTCCCTGCTCGATGGCGGTCAGGCCGGCGGCGAAGCTGGGGAGGGCGGCCGCGATCCGGGCATCGGCTGCGGGCAGGCTGGCGGCGACGACCGAGAGCCTTGCTGCATTGGGCAGGGCGTGGGAGGTCCGCGGGTAGCGCTCGAGGATCAGGGCTGCGGTCTGTGGCCCCGGCTCGCCGGTGGCATCGAGCCGGTCGATGACCGATGCCTGCCACCGGCGTCGAGGTGCGCCCGGTGAGCGGTGGGCTGTAGGGCTGCGCAGCCTGGAATGCCTGGAGCTGGCTGCCGGCACTCTGGTTGTCGACCAAGGTGGTCGAGGTGGTGACCACGCGGGGCAGGACGATGAAGGACAAGGCCGCGACCGGGATCCCACTCCAGCCGACGTCGTAGTCGACTCGCCCAGAACGCCGGAACGGCGACTTTGCGGACCGGGGCTCGTCGCGGGCAACGGGCGCGCTGGTTCCACATAACCTGGCAAAAGTGGCAGCGCCATTCATCACCTATCGGCGCGAGTACGGGTTCGACTTGGCACCGGATCAACTCTGGGAACGGCTTGAAGAGGTCGACCAGTTCGAGCGATGGTGGCCCTGGCTCAGCGAGTTCCAGATCGAGGGCGACGGCCTGTCGGCAGGGTCGATCCTTCGTGGTGTTGTCGCCCCTCCCCTCCCGTACCGCATGCGTCTCCAAGTTGAGCTGGTCGACTGCGATCGCCCTTTCCTCATCCGCGCGAGGATCGCCGGGGACCTCATCGGTGACGCACTCCTTCGGTTGCGCCGCGAAGATGCGGGGTCTCGGGCTGAAGTGGCGTGGACCGTCGAGATGTTGCAACCGGCAATGCGGCTAGCCAGCCGCGTTGGACGGCCGGTCTTGCAATGGGGCCACGACCGTGTGGTCGAGATGACCGTCGCCGGTTTCCGTCGTCGGATTGAACGCCATTGAGACAGATTGTGTCTTGGGCTTCGTTCCCAATTGTCATGTCCTCTAGCGCCGGGAGCGGGTCACTTATCGACTGTGGCTGAGCGGTACGGGCTTGCGCCTGTCGCCTAACCGCTGAGCCTCTTATCATGAGCAGCGTGCAGATCCGGGGGCTGTCTTTGGCTCTTGTACTTCTCGCGATCCTGGCTGCCGCCTGCGGCAGTTCCGACGCCACGCCGTCGTCGGCCGCTTCCCCACCTTCTGCCTCTTCGGTTGCGGCTACGCCAGTGCAGGTGGTTCATACGAACGATGGCACCGTGGGGTACCGGACTGTCGGCCACGGGCCGACGCTGCTGATGATCATGGGTACCGGTGCCAGCATGGACGAATGGCCAGGGGAATTCGTGGACTCTCTGGCACAGAAGTACCGCATCATCACTTTCGACAATGCCGGCGTCGGGAAGACTTCCCCCTGCCAGGTATCAGCCCGGTACCGGGAAAACTCACCATTTCGGCAATGGCCGATCAGACCGACGCGTTCATCCACGCGTCCCATCTCGGAAAGATCTACGTCCTTGGCTGGTCGCTGGGCGGAATGGTCGCCGAAGCCCTCGCTGTCCTGCATCCGACGGACGTCAGCAAGCTAATCCTGGACGCCACCTATCCCGGCAACGGCAAGTGGACCATTCCGTCGGGCTCTGCCATTACCAGTCTCCTCAACCCGAAGAGTGGCATCGAGGGAGAGGAAACAGAGTATCCGCCAGATCAGTGGAAGAAGATTCCCGTCTACAACTCTCAGATGATCAACTACCCGCACACCTACACCGCATCGCCGACAGTGACGAGTGCGCAGAGCCAGGCCGACTTGAACTGGGCGCTGGGTCAGGACCCGGCTGGCACGAGAGTCGACACCATCAAGATCCCGACCCTCATCGGCGATGGTGCCGATGACGAACTAACCCCAGTGGGGAACTGCTTACACCCTGCATAGGATGATTGCCCACTCGACGCTGGTGGTGTATCCCGACGCGGGGCACGCGTTCGTGTTCCAAGATGCCGACAACTGGTCAGCGAAGATCAAGGAGTTCCTCGCATGACGAGCGGGTCCACACAGTCTCCGGATCATCGGGATAGGTCTCAGCCAACCACGATGAGATCTGCTCCGGAGACCACAGCGCCTCGAGCTTGCGCTCGACGGCTCCCCGCAACCGCCGGCACCGGGAAAGCTTTGCCCGCTTCGGTCGGAGGGCTCGCCGCTGCGCACCTCGATCGGCTTGCAACGCCCGGTACTTCGCACGGCCACCGTTGGCGTTCACCTCACGGCAGACCGTCGAAGGGGAACGCCGCAGTCCTTCGGCGATCGCCCTCATCGAAAGGCCGGCGGCCAGACAGCGGGAGATCTCCTCTCGTTCCTCCAAAGAGAGACGGAGCTCCGAGCGCTCACGTGCGTGCACTCGGTCTGGCTCCACCATGGTCGGCGATGAACTTCTTGAGCGACGAGTTCTGTCTCCCGAGATGCATTGCGATGCGCTTGACGGGCACGCCCGCCTCCCGCATGTCCCAGATCGTCCTCTGTCCTGTGCCGAGAACCGTGCCAATCGAACACCTCCTGGTCGACGAACTCATTGTTCGCCAATCAGGCAGGTGTTGCGTTGATTGTTGCGTTGACCGGTTGAGGACGCAGGCGATCGGGGGCACCCTAAAAGGGTCGCGTGGCCGACCCTGTTATGGACGAACCGAAACCGGCTCGCGTGGCACGCGCTGCTGCACTTACCCAGATGCATCACCTGATCGTGAGTGCCCCCGACCAGCTGCGCAGCCGCCTGCGGGGCCTCAACGGGTCGCAGACATCCACGCCGTGATCGCCAAGTTGGAAGGTAGCGATCCGTCTCTTTCAGGCAAGGAACGCCTGTAGTCGAATCTGAATTTTGTGGAATCTCGTTACCTTTCGCGCCCGCTGTTGCGACTATCCAAAAGATTCAGTCACGATTTTTCATCATGGCGAATTGCCATGCCGCTCCATGCCGGAGGTTGAGCGATGCGGAACAGGACAGTCGTTGTTGCTGTAGGGATCGGATTGCTTCTTGGCGGTGGACTCGCCGGCGGAGTTGTTGAAGCTTCCGCGTCAGCGCCGTCGACGACTTATTACGCCTGTCTGGCGAAGGGGAAACTGACGCAAGTCGGTACGGCGATGCCCACCTGTAAGGCAGGAGCCACCGTGATCTCATGGAACTCGCAGGGTCCTCAGGGTCCGGCAGGAACTAATGGGACCAACGGGACCAATGGCGCGACTGGTCCACAGGGACCTGCTGGTCCACAGGGACCTGCCGGAGCCACCGTGAATACCTGCTCGTCGCCTCCGGCGTCCAACCTGAACTACAACACGTGCAACCTGTCAAGCGACAACTGGAGTTGGATCGACCTATCCACCGACTCGTTCATCGATGCCACCATGACCAGTATGCAACTGTACGCATCAACGTTGAACAACGCGAATCTGACTGCCGCCGACCTTAATAACGCCGTGCTGTATGGCGCCGAGCGCGACAGGAGCCACGTTATGGGGCGCGACCCTGACGAACATCGATGGGTACTACCTCAACTTCAGCAACTCGAACGTGGGTGAGGTGAACATGACGGGCGCCACGTTGGGCGGGTCTAACTGGTCGGGGGCAAGTGGCTACTACTCGAGCTTCACGAACGCCAATTTGGCCGGAGCCAATTTCACAGGCGCGAATCTGACCGGCGCCTCGTTTACCGGCGCGACTCTGACGAGCATCACATGGTCGAACACGATCTGTCCTGATGGGACGAATAGCAGTAGCTACTCACCGCAGACCTGTATCGGCCACGGCATCTGACGGAATGGACTAATGGGTCGGAGTTGTAAACCCGGTGACTTCGAGCCGGACCTCAAACGCATGGGCTCCAACTGGTGTTGACCCGCGTCCGCGCTCACGTTTGAGTGAGCCACGGCGGCTTCCTCGATCTCGGCCGGTGAGCGGTATCCGAGTGGCTCTGGGTCTGCTGTGAGTTGCAGAAGTCCTCGATGTCGTCGAAGACTGTCGAGCGCAGTACATCCCGACTCGGCCAGGTCTGCCGATCGTGGAACCAGGCGAGTTCCCGCTTGAGGGTAGCGACTCCGGCTCTAGTCAGCTCGGTTCGAGTGGCGGTGCCGGCACGCCGATCGCAGGAGCTTCGGTGCCCCCGTCGATCTCGAACACCTTGCCGGTCACCCACGAACTCGCGTCGGACACCAGGTAGAGGACCGCGCACGCGATGTCTTCGGGTTCGCCTGGGCGGCCCATCGGCGTACCTTCGAGAAACTGCTGACGCAGTCCGTCGTCGGTCAGGACCACCTCGAGTGACCGCGTGGCGACCCCGCCGACGTCGATCGCGTTGAGGCGAACCCGGGGTGCGAGCTCAGGCGCCATATTGCGAGTGAGACGGTCGAGGGCCGCTTTGGCCGCGCCATAAGCGGCGAAGCTGGTCTGGGTCATGCTGGCCGAGCGCGACGAGATGTTGACGATCGCCCCGCTGCCGCTCGTGTCGACCATCTGGCGGGCCACCAGCTTGGTCAAGGTGAACGGCGCGGTCACGTTGAAGTGGAACGCAGTCTCGAGAAAGCGGTCGCTCGTCTGCATCGCCGCCCGGGGCATGGCGCCGCCGGCGTTGTTGACCGCGACGTCGACCCGGCCGAACTCCTCGACGGTTGCGTCCACCAGGCGTTCGAGTGCGGCGAGTTCCATGACGTCGGTCGGGACGACGAGCGCACGCCGCCCGGTCTGTTCGACCCGCGCGGCGACCTCTCGGAGGTCTCCTTCGGTGCGGGCGGCGAGCACCACGTCGGCGCCCGCCTCGGCGAGTCCGATCGCGATCCCTCGTCCGATGCCAAGTCCGGCGCCGGTCACGATCGCGACCCGCTCGTCGAGCCGGAAACGGTCGAGGATCACGAGCCCTGCCGTCCGTTCGGCTCGCGCCGGAGGCCCGCCGCCGCCCGGCCCGCCACGAGGGGCAGATCGAGGTAGGTCCTGAGCCCGGGCTCCGCCTCGCAGACATAGGGAACCGCGTTCACGAGGTGCATCGCGGTGGCGACGATGCCCGGGTTCGCGCGCGAGTCCCTTCTCGATCGATTCGGGATGGAGCTTGCGGAAGGTCACCAGGCAATCGGGGTCGCCGGTGATCTCCACCTCGAAGTGCTCACCCTCGGGGCCGAAGGTCCACGGCGGGTCGAGATGCTCCTCGCCCATCAGCCAGTTGACTGCTGCGGTCACCACGGGGCGGCCGCCGACCAATCCTTCCCACCGGAACCGCTGGGCCGCCACTCGGCCGGGACCAATCGGCCCGATCGGCGACTCGATGGGCGCGGTGGCGACCGCCATCTCGTGGGTCGTGCGGAGCTCGGGGTCGAGACGGAAGCCCAGTTCGTCGGCGACCATGTGGACCGACTGGCGGAAGCCTGCGCCGAGGGCTTCGGCCATGATGCTCGTGCGCGACTCCTCGGGAGTCTTCCCGAAGAGCATCCAGTCGCGGATCACCTCGGGTGCGCCATAGGTGCGGATGTCGGAGAACTCCTCGGCCCGGACGGCGGTGATCGAGTCGGAGAGCGCCGAGACCATCAGCGGGAACCGCTCGGTGATGCCGCCGGGGTGGATCCCGGTCCCGTGCAGGGTGACGCCCGCCTCGCGACAGGCCGCGTCCATGCGCTCGCGCTCGTCGTTGGGAGGGTAGAACCAGCCGAGCGGCGTGACCACGTTCTTGCCCGATCCGAGGATCCGTCTCACGACCTCGGCGTCCGCGAAGATCGGCGTGTAGACGACGCAGTCGGCCTCGAGGGCGAGGAGGGCTTCGACGTCTCGGGTGGCGAGGATTCCGATCGGGTCGCGCCCGATCAGCGTCCCGACGTCGGTGCCGTCCTTCTCTTCGGAGTGCACCCAGCACCCGGCGAGCTCGAGGTCGGGATGGTGGAGCACCCCCTCGAGCGCCGCTCTGCCCACATTGCCGGTCGCCCACTGGATCACTCGGTACATCGCTGCCTGCCTCTCTCTGCCTGTCTCACCGGGCTCTCACTCGACCTCTTGCTCCGGCGCCGGATCTGCGCCGGCGCCCGCACCCGCCGCTCACTCGCCCTCCATGGTGATCAGCACCTTGCCGCAGTCTTTCGAGCCCTCGAGCAAGCCCAGCGCATCGTTGAACCGGGAGAGGGGAAAGCGGTGGGTGATGAGACCCGACAGGTCCTGGCGGGCGAGCAGATCGATCGCATCCGCAAAGCGCGGTGGGTACTCCATCGATCCGCGGATGGTGAACTGCTTCATGAGCACCATGAGGTAGTTGGTCGGAACGGGTTCGTAGTGCAGGGCGACCACCGACAGCCGGCCGCCGACCGGTCCGCGAGTGATCACGTCGGTGATCACTCGAGCCGAGCCCGAGGCCTCGATGAACGCGCGGGTCGCCGGTGTCGGGCCAAAGGGGAAGGGCGCCGTGCCGTGCAGCCGGACGAGCTCTTCCCAGACGTCGACGTCGGCCGGGTCCAGCACCGCCTGCGCGCCGAGTGCGCCTGCGAGATCGAGTCGGGTGGGGCTGGGGTCGATCGCGACCACCCGCTCGTGGCCCCGGTCCACGAGTGTGGCGATGGCCGCGAGCCCGATCGGGCCGCAACCGAAGACCGCGACACCCTCGCCGCGCTCGACCTCGGCCTGATCGGCGGCGTGCATCCCGACCGCGAGCGGCTCCGCGAAGGACGCGACGTCGAGGGAGAGCTCGTCGGGTACCCGGTGGAGACGTCCGCGGTCGGCATCGGTGACGAGGAGGAGCGGCGTCAGCCCGCCTTCGGGCGCGCCGTTGCCGATCCGCCCCAGCTCGTCGTTGCCGGGCTGCACGACGACCCGGTCGCCGGTGCGGGCGGAGGTGACCTCGGTGCCCGCCCACTCGACGACCCCCGCCATCTCGTGGCCGAGGCACATCGCCGTGCCGGTCGGCCCGGCAACTCCACCCAGCTTGATGTACGAGAGGTCGCTGCCACAGATGCCGCAAGCGGCAATCCGCACCAGCACGTCGCGCCGGCCCGGGTCCGGTGCGGGCACCTCGTCGACCCGCACGTCGCCGGGTCCGTGGACCCGGACCTGGCGCATGTGCTCCGGCCCCATCCGGCCTCAGCCCTCGGGCTCGAAGAGGAAGGACATCACGTCACGCATGGCCGCGTCGACGATCTCGACCCGGACGCCGAGGTCGTTGCGGTGATAGGCGAAGGACACCGGGGCGTCGTGTCCGGCGCGGCCGCAGAGCTGCAGCGGGCATCCGCCGCCGGCGAGCCGGGCGCTGTCGGCCGGCAGATCGTCGCTCCAGAACCCGATGTGGTGGAGGTTGGAATGCTCGTTGCGTACCCAGACCGAACCGGGCACCTCCTCGAGCAGTTCGATGCGCGGCTCGTCGACCGAATAGCAGAAGGTGGTCGGCAGCACGAGGTCGGCCCCCGTGCCGTCACGGTACTCGGTACGGTCGAGGCGGAGGGTCGGCCCCCAGGTGACACCGAGCTGCTCGGTGAGGAGCGTCCGGGCGACCGCGACGTCGGGGACGACGATGCCGACGTGGTAGTGGGGTGCGAGCGGTGCCATCGGACTCAGCTCAGCAGGTAGCCGCCGTCGGCGACCAGGATGTGGCCGGTGACGTAGGCGGCGGACGAGCTGGCAAGGAACTGCACCGCACCGACCACGTCGGCTGGTGTCCCGAGGCGCCCCATCGCGATCCGCGAGACCTCCGCGTCGAGGAGCTCGGGAAAGTCGGCCATCGGTGCGGTCATCGGCGTCTCGATGACCCCCGGTGCGACCACGTTGACCCGGATGCCGTCCGCGCACCACAGCTTGGCAAGGTTGACGGTGAGGGTCGCGAGCCCTGCCTTCGCCGATGCGTACCCGGGAACGATGGGGATGGAGCGGAACGCGGCGAGCGACACCATGTTGATCACGCACCCGCCCCCGGCCATGCTGCTGTTGCGGAGCAACGGGCGACATCCGACGGTCAGGCGCATCGGCCCGGCGAGGTTGAGGGAGAGCGCCGCGGCGAACGCGTCGGGCTCCCACTCGTCGCGACCACCGGGGAAGTTGGCGCCCGCGTTGTTGACCAGGACGTCGAGCCGGTCGAGCGAGCCCACCAGGGCGTCGACCGAGTCGGGATCGGTCATCTCGACCTGCCGGTAGTCGAACCGTCCGAGGTCGGTCTCGTACCCGCCGGCACCGGCCCGACGGCCGGTGACGGTCACGCTCGCGCCGGCATCGGCGAAGGCACCGGCGACCGCATTGCCGATCCCGCTCGTACCACCGGTGACGAGGACCGCGGTGTCGGTGAAGTCGAAACTGAGCTGGTTGGTCACCCTTCCTCCAGGTGGTGGATCGTCCGGTCGAGCCAGGCACGCTCCCAGAAGTTCTCGCTCGCGTCGAGCAGTTCCCGGTTGGCCGCAGCCGCCGCGGCCTTCGCGCCGGCGTCGCCAGGGTCTGCCGCGAGGACGAGATCGGTCAGGTGGAGGGCGGCCACCGGTTCGCCCTCGGCGAGGCGTGCCCGGGCAGCTGCGACGAGGGCCCCCGCCCCGGCCGCGGCCACGACGTCGGGTGCGACCTCGGAGGCCGGGACCCCGTAGAGCTCGGTCGTCGAGCGGTGGTGGAACCAACCGGCGTAGTTCTCCCAGATGGCCCGCACGTTCCAGCGGGTCGTGCCGTAGCCCTCGCCGAGGTCGAACCGCTCGGGAAGCCGGATCACGCGCATCAGGGTGTGGACGTCGGCTCCTTCGTTCATCCCCTCGACTGTGCGGTCGTGCACCCAGAGCGTCGCGTCGCGCATGGCCTCGATCTCCGAGGCGATGCGGTCCGCGCCGTCGACGGGGTCGAAGTGGCCGGTGAGCAGTCGGTCCGGCGAGAGGTCGAGCACGGTCTCGAGCGACGCGACGTAGTCGAGCGCGTCGCGGTAGCGGTCGCCGCGCATGGTGACCAGGTTGGGCACATGACCGAACAGGGGACCGAAGAGGTTCCCGGTCAAGGCCGTCCTCGAATCGGGGAGCCAGATCACCAGCGAATCGGTGGTCTCTCCGCCGGGCGTCGAGAGCAGGACGAGCTCGCGGCCCCCGACGGTGAGGTCGAGCCGGGTGTCGAAGGTCACGGTCGGCTCCGGACGGGACTGCGCGGTCGCGCCCGCCGGAAGGTTCTTCGCGTGCTCGATCGCCGCGGCGATGGCCTTCATCCAGGCGAAGGCCGCGTTGCGCGAACGGAAGCGCTCGAGGCGCTCGTTGTCGGCGCGCCAGGTGGGGAAGTTGGCCTGTGCGATCACGTCGGTGCCCTCGTCGCGCAGCGCGTCGACGCCGCCCACGTGGTCGAAATGGCCCTGGGTCAGCGCGATCGCCCGGGTGGCCGACGGCGCGACCGTGTCGTACGCACGGCGGTGGAGCGGCCCTTCGAAGCCCATCCCGGTGTTGACCACGATGCGGCCGTCGTCGGTGGCGAGCAGGTAGCTGTTGGAGAGTCCGGGGGAGAGCCAGATGCCTTCGCCGACCGAGCGGGCGGACTCGCCGGTCGCCGCGGTGATGGCGTCTGCTCCCGGTCGCTCTCGGTGGATCCCGGACATGCTCACGTCACCTCGCGCCGAACTTGGGGGAAGGCCTCGTAGTAGAAGCCGAAGCGCCGGTAGAGGTCGTCGGGCTCGAGGTGGAAGTCGGCCCGCAGGTCGTAGACGACCCGGCCCTCTTTCCACGCGCGGGTTGCCGGCCAGGTAGGTGGTGAGCTGGGCCTTGGCGGCGTCGGTCAGCCCGAGGCCGGCGACATCGAGAATCGTGGCCGCCATGGCCAGGTCGTCGGCCATGAATTGCTCGAATTCCACGTCGACTCTCTGTGACGGGGGGATCGTCCCGACGTCGCGGACCGCGGCCCGCAGGAGACGCTCGACGCGGTCGGCCCAGTAGGCGACGAGCTCGTCCGGCTCGACATGGACCCGCCGGGTCCGGTCGCCGTAGGCGAGCATGGTGACGGCCGACTGGAGGACCGCGACCGGGTCGCGCAGGGTGAGTGCGATCGTCGCGTCCGGAAAGGTCTCGAGCAGCGGTCCGATCTGCTCGAGGTGCTGCGGAGTCTTCAGCACCCAGCGTTTCGGGCCGCGCAGATGACTGAGCACCTTGAGCTCCTGTGCCAAGAAGGCGTAGTGGGCGGGTTGGTCGAGCCCGAAGTAGGCGTCGCGCCAGGTGGGGACCCGAGCGTGCCACTCGAGGGTGTAGGAGCAGAGGTCGAGATCGACGAGCTCGCAGTCCTCCTCGATGCTCCAGGGCGGCCGGTCGTGCATCGAGCGCGGTGAGGGGCGCCACCTTCTTGGTCATCTCGTACATCGCGAGGCAGCGTCGGTAGCGTGGGTCGACGCCGTCGGGACCGGGACCGTCGCCGACCACCGGGATCGGCTCGACCACCTCCCACCAGGGCATCGACCGGAAGCGCGCGTCGGCGGCGAGCAGGTTGACCAGGTGGGTGGTGCCCGACCGTGGTAGCCCGACGACGACCACCGGCGGCTCGAGCTCGACCTCGAGGGCCTCGGGGTAGCGCGAGACGTAGTCCTCGTAGCGAAGGCGCGCTTTCAACAGGCCGACGAGCCGCTCCCGGACGATGAAGCGCCCGAGACCGGAGAGCCCGGCGTCACCTTCGACCGCGGCGACCTGCATGGCGAGCCGCTCGAGCACTCCGGTGTCGCCGAAGTCCGACAGCCCGGTCGCTCGGCGGGCTTCCGCGACGATGCTCTCCGGGTCGAGGCCCACCTCCATCGTGAGCGCGTACTCGTAGAATGACTGCTCCTCGGGGGAACGCCGCGGCTCGCGCAGGTCCTCGATCCGCACCTCGTGGGGCACCGTGTCTCCTGGTTCGAGCGCTCGTCCTGCCGGATCTCGGGCCGATGCCACCGTCGCCGAGGCCGCCTCCGTCGATCGGCGGGGCCGAGGCTACCCCGGTGCTGTCGTTCGGGTCCCGGAAGCGCGTCGTACGCTGACCGACATGCCCACCGCGGACGTGCTCGTGATCGGCGGCGGTCTGCTCGGCTCGTCGGTCGCCTACGAGCTGGCGCGTTCGGGAGCACGGGTGGTGCTGGCCGACGCCGGTGAGCCGGGACGGGCCTCCGATGCCGGAGCGGGCATCTGTTCGCCCCAGACCTGGCGGGACCCGGACGACACGTGGTGGCGCTTCGCGGAGGATGCCGCGGCCCACCTCGACGAGCTGATCGCGCGGCTCTCCGACAGCGGAGTGGACCCCGGTCCCGGCGCATTCGAACGGTGCGGGTCGCTCGTCGTCGCGCTCGAGCAGCACGAAGACCCGTGGTTCACCGAGGCTCTGCGCACGATCCGGGGACGCACGCCGGGAATCGAGGAGATCTCGTCCGATGACGCCCGGTCGATGTTCCCGCCGCTGCGGCAGGTCTGGCGGGCGCTCCACAATCCGCTGGCTGCGCGGGTGGACGGGCGCGGCCTGACCGCCGCCCTCCGCACTGCCGGAGCGCGGCGCGGCGTGGCGCTCCGCGAGGGGAAGACGAGCGCAGTCGAGCGTTCCGGCGACCGGGTGACCGCGGTGCAGGTCGGTGCGGAGCGGATCTCGGCCGGATCGGTCGTGCTCGCGGCAGGAGCATGGTCCGGTGAAGTGGCGAGCGCCTTCGGGGTCGAGCTCCCGGTTGCGCCCCTGAAGGGGCAGATCGTGCACGTGACGGTGGAAGGGCATCCGGACAGCGGCCGGTGGCCGATCGTGCAGCCGATCCTCAACTTCTACCTGGTCCCCTGGTCCGGAGGGCGGGTCGCCTGCGGAGGGACCTTCGAGGCCGACGCCGGCTTCGACGTCCGCCCGACCGCCGCAGGCCTCCGTGATCTTCTCCGCGAGTGCGTCGCCATCGCGCCCGGGCTCGCCACCGCCGCCTTCACCGAAGTGCGGGTCGGGCTGCGCCCGGCCAGCGCGGACGAACGACCGCTCCTCGGCTTGCTGCCCGGTCGGTCGAACGTCCACGTCTGCACCGGGCACGGCGCCGAGGGGTTGTTGCTCGGCGCGTACTCCGGTGCACTGGTCGCGGCCTCGGTGCTCGGCGAGGAGATCCCAGCCCTCGCGCCGTTCGACCCGGGCCGGTTCGGGCTCGGAGGAAGCGGCGCGGCGGGCTGAAACCGAGGACCCGGTCAGGCGCTGTCGACGGCGTGCTCGAAGGGCGCCAACGCGTGGGCCGGGACACTGAGCCCCCCGTGGGTGCGGATCCGCTCGGCGAGGGTGTCCGGGGTGATCTCTTCCAGCGGCTCGTACCGGCACGGCACCCAGGGCGCGGCGTCGTCGGCCACGCCGACGAGCAGCGTGCGACCGTCGTCGGTGTCGTAGCGCAGGACCCCGTACGGTTCGCACACGCTGATCTTGTCCCCTGGTGAGGCATGAAAGCCCAGTTCGGCGGTGTCGTGGGTCCGGTAGCGTCCGATCCGGTCGAGGTAGCGGACGGTAACGACGGCTTCGCCGATCCGCTCCAGCCGGCCCCAGCCGAACCGATGCTCGAAGGCCTTCTTGGCCTGGATCCAGTGCACGAGATGGCCTGGCAGGTAGAGGTCACAGGTGGGGCGACGCCCCCGGTAGTGGCGCGCGCCAGCAGTTGGGTCACTCATGATGCTCTCCTCATCGCCTGGCCTTACCACCGTGTCCTCCTCGGATCGGTTGGTGAGCGTCGTCGGCCCAGGTGCCTCGGCTCGTCTGGATGAAGTTGCAGACATCATCGTATCGCGGCGGAGCGAAACTTCGTCCCGCCCGCGCCGGCAGGACGATCTGGAGGCATGCCGCACGCCATACCCGCGCCCGGCTGTGGACGAACGGGCAGCGGACGAACGATCGATGGAAGGGGGACGATCGAGGGCGACTCGCGATTTGCCGGTCGCCTTGGTTTTCGCGGCAACTCACCTGGGTATGTGCTCGTTCCACAGTTTGGAAGGAGCGCCGCAAAGGGCGAATCTCGAGAAGGGGGCAACCCATGACAGTTGAATCGATCAGGCCGGGAGCTGCGATGCCGATGGAAGGTTCGGGGGGTCGATCGATCGTCGGTCATGTGGTCGCCGATCCTGCCCCGCTCGGCCTTGCGGCCTTCGCGATGACGACGTTTGCGTTGAGCATCGCCAACACCAACGTCTGGGGAGCAGGAGTCGACGCCGCGCTCGCTCTGGCACTCGTCTACGGCGGGGTCGCCCAGATCCTCGCCGGCATGTGGGAGTTCGTCCGTAAGAACACGTTCGGCGCCGTCGCTTTCACCTCGTTCGGCGCCTTCTGGATCTCGTACTACGTGCTTTCTCGGGCAATCGTCCCGGGCATCAAGCCCGCGAGCGACGTCCCGATCGCGGTGGGCGTCTTCCTCCTCGGATGGACGATCTTCACCGCCTACATGACGATCGCCTCGTTCCGGGTCTCCGCGGCAGTGGTCGCGGTCTTCGTTCTCCTGACCGCCACGTTCGTGCTGCTGACCATCGGGGCATTCGAGAACATGGCCAACGTCACCAAGGCCGGTGGATGGGTCGGACTCGCGACCGCGACGGCCGCCTGGTACGCATCCTTCGCCGGTGTGGTGAACGAGACCTTCAAGAAGGCACTGATGCCGACGCACCCGTTGGCGGAGCGGCCGGCCGCGCCCTCAGGCCCGGTCAGTCACGCGGCCTGAGATGGCCGCGAATCCGGAACTGCCAATCGACCACCGACCCGACGAGCGAGTCGACGGCTCTGGCGCACAGTTTGGCGGTGCACAGTCCGGCGGTGCCGACGGGCCGGCCCTCGACGCGCTTCTGCGCGAGACGCGCCGCTTCGACCCGCCGGGCGAGTTCGTCGCCCGTGCGAACGCGAAGCCGGACGTCTACGTCGAGGCGGCCAAGGACCCGATCGGGTGGTGGGCCGAGCAGGCGAAGTGGCTCCAGTGGGACCAACCCTGGACGAAGGTGCTCGAATGGGACCCGCCGTTCTCGGAGTGGTTCGTCGGCGGGAAGCTCAACGCATGTGTGAACTGCGTCGACCGCCATGTGGCGGCGGGGCGTGGGGACAAGGTCGCCTTCCACTGGGTAGGTGAGCCCGACGGCGAGGTGCGGACCATCACCTACGCCGACCTGAAGGACATGGTGTGTCGCGCGGCGAACGGGCTCAGCCAGCTCGGCGTCGACGCCGGCGACCGGGTGGCCATCTACATGCCGATGATCCCCGAGACCGTCGTCGCGATGCTTGCCTGCGCAAGGCTCGGCGCTCCCCACTCGGTCGTCTTCGGGGGATTCTCGGCGGCGGCGCTCGCCGGGAGGATCATCGACGCGGATGCCCGCGTGGTGATCACCGCCGACGGCGGATTCCGGCGTGGCGTGGCAACCCCTCTGAAGTCCGGTGTCGACGAAGCGCTCACCCAGTGCCCCGACGTGCGAAGCGTGCTCGTCGTCCGCCGCACCGGGCAACCGGTCTCCTGGACCGGCGGTCGTGACATCTGGTGGGACGAGCTGGTCGACCCGCAGTCACCCGAGCACCAGGCGCGCTCTTTCGACGCCGAGCAACCGCTCTACATCATGTACACGAGCGGGACGACGGCCCGACCGAAAGGGATCCTCCACACGACTGGTGGGTACCTCACCCATTGCGCGACCACTCACCGGCTGATCTTCGACGTCAAACCGGAACAGGACGTCTTTTGGACCGCGGCCGACGTCGGATGGGTCACCGGGCACAGTTACATCGTCTACGGCCCGCTCGCGAACGGCACCACCTCGGTGCTCTACGAAGGGACGCCGGACGCGGGTGGCAAGGACCGCTGGTGGCAGATCGTCGACGACTACAAGGTCTCGATCCTCTACACCGCGCCGACCACCATCCGGACACTCATGAAATGGGGCGAGTCTTACCCGGCGGACCATGACCTCTCGAGCCTCCGGCTGCTCGGCTCGGTCGGGGAGCCGATCAACCCCGAGGCGTGGATGTGGTACCGCGAGCACGTCGGACGCAACCGTTGCCCGATCGTCGACACCTGGTGGCAGACCGAGACGGGCGGCATCATGATCACCCCACTGCCGGGGATCACGTCCACCAAGCCCGGCGCGGCGATGACGCCTTTCCCGGGGTGAGCGCCGACGTCGTCGACAACGACGGCCGCTCCGTCGGCAACGGAGAGGGCGGCTATCTGGTGATCACCGAGCCCTGGCCGGGGATGTTCCGCGGGATCTGGGGTGACCAGGAGCGCTACCGGCAGACCTACTGGTCGCGCTTCCCGGGTCGCTACTTCGCCGGCGACGGCACGAAGCGCGACGAGGACGGCGACATCTGGCTTCTCGGACGCATCGACGACGTGATGAACATCTCGGGGCACCGCATCTCGACCACCGAGGTCGAGCACGCGCTGGTCGGCGATCCGCGGGTCGCCGAGGCGGCGGTCGTCGGTGCGTCCGATCCGACCACCGGGCAGGGGATCGTCGCGTTCGTCACGGTCAAGGGGGAGGGACCGACCAGCGAGGAGGACGGTGAAGCGCTCGTCGAAGAGCTCCGCGACGCAGTGGCCGTGACCATCGGCCCGATCGCGAAGCCCCGGCAGATCCTTCTCACGCCGGAGTTGCCGAAGACCCGCAGCGGCAAGATCATGCGCCGGCTACTCCGCGACGTCGCCGACGAGCGTCCGCTCGGGGACGTGACAACCCTGCTCGACCCGTCGGTTGTCAAGTCCATCGACCGGGCGATGCACGCCCGGGGATCCGAACCGGAGGAATGACCTGCGGTCGGGCTGTCCGGCGGGCTAGCGGTCGACCCCGTCGAGGAAGCCCGAGAGCGCAGCCCAACAGGCTTCCGGATTCTCGAACTGGGGGCTGTGCCCGGCGTTCGGGATGACCGCCAGCGAGGAATTCGGGATCGCCTCGGCCATCCGCTCCGACGGCCCGATGAACGGATCGTCCTCTTCGCCGACGATCACCAGTGCCGGCAGCGAGCCGGGGAGGCGCCGCAGGTCGTCGAGGCGGTCGGTCGCGTGCACGAACGAGGAGGCCATCGGCGCGTAGAGCGATGGCGAGGTCGACCGGAACTTGCGGTCTTCGAACTCCGCGTAGCCGGGCTTCTCGGCGAGGAGCCGTTGATGTGCCGGGGTGTCGAGCGGGCTCTCGCGGTCCGCGAGCAGATCGGCGAGCGCGTCGATGCCTTGGTTCCGCACGATGGACACCGCGGCCTCGACGAGCGTCGGGTCGAGACCCTGCACCGGCCCGTGCCCGGTGTCCATCAAGACGAGTGCGGTCAGTCGCTCAGGGGTCTTGGTGGCCATGAACTGTGCGACCATGCCGCCCATCGAATGGCCGAGCAGGGCGTAGCGGTCCCAGCCGAGCGCGTCGACGAGTGCCAACGCGTCGTCGGCGAGGATCTCGAAGGAGTAGGCGCTCTCGTCGGTTGGCTTCGAGCTCGAGCCGTGGCCACGGTGGTCGGGCGCGACCGCGTGCCACCCGGCATCCGCAAGGGGATCGAGCCATTCGGCGAGGTCCTCCTTCGCGCCGGTGAACCCGTGCAGGAGGAGGAACGGACGGCCGCCGGATCCGGATTCTGCAGTGGCGAGCTCCACCGTGCCTAGGTCGATCCTGCGTTCGAGCATCGCACGAGATGCTCCCACATCGCCGATCGAGCCGGTCGCGACGGTCATCGGCGGTCGCGCCGAAGACTTCAGAGGAGGGTGAGGCCTCCGTCGACGGGGAGCACCTGTCCGGTGATGTAGCTCGCCTCGTTCGACAGGAGGAAGACCACCGCCGACGCGACCTCCCAGGCCGTCCCCTGCCGGCCGAGAGGAACCGGTGTCCGCTCCCGGCCGGGCCGGCCCGCCGACGCGAGCCGCCCGAGCGGGGTGTCGATGAGGCCGGGCGCGACCACGTTGGCCCGGATCCCCCTTCGTGCGAACTCGAGAGCCACGTGCCGGCAGAGCGCGATGAGACCCGCCTTCGACGCGTCGTACGCGGGAATCCTGCTACCCGGCCCGAGCCCGGCCACCGATCCGATGAACACGATCGACGCGCCCTCGGCCAGGAGATCGCTCGCGTGACGGACGAGGAGGAAGTGGGCGCGCAGGTTGACGGCGAAAGTCGCGTCCCACTGCTCGGGACTGGTGCCCTCGATCCTCATCCCCTCCCCGATGCCCACGTTCAGGACGAGCCCGTCGATCGACCTGGGCCCGAATGCGCCGAGCGCCTCGCGACAGCCCGACTCGGTCGAGACGTCGGCCTCGACCGCGGTCCCCGTTCCGCCGTCGTCCTCGATCATGCGGACGGTCGCGAGTGCGAGCGACCGATCGCGGTCGACGCACCGCACGACCGCGCCTTCGCGGGCCGCGGCGACGGCGATGGCCCGTCCGTTTCCGACCGGCTGGTCCGGGTGATCGTTCGGGCGGGTGCCGGCTCCAACGACGACGACCGACCGTTCTTCCAGACGACCGGGGGTCACTCGTCCTCGAGCTGGATGCGGACGGTACGGAGGACCATCGCCACCATCTGGTACTGACCGACGAGCATGAGCAGCTCGATCATCCCCGCATCGCCGAGGATCTTGTGGGCGTCCTCCCAGGTCGCATCCTCGAGGAAGCCGAGGAAATCGAGCTCGTCGACGACCCGCAACAGCACCTCGTCCTCGTGGGGCCACCCCTGCCGGTCGCGAGCCCGTCGCACCGCCTCGATCTCCTCCTCGGTGACGCCAGCGGCCAACGCCATCGGAACGTGCTGGGTCCACTCGTATTCGCTCTCGGTGAGCTGCGCGACCCGGAGGATCACCAGTTCGCGTTCACGGTCCGCGATCGCGCCCTGGAGAAGGGCGGTCCCGAACCCGATCCAACGGCGGAACACGTCGGGACTGCGGGCGAGGGTGGTGAAGATGTTGAGGGGATGGTCCCGGCCTCCCGGGCCCGCGTCGACGAGGCGTTGGAGGAATTCGTTCCACTCGCCGGCGGGCAACGGTGGGATGCGCGGCGTCTTCGGATCGGACATGCAGCCATACTGCACGCCGATTCCGGGGTTGGGCAACGGTGTCTCCGGGGTAGAGCGCACCGGATGCGAGCTCGAGGCCGCCGGGCGTCCTCGAGCCTCCCATCCCGCGCGGCGTCGGCGCCCTCAGATCATCGCAGCCGTGGGATCCGTGCTCCCGGCATCCGCGGTCTCCGCAGGTGCCTCTCCGTTGGCGGGGAGGTGCGCGTGATCGCGGAGGGGAACCTCCTTCAAGAACAGGCTCAGCACGAACGCCATCACCGCGAAGGGCACCCCGACCAGGAAGACGACGTCGAGCGAGTGGCTGAAGGCCTGCACGAACCCCTCATGGATCGCAGGCGGCAAGGCGTTGATCTGCGCGGGGTTGGACGAGATGTTGTGCCCGGCGAGCTGATGGACGACCGACGCCGGCAGGTAGTGAGGCAACTCGGCGAAGAGACGATTGTTGAAGATCGTGCCGAAGAGCGCGACACCGAACGCGCCGCCGATGGTGCGGAAGAAGGTCGCGGCGGACGTCGTGGTGCCGAGCTGGCTGTAGGGGACTGCGTTCTGCACCGCCACGACGAGCACCTGCATCACCAGGCCGATGCCGAGCCCGACGACCACCATGTAGATCGACGAGACGAACAGCGGAGTGGTGGGCGACATCAGAGAGAGGAGGAAGAGCCCGAGTGCCATGACCGCGGTGCCCATCACAGGGAAGATCTTGTAGCGGCCCCACCGCGTCACCAGGCGTCCGCTCGGGATGAAGGTGCAGAGCATGCCGATGACCAGCGGGAGGAGCTGCAGGCCCGAGCTCGTCGGCGTCGCGCCGTGCACGGTCTGCAGGTAGAGCGGGATGTAGATCATGGCGCCGAACATGATGAAGCCGACGACGAACCCGATCGCGCTGGTCACCGTGAAAACCTGGTTGCGGAAGAGCGACGGCGGCATGAGCGGTTCCGCGGCGCGGCGCTCGACCACACGAACGCGGCGAGGAGGGCCACCGCGATCACCGCGAGCCCGACGATCTGCACGGATCCCCAGGGATAGGTGGTCCCGCCCCAGGTGGTGAGCAGGATCACCGCGGTGACCGCCGCCCCGAGGAGCGCGGTCCCGAGGTAGTCGACCGCGTGCTCGGTGCGACGCACCGGGATGTGCAGGACCGCGGCGATGACGAAGAGCGCGACGATCCCGATCGGCACGTTGATGTAGAAGATCCACCGCCACGAGAAGTGCTCGGTGATGAAGCCGCCGGCGAGAGGCCCGGCCACGCTGGTGAAGGCGAACACCGCGCCGAAGTAACCCATGTAGCGACCCCGCTGCCGCGGGCTCACGACATCGCCCATGATCGCCTGGGCGCCGACCATCAGGCCGCCCGCTCCGACACCCTGGACGGCCCGGAGCGCGATGAGCTGGACCATCGTTTGGGAGAGTCCGGCGAGCGCGGAACCGACGATGAAGATGACGACCGCCGCCTGGAAGAGCTTCTTTCTCCCGTAGAGGTCGCCGAGCTTTCCCCAGAGCGGCGTCGAGATGCACAGCGTCAAGAGGTACGCGGTGACCACCCACGACAGGTGGTTGAGCCCGTGTAGGTCGCCGGCGATGGTCGGGAGCGCGGTCGAGACGATGGTCTGGTCGAGGGAGGCCAGCATCATCCCGAGCATCAGCCCGACGAGGATCACAAGAATCCGCCGGTGCTCGGCCTTGGCGTGCTCCGGGTCGACCCGCTCGACAGCGATCGCTGGTGCGTCCTGGTCAATTGCCATGAGGGGACTCCCCGAGGTGAGCGATCGTGGTGGCGAGCAGCTCGAGCAGGCGCGCGAGCTCGGCGCGATCCCGTTCCGACCAATCCCCGAGCATCTCTTCGAGCCAGAGCTCGCGGGCACGGAGCAGCTTCTCGATCGACCGCCTGCCGGCCGGTGCGAGCCGGACCCGCGCCGCGCGCGCATCGGCGGGATCGGGCGAGCGGGTTACCAGGCCGACGCGTTCGAGCTGCTGAACCTTCCGGGTGACCGCGGGCGAGTCGATGCCGAGCCGATCCGCGAGTTCGCCGAGCCGGACGTCCTCACCTTCGGCGAACAGCTTGTAGAGGAGCGCGGCGCCGCCGCGGTCGAGGTCGACACCCGCCTGACGGCAGAGCGTGTCGTGGGTCTTGAACTGGTTCATCACCCGTGCGAGCGAGAGGAGGGCCGACGCGATGGTCTCGGTCGTGCGGTCCTGAGTGGAGGTGGATGCGAGGTGAGTTGCCACGGAGGGGCTCCGGTGCTCCTGAGGGACGAGCGCTGCAGATGGAGAACGGGCGCTCCAGAAGAAAGATTGTATAACACAGGCAACTATTCGCCGGACGTGAGGCCCGGACCAGGACTTTCGCGGCGTCGAGCGGCCGGTCTGGTGTCTTCTCCGGGGTCTTACATCACGTGATGTAAGGCGATGTCACCACCCGGGAAAGGTGTCTCCGAGGGCCTCTCCGACCCCCGATTACCCACCCCCGACGCTCTCCTGAGGCCAGGCAGCTCAGGCATCGACTTCCGCCGGCGAGCGCTCGAGACGCTGCTCAGGTCGCGATCAGATAGGTGCTCGTCCCGATCAGGTAGAGCCCCACGATCAGCGAGACCCAGACGATGAGCAGGTCGGTGTGGGTCTCGAGCCACGTCCGCACCCGGATGAGGAAAGCCTGGGTCTCTTCCTGGCGCCGCAGCGCGTAGATCTCCATTGCCAGGTACGTCCCCGTCGCGAGAGCGCAGAAGAGCGCGATGGCGAGGTAGTCCTTCCACGTGGCCAACTTCGCTTCCACGATGGTGGCGATGCCGGCGGCGATCAGTCCCCAGGGCTGGACCAGTGGTGCCAGTCCCATCGCGTACCAGGGGGACATGCTGTCGATCCCCGCCTGCCACTTCGGCGTCTTCTTCGGCTTCTTCGGCCGACCCAGTCGCCGGTAACGCCGCCACGCGACCAGCAGGAGCACCGCTCCGAGGGCGATCTTCGCGGCGAGGGCTCCGAGGGCGGGCGACGTGTTCGGCTTCGGCGGTGCGTTGCCGGTTGCGACCAGGGTGATGGCGACGACCACGATCAGGGAGGCCAGCCACCCGACGATGAACGCCGAACCTTTTCGGATCCCACCCTTCGACGCAAGGATGAGGATGAACGCAGTGAGAGGAATTGGTTCGAGCGTCACGCCCAATCCGATGATCACGAGTTGGAGGATCATCGATCCCCCGCGGGGAGGAGTACGTTCGGGTTGAGGATCCCGTCGGGGTCGAGGGCTCGTTTGATCGCGCGGAAGGTTGCGATCTCGGCCGGAGTGCGGGTGAGCTCGAGCCATCGCTTCTTTGCGGTGCCGATCCCATGCTCGGCGCTGATGCTGCCGCCGGCATCGGCAACCATCCGGAACACCGCGTCGTCGACGCGTTCGTCGTCGGGTGCAACCCCAGTGACGTTGACATGGACGTTGCCGTCACCCACGTGACCGAAGAGCCAGACCTTGGCATCGGGATCGACGGTCGCCAGCGCGGTTCCCACGGTCTCGACGAAGACGGCGACCTGCCGATGCGGCAGGGTCACGTCGAGCTTGTGCGGCGGCCCGAGAGTGTTGATCGCCTCCGTGTGGCCTTCGCGATAGCGCCAGAGCGCGGCCCGCGGCCCCGGTTCGGTGGCGACGACCGTGTCGAGCACGTGGGGCAGCGAGTCGGTGACCTCGGCAAGTGCGTTCGTCGGGTCAGTTCGGTCGGCCGCTTCCAGAAGGAGGCACACCGGGTGGGGCCCGGCGAAGGGAGGAGGCATCCCGGTCACCGAGCACACCAACCGCACACCGCTCTCGAAGAAGAGCTCGCACGCGTCGAGCGAGGGGAGCGAACGGCGGACGAGCGAGGCGGCCTCGATCGCGTCGGCGACCGCGGAGAACGCGAGGACGGCAGTCGTGCGCCACGCCGACGCCGGGACGAGCCGCAGGCGTGCGGCGGTGACCACCCCGAGGGTCCCCTCGCTGCCACAGAGCAGCCCGGGCCAGTGGTAGCCGGTGTTGTCCTTGACCAGCCCGCCGAGGTGGGAGACGACCGCACCGGTCCCGAGCACCGCCTCGAGCCCGAGCACCTGCGCGCGGGTGTCGCCGTAGCGCAGCACGTGGAGGCCGCCCGCGTTGGTCGCGACGGTCCCGCCGACGGTGGCCGACGCGCGGCTGCCCAGGTCGACGCCGTAGGACCATCCGGCCGCGCCGGCCGCGCTGTGGAGCTCTGCGATCGTCGCGCCGGCGCCCGCGCCCACCTGGCCGGCGAGCTCGTCGACCGGTTCGACGCGGCCCAGCCGGGCGAGGCTGAGAACGACCTCGCCTTCGAGGGGCACTCCGCCACCGACGAGCCCGGTGTTGCCGCCCTGGGGGACGATCGCCGCACCGACTTCGCGGCAGACCTGCAGGACGCCCGCGACCTCCTCGGTCGAGCCGGGCCGGACGACGGCAGGCGAGTGCCCGACGAAGCGCCCGGTCCAGTCGGTCGTGTACGAGGCGACGACGTCGGGGTCGACGAGGATTTGCCGGCCGACGACCTCGCGGAGTCGCTCGAGCAGTGGGACCAATGCGTCACGCGCCGCCGTCGGTCCGGTTAGTTGGCCGCGGCCTTTGCGCGCGCTTCCTTCGAGGCCGCGGCGAGCTCCTTCGCCCGCTCGGCGTTCCGCTTCGCCGCGTCGCGCGGGCGGAGGCCTGCCTCGAACTGCTCGCGGATGAAGGACTTGACGTCGGTCGCCTGGGTGGCGACGGTCAGCAGGTCGTTCGACTGCTCGAGGTGCGTGCGCAACCCCATCAGGTCCCAGGCGCGCCGGATGTTGGCCTTGGCCGCCATCAGCGTCGAGAGCGGGGCCTGGGCCACGTGAAAGGCGAGCTCGTCGACCTCGTCGCTCAGGCGATCGCGGGGAACCACGCGGTTGACCAACCCGAGTGCCTTCGCGTCCGCGGCGCTCAGCTGCTGGCCGGTGTACATGTACTCCGACGCGCGCTTCCAGTTCATGAACAACCACGGTTCGATGCCGGTCTCCATGGTCGGCATGCCCATGCCCTGGAGGACCGGGAACTGGAAGTAGGCATCGTCCGACGCGACGGTCATGTCGGTGAGCAGGCCCCATACGGTGCCACCGCCGAGGCAGTAGCCGTGCACCTCCGCGATGGTGATCTTCGGGAACTCCCAGAGCTTCATCACCGGGCTGCCGTAGATCTCCCACTGGCCCTTCCAGGGGCTGCCGAGCTTCGCGGTCGATTCGTCGATCTCGCGCATCTCCGTGCCGGGTGCGCCCTGGACGACGTGACCGGCGCTGAAGCCGGGACCGTTTGCCTTGATCACGAGGACCTTGACCTCGTAGTCGGCGTTCGCGTCGTTCAGGCACTCGTCGACGTCGAAGACGAGCCGGGAGGACTGGACGTTCGCCTTCTCCGGAAAGTCGAGGGTGACCCAGGCGACCGGCCCGTCCTTCTCGTAGATGACCGTGTCCAGCTTCCGGCTCTCCATGATCTGCTCCTCGAGGTCCGACGAGTGCTGCGTGGCGCGTGGCGCAGGGCGCTTGGTGCGACACGAAGCTAGCAGTGTGCGTGAACGGTAGTCTCGTGCGCCGCGCGCCCGCGGCGCGCGTCAGGGCCGGGGAGGTGGTGGCGGTCGAGATCAGGATCCCGAAGCTCGGCATGGAGATGACCGAAGCCGTCCTGTCCGAGTGGCTCGTCGACGACGGCGCGGCCGTCGCCCAGGATCAGCCGATGTACGTGCTCGAGACCGACAAGGTCGAGAACGAGGTCGGCGCGCCGGTCGCGGGGACCCTCCACCGGATCGGCCCCGCCGGGGACACCTACGCGGTCGGTGAGGTGATCGGCGAGATCGTCTGAACCGGCAAGGCCGGGGTGGTCTCGCCGAGGGCGAAGCCCCCCGGGACGCACGCCGGGGCCCACGCCTAACATTGGCGCGAGCGACCACGGGAAAGTTGGCGCGCACGACACGGGGGTGGACCGACGTGGACGACGAGACCCAGATCAGCGCCGCGCTCTCGGCCTACAGCCAGCTGCTCGACGACGGCCGTTTCGAGCCCTGGTCGGACCTGTTCACCGAGGACGCGCACCTGTCCTTCCCCGGTCGGGTCGCCGAGGGCCGCGATGCGATCCGGGCTCTGATGGAGAAGGTGCAGCCCGACGGCGCGCGGGGCAAGCACGTGACCGCCAACTCGACGGTGGAGATCGACGGCGACACCGCGACCGGGACGACCGACTACCTGTTCGTGCGCGCCGGTGCCGAAGGGATCGGCATCGTGTCGGCCGGCCGGTACCACGACACGTTGGTCCGTGAGGACGGGAGGTGGCGCTTCTGCGAGCGGCGGATCACCTTCCTCGATGCTTCGGGAGGCGGCGGTGGCTGAGACCGGCCTCCGTCCGGTTCCGGCCCCCGGTGAGGGCGCACCCGTGGCGGTGCGGCCGGTTCCCTTCGCGATGGATCCGGTGGGGCGCCCTGACTTCGTGCCCGCCGAGCGCTACTACGACCCGGAGTTCGCCCGCCTCGAACGGCGGCACCTCTGGCCGCGTGTCTGGCAGGTGGCCTGCCGCCTCGAGGAGGTCCCCTCTCCCGGCGACTTCGTCGAGTACTCGGTGTGCGACCAATCGGTCCTCGTGGTGCGCGTCGACGAGTCGACCGTCGGCGCCTACCAGAACGCCTGCCGTCATCGCGCGACCCAGCTTGCGATGGGTTCGGGGACCTTCGACAAGGGCAGGATCATCTGCCCTTTCCACGGGTGGCGGTGGAACCTCGAGGGCGAGAACACCTTCGTCTACGGTCCGCATGCGTTCGACGAGGCACTGCTTGCCCCCGACGAGCTCTGTCTGCGCAAGGTCCGCGTCGACACCTGGGGTGGCTGCGTTTGGATCAACATGGATGCGGCCGCGCCACCGCTCCTCGAGGCCCTCGACCCGCTGCCGAACCTCCTCGACCCGCTCGGCGTCGGCGACATGCGCGTCAACTGGTGGAAGTCGGTCATGCTCCGGGCCAACTGGAAGATGGCCCAGGAAGCCTTCATGGAGGGGTACCACGTACCGCAGACCCACCCGCAGCTCACGCTCGGTCATCCCGAGAGTTACGACCCCGACTCCCTTCTCTACTCGATCTACGAGCACGGTCATTCGAGCTTCCAGCTCCGTCCGAACGCGCAGGCGGAGAAGGGACGCCAGGTCGGGGTCGGCGAGATCGACGCGATCATCGAGTCGGTCCGCCTGCTCCACAGCGGGCTGAAGGCGATGACCATGGACCGCGACGTGCACGTCATCGAAGGCATGCGCAGCCGGCCGATTCCGGAGGGCTCGACCTTCGGCACGGAGCTGGTGAAGGAGATCTACCGGTACGCGGAGGGCGCGGGGATCAAGATGCCCCCACCGGATCCCGCCGCACTCGCCCGCTGGGGCGGGATGTTCTTCCACTTCCCCAACTACTTCGTCCTCCCCCAGTACGGGAACGCGCTCTGCTATCGGTCCCGGCCGCTCGGGGACGACGCCGAGGCGTGTCTCTTCGAGCTCTGGTCGGTTTCGATTCCGGCTGCGGGTGACGGGGTGGACCGCCCGGTCGCCGAGGGACCGTACGGGCCGGACGACGCCGAGCACTGGCCGCGCATCCCGCTCCAGGATTTCTCCAACATCGAGCGCCAACAGCGCGGGGTGCACACCTTCGGCTTCGACGGTCCGCGGCTCTCGCACGACTACGAGCGAGGCATCGCCACCATGCACCGCGAGCTCGACCGTTACCTCGCCTCGTGAGCGCGACGCGACTCGCTGGGGCATCGAAGCGCGGATCGGACCGCGGATCGGACGTCGTCGTCGTCGGGACGGGGGCGGCCGCGCTGGTCGCGGCCATCGCCGCGCACGACGGTGGTGCTCGGGTCCGGGTCGTCGAGAAGTCCGGGTCGGTCGGAGGGACGACAGCCGTCTCGGGCGGCGGCATCTGGATGCCGCGGAACCACCGGATGGCCGAGCTCGGGATCGAGGACTCGCGGGAGGAGGCGCTCGCCTACATCGGCATCATGACCGCCGGGCGCACGCCCGAGGCCCTGCTCGAGCGATTCGTCGACGACGGCCCGGCGATCCTGGCCGGGTTGGAGCGCTCGACGACGCTGCGGCTGAACCCGATGACCTGGCCCGACTACCACCCCGAGATGGAAGGGGCCAAGCCGACGGGACGGATGCTCGAGCCGGCCCTCTTCGACGCCGGTGCGCTCGGACCGTGGGCAGGGCGCCTCCGTCGGCCGCCCGTCCTCGGGATGCCGATCACCCTCCAGGAGAGCACGGTCGAGTGGCGGCCCGCCTACTTTCCCGAGCGGTTCGATCCCGCGGTCGTCCAGCAGCGCATCGCGGAGCATCAGATTGCCTGCGGTCAGGCGCTCATCGCCGGACTGCTCGCCGGCTGCCTTGCCCGCGGCATCGAACCGGAGCTCGAGACCCGCGCGAAGGAGCTCACCATGGCCGGCGATGCGGTGGCCGGACTGGTCGTCGAGCCGGCCGGCGGCGGTGGCGGCGCGGGAGACGGCGGCGGTGGCGGCGGTCGAAGTGGATCGGTCGAGATACCCGCGTCCGCGGTCGTGCTCGCCTCGGGCGGCTTCGAGTGGAACCCCACCCTCCGGACGCACTTTCTCGCCGGTCCGCTCACCCACCCTCACAGCCCGCCGGCCAACGAGGGCGACGGGCTGCTGATGGCGATGGCGGTCGGCGCGGATCTCGCCAATCTGACCGAGACGTGGTGGTACCCGGCGTCCCACATCCCCGGCGAGGAGTACGACGGCCACCCGCTCGCCCGCTTCGTAGGGATCGAGCGCACCGCGCCGCACTCGATCATCGTCAACCGGTTCGGTGAGCGCTTCGTCAACGAGGCGGCCAACTACAACGACATGATGAAGGCCTTCTTCTCCTTCGACGCCAACGAGTACCTGCCGAGGCACCTGCCGTGCTGGGTGGTCTTCGATCATCAGTACCGGTCGCGCTACGGAGTGGTGACCACCCGTCCCGCCGACCCCGACCCACGCTGGCTGTTCGTCCACGACTCGTTGGTCGGCCTGGCCAAGGCGGCCGGCATCGACCCCGAGGGTCTGCTCGACTCGGTCGAGCGGTGGAACCACCAGGTGCGAGACGGATGCGACCGCGACTTCGGCCGCGGCTCGTCGGCCTACGACCGGTTCCACGGCGACCCCTCGGCACCCCATCCCAACCTCGGCACCGTCGAAGAGGGCCCTTTCTACGCGTTGCCCGTCCACATCGGCTCGGTCGGGACCAAGGGTGGTCCACGGGTCGACGCGGACGGGCGGATCCAGCATGTGCACGACCGGCCCGTCCCGGGGCTGTACGGAGCAGGCAACGTCATCGCGAGCCCTGCGGGTCCCGCGTACTACGGCGGCGGCACCTCCATCGGGATGGGCGTCGTCTGGGGACACTTCGCGGGGACCCATGCCGCTGCTTACGCGACCTCCCGCGTCGTGCCGGGGACGTCGTGAGGTCGACGGGATGACCGATATGGCGCCGACCCCGGCGTCCGCGCCGCCGCTGGTCGGTGACCGGGTGCGGATGTACGAGCTGATGGTGCTCATCCGCACCTGTGACGAGCGCATCCGACGCGGACTCTCCGGCGGCGAGTTCGCCTGCACCTACTGGCCGGCGACCGGGCAGGAGGCGATCGCAGCCGCGCTCGGGACCGTCCTCCGGATCGACGACCAACTGGTCACCACGTACCGGGGCCTCCACGACCAGATCGCGAAGGGCGTGCCGCTCGGACCCCTCGTGGCGGAGATCCTCACCCGCGAGACCGGAGTCAACGCGGGGAAGGGCGGCGCGATGCACATCTCGTATCCGACCGCGGGCCTCGTGCTGTCGACCGGCATCGTCGGGTCGGGGCTGCCGATCGCGACCGGTGTCGGGATGGCGCTCCGGCTCATGGGCTCCGAGCACGTGGCCGTGGCGAGCTTCGGGGACGGCGCCACCGGCACCGGTTCGTTCCACGAGGCCGTCAACCTGGCCGCGCTCTGGCAGCTGCCGGTGGTGCTCCTCTGCCAGAACAACCGGTACGCGGAGATGACCCCGACGGCGGAGGCCCAGCCGGTAGCCACCGTCGCCGAGCGGGCGACGGCCTACGGGATCGCCGCGACCATCGTGGACGGCAACGATCCCGATGCGGTGCACGGTGCGCTCGCGGCGGCGGTCGAACGGGCCCGGGGAGGGGGTGGGCCGACGCTGCTCGAGTGCACCACCTTCCGGCTCTTCGGGCACTACTTCGGCGACCCGATGCGCTACATCCCGGCCGAGGAGCTCGAGGCCGCGCGAAAGGCCGAGCCGATCGCGCGCTACCGGAGCACGCTCCTCGGCGACGACGTGATGACCGAGGAGATCGCCCAGGAGATCGAGCGCCAGGCGCGCGACGAGGTCGAGGCCGCGTTCAGCGCGGCGCTCGCGGCCGACCTGCCGAGCGGGTTCGCCGCCAAGGTCGACGTCTACGGGGAGTCGAACGAGGCGGCCCGTGCGAGTCGTGCGGCCGAGGCGGCCGGCGCGGCCGGTGTCGACGATGCAGGCGGGAGCGTCACCACGATGAGCATGCGCGAGGCGCTCAACCGCGCGCTCGACCGGGCCCTCGCGACCGACCCCGACGTCGTACTCATCGGTGAGGACATCGCGGACCCCGGGGGCGGGATCTCCCAGATCACCAAGGGTCTCTCGACCACCCATGGCGCCGACCGGGTGCGGGACACCCCCATTTCGGAGGCCGCGATCGTCGGTGCCGCGGTCGGGGCCGCGGCGGCCGGGCTCCGGCCGGTCGCCGAGGTCATGATCATGGACTTCGTGAGCATCGCGCTGGACCAGCTGGTCAACCACGCGGCCAAGTCGCGGTTCATGTCGGGGGGCCGCCTCGCCATGCCGCTCACGGTGCGGACCGCGGTGTTCGGCGGCATCGGCTCGGGGGCGACCCACTCCCAGACCCTCGAGAGCTGGCTCGCGCACATCCCGGGCTTGAAGGTGGTGGTGCCGAGCACGCCCGCCGACGCGATGGGCCTGCTCACTTCCTGCATCTTCGACGACGACCCCTGCGTGATGGTGGAGAACGTCGCCCTCTACGGGACGAGCGGACCGGTGCCGGACGGTGACCACCGGGTCCCGATCGGATCCGCCCATGTCGCGTGGGCGGGCACCGACGTCACCATCGTCACCTACGGACGCACGGTGCGCGACGCTCTCGCGGCCGCCGAGGAGCTCGCGGCCGAGGACGTCGACGTCGAGGTGGTCGACCTCCGTACCCTGGTCCCCCTCGACACCGAGACCGTGCTCGAATCGGTCGGCGGCACCCGGCGATGCGTGGTCGCCCACCACGCCACCCGGTTCGCCGGGTTCGGTGCGGAAGTCGCCGGACTCGTCCACGAGGAGCTGTTCGGGGAGCTCGAGGCCCCCGTGCAGCGGGTCGGCGCCGCGTTCGCGCCGATCGGCTCGGCCGCCACCCTCGAGGCGGCGGTCATGCCGTCTCCTTCGTCGATCGCGGACGCGGTGCGCGACGCGGTCGGACGGTAGCGAGGCGGCGGGTCCGGATCAGCCGTCCGAGTCGGCCGAGACCTGCGGGTCGGCCGGTGTGCCGGTGAGCGTGGTCACCGGGTGGACCGGGAGGACGACCGGCGCGCGGGGACTCTGGTCGAAGTCGAATTCCTCGGTCAGGTTGCCGAGGATCTTCTCGTTCTCCCGCACGCTCGGGCGCGGGTCGGGCCGGCCGTCGGTCGCCGGGTCGAGGCGCTGTCCGTTGAGAAAGTCGTCTTCGATGAACTTGTCGTAGGCATCGAAGCTGAGGGTCTGGTGGTCGACGACGCCGCTCTTCGCATAAGGGCTGATGGTGATCCCAGGTACCCGCAACCCGTAGCCGTTCTCGTCGACGGTCGGCGGCACCACCTGGTCGTAGAAGCCGCCCCAGTCGTCCCAAGCGAGGAAGATCGCGGTCGAGTCCCAATCGGGACTTTTCATCACCGCGTTGATCAGGCTCGTCACGTACGACTGCCCGTAGCTCACCGGGGCGGGTGGATGCTCGCTCACCGCGCCCGAGGGCACGACCCACGAGACCGCCGGCAGAGTCCCCGCCTTCGCCGCGTTGTAGAAGCTGGAGACGTCCTGGATGTCGCCGAGCTGGTGGTCGGCCTGGACGGTGTCGAACCAGGGCAACGGGTTCCAGATCCCCGGCGTGTCCGCGTTCTGGTTGACAGCGGCGCACGTCTCGGCGGCCGGGTTCTCGCAGTCCGGCTCGGCCCCACTCACGACGTAGTAGCCCCAACTCACGTGCGACTTGTAGAGGAGGTACGTCAGGTCGGTCCACGCGTAGATCGGCTGCCCGGCTACCCGGTTCCGGTTGCCGTGCTTCGGGTTGCCGCCGCCGGTCTTCGGCCCCGCCGCACCTCCGTAGACGGCCGGCGAATCGGCCGGCCGCTCTGCCGGCCTGGTCTGCAACGAGTTGAGGCAGCTCGACGGGTTGTCCTGCTGGGTGCAGTACGCCGACCATTCGGAGACGAGGAAAAGGTGGGCCGGTAGGCTCCACGAGGCGTTCGGCTCGAACATGTGGTCCTGGAGGACGAAGTCCTTCGCGTAGCTCCAGTAGTTCGGGATGTCGCTCTCGGTGTGGTAGCCCATCACGTCGGGCTGGGTGGAGTTGGTACAGGCGGGATCGGTCGGGATCAGACAGCCTCGTCGGCCTGACTGAGCCTGGGCGACGAAGCCGTCCATCTTCCCGCCGTTGACGTCGGCGGTCGCGTTGGATTCCGAATGGGGTCCACCGCCGTTCACATCGGAGTGGTCGACGTAGGGAGCGACGCACTGCCCCGTCTTGGGGTCGTTCACGCAGACGGCGGGATTCCCGTTCTTGGTCGGGATTCCCTCCGCGCCCGGGAAGGTCCCGAAGTAACTGTCGAACGAGCGATTCTCCTGCATGATCACGACCACGTGCTTGATCTTGTGGATCCCGGACGGCACGACGTAGCTGCCAGTCGGTCCGCCGCTGACCTTCTCGACCGGTACGGCCGACGACGATCCGCACGAGGCGGCGAGGAGCGCGGTCGCGGCGAGGAGTGCGAAGGTCAGGGCGACCCTCGACCTCGTCGCAGCCGGCGCGCGCGTGCTCCCGGTCCGGGCGCTCGAAGTTTCGAAGCTGATCACGGTCGACGCCCTCCTGGTCGCTGATCGCCGGTTTCCACCTACCCGTTCTCCTTGGCGGATTCTTCGCCCTGGCGGAGGCGTTCCGCGAGCCGGCCGAGCGCGGGGAGCGCGGCCTTGAGCGCTTGCCGGTCCTCCCGCGAGAGCGCCCCGGTGCCCGCGCTCAGGACGACGAGCCTTCGATCGCGGAAGGCGTCGAGGGCGTGCAGCATCCCGGGGGAAAGATCGAGCTGCGCGACCCGCCGGTCGGCACCGTCGGTGCGCCGGTGGACGTGGCCGACCTCGCTCAACTGGCGCACGAGGGTGCTCACCGTATTGGGGGCGAGGTGAAGTTCCGCGGCTGCGTCGGCCACCGAGATGCCAGGTCGCCGGCGCAGCAGCCGGACGAGCTCGAGCTGCGCACCGGACAGCTGTGCGAACTCGCTCGGCCGTCCAGCCCGGCGACGCACGTCCCGCCCAATCGCGGCGAGCGTCGAGAGAAGGGTCTCGCCCAAGGCGTCCTGTCCGGCCTCCGCGGTGGTCACGATGCCCACCTCTCCGTCCACGTCGGGCCCATGCGCACGCCCTCGCTCACGCCCACGAAAATACATCTGTCGCAGAGGTAGTTGGCGGAACGATCGCGCGGGCTTCTCGGTGGGTGGTCGAGGAGATCGCCGCCGGTCGGGCGCGCTCCCCTTCAGAGAAATGCCTGGTGACCAGGAAAAAGGGGACGCCGGAAAGAAATTCCGAAAAATCGCTCAAGTTCCGGCCCGGGTTGGCCGATAGGGGGGCATCGGAGCTCGGGGCAGAGCGTCAGTGCCCCTCCATCCGTCAACTTGCCACTCTGCTCCGGGTTCCGCCCAATCGGCCGACCGTTCGCCTGACCGGCTCCCCGGGCTTCGAAGGATCGCCTGGCGACTCGAAGAGCAGGTCGCGGCGCACCCGGCTCGCGCTCAGGTGGTGAACACCGCGAGGACGAGGCCTGCCAGCGCGAGGATCACGGTGCCGATGGTCAGCGTCCGGCAGACAGCGAGCCCGACCACCGGGTTGTCGCTTCCCTTCCGGCTGCGACGGGCCAGCTGCATGCCGACGGCCCAGACCCCGGCGCCGACCGCTATCAGCACGAAGGCGACGACCGAGCGGACTCCTTCGAGCGGCCACAGGCGACGGAGGAGGATCGCGACGACGACCAGCACCGCGATTCCCGACCGGTTCCAGGCGAGCTCGGTTCGCTCACGGGCGAGACCCGGGTCGCGCGCCGGCCCGCCGGGTTCGGCGACGGCGTCCCAGGCATCGCCCATCGTCGGCCGGCTACTTCGGGCCGATGGCGGCGAGCACCACCGAGATCACTGCGACCACGCCGATCCCGATCGAGAGCACCAGCGGCATCGGCGACCGAGGAAGCGGCTGGACCCGTCGCATGGCGCGTCCGTTCGCCTTCCAATGGACGTAGCTCGTGCACGCGACCAGCGCACCCAGCGCGATGAGCGGGAGACCGAGAAGACGGCGACCTCCGGAGACGTGGAATTCGGGAAGGAGCTGCGTCGCGGCGACGCCCGTCGCGATCAGAGCGAGCGCGGTGCGGTTCCACGCCAGAAACGTGCGTTCGTTGGCATAGGTGAAGCGCACGTCCGGTTCGATCTCGTCGGTGGGCGTTGCCTCGCTCATCGCCGATGCACGCAGGCAGCCTACCGAGCGGCCTCTCCGGCTCCAGGGAATGCTAAAGCCGGCCTCTCCCGGGCATCCAGCCTCCTGGCCGGCCGGTGCGCCGTGGCCGACCCCGTCCCGGGAGGGTTCGCCTGGGCGAACTCCCACACCCCCTGGGGCACGCGCAAATCACCGGGCGCTCCGTGGCAGTGTGGGTCGGACGGGCGCGCCATGACCGCCGACCCGTGAGCGAGACGCCGCGAACGTCGGGCCACAAGAGCGCATCACCATTCATGACCGGCCCGGATGTGGGGTAGAGAGGAGATTCGGGATGGAACTGCCCGACGATGTGGTCTCCGACGTGCGCAAGCGCCTCCGGCGTGTGGCCGGCCAGGTGCAGGGCGTCGAGCGGATGCTCGAGGACGGCCGCGAGACCCGAGACGTGGTGGCCCAGCTCTCGGCTGCCACCAAGGCCCTCGAACAGGCCGGCTTCAAGCTGGTCGCGTCGGGTCTCGCGTACTGCATCGAGAACCCGGCGGAGGCCGCGGCCGACGGGTACCCCATCGAAGAGGTGCAGCGCATGTTCATGAAGCTGGCCTGACGCCGTCCCCGGGAGTGGCGAGGCTCGAGGCCTCCCCATTCCCTCCCCGACTCGGCGACGCCGTCCCCGGCCGAGCCCTCCTCCCCGAACCGGCCCATCCCTCTCACGAGGCACCCTCCGCGGGCATGATCGGACCGTCGCCGTCCCGCTCTACGGATGACCGGCCGTCGTTTCGGGGAGGAATTCAGGGGGAGGTCACATGGACACGCAGACCACACCGCAACCGCAGGCCGAGGAGCACGCGGCACTCGTGCGCTCGGTCGGCAACCGCTATCTCGTCCGCTTCGAGGAGAACACCCTGCGGCAGAGACCGCTCTGGATCCGGGTGATCATCGAGTTCCTCGGGACCTTCTTTCTGGTCACCGTCGCTGCCGGCGCCGGCGTCATCAACCACTACGTGGGAGGAGGACCGATCTCCCGCACGGCGGCGGTCATCGCTCCGGGCGCCATCGTCATGGCGATGATCTACGCGCTGGGTCCGCTCTCGGGGCTCCACATCAACCCGGCGGTGACCCTCGCGTTCACCGCTCGCGGGGTGTTCAAGACCGCCTGGGTACTGCCCTATCTCGTGGCGCAGATGGCCGGTGCGATCGGCGCGGCGCTCTTCCTCCAGCTGATGTACGGCGACGTGGCCACCGGCAGCAACTACCCGATCGCCAAGCACGGCGGTGAATGGCGCTCCGTGGTGATGGAGATGCTGCTGACCACCATCCTGGTGACGGTCATCCTCCACACCGCGACCGGCTACCGGAGCATCGGTCACAACGCGGCACTCGCGGTCGGGTCGACCGTCGCGCTGCTCGGGCTCTTCGCCAGCCCGATCAGCGGGGCGTCGATGAACCCTGCCCGCACTCTCGGCCCCGACATCGTGAGCACCGACTTCACCGGGTGGTGGATCTACGTCGTGGGTCCGTGTGTCGGCGCCGCGTTGGCGGTGATGATCATCGGACTCGTCCGCGGGCTCCCCGACACCGAGGAGCGCGAGGCCGCCGAGGGCGGCGCACTGCCGATCGAGCGCTGACCGGGCTCGGCTCGGATCAAGGAATGCCCGGGATCGAGTTGGTCGATCTGCCGTGATTCGGGCGTGGGCAACCGATGCGTCACGACAACAGCTCGACGTAGCCCCCGGTGCCGTGCACGCGGATCATCTGCCCGTCCGGGATCAGTTGCATGGCGTGCTCCACGCCCACCACCGCCGGTAGCCCGTACTCGCGAGCGACGACGGCGCCATGGGTCATCAGCCCGCCGACCTCGGTCACCAGGCCCTCGATGGTGACGAACAGCGGCGACCAGCTCGGGTCGGTGAACGCGGTGACCAGGATGTCGCCCGTCTCGAGGTCGGCCTGCTCTATGTCGACGATCACGCGGGCCCGCCCCTCGATCGTCCCGGCGGACACCGGCAGGCCGACCAACGCGCCCGCGGGCACGTCCTTGCGCCGGTACGAGCCGGCGACCGCTTCGCCTTCGGAGGTGAGCACGCGCGGGGGCATGAGCGCGTGGTACGACGCGAACGCGTCCTTGCGCTCGCGGATGAGCCCGCTGTCGACCTCCTGAGTGCGCACCACGTCTTCGATCTCGGGGAACGTGAGGAAGAACACGTCTTCCGGTTCGCGCAGCACGCCGGCACGCACCAGCCGCTCGGCCTCGCCGAGCAAAGCCTGCTTGTACACGAAGTAGCGGCTGACCATGCCGTACTTCGGATACTCGCGATAACCGATGAAGGTCCGCACCCGGTCGATCATCTGCTTGGTCTCGTGGGCCTTGGCCTCGCCATCGGGCAACGTCCGCAGGCGCTCGAGCACCTCGCACTCCTTCGCCTCGGCCTCGACGCGCCCTTGGTCGAAGCGCCGCGCTCCCTCCCCCGCCCCGAAGTTCTCGATGTTGGCGAGGAGCACCGGCACCAACACGGACGGCCGCTCGCCCCAGCGCGGCCGCGTGATGTCGATCTCGCCGACGCAGCGCATGCCGTACTCGTCCAGATACGCCCGGATGGCGGCCTGCGCCTGCGGACCGCCTTCGAGGGTCGGCAGCTCGTCGAGAAAGTCGCCATCGTCGACGCGTTGGAGGAACGCGATCACGTCGGGATGCGGGCGGATCACGTCGGCGACGTCCAAGAGGGCGAGACCCATCTCGGAGGTGACGTTGTTGGGGACGGACTGGGTGAGCGTGTCGGCCGCGTTCTTCTTGCCGAGCCACAGCTCCAGGTGTTCGTTGAGCCACCCGGCGGCCTCCATCGCCAACATGAACACCTGGTGGCTGCGTGGCTCGAACAGGATCCGCTTCATCTCCGGGATGTCCTCGAGGATGTAGTCGATCAGCGCAGATCCGGTCCTCGACTCGATGTCGCGCCGCAAGACTGCGACGGACGCCCGATTGGTGGCGATGAGCTCGTCGACGATCGCCGGATCGGTCGCGATCGGGTCGGGGGGGGCGAGGAATCGTGGCACAGGAACGTCGTCGGGGACCAACGGGATGAAGTCGCGATCGACGATGGTTTGGAGCGCGTCCCCGCTCAGCGGGTCGGACTTCCCGAAACCGGCGACGAAGGCGTCGCGGTTGGTAGGCGACGCGAGGTGGTGGTTGACGTCGACGAACAAACGACCACCGGCCGGGTGCATCGGCGGCCGTGCGGTCAGCTGCCAGAACGAGATCCCGAGGGGCTTCATGGGATCGGTCATCATCTGCTGGTGGCCGACGGACACGTACACGTGGGGCGCGTCGTCGGCCGCGGCGGGGATGGGGAACAGCGTGGTGATCGGTCGGCTCTGTACGATGTGGAAGTCGTTGTCGGCCAGGCACCACTCGATGTCCTGCGGTCGCCCGAAGTGCGCCTCGATCCTCCGACCCAGTCGGGCCAGCTCGACCACCTGTGCCTCAGTCAGCGCAGGTTGCGTTTGACGCGCCGGGTCGATCGCGAGCTGGTGCGTGCCTCCGCCGGGGAGCGCTTCGATCGCAAGCTGCTTCGATGCGACGATCTTCTGGACGATCTCGTCGTCGCGCACCTTGAACACGTCCGGGTTCACCAGACCCGACACAAGCGCCTCGCCCAGGCCGAAACTCGCGTCCACGGACTCGACCTTCCGGTTGCCGCTGACGGGATCGGCCGTGAACAGTATGCCGGACACCTGTGGGATGACCATCTGCTGCACGACCACGGCCATGTGCACCTGCCGATGGTCGATGCCGTTGCGCAGGCGGTAGGTGACGGCGCGCTCGGTGAACAGCGAGGCCCAGCACCGGCTGACGTGTTCGAGGATCGACGCGGGCCCCACCACGTTCAGGAAGGTGTCCTGCTGGCCGGCGAAGGATGCGGTGGGCAGGTCCTCCGCCGTCGCGCTCGACCGCACCGCGTACGCAACGTGCCCGTCGAGGCCCGCCACCGCGCCGACGACCGCTGCGGCCAGATCGTCAGGCATCGTGATCGCTTCGATGGTCCTGCGGAGCTCCGCGGCCCGCGTGCGGATCCCAACACGGTCGCCGGGGTCCAGCTGGGTCAGTCGATCGAGCGCTTCGTCGATCGCTGACGCGCTCGCCATGACCCGCCGGAACGCATCCGTCGCGACGCAGAAGCCGCGCGGCACCCGGACGCCATCGATCCGCGCCAACTCCCCGAGGCCCGCGCCCTTGCCCCCGACAAGCGCGACCTGCGTCTGGTCGATCTCCTCGAATCCCAACACGTCGTTGCCCATGAGCACCTTCCCTCGGCCTCGCGACTCGCGACGTGCAGTGTCAGCACACAACCGCTCCTTGCAGCAAGCCCCCCACCCTCGTGTACTCTGAAGTTGGCGGAGGAGGCGACCGGCGGACGACGACCCGCTCTCGAGGCGAGACCCGCCAGCTCGCTCGCACCATCGTGCGGCGGCGTCATCGGATCGCCGCGTGCCACCACTCTCGAGCGGGCGAGTTCAGCCTTCGCGCTGCCCGACCCGGTCGAGGAAGGAGCGACCGGCCAGCTCGAACATGGTCTCGTCGTCGCTCTGCCGCCAGAGGTCGAGAAACCCGATCGAGAGCGGATCGCATCCATACCGCATCGGTCCGCCTTCGTCGAGGATCGCATCGACGATCCGGGTCGCGGCCTCCGCGGGTTGGACGACCAGGGGGTCTGCGTTCTCCTTTCGGAGCGCACGGGCTTCCTCGGCCATCGCCTGGTAGCGGTCGAACCCCGAGGCGGCCTGTGGCCCGGTGCTGAGGGCGAACATGTCGGTGGCGACCGGGCCGGGGAGGATCTCGACGACCCGGATGTCCCACGGTGCCAGCTCGACGCGGAGAGTCTCGCCGAATGCGGAGAGAGCGGCTTTGGTCGCTCGGTAGGCGGAGTAGAAGGGCACCGAGGCGAGGATCGACGAGGAGGTGACGTTGCAGATCACCGCCGGGCGGTTGGCGCGCAGCACCGGGATCGCCGCGGCGGTCACCTTCACCGCGCCGAGCACGTTCGTCTCGAAGAGGGCCCGCCAGTCGTCGTCGTCCGAGTACTCGACCGGCACGTACGCCGAGTCGACCCCCGCGTTGTTGACGAGGACCCGCAGGTCGTCGGGGAATTCGTACGTGGCGGGATCCGTCACGTCGAGACACGCGACGACGAGCGGGCCGTCGGCCTCCTCTGCCAGGCTCTCGCCGGCCCGAGGGTCGCGCATGGTGGCGACAGTGGAGAAGCCGCGCGCGGCAAGCTCGAGCGCGACCGCCCGCCCGATCCCCCGGCTCGCCCCGGTCACGAGCGCACCTCCACCGATCTCCATGTGTCCTCCGCCTCGCTTCCGGGCTCACTTCCCGAGCAGGTTGCTCCGCCCGTTCGCTGCGAACGCCTCCTCCAGCGCGGCGACGTCCTCTCCGGTCATCGGCCGGTAGGCGAGGCCGGGCTCCGGTCGGTGCCAGAGCAGGTCGCCCGTTCGCCACCTCGCGGCGCGCAGCGGCTTCTTGTCCACCTTGTTGGTCGCGGTCACCGGGATCGCGTCGACGATCCGGACGTACCGCGGCGCCCACTTGGTCCCGAGGTCGGGCTGTGCACCGAGGAACTTGTCGAAGGCGACCGGATCGAACGTCGCGCCGGGCTCGAGCTCGAGAGAGGCCATCACCTGGTCGCCGGTCCGGCTGTCGGGCACTCCGTAGACGGCGACCCCGCGGACCCCGGCGAAGCGACCGAGGATGCGTTCGACCGGGGCCGCGGCGAAGTTCTCGCTGTCGACGCGGAGCCAGTCGTCGGTGCGCCCCGCGAAGTAGAAGATTCCCTGCTCGTCGCGATACGCCAGGTCGCCCGACCAGTACCACCCGTTCCTCGACCGCTCGGCCTCTGCCTCGGGGTTGTTGTAATAGCCCTCGAAGTTGCCGAGCGCACGGCGCCCGACGATCTCGCCAATTGCCTCGTCGGAGTTGAGCAAGCGACCGTCGGACCCGAGGCGGGCCCGCGGGCGCTCCTCCCCGGTGTCGGGGTCGACCACGGCCACGTCGTCGCGTTCGGACGCCTTGCCCAGCGCACCGGGGCCTGCGCCCGACACCGGCCGGATCACGATCGCGTTCTCGCTCGATCCGTAGCCCTCGAAGACCGGGACGCCGAAACGTCGGGTGAACTCGGCCTTGTCGGCGGTCGACGTCTCGGGTCCGAGGACGAACTTCAGCCGGTGGTCGCGGTCGTGCCCGGTCGCCGGGGTGGCGACGATGTAGGCGATCGCGCGGCCCACCGTGTTGAGGAAGGTGGCCCCGTACTCCCGGACGTCGTCGAGGAAGGAGGAGGCCGAGAATCGCCGCCGGAGCGCGAGCGTGGCGCCGCCGGCGAACGCCGGGAAGACCGACAGCGGAGAGGGCGTTGCCGTGGAAGAGGGGCATGGCCGAGTAGAGGACGTCGTCGTGGTCGAAGGGCATCCCGGCCGCGGCACGCGCCGCCGCGTCCCTGGGTCATCCGCACCGCCTTCGGGCCGCCGGTCGACCCGGAGGTGAAGATGAGCAGGTAGAGGTCCTCCGGAGCGGGGCTTGTCGGGGGTGGGGGATCCCCGGCCGCTTCGTCGAGCCGGCGTCGGTACTCGTCGCCGTCGGCGACCAACAGGCGATCGTCGCCCACACCGAGGTCGAGTCCGTCGAGGAGGTGGCGCATCGTCGAGTCGGTGACCACCAGCTGGCAGTCGGTCCTCCGAACGTCCTCGGCGAGTTGTTCCCCCCGCCGGGTGGGATTGATCCCGACGACGACCGCCCCGGCGAGTGCGGCACCGGCGAGGAGGAAGAGGTACTCGGGGGTGTTCTCGAGCAGCACTCCGACATGGAACGGGCCGTCGCGGCGGAGTCGCCGGAGGAGCGCCGCCCGCCGTTCCGCCTCGACGACCACCTCTCGCCAGGTCCACTCCTCCCCTTCGAAGCGGAGCCCGAGGTGGTCGTCGTCGACCCGGAGCCGGACAAGCTCGCTCGCGGTGGTGACGGGAGGCGCGTTCACGTGAGGCGGCCCGCGAGGACGTCGAGGACCGGATTGTCCTCGATCGGCAGCAGCAGCGACTCGCCCGCGTCGCGGCAGAGGTAGCCGATGCGGGTGAGGACCGCGGCGCTGCGCAACATGGCGAGTGTCTCGTACCACTCGAGGTGCCGGACCCGCGCAGCGGTCGCCTCCTCGAAGAGCGCGACGGTCTCGTCGCGGTCGGGGAACCCGGCGAGGCGTTCGCCGAAGATCGCCGAGGTGGTGAGATCGAGAGCGGTGAACCAGGCGAGATCGTGCTCGGGCGAACCGACGGTGGTCATGTCCCAATCGAGGACCGCACGGGGAGCGAGGTCGTCGCCGTAGACGACGTTCTCGAAACGGGCGTCGCCCCAGAGCAGCACCGGGTCGCTCGTCGCGGCAGGTCGGTGCGCACGGCACCAGGCCAGCGCGTCCACGAGGATCCCCACCGGCACCCCACCGCTCGACCAGTCGAGGTACGACTCCCAGTAGTCGAGCTCGGTCGCGTCGTCACGCCGGGGGACCCGGGGTGCGGTCGCCGGGTCCGCCGCGTGGATGCGGGCCAGGGTCTCGACGAGGTTCGTGTAGACCCGGCACCGGGCCGCCTCGTCGAGGGCGAGGAGCCACCGGTCGAGGTGCGCAACCGGACCGATGATGTGCCCCTCGACGTACTCCATGGCGAGGAAGGGCGCACCGATCCACGAAGGGTCGTGCTCGAGCACCGGGTGCACGCTCGCGACCCCGACGGCCGCGGCGGCCCGCTCCGCCTCGAACTGCGGTACGAGGTCGTAGTCGGCGAAGGTGCTGTGCGCGTGCGGTGCCAGTCGCAGGACCAGCCGCTCGGGGTCTGCGCCCTGCGTGCCTTCGCGCACCAGCTCGACGACGACCGTCTCGCTCGAGTACCCCGCCGTCGGGCGGTCGAGCCGGGTGACGGTGACCCGGCCCGCTTCCGGGCTGCGCTCGCCGAGCCACCGGGCGAGCCCCTCGGCAAGGCGCGTGGTCGTCGCAGGCGGTCATCGGCGCGGTCCACCTGCGGGTACGCACTGCTCGGCGAGTGCCCGCCCGACCAGCTCCTGCACGAGGGCCGACCCCGCCCTCGTGGCGAGGGCTGAGGAGGCCCGGCCCGGCGAGCCCCGAGGCGAGATTGCGCTGGACCGCCTCGCAGATCCTCCGGTCCTCTTCGAGGACGTCCGCCGAGCTCGCCACCGCGCGGTCGGCCTCCGCGTCGGCGGTCCCCGGAGCGAAGAAGAAGGTGTACTCCACACAGGTGGTGTCCGGACCGGTCGGCCAGAAGCTCTCGAGGGACATCCCGGTTCGGTAGAGGTTGAGGGCGACGCCCGGGAAGCGCCACCACCAGACACCGCTGGTCGCCGATCCGTCCCGGGCAGGAGCCGAGTGCCGGCAGGCTTCGCCGACGACCTCCACCCGGTAGCGCGACGCGTCGACCTGCCGGTTGAGGCCCGGGTGGACCAGGGGGATGTGGTAGCCCTCCTGGTAGTTCTCGGCGTAGATCTTCCAATTGGCGGCGAGGTGATGCGTCGACCGGCGGGTCGCGACGAACTCCTCCATCGGGAAGGACTCGCTGTCCCCGACGATCGGCCCGAGCCACTCGGGAAGTGACGGCGTGACCGGGTCGAGACAGGCGAAGAGCAGGCCGCGCCAGTCGGCGACCGCGACGGACCGGAGCGAGCACTCTCCGGCGGGAACCTCCGCACCGAAGTCGCGTGCGGAGAGGAGGGTGCCGTCGAGGCCGTAGGCCCATCCGTGGTAGCGGCAGACGAAGGAACGGCAGCTGCCTTCCCCGTCCCAGACCAGTGGCCCCGCGCGATGCCGGCAGATGTTGTGGAAGCCACGCAGCACGCCGTCGTCGTTGACCACGACGATCGGGTAGCCCGCGGCCACTGCCGCCAGGTACTCGCCGGGCTGCGCGAGCCGGCCGGCGTCGCCGAGCGCGATCCATGCCCGCGAGAAGATCGCCACCCGCTCGTGCTGGTATCGCGCCGGGTCGACGTAGGCGGAGGCCGGCAGGGTCGCGACCGGCACGGAGTCGGACCAGGGATTCCGGTCTCTCGCCTGCTCCATCGGCCTCCCGTCGTCGGCCACCCGCGGGCGATGCGGGCAGCGGCGGCACGAACCTTATGCTCAGCTGCGTGTTCGTGGGGCCGGAGGCCGGCCGTCGATGACCGGGAGAGTGCAACGCCAGCGCGCCGCGTCCGCCGCCGCGTCGGCCGTGCTTTTCGCCGGTGCGGTCGTCGCCGGCGTCGTGCTGGCGGGCTGCTCGGGTACCTCGACCGCGGCGCGGGCGTCGGGATCTCCCCCGGTGCGCCCTCGCCCCTCTTCGGTGCGCGCTGCGACGACCACGACGGTGCCGCCCACCACGACCACCACCGAACAGCCCGGATGGGCGCCGGTCTCCTCCGCCTTCGGGATCGTCCTCGTGGACGAGCAGTCGGTCACCGAACCGGACGGGCACGCCGTCACCGTGGTGCGGTTCCGCTCGGGTCGGACCCGGTTCGCCCTCCACGTCGGGAGCTCCGATCCACCCACCGGTACCGCGGTGGTCGGACCCGACAGCGGCTCATCGGTGGGGCCGAACGAGGCGCCCTTGCTCGTCGGTGCCTTCAACGGCGGCTTCAAGACGGGTGCCGGGGCCGGCGGGTTCGAGCTCGACGGGCAGACGCTCCTCCCCCTGCAGGCCGGCCTCGCCAGTCTGGTGATCGACACCAAAGGGGTGGCCCACGTCGGGGTGTGGGGGCAGACCCTTCCCGTTCCGGGCGAGCAGGTCGCGAGCGTGCGCCAGAACCTGGCCCCGCTGGTGGTCGGGGGGCAGGTGAGTCTGGGCGTCGCCGACGTCTCGTTGTGGGGCTCGACGCTCGGGGGCGGGGCCGTGGTCGCCCGGAGCTCCCTCGGTGAGGACGCGGCCGGCGACCTGCTCTATGCGGGGAGCATGGGCGCGGTCCCGGCCGACCTGGCGGACGCGCTGGTCGGCGCAGCCGCGGTCGACGCGATGGAGCTCGACATCAATCCCGAATGGGTGGCGGTCATGACGGCCCCGTCCCCCGGCGCTCCGACAGTGGCCACCCTCCCGGGGCAGAATCGTCCGGCCGACCAGTACCAGCTGGGCTGGACACGGGACTTCGTGACCGTGCTCGCCGCCGCGTGAGCTACGTCCGACGTCCGGAGAAGACGGGAGAGCGACGATGAGCGACACGTCTGCCAAGGCCAACCGAGGGCGCGCCGAGGAGTTCTGGCGCGCGCTCTACGACCGCGACTGGGACCACATCGCCTCTTTCTTCACCGACGAGAGTGAGTACACCGACGTCGCCAGCCCACCCGAGGACGTGGCATACGGTCCGGCGCAGATCGTGGCGCGGCTCCGGCTGGGGCTCGAGCGCCTCTCGCGGCTACGAGCACGACCTGCGGCTGATGGTCGCGGACGGCGACGCGGTCGTCACCGAGCACGCCGAGACCTGGCACTGGCACACCGGTGAACAGGTCACGCTCCCGTTCGTGTCGGTGCAGGAGTTCCGCGACGGCGCGATCGTCCGCTGGTGGGACTACTGGGACCTCCAGACCCTGATGAACGGCGCGCCGGCGTGGTGGATCGAACACATCGCGGAGGGGTACGGCTAAGCGCATCGCCCGGTGAACCGCCGGCCACCTCGTGCGGGTCAGGCCTCGGCGTGCCAGAGGGTCAGTTGTGGCTCGTCGTATCCGGTGAGCGGGTGGTACCCGGGAACCTCGCTCATCGGGGTGTCGAGGTACACCTTCGCCTCCGGCGGGTGGGCGAAACGCCCGTGGCTCCACCGGATCTCGACGTGGCCCGCGACGGTTCCGACGTTCCCGGACCGGCGGACCCGGTACACGCACTCCCAGTCGACCCGCGGCTGGCCGGCCGTCGCGGGGGCGACGGTGAAGGAGTCGAGCTCGAACCGGTCGCGCCAGTCCCACGGGCTCGCGATGCGCAGACGGGCGGGCGCGCCACTCCGGCGGTCGTTGCCGAGGACGAAGTAGGGGGCGCTCCCGATACGGAGCAGCCGCCAGAGCATCGACTCGGGCGAGACCCCCGGTGCCGCGAGCCGCTCGCTCCAGCGCGCGGCGGACGCTGCGCTGACCGCTCGGCAGAGGTCGCGGTACGCCGCGCGCGACACGGTGTCGGGATAGCTCCGATGGCGCGAGAGGGCGGTCCGCACGGTCGCGAGTTGGGCAGAGGTGCACTCGTTCGGCGCTGGTGGCAATCCCTCGAGCCCGGTCGCGTCGAGACACGCCCGGTAGAGCGCGGCGAGCTCGGTCGGAGCAATCGCCTCGTACCAGTCGCCCCGCTCCCAGTCCCCGGAGGTGGCGAGCAGGCCGTCGAAGACCCGGGCGGGCGACGCGTTGGCCACGATGTCCGATTCGTATTTGCAGCTGATCAGGTAGACGTGGTCGATCCGGAGGTCGATGGGGGCCACCTCGTCGCCGGGGGAGCGACGCCCGCCGGTCCACTCGACGGTGAGCGGGAGACGGTCGCGCAGACCGTCGGTCGCGTGCAGGAACGCCTGGCCGTTGGCGAACGCGTTGGCGAGTTCGGACGCGTAACGGCCGGAGGCGACCGCTGCACCGAGCCGGTCCCACGCGTCCTCGGAGATCTGGAGCTCCTCGGGCCGGCGGGCGAGGGCGGTCCGAGGGTCGGGGTCGCCGAGCAGTCCGAGCGCGGTCCCGAGCTCGGTGATGGTCGTGCGGTCGTCAGGCAGGTGGACGGCCCCCTTCGGCGCTTCCGTGAGCGAACCGGCGGAGACGGCTCGAGGGACTCGGGGTCGAGCAACTCGACGACGTCGCGGACCGGACCGGTTCCGTCGTCGGGAGAGGCGGTGGCGAGCGCCTTCCCGACCGCACTGCGGGGCGCCGGCATGTCGACCGTCGAGCAGCACGAGCGGGCCGAGGGCGTCCCGGCCGGCGTCGCGCTCGTCCGGCCTCGTGGAGGACGCTGGCACGACCGAGCGCGTTCCAGAGGACCTCGGAGCGCCGGAGACCGGGTCGCGTCGCGGAGAACGCACCGGCCAGGTCGAAGAGCCACGTCCCACCCGCTGCGTCCCGCGCCCGGAAGTCGACGGTGACACCGAGGTCGCGGTAGGTCACCTGTTCCTCGACGTCGGTGAAGCCGCAGGAGTCGAGTGTCTGGCGGGCGAGCTCGCGGGCCTTGCGCCCTTCGCGCACCGCATCCGGTACTGCCCGGTTCTTCGCCCCGGCGCGGCGCCGGCCGGGAGGACGGTGACCCGACGGACGACGCCCGCGTCCGGATCGACCGGGCGGGACCGCTCCTCCGCGATGCGCCGGCGGGCGAGCTCCGCGTAGATCTCGTCGGTCTCGAAGCCGATGTAGTGGCGCTCGGTTCGCAGCGCGGCGATCGCGGTCGAGCCCGATCCCATGAAGGGGTCGAGCACGAGGTCGCCGCGATAGGTGTAGAGATCGATCAGCCGCCGCGGGAGCTCGACCGGGAACGGTGCGGGGTGGCCGACCCGAGTGGCCGATTCGGCCCCGATGTCCCACAGGTCGGTCGTCGCGTCCACGAACTCGTCCATGGTGATGGTCGCCTCGTGGGGCAGCTCGCGGGCGTCACGCTCCTCGGGAGTGACCGCACGGTCGAAGCGGCCCTTGGAGGCGACGACGATCCGCTCGGAGACGTCTCGCAGGACCGGGTTCGCCGGCCGCTGGTAGGTGCCCCAGGCGCAGGAGCCACCCGCTGCCCGGCTCTTCTGCCAGATGATCTCGCCCCGCAGCAGGAAGCCGAGACGCTCGAGCATCGTCGATCACGTCGCTCGAGAGCGAGCGGTAGGGCTTGCGGCCCAGGTTGGCGACGTTGACCGCGATGCGCCCGCCAGGCTCGAGCTTGGCAAAGCACTGGGCGAAGACATCGTGGAGCATGCCGAGGTACGTCGCGTAGTCGGCCGGCACGTGGCCGACCCCGAGCGCCGCCTCGTATTCCTTGCCGGCGAAGTAGGGCGGTGAGGTCACGACCAGCGCGACCGAATTGTCGGCGACCGACCCGTAGCGGTCCATCTCGCGCGCGTCGCCGACCCAGATCTCGTCGAGCGCGGCAGGAGTGGAGGACCTTCTCGTCGTCCGGAGACGATCGGAGGGGTGAAGCGCGCGGTAGAACGCGGACGCGTCGTGCGCCTCACGTCGGCCGACCCCGAACGCCGATGTCGTCGTCGGTCGCCGGCGCAGTGCCGGGCCGATCGGTTCGACGGCGCTCACCGCAGGTTGGCCGGTGCGCGCTCGCCGGGGCGTGGGCTTCCGCCGGGCAGCGCCGTCCGGGAGCGGTCGTGCGGTCATGGGGGGATCATACGGAACGGGCGTGACGCCGAGGCGGTCCCTCGGGGTGCCTCGGCGTCCCCGAGGGGTGGGTCAGCCGCCGGCGAGATGCAGGCTGGTCGACTCGCCGACCGCGACGCACGCCGACATCGAGGTGCAGCTCACCGACGTGAGTGACTGGGGCGAGCCGACCACGGCCGCCCCCTTCCAGACCGAGCCCGGCGTGCCGGTGTCGTTGCCGGTCAGGATCGAGATTCCGGCCTCCGGCAAGCCCGGCCACCGAGGCGCCGACCGCGACACACGAGCCCGGTGCGGTGCACGAGACGTCGGTCAGCGCGGCGACGAAGCGCGCTGACCGACTCGCTCGTCCAGGATCCACCTCCGTTCGCGCTGGTCAGGATCACACCGCGGCCGCTGCGGACGGCGTCGAGGGTCGAGCTGGTCGTGCCGACCACCACGCAGTCGACGCCGGCCACGCCCGAGGCACCGGCGGCACCCGAGGTGAGTTGGTCGTCGCCTGGCAGGAAACGCCGTTCAGGAACCCGGTCCCGAGGAGGGCACCGGAGAGGGAGTCCACTGGACGCCCCCGTCGGTCGTGTAGGCGACGGTGCCGGCGACGCGGTCGACGTGGGCATGGTGCGGGCGGTCGCCCAGCAGTGCTGGTCGTCGGTGCAGGAGATCGCGGTCGCCCCCGACATCCCCGGTGGGAGGACCCCTGCCTGGGTCCAGGTCGCGCCGGGGCTGCTCGAGACGAGCGCGATCGCGCCGAACGCCCCGGTGGCGAGCGCGACACACCGGCCCGTCGCGAGGCAGGAGACGGCGGTCACGTCGCCGGCCCCGGCGGGGACGGCCTCGGGGATCCAGGTGGTGCCCCCGTTGGTCGTGGCGACGATCGCACCGAGCCCGGAGCCGGCCTGGCCCGTTTGGCCGACCGCGACACACCGCCGCCCGTCGGTGCACGCGACGTCGGAGAGGAAGCCGACCGTCGGCGGGACCACGGCGACCGTCCAGGAGGCGCCCCCGGTCGAGGAGGTCACGATGCCCGCCCCGTTGGGCGCTCCGTCGACGCCGACCGTCGATCCGACCGCCACGCACCGGGTCGCGGTCGGGCAGTTCACCGCGCCGAGCGAGTTGAACGGTACCGGCAGCGCGACCGACACGAAGCCGCCTTGCCAGGGTGAGTCGGCGTGCGATGGTCGAGGGAGCCGAGGCCGACCCTCCAGAGGGGACTCGAGCTGCAGGCTCCGGTGGCCGCGGCGAGGGCGACCGGTGCGAGGATGGCCAGGCGCGCGCCGCGGCCGGCGCCGGGAAGTCGACACGCCGGAGTTAGGCGAGGTCCGGCGGCGTTCAGCGGGTGCGGATGACGTCGGTGCGCGCCGCCTTGTCGTGGAAGCCCTGCCGCTGCGAGTCCCACAGCGGCGAGAGGCCGGCGACGATCGTGTAGATGCTCGGCGATCGGACCGATGATCGGGATCCAGTCGAGCAGGATGCCCGGGATGAGCACGAGGATCCGCAAACCGGCTCGCTGAGGGTCGATCGCGCCGCCGGTCTCGGCATCGCGGACGGTGATGCCGAGCGCCATCTGCCCGACGGTCTGGCCCTTCTGGCTGCCGTTGAGCAGCGCGAAGTAGACGATGTCGATGATCGCGAAGACGATGCCGATCACGACGAGCCCGACGCCGAAATGCCCCGTGTAGGTCGCGCTCGATCCGATGACGATGGCCGCGATGACCGACTTCGGGATGGTGAGGATCAGCCCGTCGATGAAGATGGCGCCGAACCGTTGCCACCATCCGGCGAGCGGGCGTCCGAACCGGTCGACCGGCCCCGGCGTGTACGAGTAGCCGCCGGGGGACGAGCCGTAGGGCGGAGCGGAGCCGGGGGACGAGCCGTAGGGCGGCGCGGACCCGTAGGGGGGTGCCGAACCGTAGGGCGGCGGGCTGCCCGGGGTGGGTCCCGGAGGCGGCGGCACCGCCGAGCCCGGAGGGGGCGGCGCGGACCCCGGGTAGCTCTGCGGAGGAGGAGGGGAAGCGGCCGGCGGCGGGGGAGCGCCCGGCGGCGGGGGAGCAGCTGGCGGTGGAGCCGGAGGTCGCTCGTCGGATGGCGGATCGCCGCCACCGGGAGGTGTTTGATCGCTCACGGTGCACCCCGATCTCGTGTCCGGTCGCCGTGGCACCGGCGAGCCGGTTCTGTCACCCCCGATCTTGCCACGCGGTCCGGTCAATACCTGCGATCAGGTCGGATCGGGTACGCGGTGCGGTCGATCGGGCGCAGTCACGGATCGACGACCGTGCGGCCGGATCGACGAGGCCCTCGTCTACCGTAGGGACCCCTGGGGGCTGTTCCCCTGCCCGCGTCCGGGGCGCAGCCGACGGATCCGGAACCCCCTGCCGCCGTGAACGGACTCCCCGCGTGAACATCGTCGATCTCGTCGTGCTCGTGGTGGTCGCGCTCGCCGCCATCCAAGGTCTCCGGCTCGGCGCGATCGTGCAGGTCCTCACCTACGGCGGCTTCTGGATCGGGCTCTACTTCGGGGCGCTGCTGGCCTCGGTGACGGTCCGCTGGTCACAGGCCCAGTCGGCCAGGACCACGCTGGCCCTGGTCACCATGTTGGGCGTCGCCGTCGTCTGCGGAGTGGCGGGCCGCATCGCGTGGCAACATCGTCTTCGTCAGGCTCCATCGCGGCCTCGTCGGGTCGGTGGACTCGGCGCTCGGCCTGGTGGTCGCGGTGGTGGCGACGCTGCTGGTCGCCTGGTTGTTGGCGAGCACACTCGCCAACACCTCCTCGCTCACCCTCAACTCGTCGATCGCCAACTCGCGGATCCTCCGTTCCCTCGACGGGGTGATGCCGGCACCGCCGTCGGTGTTCTCGCGGGTCCAGAATTTCCTCTCCTCCGAAGGGTTCCCGCCGGTCTTCGCGCAACTCGCGCCGATCACTGCCGGGCCGGTCGCGCTCCCCGGCAACGCACAGCTCCAGGCGGCCGTCTCCCACGCGGGCGCTTCCACCGTCAAGATCGTCGGCGACGGGTGCGGTCAGATCCAGGAGGGATCCGGCTTCGTGGTCGCGCCCGGACTCGTCGTGACCAATGCACACGTGGTCGCCGGTATCCCCAATCCGATCGTGGAGGACGGGTTCGGTTCCCACAGCACGACGGTGGTGTCCTTCGACCCGAACTACGACCTCGCGGTGCTGCGGGTGTCGGATCTGAGCGACCCGCCGCTCTCGCTGGACGGATCGACCGTGTCGCGCGGGACCGAGGCCGCGGTCCTCGGGTATCCGGGAGGCGGTCCGTTCACCGTGGTGCCGGCCGGAGTGATGGACCAGTTCGAGGCACAAGGCCGCGACATCTACGGACAGGGGCTCACCGACCGCCAGGTCTACGAGATCCAGGCAGTCGTGCGCCCGGGCAACTCGGGCGGACCGCTCGTCGAGCCGAGCGGCGAGGTGATCGGCGTGGTCTTCTCGCGGTCCACCACCAACAGCAACGTCGGCTACGCGTTGACCTCGCCGGGGGTGCTGACAGGCGTGCAGCACGCCCAGAACCTGACGGCTCCGGTCGGGACCGGACCGTGCACGTCGGGGTGAGCGCCGCGCTCGACCGCGTCGCGGAGGAGACCGCCTGTCCCGTCGACGAGACCGACTAGACAGGAACAATGGCGCTGCCCATCGAGGACTACGGGATCATCGGCGATCTGCACACGGTCGGCCTCGTCGGCCGGGACGGATCGATGGACTGGTTGTGCCTCCCTCGCTTCGACTCGGGTGCCTGCTTCGCCAAGCTCCTCGGGGACGACGACAACGGCTCGTGGAAGATCGCACCGAAGGGAGCGGAGTCCGCGACCCACCGGCACTACCGCGGCGACTCGCTCGTCCTCGAGTCGGAGTTCGTGACCGAGGAGGGCACCGTCCGCATCATCGACTGCATGCCCATCCGCGAGAAGAACCCCGAAGTGGTCCGGCTGGTCGAGGGGGTGCGCGGACGGGTCACCATGGAGATGAAGCTCACCATCCGCTTCGGATACGGCCAGATCGTCCCGTGGGTGCGGCGCATCGACGGGACGCTGACCGCGATCGCCGGGCCGGACGCGCTGATGCTCTGGACGCCGATCACCACCAAGGGGCAGGACCTCTCGACGGTGGCCGAATTCACCGTCGCGGAGGGCCAGCGGGTGCCGTTCTTCCTCTCGTGGTACGCGGCGAGCGAGGACCCGCCCCGACCGCCCGACGCGCGCTTCGTCATCGAGGACACCGAGCTGTGGTGGACCGACTGGGCATCGCACTGCACCTACGAGGGCGAGTACCGCGAGGCGGTGATCCGCTCTCTGATCACCCTCAAGGCCCTCACCTATCAGCCGACCGGAGGGATCGTCGCCGCGGCCACCACCTCGCTGCCCGAGACACTCGGCGGAGGGCGCAACTGGGACTACCGGTTCTGCTGGCTCCGCGACGCGACCCTCACCCTCGAGTCGCTGATGCGGGGCGGGTTCTACGAGGAGGCCATGCAGTGGCGCAGCTGGCTGCTCCGCGCCGTCGCCGGCGACCCGTCCCAGATGCAGATCATGTACGGCGCTGCCGGCGAGCGCCGGTTGGACGAATGGGAGGTGAGCTGGCTTCCGGGGTACGAGGCGTCGAGTCCGGTGCGCATCGGCAACGCGGCCGCGGGCCAGTTCCAGCTCGACGTCTACGGAGAGGTGATGTCCGCCCTCTACGAGTCGGCCCAGCAGGACAGCATGGGCGAGAGCCCGGCCTGGCAGCTCCAGCTCGCGCTGATGGACTTCCTCGAGTCGGGCTGGCGAGAGCCGGACGACGGGATCTGGGAGGTCCGCGGCCCGAGGCGCCACTTCACCCACTCGAAGGTCATGGCCTGGGTCGCGATCGACCGGGCCATCAAGACGATCGAGGAGTACGGCGCGGAGGGACCGCTCGACCGGTGGAAGGCGGTGCGCCAGGAGATCTTCGACCAGGTCTGCGACGAGGGCTACAACACCAAGAAGGGATGCTTCACCCAGTACTACGGCTCCGACGAGCTCGACGCGAGCCTGCTGATGATCCCGCTGATGGGGTTCCTCCCGGCCCGCGACCCACGGGTCCGCGGGACGATCGAGGCGATCGAGCGGGAGTTGGTGGAGGGTGACTTCGTGCTCCGCTACCGCACCGCCGACACCGGGGAAGTCGACGGGCTGATCGGCAGAGAGGGTGCGTTCCTCGCCTGTTCGTTCTGGCTGGCCGACTGCCTGTCGATGCTCGGGCGCCAGCACGACGCGCGCAAGCTGTTCGACCGGCTGATGGCGCTCCGCAACGACCTCGGTCTGCTCTCCGAGGAGTACGACCCGGTGGCAGGTCGTCTGGTGGGCAACTTCCCCCAGGCGTTCTCCCACGTGTCTCTCGTCAACTCTGCCTCCAAGCTCACCGGCCAGGAGAAGCCCACTCCGGACCACGTCGTGCTCGGGCTCGCACGCCAGGCGATGGGACGCAGGAAGACGGCCATGGCGGGCGGGGGCCGAGGACAGGCGGCCCGGGCCATGCTCGCGAGGCTGGTGCAACACGCGTCACAAAGCGGGTCGACCGACGTCTCACAGGTCATCCAGGCGGTCGTCGCCGCGACCGACGACTCCGACGAGGCGACGCTCGGAGCAGAAGAGGAAGGTGGGGACGGCTCGGGCATACGGTGGCGTGCTGCAGTCGGCCGGCCACGCGCGGCGAAAGCGTCCGCCGTGACGTCGCCGGGCGGCGCACAGTCGATCGTCCCGAGGACGAACGCCCGCCCGCCGGCCACCAAGGCGGCGAAGAAGGGGGACTCGAAGGTCTCGAAGCAGGCCGGTTCGAAGGTCTCGAAGCAGGCCGGTTCGAAGGGAGCGGCGAAGGTGACCGCCAAGGGTGCGTCCAAGCGCAGTTCGGGCTCCAACTCGAAGCGCACCGCAAGAGGCGCCTCCCAGCCAGAGAGCACGGCGAAGGCCGGGTCGTCGGCGAAGCGCAGGGCGCGCACCCGCTGATGTCGGAGAGCGGCCGCGCGACTCCGGGTACCGCGCACCCCGGTGGGCATCACGCCCACGTCGGTCACCCGTTCGAACCCGGCGACGCGTCGAGCCCCGGTGCCGGCGTCACCGTCGCGGACGGGGTGATCGAAATCGACACGCTGCTCGGCGGGTGGCAGCGGGTCACGGCCGGCTACCTCATCGAGGGGAGCGCGCCCGTACTCGTCGAGACCGGCAGCCAGAGCTCGGTGCCCGTCCTGCTCGACCAGCTCGCACGGGTCGGCTTGGCCGCCGAGGACCTCGCGGGTGTGGTGGTCACCCACATCCATCTCGACCATGCGGGCGGGGTCGGCGATGTGGCCCGCGCCTTCCCGAAGGCGACCGTGTACGTGCACGAGAAGGGCGCGCGTCATCTGGTGGACCCGACCAGGCTCGTCGACTCGGCGGCCCGGGTCTACGGTCCCCTTCTCGACTCGCTCTACGGGAGGCTCGACCCGACACCGGCCGAGCGCATCCACGTCCTCGAGGACGGCGAGGAGATCCCGGTGGGTCCGGCCCGGTCACTCGTCGCGGTCGACTCGCCCGGTCACGCCAAGCACCACGTCGCGCTCCACGACACGCTGAGCGGCGTCCTCTTCGCCGGCGACGCGGTCGGTGTGAAGCTGCCCGACGGCGGGGTGTTGCGCCCGTCGACGCCACCGCCGGACTTCGACCTCGACCTCGCCCTCCACTCGCTCCACCGGTTCACGGAGCGTCGCCCGACCTCCCTGGCACTTGCGCACTACGGACTGCTCGCCGAACCGCTCGAGATCCTCGAGCAGGCCGACGGGACGTTGCGGCGGTGGGCGGAGGTGGCAGAGGCCGCGTTCCGGAACGGCGAGGACATCGCAGCCATGCTCGCGACGGAGTTCGAGTCCGACTTGGACGGCGTGGCACCCGAGCACCGTGAGAAGCTCGAGGTGATGAACGGCGTCCATTCGAACGCGGCCGGGCTCCACCGCTGGCTCTCCACGCGTGATTCGTCCGCAGGACCGAAAGGATCCGTCGATGGCTGACGACGCGCCGGTCATCAATCAGTTCAACCTCGTCGTCGGCGACATGGCGAGTTCGCTTGCCTTCTACCGTCTGCTCGGACTCGACTTCGGGGAGACCGATCCGTCGTCCTTCCACTGCTCGGCGAGGACGGAGAACGGGTTCACCCTCGATCTCGACGTTCGCGAATTCGCGACGGTCTGGAACGAGGGCTGGCCCACGTCTCCCGGGGGTGGGATGGGCGTGCTCGGCTTGGGGGTGTCCTCTCGCGAGACGGTGGACGACCTCTACGGCCGGGTGGCCGCCGCCGGATACCGGACCCAGCAGCCTCCGTACGACGCGTTCTGGGGCGCACGTTTCGCGGTCGTCGAGGATCCGGACGGGAACGCGGTCGGTCTGATGAGCCCGGTCGACCCGGAACGGAGGGGCCCGGCGCCACCGCCGTTCGACCGGTGAACCTGGTGTGTGGACCGGATCGCGCGGGGTGACCCGACCGGGACGGCGAGCGGACGGGCTGGATAGCATCGGCCCGGGACAAGGGGCGTCCCGGAAGAAGGGGGACCGATGGCGGTACGCACTCGTTGGCTCGTCGGGCGTGTGGGATTCGGCTCCGGTCGATCCGGACCGGGTCGGCCTCGTGCGATCCTCCGGTACCGGGCTCTCCTCACTGCCCTCACCGGTCTGCTGGTCCTGAGCGCCGGCATCGGCGTCGTGGCGTCGGCAGCGGCCGCGAGTTCAGCGGGCCGGCCGGCCGCTCCGCAAGGGACCACCAACGTCCAGTCCTTCATGACCCTCTACGGCTACGCCGACAACTCGCCGCCGGGAACGGACATCGCCCATCCGTGCATCCACTCGCAGGCGGGCGGTACCGGTACCTACAGCGACCCGATCACCTTCGCCACCGACATCGCCGAGCTCGGCTGGTGCACGATCATCTACGTCCCCTACATGGAGCGCTACTTCATCCACGAAGACGAGTGCTCGCAGTGCGATCAGACCTGGAACACACTGCGTCTCTATCGGTTCGACATGTGGGCCGGCGGTGATGCGTCCTCGGTGGTCCAGCCCGAACGAAAGGCACTGCTCGGGTGCGAGAGCACCTGGACCCGCGGGAACTTCCCGACCGACCCCGGCAACCCGACCATCGAGATCGACCCGCCCTCGAACCTCCCGGTGGTCACGACCCCAATCTTCAGTCCTCGGTCGTCGTGCTGGGCGCCGATCTCGCTCGTCAACCCGGGCGGTCAGACCTCTTCCCTCGGTGGAGGGGGGGTGAGCGTACCGGTGACCGCGTCGGACACCTCTCCCGGGCAGACCCTGAACTACCGCGCGACCGGACTCCCGGCCGGGCTCTCGATCAACGACACGACGGGCCTGATCTCCGGCACCCCGGTCGCCAAGGGTCGTTCACGGGTGACGATCACCGCTTCGGACACCTACAACTCCGCCGAGGCCCGCTTCATCTGGAAGGTGAAGTCGGTCCGTACACGGCGCTGACCTGCGGGGTCCCGCTGCCGCCGGTTCGTCTTGCCCTGAGGGTGCGTCGACGGACACCAGCCTCCGAAAAGTTGGACGTTGTCCAACTTTCTGCGGATCGCCACCGAGGGAGCTCCGCACTGCGGCAGGACGAGGGCTGGCACCGAGGGAGCTCCGCACTGCGGCAGGACGAGGGCTGGCACCGAGGGAGCTCCGCACTGCGGCAGGACGGGGGCTGCCACCGAGGAGCTCCGCAGTGCGGCAGGACGAGGGTTACGACCTCTACGACCTCAGAGGTCGTAGTAGAGCATGAACTCCCACGGATGTGGACGGAGGCGGACCTCGTCGATCTCGTTGATCCGCTTGTAGTCGATCCAGGTCTCGATCAGGTCGTCGGTGAAGACGTTGCCCACGGTCAGGTAGGCGTGATCGGCCTCGAATGCCAAGAGCGCCTCGTCGAGTGAGGCCGGGACCTGGGCGATCTTGCCGAGCTCCTGCTCGGAGAGCTCGAAGAGGTCCTCGTCGACCGGAGCGGGCGGCTCGAGCTTGTTGGCCACACCGTCGAGGCCGGCCATCAGCATCGCCGAGAACGCGAGGTAGGGGTTCGACGAAGGGTCCGGGCAGCGGAACTCGATGCGCTTTGCCTTCGGGCTCTTCGAGTAGATCGGGATCCGGCAGGCGGCCGAGCGGTTGCGCTGCGAATAGACGAGGTTGACCGGCGCCTCGTAGCCGGGAACCAGCCGCTTGTACGAGTTCGTCGTCGGCGCGGCGAACGCGAGGATCGACCGGGCGTGGGCGAGGATGCCGCCGACGTACCAGCGACCGATGTCGGAGAGCCCGCCGTAGCCCGACTCCGAGTAGAAGAGCGGCTCGCCGCCGTTCCAGAGGGACTGGTGCACGTGCATGCCCGAACCGTTGTCCTCGAAGAGGGGCTTCGGCATGAAGGTCGCGGTGAGCCCGGCGTTTCGTGCGACGCTCTTCACGATGTACTTGTAGAGCATCAGCTTGTCGGCCATCGAGAGCAGCGTGTCGAAGCGCATGTCGATCTCCGCCTGGCCTGCGGTCCCGACCTCGTGGTGCTGCACCTCGATCTCGATGCCGGCCCGCTCCATGACCAGGATCATCTCGGAACGGAGATCCTGGAAGTGGTCCATCGGCGGGACCGGGAAGTACCCCTCCTTGTGGCGAGGCTTGTACCCGAGGTTGGGGCCCGGGCCTTCCTCGCTCCCCGAGTTCCAGATGCCCTCGACGCGAGTCCACCTCGTAGAACGCGGAGTGTGCGTCCTGGGAGAAGCGGACGCTGTCGAAGATGAAGAACTCCGCCTCCGGCCCGAAGTAGGTGGTGTCGGCGATGCCGGTCGACTGCAGGTGCTGCTCGGCCTTCAGCGCGACGTGGCGCGGGTCCCGTGAGTAGGGCTCGAGGGTGATCGGGTCGTGGACGAAGCAGTTGAGGTTGAGGGTCTTGTGTTCGCGGAAGGGGTCGATCACCGCGGTCGACGGGTCCGGCAAGCAGGATCATGTCGGACTCGTGGATCTGTTGGAAGCCGCGGATCGACGAGCCGTCGAAGCCGAATCCCTCCGCAATGGCGTCCTCGGTCAGCTCGTGGGCCGGGACCGAGAAGTGCTGCATGAGACCGGGAAGGTCGCAGAACCTGAGGTCGACGATCTCCACACCCTCGTCAGCTGCGAGCCGGACGACTTCCCCCGCTGTGCGCTCCTTCACGCTGCCTCCCCTCATTGCCCTCTTCGAGCCGCTCTCGCGAGGTGATGCCGATGGGACATTGATCGATTGGTTCGGGACTGCCGCGGCCCGAATCCTAGGGCAGGCGATTCGGGCTGGAGATCGGAGAACCGCCTGATGAGGGGAGTGTTCATCGACTGTTCACAATGCGCGGCAGCTCGTGAGGGCTCGCAGATCCGCGGACCCTGCCGACGGTCTCAGGGACCGGGGAACGCATCGTTGAAGCGCCGTGCCAGCGTGACATCGCCGAGAAGGCGCGGCGGTGCCGACAGAGGACGTCCGAGCAGGAGGGCGAGCAGGTCCCGGCTCGAGGCCACGATCGTGGCCTGCGCGGGTTCCCCGGCGTCCGCTTGCCGCGCCTCGACTGCGGAACCCCGCACCTCTATCCGGAACGACGGCCCGCCGGTGGCCGAAAGGAGCCAGGAGCCCTCGACGTGGCGGTCGTAGGCCCGATGGTTGGAGCGGCGGACGTTGAGCCGGTGCAGTCGAGTGCGAAGCGCCACCCGCACGAAGGTCTCGCTCCAGTCGGAGAGGCCGACTGCCAGATCGGTCCCGTGGACCTCGAGCTCGGTGAGCCGGAGGAGCGGAAGCGTGAAGAGATCGACCCTCCCGAGGTCGGGATTGTCGTCGGGCTCGACGACCGGGACCCTCCATTCGCCGTCGGTCAGCCGGTCCCAGGCGACCTGCAGCTGTTCGCTGGTGCTCCCGAGTGACCGGACGACGTCGCCCGGGTGTTCACCGCTTCGCAGTTCGAGCGTGCGGGGTCGCTGCGTGGCGCGCCCCTCGGGATAGAAGGCAACGGGATGCCGCTCGAGGGCCTCGGCGGTCATCCGGAGGAGCGCTTCGGCACCGAACCGGAGATGACAGGCGATGGTGAGCAGGCTCCACCCCGGGAGCTCGGAGGGACTCTCGAGCGAGGCGTCGTCGAGCGACGACAGCGCGCCGACCAGCTCGGCGGTGCGCGCCGCAGACGCCTCCACGAGATCGCGTCGCACCGAGGGGGTGATCTGCGTGTCGGTTCGGTTCGGCTCGTCCATCGGTTCGCCCGTCGCCGTTACCGGTCGGCCGTCACTCGGTCGACTCGCTGGTCGTAGACCTCACGCAGCTCGCCGGCCAGGGACGCGTAGAAATCGCCTCGCCTCCGGCGGGTCGACCACTTCGACGTCGCGACCGAATCCCGCGACCTGTGCGGCGAGCACCTCGACATCGCGGCCGCGGATGCGGACCTGCATCCTGCCGTCGGCCGTCGCCTCCCCCACGATCGCCTGGTCGTCGAACATCCATCGGAGCGTCTGCACGTGCGGCTCGCGGACCAACAGGTCGAGCCCGACCGGGCTGCGCAACTGGTCGACGCGTTCGACGACGCCACGCCACGACTCGGCCAGGTCGAAGTCGGGTGGCCGGGTCACCGACCGCCCGGTTCGTTCGACCGAGATGACCCGGGCGATGCGGAAGGTGCGCTGACCCTTGTCGGTGCCCCCGACCAGGTACCACGCCCGTCCCTTCTGCGCGAGGCCGAGCGGATCGACCACCCGCTCGGTGGTCGCCCCGTCTCGGTCGCGGTAGCCGAGCCGCACCTGCGCCTGTGCGGCGGTCGCGGCCTGCAGCTCGTCGAGGTGGTCGGGCCGGCGGGGCGGCCGCGGTGTGCGGCCCCAGTCGCCGGGGTCGACGATCACCGACGTGCTCGCGGTCTCGGCCTCGGTTCGCATGCTCTCGGGAAGCGCGCGGACCAGCTTGCGGAGCGCGGCGCGGACCTGAGGGGTGACCTCGGCGGCGGTGCCTGCCACCAGGAAGAGCGCCCTCGCTTCGGCCGCGTTGAGGCCGGAGAGGTCGGTCTTCCCGGACCCGAGCAGCCGCCATCCCCCGCCTCGGCCCCGCTCCGAGTACACCGGGACGCCCGCCATCGAAAGCGCCTCGAGATCACGACGGGCGGTCCGCACCGACACCTCGAGCTCGGCGGCCACCTCCGCCGCGGTGACCTGGCCGCGTCGCTGCAAGAGGAGCAGGATCGCGACCAGGCGGTCGGCACGCATGAAGAAGATTCTGTCAGGAAAACAGGCCAGAGGATGACCTGTTTCGTACGAGAGACTGACTTCGACGACCGGTCCACACCGGTCGGATCCGAATCCGAGATGCGGGGGCCACCGCGGTGGCCTCCGAGAAGGGAGAAGCCATGCCCGGGATGCCGACGATCGTCGAGGACGAGAAAGGCCAGCTGCTCGCCTACCTGGCCCAGCAGCGGATCGGCCTACGGCTGTCGGCCTACGGCCTCACCGAGGAGCAGGCCCGACTGAGCCCGTCGGTCAGCGCGCTCAGCGTCGGCGGGCTGATCAAGCACGTGGCGCACGTGGAGGAGCACTGGATCGGGATCGTGCAGCAGCGACCGACCGCGCCGAACTCCGAGGACTACGAGGAGGGCTTCCGACTCGGTCCCGACGAGTCCCTCGCCGGGATGCTCGACTTCTACGAGGCGACCGCAGCCGACACCGAACGAGTGGTGAAGGAGCTGGAGCTGGAACGCCCGGTTCCCGTGCCCCAGGGAGTTCCGTGGTTCCCGAAGGACATCGACGCCTGGAACGTCCGGTGGGTGCTGCTCCACCTGATCGAGGAGACCGCCCGCCACGCCGGCCACAGTGACATCGTGCGCGAGTCGATCGACGGGGCCACCTGGTTCCCGCTGATGTCCGCTGCCGAGAAGTGGGACATGCGCCCGTGGATCGAGCCCTGGCAGCCCGCCGGCAGCACAGCCGGCGCGACGCGTTAGCCGGCGTTCAGCCGTTGCCGCTGGCGAGTCGTTGGTGGCGCGCGCCGTCGCCGGCTCCGTCGAGGGCGCCGTCGCCGTCCGCCACCGCCGGGACCAGCTCGACGGCCACCTCGGGCTCGCGTGGGTGGGGCTGTGGCGCAGGTGCGGCCATCGCCCGGAGCGACGGCAGGGTCACCATCGCGACGAGTCCCGCCGCGACCAAGACGACCGCGCTCACGGTGAGTGCCAGTGCGTAGCCGTCGGTCACCGCGGCCGGTCTCGTCACATGGAGCTGGCGGAACACCTCCGACGTGTGGTTCGCCGCGAGCGTGGTGAGGACTGCGAGGCCGATCGACGCGCCGACGATACGGGAGGTGTTGAGCAGACCGGATGCGAGCCCTGCATCGGCAGGCGCCACTCCCGACGTGCCGGCAACCGTCACCGGGGTGACCGCGAGACCCATCCCGAGGCCGATCAGGACGAAGGGACCCAGCAGGTCGCCGACGAACGTGCTGTGGGGGGTGATCTGCGAGAGCCAGAAGAGGCCGCTCGCGCCGACGAGCGCGCCGAGCAGGATCAGCGGACGCGGGCCCACCCGGGTGACGTAGCGAGCGGTGATCTGTGCGCCGGCCGCGATCAGCACGGTCTGGGGCAGGAACGAGAGGCCGGCCTGCAGCGGTGTGAATCCGAGGACCCGCTGCATGAAGAGGGTCTCGAAGTACCAGGAGCCGAACATGGCCCCGAACAGGAGGAAGATGACGGCGTTCCCTCCGGCCACCGACCGCGAGCGGAAGATGCGGAGTGGGACGAGCGGGACCCGTGACCGGGTCTGGATGAAGAAGAAGGCGCCGAGGGCCACGATCGCGACGCCGAGCGGGATCAGGGTGTGGACGCTGGTCCAGGCGTAGGTCTGGGTGCGGACGATGGCATAGACCAATGCGACCAGGCCACCGGTCACCGTCAGCGCGCCGGCGACGTCGAGTTGGCGGTGCTCGAGGTCCGCCTTCGACTCGGGGATGAAGCGCCGGGCGAACACCAACGCGAGGATCCCGATCGGGACGTTCACGAAGAGGATCCACCGCCAGCTCAGGAGGTCGGTGAGGATCCCCCCGAGCAGAGCGCCGGCCGAGGCGCCAGCCGACGCGACCGCGCTCCACACGCCGAGCGCTCGGGCCCGGGTCTGCGGCTCGGTGAAGGTCGCGGTGATGATGGTCAGGGTGGCCGGTGCGAGGATGGCCGCGCCGAAGCCCTGGAGCGCGCGGGCGCCGATCAACATGGCCTGGCTCTGGGACAAACCGCCGATCAGGCTCGAGACGGTGAAGATGGCGAGACCGGCGATGAAGATGCGCCGCCGACCGAACAGGTCGGCCGCCCGACCGCCGAGCAGCATGAAGCCGGCAAAGGTCAGGGTGTAGGCGTTGACCACCCATTGGAGACCCGAAGCGCTGAAGCCGAGATCCTTCTGAATCGAAGGCAAGGCGACGTTCACGATCGAGACGTCGAGGACGACCATGAACTGGCCGACGCAGACCAGGGTGAGGAGGAGCCATTCCGGCACGGTCCGGCCGGGCTCGACCTCGATCGCTCGACGCGTCGGTGACGTGGTGGTGGGGGAGGCAGCGGTGCTCATGGGACACGGACTCCTCGCGACAGTCGGGGAGAGCGGGATACGGCAACTGCGGTGAAGCGGAGACGGTTCGCCCTCGAGTCTTCCAACGTCCGCGAGTACCGGTCTATTCCCCAGGTCCGACTCCGCCAAGCGGGCCGTGTGGTCGTCGCCGGCGGTCGATCGATCGTCGGATCGGAGGCGCGGGTCGGCGGAGCACGGGTTCAGCGGGGTACCAGGTAGGTGTGGGCTCGCAGGCGCACCACCGCGACGGCGTGCAGGATGACCAGGGCGGTGATGATCGGCAGCGCCTCTGCCAGGTGCACCGACCCGATCCGCCACGCGACGAGTCCGCAGACCCCGACCGCGACCGCGGTTGCCACCCGGGTGAGCGCGAGCGGCGCGATCGGGCGGCGCCGGGTGCAGGCACCCACGCCGGCCAGTGCGAGATAGAGGACGGCAAGGGGAACCGTCAAGGTCAGGATCTCCCGCGTCCGAAAGCGACGCGGAGGTGGTGAGGTCGACCAGCTTGGCCGGCGCGATCGCGATGGCCGCGATGCAGGTGACCGCGACCAGGTGGCACCCGGCCCATCCGCCGAGGCGGCCCAGCTGCAGACCGGCCGCCGGGATGTCCTCGAAGTAGCTGGTGAACACCGCGAGGACCAGGACGAAGTCGAAAACGATCGAGACGACGTCGATCGTCGCGAAGGTGCCGCTGCTCGCCGAGGTCGCCACTTCGATGAACGACTCGCCGCACACGATCAGGGTGAAGGCACCCATGCGTTCGACCAGATGGGCCTCGTCCTCGTCGTCGAAGTCCTCCATCTTGTGCACCGAGCGGATGGAGGGGACGACCGCGAGGGCCAGCGCGACGCCGGCGATCACGCCGCGCCACGGCTGCCCAAGGGTGGCGGCGACGAACATCCCGAGCGCGCCGAGGAGCGAGGCGGCGGCCAGCCGGTAGGCGTAGAGGGGGTTCAGGCCGGCTCGCCGTGCGCCCCGGATACGCGACGAGCGCGGTCGTGATCAGCAGGACGCCGTACTCGGCGATCAGGTACCGCGACTCGCGGCCGACCGAGGCACGTGTCTCCATGGCCATCAGGACGATCACCAGCATCTGGCAGAGCAGGAGGAGCCGGTGGATCGAATCGGTCATGTGGTACCGGTTGGCGATCACCGTCGTGACGAACCACACCCACCAGGAGCCGGCGAAGACGAGCGCGATCCAGGCGTACCCGGTGAGCGGCTTGCTGTGTGATGCGGCCGAGCTCAGGATCAGGATCGCGGCGACGAACGCGAGGTCGTAGAAGAGCTCGACCCATCGCTCCATGTGGTCGCCCGACCGGTCCTCGGGCCGGCCGGCGAGGTTGCCCGGCGAGATGCGGGGGGCCAGCCGGCTCACCGAGGTCGGGGCCGGCGTGCGGGCTTCCAGTCGATGGTGGCCGAGCCGGTCTCGCCGGGATGATCGCGCAACCACTGCCGTGCGAAGGGACACCAGGGGACGACGGTCAGGTGCTCCCGTCCGGCCTTCTCGACGGCGGCACGGACCAGACGACTGCCGATGCCGCGTCCTCCGAGCTCGTCGGGCACACCGGTGTGGACGAGGAACAACCGCCCGTCCTCGATCTCGTAGACGAGCTCCGCGGTCGCACCCCGTTCTCGGAGCACCAGCCGATGTTCGGCGGCGACGTCGGTCACCTCGGGATCGCCGGTCGAAGTCGTCACTCCCGGTGCTCCGTGGTGGTCGCGAGCGTGATCGGAGGATGCACGTCGATGGGGAGACGGTACCAAACGGCCGGCCGATCTCCGGAGGGGTACGCGGTCAGCTTCCCGCCGGTACCGACGACACGAGATCGATCCCCGTCTCGAGGAGCTCCCGGCAGGCCGCCCCCGGATCGGCGAGGCCGGCGATCTCCGAGCGGCGGCGAACCGCGCCGAAAGGGGCGTTCCAGAAGACGGGGCTTCCCGGTCGCGTGGGTCCGAACGGGCCGACGTAGACGTACGGCTCGGACTCGAACGCGTCCCCCGCGGAGAACCCGAGATTGACCGGCTCCGACGAGGGCGATGTGACGGTCGTGGCCGCGTCGAAGTGCTCGGGCCAGAGCTGGATGGTCGTCGCGGTGGTGCCCGCCGACAGCGATGCGATCACCCGGTCCAGCACGTGCCAGCCGAGGGCGAACCACTCCGAGAGGACCTGTGCCGCCTCGGTCGCGACCTCGAGCCGCTGGTCGGCGTCGCCGAGGCCGGGTGCGCTCTCACCGGCCGAGAAAGTCGTGTCGAGGTCGACGCCGGCGAGCTCGGCGAGCCCCCGGAGCGTGTTGCCCGAGATCGGGGCCCAGGTGCACTCCCCACCGACCTCCCGGACGAGCGTCGTGCCCGAGATCCGGAGCGTCTCGGGCGCCTCGCCGAAGGCCGGTGTCGTGATGCCGCCCGGTCCGGCGCGGAGGCCGAACCGGCCGCTCGCCGCGAAACGGCCGCGGCCGAGGACGTGCACCGCGACCCGGTGCAGCGTCGTGCGGGTCGACGTGAGCCCGTCGTCGCGGGTCACGGGTGCGAGGGAGCCGGCGGTTTGTCGGGGAGCTCGTACGCGACCTCGTCGGGATAGCACCAGTACCAGTCCTCACCCGGCTCGTAGGAGCGGATGATCGGATGCGACACGGTGCCGAAGTGGGCGGTCGCGTGGCGGCCCGGCGAGTTGTCGCAGCACCCGACGTGCCCGCAGCTCTGGCACACGCGCAGGTGCACCCAGTTCCGGAGTCCCGCGGCCAGACAGTCGTCACAACCCCAGTTGTCGGGCTCGGGATCGGTGATCGTGTCGAGGTGTCCACAGAGCGTGTCGGTCATGGTGCAGCTCCCAGAGGGTCGTAGGTCCGCCCGAGCTTTTCTGCGAGCTCGCGCCCGGCGTTCATCTGAAAGGGGCTGATCCCCCCCGGTTCCCAGGGCCCGACCGACCCGGCAGCCGTCGCCCGCGGCGACTTGTCGATCAGTGAGAACCGCTCCCGGGCTTCGGCAATCTCCATCTCGGCGAGGTCGAACCAGTCGACGCGCAGGAAGTCGATGCTGTCGTTGCCGGTGACCCGGTCGTGGCAGAGAGCGCCCCGCCGCATCGCGTCGGAAAGGCGGACCGCGAGATCGGGATCGGCGGTGAGGTGTCCGGGGGAGGACTGGAAGAGGCCCGCACCCGCCCGCAGATACCCGGTCTCGAAGAGGGAGATGACCATGGCGAGCAGCGAGAAGGCGCGCATGTCGTCGTTGGCCCGGGCGATGAGGCCGAAGACCTCGATCTCCGATTCGACGGTCGTCCCGTAGTCGGCGAGCACGTGCACCCAATCGTGCTGTGCGAGGAGGGGAGGCGCGGAGCCCGGCGTGCCCGGGAAGGTGAAGCCGCGTGCCTGGTAGAGCTCCCATACGCCGCGCCCGAGCGTGGCGGGGGAAAGGGCCCCGAGTTCCTGCCACCGCGCCGCGAGAGCCGGATCGGTCACCGACACGTCCCAGGCGGATTGCCACCCTCCCGACGCGTGGAGCACGGAGGCATCGTCGGCGCTCCACGTCGAGGTGTAGCCGTTCCGCTCGAAGTCGAATGCAGCGAGCCCGAGCGACCCTGCCGCGAATTCGCGCGCGACGTCGACCATGCCCTCGTCGACGCAGAGCTCGCGGGCCGCGTCGGAGACCCGTACGGCGACCTCCTCGGGAAGCGGGCGCAGGACGAGCGCGCACAACAACATGATCTGCACGCCGCGGGTGCGGAACTGCAGGTTCCTCGGCGCGAGCGCGACCGCCACGTCGTGGGTGGTCATCGGAGCGAAGGCGTCGAGGTCGACCGGGTGGCCGGTCATCGCGGGGAAGAGCGCTTCGATAAGTGTCCGCTGCAACGGAGTGAGGCCGCCGGGTCCGGCGACCACCGACGCGACCCCGCAAGCGGTCGCTTGCACCTCTGCAGCATCGGGGGGAGTGAGGTTCACCTCACGCGGTCCCGGCAGCGGGACGGGCATGGGGTCAGACTACCGACCCGGCCTCCTGGTCATTCAGGCGCTCGATCCACTCGTGGCCGGGATGCGTCGCGAGGAGCGCGCCACGAAGCCACTGGCGAACCTCGGAGTTCAGGTGTCCGACGACCTGGTCGAAGTCGGCGCGGTCGCGAGCTCTCATCCCCTTCGCCTTGAACAGGAGCACCACCTCGGGCCTGAGGAACGGGACGCCACCGGCGGTCGTGAGTCCGAGCCGGGCGATCGGCACGCGTATCGCCGCGTTTCTCTTGAAGATCCATTCGTCCCCGTCCGTTCCGCTGATCAACAGTTCGAAGGCCCACCGGGACTCCGGAGTCCGTCGACACCAAACCGCGTCTCGATCGGGAGGGACGGGGCTCCCGGCCTGCAACGGAGCCGGATCGAGGCGTCCTTCCCCGAGCGACGGCCAGAGCTGCCAATCCTGAAGTAGCCGCCGGAAGGTACCTTCGTCCCTCCGCAGGATCGCCAGATCGAGGTCTTCGTGGTCGCGCGTCACCCGTTGGAGGAAGAGGTCGATCGCCGAACCCCCGGCGACCCACCAGGGACTCGCAACGGGCTCGAGGAGCTCTCGTGCCGATTCGGGCGAGTACCAGGAGTTCACCTCTGCCGGGTCGTCGGGCTCCCCCCGGCCCTCACCGGGACCGCCCCGGCCCTCACCGGGAATCCGCCGACGCAGACCCGAGGACACCCATCTCGGCGAGGAGAGCACGGGATGCGTCGACGCCGCGCACGTGTTCCGCGACGAATCCCGTCGATCGAGCGCCGTCGACGTTGACGGCGATGTCGTCGAGGAAGAGCACCCGATCCCGCGGATAGGGCACCATCTCCGCGACATGCTCGAAGATGGCGGGATCCGGCTTGACACGGCCGAGCTCGAACGAGAGGAACCGGAAGTCGAAGTTCGAAAGGAGCGCCCATTTGTCCACCTGATCCGCCCAGTGGACGACGTTGGTGTTGCTCAGGCATCCGACAGGAACTCGTCCCCTCACCTCGAGGACCAGGTTCGAGGCACCGTCGAAGGGACCGATCGGCCACGATCGGAAGACGTCGAGGAAACGCTCCGGTGTGATCGGCAGGCTCCACTCGGTGACGACTCCGCTGGAGAACTCGTGCGGCGAGCATTCGCCGCTCTCGAAGCGCCGAACCCACTGACAGCCCAACCAGCGGCGACCACACCTCGTCCGCGCTCTCGATCCCGGCGAGCTCCGCAAGGCTCGCGACCCCTCCGAGCTGGATGAGAACACCGCCGAGATCGAAGAGGACCAGGTCGATGTCGCCGGGCATCACGTCGAGGAATGTAGCGGTTGCATCAGTCCTGTCACGGGGCTCAGGCCCGGACGAGTGGCGGCGGGACACCCAGGTAGGCTCTCGCGGTGCCCGTACTGACCTGGGTCGCAAATCACCGTTTCTGGGTGCTCGGGATGGGGTTCGCCCTGCTCGTCATCGCAGTCGCCACCGGGGTGTGGGTCTTCTTCCTGCGAAGCCCCGGCACGCAGCTCGACCTCCGACAAGCCCTCCGCCTCTATCGACACGAGGAGCGGGTCGCGGACCCCTCCAACCCCCAGCTTCCGCCCCCCGGCGTCTATCGCTATCGGACCACGGGGAACGAGAAGCTGAGCCTTGCCGGCATCTTCCGCACCTTCCCGAACACGACGAACGCGATCGTCACCGACGCCAGCTGCGCGACGGTCAAATGGGAGCCGTTCTTGCAGCACGTCGAAGGGCAGGTGGAGTGTCCGGCCGGCCCCGGCGGATTGCGTCTCGTTTCGTTCCCCTCCTCCGAGCAGATCGCCGGCATCACCACCAACATGGAGATCGACTGCCCGGGAGGGACCTATCTGGTGCCCCCCAACGCGGCCGTCGGCAAGCGCTGGACGACGACCTGCCACGCACCGGGCCAGGTCGTCGAGATGAAGGGGAGCGTGGTCGGGTTCTCGTCCGTGATCGTCGAAGGAATGGCCGTCCCGAGCGTCCACGTCCGTCTGACCATGTCCATCTCGGGCTCCGAATCGGGAACCAGCCCCAGTGACTATTGGGTGTCCCTGACCAACGGGATGATCCTCCGCGAGCGCGAGTCGGTGGACGTGCTGCAGTCGGCCGGGCCTCTCGGTTCGGTCCACTACACGGAGCAGATGGCGATCGCGCTGCAGTCGTTGACACCTGTGCGCTGAACCACGCGGGGTGCGGCGGCCGCTCGCCGCGACCTCCCCGGTCTACAGGACCAGGTGCTCCTGGGTCTCGGGCGTCTTCATGTTCTCCTCGATGTGGGCCCTCTGCTCCTCGGGCGATTCGTTCGAGCGCAGCAGGAAGGGGGCGAGCACGAGGCCGAGCATGACGCACCCGGCCGCGATGAGGATCGCGAGGTGGTAACCGTCGGCCAGCGCGCCGACCAGATCGTGACCGGCGGCGACGAGCGACTTGGTCTGGTTGCTGGCGATGGTGCTGAGTGCCGCGAGACCGACGGCCCCGGCGAGTTGCTGGGAGACGTTGACGACGCCCGACCCCAGACCGGCGTCGGCGTTCGGGATCTCGGACATGCCGATCTGGAGCAAGGGCATGAAGGATGCACCGGCACCCACGCCGAGCATCAGGAAGGCGAAGAAGATCCGCGGGAAGTACCCGGGGTGCTCGCCTGCCGAGGCGAAGAGGAGGAGTCCCGCCGCCGCGAGGGCCATCGCGGGGTACATCACCGGCTTCGGGCCGAAGCGGTTGACCAGACGGGCGGTGATCCCGGCCGACATGATCGCCATCGCGACGGCCTGGGGGAGAAAGGCCAACCCGGTGCGGACCGGGCTGTAGCCGAGCACGTGCTCGAAGTAGAGGGCACCGATGAAGAAGGTCGAGAACATCCCGATGATGACCAAGCCACGGATCACGCTCGAGCCGGTCAGAGTGCGAAGGCGGAGGATGCGCAGCGGCATGATCGGATTGGAGAGGCGCGACTCGAGAACGATGAAGATCACGAAGAGAGCGACCGCGACGCCACCGAAGACCAGCGTGTGTGACGAACCCCAGCCGTGGGTCGACGCCGTGACGATCGCGTAGATCCCGACCATCACCGACGCGGTCACCAGGAGCGATCCGGTGACGTCGACGCCGTGTCGAATGCCGATGCCGACGTTCTCGACCAGAAGGGCCGTGCCGAAGAGCAGCGTCGCGATGCCGATCGGCACGTTCACGAAGAAGATCCAGTGCCAACTGAGTGCCTGGGTGAGCACCCCTCCCGCGAGGAGTCCGACGGAGCCACCGCCCACCGCCACGAACACGTAGGCGCTCATCGCCTTCGCCCGCTCGGCGGAGCTCGGGAATTCGGTGACGATGATCGCGACGATCACCGAGGCCGACAGCGCGCCGCCGATCCCCTGCACGAATCGCGCCGCCACCAACATCGCCTGGCTGTCGGCGGAGCCACAGGCGATCGAGGCGAGGGTGAAGACGGCCACGCCGGTCAGGAACACCTTCTTCCGGCCGACCAGGTCGCCGAGACGGCCGGCCATGAGCAGGAAGCTGCCGAAAGAGATCAGGTAGGCGTCGACCACCCAAGTCAGCCCGGCTTGGCTGAAGTGCAGGCTGCGCTGGATGTCCGGAAGGGCGACGTTGACGATGGAGCCGTCCAGCGCGTTCATGAACATGGCCAGGCACACGACGACCAACGCGATCCAGCGCCGGCGGTCGCCACCTTCGTCGGCGGCCCGGGAGTCGGTTCTCGCTGCCAAGATAGTCATGATTTCGGGACTATCCTAGGGGAAGGATGAATGTGACCGTACCGCGAGGTCCGAGGAGATGAAGGGCCGAACGGCGACCCGGGCCGGGACCGGCACCATCGTGCTCGTGACCAGGCTGGCTCGCGCCATCTACCTGCGGAGCTCGGTCGACCTGGTCGGGATGAACCTTCGCAACATGGTGGTGCTGGCGTACCTGCGCGACCACCCGGGCGTCTCCCAACAGGCGATGACCGAGCACCTCTCCATGGACTCCAATACCGGCGTGTTGGTGCTCAACGATCTCGAGGACCTCGACTACGTGGAACGGCGGCGCGACCCGGCCGACCGCCGGCGTCATCTCGTCGATATCACCGATCCGGGGCTCGAAGCCCTCGAGCGGGCAGAGGTGGCACAGGAGAGCATCGAGGACGAGATCCTCGGCGGGCTCAACACGGCCGACCGTGCGACGCTGCGCCGTCTCCTGGTGAAAGCCCTCGAGGAGCATCAGCCCTCCGGACGGGACTCTTCGGGCAGGGAGTGATCGGGCGGGGACTCCATCCGGCGGGGACCTCCGGCGCCCCTCAAGTTCGAGCCTGTCTCGGCCGATGCTCGACAGTGGTGGAGTGGAGTGGGCCCAGAGGACCGGTCGAGGGGGATGCCAGGTGCGGCGTCCGGTCTCCGATGCGCGTGTCCGCTGCGCGGCTCGTCGCAGTGCTGTTGTGCATCGGAGTCGCCGTCCCCGGCATTGCCGCGACCGCCGGTGCCGCGACCGCCGGTGCGGCTTCGGGTGCCCCTCACGCCCGTACGCACCCGGCCGTCAGCCAGCAGAACGCGATCCTCGACGCGGCCGCCTCACAAGCGGGGGTTCCCTACTGCGGCAGCGGTGGTGGGATCAACGGGCCGAGCAACGGCGGGGGATGCTCGGCGGCCGGCTTCAACTGCATGAGCTTCGACCAGTACGCGGTCTACCAGGGCACCGGCGACCTGGTACCCAGCGGAGGCGGGCAGCCCTTCCCGAACGACGGGGAGCAGTTCATCACCAACGAGGCCGATCTGCTGCCCGGCGACGCGGTGTTCTTCGGATCCGGGACGGACGTGACGCAGTACGTGCATTCGGGGATCTACGCGGGCAGCGGCATGGTCTGGGACACCCGGTGGACGGGTGACGTCGTCGCGCTGCATTCGATCGTCTACAACGCACCAGGCGGCAACGGCGAGGGCTATCCGCTCATCGCCGGGGTGCGGTTCTGGAAGGCCCAACCGGGCACCGGTCCCGGTCCCGCTGCCACCAGCAAGTACGACTTGGTCGGGGCCGACGGCGGCGTCTTCGCCTTCGGCGGCACCTTCTACGGCTCGCTGCCCGGCCTCGGAGTCCACGTCTCCGACATCGCCGGCATCGTGCCGTCGGCGAGCCGCACCGGTTACTACCTGGTCGGCCACGACGGCGGCGTGTTCGCGTTCGACGCGCCGTTCGTGAACTCGCTCCCCGGCGTCGGGGTCGTGGTCTCCGACATCGTCGGCATCGTGCCCACCTCGACCGACAGCGGCTACTTCCTGGTCGGCCGCGACGGCGGGGTCTTCAGTTTCAACGCACCCTTCCTGGGCTCTCTGCCGGGCATCGGTGTCCAGGTCTCCGACATCGTGGGGATTGCCAGGACCTCGGACGACAAGGGCTATTTCCTCGTCGGCTCGGACGGCAGCGTCTTCGCCTTCGGGGATGCCCACTGGTCCGGCAATGCGCCGGCCGGTGCCGCGGCCATCACCTCGACACCCGACGGTGGTGGGTACTGGGTGGTCGGGACGAACGGGTCGGTGACAACCTTCGGCGACGCCGCCAACTTCGGCGACCTGCCGGCACTCGGTGTGGTCGTGTCCGACATCGTGGGCATCGTCCCCTCGTCGGACGGACTCGGCTACCTGCTCATCGGGCGCGACGGCGGAGTGTTCGGCTTCGGCGACGCCGCGTTCACCGGCTCGCTGCCCGGTCTCGGGCTGAACGTGGCGGACATCGTGGGTGCAGTGCCCGCCTGAGCGGTCGACTCGCAACCGAGGCGGAGGTCGGCCCACCTGCCTCGAGCGGGACCCGCGGGCGATGCTCGACGAGGCGAACGATGACCACGACCACGAATCGCTATCTGGCCGGCAACTATGCGCCCGTCGCCGACGAGCTCACCGTCACCCATCTGCCGGTGACCGGTACCCTTCCTGACGTGCTGTGCGGACGGTACCTGCGCAACGGGCCGAACCCCGTCACCTCTCCGGAGCCGTCGACCTATCACTGGTTCGGCGGCGACGGCATGGTGCACGGGATCCGCATCGGTGACGGCCGCGCCGAGTGGTACCGCAACCGTTTCGTCCGATCGAAGAGCGTGGCATCGGCACTCGGGGAGCCGGTCCGCTCGGGCCCGGTCCATGCCGAGATGGATTTCGCGGCCAACACCAACGTGATCGGCTGTGCGGGCCGCACCTTCGCTCTCGTCGAGGCCGGAGCGGTGCCCTATGAGCTCACCTACGACCTCGAGACGATCGGCCCCTCCGATTTCGGAGGCTCGTTGCCGGCCGGCTACACCGCACACCCGAAACGTGACCCGTCGAACGGCGAGCTCCACGCCATCTCGTACTTCTGGGGATGGGGCAACGTCGTGCAGTACTCGGTGATCGACGCCGGCGGAAAGGTGTGCAAGCTCATCGATGTCGAGGTGGGAGGCGCGATCAGCGTGCACGACATGTCGCTCACCGAGCGGTTCGTCGTCATCTACGACCTTCCCGTCGTGTTCGACCTCGAGGCCGCGACCGGTGGTTCCACCTTCCCCTACGGATGGGATCCCGGCCATCGCGCGTGGGTCGGGCTGCTCCCCCGCGAAGGCGGTCCCGAGGACGTGTCCTGGTTCGACATCGAGCCCTGCTACGTCTTCCATCCGATGAACGCCTACGACGACGGCGACCGCGTCGTGATCGACGTCGTGCGGTACGAGCGTATTTTCGACGCCAACCGACTCGCCCCCGACGAAGCTCCCCCGACGTTGGACCGGTGGACGCTCGATCTCTCGGGTGGGGACTTGGACGCGGAGCGGATCGACGACCGGAACCAGGAGTTCCCCCGAGTCGACGAACGCGTGATCGGCCGCCGTCATCGGTTCGGCTATACGTGCACCGACCTCGAACACGAGAGCAGCTTGCTCAAGCACGACCTGGACCGCCGAACGTCCGAGGTCCGTCCCCTCCCGTCCCGCGGTGGTTCCTTCGAGCCGGTGTTCGTCCCTGCCGGCCCGGACGCGGCGGAGGACGACGGCTGGGTGCTCTCGCTCGTCTACGACGCCGAACGTGACCGGAGCGATCTGCTGGTGCTCAACGCGGCCGACTTCACCGGTGAGCCGCAGGCGGTCGTCCATCTACCGCAGCGGGTGCCCTTCGGGTTCCACGGAAACTGGGTCCCCGACGCCTGAGCGCACCTTCGGCTCTGTCCGACGCGGGAGCTTCTCAGACGTCGCGGGTCGCCATCCGCCACGCTCCGAGGACCGTCCACACGACGATCCAGCCGAGGATCACGCAGACGGCCACAAGGGTCGACTCGTGCACGGCCTGTGCCTGGTCGGACGGGCTGCCGCCTCCGAACGGGGTCGGGAGGCCACCGGGTTCGACGTGGGCGGTGGCTGCTCCGATCACGCCCCGTTGGAGGTTGACCATGTGGGGAAGATGAGCCCGGAGCGCGAGGGGGGTCAAGATGAGCTCGAGCACGATCATCAAGACGACGGCCACCGTTCGTTGACCGAGAAGGGACGCCAGCCCCAGCCCGATCAGAAAGGCGACGACGGCTTCGAGCTCGATCCAGAGACCGGTCTTGATCATCAGCGACACCGACGGGGACAAGAAGTACCGGGAGTAGTCCGAATAGGCACCTTCTGCGATGGTGACGGCGAAGGCTCGGAGCTGAGCCGGCGTGCATGGTCCGGTGCTCGGTCCGGGACCGCCCTTGATGATCCCCCCGCCCGGACCCGGGCCGGGCAGGCAGGCCGAATTGGGAACTTCGCCCGGAAAGATCCGGAGGGGGAAGTTGTTCACCACCTGGTTGGGGTGCTGTTCGGCCCACTGGACCAGCTCGGCCTTCGAGAGTTGGGCCGGCATCGTCGCGCCGTTGTAGTTGAGGGTGCTCGGAGCGGCGAACACGCACACGGCGCACACGACGGTGAACCCGATCGCCACGAGCGGCACGATGATGCCGAGCCCGGCCGGGATGCGGGCCAGGTACAGCGCCAGCCGGGAGCGTCCGGTGATCACGTGGTGGCGGAGCATCCCCTCGGTCAGGTCGACCGAACCCGCGGTCGCACCGAGGGTGGCGGCCACGATGAAGCCGAACACGTAGAGAACCCCGGCGACGAGCCCGACGTAGACGTCGTAGCCGCCTGCGGTTCCGTAGGTGTGCGGGGCCGCCGCGTGGAGGATCAACCGGAGCGCGAGGTACACGGTGGGGAGGCCGACGGTGACCCCGGCCAAGAGGAGCATCAGGCCGCGGCGCTTGCGCAGCTCGTGAAAGCGGGCTGCGACCATGCGCCCCGAGGGCAGCCACGATCCGCGGTGGTCCGACGTAGTCCCTGGTCGTCGGGTGCGAGCCGACCCGGCTGTCAGTGTTCCGGTCGCCGCGCTCACGGCGCCGTCCCCAGTCGGCTGGTGACCTCCAAGAACCACGATTCGAGCGAGGCTTGCATCGGCTGGATCCGGTAGAGGTCGATCCCGCCCTCGACGAGGACCCGACTTATCTCGGCGACCAGTTCTCGGCTCGCACCGGGGGCAAGCGTGGCGCTGAGGCCGAAGGGGACCAGGTCGACGGACGCGCCGGTGGCCACCCGCTGGAGGAGCCCTCGCGCCCGCTCGGGCTCCGAGCACTCCACCTCGACCACCACCGAGGTTCCGGCGAGCAGCTCGGCGATGGGTCCTTGGCGGATGACGGTGCCGCGGTCGACGATGGCGACCGAGTCGCAGGTCCGCTGGACCTCGTCGAGCAGGTGCGAGGAGAGCACCACCGTGCGGCCTTCGTCGACGAAGGAGAGGATCATCTCCCGCATGTCGCTCATCCCGGCCGGATCGAGACCGTTCATCGGCTCGTCCAAGATGAGCAGCTCGGGGTCCCCGAGGAGGCACGCGGCGACGCCGAGGCGCTGGCGCATCCCCATCGAGTAGCCCGCCACCTTGTCGCCGGAGCGACGTCCGAGACCGACCCGGTCGAGTGCGGGATCGATACGGTCGCTCGCCGCGGGTTCGCGTGAGCTGGCCAACACGGCGAGGTTCTCCCGCCCGCTCAGATGCTGGTGGAAGCGGGGCTCGTCGACGATGGCTCCGACGCGGGTCAAGGCTTTGTCGCGGTCCTTCGGAACCGGATACCCGAGCATGGACATGCTGCCCGCGTCGGCATGGGTCAGACCGAGGAGCACCCGCATGAGCGTCGTCTTGCCCGCCCCGTTCGGCCCGAGGTAGCCGAACGCACATCCTCGTGGGACCGACAGCTCCACCCCGTTGACGGCGGTGTTCGCTCCGAATCTCTTGTAGAGACCGTGCACCTCGACGGCCCAGACATCGGGGTCGCTTGCCTCTTCGTGCTTGGGCGGTGACAGAACGCTCATCGGGACCCACCTCCTCAGGTCGGTTGCGGCTCCGGTGCATAGATGTACACGTCGCGGGGTGACAGTACGGTTTCAGGGCGTACCGTGGCGCTGACACAGGGGTCTTCCCTGACACCTGACTGTCACCTGGGAGCAGGGATCATGGTGGCATGAGGGTTCTCGTCGTCGAAGACCACGCGGTGCTGGCTCGCACGGTCGGCCTCGGACTCCGGAGGGAGGGCATGGCCGTCGACGTGGCGCTCGACGGAGCCGATGCCCTCGACCGCCTTGCGGTCACCCGCTACGACGTCGTGATCCTCGATCGCGACCTGCCAACCGTGCACGGGGACAGGATCTGCCGGCACATGGTCGAAGAGCACCTCGAGGCGCGGGTCCTCATGTTGACCGCGTCGGGTTCCGTCGAGGACCGGGTCAGCGGTCTCGAGCTCGGGGCGGACGACTACCTGCCGAAGCCGTTCGACTTCGCCGAGCTCGTCGCGCGCGTCCGGGCCCTCGGTCGCCGGTCGCCGTCGGCGAACCCGGTCACCTTCGAGTGCGGCGACCTGGTCGTCGACCCGGCCCGCCGGCTGGCCAGCCGAGCCGGGCGCCCGCTCGCCTTGAGTCCGAAGGAGTTCGCGGTGCTCGAATGCCTGCTCGCGTCCGACGGCCGGGTGGTCTCCAGCGAGGAGCTGTTGGAACGTGTGTGGGACGACACCGTCGACCCGTTCACCACGACGGTCAAGACGACCATCCTCCGGCTCCGCAACAAGCTCGGCCGGCCTCCGCTCATCGAGACCGTACGGGAAGGGGGCTACCGGATGGCTGGCGGCCGAACCGGGGACGACTCGTGAGCGCTGCCCCGTCGTCCCGCACCGGTCCTCGGCCCGTGAGGCGCACCCTGCAGCTGCGGCTGGCGGCTTCGTACGGGGGGATCTTCTTCTTGCTGGGACTCCTCATCCTCGCGATCCCCTACCTCCTCGGCCGGGCATCGGCGACCCCGGTTCCCGTCGCGGTTCGGGTAGCCGGGGGAGTCGACCTCCCGTACCGGCGCGCACTCGTCAGCGCGCAGCGCGGCGCCGACGTGCACCAGCAGCTCGTGCTCTCGGTCCTCGCGCTCCTGGTCCTGGTCGCCTTGTCCGTCGTGCTCGGATGGGTCCTCGCCGGCCGCGCGCTGCGACCGCTCCGCCAGATCACGGCGACGACCAGGGAGATCTCGGCGAGCAACTTGCACCGGCGCCTGGCCATCGAAGGTCCGTACGACGAGTTGAACGAGCTGGGTGCGACCCTCGACGACCTCTTGGCGCGGCTCGAGGCCTCGTTCGCGTCGCAGCGCAACTTCGTCTCCAACGCGTCGCACGAGCTGCGGACACCGTTGACCGCCGAGCGGGCGTTGCTCCAGGTGGCTCTCGCCGACCCGGCCCCCTCGGTGGCATCGCTCCGTACCGTCTGCGAAGAGCTGGTGGAGTTGGGTGGCCACCAGCAACGCCTGATCGACGACCTCCTGACGCTGGCGCAGAGCGAGGGGGGAGTCGAGAGCTCCGAGAGTTTCGACCTCTCCGCCGTCGCCCGTATCGAGGTCCGTGCCCGCGAGGCGGAGGCGTCCTCGCGCGAAGTGAGTCTCGAGGCGTCCTGTGTGCACGCCCCTGTCTTCGGCGACAGGCGTCTCGTCACCATCATGGTCGGCAACCTGGTGGACAACGCGATCCGGCACAACGTCCCAGGGGGTCGTGCCACCGTGCGGACGTCGCACAGTGGACGGGGTTCGACGGTCGCGGTGAGCAATTCGGGTCCGGTCGTGGACGAAGAAGACGTGGGCCATCTGAGCGAGCCCTTCATGCGCCCCGGGAGTACGCGCCGCCTCCACTCCGAGGGTTACGGCCTGGGCCTGGCCATCGTCCGGGCCGTCGCGGACGCGCATCACGCGGAGCTGCGGGTGAGGGCCAGGGCGCAGGGAGGACTGGCCGTCGACGTGACCTTCCCACCCCAGCGCTACGGCCCGTAGCGGTCCGCGATTCGGGCGAGCCGCCTTCGGGCCGGAGGGCGCCCCGGTTGCAAGCGGAGTTAGCGGAGCTCGACCTCGTCGAGGTACTCGTCGCGCCACAGCCCGAACCGCTCGGCCGGCAGGTGCAGGGCATGGGTGGGGGCGAGTGCCTCGACGAACGGGCGGTCGTGGCTGACGGCCACGATGGTGCCCGGCCACGCTGCCAGCATGGCGCCCACCGCCTCGACCGAGGCCGGGTCGAGGTTGTTGGTCGGCTCGTCGAGCACGAGGACGTTGGCACGGCCGTCGGCGAGCATCGCCAGGCTGAGCCGGGCACGCTCGCCCCCCGACAGCGACGCCGGGTGTTGGGCGGCGGCCTTGCCGGTCAGGCCGAAGGAGCCCAACAGCTTTCGGCGGTCGGGCTCCTTGACCAAGACCGCGTCGTCGATGTTGTCCAGCACCGTGCGCTCCGGGTCGATCTGCTCGTGCTCCTGGGCGAAGTAGCCGACCACCGCGTTGTGCCCGAGCTCGACCGAGCCGACGCTCGAGGGCTGCACGCCGGCCAGGCAGCGCAGGAGGGAGGACTTCCCTGCGCCGTTGCGTCCGACGACGACGACACGCTCGCCCCGTCCGACGGCGAGCTCGACGTGGGCGAGGACCTGCAGGGAGCCGTAGGCGACACCCAGTTGGCGCACCACCAAGGGGACCGCGCCGGAGCGCCGCGGCTCGGGAAGACGGAAGACGACACGCCGGTCCTTCTTGAGCACCTGGGTCCGGCGACCCTGCAGCTTCTCCACTTTGCGGTCGAGCACCTTCGCCTTCCGGGCCTGGGCCTCGGTGCTGTGGCGCCACTTGTCGGCGAGCATCCGCATCTTCTTGATCTGGGCCTCCTCGGCGGAAGCCGCCTTCTCGCGTTGCGCCGTCTCGGCGGCCAGTTGCGCCCGGAAGTTCGTGTAGGTGCCCTTGTAGCGCCGGAGAGTGGAGTCGGCGAGGTGCAGCACCTGCGTGATGGTCTGGTCGAGCAGGCGGATGTCGTGGCTGACGACGAGCAGTGACCCGGGGAAGTTCCCGAGCTCGTCCATCAACCACTGCTTGGCGGCGAGATCGAGATGGTTGGTGGGCTCGTCGAGGACCATCGTCTGGGGGGCCTGGAACAGCACCCGCATGAGGTCGACCCGTCTGCGCTGACCTCCCGACAGCGAGGCCACGTCCTCGAAGAGAAGGTCCTGTGGCAGACCGAGCCCGTCGGCCAGTCGGGCGATGTGACCCTCCATCTCGTAACCGCCGAGGTCCCGGTAGCGCTCCTCGAGCGCGGTGTAGGTGGTGATGCGCTCCTCCGTGGGCGAAGCGGCCATTGCAGCCTGTGCCTTGTGGAGCTGGTCGTCGAGCACGTCGAGCCCCCGGGCCGACAGCACGTGTGACAGCGCGCTGGCGTCCACACCGTGCCCGGCCGGAACCGGTACCTGGGGCAGGAATCCCACCGTCCCGTCGATCCGCACATCGCCCGAGGCATGGAGATGACTCACCGTGTCGCCGAGGACGAACCGGATCAGCGACGTCTTCCCGGTGCCGTTGCGCCCGACGAGGCCGACCTTGTCGGTCCTTCCGACGACGAAGGAGGCGTCACGGACGAGCATCCTCTCGCCCACTCCGATCGTGACATCTCTCGCGGTGATCATCGGATCAATTGGATCACGAGTCGGCCGTCACGAGCGGGCTCCCCCACCTCTCCCGGGGCTGTTCGGACCACCCGGCATCTTCGGAGTCGTGACGGCACCGGCGTCCGTCGGAGACCTGACGAACAGCGATCGTTCGAACCGTGCCCCTCGTCCCCGCGTCAATGCTGGTCCGGCAAAAGGGGATAGGCCACAGAGCGGAGAGCCTGAGACACTATTCAAACCCTCCTCTGTCATTCCGGAAGTTGGTAGATCAGGTTGTCATGAGCTTCGCCAACTGACCATTGCCCCAGGTCAGGGGCAGTTCCACAAGATGATGACCGGGGATCTCGATGATGGTCAGCGAGCGCTGTTCACGAGAGAGCGCCGATTCTCGAACCGTTGTGCAGAGGCCGCGGTGCGGTCGGCGACTGGTCGGCTCAGGCTCGACGTGAAGACCACGTGGCCGAGGTCAGTCTCAACTGATATAAGCCGCGGTGATCGAGCCACCAAGCTCTTGCAGCGAAAACCCTTGGACTGATTGCCTCGCGAGAGTGCGCATATCGTCAAGCCTCGCGGGGTCTTGGAATGCCTTCAGAATTGCTCTGCGGAGATCATCTGAGCTCTGTGGCCGGACTAACCATCCGTTCTCGCCATCGCGAATCATGTCGGGTATGCCACCGACGTTTGAACCGATGACAGGAGTTCCCGATGCAAGAGCTTCCAGCACGACGACGCCCTGCGGTTCCGAACGGGAGGGGACCACCAAGAGGCGACTGCGGCAAAGTAGATCTCGGGCCCCGTCATGATCAACGTGCCCCACGAATTCGACAGAAAGGGAGTTCTGTTTGGCTGCGGCTCGGAGCCCCGCACCCTCGGGCCCGTCGCCCGCGATGACGATCCTTCCCCGCAGCTCGATGCCAACAAGAGCCTGAAGAAGTAGATCCACGCCCTTCTCAACAGATAGGCGCCCGAGATAGAGCAGGTCGATATCGCGAACGGCTCCCCGATCGCAAAAGAATTCGGTATCCACGGGGTTCGCGACAACTCGAATCGATTCCAGCGACGCGCCACCTGCGCGGGCCATGGAAGCCATCTGGTTGGAGATGCACACGACACGATCGGAATGACGCAGGGAAAATGTATTCTCCCTTTTGTACAAAAAGGTCGTCAGCAACCCGTAAGGGTTTGCTGATTGTGCAACTCGGTCCTCAATCAAGGCCTGGACGACAAATACCGAGCGCGCCCCTACCGAGCGTGCCGCAGCAACTGCAACCCGACCCACTGTGGAATGGTGAAACACGATTGTGCGCGGACTGGAGGATCGTAGTGCCGTGTGGAGCGCCCTTCGCACGGCCGCTACCGCCGCCAATTCATTTGCTGGTGACGGCAGAGCCCAGTACGCACCGATCGGAAGACCGACATACACGCGGTACTCCTGATGGGAGTGGGGTGTCACTAGGTCCGTCTGTCGCGACGGCGTTCGCATAACCGAGGCGGGCCAAGGTCTCCACGTCTTGACGAGCTCTACGTTCGACGGCGCCGCTGCCAGATACGTTGTAAACGACACTGAGCACATCGATCTGCTGCACCATTCGAGACTATCGCCGTTGTCGTAGGACCTAACGGTGTTATGCCGGGGGGAGGTTGCTACTCGGCTACCCCGTGCTGACGATGGTGGCGGTCGGGCAAGCCATCGACGACGCGCCGGAGCGCATGTGTCAACGGCACCTCAGCAGGAAATTCTGACAGGGCCGTCGCCCAAGTACCCATTCGCCGCGGCTGTTTCATCAACCGTGCGCGGCGAAGAGGATCAAACGCCAGTCACGCCGATCCATCTCATGACCTTTGAATGATGCTTGCTGTCGGGTCTCGGTGAACCTCGCGAAAAGAATCCATCTGATGACCCTTGAACGATGCTTGCTGTCGCGTCTCGATGGATCTTGCAAAAAAATTCCATCTCATGACCTTTGAATGATGCTTGTGAATGATGCTTGCTGTCGGGTCTCGGTGAATCTTTCGCAAAACGTCTTGACTCCCCCCGTCGTTCGAAGCAATACTCAAGCACAGAAAGTAGTGCTCTCACCGCTCAGCGTGGTCAACAGATCTCCGTCGGGCGTCACTTGGCGGACCCATGCAGTGTCGGTCGACCGGCTCCTTCGCTGAAGCGAACGGAGCTCCGGGTCGGGCGAGATGAATACCGACAGTCGGGATACCAGCACTACCGGCTCTTACAGCGAGGGGCAGCGGATGGCGAGTTCGGTCGGAATCTTGACTGGGCAGAGACGCAAACGCGGGAGGACCGATCCTCGGACTTCCGGGTTCGCTCCGCCGGGGTCAGCTCGTGGCGCGGTGATTCGGTGACGCTTTCCGACGAAATCCAGCCGGTGGGGCAGAGCCAAATATCCGAGGCTGAGGACTACTCACTCTCAGTTGTGATGCCGGTCCACAATGAAGAGCGCACGATCGAACAGGCCGTTGCCGAGATCCTTGAGATGAAACTCGGCCACCGATTCGAACTGATCGTCGTGGACGATGGCAGTTTGGATCGGACCCCTGATCTTCTCCAGAGGATTGACGATCCGCGTGTCTTTCTTCGCCGTCATGATACAAACCTCGGTAAGGGTGCAGCGGTACTGAATGGCGCCACCTTGGCTACCGGGAGCCACATGGTCGTGTTCGATGCCGACCATGAGTACCGAGCGTGTGACCTGGTCCGAATGTTCGAACCCATCGTGGAAGGACGGGCTGAGGTCGTATTCGGCACCCGAGTGTTCGGCATCAACACGCTGTTCCCGTCGTTCAGTTATGCGCTGGGGAATCGTGTGACCACGTTTGCCGCCAATGTGTTGTTCGGGGCATACCTCACCGATCTTCACACTTGTCTGAAAATGTTTCCACTTCCGTTGTTCCGTCAATTGCATTTGAAGAACGTTGGCTTTGGACTCGATTCAGAAATCACCGGCGAGCTCCTTCGACGGGGATTTCGACCCTTTGAAGTTCCTGTCTCCTATGTCGGTCGGTCGCACGCTCAGGGGAAGCAGATCACATGGCGCGACGGATTTGACTGTCTTGCCGTGCTCAGCCGGGTGCGACTACGCGGTCGAATCTCACCGGGATCACTGCCGGCAACCCCCCGGGTGAGCCATGGAGACCTCGGCGCGGGAGCTCGAAGTGCACAGGAACCAGTTGAACGTGATCCGGTGCCTGGCAGTTCCGGCCTGACCCTGAGCGGCTCCATATTGCCCAGCGCTTTACGCGCCAGGAGCCGGGCCGGAGCGCCCGTCTCAGCCGGTCCGGTTGCTGTCGGATCCGCCGATAGAAGCACGCCTGGTGCTGAACACCTGCGTCGAACTGAAACATCTCCGCTAAGCGACGATCAGGTCAGTGGAGCCGTGATACCTGCATGAATGGATCTGCACAACCGACAGACCCCGACGTGTCCTTTGTCGTGATCGCGTACAACGAGAGAACCAACATCGTCCGCTGCCTCACATCGATCACCTCGCAGGTCGGTGGCGCATCGTTCGAAGTGGTGGTCGTCGACGACGGCTCCAGTGACGGTACGGCGTCATTGGTGGCGGAGTTCGCGGCCGAAAGGACCGAGATCGACGTTGATCGAGCATCCCGAAAACCGCGGCCGTGGCGCCGCGCGGCACACCGGCATTGCCGCCGCCCGGGGTGCGTTGATCGCCATGATCGATGCCGACATCGTGCTGCCCGAGAACTGGCTGGAGCAGAGCCGGGTCGCAATGGAGACCCACGATGCCGACGCTGTCGGAGGAATCGCAGTACCGGACGGCGACGTCACCTATGTCTGCCAATCGATTCGCCCTCCGCCCTCGGTCTGTGCCCCCGACGATTCCGGTCTGCGGGAGCAACGGCCTCTACAAGCGCCGGGTGTTCGATTTGGTCAGCGTGGACCCATGGCTGACCGAGGGGGAGGACGTCGCCCTCAACCGGGCGATGGAGGCGGCCGGGCTCAGTAGCCGTACCCTCGCCGAGGTGATCGTGGAACATCGCGAAACCAAGAGTTTCATCGATTCGCTGCGCTGGTTGTTCAAGAGCGGGATGGGTGCTTCCCGCCAGTTGGCCCGTTACCGGCAGATCAGGTTGCCCGACCTCGTCCTCGCCGGTCAGTTGAGTGCGGTCTTCCTCGGCGTGACGGCCTCGCGACGTGGAGTCGATCGGCGGATTGCCTGGTCCGACTCCGTGCGCCTATCTCCTGGTTGCCTCCGGTATCCACATGGCACGAAAGTTCGAGATCAAAGGTGACGTCGGACACTTCGCTTTGGCAACTGCGACGAACACGGCTCTTCCTCGGCGCCTACCTCGTGGGCCGAGTTATCGGCATCCCGCGATCGTTGCGGGCACCTTGCCGGGATGGAGAACGTTGGATGAGAAGGGGCGAGATAGCGATCACATCACCGCGATTTGACATGCCATCTCTGAAACCGCTCCGAGTGGCGGTCGTGACCGACGGTATCTACCCTTACTTCAAGGGGGGCAAGGAGGTTCGCTTCCACCAGCTACTCCGGCGCCTCGCTGGCCCGGATGTGGAAATCGATGTCTTCACGATGCACTGGTGGGACGGTCCCCGGGATCGCCGAGAAGATGGCCTCTCGCTGCACGCCATCTGCCGCAATTGGTGTATGTATGCCGGCGAGCGTCGTTCTTTGATTCAAGCGCTGATGTTCGCGCTTGCGTGCACTCGACTTATCACCGTCGAGGCCGACGTCATCGACGCGGACCACATGCCCTACCTTCAGCTGCTGCCGTTGAAAGTCATCTCTCGTCTGCGGGGTATTCCCCTGATCGTCACGTGGCACGAGTGGTGGGGTCAGACGTACTGGCGGTCCTATCTGGGACGCCTCGGCCAGATGGCGGCACGCCTCGAACGCTTCGTCGTCTCCCTCGCCGATTGCCTCATCGTCCCAACCGAACAGACGGCCGCCAGCATGACCGCTGCCGGCGTCGATCGGGACACGATCGCTGTCCTGCCGTCCGGAATCGACAGGATGCGATTGCATTGGTCGGCCCCGCTCAGCGCTGTTACGACATCGTCTTCGTCGGCCGCTTGCTGCATCACAAGGGTGCAGACATGCTGCTCGGAGCGCTCAAGGAACTGCGGGAGCGCAGCGACCGTCGAGTCAGCTGTGCCATCGTGGGGGAAGGGCCCGAGAAACCGCAACTCGACCTGCTCGTCCATCAGCTCGGACTGTGTACTGATGTCGAGTTCCTCGGACGACTCGAGTCTCAGGAGTCGGTGTTCGCCCTCATCAAGAGCGCCACGGTGTTTGCATTGCCGACAACGCGCGAGGGATTTGGTATCGCGGTCGCCGAGGCGCTGGCCTGCGGCACGCAGGTTGTCACGACCGCCCACGACGATAACCAGGCTCGACATCTGATCGAGGATGGTGTGACCGGCTATCTCTGTGATCCGACCGTCGGATCCCTGGCCGACACCCTCGAGAAGGCGCTCTCGTGCCCGCTGCCCACCGAGCAGGTGCGTGGGAGGGCCATGCCGGCGTGGCAGTCGTTGGCTGACCATCTCGGGGCCATCTACGTCTCGTTGGTGCCGTCGTGACCGTGACGCCCGACATGTCCGTCGTCGTCTGCACCTACAACCGTGCCGACAGGCTCGGCGCCACCCTCCACGCGCTCGAACGTCAAACGATCCGAGACCGCCTTGAAATACTGATAGTCGATGACGGCTCGGTCCCTTCCGTCGATGAGAGGGGAGATAGTTCGATGCGGGGCCAAGCTGGTCCGTCATCCAGCCAACAAAGGACCCGCTGCAGCTCGCAACACTGGAGCAGCTGCCAGCCGCGCGCCCATCGTGGCTTTCACCGATGACGACTGCCGTCCGACGCCGGAGTGGGCCAGATCGCTTCTCTCCGCTTACCGTGACCACGATGTCGTAGCAGCAGGAGGTCCGGTTGTCGGGTCGAGTCCATCCCGGTACCTCGAGCGTTACTTCGTTTGCAAGCAGCCGTTTGGTCCACTCGAGGCAACGCTGGGGCGCAGTTCGTCGCTGATCTACCGGTTCTGGCTCTACGCCCGCGAGAACATCGCCCCGCAGACGCACACCGGAGAGCGCGACGCGTACCTGCTCGCCGGCGCCAACCTCTCCTGCCGACGGGAGATCTTCGACGCCCTCGGTGGGTTCGACGATCGGATTCGTTCTGGGGAGGACGGAGACATCTGCTACCGAGTGCACCTGAAATTTCCCAAATCATCCATCCGACTGATGCCGGGCGCCGTGGTCGAGCACGATTACGACGTTCGCCTCCAGGATGTCCTGCGACGGGCAAAGAGCTATGGGGAAGGCAACGCCTGTAACCATGCGAAGCACGATCTGTGGGGGCCGACGTTCTATCCCGCACCGGTCTTGTGGTTCATCGCACTGCTGATCGGATCTACACGCCGCCACTGGTGGCTGCCGACGTTCGCCCTCCCACTGCTCTTTTCGCCCCGGTGGTTCGTCGACGCTCTGCGATCCCGATCGGCCGAGCCACTGGCGTATGCATACGTTCAAATTCTCCAAGAGGGCGCTTCCAACCTCGGCTTCACCTCCGGATGGTGGCGTGCTCGTCGTCATAGGGACTCCCAAGGCGGGAATCGATGAAGATCTCGATCGTCGTCATATCCAAAGACGAGGAGAAGCTGGCCGAGACCCTCGCCGCTCTGACGGTGCACGTAGGCGATGACGAGGTTTGGTTTGATCACGACATCGAGGTGATCGTGGTCGATGCATCGCTGGGACGCCTGGATCGGATCGCCAGTGCCAATCCCTCAGTCAGATGGATCGACTTCGCGCCGCCGGTCGGAGTTCGTGTGTCGATCCCCCATCAGCGCAATGCCGGTATCCAAGCGGCACTGGGAGAAGTCATCGTCTTCACCGACGCCGGGTGCATTCCGGCCGAGGGCTGGCTGGCTCAACTACTCACGCCGATTCTTACAGAAGAGGAATGCGTCACTTGTGGTCCGATGTCGGTGGGCGACAACGTCTATACACGCGAACGAGGCGCACCTGTCCCGCGTTATGTGGAGGAGGCACCCACAGCCAACTTGGCGTTCAAGCGTGAACTCGTCGACGCGATAGGGGGATTCGACGAGAGTTTCGAATACGGGTCAGACATCGACTTCACTTGGAGATTGGTTGCTCACGGCGCAAAGATTCGTTATGTGGCAGATGCCGTCGTGGATCACGATTGGGGGACGTTCCGCCGGCAACTCAAGCGATCGCGGCAGTACGGGCAAGCTCGCATCCGGCTTTACCGTAAGCATCGCGACCGACGGCGTGCTCTCCTGGGCCAGGACCCCGTCCCTGTGCTCTACCCGCTCTATATCCTCGGTTTGCCCTTGGCACTGCGCTACCGGAGCTATCTGCTTCTTGTCGCCATACCATTGTGGCGAGCAAGGAAGCGTCCTTATCCGGTCCGCGTGGTCGCGTGCCACTTTGCGGAGGGCATCGGCAGCTTGCGGGAGCTCACTGCAATTGCTCGTGGAGTCGACCGGTGAAAGTAGCAGCCCTTCCCAGGGACGCGAACCCCTATCAAGAGCTCCTCCACGCCGAGTTGCGCCTCCAAGGCGTCGAGGTGTCCTACCTTGACGGCCCCACAAGTTCCCAGACTCTCAATCTTCTGGTTCGACCGGTGCAAATGGTGTGGCGTCGGCTGCGCGGAACCCAAGTGCTGCACGTCCACTGGGTCTACGACTTTGTGCCCGAATGGGCTATGTCGAGCGTCTGGGGAAGGCGCCTCGCGCAGGCTTGGTTCAACGGCTGCCTATGGATGGCCCGGCGGGCGCACCTACGGGTTGTTTGGACTGCACACAACGTGCTACCTCACGAACAGCTCTTTGCCGACGACCTAGCAGCCCGAAAGAACCTTGTGCGAACGGCTTCGGTCGTGCTCGTTCACTCCCGCGCCAGCGCAGCGGCCGTTCGGGACCTCGGCGCCCGCTGCGTCGCGGTGGTGCCACAGGGCTCCTATACCGACCGATATCAAGATCTGCCGAGCCGGGAAGGAGCAAGGGTGCGTCTCGGTCTACCCGTGGACTCGCTCGTCATCGCCCACGTCGGAGCCCTGCGGCCGTACAAGGGGACTCATCGCCTTCTTGCACAGGTTGGCTCACGCGCCGGCGGCTCGCGGTACCTCATTGCAGGACCTTGTCCCGATCACGCGTATGAAGCCCGATTGAAGGAGCTCGCCCACCAGTCCGGCCCACAGGTACGCCTGGTTGTCGGACGGATGTCCGAATGCGACGTGGGCAACTACCTGGCCGCGGCCAACCTGGCTGTATTCCCCTTCACCACTGTCGCCAACAGTGGTTCCATACTTCTCGCACTCGGAGCGGGCCTTCCCATCGTGGTGCCCGATATCCCGGAGTTCGCCGACCTGCCGAACGGGGCGACGATCCGTTTCGTCAACACTGATGCAGGTTTGGCTGAGGCGCTCGGTCAGGTCGAGCAACTCAGTTCGAGCCAGCTGGAGGAAATGGCCGGCTGCGCCGCCCAATTCGCCCGAGACCAGACTTGGCCTCGCGTTGCAACGACTGCCCGCGCGGCCTACGGCGCGGCGCTATGCGAGACGAGGGCGCATTCGCCCTCGATGAGCGCCCTTGAGACGGTGTCGTGAATGTCGCGGCTGTCGACGAACCGGCACCGACACAGGCTTTGCCACACCGATGGATTGCCCTTGTCGTCGCGGTCGCTCTCGTGGCAGGCGGCGGGGCTCTTGTCCAGGGAGGAGGCGCCGTACTCCGTGACGGCGGGATGGTTGCCGTCCCCCAACGATACGTTGCCTTGTCCCTGCCAGACCCGACAGTTCTCCCGGTGCAGGCAAGACACGGCGCTTGGATCGCATTCACCTTCGCCATAACCAACTCCACGATTGAAGTCGTCCGCCAGCCGTGGATCGCAGACGTTTCGAGCTCGGAACTGGCTGACCAGGAGATCGCGCACGGCTCGGCCACGGTAAGCCCGGGAGCCAGCGTCACGATTCCAGTCAGCTTTCAAATGCCCCGTGCCCTCTCGACCGTCACCATCAGGATCAGCGCACCCGGACAGAATCTGGTTCCGTTGGAGTTTCACGTGGCACCGGCTTCTGGTGGAGGCACACCATGAGCGGGCCACCGATCACGATGCAACAGGTGATCGAGCTGCCGACCGTCAAGGTCCCGTCCAACGAAGGTGACGCACCCACTCAACGTTCTGCATCTCCGACGCGTCCACTGTCGAAGGTGGGAGCGACAGCGGTGCTGCTGGTTGTGCTCGATCTGGCCATCGCCTCCTCCCATCTCTTCCTCGCAAGCCGACTTTGTGCGCTGGTGCTGGTCGTCCTCCTGCCGGGCGCGACAATTGTCGGGGCATCTCGAGTCAGGCTCGAGAGTCGCGTATCCCAATTCGCCCTTGTCATCGGGGCGGGCCTCGCCAGCCTTATGGGATGGGCATTGCTGGCCAGCGTTCTGCTACCTCACCTCGGAGTCCCGCGTCCTCTGGAGACCTTGCCACTCGCTGTCGCGATCAACGCCATCGTCATAGCGGCCGCGTTCGCTGGCCCAAACGGCCACGATCCCGTGCTGGAACTCGTCCATGGGCAGCGGTCGCGATCGTCGATGCTCGTGTCCGCCGGATGCGTCCTCCTTCCCTTGGCAGGAGTCGCCGGCGTCGAACGTCTCAATAATGGCCGCGGCGGAACGATGGTGCTCGTCGTCGTCCTCGTCACCCTTCTGCTCCTCGGGGTGGCCATATGGAAGGCAGGGTTGTGGTCCGACAGCCGCGTTCAGCTGATCCTCTTCAGTGCAGGACTCACGCTGATCTACCTCTACACCTACCGCGGCAACCATCTCTTCGGCTCCGACATTCAAAGAGAATTTCAACGCTTCTCGGTCACCGCGAGTGCAGGACGATGGACACCGCCGACGAACGGTGACCCCTACGCCGCGATGCTCAGCATCACGGCACTGCCAACGGTGCTGGTCAAGACAAGCGGCGTTTCTGGTATCTACCTGTTCAAGGGGTTTTATCCTCTACTATTGGCGGCTGTTCCGCCGTTGACCTACGGCTTCGCTCGGCGATGGGTCCCCGCTCGACCGGCGATGATCGCCACCGTTTATCTCGTGGTGCTGAGCCAGTTTTCCCAGCAACTGAGCTCAATAGCCCGCCAAGAAGTCGCCCTATTCTTTTTCGCGCTCCTCTTGGTGGTCCTGTTCGACGAGGGAATCCGTGCTCGCAAACGGACGGTGGTAGCGATCGCTGTCCTTGGAGCGATGGTCGTGTCGCACTACACGACGTCCTACATTACGGTCGTCGTCTTCGTTGCCACCTGGGTGGTATTTGCCATGCTACGGCTCGTCAGGCGCTTCCTCGCCGGGAACTGGTCGACTCGGCCCATCATCAGCCTGCCAGTCGTCGTAAGCGGCATCGCCATGATCGTTCTCTGGGACATGGTTGTTACCGCGTCCACCGGCAATGCATCAGAGTTCCTGACGTCTTTTGAGCAGCAGGGTCTCGATATTTTCCCAAATTTTGGCGGCTCGATTCTCCGCAGTTGGCTCGATGGGAACGTTGCCCAAACAATTAGCCCGTCCGCCTTCTACCGCGTCGTGGAGCATGTGAGTCTCATTTCACAGCCGTGGGTGAACCGCTACCCCGCAGCACTCACCGCCAAGTACCCAGCGGCCTCCGCTCCGGTTCAACCCAAGGATGGCCTCGGCCTTGGCGCTGCGCTGAACGCAGTTACGCAGGCGAGCACAGCAATGGCGGAGTTGTTTCTTGTCGCGGTGGTGTTGGGCACCGCAGTGGCCCTACTTCGCCGCCGCCGCTCTCCCGTGCCGTTCGCTGTCTTCTACAACTGGACTCGTGCTCAGATTGCGGCCAACAAGCGGCGCTTCCGTTCCGGAGTCCCGCTCGAGGTTGCAGTGCTCGAGCTCGCGGTCCTCGGATTCCTGGCTCTGATCCGGGTGAGCGGAACCCTTGCCGCCTTCTACAACCAGTCTCGAGCTCAGATTCAGGCAGGCATAGTCCTGAGCGTCGCCTTGGCGGTCGCAATGAAATGGCTCATCAGCCGGATCGGCGCCTTGGCGACGGTCGGTGCTGCCGTCGGCCTTCTCGTGTTGGGCGTCTACTCGATGGGGTTGGCGGACCAGCTTGGTAAGGGAGGCAACGTGCTCTTTGACAACTCTGGCCCCGGGTACAACGCCTTCTATATGACTGATCAGGAACTCGCTGCATCGAAATGGTTGGTGGCTACTGCAGGCCCAAATCCGCTCATATGGACCGACGACTATGGACAGTTGCGTATCTGGGCGGGAACTTCATTTGCCGGGGCTCCCCTCACCGATCTCACCCCTGCAACGATCGATCAGGGGGCGTGGGTTTTGGCCACTGGATACAACATTGCCGGGTGGGCATACGGATCAGCGGACTATAAGACGGCCACGTACCACTTTCCAACCAATTTTTTGGGGCATGTCAAGAACCTGGTTTACTCCAGTCCGGGAGCGAGGGTATATCGATGACCCCGTGTTGGATCGAGAAGTTTCGGGGCACTTCAAGTCCCGTCGTTCGTCGGGTACGGCTCACGCTTTTCGATGGATCCTCGGGTGCGAACCGGGGAACTCACGATCGATGGTTCGCAATATGAGAGCTGTCTTTTGGACGGCCATTGCCGGCGTGGCATGCCTTCTTCTCGTAGCCGGTCTGCGGCTGACGCCCCGACGGTCAATTCATGAGTGGGGACTCGAAGTCCAACTGTGTCTATCCGGATGAGAGCAGGACCGCTCTGGTGATGTTGGAGGCGGCCGCAGGGACAACGTTCAGCTGCGTCCTCCTCTATAACGCATCGAGTGCGACCTGGGCCGATTGGACCAACGTGTGGTGGGCGAGTCATCCGAGCCCGGACACCACCTGGTTGGCGTGGAACCGCGCCGTGCCGGGGCGGCGCATCATCATCACCCAATCCATGGTCCCCAAGGACGCCCCGTCCAACTGGCGCGTGCTCGGGGCCGCCGGTCGGTACAACACGTACGCGACGCGGTTGGCGACTCATCTTGTCCGAGAAGGCCTGGGCAACTCGGTTATCCGATTGGGTGCGGAGGCGAACGACAACTCTGATCCGGAGAGCGACCTCGGTCCCGATCCGTCCCAGTATGGAGACTGGGCACGGTATTGGGCGAACATCGCCCAGGCGATGAACGCGGTGACCGGAGCTCATTTCCTCTTCGACTGGACGGTCAACCAGCACGTCCAGCCGATCCCCGTCGACGAGTGGTACCCCGGCGATGCTGCGGTGAACATCATCGGTATTGACGCCTACGACTCCGGTATCCGTCAGTCCGGGCTTACGCCGGAAGAGCGCTGGCGGAAACTGAGCAACGAGTCGGACGGCCTCAACGCAATCGCAGACTTTGCTCAGAAACACAACAAGCCGATGAGCATTCCAGAGTGGGGTCTGGCGCCGCCTTCCCAGGGTGGTGCCGGTGACGATCCCACCTATGTTGCCGGACTCGCCTCGACCATCCGTAACCACGATGTGATCTACAACTCCGTATTTTACGATCCTCGAGTCTCGGCCGTCCTTCCTTTGACCGATGCCCCTCTGTCCCTCGCTGACTACCGCAAGGACATTGTGATGGGAGTCGGACAATGAGCGCATTCTTGGCGACCATCATCGTCACGCACAACTGTTCGGACACGATGGCGGAATGCCTCCGATCGCTGAATGAATCCACAGTTCCGTCGGTTGTGTTCCTGGTCGACAATGCATCTTCGGACGGCACAGTGGCGATAGTGCGCTCGATGGCTCCCGACGCGACAGTATTGGAACAGCGCGAGAACCTCGGCTTCGCTGGAGGATGCAATCTCGCTATCCGTGCTGCACAAACCCTTCATCCGGACTATCTGTTCTTTCTCAATCCCGACGCTTCAGTCAACTCCCACTGCATCGAGACCCTGCTCGGGGCTATGGAGGCGAAGCCCGAACTGGCCGTCGTCAGCCCAATGATCATCAGTGGATCATCTGGAGACATCTGGTACGCGGGAGCCGACTTGGACCTCGAGCGTAGCCAATATGACCACATCGGCTCCGATGAACCCAACGTGAAGCCAACCTCCGGAGCCACGCGAACGGGTCGGCCAACCGGCTGCGCAATGCTCGTGCGGCAGTCGGTCGTCGACGAAGTGGGCTACATGGATCCGTCGTACTTCTTGTATTGGGAAGAGACTGAGTGGACTCTGCGCTTCAAGGAGGCCGGTCATCATGTCGGGTTCGTCCCTGAGGCGACCGCCACACATTTTGTCAGCACGACGACGGGTGGATCCGGCTCGAAAGTCTACGAGTACTACTTCCTCCGCAACCGCCTCCGTCTCTTCAATGAAAAGACGGGCCGTACACGTCTTGATCTCACACGGAGCAGCCTGCGGGAGTCAGCCTGGAAGATAAAGAAATCGCTTCACTACCAGGGATACGGTGCAGCCCTTCGTACGTCTCGTGCCTTGGCTCTGGCCTACGTGGACTTTTGGCAGGGAAGGTCTGGCCGCTGTGACCGGCTCTGACCACGCTGCAGGTGTTCTGTCGCGACGCATGCTTCTGCCCTTGCGTCGACGGACCAGTGCGAGTGATTCTCATGACGAGGACGACTTGGAGGGTGCCGCCGGCAGGCGTTCTACCCGGATCGATGTGCCGGGTGCACCCGACCACTATCGCCGCCGTGTCCTGATCTCCACATCGTCCGTGCTCTCGAGCAACCTTCTTGTGGCACTTCTCGGGACGATATCCCTGAGGCTCATGACGACGAGGCTCGGACCGTCGCAGTACGGGGACTTCGTTGCCTCTATTTCATTCGTTGCCTCCGCGATGCTGCTTGCCGACCTCGGCGTCAATGCCATCACCGGACGGGAGATTGCGAAGACGCCAGAGAAGGCAGCATCGATTCTCGGTCACAACCTGGGGCTCCGACTTACGCTGAGCCTGGTTTTTGTTCCCGTCGTCTCGTTCCTCGGGTTCCTTGCCTATCCAGGCTCGAATGGCAACCTGAGATACTGCGTCGTCATCGCTGCGTGTGCGGTACCGTTCGATGCGCTTCGAAGCGTTTGCCTGGGATACTTCGTCGCTGGCGTTCGGAACCACGTTTCAGCCGCCATAAGCCTGTTACAACAAGTCATATTCGTTGGATTGGTGATCGCCGTGCTCTGGCTCGGCTGGGGCGCAATATCCTGCGTATGGGCGTATCTGGTGGCGGTCGCCGTCACGGGCCTTACCACATTCTTTGCAACTCGCCGAAATGTACGATTCGGACCGAGGTTCAACCTCAAGCGTTGGCGAACAATCGTTGCTCAATCCTTGACCGTCGGCATCATCCAGATCGTCAATCTGCTGTACCTCAAGGCCGATCTCGTCATCTTGAGTGTCATCTCCACCTCCGACAATGTTGGAATCTATGGCGTCGCCTACGCCATTATCAATTTCTTCCTCGTCATCCCCAGCATTCTCATGACGAGTCTCCTGCCGGCGATGACAACCGCCACGGAATCCGACCTCGGCAAGATCGTCGACCGAGCGATGCGCTATCTAGCAGCCGCCGGCGCCTTGGTCGCCGCGGGAACGCTCTGCTTCGGTGCACAGGTGATCCGCGTGCTGGCAGGTGAGAAGTTCGCAGCGGCAGCAGCACCTCTTTCGATCTTGGCAGTTTCCTGCGTCTTTTCTTTCCTGAACGCTGGCCTGGGGTTCGCCAGTGTCGCCCGCAACCGTCATCACAAAATGATCGTGGTGAGCATACTGGGACTTGCCGTGAATGTGATTACGAACGTGATGGTTATCCCGATATATGGTTTGAATGGTGCCGCTTCGGCCTATTTGGCTTCCGAGCTCGTGACCCTTTGTGGCGTGTACATCGTGTTTCGCTCGGGCGTCGGGCTGAAGGTCCCGCTCGTAAGGATCCTCCTGCGCCCAGTTGCGGTCGGCATCCTGTCTGTCTTGCTGTTCGGCGTCCTCCTGTCGTCGGGGTCACGAGGGTTTGTGGTGGCTGGAGCGCTTGCAGCCGGCGAAGTGACTTTCTACGTGGGGGTTCTTTATTTGCTTGGCGGAATACCTGACGAACTACACAACGCAATGGTAAAGCTCGGCGCGCGAGTGGGCATCCTCAGGCATCGGAGTTCCGGGTCAATGGCCGCGCAGGAGTCCACTTTGTCCCGAATGAATGAGCAAGGGGATACGACGTAAAGTGAGCGAAGAGAGCGATGCCGATTTCGGTTGAGGACGTCGACCAAGCGGTCCACGACACGCCCTACATGACTTTGGAGCAGGCGAGAGCCCTTCAACGCATTTGGAACAGCTGTCCTGCCGGTGACATCTTGGAACTGGGGTTCGCCTACGGCAAGGGAAGCGCCTATTTGGGTGCACTGGCAGCTCAGAAGGGTCAGCGGGCGGTCTGTGTCGACAACCAGTCGGCCCGGGATCGCCGGCCCCGGGCAGATTCGACGATCCGGACGGCCGGAGTTGCGGACCACGTCGATCTACTTTTCACGGACAACGGCTACGTCTGGTGGATGAAGCAACAGCTTGAAGGGGGTCACTGCCAGCGCTACGGCCTCGTCTACCTCGACGGAGCCCATGACTGGTTCATCGACGGGTTCGCTGCCCTCCTCCTCGACAGGTTTCTCCTCCCGGGCGGGGTGGTTGTCCTTGACGACCTCGACTGGTCCTTCGCCTCATCGACGGCACCGGACATCGTAGCCAGGATCCCATCGATGACTCCTGACGTCGCCAACGAGCCACATGTGCGCAAGGTCTGGGAGCTTCTCCTTCAGACCGACCCGCGGTGGGGAGAATTCGAGGAGCGCGACGGCTGGGGTGTCGCCCGGAAGCTGACCTCGACGGAGACTCGCCGTCCACTCGAGCAAGTTGTCGTCCGCCCGAGTGCGATTGCCATCTTCGGTTCGGCGACAAGGCGCTCGCGCGAGAGACTCCTGAAGTTCGGCTCGAGACACTGACCTCGAGGTTGTTGAGTTCATGAGTCGGTGGGGTCGGTCGCAGCTTGGCCTCTCAGCGTGCGAAGGCCGGCCCGATCGGAACAGACTTCGCATCTCCGCGAAACCTTCGATCGGCGAGGTGTTCGATCCCGCGCGGAATGCGCTGAACTCCCTGCGCCTCTACTTCGCATTGCTCGTGATCGTTTCCCATTCGATCGTGCTCGGCGGCTATCGCTCCGAGACCTTGTGGGGACATGGCACGCTCGGTGACATCGCGGTCGATGCGTTCTTCGCGATTTCAGGATTCCTCATCGCCGCATCTGCCTCGAGGAACAGTGTCCTTCGCTATCTTTGGCAGCGCTTCTTACGGATCTTTCCCGCCTTCTGGGTCTGTCTACTGGTCACGGCATTCCTCATCGCTCCGATCGGCTGGGTGGCAGGAGGCAGGCCGCTGAGCTCCTATTGGTCGGCCCCTGCGGGTCCGATCCATTACGTGGTCGTCAACTGGTTCCTCCGAATGCACGCCTACGGAATCGCTGGCACACCTCGCCTGGCCCCGTACCCGAATGCCTGGGACGGCTCACTCTGGACCCTGGTCTACGAGTTCTATTGCTATTTGATGGTCGCATTGCTCGCGGCCACGACTCTTCTGCGTCGGAGAGGTCTCGTCCTCATTCTGTGGGGATCCTCATTGGCGATGGCAATCGGTGCAGCGGCAGGCGGCATTCCGACCTTTGACGACGAGCCCGGTTACGACCTCGTCCGATTCGTGCCGATCTTCTTCGCCGGTGTGGTGTTGTGGCTGTACCGGGATGTCATTCCCGACTCCAGAGCGCTGTTCGTTGTGTCCGTCGCCCTGTTCGTAGTGGGTACCTTCCTGAGGAACCCCGAGGTGTTGGCTGGTCCGCCGCTCGCTTACCTCTGTGTGTGGGCTTCGATCCACCTCCCCGGCAAAGCCATTGGCTCCAAATATGACGTCTCCTACGGCACCTACATCTACGGATTCATCGTGGCTCAGGTACTGGCGGTGTGGCACGTCTACCGCTGGGGTTACGTGCCGTTCACGCTTCTGACTGTGGTGATCACCCTGGCGATCGCCGTAATTTCGTGCATCGCGATTGAACGTCCGGCACTTCGTCTCAAACGCCTGAGGGTAGGAGGCAACCGTGCTCCTCGACAAGGCGATCGCCGGATGCCGAGCGGACGACGGCTCCGAGATCCGATCCCTTGGCGAGGCACTGGCCCGCTGGCGGGAGGAGATCCGCAGCCATCACCGGACCGGCGCCTCGAACGGCCCGACCGAGGGTCAGAACTTCTGCGTCAAACAAGGTCAAGCGGGCAGCTAGGGGGTTCACCTGTCTCGAGCACGACCGGCTGCCACCGGGGCCTCCCCTCGTGGAACGGCTGTGCAAGCCCAGTCTCGATCGTGAGAGTGGAACTTTCACGGGGAGCGGAGGCCCCGCTCCTTCATCGCATCACCTATGCCGTACCCGCAGCGCCCGGGTCGGAGGGAGTTCGGGACGAATGATCACTCATCATTCTCTTGAATTGCTCGAGCAACTTGTGGAAGCCGGTCACCTCACTGGTGATAACCGGCCAATCGGGCCCGCTCGGACACTGAGCCTGTCCTTGAAGAACGTCGGCCAGCGCAACAGTTGACCGAAGCACCCTGGAGAATGACACTGCTAGGTCCGGAATTGGGCAATGGTGATTCAGCAGCCATTTCGTCGAATCCCGAGCGACGGCTCGGAATTGGTCACTGGCGGCGAGCCCTGCCTCCGGCGTTGACAGCCAATAGGCGGAGTTCAAGGATCCCATCAGGGGAACCAGGATCGACTGCATCTCGATTTCCCATGGCTCTAGTTCACCGGCTGGCCCAGCTCGATCGGGTTCAGAATGATTGACCATCGTTCACCGTCGTCTTGGTCCGGCTCGGTTCCGCACCTAGCCGTGTTGTCTGAGGTCGCTTGAAACAAAGCACACGATGAAGCCCGCGCATAAGCGGGAACTATATGTTCACAATCCCTTCAACGCTTGGGCGAATGCGTCATGCCCACCGAGAGTTACCGCTGAACCGCAATGGGCGGTCGCCACCGGAATCTCTGTCTTCTCTTGTCGAGATCAGGGGGGTCAGTTCAGGACCACAATGACGGCACCCTGTGCAGGTTGTGAACGCCTCGTGCTGCGGTAGAACTCGCCGTCCCGCCGTCATCGACTCTTCCGAGTGCTGGCACATCGTAGGTGGTGCCGGTCGAAGCGTTCTCTCCAACAGCGGTTCATGATCGCTGCCGGATATGCCTCAGTCGCCGGACGCACCCACGGCCTGAGGCTCGCTTCGGATCGGTCAGTACGCAGCGAGGCACGAGGGGACCAGAATCGTCCGGGTGGCTAATGGGGTCTTGTCAGCCGGCTCAGAACCGAGCCGAAGCGATCCTTGCCTCGATGAGATCGTTGCGCCTCAGGGTTGGAATAAGGTCAATTCCTTGGTAGTCCGAGCTGGACAGTCTTTTTTGGCCGCCACCTCGAGTGATGTTGTCCTTCCAACAACGGAGCGGAGGGAGTGGGATTCGAACCCACGGAGGCTTGCACCTCACGGCTTTTCAAGAGCCGCGCATTTGTCCGCTCTGCCATCCCTCCGGCGCTGGCAAGGGTAATGCTCTGGTCGCTCGACACCTCGACGGGCGACCTCGGCCCGCCCGGTCGGCTCTCACCCGATCTCGGAGCGGAGCCCTTCCACCCAGGCACCCGCGTCACGCATCGCGCCGTCCACCTCCCGGCGGATCGCGGGGCCGGCGGGGCCGGCCGCCGGGTAGGAACCGAGGAACTTGACTCCGGCGAGCGTCGCATGGAGGTCCCTCAGGCAGTCGGCGACGACCTCGTCCTCGATGTGGCCTTCGAAGTCGATGATGAAGCAGTAGTCGCCGAGCGCCTTCTTCGTCGGGCGCGACTCGAGCTTGCTCAGGTTGATGTTCCGTGCTGCGAACTGGCCGAGGATCGCGTAGAGGCTCCCCGGGTGGTCCGCGCTCTGGAAGCAGGCGATGCTGGTGCGGTCGTGCCCCGTCGCGGCGGGAATCCCCGATCGCGCCACGGCGACGAACCGGGTCTGGTTGTCGGGGTGGTCCTCCACGTCCTCGTGCACGATCTCGAGGCCGTAGAGCTTCGCGGCGAGCCGTGGAGCGATGGCGGCGGTCGGACGCGCGGTGAGCGCCGGGTCGCCCTCACCGAGGAGGCGGGCGGCTTCCGCGGTCGAATTGGTGGCGAGCGTCTCCGCACCGGGCAGGTGCTCCACCAGGAACTTCCGGCACTGGGCGGTGGCGACGGGAATGGAGGCGACCCGCTCCACCTCCTCGAGCGACGTCCCCGGCCGAGCCATGAGGTGGAGGTGCACGTCGAGGACGACCTCCCGCTGGATCCGCAGCTCGTAGTCGAAGACGAGGCTGTCGATGATGTCGCGAACGGTGCCCTCGATGGCGTTCTCGAGCGGGACGAACCCGAGCTCGACGTCTCCCGTGCGGGTCGCCTCGAGGACCTCGACCAACGAGCCCATCGGGATGATCTCGCCATCGGCGTAGTCGGCCTCACCGAGGAGGGCCTCCTCGGTGAAGGTGCCCTCCGGGCCGAGGAAGGCGATGCGGGGGGTGACTGCGGCTGCCGTGCCTGGTGATGCGTCCGCGGCCATACCCAGGCAGGATAGTGAACATCATGGACGAGCTCGTGCTGCGCCAACTGCTCGACGACGTGCGTTCGGGCGCCTGTTCGCCGGACGACGCGCTCTTCCGGCTGCGACGGCTCCCCTTCGCCGATCTCGGGTTCGCCAGGGTCGATCACCATCGCACATTGCGCACCGGGATCCCCGAGGTCGTCTACGGGCAGGGCAAGACCACCGAACAGGTCACCGCGATCGTCGGCGAGCTGCTCGGTGGCGCCGACGGTCCGGTCATCCTCACCCGGGCGGATGCCGGCCAGGTCGATGCGGCGATGGGCCGGCACGCCGGCGGCACGCGGACGGTCACCGGTCGGGCAACCGGCGGGGACCAGGTCCGCGGTGAGCTGTCGGTCGTCGTCTGGCGCCCGGCCTCCGAGCGATCGGTCCGCGTCCTGGTCGTCACCGCGGGCACGTCCGACCTACCGGTCGCCCGCGAGTGCGAGGCGACGCTCGTCGCCCTCGGGTTGCACCCCACCGTCCTGGCGGACTGCGGCGTCGCCGGGGTGCACCGTTTGTTGGCGTCGGCAGAGGAGCTCGCGAACGTCGATGCGGTCGTCGTGGTCGCGGGAATGGAGGGAGCTCTCGCCAGCCTGGTCGGGGGGATGACACCGGCACCGGTCGTGGCCGTTCCGACCAGCACCGGCTACGGATCGGGGCTCGAGGGGGTCACCGCGCTCCTCGCGATGCACGCGTCGTGCGCGGCGGGGATCAGCGTGGTCGGGATCGACAACGGATTCGGGGCGGCCTGTGCGGTCGCCCGCATGTGCCCGTGAGCAGGTCGATGCGGAGCGGATCGTGACGACCGCACCCGACGGGGAGAACGGGGCCCGCAGCGTCGCGTGGTTCCACTGCTTCTCCGGAATCGCCGGCGACATGGCACTCGGCAGCCTTCTCGACGCCGGCGCCGACTTCGAAGAGGTCATGACCCTGCTCCGCCGACTGCCCATCAGCGGGTGGGACCTCGAGGCCCGCCCCGCGCTGCGGGGCGGGATCGCCGCCACCCGTGCGGTCGTGACCGTGCACGACACCGTGGTGGTGCGCACGTACTCCCATATCGTGGGTCTGATCGGGGAGGCACGCCTCCCGGACCGGGTGGCGACCCGGGCACTCGACACGTTCGGCGCATTGGCCGAAGTGGAGGCGCGCCTGCACCGGCGGCCGGTCGAGCAGACCCGCTTCCACGAGGTCGGAGGTCACGACACGATCGTCGACGTGGTCGGGACCGCGGCGGCACTCGAGGTCCTCGGCATCGACGAGGTCCGCGCCAGCCCGGTCGCGACCGGCCTCGGGATGGTGAGGGCGGCCCACGGAATGCTGCCCAACCCGGCACCTGCGGTCGTCGCCCTGCTCGAGGGGATCCCCACCTGGGGCCGGAACACCGCGGTCGAGCTGACCACACCGACCGGCGCCGCGCTCGTGGCGTCGCTCAGCTCCGGGTACGGGCCGATGCCGCCGATGCGGGTCACTGCCCAGGGATTCGGCGCCGGTGCGCGCGAGCTCGACGAGCTCCCCAATTGCACGCAGGTGGTGACCGGTCTCCTGAGCGACCGGCGGTCGGGATCACCACTCGGCGCGCCGACCACGAACCTGCCGAGCGTCGCGGGCGGCGACCCGGAAGCGGACGCCGGACAGCCGGTCGCGATCCTCGAGGTGACGGTCGACGATGCGACCGGCGAGCAGCTCGCTCACGCGGTCCAGGCGCTCCTCGATGCCGGCGCGTACGACGCATGGCTGGTGCCGGTCGTGATGAAGAAGGGCCGGCCGGGTTTCGTGGTCCAGGTGCTCGGCGATCCGTCGATCACGCCCCGTCTACGGAGCGTGCTCCGGACCACGACCGGGTCGCTCGGCGTCCGGATGACGGTCTCCGAACGGTGGCCTGCCGCGCGAGCCGCCGATGCGGTCTCCCTCGACGGCCACCTGATCCGGATGAAGGTGACCGCTCACACGGTGAAGCCGGAGCACGACGACGTCGCTCGGGTCGCGCGGGCGATGGGCCGCCCGCTCCGCGAGATCGCCTCGCGCGCCGAGTCGCTGTGGCGGGAGGGTGGCGACCGCACCGAGGTTCGACGTCCCGCGGCGCGGCTCGAGGGGCCCCGCCACCCGCTCGTCCGGACCGGGTGGCCGCATCGCCGGGACCATCTCGGGTCGAACCTCGGACGACGAACTGCCCGACGACGGACCGACCGACGCCGAACTGCCCGAGGACGACCCGGCTTGAGCACGTCGAGCGACCTCGGTCCCGCGCGAGCGGCGGCGCGGCGGTACGGGTGGGACCCGGACGGCCTCGTCGTCCTCACCGACGGCCACATCAACGACTCGTTCCTCGTCCGCGCCGGCACCGACGAGTACGTGCTCCAGCGGATCAACCGCTCGGTGTTCCCGGACCCCGGCACGGTGTCCTCGAACATCCTGGCGGTCCACCGCCATCTCGGGGGCGAGCTGGTCCCCGATCCGGTGCCCGCGCCCGACGGCGAGTGGCTCCTGCACGACGGTGAGGAGACCTGGCGCGCGTCGCGCCGGGTTCCCTCGGCGGGACCGTGCGACGAGCTGACGCCGGACACCGCACGTCAGGCAGGGTCCCTGCTCGGACGCTTCCATTCGGGTCTCGCCGACTTCGATCCTGCACAGGTGGCGGTCACCCTGCCGAACTTCCACGACCTCCGGTCGCGACTCGACGCGCTGCGCGCCGAGGTCGACGCCGATCGATGCGGGCGGGTCGAGAGCGCTCGCCGAGAGATCGAGGCGGCGCTCGACACCGAGCCGCTGGCGGACGTGGCCGAGGACCTGGTCGGGAAGGTGCCGCTCCGCGTGGCCCACTACGACGCCAAGCTCGACAACGTGCTCTTCGCGCAGGGCGAGGCGGTCTGCCTGGTCGACCTCGACACGCTGATGCCGGGCCAGTGGTTCTGGGACGTGGGCGACCTCCTGCGCACCGCGGCGACGACGTCGGCCGAGGACTGTCCCGATCCGGAGGCCGTCTCGGTCGACGGGGAGCTCTACGACGCGGTCCTCTCCGGGTACCTGGAGGTGATGCCGGCGGGACTCCTCAGCCACGACGAGCGCACCGCGCTGTACGTCGCCGGCGCACTCGTGGCCTACGAGCAGGCGGTCCGTTTCCTCACCGACTGGTTGGCGGGCGATCACTACTACCGCGTCAGCCGTCCGGAGCAGAACCTCGAACGGGCGCGCGCCCAGTTCAGGCTGCTCTCGACGATGCCCGGACCCGGGGCGATCCGGATCCGGCCGACGTGATCCACCTCGACCTCCTCGACGCAACCGACCTCCGAGGCATCGCCCAGCTCTGCCATCGATCGATCGCCGACGCACCCGGTGTCGACGAGCTCGAAGGCGCCCTGTTCGCGGCCGACCTGCCGGCCGTGGTGCTCGGAGATCCGGCCTTCGGCATCGTGGCGCTCGCGGAGTGCGAGGACGGGCCGCACGTGCGCCTGCTCGCCGTCGACCCTCGGGCGCGGGGGCAGGGCAACGGACGCGCGCTGCTGGAGGCGGGGGAGGAGTCGGGCGCGCGCGGCAGGCCATTCGTTCCTCCTGGTCGGCGCCGACGCGCCCTATTACTTGTGGCCGGGAGCGCCGGCCACAGAGACGGCGCTTCTCTGCCTGCTCGAGAGCCGGCACTACGGGCGGGTCGAGACGAACTTCGACATGGACGTCGACCTCGGTGCGATCCCCGACGACTCCGGCGGTCACCGCCTCGCCCGACCCGAGGAGCGGGACGAGATCGACGCGTGGACGGCGCGCCACTGGTCGAACTGGCGGCTCGAGGTGCTCCGGGCCTTCGACAAGGGGAACCTGGTGATCGCACGCGACGAGAGCGCGGACGGCGAGCTGACCGCGTTCTGCGCGTTCGAAGTCAACCGGGCCGGCCTGCTCGGGCCGGTCGCCGTCCGACCGGACCTGATGGGCCGTGGCCGCGGGCGCGGGGTCCTCATCGGCGCGCTCCACGAGCTGCGCCGCCGTGGCCGCCAGCGGGTCGCGGTCAGTTGGGTCGGACCGGTCGCCCCGTACGCGGCCGTCGGCGGACGGGTGAGCGACGTCTACTTCGTCTACCGGAAGGAGCTGGCGTGAACCTGGTACCGGTCCCACGCGAGGTCGAACTTACCGGTGAGCTGCCGCGCAGCGGCGCCGGCACACCACCGGGTGGATCCGTCCCTGCCGCCGCAGGGCTACCTCCTGAGCATCGACGATTCGGGGGTGGAGCTGGCCGGCGCCGACGAGGCGGGGCTTTTCTACGGCGAGGCCACCCTCGCCCAGCTCGCCCGCCTCCACGACGGCTCGGTCCCCATCGGCGTGATCCGCGACCACCCCGACTTCGAGGTGCGCGGGGTGATGCTCGACATCTCCCGCGACAAGGTCCCGAGGACCGAGACCCTGTACGCGCTGGTCGACCGTCTCGCCGCGCTCAAGGTCAACCAGGTCCAGCTGTACTCCGAGCACACCTTCGCCTACCGGAACCACCCCGAGGTCCACCGGTCGGCGAGCCCGTTCACCGCCGAGGAGATCCGCGAGCTCGACGCCTTCTGCCGCGCACGTCATGTGGAGCTCGTGCCCAATCAGAACTGCCTCGGCCACATGAACCGATGGCTCCTCCACGATCGCTACCGGCCGCTCGCCATCGCGCCGAACGGTTTCACCGACCCCTACGGCATCTCCCGTGCGCCGATGACCATCGAACCCGCGCGACCCGGGATCGCTGGCGCTGGTGCGCGAGCTGCTCGCCGAGCTGTTGCCGCTCTTCACCAGCCGCCGGGTCCACGTGGGCCTCGACGAGGCGTGGGAGCTCCCCCACGAACGCATCGACGACTTCCTCGACTGGGTGGCGACGCTGCGAGCCCTCCCCGAGCTCTCCGGTCGCGAGATGCTGATGTGGGGCGACATGATCACCGGACGCACCGACCTGTTGGAGCGACTCCCCGACGACGTCACCGTGTGCGAGTGGGGCTACGACGACTGGTACCCCTTCGACAAGCGCTGCGCGGCCCTCGCCGAGGCCGGGCGACGCTTCTGGGTGGCGCCGGGGACCTCGAGCTGGCTGAGCATCCTCGGCCGGTTGACCAACGCGCGCAACACCTGCCGGAACGCAGCCACCGCGGGCCTCGCGCACGGGGCGTCTGGCTACCTCAACACCGACTGGGGCGACATGGGGCACCTGCAGCAGCCGGCGATCAGCGAGCCCCCCTTCGCCTACGGCGCCGCGGTGTCGTGGTGTCTCGAGACCAATGCCGAGCTCGATCTCGGTCCCGCGTTGAGCACGCATGTGTTCGAGGATCCGAGCGGGGGCCTCGCCGACGCGCTCCTCGCCTTGGGTGATGCCCACCTGTTGGTCACTCCCCAGTTCCCCAACATGTCGGCCGTCGTTGCGAACCTCTACTACCCCCAGCTCCCGGTCGGTCGCGGCCTCACCAAGGGACTGACCGCCGGGGAGCTCGACGCGCTGGAGGACAGGCTGGAAGAGGCACGCCGTTCGGTCGACCGTGCCCGATCGGCGAGAGTCGACGCCGAGCAGCTGGTCGACGAGGTGCGGTTCGGCATCGACCTGGTCGAGTTGCTCGTCGACGACGCGGAGTCACGCATGGAGGGCGACGGCACGTTGGGTTCGGTCCCCGAGGACGCGCGGGACGGGCTGGCCCGTCGACTCGACGCGCTCACCGAGCGCTATCGCGGGCTCTGGCTGCGCCGGAACCGCCCCGGCGGGCTCGAGGACAGCGTCGGCTGGCTCGGGAACCTGCGGTCTGCCTACGAGACCGGAAGGCCTGACCCCGAGTGGGGCGGTCTCGGCGCCGCATCGCGGTAGCACGACCGGCACCGATCGGCGGGTGGTCGCCGGCTCCGGTGCTATCCGGAGCGGACCAGCGTCGGCGAGCGCTCGCGTCCTGGCACGATCCACCGCCAGTCGTCGTCCGCCCGCTCGATGCGGTGACCCTGGTGGGTCTTCAGGTAGTGATGCCAGTGGCAGAGCCGTACCAGGTTCTCGAGGCTGGTCGCGCCGCCCCTTGCGAACGGCTCGACGTGGTCGATCTCGAGGTCGTCGGGTTGCCCGCATCCGGGCACCACGCAGACAGGATCCCGTTCGACGAGCGCCCTCCTCACCGACGCCGGGATGCTCCGCCCGGCGTGGGCGACGCCGGTCACGTCGACCCCGTTCGTGACGAGCACACTCAGGATCGAGTCGGCCGCGAGCGTGCGGGCGACCGACACCGGGATCGGCCCGACGCCGGGGATCTCGCAGATCTCACCCGACTCCACCCGGCCACGCACCAGGGCCGCGTGGTCGACGCGGACGTGCACCATGGTCGCCGGCGCGGACGACCCGGTCTCCGGAGCGCCCCGGCTCCGGGCCGTCCCCGCCCCGTTCCGACCCCGGCCGCTCTTCGGGTCGTCGTCACCCGCCGCATGGCTTCGAGTGCAGACGAGCCGGACCAGCGCATCCGCAGCGAGCGCGCGCCGTGGCTCCTCGACCCCGGCCCGTCGTGCCTCGACGACCAGGCGGTCGGTCTCGGCCTTGACCGTCGCAAGTAGTCGCGCACCTTCGTCGGGCGTCAGGCGAGCATCGAAGCGGACGGCGCCGTCTCCGTCGGTCCAGTTGCGGAGGAAGCGGCTGCGCCGGATCGCGTCGTAGTCCGAGGTCTGGTCGTGGCCGGTCGCCTTGACCCGCTGGCAGCGCAGCTTGAGGACGTTGAGCGGCTGCGATCCGGCCGCGTCGACGAGGGACTGCTCCGCGTCGGGGCGCACGGTCGCCGCTCCCGCGATCTCCCGTAACTGTGACTCCGAGAGGCGTCCTTTCCGCAGTGCGTCCTCGGTAGCCGGCAGCGCGCTCAGCTGCCGTGCGGTCGCCAGCGAATTGATGGCCTGGCCGAGGCCGGTGCCGGTGACCTCGGCGACGTGCGCGGCCGCCGACCGGTGACCCTTGCGCCGCCAGGTGTTCGACGTCTCGACCCGGTGTGCGGCGAGGAGCCTGCCGCCGGAGGCGAGTTTTTCGATGTCGGCGAAGACCTCGAGCAGGCGATCGGCGTCCGCCCCGCTCAGTCGCTCGGGTTCGAGGGCGGACAGGACCGAGCGCAGGTCTCGGGCCACAGCGCGGAGCTGGTCGAGGAGCATGGGGGACACGCTCGCGGGCGGGTGTGACGGGCCTCGGGCGGAATACGCCCTGGGGAGGGGGTGCCGGTCGGCCTGCCTCGACCCCGGCTACCCTCTGGCCTGCCCGAGGGCCTGCCCGAGCGGGCGGAGAGTCGGGCAAACCGCTCCACGGCTTCGAAAGGAACCTTCCCATGTCACGTCTGCACAGGTGGTCGATCGCCGCGGTCGCGCTGGCCGCGCTCGGACTTGCCGGCTGCAGCAGCTCGTCGAGCTCGCCGACGACCACGACGACACCTTCCACGACGGCCTCCTCCGCGCCGTCGACCACCGTCGCGACGGTTCCGGTTGCGAGTCCCTCACCGGCCGGCACGTGGGGGAAGCAGCCGACGGTCGTCGTCCCGTCGGGCGCACCGCCCACCCAGCTGCAGAGCACCGATCTGATCGCGGGGAGCGGTCCCGCCGCCAAGGCCGGTGACAGCGTGACGGTCCAGTACGTGCTCGCGACCTACTCCTCGGGGAAGGTGGTCCAGTCGTCGTGGACCAGCCAGCCCTTCACCTTCACGCTCGGTCAAGGACAGGTGATCCCGGGTTGGGACGCCGGCGTCGTCGGCATGAAGGTCGGGACCAGGCGCGAGCTGGTGATCCCGCCCAGTCTGGGGTACGGCAGCCAGTCGCCCGGCTCGGGGATCTCGGCGAACGACACCCTGGTCTTCGTGGTCGACATGCAGAAGATCGGGTGATCACGGCCGCCTGAGCGACGGGAGGCCGGGGTGCGGTCAGCCGGCCGCTCCCGTGCCCCCGCCGGCCGCCGCGCTGGAGCCGCTCCCGGAAGCGCGCACCCACACCATGAACCGACCGGTCTCGCCCGGCGCCGCGGGCTCCTTCGGCTCGGTGCGGGCGAGGATGTAGCCGAGCTTCGCGGCCACTCCGGCACTCGGCCGGTTCGACTGGTCGCAGTGGATCTCGACCCGTTCGACGCCCGGCAGAGAGAAGGCGGCGCGGGTCAGGGCGCCGGCGGCAGAGGTTGCGATGCCGCGGCGGGTGCGATCGGTTCGGACCCAGTAGCCGATCTCCAACGCACCCGGTCCGATGCGGACGTGCAGTCCGCAGAGACAGACGATCCCCCCTGGCGGCGCCCTGCCCGCCAATTCGCGCACGACGAAGGCGAACCCTGCGCCGTCCTCCCAGCGGCGATCCTCCTCCAGCAGGAACGCGCCGACCGATTCGTCGGTCGCCGGCTGCTGCGCCCACGGGAACCACGGGCGGAGCTCCTCGAGGCTCGCATTGGTCGCGGCGACCAGTTCCTCGCGGTCGGACGCGCGTGGGCGGACGAGGAGGAGGTCGCCCTGCCGGATCGACTCGGCGGGGCGCTCAGTGAGCCAGTCGGTCGCCGGATCCGGCATCGACGAGCACCGCGGCGCCGGTCGGCGCGCCGGCCGTAGGAACCCGCATCCCGCTCACGGACTCCAGCGGTAGACGTTGGTGGCGCGGGCCTCGAAGCCCATCCTCTGGTAGAGGCGGTTCGCATCCTCGCGGCTCGGGCGAGAGGTCAGGTCGACCGACTTGGCCCCCTCGGCCGTCGCACGGTCGATGGCCGCGGCGACGAGCGCTTCTCCGATGCCTGCGCCCCGTCGCGTCTCGTCCACCACCACGTCCTCGATCCACGCCCGCATCCCGGTCGGCACCCGGAAGAGCGCCAGGGTCAGGGAGCCGACGATCTTCCCCTTCTGGTCGCGCGCCACGAACAGCACCGAGCTCGAGGAGGCGACGATCTCAGCGATCTCGTCCGGCCCGGGCGGGGGGGAGGAGGAGAGTTGGGGCAGCAGTCTCGCGAACGCCTCGACCAGCTCGGGGCCGACCGCGTCGACCTCGGTGATGGTGGCGTCCGGCGGCCGTCGTGGCTGCTTGCCGTTCGCCCCGGCGCGGCGGCCCGGTTGCTCGCTCTCGCCGGGGGGAGTCACGAGGCGAGTGTAGCCAGCGACCTGTGCGCGGATCGTGGCGCCGACGACGACACGCCGAACGGCGAGACGGTCAGGAACGCTCCGGCTCGCCGCGCCAGATCGGCGAGCGCACCGGGTCGTAGAGGACGTCGACGTGCTCGCCGCGCAGCGCCGCGAAGATGTGCTCGCCCCACCGTTCGGCCCCGGCCAGCGGGTAGGGAAGGTCTTCGGGCGCGAACCAGCCGACGTCCGAACACTCGAGCGGGTGGGGTCGGAGCTCGCCGCCGATCGGCCGGCACTGGAAGACGAGGGAGTAGAGCGGGATCCGGCTGATGCCGATCCGCAGTCCGTCGAGCACCGCGACCAGCCGGACCACCTCCGCCTCGATGCCGGTCTCCTCCTCGACCTCTTTCACCACCACTTCGGCGGCCGAGTAGCCGACGTCCGCCCATCCCGTCGGGTAGAGCCACACGCCGGAGTCGGCGCGCCGCACGAGGAGGATCTCGCCCTTCTCGTTGCCGACCGCCGCTCCGACCGCGACCTTGGGAGTGACGTAGCCGGGCACACCCTTCCCGACCGAGCCCAGCCATTCCTCGACGACCCCCTCGGCGTCCTCGACCCCTTCGGCACCAACGTCGATCGCGATGCGGATGTCGGCCGCGACGCGGAGGACCTCTTCGAATCGCTCCTGCTCGTAGAGGGACTCGGTGAAGCCGAGACCGGTGCGCGCGATGCCCGCCAGCGCTTCGCTCCACCGGAGGAGCTGCTTGATCGACGGCTCGGGCTCCACCTGTTCGACGCTACCCCACTGACACCAAGAAGCCGCCGGGTTCGGGCAGAATTGACACGTGGGCGTACACGAGGACTGCCGTCACTACATCATGCAGACGACCGCGCACGAGGAGAAGCTCGAGCGCTGCCGGATGGGCGCGAACGACCAGCTCCCCTTTGCCTGCCCGGACGGCTGCCTCTTCTACGAGCCGCGCAACGTCTCGGGAGCCGGTTGGACCATCCGCAACCGAGACGACCCCCCGACCTGAGGCCTCCACCAGGGCCCTCGGCCCGGTCCTGCCGAACCCCTCTTCCACCCCGGGGTTTCCGAACCCGGCCGCTCCCGAGCCCCTCGACGCTTCAACCCGGTCGCCCGCGCCCGGCCCGCGCCCGGGGTTCGCCCAGCCGCTCAGCTCTCGATGACGTCGCCGAGCAGGTCCACCTGCACGCCGACGTCGCGCAGCCAGTCCACCGCTCGGTCGACCCCCTCGGCGTCGCCGTCGAGCTCGCAGATGATCCAGCCCGAGTGCTCGCCCACGTCGGCGCGCCGGATGTTGGGGACGACGTCGAGCTCTTTCACCAAGCGGGCGATGATCGGCTCGCGCACCAGGTCCTCCGGGAAGGTGAGCTTCACCCGCATGCCGATCATCGATCGGCCCCCCGCGTCGGCCAACGCCGCGTTGAGGTTGCCCGACCGGAATCCGTCGAGGTCGAGCGTCACGTAGCGGTAACCCGCCTCGTGCACCGCGAGGCTGATCTCCTCGCGCCGGTCGACGGCATCGGCGAGGTCGTCGATCGGGATCTCGATCCGGGCCACCTCTCCGTAGTGGCGCACCCGCAGCTGGCGGAAGCCGAGCGCTCGGAGCGCCGACTCGGCTTGCTCCACCGAGCGGAGCGTGTCGATCGTGACCGGCGTGCCGTAGGGGACCCGCGAGGCCAGGCACGCGGCCGCCGGCTTGTCCCAGGTGCGCAGACCGAGCTCTTTGGACCACCGCCGCACCGCGTCCTTGGTGAAGCCGGCATCGACCAGAGGAAAGGCTGCGCCGCGCTCGGCCGCGGCCGTCTGCCCGGGGCGGTGGTCCCCGAGATCGTCGAGGTTGACACCGAGTGCGACGGTCCACCGGCCGCCGTCTTCGCGTGCGCAGACCTCCTCGACCGCGTCCATCAGGGTCGCCTTGCAGTGGTAGCAGCGCGATCCGTCGTTCGCCGCGTAGGCCGGGTCGGCGAGCTCCTCGGTCTCGACCTCGACGAGTCGGAGGCCCCACTCGGTGGCGAGCGCCCGGCAGTCGGCGAGCTCTCCGGACGCGAGCGACGGCGAGACCGCGGTCACGCAGAGCACTCGCTCGGGACCGAGGGTCTGCGTCGCCACCCAGGCGAGGAAGGCCGAATCGGCACCGCCGCTGAACGCGATCGCAACGTTGCCGGCCGTGCCGATCCCGACGAGCTCGGCGCGCAGCGCAGCGAGCCGCGTGCCGTCCGTTTCCGCCGCCTCGAGGTCAGGCATCGACCCCGACCTGGTCGAGGACCTGCTCGATCGGCGCCACGACACCGGTGAGGAACGGGCCGAACTCGGCGAAGCGGGACGAAGCCTCGTCGAAGCGCATCGCATAGACGCACTCCTTCAGGTCGTCGGGACCGACCCCGAAGAGAGTGACGCCCCACTCCCAGTCGTCGATACCGGTCGAGCCCGTGATGAGCTGGACGATGCGGCCGGCGAAGGTCCGGCCGAGCGCGCCGTGCCCGAGCATGAGCTCCTTGCGCTCCTCGTAGGGAGTTCGGTACCAGTTCGATGCCTCGGTGTCCCCACGCCGCTTCGACATCGGATAGAAGCAGAAGGCGGTCATCCCCTCCGGAGGGAGCTGCGGGTAGAGACGGGTCTGCTTCATCTCGTCGGGGATGCCCGCGGCGTACTCGGAGACCTCGGTGAGCGACACGTAGGAATCGGCGACCTGCAAGCCGGCCGCCTGGAGATCGGACTGCAGCCGGCGGAGCCGCCAGAGGTCGGCACCGAGCGCCATGAAGGCGACGTCGCCCTTGTGCCCGAGCAGCGCGACGGCGACCACCTGCACGCCGTCGCCCTCGGCGGTCTCGACCGCCCGCAGGACAGCCTTGCGGTCGCACGACGTCGGTCCGCCGGCATCCCCGCCGACGCGGCAGAACAGATGGAGCACGCCCCAACCGACCGAGGGGGCGAGACGTGGGGTCACGCCGACAGTCTAGGGAACGCACGAAGGGCGCCCACTTGGGCGCCCTTCGTCTCGACCATCTCGTCGCGCGCGGACGGCAGCGGCCGGTCCGGCCGCTCCTCGACCGGCTCGGCTCAGAAGTCGTCCATCCCACCGCCGGGCATCGGCGCCGCCGACTCCTCGGGCTTGTCGACGATGACCGCCTCGGTGGTGAGGAAGAGCGCCGCGATCGAGGCGGCGTTCTGCAGTGCCGATCGAGTCACCTTCACGGCGTCGATCACGCCGTCGTCGAACAGGTCGGTGTACTCGCCGGTCGCCGCGTTCAGGCCCTGGGCGGGCTTCTTCAGGTTCCGCACCTTGTCGACGATCACCCCGCCCTCGAGACCGGCGTTGACCGCGATCTGCTTCAGCGGTTCCTCGACGGCCTTGGCGACGATGCGGGCACCGGTCGCCTCGTCGCCCTCGAGCTTCGAGGCGACGTCTTCGACCGCCTTCTGCGCCCTCAGCAGGGCGACGCCGCCGCCGGGCACCACGCCCTCCTCGATGGCCGCCTTGGTCGTCGAGACCGCGTCCTCGATGCGGTGCTTCTTCTCCTTGAGCTCCACCTCGGTGGCGGCACCGACCTTGATGACCGCGACGCCGCCGGACAGCTTGGCGAGCCGCTCCTGGAGCTTCTCGCGGTCGTAGTCGGAGTCGGTGTTGTCGATCTCGGTCTTGATCTGGCTGATCCGGCCCTTGATCTCGTCGTCGGATCCCCCGCCCTCGACGATGGTCGTCTCGTCCTTCGTCACCACGATCTTGCGGGCCGTGCCGAGCAGGTCGAGGCCCACGTTCTCGAGCTTGAGGCCGACCTCCTCGGTGACCACCTGGCCACCGGTGAGGATCGCGATGTCCTGGAGCATTGCCTTGCGGCGCTCGCCGAAGCCCGGCGCCTTGACCGCCACGCTCCGGAAGGTGCCGCGGATCTTGTTGACCACGAGGGTCGCGAGCGCCTCGCCCTCGACGTCCTCGGCCACGATGACCAACGGCTTGCCGGCCTGCATGACCTTCTCGAGGAGCGGCAGCAGGTCGCGCACGGCCGTGATCTTCGAACCGACCAGCAGGACGTAGCCGTCCTCGAGAACCGCCTCCATCCGCTCGGGGTCGGTCACGAAATAGGGGGAGATGTAACCCTTGTCGAAGCGCATGCCCTCGACCAGGTCCATGTCCATCCCGAAGGTCTGGGACTCCTCGACCGTGATGACCCCGTCCTTGCCGACCTTGTCGATGGCCTCGGAGATCATCTCGCCGATCTCCGGGTCGGCGGCCGAGATCGCGGCGACCTGCGAGATCTGCGCCTTCGAATCGGTGTCACGCGCCGCTCTCGCGCAGCGACGCGACTGCGGCCTCGACCCCGTCCTCGATGCCCTTCTTCAGCGACATCGGATTGGCGCCGGCCGCGACGTTGCGCAGACCCTCGTGGACCATCGCCCACGCCAGGACGGTGGCGGTGGTGGTACCGTCGCCGGCCACGTCGTCGGTCTTCTTGGCGACCTCCTTGACGAGCTCGGCGCCGATCTTCTCGAAGGGGTCCTCGAGGTCGATCTCCTTGGCGATCGAGACACCGTCGTTGGTGATGGTCGGGGCGCCCCACTTCTTGTCGAGCACGACGTTGCGGCCCTTCGGGCCAAGGGTGACGCGTACGGCGTCGGCGAGCTTGTTCATGCCGCTCTCGAGGGACCGGCGGGCCTCCTCGTCGAACGTGATCAACTTGGCCATCTCGGCAGTTCCTCCGTGGTCGTGAGCACTCTGGTCGTTAGCACTCTATAGGGTCGAGTGCTAAAAGCAAACCACGGGTCCGCCGCCGACGCAACCTCGCCGGAACCCGGACCGGCCGCGGTGTCGGCCCCGGCTCCGTCCCCGACCGGTTCGCCGGCCCCGCCCCCGAACCGACCGGCCCTGCCCTCCGAGCCGGCCCGCCCCCGGCCCTCCGAGCCGGCCGGCCCGCCCGGGCCCCGCCGGGTCCTCCTCAGGAACCCCGGAGCGAGGCCGCGTCGAAGGCGAGCACCCGGTCGTCGAGCGGGAGGACCATGACCGGGCCGAGGTTGCGATGCTGCTCCGCCTCCAGCCGGACCACCGTCCCGTAGACGGTGAACCCGATGGCGTGCATGGCGAAGCGCATCGGTCCCTCGTCCATCGTCACCCCGGTGACGCCATCGCCCGACATGTCGAGGGCCGACTGCTGCATGCGCTCCATGGCAGCCTCGCGCGCCGCGTACAACGCCTCGGTGTAGTTGGTGAGCTCGACGTTCTGCGAGGTCTGGCGCATCGCCGTACCCAACGGGCGGCGCGGCGCGTAGACGAAGCTCGCGCCGGCGGCGAGCCCGACGGGCGCCCATCCGGAGGTCTGGAGGAGGGCGAAGTCGCGTCCGGAGAGGTCGGACACGAAAACCGATTCGGCGGCGATCCGCTTCGACCCGACCGGTCGGACCGCGGTCCCGGTCAGCGTGACGTCGATGTGGTGGCGCTCGATCGTGCATTCGACGTGGACGCCGACGACGCCGTGGCCGCCGGCCTGCGCGCACTCGCGGTGGATGCGCTCGGCCGCTGCTCCGAACGAATTCCCGTAGGCGGCCGAGGCCGCGGCGATCTCCCCCTGACCCCAGGTCCAGGCGCCGACCGGCACCGAGTGGAGCGACACCCCGCAGACCAGCTCGACCGGCTCCCACCCGATCGCGTGCAGGTTCAGCTCCTCGTCGATCGAGAGATCCGACGTCATCCCGGCCTTGTCGCCCGGCCCGTGCCCCGTGGGAGCCGTGGGAGCCGTGGCGGCCTCGAGCACGAGCTGCTTGAGATCGACGGGTGCCGCTGGCGGGTCGGCCCCGCCGGTCGACGCGTGGTCGGTCACTGCAGTCGCACCGTCGGGCGGGGGGACGGGAGAGGGGTGAACGCCTTCACTCGGCGTACCCGGTTCCCGCGCAGCACGCAGGTGAACTCGCCGTCCCCCTCGCCGAGCTCCCTCGCCGTGGTGCGCATCGATGCGCCGTGCAGCGAGTCGTGGCCGAGCTGTGCGCGCACGTGCTCGCGGGCGAGCCGGCGGACGGCGGTGTGTGCGTCGGCCAGCTGCTCGATCTCGACGCCGGCCATCTGGGTGCCCCACAGCAGATTGGTTCCTTCGGTGAGGTACTGGGTGACGCAGTTGGCGAAGACCCGCACCGACGCGGCGGCCGCCGCGACCGCGACCGGCACGTACCCCGCTTCGAAGAGCTTGGCCAGGCGCTGCCCGGCCAAGTAGGTGGTCCAGGGCCGCCCCTCCGGGCGTTGGGGGGCGGCATGCAGCCTCACCGCGGTCCCGCGCAGGCGGAACTCGACGACGCCCATGTCGCCCAGGTGCTCGGCGGTGTCGACGAGCCCCACGACGCCGTGTGCGCCGAGCGCGGCTGCTTCCTCGAGCAACCTCGCGTACGCGGTGCCGAAGCCGTTGGCCCACGCGGTCTCGATCCACCGCTGTTCGAAGTTCTGGCCCCAGGCGCGGTGCTCGACCGAGACGTAGCCGTGCGGGCACTGCCAGGTCTCGGAGTACGAGCTCGCTGTCCGGGGCGTAGGGCGTCCCGAAAGTTCCGAAGGGGGAGCCAGCTCCGTACCACTGCTGCCACTGCATGACGCAGAATCCCTGGACGTAACCGGCCGGCTCGAGGCCCATCTGCAGGCACGCTGCGAAGTCGGGCACGGTGAGCCCCGAGGTGAAGGCGCCCCCGGCGAAGCGCCGGGAGGCCGCTGCGGGAATGTCGGGCGGCGCGTCGCTCGTCACGCCGTCAGTTGTCGAGGGAGATGATGGTCGTCGGCGCGGGCAGGGTCACCTCGCCGGAGCCCTTCACGACCGCCGTGCCGAGGGAGAGGAACTCGATGGTGTGGCTGCCCCACTGGTGCGACTTCTCCTCGAGTCGGACGCCGACGATCCCCGTCGCGTCGAGCAGGTTTGCCTCGTCCTGCATGCGGGTCATGGCCAGCTCCCGCGCCTCGTAGAGCGCCTGGGTGAAGTTGGGGAGCTCGACGTTCTGCCCGGCCGAGCCGAGGGTCTGTCCCAGCCCGCGGTGGGCGATGTGGTACACGCAGGTGCCCATTACAAGGCCTTGGGGAACGAAGCCGGTCTGCATCAGCGTCCAGAAGTCCTGACCGGAGAGATCCGACGTGAACGGTTTGCCGAGCTTGTTCCGGTAGGAGGCGCCGCTCTCCGCCTTGACCGCGGTGCCGACCGCGATGAACTCGGCCGCGTCCTTGCCCCACTCGTAGTAGTTGACGTCGAGGCGGACGCCGACCACGCCGTCGGCACCGAGCTCGGCGGCTTCCTCTTCCATCCGGGTCATCGCGAGCTCGCGCGCGTTGTACATCGCCTCGGTGAGCTTGGTCAGCTCCTGGCTCTGACCCCAGCGACGGGTCTGGATGCCGGTGTGGTAGATCGACGACCCCATCACGAAGCCGAGCGGGTGGAAGCCCACCTCTTTGATCAAGAGGAATTCGTTCACCGAGAGATCGGAGGTGAACAACCCGTGCTCGAGCTCCTCGAGTCGGCGTCCGGCCTCTTTCGGGAGGTCCGCCCCGAGCTCTTCGGACGGCGGCTGCCCCGAGGTCGGGTCCTCCGGTGCGTCGCTCATCGTCCGCCTCCGATGACGATGCCCTCGAGCGCCTCACGCACCGACTGGCTGTGGGCCGCCTCGGTCTTCAACGCGGTGAGCAATCGCGAGATCCATTCGTCGACCTCGACCTTCTGGCTGCGGATCCGGATGCCGCCCGACGAGTGCGCGATGGTGCAGGTCAAGGAGTCACCGTCGACCTCGGCCTCGAATTGGTCGTCGTCGAGCACGATCCGCAGCGAGCCGATCTCGTCGGACCTGCGGAACCGGCCGCCGGCTCGCTGCACGGTCATCCGCGGACCGAGCGCGGCGGCGAGCTGATCTGCGAGGACTTTCACCAGAATCCGCACGTCGGTGCCGTCCGCGCGCAGGGAGGCGGCCGCCAACTCGAGGTCGAACGAGTCGTCCGCACCGTCCACCCTCGAACCCTACCGCCGGCTCTTCGTCCGGGACAGGGCGGAACGATGGAGGTGCGTCGGCACGCCCGGTCCCGGGAGCTGCACGGTGGACCGGCGCTACGCTGCCGCGATGGGCAGTCGCGGGGCCGGTCCGCGGCGATCGGACGGCTCGGGGTCCGAGCTCGAGGCGCGCCGTTGGTCCGGTCGCCCGGGCCGGCTGGAGGTCTGGTACGACACGATCACCGACCCGCGTACCGGCACCGGCTTCTGGCTCCACCACGAGCTCTGCGCGCCCTCGAGCGGCAGGGAGGTGATCGGTCATGGATGGCTCGCGATCTTCCCTCCCGACCATGCCCCCCGGCTCGTCCGCTTCGGACCGGACCCGCTCGGCGACGGACGTTGGTTCGCAGCAGGGGACGTGGTCGCCGAACCGGGACGGCGATCGGGACGGGCCCACGGCGCGGCCTGGGAACTGACCTACGCGGACGGTGGCGAGCCCCTCTTCACCTTCCCCGCGCGCGGCGTGGCACCGGGAGCTCCTGCCGGCCGCTCAGGTCGTCCCCTCTCCCACGGCGGGGTTCCGGGGCACGGTCACTCTCGGCGAGACCACCTTCGCGCTCGAGGGCGCGCCCGGCGCCGCCGCACGCATCTACGGGCACGGCAACGCCGAGCGGTGGGCGTGGCTCCACGCCGACCTGGGTGACGGCGACGTGCTCGAGATCGTGGCCGCCGTTCCCCGCCGGCCGGGTCTTCGCCGGCTCCCGCCGCGGCCCTTCGTCCAACTCCGCCTGGGCGGCGTCGACTGGCCGCGACCGGTGCTGCTCGGTGCCCTGCGAGGCTCCGCTCGGGTCGAGCTGCCGGCCTGGCGCGCCGCGACCCGGGTCGGGGGGCGGCGCCTCCGGGTCGAGGTGGTCCTTCCACCCGAGCGGTGCGTCGAGGTCGCCTACCGCGATCCCGACGGCGCTTCGGCGACGTGTACGAACAGCGAGCGGGCCGACGCGGAGATCGTGCTGGAGCGTCGTTCGTCGGTGGGCTGGACGCTGGAGCGCCGGTTCGTCCTGGAAGGAACCGCCCACGCCGAGGTCGGGACCAGGCCGTGAGGGGCCGGTCCGCTCCGGCGGCGGGAGCAGCAAGGAGGGATGGTTTCCGAACGCCGCTCGCGACGGCGACTACGGCAACCTGCTGATCGGCGGGAAGGAGCCGCAGAAACCCGACGACGTGCAGGCCGAAGACTGCGAAGACCGGGCCGACCGCCGGGAGAGGACAGGCTACCCGGCACTGGTCGGCCTGCGTGGGCTCCTCGCGTCGGAGGGACTTCTGTCTCCGGTGCAACTGAGGAATTGCGTACGCTGCAGACGTCTGCGGTTCGGACGAGAGGGGCCTCATCTCTCAGTTGTCACAGAGGAGGCGGAATGCGACGCTTTACTCGAGCCTGGACGGCAGCTCTCGCCGGCGTGGTCACCCTCGGCTCGGCCGTGCTCCTCGCCGGGGCCGCTCCGCCCGCGGGAGCAACCCCCCGAACCACTCCAGCCGCGTTGGCCTGTCACGGATCACTCTTGGGCGTCTCGCTCAACGAGCCGATCGTCGGCATCGCACCGACCCCCGATCAATCCGGCTACTGGCTGGTCGGTTCGGACGGCGGCGTCTTCTCTTTCGGCGATGCCCAGTTCCACGGCTCGACCGGGAACCTCGTGCTCAACAAGCCGATCGTCGGCATGACGTCCACTCATGACGGCAACGGTTACTGGATCGTCGCTTCGGACGGCGGCGTGTTCAGCTACGGCGACGCACAGTTCTACGGCTCGACCGGCAGCCTGGTGCTCAACAAGCCGGTGGTCGGCATGGCGGCGACCCCGGACGGCAAGGGTTACTGGCTGGTTGCCTCCGACGGCGGGATCTTCAGCTACGGCGACGCGCAGTTCTACGGCTCGACCGGCAGCCTGGTGCTCAACCAGCCCGTGGTGGCCATGGCGGCAACCGCGGCCGGCAACGGCTACTGGCTCGCTGCGGCCGACGGCGGGATCTTCAGCTTCGGGACCACCACCTTCTTCGGAAGCGGTCCGCAGATCGTTCGGGGAGTCAGTGACTTCAACTCGTTTGCGGTGAGCACCGACGGCGGCGGTTACATCATGGCGGACGCCAGTCGGGCGTATCTCCTCAACTTCGGGAACGCGCGCTACGGGGGAATCGGGTTCGATCCGGCCGACACCTCCCCTCTCGCCGGGCTCACGCAACCCGTCGCGACGGCCAACTACTCGTATTGGGATGCCACCCGAGTCGGTGGCGTCGCCCTCAACGACCCGGGCCCGAGGCCCGGAGCCGCCACGACGACCGCCTGTTAGCGAGGCTCGCCGGCGGGGCGCGCCGCTCAGGCGGTGGACGGCCGGCTCGGTCCCTGACCGCGACGCCGAAATCGGGACGGCACGCAGCACCCGCTCGCAGTCGACCGCGAAGACGTGTGCGGGTTTGCAGACGATAGGCTCCGACCTGGTACGGAGAGGTGCGAGAGCGGCCGAATCGGACTCACTGCTAATGAGTTGACCCTCTAACGGGGTCCGAGGGTTCAAATCCCTCCCTCTCCGCTCTCCGGTGTCGCGGGACATCGGAAACAGATGTCGCGAAACATCCGAGACCCGCGGTCCCCCGGGGCCGTCGGCTCCGCTCCGTTCGGCGCGTCCGAGAGGCGCGGCCGCCCAAGGCCTCCGAGCAGGACCTCTGCGGCCGGATGGAAGAGCCGCGGCGCAGGGCGCCAGTAGGGTGGTCGCCGTGGCCGAGCGGTACTGGATCGAGACGTTGGGCTGCCCGAAGAACCAGGTCGACACGGACAAACTGGTCGGGGTTCTCGGGGCCGAAGGACTCGATCCCGCCGAATCCCCAGCCCAGGCCGATCTGGTCGTGGTCAACACCTGTGCGTTCATCGAGGCGGCCCGACAGGAGTCGATCGACACGATCCTCGAGCTCGCTGCCACGCGCCGGAGCGGCTCGCGCCTGGTCGTCACCGGTTGCCTCGCGGAGCGGTACCGCGACGAGCTCGCCGAGGCGCTCCCCGAGGTGGACCTCGTGGCCCCCTTCGGCGCATCCCTGACCGCGCGGCCGTCGCCGTCGGTAGCCGGCGATCCGGTGACCGCACGCGCCACCGCCCGGGTGGAGCTCGTCCGGCGGCCCGTTGGTCGTGAGCCTCGCCGGGTCGACGCCCGCATCCCCGACTTCGACCTCCTCAACCTCCCGCGACCCGCCGCCGCGGCTCCCTGGGCCTACGTGAAGGTGGCCGAGGGTTGCGACCGACGCTGCGGCTTCTGTGCCATCCCGACGTTCCGGGGAGCGCAGCGTTCGCGCACGGTCGATTCGGTGCTGGCCGAGATCGACGACCTGAACGGTCGCAGCGACGTACTCCGCGAGGTGGTGCTGGTCGCCCAGGACCTCGCCTCCTTCGGCCTCGACCGCTCGACCGGAGGGACGCCACGCGATCCCGACGCCCCACTCCGAGCGGGGCGGCGCCCGATCGTCGATCTCGTGCGCCGGGTCTCGAAGCAGGTTCCGTGGACCCGGCTCCTCTATCTCTATCCGTCGACGCTCGACGACGCGCTCGTCGAAGCGGTGCTCGGCACCGGGGTGCCCTACTTCGACCTGTCGCTGCAACACGTGTCCCGGCCGCTCCTCAAGCGGATGCGCAGATGGGGAGAGGGCGAGCGCTTCCTCGACCGGATCCGGTCGATCCGTGCCGGGGAGCCGGACGCCGCGTTCCGCTCTTCGTTCATCGTGGGCTACCCGAGCGAGACGGAGGCCGACCACGACCTGCTTCTCCAGTGGATCGCCGAAGCCGAGCTCGACTGGGTGGGCGTCTTCCCGTTCAGCCGCGAAGCGGGGACGTTCGCCGACGGGCTCGACGATCAGGTTCCGCCCGAGCTGGTGGCCGAGCGCATCGGCGAGTGCACCGAGCTGCAGGACGCGATCACCCGGAGGAAGCGGGAGTCGGTGATCGGACGATCCGTCGAGGTCCTGGTCGACGCACCCGGGCAGGCGCGGACCGTCCGGGAGGCTCCGGAGATCGACGGCATCGTCACGGTCCCCGACCACCTGCCGGTCGGGATGTTCGCCGAGCTGGTCGTCGTCGGCGCCGAGGGACCCGACCTGGTCGCCGGTCCCCGAGATGCGACGAGCGACGACGGGCGGATGGTCGAGACGTCGGGTGCCGCCCGATGAGCAACCCCGCGGCCGAAGTCGGCACCGAAGGACCGGACCCCGACGACCGTACCGCCGAGTCGCCGAACGTCGAGGGTGAGCCGGCACGCCGCACCGCGTACGGTCCGTCCGCGCTCCTCACGCCCGCCAATCTCATCACGGTGCTCCGCTTTCTCGGTGCGCCGGTGTTCATCGCGATGATCCTCCTCTGGGGGGCGAGCTGGGCCACCTTCGCCTTCGGCGGGCTGCTCGCGTTCTCCGACGGCATCGACGGATGGGTCGCGAGACGACACGGCGCGACCAGTTCCGGAGCATTCCTCGATCCGCTGGCCGACAAGGTGATCGTGCTCGGCGCGCTCTACGCGCTGGTCGCCAACGGCACGCTCTGGTGGTTTCCGGTCACGATCATCGCGGTACGCGAAGTGGCCATGAGCGTCTACCGCTCCGTGATGAGCCGGCGAGCGGTCTCGATCCCCGCGCGGCCCTCCGCCAAGGTCAAGACCCTGTTGCAGGACCTCGCGATCGGGCTCTGCCTCGCGCCACCTCTCTCCAGCCACACCGGAATCCTCTCGGCGGTGCTCTGGGCTGCGACCGCGCTCACCGTCGTCACCGGCCTGCAGTACTACCTCGACGGGCGCAGGGCGGAGGATCACCGGTCGGCCGGCCCGGGTGCAACCGCTCCGCTCGGGGGCGCGGGCTCCGCGGGCTGAGGCAACAGGTCCGTGCGCATCGAGATCGTCGCGGTCGGCACCGAGCTGCTGCTCGGCCAGATCACCGACACGAACTCGCGCTGGCTCGGCGAAGAGCTCGCCGCCATCGGCGTCGCGTCCCACTTCCATCAGGCGGTGGGGGACAACCACGAACGCATCGTCCTCGCTCTTCGTACCACGCTCGCCCGAAGCGACGGGGCAATCGTCTGCGGTGGGCTCGGTCCCACCCACGACGACATCACCCGAGAGGCGATCGCCGAGGTGATGAACGTCCCGCTGCAACACGACGAGAGCGTCGTGGACGCGATGCGAGCGGTGTTCAGCTCCCGTGGACGCGAGATGCCGGAATCGAACCTGCGGCAGGCCCAGGTGCCGGTCGGCGCGACAGTGATCCCGCAGGCGAACGGGACCGCCCCGGGTCTCGTCTGTCCGCTCGGTCACAAGGTGGTCTACGCGGTGCCGGGCGTCCCTTACGAGATGGAGGAGATGTTCGAGCGGGCGATCGCGCCCGATCTGCAGCGACGGATGCGCGATCTCGGCGAGCACAGCGGCGTCATCGCCAGCCGCGTCGTACGCACGTGGGGAATGAGCGAGTCCGGACTCGCCGAAGCGCTCGCGGTGCACATCGCGCGTCTCGACGAAGCTCCCGACGCCAGTGAGCAGGACGGTGCCCGGGCGACACTCGCGTTCCTGGCGAGCGGGATCGAGGGCATCAAGGTGCGGATCACCGTGCGCGCGCCGGACGAAGAGTCGGCCGCCCGCGCGCTGGACGAGGAGGAGGCGTCGGTCAGGGCCGTCCTGACCGCGGCGGCCGGGGACGTGGTCTTCGGGTTGGACGACGAGGCCATCGAGGACGCGGTCGCACGCGTGCTCCTCGAGCGGGGCCTGACCCTCGGGCTCGCCGAGTCGCTTACCGGCGGGCTCGCGGCTTCCCGTCTGGTGAACGTCCCCGGGGCCAGCAAATGGTTCCGCGGTTCGGTGGTCTCCTACGCCACCGACGTCAAGCAGTCCGTGCTCGGCGTCCCGGTCGGGCCCGTCGTCTCGGAGGTGGCGGCCCGGGCGATGGCCGAAGGCGCGGTCAAGGTCCTCGAGTCGGACGTCGGTCTCGCGATCACCGGCGTGGCCGGACCCGACCCACAGGAGGGACAGTCACCCGGCATCGTCTTCGTCGGGCTCGCGTGTCCCGGACAGCGAGACGGCCTCCTTCGGCTTCCGCCTGCCCGGCGATCGGGACCGGGTCCGCCAGTACGCGACCATCGCGGCGCTCGACCTGCTCCGGCGGACGCTGCGCGCGTCCGCGGGGTGACGCAGGCTGAGTCGAAACCTCTCGGTACCGCGCTTCGGTGATCCCCGGCTTGTCCGGCCGAGTAACCGGCGCCGAGTGCTACTTGCCGTTGCGCACGCGATGCGCGCACCCTGGCCAGCAGCAGGGCCGACGCTGGCCTTCCTCCAGCTCCTCCTGAGTCCGCCGGATGCGGCGTTCGCGGGTCATCTCCTGCTTGGCGTCCACGACCCAGCAGATGAACTCGTTGCGAGCGAGAGGAGTGATGTCCTTCCAGGCATCGAGTGCCGTGGGGTTGGCGATCAGCGCCTTGCGCAGATCTCCCGGAAGGTCGTGCACCACCCCACCGGGCACCCGCGGGCCGCTCATGGGGCCACGGTAGCGGAGCGGAACTGCAAGCGTTCACCGACGTCGAAATCTCGAGCGGACGAGCCCGCCCCTCACCGAGACACAGGGGTGACGGTAAGCCGTCGTTATGTGGCCGTCGGTTGCATGGTGGAGTGCGACACCGCGACCGCTTATCGGCCGCCCCCGTCCGGCACGAGTGGGGCAGTCCCGTCAGGCATCATCCCCGTACGAGCATTGGCCGCGTCACCTTCGGGAGAGGTCCTCATACCGACTTGACGAGCGCCGTGGCCTACCGTCCGACGCGAGTCAATGCGATCCGAGGGATGACGAAAGCTCGGTCAGACCTTCTGGAACGGCATCTGCGAGTTCCCAAAGATCTGGTACTAGGTCGGGACAGCTGAGAAAGCCGAATCCGATTCGGTCCTCCTGGGAGAGCACCGTCACGTTGAGCCCCGCGCCGTCGGTGATGGGGCCGAGCGGGTAAATCCCCGTCAGACGGGCACCTGCCAGGTACAGAGGCACGGGAGGACCCGGGACGTTGGAGAGGATCAAATTGTGGACGACCGGATGATGATCGGCGACGTGCAGCGAGGAGTACAGACGCGTGCCGAGCCCGAATGCGTTGAGCCAGAAATGCTCCGCCCAGCGCATGAGGGTGTCCGCACCGACCATCTTGTTGATGGCTTTAGCTCGCACGTTCGAAGTAGCAACTCGCTGGAGCCTCTCGACAGGGTCCTTTTCGTCGGTGGCGAGGTTCGAGAACATCACCGACAGCTTGGTCGTCCCTCCCCGTGACTCTGTCTTGTCATGGACCGAGACGGGCGCGGCAGCAAGCAACGGCCGATCAGGAAGCTCCCCTCGCTCGTCGAGGTAGCGACGCAATGCACCGCCGATCAGGGCGGTGACCACGTCGTTGACCGTCACCCCGAAGGCGGTTTTGACTCTCTTGACCTCGGCAAGGTCAACGTTGGCGAAGGCAACCGAACGTCGTCCCGTGATCGTGGCATTGAAGAGAGTCCGCGGCGCCGTGAACGGGGTCGCTGCAACGTCACCTCGTTCTTGTCTGCCGATGTTCCACATCGTTGACATCAGATGTATAGCGGTAGAGGGGACTAGGCGGATGAGGTCCCACGGTTCTGCGAGACGGCTCATGAGGCCCCGTCCGAGCAGCTCCCATCGGGCTGGCGGCCCACCCACGTGCTCGGTCTCCTCGCCAGTCGTTCGTACGCCTTTTGGGTCGAGGTCGAAGATCTGACCAAGGAAGTTGGCGCCAGACACTCCGTCGATCGTCGAGTGGTGCATCTTGACGATGAGTGCGACCCCCCCGTTCGAAAGCCCCTCCACCACCCAGATCTCCCAGAGCGGGCGGTCCCGTCGAAGTGGCCAACCGGCAATCTCGCCAGCGAGGTTCGCCAGGGCTCGGTCGTCTCCCGGTGAGGGCAGACCCACACGGTGCAAGTGCCGGTCGATATCGAGGTGGGGATCATCGACCCAGAAGGGGCGGCTGATGCCCAGGGGCACGCCGGCGAGCCGTTGGCGCCCCGCGGGAATCCGTGGCATCCGATCGGCCAGCATCGCCCTGATGGCCTCGAAGTCGTAGCCGTCGGGCATGGTGGAGGTGTCGAGCAAAAGCAACCCGCACACATGCAGGTGCATGGCCGGCGTCTCGCAGTAGAGGAAGGTCGCGTCCAGTCCCCCTAGCTGCTCCACGAAGCCCACGCTACGCCCGTTCGAAGTGATGAGAAGGGGAGAAGGTCCTCTTCTCATCACTTCGAAAGGCGGTTGCGTGTCGTGTCACAAAGGCCTGTGATGACACTTGATCTGGAGTACTCTCTGCTCGATCGGATTGTCGGGCCGACCTCGGACGCTGTGGGGGACCATGGGGGGGCAACGACCGAAACAAGCGAATTTCCCAGCTCGGTCATTGACCGCGCCCCTTCGAGAGGTTGGGCACTGGGGACTCCAGAGCGTCAATCGCCTGGGTGGTCCCGTGGTCGGGAGGCTGGGTCCAGCGGGAAGAGCCGCTTCGTTCTACGCCGGTGCTTGGGAACGGTGGTTTGCACCTGTCGGAGACCGGATCGATCGTCCGGTTCCATTCCCGAGCTTCGCACTCGGCTTCGGAGCGCTGGTCGACGAGTCTCTTCTCAGCGCTGCGCGAATCGTGCGGCGACCGCTGCCGCGCGAAGAGTACGAGCGGATCGAGTCTGAGGTTGCGGCTGCGATCGATTTGTATCGCCAACGAGGCTGGCTCGAGGATCCAACTTCTTTCTTCACCTCTCCACCGGCTGCCGTGCCCCAGATTCAGCAAACGAACCTGTTTGGCGGCCTGAGCTTCGAGCGATTTCAATTTGAGAGCGGCTACGAGCCAGATCCCGATGACCCTGGACGGCAACGCTGGCTTTCACACGTTCCGAATCGAACGGCGCATGCCTGGGTGCTCCGCCACCGTGACCCTCGACCATGGTTAGTGGGTGTACACGGGGCAGGGATGGGTTATCCGCGCGCTGACCTCTTCGCCTTTCGAGCAGGCTGGCTGCACCACGCACTGGGGCTGAACCTCGCCTTTCCCGTCATGCCGCTACACGGGCCGCGCCGGCGCGGGAACCTTCCGGGAGTCGGTTTCCCGAATGACGATCTCCTGGATACTGTTCATGGGATTGCCCAGGCGGTCTGGGACACGCGTCGGCTGGTGGCCTGGATTCGATCGAATGAATGCCCCGACGTCGGCATCTTCGGTCTGTCGTTGGGAGGGTTTGCCGCGGCAGTCATTGCCAGCACAGAACGCGACCTCTCGTGTGTCATCGCCGGCGTTCCCGCTGTGGACTTTGCCGAACTGTTCGATGAGCACGCGCCGCCTGCAGTTCGCCAGCAACCGAGGTTTCCCGAATTGCTGACGAATGCCCGCCTGGTGCAGAGGGTTGTATCCCCACTGGCGCTAGTCCCGCAGGTTCCCCATGATCGGCGATTCATCTTCGCGGGCCTTGCCGACCGGCTCATCCATCCCCATCGACAGGCCCGAGCCCTGTGGGATCACTGGCAGCGGCCGCCGATTTACTGGTTCGAAGGAAGCCATGTTGGGTTCCTTTGGTCTGGTGCGGTGCGCACGTTTGTGCACCAGGCCTTGTGCACCTCAGGAATGCTGCGCGGTGCCAAGGGGCTTCAATCGATGTCGGCCCATCGCACCAACCGAGAACCGTGCCAATCGAATACCTCCTCGTCGACGAACTCATTGTTCGCCAATCAGGCAGGTGTTGCGTTGACCGGTTGAGGACGCACCGGAAAGAGGCGCACAACCCGCACAGCTCAGGGGTGCCGAGTTACAGGCCAACCGTTGACAGAAAGTCCTGTACCTCGACCTCGTCCCTGCTACCTGAGAGCGTCCCCACGGTGCCTTGGCACTCTCTTGCCAGCTCGGACGCAAGGCCTCGAAACTCCGACTCAGCCCTTAGTAGAAGGAAGTCGAGCCGGATCCCAACGGTGGAGCAATCCTGAGCTTCCCCGAGCGTGCGTTCGGCGGTCTCCGGGATGGGAGGCGACATGAAGAAGGGATCGCGGTCGTCCACCATGTGAGCCGTGGGCTCGGTGTCTGCGACAAAGAGCACCCGTTGCGGGTGATAACTCTTGGCCAGTTGCAGGGCGTGCTGCACGTTCGTGCCATAGACATAGTCGACTTCGAGCGCTTCCATCTCAGAAGGCTCTAGTTCATGAGCAATTTCGCTATATCCGATCAGCGCCGGCGAGGGTGAGGCATCTTCGTTCAGCAGGGCGATTGCGAGGGCGGTCACTTCCTTACATCTTGCCCAGAGGCCCCTCATGAGGAGGTCTAGAGACATGTCCATCGCCACAACAGTCTCGGGTACCGCGTCCACCCTCCTGGCTTAGCAGGTGTGGATGATCAGGCTGCCCCAGATCGCCGGAGTGTGTCGGGTCGGACCTTGATCAGAGGGTGGTTAGGCATGTGCCGGTCGATGATCAAATGGCGCGGTGACGGTCTCGGAGGAAGATTTTCTGCTCATCGTGCATGGCATCGGGAAGATGATCGAACCATCGCACGAGGAGGTCATCCGAAGATCCAATCCGGCTTTCCGCACCTCCCAGAGGTCTCACGGCAAATGCAACGCCGACCAGCCAGTCAATCCCTGTCTCCAGGTGGCTGGGGTACTCGATATAGCCAAGCAGACCGTCGATCGTTACTTCGATTCCCAACTCCTCCCTCGCCACTCTGTGGACGGCCTCCGTGAGGGGCTCGCCGTAGCGAACCGTCCCGCCTGGTAGGTGCCACAGTCCCCGGCAGGGTCCAGCTTGCCGAAAGGCCAGGAGCACTCCCGTTTCCGAAGAAAGGACCAACTCGACCCTCAAGCGAGGTACACGGGAGTAAATCTCTTCATACTCAGCCAGGGGCAGCGGATCTCGACCCACAAGGGGAGCCTACGGATACGGTTGGATCGCCCCGGAAGCCGAGGAAAGACCGACCCGGATGGGCCGATCACGGAGCGGGCCAGCCGTCCCCGACCGCCGGCCATGCGTCGTTGTCGTGATGCGCTCGAATCCGTTCGAAGCACGGCGCCCCCAGCGATAAGTTGTCGCTAGGTATCGGCTTGTCGAGCGCCACATCTATCCATGCCAGGGGCGCGGGTCGTCAGGAATCAGCGACCATGAGACGAGATCGGGGCGCTTGTCCTTCACGGGTTCATAGGACCTCAACACACCCTCGCGGGTGAGCCCCATCTTGGCCGCCAGTCTGTTGGAGGCCTCGTTCTCCGGGTGGATCACCAGGAACAAACGCTGGATACCCTTGGAGAAGCCCCAATCCGCAACCAATCCCAGACAGAGCGCTGGAAGCCACCCGGCGGCGGCGCTCGGACGCGGTGACCCAGTAATGGCCCTCCGCACTGACGTGCCGGATGTTTACATTCAGTCCCACCTGGCCGAGCAGCCGGTCATCGTCCGTCTCAACGATGGCGAAGCGCGGGTATTCATTTCGCCATCGCTCGTTGGACCTGTTGATCCACTCGACGGCCCCGTCTTCGGTAAGACCGTCCTGCATGAAGGTGAAGCGGAGGATGTCAGGGTCTTTACAGGCGGCGACCATCGCCGCGCCGTCCTTGATCTCAAAGGGGCGCAGAGCTATCCCGTCTGCCTCCAGGCGGGGCTCAGGCATACCACTCCATCACCTCAGTGTTACCCACCTGACGGGATGGCGGCAGCGAGAGGACGGAGGGCCTCGTCTCAGAACGTGCGCCCAGAACCGCATAGCCCGGTGTCCCAGTCCGCCGGAAGGGGGGCTGTTATCACCCGTGGACCAGAGCTGACGGATAAGGTTTGGCACCCACTCGGCCAGTCCCCGCACGATTCGGAGGCGAGCGTGGCATCACGCGACGAACAGCTGTGGGACCAGGTGAACGAAGTCCTGCGGAACCGACCTGGATGGAGCGTCCAGGAGTCGCCGACTCCCGGTGTCGGACCGTACTGGGCGCTCACCGCCCACGGCAAAGTGGACTTCTCGGTCTTTGTCGACGGGGCTGCAGTGCACCTCTACGAGGAAGAGACCGACCGCGAGGTGCAGTTCGGGACCGCCGAAGAGCTGGCAGCCTGGCTCGACGGAAACCGACCCGCTGCGCCTCCGGGCGCGACGCCGGAGCCGCGCCACCACTATTTGGAGTGGAACTGATCGCGCGTCGTTCCGAGCAAGCGCGTCCCCGATCGCTGCCGGATCGGTGGGGCATATGGCCCTGATTCTTTGCACTTCCTCCGACGGGAACTGGGGATCCAGACCTAACGTCTGGCGATGGACATCGCAACGATGCGTCGCCGGGTACACGAAGCCCGAGTCGGACGTCTCGCCACCGTCAGCACCGGCGACCTTCCTCATGTCGTTCCTTGTTGCTTTGTTTTGAGTCGCGAGACGGTCTATTCGGCTGTCGATGCAAAGCCGAAGTCGACACTCGCGCTCCGACGACTCGAGAACGTCAAGGCAAACCCATCGGCATCGCTTTTGGTCGACTATTACGATGAGGACTGGTCCGCACTTTGGTGGATTCGCCTCGATGGCATCGCACGGATCATTGCAGACGGTCCCGAGTACGCTGGAGCGCTCACAGAACTCACGGTTAAGTATGAGCAATACGCACATGATTCGCCACCCGGTCCAGTCATTGCGGTAGATATCACTGCCTGGCGAGCGTGGCCGTAAGAAGTGGATCTTGGCAGGGACCGACTCGGGGGATCCAACCGAGCCACGTTGTTTCGTGAGCGCACTTGTCGTCTCCCGGCCGCCGGCCGACCGACTGCCCCCGATTGGCTCCTCTCTGTCAAGAGACGAGTGCGCTTCGCCTGTCAGCTGATGATCTCTGCGGCGTCGAGGAGGTCTTGCGGGAGCCGCGAGCTGGCGTCGAGGACTTCGATACCGACGAGGCAGTCGTCTTTCCAGTCGAGCATGACGAACGCTTCGACACCCTCGGGCGGCTGGGCTTTGATACTGGCCGTCTGACCGGACGGGACTTCACCCTCGGTGAGGTGGAAGTAGACGGCGTTCGCCTGGCGGTCGTAGGTGATCCGCACCCTTCGATTCTGCCTCGGTCATCGGCGACCAGTTGGCGGAAGACGATGTCAGAGAGCCGGCGCTTCAGGCAGCGGAGGGCCTCCTTCGGGGTTTTGCCCTCGAGGCGCTTGTGCTCGTAGTAGGCACACCCGATCGTGTCGGTTTGGCGCAGCTGGGTCACCGCCATCATGTGGAGGGCGTGGTTGAGCCGCCGATTTCCCGCTCGTGACAGACGGTGACGGACCTGTTCGCCCGAGGACGCGTCGATCGGGGCGGTCCCGTTGTAGGAAGCGAAGTGATCCTTGGTCGGGAACCGGGTCACGTCGTCGACTTCGGCCAGGATCCGTCCGGCGATCACCGGTCCGATCCCGTAGAGGTCGACCAGGCTCGTCCCGATTGCCTTCACCAGAGCGGTGATCTGGGCACCGCTCGCCTTGAGCTTGGCATCGATCGCCTCGACGTCGGCGAGATGCTCGGTGGCGAGCTGGAACCGGACCCGAGCGACCTCGCCCTCGGGACGCAGCCTGACCAGGATCGACGCCGCCTTCCTCGCACTCAGCTCGCTGCTCATGCCGCCGGGGGTGAGCTCCACCAACAGGCGGTGCAGCCGGCAGACGGCCTGGGTCCGGAGTGCGACCAGCTCCTCGCGGCGGTCGCTCAGGAGTCGAAGGCTGGTGGTAGCGCCATCCTCGACCACCGAGGCGACGCCTTCGCCGTCGAGGGCGGCCAGACCGACGGAGATCGCGTCGTCCCGATCGGTCTTTCGACCGTGGCCGGTCGAGAACACCCTCACCCGGGCCGCCAGCTTGGCCGGCACATCGAGGACCACCTCTCCGGAGGCCACCAGGCGCTGGGCCAAGGACCGCCCCGCGCCGTGACATCCTTCGACCGCCCAACGGCGGTCATCCCACCGTCGGGCGAAGACCATCAGCTCACGAAAGCCTCGTGTCGTGTTGGCGAACCGACCCCCGTCGATCGGAGTCTTGGTCACCGGGTCGAGCACGGCCAACGTGTTGCTGGCCTTGTGCGGGTCCACACTGATCAATACGTCGTGCACCGTTTCCTCCTCACTCTGGTTGGCGTGGTGAGGAGGGCAATGCAACTACTGGCTGTGCAAACCTCTCTTGAGCCACTTCCTCACCGGGTGAACCCAGCGGGTTGCAGGCCGTTCGTGAGCCAGAACGCCCAAGGACGACGGCAGCCGGATAGCGAGCAAACCCACTGAGCCCAACGTCTGAGGATCTCAGACCCTCGGACTCCCAAAGTGGATTGAAACAAGTTGCCGGGTAGGTGGGACACCTCCGTGACCCTCATCGGCACCGCGGGGCGATGCCCCATGTCGATATGTCCACGCGTCGGGGGCACCCGGCGCCCGCGGTTCCGTTAGCTCAGCATGGACGACTCATGAACCGGTTGGTTCGTAGACGAGGACCACTACGCCGCTCCGAAACCGCATCACCTCGGCCAGGTGCAACTGCCGGACTCCGTCGAGCTCCTCGAACATGTGCTCACCCCTACCGACCGCAACCGGCGTAAGCAGCAAATGAAACTCATCGATCAGGTTGTGGTCCATGAGGGTGGCGTCGAGCGGGCCGTTGCCATACTTCACGAGGCTCAGGTCGCGCTGGCTCTTTAGCTCGGCAACGAACGTCGGGACGTCCCCATCGATGACGGTCACGTTCCAGTCGGCTGTTCGTAACGTCCGCGACGCGACGAACTTGGGAATGGCGTTCATCCTGTCGACGAACGAGCTTGCCGCCATGGCCTGATATGCCGGGGAGAGACCCTCGTAGGTCCGGCGGCCTAGCAAGAGTGCGTCGGCAGCCACGAGCTGTTTCTCAGCGTATGCCAAGTGCTCGTCGTCCAGGTACGGGAACGCCCAGTCCAACGGGTCGATCTGCCCGCCGAGGCTGACATGAGTGATCTCGATCAGCTTGCCCATTCGTCACCTCCGTATCGAGCAACCATCTAGTAGACGGCAGTGCGGACGATTCTTCATCTCTGCAGGCACGCGTAGTGCCTGGGCACCGCTGGGCTCGCCCGAGAAGGATCGTACGGGTTTCGCCGTTGCAGGCTTGGCCACCGAGAAATCCGTGATCTGCTCGGAGGATACGTGAACGGGACAGGTGTCCCAGAACAGCGACACCTCCGCTCGCCGGACGTGCCACCTACCGCCGGGTAGGTGGGCACTTACTCGGCCCAGACGACCTGGCCCTGCGTGCGCGGTTCAACGTGCGTGCCGGTCGGACGCCGGTCGGGCGTGAGATGGGGGCGACAAGAGAGGTCGTTCGGCCCTGGTAGGTCGACTCTCTTTCGGCAAGAGTGACCTGGGTGAGCTTGTCGACGCGAGTCGGGGCCTTGCCGCGAGGTGGGCATGCGAACCGGTGGGCCGCACTTGTAGTGGTGTGCATTTCAGCCCTGATCATTAATGTCGATAACACGATTCTCAACGTGGCTTTGCCGACCCTCGTGAGAGAGTTGCGTGCCACCTCCAGCGAGCTGCAATGGATCGTCGACTCCTACGCGATGGTGTTCGCAGGGCTGCTATTCGTCGGGGGCAGCCTGGCGGACAGGTTCGGGCGCAAGCGCTTCTTCCTTGTCGGCCTGACAATCTTTGCCGCAGGATCGATGGGCGCGGCCTTCTCAGGCTCCGTTCATCTACTCATCGCAAGCCGAGCCCTCATGGGAGCTGGTGCCGCGCTCACGATCCCAGCGTCACTGTCGATCATCAACGACATATTCCGTGAACCGACTGAGCGGGCCCGAGCCATCGGCGCCTGGGCGGGGACCATAGGGCTCGGGATCGCCATCGGACCGATCGCTGGAGGACTGTTGTTGTCGCGGTTCTGGTGGGGCTCGATCTTTCTAGTCAATGTCCCGATTGTGATCGGCGGGTTCGTCGGAGCCCTCGCGTTGGTCCCGGACTCGAAGAACCCCAACGCAAAGCAGCCCGATCCCGTTGGGGCGGTGTTGTCGATCGCCGGGCTTGGTCTCCTGCTCTGGGCGATCATCGAGGCCCCGAGCCAGGGATGGACGTCGGGGATGGTGATCGGAGTCGGCCTGGCCAGCTTCGCGGCTCTCGGGAGCTTTGTCGCGTGGGAAGCCCGCAGTCGCCACCCGATGCTGACCCTGGACTTCTTTCGTGATCGCAGGTTCTCAGTCGCTCTTGCGGGCGAATGCCTCGGAGTCTTCGCGCTGATGGGGGCGTTGTTCGTGCAGACCCAGTTTCTGCAGTTTGATCTGGGCTATTCGCCCCTCCAGGCTGGGCTGCGCATTTTGCCCGTCGCCGCCATGCTGGTCGCGAGCGCGGTTTTGTCTCCGGTCGCCGCACGCTTCATCGGGACCAGGTTCACCGTAACTGCCGGTCTCTTAGCGATAGCGGCTGGCCTGTGGCAGATATCGGCCGCGTCGAGGCCCTCTGTGACCTATGGAGCCGTAGTGCCGGGACTCTTGTTGATCGGTCTCGGGGCCGGACTGCTGCTGCCGACAGCGACGAACTCTGTCATCGGATCGGTACCTCAGGGCGAATCGGGGATCGGATCGGCCTCCAACACTGTGTCCTTGCAGGTCGGCGGGGCACTGGGTGTCGCCGTCATCGGAAGCGTGATGCTAACCCGCTACCAGGATCACATGACCGCAGCACTTTCTGGACGGCATGTCTCCGCTGATGTCAGTCAGACCATCTTGGGCTCCTTGGGCGGTGCCCTCGCGGTGGCCGAAAGTGTCGGGGGCGACACGGGTGCCTTGCTCACGCGGGCAGCGCGCACCGCGTTTATGAGCGGTAGTGGCTTGGCGCTCGCCGTCGGTGCAGTAGTCGCGCTCAGCGGTTCTGTTCTCGCGCTGGCAGCTCTTCCTGGACGGGCACCGAATCGCCAACCGCGGGTCCCGATGTCGACCGAAAAGCTGGGTCCATATGACTGATCGATCGTGATGGTGCAATGCCCGCCACCGCTTGGGTATCCCCGATCACCGGGAGCGGGGCGGTTATCGACCCTGGCTCGACCGCACCTACGAGCTAACCCTCAGCGTGTCGTTGGTGAAGATGGCCGTCGTGTCGTTGTTCGCCGCCACCGCGAAGGTCGCGGTGCCTTCGGCGGCGTCCGACGCGAGGAGGGCAGCCGAGGGGACGGCCGCGATCGCACTCACGTAGTCCGGCGGGGAGAACGACTCGACGACGGTGTACTGCCCAGGGTTGAGCGAAACGGCCCCGCTGCACTGGCCTGCGAGCACGTTGACCGTGCCGACCGCAGTGGTGCTGCCATAGGGCGTGATTGTGAATGTCCACGGACCAGCTGGAACGGTGGAGTCACCCGCCTCAACACAGACCTCGATGTTCCCGCCGGGCGGTCCGAATCCGACGTTCGTGTAGATCACCTGGGTCAGGGTCGAGGTCACTGTCGCAGTGACAGTCCCGGCGCTCAGATTGACATTGCTTGCCGTCCCGCCGATCACTGTGATGTTGGAGCCGAAGACATCTGGCTCAGGAAGCTCGGCGACGTTGACCGCCGTGCCGATCGCATAGCTGGTGCCTTCGCTACAGTTCAGCGGATCCAGGCTCGGCGGACCGGCCACTATCGAGATTGGTCCGACCGTTTTGCTGCTGACGGTCTGGGTGAACGTGAACGACTGTCCTATCAGTTCCAGCGAGGATGCGTCGGCGACGACGCAAACCTTCAACACGCCGATCGCGGGATCGTTTACGAACCGAGTAATCACGCCCTCGCCACTTGGGACAAAGACGGTCGCAGTTCTCGTTGCCAGGTTGCTGACACCCGCCGACGCAGGAGTGATCTGAATCTTCCCGAGCCGCGTGAGCCCGGAGGTGTCCCCCAACTCTTTCACGGTGTTGCTACCGGGCTTCACGGCGACGCCCTTACAGGTGCCGACCGCGACCCACACTGGGGTGGTCGAGCCGTCCACCGAGAAGGGGAAGGTCCCGCTGACGGGTCCTCCCTTGCAGACCTCCACTCGGGTGATGCCGATCATCGTCGCGTGTGCGGCCTGGATGCCCACGGTCAACAACCCACAGATAAGGGCAGCCGCGACTACCCCCGCCAGCAGCGGACGGCGACCCCTATTGGGTGTGGTCCGATCCCGCCGTCTTTGTGACATGGACGTTGCTCCCCCGATCGGAGCGGCGCCCACAAGCGCCAGGTCTCACGCTGCCCGAGGCCAAGCGGCTCGTCATCGTCTATTCCGAACGAAGATTGGGAACGGAGTTGTTCAGCCAGCACATGAACCATCCGTTCCACGCTTAGGCGGTGTGATGCGGTGCCCCCGTACGCCGGCTCAGTACCCTGTCGCCCTCGATGTGAACTGCGACAATGGCCTCATGGGAGCTGGAACCGTACGAGCTGGCGTGGATTACGGTTGTGGCCAGTTGCTCGACATCTACGAGCCCGAACACCCTCGTGGGTCTGCAGTCGTTCTCCTGTGGCACGGCAGCGGCCCGAATGAACGAGGGGTTCTGGAGCCGCTAGCTCACCAGATCGCGGCGGCCGGAGTAACAACGGTCGTTCCCGACTGGAGCAGTGACGATGGCGGAAGCGGACGACACCATCTGACCGCCTCGGTTGCCTTCGCCCGCAGCCTCTCGGATCGGGTTGTCCTTGCTGGCTGGTCGTTGGGCGCAAATGCCGGATTGGACGTCGTGCTCACGACGATCCTTGGTGGCTGGCGTCCCGCCGCCTTTATTGGGATCGCAGGGGGCTTCGATGATTCGCCCTACAGCGACCAAGATTCCTTCGGTGTCACCGGCGACCCTTCTGTCCCCCTACTTCTGATCCACGGCTCCTCAGATGAGGTCGTGCCCATCGAGCGGGCTCGAATCACGTTCCAGGCCCTCCTCGAAGCGGGCTGGAAGATCACGCTTCGAGAAGTGGAGACCGACCACGCTGGTGCGATCGGCACGGTCTACGACCCCACCGATCACCGGTGTGTCCCGACTGAGGACCCCATTCGCCAGGAGCTGTTGACGACTATCGCCGGATGGATTGCCGATTTCGCGTTGGAGACTTAATGGGTGGGTAAATATCCCACATTCAGTATGGAACGGCCGGCTCCTCCGGAATCCGCATATGCGTGGATCATTCACGTATGCGGTGAACGGAGCCGACATACGGAAGGAAGGAGCCAGCCGTGTCCAGTATTGCCCACCGAGAGTTCGTCCATCTGGGGATGGACGTCTCGAAGAACTCGATCGCAGTAGCCGTTCTGTCGCCCGATCGTGACACAGCGGAGGTCGACAAGATCTTCCACGACGCCGACTCGGTCCGACGCCTGGTGAAGCGGATCGGTCGCCCGAAGGGGATCTGGGCCTGCTACGAGGCGGGCCCGACCGGCTGTGACCTGCAGCGCCAGCTCACCTCGATGGGAGTGCGCTGCGACGTGGTCGCACCCTCCCTCATCCCGAAGGGCTCGGGCGACCGGGTGAAGACCGACCGCCGAGATGCGAGACGACTGGCCGGGCTGCACCGGGCCGGCGAACTGACTCCCATTGCCGTTCCCACTCCCGCCCAAGAGGGAGTGCGCGACCTCTGCCGGACCCGCGGTGACATGGTCCAGGACCTGACCCGGGCCCGCAACCGCCTGAGCGGATTCTTGCTTCGCCACAGTGTGGTCTGGCGGGGCGGATCACCCTGGACCGAGCGTCACCGACGCTGGCTCGCCACCTTGTCCTTCGAGGACACGGCGCTTGCTGCCACCTACGCGCACTACCTCGCGACGGTGAAGCTGCGAGACACCACCCTCGAGGCGGTCGAGGCCGATCTCCTCCCGTGGTGCGAGCGGGATCCCTTCGGCGAGCAGGTCTCCCGCCTCGCCGCCTACCGGGGTGTCACCCGAATCGGCGCGCTCTGCCTCGCCGCCGAGGTCTTCGACTGGCGTCGCTTCCCGAAGGCGAGACCTTTCATGAGCTTCACCGGGCTCGTCCCCGGGGAGAACTCGACCGGCCTTACCCAGCGCCGCGGCTCGATCACCCGGGCCGGCAACGCCCACCTGCGGGGACAACTCTGCGAAGCGGCCTGGGCCTACCAACACAGCCACGACGGTCGGCGCCGGCATCCGCGAGCGCCAGATTGGTGTGCCGCCCGAGACGGTGGCCCGTTCGTGGGCCGCACAGGTCCGCCTCTCGCGCCGGTTCCGAGCACTCGCCGCCCACAAGAACGTCCGCTCGGTCGTGGCCGCTGCCATCGCCCGCGAGCTCGCAGGGTTCCTCTGGGCCGAGATGGTGGCAGAGGTCTGAACAAGATGGTCTCCCAGTCGACCAGCGCGCGATCGGCGCCGTGGCTGCTCGAGCCCCCCACGACGCGCCGGAGCACCGCCGCAGCAGATCCGATCCTCGCCGGCGTTACGCCCAACATCGCTCCTCGAGAGGGTGTCACGGGCGCCCTGATTCAGAGGCAACCACCTGCGAATGGCTTTACTGCGATTTCGACACGCGTACATCATCGTGGCGGTTCTCCGATCCACTGCGCTCCGGCGCGTCGTCGATGGCTTGCCCGACCGCCGCCGCCCTCACTACGGGGAGTCGAGTAGCAGCCTCCACCCCAGCATCAACACCGTTCGTCCTCACCCTTCGGGCTCCGGGCGCTGCGTGTTGACCCCGGGGCCCCTCCGACTGCTCACCAACGATCAGGCGCCGCACCTCTGGTGCGTCGCGCCGATAGAGACAGTGAAAGAGAGTCCTCGCGGGGGGTTGACAGGCCGTTCCACATCATCGCCGGGAGCGGGTCAGTTATCGACCGTGGCTGGACGGCACATCGGAGGCATGCCTCGCTTGGAAATGGGCCGCGCGGTAGTGGACATTTTCCAGAGCCCCGAATGGAGGCCTGCGGGCCGATCCTTCCGCGGGCGCTTCCGAGTCAACCTTCGACAGGGTCCTTACCTCTCAGGGCAGCTGGTGGGGACTATCGTTGGAGCGGGTCGTTACTGGCGTCTGGGTGGAGTACCACCGGGGACCGACCCGCCGGCAGCCTGCCGGACATAGCCGTGCGCCTGGGCGAAGACTCGATGTCGTCCGAAGGAGCGCGTGGTGCCCGAACCAGTCGTAGCGAGTGCCTATCGATCGGCGTTGGAGGTGATCTCTGCCGCCGAACCAGATGTGGCAGCGGCCATCGTCGGTGAGCTGGAGTCCCAACGGCGTCAACTGAAGCTCATCGCTTCAGAGAACTACGCCTCACCGGCCGTGCTGCTGGCCATGGGCAACTGGCTGTCGGACAAGTATGCCGAGGGCACTCCGGGCCATCGCTTTTATGCCGGATGCGAGATGGTTGACCGGATCGAGACATTGGCTACGGACCACGCCAAAGCACTGTTCGGCGCCGATCACGCCTATGTCCAACCTCATTCGGGGATTGACGCCAACCTGGTTGCTTACTGGGCCATCCTTGCCCACCGAGTCGAGCAGCCATTCCTCAACGAGGCTGGGGCGGCTCACGTGAACGACCTTGACTCCGTGAGCTGGGATCAACTGCGCAACGAACTGCACTCCCAGCGCATGATGGGCATGGCTCTCGACGCCGGTGGGCACCTCACCCATGGGTTCCGACCCAATATTTCCGGGAAGCTCTTTGACCAGGCTAGCTACGGGGTCGATTCCGCTTCCGGACTCCTCGACTACGGCGCCATAGCGGCCCAGGTGAGAGAGTTCCGTCCGCTGGTGCTCGTGGCGGGGTACTCGGCCTACCCCCGGAACCCCAATTTCGCCATCTTGGCTGAGATCGCCCACGACGTCGGGGCTACTTTCATGGTCGACATGGCCCACTTCGCTGGGCTGGTGGCCGGGAAAGTGCTGATCGGTGACCTCGATCCGGTGCCCCACGCCGATGTCGTGACCTCCACCACCCACAAATCACTGCGCGGACCTCGGGGTGGACTGGTGCTCTGCGCCGAGGAATACGCACCCTACGTAGACAAAGGATGCCCGATGGTCCTCGGTGGACCGCTGCCCCACATGATGGCCGCCAAGGCCGTTGCCTTGTCTGAAGCTCGCCAGCCCTCGTTCGCTGCCTATGCCGTCCACATCGTAGAGAATGCACGCGCTCTGGCGGAAGGTCTGATGCGGCGGGGTGCACGGCTCATCACTGGTGGAACTGACAACCACCTTGTGCTCTTGGACGTGGCTTCCAGCTTCGGACTCACCGGCCGTCAAGCTGAAGCTGCCCTGCTTGACGCAGGGGTCGTCACCAATCGCAACTCATTGCCAGGTGACGCCAACGGCGCCTGGTACACCTCGGGAATTCGACTTGGCACACCGGCGCTGACCACGCTGGGATTTAGGCCACACGAGATCGACGAAGTCGCCGACGTCATAGTCACTGCCCTGAGAGCCACGACACCGGCGACATCCACAGCCAAAGCGAAGTACGAGATCGATCCCCACATCGCCCAAGGCTGCGAAGACCGGTGTTTCAGATTGCTCGACCGCCACCGCCTCTATGCGGACATCGAGCTGTAAATGACTTGCTCGGAGAGTACGGGCAATGCAGTGAGTTTCTCGAATCAAGAAGGCGTTACTGCACTACTAATTTCAACCGGGACAGAGGGTCTCTCCGATCAGCGAGCAGCACATCGCCCAGGGGTGTCCCCGATTGCCGGGTAGGCGGGGTATCTGTGCCACCGACCGATCAGGCACTTCGGGGCATGCTCCACCTTGCTGAGAACACTGTCAAAGCGGAATACCTCGAATCGGTCAGAATCTGAATTTCTGACCGATGAACGAATTCGCGGGACCTGCAACGTCCAACTGTATGAAACCACTGACGTGCGCTGCAGACGGGCAGAGTGAAGAGGCAGAGAGAAAGAGAGGACTGGACCATGGCAGAGGAGAGCAAGCCGGTCGAAGTGTCACGCAGAATCGAAGCACCGGCGGCCCTCATCTTCAAGATCCTGGCGAATCCGCAACGTCACGTGGATTTCGACGGATCCGACATGCTCCGGGGAGCCGTCCTCGACCGCCCCATCTCCGAGGTGGGCGACACCTTCACCATGAAGATGCATCGGCTGGGAGACGACTACCTCATGCTCAACTACGTGGTGGAGTTCGAGCCAGATCGGCGCATATTTTGGGAACCGGCTCCCGGAGACCCTTCTCGGGCTGAGGGTGGTGATCCATCCAAGGTCGGCATTCCTGCGGGCTACCGCTGGGGCTACATCCTCACTCCAGACGGTGACGACGCCACCGTCGTCACCGAGCTCTTCGACTACGGCCCCTTACCGGAGGACCTCCTACGTGATGGCGGGGCGTGGATCAACGGGACCAATTCGGTGCTTGAGTCCATGACGGCCAGCCTGGAGAGGCTCGAGAAGATCAGTACCGAGTAGGACCGCTGCCGGAGCGTTCTATGAAACTGTCTTCAGAGCGTTCGAGTAGGCAGACCCCCTGTCCCATTACATCAGGAGCGGGTCGGTTATCGCGGCGTGGCTGATCGGCACGAGTGGGTCACCCTGTCGTCGGGCAACTTCAGGTGGCTGCTGCTACTTGCCGATACCAGCCAAGTGGGACCGAGTGACGAGGATTTTCGGCGCTACAGGGTCAGCAGTCGGTAGTGTGCTGAGGCCCAGACACCTCTGAAGTTGATTTTTGGAGGCGAGATGCACCAAATGGCGGCGGAGTTCGGACCCGACCTAATCCTCGGGGCGATCTTGCTTGGAGGGCTGGCACTCGTAATCGTGGCCATTGTGCAGGCTGCTAGGAGCCCACGACTGAGCACGGGAGCGAAATGGGGATGGGGCTTGGCCTTGGGTGTGGGCTACTGGTTCTTCTGGCTCCCAGGGGTCATCCTGGCCATCGTCTTCTTGGCGATGAAGCGAAGGTGGTCATTGCCGCAGGCATAGCTGAGGGGCGCGGGTGAGACGTCGCCTGGTACATCGCCAACGGTGATCCGCGTGCTGCGATCGCCGGGTAGGACGCCAATGCGGCCCTGCGACCATTGAGACGGCGACCGTGGTCGCCGTCTCGTCACCTACGAGACGGAATCTCGAATCTTGATTGCTTCGGTTCCGACTGTTGCGACCTCCGCGATGTCCACGACCGGGTGCACCTCATACTTGAACCACGGAGCGAACAAGGACACATCCCTCAGGATGTCCGTCGGAGTGTCGGTCTCGACCACGGCGAATCCACCGTCGCCATCGACCCGTCCGACGAACTGGTGAAACGTTGATCCAGCCGATGGACTCCATTTACTGAAGATACTGAGTGACCTCTTTGCATCTGCTTCGGTGGTTCCCGAGTCCCGACTCGTCCACGACACGACGTACTTCATAATCCGCCTCCCGATCCGCCTAATCCCCCAAGAGGTTTGGGGGCAGGGCGAGCATCGCACCTCAGATCGCTGCTGACAAGCGAGCGCGGTCCCGAGCTTGCTGACTGTCAGGCTCGCCGCAAGCGCGGGTGCTCCGCTCGCCGGGAAACGGGTCGGTTATCGATCGTGGCCGATCGGCACCATAGCGGGCAGGCGATTCATGAGCACCCGATGCACGTTCGTTGTGTCACCCGATGCAATGCCACGGTCCATGGGCTATTGGGGTCCTCCGCCCGTCATCTCGGCAAGCATCTGCTCCAGTGCGACCTGGTCCGGCCCCACGAAGGGCTGCGCCTGCGGGGCGGCCTCCAGGGAGCTCAACAGCTGCGGCAACATGGCGCCCGGTGCGGCCGGTAGATGACTGCTGAGAACCATCGTCGGATTCAACTCCCGGATCCCGTTGAGCTCCTTAGCGAACACGACCGGGTCGAGCTTGTGCAGCCACGGCGAGTCGACCGTGGCCCAGAAGACCTGGCCTTCGCGTAGTTCGTCGTCGGAGAGGTCTTCGGCGTGCTCGGGGATCGTCTGGAGGAGCACCCCGGAGCAGTCGGAGCTGAAGAGCGCACCGGAGCTGTCGTCATAGAAGCCCGTCGTCGACGGGTTGTCGAACACGGACGGCTTCACCGCGACGAGGGTGCGGTCGCCGACGGCGATCTTCTGCCCGGGGTTGACCAGATTGACTCGGTCCATCGGCAACGGTGCCGAGGTGGTCATGATGCCCACACCGAGGAAGGTGGTGATGACCCACAGGTCGGGATTCTCAGCCAGTAGCTGGTGCAGCGTGCCGATGTGGTCGAAGTCCGTGTGGGTCAGCCAGATCCACTTCAGGTCGGCGGGGTCGATGACCGAGCGCAACGTCGTCATGAACGCCTCGCTCTCGACCACCGCCCCCGTGTCGACCAGCACCGGTGCGTCACCGTGGAGCACGAATGCGTTGAGCGGGAGCAGTCCGAATCCGAGAATGGGGAACTGGGACGTGATGACGTCGATGTCCGGCGCGGCCTTGTACGTGCTGGTCATTGTGTGGCCTCCTCTGTCTCGGTGTTTCTCATGCCGGAATTCGGCGTCATGCGGGCGAGCGCACACACATCAGCTAGAGCCCTTTGCTTCGCCCTGTCGAGATGACAGCAAGACGAGGGACTGCGTGGCGGCAGCTCGGATCTCGCCCAAGCGCGGCCAATCACCGAGCGGGGAGTTCTTCGAGTCCTTCGACCCGAAGGCCTCAGGATTGTGTGAATCCTCTCGACTCACCGTAAAAGGTGCAGGTCGTCGATAGAAAGCGGGGTGCGGGCTGTCCCAGACCGCTGCCGGTTACGCGCCGTGCGGCGCTACCCGATTGAAGCAGACCGCCCGGCGCGTAGTGTGGTCTTGTTGGGTCTGTTGAGCACAGGGTTATGCAGTGCTCCGGACTTGACACCCTGGCCCCCTAACGGGGGGGGGCGGGGGGCAGGGCGAACTGCGTGTCATTTGTCTAGCGGGGGTAACGCCTGAGGCCCTGTTAGGTGGCCAAGCAGGCAGTCCTGGAACTGAACGTTTGCCCCTCGGCGCCGGGTTGGCGGCTCGTACCACAGGGGCCCCTGCTTCCTTCGCCGGAAGTGCGGAAGACTCTGTGCCATGATCGAAATGGACAGCCTCGATGAGCGACTCGATGGCATTGCAATTCGCCTGGCCGGGATCATCCAGGAACTGACTGAAATCGCTCCCGCAGCCGGGCCAGAGACCGAACACATCGCTACCATCGTGCGTCTCATGCGTGCCAATGCCGAGCTGGCGGCCGGCATCGCCCAGCTGCTTAGCAACCTATAGGCCCGAGCATCGCTGGCAGTTGCTGGCCTGTCGTTGGCAGGGTGCCCCCGACCGATGCTCCTATGGAGTGTCAAGACCGAATTGTGGAGCGCGGCAGCGCCGCGAACACCTCCCGGACCACGTAGCGCTTGAGGCAGCGGATCGCCTCTTTCTTGGTCCGCCCGTCCTTCATCCGGCGCTTGATGTAGTGGCGGGTCCGTGGGTCGTTGACCATTCGGGTGAAGACGATGTGCCAGAGGGCCGAGTTGGCCTGGCGGTCTCCTCCACGGTTGAGCCGGTGCCGCACTTGCTTGCCGCTCGAGGCATCGAGCGGGGAGACACCGCAGAGCTTGGCGAAGGTCGCTTCGTTCTTCAGCCGCTCGGGGTTGTCGCCGGCGGCGACCAAGACAGCCGAGGCCACGTCGGTGCCGACCCCGTCGATGGCGGAAAGCTCGGGAGCCGTCTCGGCGACGAGGGTCTTCAAGATCCGGTCGATCTCTTTGACCTCTTCTTCGAGGGAGAGGGCACGGCGGGCCAGGGTGCGCAAGGAGAGCTTGGTCACCGTCGTCACGTCGGTCCGTCCCGTGTGCCGATAGGAGCTCGCCACCGCGAGCACCTGATAAATGGAGCAGCTCCGCAGCTCGGCCCGGAGCTCGTCCGGAGCGGTGGAGATGAGGCTGCGCATCTGGTTGAGGGCCTGGGTCCGGCTGCGGCGGGCCGAGGAGCGGGCCACCCGGAGCACCCGCATGGACTCGACGTTTCCGTCCCGCGTCTTCGCCGATCCGGTGGCGTCGCCACCTTGGGCGGCTCGGGCCGCGGCGACGGCGCCTTGCGGATCGGACTTCCCCTCGCGCCGGCGGCGCTGGCGGTTGGGCCGGTCCACCTCAACAACGGCGACCTCGTGGTGCAGCAGGTGCCTCGTCAGCCCGGCCCCGTAGCTGCCGGTCCCTTCGACCCCGACGAGTTCGAGAGTGCCCAAGCCCTCGAGCCAGTGCAGCAACTTCCGATAGCCCGCGGCCGTCGTGGCGAAGCTCTCCACGCCGAGGAGGGCCCCCGCTCGTCGAGTGCCGCGGCCACATGCACGTCGAGATGCGTGTCGATCCCTCCGGTGATCCTGCGCGCGATAGTGGTCATCGTCATCCTTTCCATCCTGGGTTTGGGATGACACCGCACCAGTCGGACGATGGACAGGACAGCGATGGGCCTGTGCGGCAGGCTCCTATGAGGGCACTCCGTCGGACCGGCAGGTGTCGGGTGCGTGTCCGAGCCAGGCCGACGAATCGACTTGAGGACAGTCCGAGAGGACGTCAGCCGGTATTTGATGGGGTCAGACCTGGCTCGGGCACGCACCCACACGCTGACTACTTCTCACTCCGGAGTGGTGGACCGTCAGCGGGCTATGTCAATCCTCGCTGCCGGGTGGGTGAGGCGCCCCTGCCCCAGACCGAATCCTCTTTGAGTCAAGGGGGTAATTCAGGGGGCCCAGGGCGCGTGAGCTCAAGCCGTCATCGAACGGCGCTGATGCCTAAGGTTGGGTGGGTCCGGGAGTGACTTCGCCGAAGAGCCGGTCGTCAGGGTGCAGAGCCGGTCACGCAGGCCACGAGTCGTTCCCGCTTGTCCTCCCGGGCCTCTTATCGCTGAGCGTCGAGGACCAGGTGGCGGTAGACGGTGTTGGAGATCTGTCGCTTGAGCGAGCGGATCGCTTCCCTCTTCGTCTTGCCCTCGCCAACCTTCTTCTCGAAGTAGGCACGGCCCTCGGAGTGGGCCTGGCGGATCTGGCAGATGGCCACCATGTGGATGGCGTGGTTGAGCTGTCGGTTGCCTCGTCGTGACAGCCGGTGGGCCACCCGACCACCCGAGGACACCTCGATCGGAGCGGTGCCGTTGTAGGCGGCGAACTGGTCCCGGTTGACGAACCTCCGAACGTCGCCGGTGCATCCGATCAGTGCACAAGCGAGAACCGGGCCGATGCCGTAGAGCTCAGTGAGCGAAGTCCCCGAGGCTCGGACGGCGGTCTTGATCCGCTTGTGTGACTCCTTCAGCTGTCGGTCGAGTCGTCGGACGTCCTCGAGCAGCTCGAGGGCCAGCTGGTGGCGGGTGTGCTCCGCCGGAGACGATGGCTCGAAGGCGCAGAGCAGAGAATCGGCGTCAGAAGCGTTGAGTTCCTTGGCAATTCCGCCTGCCGCGAGAGTGGCAATCACGCTGTGGAGCCGGCACACCAGCTTGGTCCGCAGATCCCCGATGTCCTGGTTCCGTTTGGCCAGCAACCGCAGCACCTCGGCATGATCGGCCGCCTGCACCGACCGGAGACCCGGTGAACGGAGCGCGGCGATCGCCACCGAACGGGCGTCGTTCGGATCGTTCTTGTCCGACTTGCCCGTCCCGAGGACCCGCACTCTCGCGGCCAATGTCGCCGGCACGTCGAGAACCTGCTCGCCCGCATCGACGAGTTGCTGGGCCAGTAGGTAGCCCAGTCCACCGGCCGACTCGATGGCCCAGATGCGCTTCTCGAACGGCTCGGCCCAACCGAGCAGCTTGTCGGTCTGCAGCCGTGTGGCTCGAACAGTGACATTGGCCAGCTCGGCTTCGTCACAGCCGATGGCCACCGCGGTATGCGTCGCCTTGTGGGGATCGACCCCGATGATGACAGTCATGAGCACCTCCCAATTCACTGGTTAGGAACCGCCAGGGCACTCCTGATTCAGATCGCGGTGCACGTTCCTCTTTCGAGCCACTCGGCGGCAAGGTCCCGGCGGGGAGCCCTTCGTTCGTAAGCCAGACGACATCCGTCGCCAGCAGGCACAAGGGGAGCAACCCCGCCGGGGTCCTCTAAACGCTACGAATCACCTGTAGCGTCTGCCACCAGTCTCAATCAGGCACGAGTGGGGCACCCCTCTCCCGATGTTGGGGTTTAGTGCAGTGCGAGTGGGGGCTGGTGCCGTCGACCGACTCGCCGAGAAGAGATTTCTATCGATCTTTGAAGGGCGGACTCTCAAGCTGTGTTAACTCGCGCGACGAGGGCGGAGCCGAAGCCCCGCCCTCGTCGTTGGATGGTTGGTTGTGCGGATGAACTAGCCGAGCTGGGCAGACCCTGTCAGTCCGACCGAGTGGATGCCGGTGGTGCTGAACTCGTTCGACAGGTCCGAGAGAGATTGCGTCGTCTCAAGGGAAACCGAGGAACTCGCACCTCCGTCCGTACCGGCGAAATCACCGCTGACGGAGAGCCCGCCCAACGACACCGAGACGTTGCCGTCGACTGCCTGACCCGCGGTCACGCTGGTCGCAGAGAGGACGCTCTTCGGGCCCGATAGGTGGGAGGACGCCGTCCATTTGATGGTGATCTTCCCCACCACGGGCACCGTGGCCGGGAGGCTGGAGACGCCGCTCGGAGGATAGGCATGGAGAACCCCGTGACCCGAACCGGCAATCGAGGTGATCGTGCCGCTCGCACCGGTCACGGTGCAGCCGGACAAGCTCACGCTGATCTTCGAGTTGACCTTCGCAGCGACCGTCGGTCCCACAACGGGAGCGAGATTCGCCGACCCGGTCACCGACGTGCAGGAGATCGACGCGTTGGCAACGTCGACCTTTCCTGGGCCGCCCTTGGCCGAGGCGACACCGCCGGTGGAGGCAAGGATTCCCACCGGGAGCGCAATCACAGCCGCACCCAATAGCAGCTTTCTCATTTTCTCTCCTGTTCTGGTTGTTTCGGCCGCTGGGACCGCCCAGGAGCCGGGCGTCACCTGAAACCCGACTATTGAAACGCCACTCAGGAGTGCCTCGTTACAGCGATAGGCAGTAGTTGCGACGATCCAAAGGCTTCATGGAAACAGCTGTTGCGCCAGCTGGTTGATGCAGAGTGCCCTCGACGCCGGGTAGGTGTGGCAGTACGGCACCTCGGGGCGCGTTCCTTTCCGCCCAGCGTCGGGCCGTTCCGACTCTGACACCCTCACTGACGAATGGAGCCTCTTGACGTTGCAACATTCCAAGGTCAGTCTTGGAGCAACAGGCCCGTCGAGTTGGTCGCTCTCCGCCGTGCGGCTAACTCCGGGCCTCGTTCGCGCTCCTGAACGCTGCCAAGGGAGGGCCGAAGCCCTCCCTCTCCGCCCTCAACGCTCCGCCTCACAACGAAGGTAGTACAACACCTGGCTTCAAGCCGAGACCGCTACAGGTATTGCCGCAACTCGCCTTGCAGGTCGAGGCGGGCGGCCCTTAGAGTGAGGGCTAGGCGGAGCAACAGTTCGCGCTAGGCGGAGCAATAAGGCCCATCTAGCCTGCCCCTGGGTGGTCGCTAGGACCACCCCCCCAAAGCAGACCGACCTTGGGGCAGCGCGCCCATCGGTAGGTCGCACGCCGGACCACAGTGCGTCGGCAACCCTGCCTCCGACCGGCACGAGTGGGGCACGATCGCCATCCCCCGGTGTCCGCCGGCATTTGCGATCGAAGCTGGCGGTTTTCTGAGTGTGTCTTCAGCGACCCCAATGGTCAGGAGAGCTCGCCGGTCTGCTTATCTAGTGGGCTCTATTCGGACCGAGGAGCCGGGAGCCTCTCCCCGCTGAAGCGATGTTGCTTGAATGGCCAGGCCGATGGTGACTACGCCGATGCTTCCGATAGTCATAAGGACGAACGCCGGCGATATCGCTGTGAACGACAGGCGATTGTCAATAAAGAAGCGCCCGATGTCCCGATGAGCCCATCCGGTGGCCGAGTAGGCGAAGAGAACACGCGAACCCAACAAGACCACCCACAACACGAGGTAGGCGACCCCGGCTCGCACCCAGATCTCGCCGCTGGACTCGTCGTGATCAACGGAGATGACTCGGAGCATGGCGAACCCAAAGACGAGGCCGAGGCCTAGGCACGCGATCTCCAAGAGCAGATCATTCCCGGTCGTCGGCATGCCTTTCACATACCGAAGGATGAGCGCCGCAATGAGGGCAAGCGTGAGCACTCGTTGGCGTCGCGTGTAGCGATGTCGCCCGAGACGCAAGAACACGACGGCGGCGAATACCGCAAGTATGACGATCCAAATCTCAAGGGTCATACGTTTCCCGGGGGATCGTTGCTACCCGATCTCCAAAGCATGGTCCTGGCCATCATTGCTGTCAATGGCCGGGGCGCCCCGGGCCGGGCAGACTGGCCGACGTGGTCGAGCCTGGGGGAGCGCCGCCAATGCGGTCGGAGGGCATGTGGCCTGCGCTGCGCCACGACCCGTTGCACGCCGCAGAGATCGCCGTCCTTTATACACTTCCCCAGCTCACGCCCCACGTGAAGATGTGGTGGTCCAAGACGAGTCACACGCGACCCTCGGACACGAGCGATCGGATTGCCAAGCGGGTGCTTCGCCGGTCGGCGAGCGTCGCACGCCGAGGTGGCTTGATCACAGGATCCTCCTTCTACGTCGGCATGATTCCCGCGATGGCCATGATCTACTGCGAGCAGCTCATCGTTGTGTTGCGCATCGCCGCTGTCTATGGCCGAGATCCGAGCGATCCGGCCCGGGCGGCCGAGATACTCGTGATGCAAGGTCGGTATCCGAACATCGACGAGGCAGCGGCTGCCCTCCGAGCGGCTGGCGCATCGAGCAGTCATCGGAGCGCGACCGACGTAAGCACCTTCGTGGATGTGGTTCGCCAGTTGCCGTCGATAATCGGGCTGCGGGTTCGCAAGTACAGGCGGTCCCCGATCGACTTAGTGATTGCGGGTGCCGAGGTCGCCTCGTATCTCGTTCCCGTCGTGAGCATGCCGGTCTGGACTTACGCCAGCGCCCGTGCGACCAGGCGGCTCGGTCATGCAGCCATCGACTTCTACAGCCAACCAGTCGCTGAGCGAACGCCAAACACTTCAATCGTGTTGCCGTCCCGCCCCAAGCCGAAGACACGCAAGCTCCTCATCTTGAGCGTGGTGCCATTGGGGTTGACCCTAGGTGTCTTGTTCTGGTTCCTTCCGCTCGGCCTCTATCATCATGGCCTTCGCTGGGTCGGTCTGGTCATTAGTGAGCTAGCACTTGCGCTGACATTTGCTCGCCTGATCCGACTCACGCGTCTACCAGCGGACGTTGCAGCATGACCTTGTCCCCATCGGCAAGTGAAGGTCGACGGGCCAAGTGCCCCCGAACGCTGCCGGGTAGGAGTCGGTACAAGTCCCCTTCCGAATAGCCCGCGCGTTGATGCAAGGAAACAACAGGCGCGACCTGCCACTGATTGGTCATGGGATGTCAGCCGAAGAACACCTCGGCTTCTGCAAACAGCTCAGGTGACACCAACTTGAGAATGGCCGTGGCCTCGGTCAACGGAACCAGGTCGATAGCGGTTCCGTGCAAGGCCACCATCTGGCCCGAGTGTCCGTGGTGAAGAGCGTCAACAGCGTGGAGCCCGAAGCGGGTTGCAAGAACCCGATCAAAGGCGGTCGGGCTACCACCTCGCTGCACATGACCCAAAACGGTGGCGCGCGCCTCCTTGCCTGTCCGCCGAGCGATTTCTTCCTCCAGGAAGGTCCCGATTCCCGCCAGACGCTCATGGCCAAACGCGTCAATCTCGCGAGGGCGCGCCGGCATCGTGCCTTCGACCGGCAGAGCGCCCTCGGCTACTACGACGATGGGGGCATACTGGCTGGCGAAGCGGCGCTCAATGAACCCGCACACTTCTTCAATCTGAAATGGACGTTCCGGTATCAGGATTACATTCGCCCCACCGGCCATTCCAGAGTGCAAGGCGATCCAGCCGGAGTAACGTCCCATGACCTCGACGATGAGCACTCTGTGGTGGCTCTCGGCCGTCGTGTGAAGGCGATCGATCGCCTCGGTGGCGATCGTGACGGCGGTGTCAAATCCGAACGTGTAGTCGGTCCCTGTCAAGTCGTTGTCGATGGTCTTGGGCACTCCGATTATCGGAAGACCTGCGTCAGAGAGCTTTGTCGCCACGCCGAGGGTGTCCTCACCGCCAATGACGATGAGGGCCTCCAGACCCGACCGCTCTACCGTCTCTAGTACGCGACGCTCTCCGTCAGCAGAGCTGTAGGGGTTTGTACGACTGGAACCAAGGATGGTGCCTCCACGGGGGAGAATGCCTCGGACATCGGACACGTCCAATGGTGCAGCGTCTCCATCGAGCGGGCCCCTCCAACCATCGCGGAAACCCACAAATGTGTCTCCGTGAATCTGAACGCCCTTGCGGACGACAGCCCGGATGACGGCGTTGAGTCCTGGACAGTCCCCGCCACCGGTAAGCACACCTATCCGCACTCGTTGCGAGTGTAGTGACGCGGGCCGACCGAACCAACCGAGAGGGCGGCATGGAAAGCCCATGTGTGACGCCAACGGGTTCGCGCTGATCCGTCCATCGATGTGGGCGAAGCGGTAATAGCCGCAGATGGTCGAGAGTCTTCGGTCAATAGTCGATGCGGCGAGCAAGAACCCCGAGCCGGAGGGGAGTTCAGTGACAATTGGCAGGTTTATTTCTGTCCGAGATGCTTGGCATTTCACGCTGAGTTTCTGCGGATCACAGGCAAGAGCGACAGGGACCTGAAGGTGCTCAGCGAGAACCTGCAAGAGGATGGTTCACCCGAATAGCCGGCAGCGTCGTTTCGGGGCCCGTCAAACCGGCGGCGAGCCAGCCGATCGCCAACCCGATTGAATAACCGAACTCCACAAGGCAGTGCCTAATTTCACCTTGTATACTCAGGTCATGACAACAACAGGGGATGTTCGGGTTTCCCAACGGGGCCAGATGAGCCTTCCAGCTTCGGCCAGACACCGCTGGGGCCTCGATGAGGGGGGGGAGGTCGGCTATCTGGATATCGGTGATGCGGTGATCCTCGTTCCCGGGGGCGTGACGAAGCTGCGACGCGAGTTTCTCGAAGGCATCTCGGAAGAGGACTGGGGGAAGGCTCGCTCCGGCTTCGGTGATCGAGATCTCGCCAACGAGTGATCCAGCTCCTTGACGACCAGCTTCTAAGCCAGGTACTCCGGGGAAAAGCGCCGCCGCGGCGAAGAGCTGACGTCTACACGACAGGGTATTGGTATGTACGTCTGTGCCAAGCAGTTCTAGGAGCGTCAGACCATCGTGGGGTCTTGTCCGCCCCATTCATGTCGTTGCCGTCAGATCATCGTGAGCGGGCGACCCGCGCGCTCATGGAGCTCCCGGAGAATGTGGGTCTCGTAAGCCTTCGCGACCTCGCTCCTCTGATCGGACAACTCCGACGAAGGCACGACTTGAACATTCTCGGGATGGAGGTGCTCTCGGCATCGATCCATCTCGAAGCCGACGTCTATTTATCCGCTCCGTCTCCTCGCCTCCAAGATGCCTTGGATCGCGAGGGCCGACGAGTCGAGGTCGTCAGATAGCCCGCTCTACTTGCCACATCTTCTCTGCATCACAAAGGAGCGTCGCTATGCCGGCGATATGGGACAAGTCCGAGACCTACGTACAGGGTCGTCATATCCGAACGGAGGTACTGGCGTGACACGCGAGATCTTCGGTGGAGACGGTCTAATCCTTCTCGTAATTGGACCGCTGTCACTAGTCATCTCGATTTGGGCGCTTGTCGATGCCAGCTCAAGGCCCAGCGGCGCCTTCGCTGCCGCGGGATCTTCGAAGGGGATGTGGATCGCACTGATCGTGATCTCCTGGCTACTCACTCTGATCGTCGGACTACTTCTTTCCATCGTGTACTTGGCTTCGATTCGGCCCCGGGTGAAAGCCGTGATGGTCTGACTTCCGGCGATACGCCCGTCGGGCAGCGCCCAGCGGTCGTCCGTCGATACCGACCCGCACCCGGCGTCGGGGGCAGGTCGTCAGCTCGTCCGCACGATCGGTCATCGGCGCGTGAAGGTCAGGTGCGTGACGCCGCTCGGTGACGAGACTGCCTCGAAGTTGTAGCGCTCCTCGATGCCTTCGAGGCCGTCCCAGAGACGGGCGCCGCGCCCGAGCAGGATCGGCACCTGCACGACGTGGAGGATGTCGATGAGGTCGGCAGCGAGGAAGTCTCGGATGACCGTCGGGCCACCGCCGATGCGCACGTCGAGGTCACCGGCGGCCTCCCGGGCGAGGTCGAGTGCCTCCTGCGGCGCGGCGTCGACGAAGTAGAACACGGTGTCACCCTCCATCTCGATCGGCGGGCGCGCGTGGTGCGTCAGCACGAACACCGGTGTGTGGAACGGCGGGTTCGGCCCCCACCAGCCCCGCCACTCGTCGTCGGTTCCGACACCGGTCCACGGGCCGGTCTGCGCACCGAACTTGCCCCGGCCCATGATCTCCGCACCGAACCCCAGCTCAATCCGTTCGGCGAACGAATGGTCGACACCGACGGTGCCACCGGAATCGCCGACCATCGAGTGCCAGAAGCGGGTGGCGAAATACCACTCGTGCAGGCGATGGCCGGCGTGGCCGAACGGAGCGTCGAACGTAATGCCCTCGCCGGTCCCGAACCCGTCCAGGGAGATCGAGAAGTTGTGAACACGCACCTGGGACATGGCGGCCTCCGAAGCGTTGGGTGATTGCGATATGCAAATGGTTCACGCTACCGCCGAGCGAAGCTCAGGTGTGGGTGAGGAGCGTCTCTTCCAGGATTTCGAGGATCAGATCAGCGTGCTCGGTTTGCGGCGCCACGTCCCTTCCGGGAACCTCCACGGAGCGTCCATTCGGAAAGCGTTCAGTGAGCTGACGCGCAGCGTCGATCATGGACGCCCGATAGTCAGTCCGCTGAAGAACGAGCGGGGATGGGATCATCCGCCAAGACTCCGATCCGCGGTCGGGCTCGGGTTCTCGGATCCCCTGGACTCGCAGCACGAGTGGGGCACCCATAGGCGAGCGGGGCATCCGGCAGTTGCGAGGGGCCTACCGCGACGAGAATCGGCACTCCCGAGGCGCTGTAATGCGCTCCTGGGACAACCGGTCCGTTCACGCCGCCCGACGGCCGACGAGCCAGATGGTCGTGGCGATCACGAGCAGCGAAAGCACAAGCAGCCAGCCACCTTCAATCCACTGAAATGGCCAGAACCGACTGGCGGGCTGATAGCTCGTCCACTGCGAGTAGCCGTGTAAGGAGAGGCATTGCCCCAGTGTTTCTGACGGAGGTGCCGACGGACAGAAATGCTGGAGTCGGTCGGCGTTGGTCCCGGACTTCTGGACGCCGTCGAAGGCAACCTTGCCTTCCTTCGTGTACCACTGGCTGAGGATCCACCCGGCGCCGGGCAAGTTGAGACTCTTGGTCACCACCGGCGTCAGGTAGTACTGACGGATGAAGTTGCCGGCCACGAGCGCGAGCCCGGCGTAAACGATCAGGGTGGCCACAACGGCAGGCACGACCCGACGGATCAGCACGCCGGCAAGAGCCCCAATCGAGAAGGCAGCCAGAGTCCAAGCGGCGAACGCCACGCCGCGCAGCCCGAACAAGACCGGGATAAGGGGAGTCTGGAAGCTTTCGGCGAAGAAGGGCTGGTAGTACCAGGAGAACAGGGCGCTGCACGCGCCGGCGACGATGACGAGCGCGATCGCGAGCGGGACTAGCTTGCCGATGGTCCAGCGCCGACGGCCGATGCCCTGCGTCCAGGCGTACCGAAAAGTGCCAGTCTCGAGCTCCCGAGCCAGCGCTGGAGCTCCGATGAATGCCCCAATCAATGCCGGTGCCAACTGCATCATGATGACGGCCGCTACGGAATGCGGCACGTAGACGGTGTTGAAGTCGTTTCTCATTCGAGCGCAGATACTCGAACCTGCCGGATGGCAGGCGGCCACTGGGGCCCAGGCTTGATGCATCTGCTGGCCGGTGAGCCATAGGTAGACCGCCAGCGCTCCGAGGACTAGGACCGCTCCGCCCACCGCGATCCGATGCTGCCGCCAGGTAACCCAGGCCATCCGCCGCCACGGCACGGGTCGCAGGCTGGTGAAATCCTCCCGTTGGGCGACCATGGTCAGTGCGGTCATCTCGCCACCTTTGACCGTTCGGTGTTCCCGCCCCGCGTCGGGCCAGGCAGCGCCCCGGCACCGGGCTCCCGCAGATAAGCCAAGGTGAGTTCCTCCAAGTCAACCGCGTGCGATTCCCAGCCCGGCGGAACCGGGTCCGTTGCGGCGGCTCGGACAAGCAGGTGGGCTTGTGTCCCGCCACGTTGCACATGTACCACCGGCCGTTCGGCATATCCCTCGGCCTCGGCAGAGGGACCGGTCAGCACGCGGTGACTCTCGAGTAGGCATCGACCTGTCCAGCCAGCTGAACGCCGCCGTGCGAGAGCAGGATGAGGTAGTCGGCTACCCGCTCGAGTTCGGCCAGTGCATGTGAGGACAGCAGCACCGACATGCCTTCGTCGACCGCCGCCGTCAGTACCGTGGCCATGAAGTCGTTCCTTGCGACCGGGTCCAGCATGGCCACCGGCTCGTCCAGCACCAACAGCCGCGGCCGCCGGGCCAGGGCCAGAGTCAGGGCGAGCTGCGCCTGCTGGCCACCGGACAACTTCCCGGCCTTCCTCTTCAGAGGGATGCCCAGCTCGGCTAGCCGAGCCTCGGCGTACACCTGATCGAAGTGGTGATTCAGGTTGCGGGTTAGGTGCAGCATGTCCGCCGTTGACAGATTCCTGTAAAGGGGTGCGTCCTGTGCGACGAACACGATGCCGTCGAGCGCCGAAGGCGACCCGGCACGCTGGTCCGAAAGCACGGTGACGATGCCGGCGGTCGGCTCCGTCAGGCCGACTGCCAGGTTCAGCAGCGTGGTCTTCCCCGAGCCATTCGGGCCGACCAACGCGGCAACGTGCCCTGCGGGGATGGCCATCGTGCAGTCACGCAGCGCCCAGGTCCCGCCGTACCGCTTGCTGATGCCCTTGGCCTCGACGACGTTCATGCGACGCCTTCCGTCTTCCGGCCCGCCGCGCCACCCGGGCGCGGGGCCGCTCATAAAAATCCCGCAGCACGCTGGTGAAGAGAGCCACGATCCCGTCCTCGTCGAGCCCGGCCTGATCAGCGGCGGCCAGCCAGCCCGACAGTGAGCGGCGAAGACCGGTTAGCTCCGGGAGCGCGACTTGGTTCAGAGTCGCCTCGATGAATGTTCCTTGGCCAGGCCTTCCGACGGTGAGGCCCTTCGTCTCCAACTCGCGGTAGGCCTTCAGCACTGTGTTCGGGTTGATGACTAGTGAGGAGACCACGTCCCGAACCCTTGGCAGCTGGTCACCGGGTCTCAGGTAGCCCAGCCGCAGCGCGTGTTCGACCTGGTGCACAAGCTGCAGGTAGGTGGGCACGCCCGAACCCGCGTCCAGCCTGAACTCGATCGGCGACGCGGGCCCATCGGGCGTCTCAGACTCCGAACCGTGCCGCTTCGACGGTGGCGAAGCGGCGGTGCTGTGCCTGACCCCTTTACCTATGACCATAGGGAAAGGATACAGCCGGTGTTCACGCTGTCAAGACAGTGCGAGGAGGCGGCAACGCACGACTCTGCAACTCGCGCCAGGTGCTCGCTCGCGCCGCCCATGACGGCGGATGGGTGGGCACCTGTCAAAGACCGGCAGATCCGGATGTGGTCCGAGTTACAACGTGAATCGAACCACGGTTGCCGTTAGGTGACGTCCTTCAGCCCCCAGCCAACAGCGCAAAGAGGCCGCTGAAACAGCTGCGAAGAAAACCGTGGTGATAATGACCTTTCGCTCAGGGACCGGCGTGCCGCTAACCAAACGAGCGAGCGAAACCGTGATGATCACATTGGTGAGGAACGCAGAAAGTATGAACCAGGCACCCGAACCATCCGTGATTCCACTGGCTAGGCGACGGAGCCTTCCGCTGCGCCATTTCTCGAGCCTTGCTTCGAGCCGCGTCGTTCTGCTGCCGGACATCCAGCGGACCCACTCTCGCTGAATCCAACTGCAGGAGGCGATCTTGATTATGAACAGCGCTACGGCGGCAACGATCCAAACCAACAGAACTTGGCCCCAAAAGGCAAGGAGCAAGATTGCAATTCCGATCGGTAGATCCTCAGTGCGTAGACCCCAACGAGCACTCCGATCCCGGCCCGTTTCGCTGAAGATCCTGACTCTGTCGCAACGTCGGCGCTCACAAGCGGAAAGGGTATCGGCCTGCTGGGCGCAGATTGCCCTTCCTCTTGTCCCCTGTCCCATACGCCGGGTAGGTGGGGTACATTTCGCACACCTGGCGTCCACTATCGGGTGCGCGTGAGAGCGGGTCAACACCAGCCTTCTGGGTGTCCCAGGCTGAGGTGCGGCGTTCGGAGGCGCTTGGCTCGTATCCCCTCACCGGAACAGTCGAACATCCGATCTCGCGGCTCGGGGAGATGACGATGCAGCGGATGGACCCCGTCGGTCATCCGTCCAGTCGGTCGAGCAGCCATCCGGGGCTTGCGACCTCCGCCCCGAGAGCCGTGGCCCGTTCGCGCAAAGCGCGATCGGCTGACACCAGCGTCACCTGACTGCCGGCATCGGCATCGTCGATGACCGCGACGAGCGTGTCATCTCCACTTCCCGGCGCGTGAACGACCGCGACGCCGTCGGCGGTCCCCGTCGCGACACCTCGGCGAGCGGCGCCTTCGAGGACCACGACAACCGGTTTGGCGAGCCGACCTGCCCCGGTGGCGGTGCGAACTCGTTCCACGAACGATCGGGCTGCCCCCGGTCGGTCCCGCCACCAGCCGGTCGGCCGAGACCCGACGACATTCGCCGCGTCGATCACGAGCACGGCTCGAGTCTTGTCGAAACCACGCCTCGCGTCGCTCAGGTCGAGGGCGCAGGAGCTGCGGCGGACGGCGTGACGGTGATGCCGCGGGGCACGAGCTCGACCCAGGTGTTCCCAGGCTGCAGGGTGATCGGCGCCCCGCCGGTCGTCGTCAACGCGGCCGGTTGGTTGAGGTTCGGCCTCGTCCAGGTGCCGCTGATGGCGACCCCGTTGCGCATCACGACGAGCGGACCGGAGCCGGTCGCGGTCACTTCCACCTCGTAACCCCCGACGTCGTTCTCCAGCCACGGCCCGGTGTAGGTCTGCACCGTCATGACGACGACGTTGGTCGCCGCGGTCTGCGTGCCGTCGAGCAGCGTGTCGGGCTCGCCGGAGTAGGAGCGGAGGTACTTGGCGACCGATGTGCTCCACTGCCAGGTCACGTCCGAGGAGGACGAGAAGGGAATGTGCACGCTCGCCCCCGAGCCGGGGACTGCGCCGGCGGGGAGGGCGGTCGAATAGGTGAACAGCGGACCGGGCGGAGTGGTGTCCGAGGAGTCGAGCGCCCACAGGGCGGAGGTGTTGGCGAAGGTGGAGTAGGGCGATACCCGGCCCGATTTCACGATGATCGCCGAGCCGCCCGAGCTGCTGTAGTACAGGTTCTTGTCGATCAGCGGGGCGCTCGCCAACAGGTTGAGGACCGGCTGGATCCCACCCACGTGGGCGAAGATCGGATCCGACAGCTGCGAGAGGATGCCGACGTCGGGCTCGCGGGCGGAGCGGAGGTCACCGACGAGGCTCGGCGCCTGGCACTGGAAGACCGCGACCAGGCGGGTGATCCCGCCCTCGACCGGCTCCTCGAAGACGATGTCGGCCTGGTTGAGCCCCGCCGAAGGGCGGTCACCGGTGTAGTTGCCGATCTTCACCGCGAGGGCCGGCCACGCGGGGACCGACCCGCTCGGCGACGGGGCTCCAGTCAGTGGACACGGCGCGCCCACGGCCGGACCCGCTCCCGCCGCCGCGCCCGGCGCCGAACCGGATCGCTTCCGGGTGAGGACGACCCCTGCCGCAGCCCCCGCGAGCAGCACCACCACGAGACCGAGGACGTACCAGCGGGTCCGCTTCTTGCGTTTTGCCTTCCGGATCTCCTGCCGGGTGACGATCCGCGGTGGATTCGGCGACGGAGTCGGGGAGGGCACTCCGGCGGCGGAGGGCATGCCAAGTTCCGGTGCAGCGGAGCCGCCCGGGCTCGCACCGGAGGACCAGGCATCGGCCGGCATGCCGGGTGACGCTAGTGCGCGCCGGGTGGGAAGAGGTTGACGCCCCGCGTGCCCTGCCGACGCCTGCGCGACGCCTGCTGAGGGTCCTTGATCGAACATGCGTTCGGGAATAGGGTGAGGTCGTCGTGGCACAACGCTTCGGTGCAGGACCGAGGTTGCCCCGACACGCAGTCGCAGCAAGAGAAGAGGTGTCGGCACCGGGTTCCGGCTCGGGTCCCCGGACCGTGGTCACACCCTCTCCGTAGGGTCGGCTCGGTCAAATGTGAGCGACAGCATCGAGGAGAACGGACGACATGGAACGTGACAAGGCACTCGACATGGCTCTCGGTCAGATCGAGAAGCAGTTCGGCAAAGGGTCGGTCATGCGCATGGGCGAGAACCTGCACATGGGTATCGAAGCGATCCCGACTGGCGCGCTGGCGCTCGACCTGGCACTCGGGATCGGCGGCCTTCCCCGGGGCCGGATCGTCGAGATCTTCGGTCCAGAGTCCTCCGGCAAGTCGACCCTCGCGATGCACGCGGTGGCCGAGGCGCAGCGCAACGGGGGCATCTGCGCCTACGTGGACGCGGAGCACGCGATGGACCCCGTCTACGCCAAGGCGATCGGCGTCAACATCGACGACCTGTTGATCTCCCAGCCCGACACGGGCGAGCAGGCACTCGAGATCGCCGACATGCTGATCCGTTCGGGGGCGCTCGACGTGCTGGTCATCGACTCGGTCGCCGCGCTGACTCCCGCGCGGAGATCGAGGGGGAGATGGGTGACTCGCACGTCGGCCTCCAGGCGCGGCTGATGTCACAGGCGCTGCGCAAGCTCACCGGGACCCTCTCCAAGTCGCGGACCATCGCCATCTTCATCAACCAGCTGCGCGAGAAGATCGGCGTGATGTACGGCTCGCCGGAGGTGACCCCTGGGGGAAGGGCGCTCAAGTTCTACTCGTCGATCCGTTTGGACATCCGCCGCATCGAGACCATCAAGGACGGTGCGGATCAGGTCGGGAACCGTACGCGGGTCAAGGTGGTCAAGAACAAGTGCTCGCCTCCGTTCAAGCAGGCGGAGTTCGACATCACCTTCGGCAAGGGCATCAGTCGCGAGGGATCGCTCCTCGACGTCGGGGTCGAGCTCGGGTTCATCAAGAAGTCCGGTGCCTGGTTCACCTACGAGGGCGAGCAGCTCGGGCAGGGCCGCGAGAACGTGAAGACCTTCCTGATCGAGAATCCACAGCTCATGGCGGAGATCGACGAGCGGATCCGCGAGCACCTCGCCGCCCAGAACGTGACCGGCGACACCGCCCCCGATCCCACCGACGACCTCTCCCTGGACGACCAGCCCATCACGCTCAACGACTGAGGACATTCCCTCCGCGCTCGCCGGCCCGGGACGCACTTCGCGGCCCGGGCCGCTGCGCGCGAGCCGACATGCTCGCCGCAAAGATGGTCGGGTCGGCCGGACAGCCTCGCTCGGGAGGGCGTCGCTCAGGCCGCGTTCACGGTGTTCGGCGCGTTGATCGAGGCCGACCCCGGCGTGTAGATCGTGCGCCAGTTCCCCTGTGACGGGTGGGAGATGCCGGCCGGGCCGGTGCCGAGCACCGAGTACACGTTCTCCATGATCCGGAGCAATGTGGGGGTGACGCTCGGCTCCGCGGGGGGGAGCACGTTCGGCGGCACCAGGGGGCTGTCGGAGAGCTGGCCGACCCAGGAGGCGTTGCCGGTCGCGAACACGCCCCCGGCGTTCGGGACGGTGAACCAGGTTACGTCCGAGTAGTTGCCGTCGCGGTTGGGCACGATCGAATGCGCGACGACGTCGAGGTTGGCCGGGCTCGCCGTGTTCGGGACGTAGCGGTCGAACTCGCCGCGTACCGCACTGGTGAGGCGCTGGCCCGAGGTGACACCGGTGCCGGTAAGGACCCACGACGACTCGTCGGCGATCACCATGTCGGCGTCGGCCTCGATGTCCTGGTAGGTGCTCCCGATGAGCTGCGACTCGGGTCGGGAGACCGGCGCCTGCGACCAGTTGACAGTGACCAAGGCGTCGTTCTGACCGGTCAACGGATCCTCGGCGGCCGACTTGTAGCAGACCTGGTGGCGGTTCGGGCCGACCGCGGACGGTTCGAAGCGGATCTGGCGGTAGCACGCGTTGGCCCCGAGGAAGGCGAGGTTCACGCCGCCGGCCAGCGCCTGCGCCGCGCCGTCGCGCATCGGCTGTGACCAGTACTCGTCGTGCCCGAGGCTGACCAGCAGGTGATGATTGGCGAGGAGCTGCGGCCGGACGTGCAGGTCGATGTCGGTCCAGTAGGTGACGTCGAGGCCGATCCGTTCGGCTTGGAAGAGGGCGGGGAACTCGTTGCCGACGAAGTCCGCGGCGCCGGACGCCCAGTCGTGGTCGTAGGGCCGGTCGAAGGACACGATGCGCGCCCTGTCGTCGTAGGTGCCACCGGCCGGCGCATGGGTATAGGAGAGCTTCCCGTCTGCATTGCCGTAGTAGAGGCTGTAGCCGCCCCAGCGGTTGTAGGCCTGCCAGGTCGTCACGCTCTGCTGGATGACGACGGCGGCCTTCGACGCGTCGTCACGCACACAGAACGGGACGAACTGCTGCTCGCCACCGGTGCCGACGAGCTTGAGGAGATAGGCGCCCGGTGGCCAGGTCGGGCCGATGGTAACGGTGAGCGACGGTGACCATCCGCACTCGATGGTGTTGGTCGGCCCGACCAACGCCGGCGAGGGCTGGCGGATACCGGCCACTTCGGCCGACTGCCAGACGAGCCGCGCGCCGATGCCCTGGTAGTAGCCCATCCGGTAGGCCTCGACGTGGAACTGGGGTGCCTTGGTGCTCACGAACAAGGTGACGGTCTCCCCGACCACGCCGCTCACCTGGCTCGTGAAACCTTCGATGTCCCCGGCGTTCTGCGGCGTGCTGACCCACCACGCGTGACCGGTCTTGGCGTTCTCGGCGAGGATGGCGGCCGATGTCGGGATCGCGACACCGTCGGGAAGCTTCGAGACGACCTTCTTCGAGGTCGTCGATGCGCGGTGATCCGTCCGGTGTCCGGCCGCGCTCCCGCTCTTGTCGGAGCCGGACGATTCGGCGATCCCGACGGCGGCGCCTGCCGCGAGCACGCCCCCCGCAGCGGTCCATGCGAGGAACCGCCGCCGGTCGAATCGGGAGGCGGCCGCGTCACCATCGGGGTGCGGTTGGGTTCCGGGACTGTGGGCGCCGTGCTTGCTCATCCGTGGTCAGGGCTCAGGTGTAGGGGGCCGCCACCGCAGGTGGACCGCCGAGTTCGGACGGTGGCACTCGATCGGCCGGCGAGCGTTCGATTCCCCGTCGATCCCACCAGCCTACTGAGCGGGGGTATCGGGAGGGTGGCGAGGTGCCGCGCTTCGGAGCAGGTGACACCGGACGCTGGCAGCCGTGGACGGGCACGCTTACGCTCTCGGCGGCCCCGCCGGGCCGACGGCTCCTCGGGACCGTGAGCCGTCCACGACGAAAGCGAGCATCCGATGCAGTTCGCCCTCCTCCCGCCGGTGAGTGCCGGCGTGCTGGCCGATCCGGACTGGATGGCCGCCTTTGCGCGTCATGCGGAGTCGTGTGGCTACGAGTCGCTGGTCATGGTCGAGCACGCGGTGGTGGTCTCCGACTACCAGAGCACCTATCCCTACGCGCGGTCGGGGCGGATGCCGCTACCGGACGACTGCCCGATTCCCGACCCGCTCGACCTCATGGCGTACCTGGCGGCCGTGACCGACCGGATCACCCTCGCGACCGGTGTGCTCGTCCTCCCCAATCACCACCCGGTGGTCCTCGCCAAGCGGATCGCGACGGTCGACGTCGTCTCGAAAGGTCGGGTCCGCATGTGCATGGGCATCGGATGGATGGACGAGGAACTGGCCGCCACCGGTGCCGACCCCCGGACGAAGGGTCGTCGCACCGACGAATGCATCGCGGCACTGCGAGTCCTCTGGGCCGACGCAGGACCCGGCGGCGCGGAGCTCGACGGGGAGTTCTTCTCGTTTCACCACGCACACTCCTTCCCGAAGCCCGTCCAGAAGGGTGGTGTGCCGATCCACGTCGGTGGGCACAGCGATGCCGCGGCGCGGCGGGCCGGTCGTCTCGCCGACGGCTTTCAGCCACTCGGGCTCGGTCCCGAGCTCGTCGCCGCCAAGATGCAGGTGGTGCGTGAGGCGGCCGAGGAAGCCGGACGGGACCCTGCCGCGATCGAGCTCTCGCTCTCGGGGTACATCCCGACCGCGACGGAAGAGGAGATCGAGACGGCCGCGTCGCTCGGTGCGAACCGCATGGTGGTCTCCATGTCGTCCATCTCGGACATCGCGCAGATGGAGGACGAGCTCTCGGGGTTCGCCGAGCGTTTCGGCGTGGGCGCCGGCGCGCAGGCGGGAGCCCCGTCGGCGAGGACGTGATCGAATTGAGCGCCCGATCGGAAGTGGGCGACGCGCGAGCGGCGATCTGGTCGTGATCGATCTGTCAGCGGACGAGGGCGCGCTCCGGGCGCTCAGTTTCGCCTACGCGGCAGCGGTCGACGATCGTGACGGTGAGCAATTCGCCGCACTCTTCCTCCCCGAAGGCGAGCTGGTCGCGCCCGACGTCAAGGGCGATCTGTCGCCGGTCTTCGGCCGGAAGGGACGGGAGCGTCTCCGGCTGGTGCTCGACGGCCTCGATCGCTACCGGTACACCTTTCACGCGGTCACGACCACCCGCTACGAGATCGGCGAGGAGACTGCCTCGGGCCGCATCTGGTGCACCGCCCATCACGTGACCGCGGACGACACCGCTCGGGTGCCGCCCACCGGCACCGACACGGTCTGGGGGATCCGCTACGCCGACGACTACCGACGTACCCCCGAGGGGTGGCGGATCGCCCGGCGGGTGCTCCACCTGCTCTGGATCGAGGAGCAGCCGCTCGCGGCGATCGGTCCCGGATCGGGCGGACGAGAAGTTCCGCTCGAGGGCTGACCATCCGAGCTGTCGGACCTCAGGGGTCGGGGACCGGCTGCGGTGGTGGCGGCCCGACGTACCGTGCAGCCGGGCGGATGAGCCGGTTGTCGGCGGCCTGTTCGAGGACGTGGGCCGTCCAACCGATCGTCCGGCTGGTGGCGAAGGTCGGAGTGAACAGCTCGCGGGGGATGCCGCAGGTGTGCATCACGACACCGGCGAAGAACTCGACGTTCGTGTAGAGCTGGCGGCCGGGCTTGAGCTCGGCCAGCAGGTCGACCGCGGTGCGCTCGACCTGCTCCGCGAAGTCCACCAGTGGCCCGCCGAGCGAGCGCGCGGTCGCCCGGAGGAACAGCGAGCGCGGATCGTCGGTCTTGTAGACGCGGTGGCCGAAGCCCATGATCCGGTCACCGCGCCGGACGGCGTCACGGATCCACGCATCGGCGCGGTCAGGAGTGTCGATGCCGTCGAGCATGTCGAGCGCGCGGCTCGGGGCCCCACCGTGGAGCGGGCCGGAGAGAGCGCCGATCGCACCACCGATCGCCGCTGCCAGATCGGCACCGGTCGACGCGATGACCCGTGCGGTGAAGGTCGAGGCGTTGAAGCCGTGGTCGACGGTGAGCACCAGGTACTGCTCGACGGCCCTGACATGGTCGGGTGGTGCCTCCGAGCCGGAGAGCATCCAGAGATAGTTCGCCGCGTGCGAGAGGTCCGCGCGGGGCGGGAGGGGTTCCTTGCCGTCGCGGAGGCGCGCGAGGGATGCGACCAGCGTCGGCATCACCGCGCCCACCCGGATCGCCTGATCGCGGAGCTCGTCCGGGCCGATGTCGACCGACGGTCGCCAGCCGAGCTCGGCCCCGAGTATCGAGACCGCGGTCCGCACCCCGTCGAGCACGCTGCCGGACGTCGCGATCTCGGGCACCAGGCGGAGCAAGCGTGCCGGGAGTCCCCTCGCTTCGGCGATCTCTGCCGCGAATCGTCGCGATCCGGCACGGTCGGGGAGCTCGCCGTCGAGCAGCAGCTTCCAGACGTCCTCGAAGGATCGGCGCGCCGCGAGATCCGTCGCCGAGTACTGCCGGTAGTGGTAGAAGCCCTCCTGCCCGCGGACGTCGCCCACCGACGTCTCGGCGACCACGACGCCTTCGAGGCCGCGTGGTACCTCCGCGCCGGTTTCGTCGGCCGGCCGGATCTGGGCGACCGTGAGCAGGTCGCGGATCGACACGACACCGACGAGGGCGCCTTCGTCGATCACCGGAAGGTGCCGGTAATGGTGATGGGTCAGGCCGGACCAGGCGGCGTCCACCTCCTCGTCGAGCCCGACGACGTCTGGGTCGGCGGTCATCCACCGGGTGACCGGCTCGCTCGCCGGGTCGACGTGTTGCGCGCTGCGCGCGGAGCAGATCTCGCTCGGTGAGGATGCCGGCGACACTTCTTCCGGCGGTCACCACCACCGACCCGATCTGGTGCTCGTGCATGAGTGCGGTCGCGTCGGCCAACGACGCTTCGGCGTCGCAGGTCACCGGCGGAGCCGACATGAGCTCTTGGACGGCGGTCGCCATGGGACCCTCCCTCGATCGGGCGGCCCTCGGCTCGCTCGGAGTCGCGGGCCGCGGAATTCATTCGCTCCTCCAATCAGTGTGGACCTGCCGTCTGTCGGTTGTAAATGTTGATCAAGTCAATATGAGTAACCTGGTGCCGTGGAGCGCATGCTCGAGACCGACGAGGCCGCCCGCAGGCTCGGCGTCAAGGTCACCACCCTCTACGCCTACGTGAGCAGGGGCATGCTGCGCTCCCATCGTGCGCCCGGCGGCCGGCGCAGCCTCTTCGAGGTCGAAGAGGTCGAGCGCCTGGCGCGGCGCTCGCGCGAAGGACGTGCGGTCGAGACCCGAATGGCGGTGATCACGACCGCTGTCACCCAGCTGACCGACGCCGGCCCTCTCTATCGCGGTCGCCCGGCGGTCGACCTCGCCACCACTGCCTCGTTCGAAGAGGTCGCCGAGCTCCTCTGGGACGTCGGTGCAGGCGCAGACCGGGCAGTCGACCCGGCGACGGCATGGACGGCGTTCGCCGTCGGCGAGCCGCCTCCCCTCCGTGCGCCCACCCGGATCGAGTGGGCGGTGGTGATGGCCGGTGGTCTCGATCCCGTCCGTGCCGATCTGCGACCCGAGACCGTCGTGCACACCGCGCGAGGGCTGATCGCCACGGTCGTCGAGACGCTGGCCCACCCGTCGACCTCCCGGAAGGTGGACGACCGGGCCGCGAGCTGCGCCAGGGAGTCCCGGGCCCGACTGCTCCTCGACGACCGGCGCGAGGTGCCCGATTCGATCGCGGCGCGGCTCGCGGCGCGGCTCGGCGCGGTCTCCGACCCCGCTCTGGTGCGGGCGCTCAACGCGGCTCTGGTGCTGCTCGCGGACCACGAGCTCGCGTCGTCGACGCTGGCCGTGCGGGTTGCGGCCTCGACCCGGGCCGATCCCTATGACGCGGTTCTGGCGGGTCTCGGGACGATCGCCGGCCCATTGCATGGCGCCGCGAGCCAGCAGGTCTGCGGCCTGCTCGAGGAGATCGAGCGGGTGGGTGTCGAGCGCGCGGTCGACGACGCGCTGCGTTTTCGGGGCCTGCTGCCGGGATTCGGCCACACCGTCTACACCGGCGGGGATCCCCGGTTCGCCGCCCTCTGGCAGCTCTTCGCCGAGTTCGCCACACCTCGGGCGCGGGAAGTGGCCGAATCACTTGTCGATCTCGCCGACGCCCAGCGGATCCCTCCGCCGAACGTCGACCTCGGTCTGGCGGCGATCACCTGGGCGACCGACCTTCCGCCCGATGCGGGACAGATCCTCTTCACGGTCGCGCGGCTCAGTGGATGGATCGCGCACTACCTCGAGGAGCTCGGCGAGCGGCCGCTGCGCTATCGGGCCCGTGCGGTCTACGCGGCGCCGACCGGGGACTGACCGCGAACACTCGGCGACGCCGTCCTCGCGGCGGATCTACGCTCGTGGCATGCCACTTCCCGCGCCGAGTGCCGATCGCACCTCCCTCGTGACCGGCGCCTCGTCGGGGATCGGTGTCGAGATCGCCCGACTCCTCGCCGCCCGCGGCTTCGGGGTGACCCTCGTCGCCCGTACCGAGCCCAAGCTGCGGACCCTCGCCGAGGAGTTGGCCGAGGCCCATGGTGTGCGGGCCGAGTTCGTCGCGGCCGACCTGACCGACGAGTCGTCGCGGACCCGGATCAAGGACGAGCTCGACGGGCGTGGGCTCGGCGTCAACATCCTCGTGAACAACGCGGGGTTCTCCACCTCCGGTCCGGTCTACCGTTCGGACCCGGCCCGCGAGGTGGCGATGGTGCGTACCGACGTCGAAGCCGTCGTGCACCTCTGCTCGCTGTTCCTCCCCGAGATGGCCGAGCGGCGAAGCGGCGGAGTGCTCAACGTCGCGTCGACCGCGGCGTTCCAGCCGCTCCCCGGCCAGGCGGGCTACGGCGCGGCGAAAGCATTCGTCCTCTCCTACAGCCACGCGTTGCGCGGTGAGCTCCGGCCGGTCGGGGTGACGGTGACCGCGTTGCGCCCCGGCCCCGTCTCGACGGGTTTCCAAGCCGCCGCCGGAATGACCGGCCAGGATTTCGAAGAGGCGCTGCCCAGGTTCATGTGGGTGCCGGCCCGGGACGTGGCCAAGGCGGCAGTCGCGGGGATGGACGCCAACCGGGCGGTGGTGATCCCGGGAGTGGCCAACCGGGTGACGGCGGCGGCAGCGTGGATGTCACCCCGGAGCGTGCTCGTGCCGGCCGTGGCCAAGCGCCACCCCGCACTCCGGATCTGATCGTCCGGGTCCCACCCCCGTCAGCCCCGCGGGGTCCGAGGTCAGACCGAGCCGTAGAAAGGGGTGTCGAAGGAGTAGACCGCGCCGTCCATTCCCACCATCCAGTACCCCCCGGTCGACGGATCCCTGTCCAGTCCGACGATCGGAGCCGAGAGCGGCTGGCCGGCCAGCGATCCGTCGAAGGGCGCGTCGCCGAAGGCGAAGACCCCGCCGTCGGCGGCCACCGTGTAGTACCCGCCACCGTCCCCGGAAGGCGACATCGAGAGGATCGGTGAGGCGAGCACGAGATCGGCGCACGATCCGAAGAAACCCGCATCGAAGGCGAAGATGCCGCCGTCGGCCGCGACGAGCCAGTACCCGCCGGTCCGCGAATCCTGGGCGATGCCCACCATGGGTTGGTTGAGGGGTGTGCCACCCATCGAGCCGGAGAACGCCGCGTCGCCGAAGGCGAACACGCCGCCGTCGGACGCGACCAGCCAATAGCCATGGTCGTCGCCGGTCGGCGCGAGGTCGACGACCGGCGCGTCGAGGCGCTGGCCACCCATCGATCCGAAGAAGCCTGCGTCGCCGAAGGCGAACGTGCCGCCGTCGGCGGCGACCAGCCAGTAGCCGTTTCCGTCACTGGTCGAGACGATGTGGGTGATGGGCTTGTCGAGCACCACGCCTGCCATCGATCCGTCGAATTTGGCGGCCCCGTGGGCCGCGACCCGAGCCGTAGGCGTTCGCCGCCCAATAACCGTTCCCAGAAGGCGTCGACGCGAGCCCGACGACCGGGAGGGCGAGAGGCGGGCCCGCTGCCGCGGCAGGCTGTGGTCCAGGCGTGCTCGGCGGTGGGATGACCCGTTGTACGGAGAAGGACGTTCCTCCGGAGAGGCCGCTCGTGACCGCGTCGAGCGCACCCTGAGGCGTGACCGTGTCCGTGGAAAGCGGCGAGAAGGAGCCGATCGGTGCGCCGTTCGCGGTGCAGCCGGTGAATGCGACCGTTCCGTAGTTCGCGTAGGGGATGGAGGTAGTCGCCCCGCCCGGGTCCTCGGCGATGCACTCTGCCGAGGAGTCGTCCCCGCCGGGCTCGGTGACCGTCTCCGATCCGCTCGTGTTACTCGTGGTGTCGGTGACCTGCAGCGTGTAGGAGCTGTTGCCCACGAAGACGACCGACGCGGTCACCGAATCGCCACTGTGCACCACGACCGTGAGAAACGTGCCGCTGTCGAGAGGCAGGTCCTCCCACCATGCGAAGTACTGCGGGGTCCCGTCGTTGCAGTCCGCGGCAACGCCGTCCTGCTCGACGGTACCCGACGTCCAGCCGTCCAGTCCGGCCCAAAATGCACTTGCCGTATTCTGGTTGGGCGCACAAGTAACCAGTTCAGGCACGATGAAGGTCGACTGTGCGGAGGTAAATGATTTGACTCCGCCGTTTGCGACATACCCTGCCCAATTATCGGTGACTGTGGTGGCATCTAATGGGCTGTGGGCCGTCGAATGAGTAGCCGAGTGGACGGCTGGAGGAGCAAAAGAGACGACGTGGCCGTGGCCGTCTATACCCTCGGTAGTACCGGCGAGAGCTGCCGGAGTTCCCGACAGCATCAGCGCCAATAGGGCGACCGCGGCCGCGAGCGATGTCCCCCTGATAGCGGTCATTGATTGTCTAGGTATTTGAGCGGAGACTGAGCCGTCGCGAGGGCCGTGGTTCTGCATCCGCGGCGGATGGCAGACGTTGCGCGGCCAGCCCCTCAGCACCACCACCGCATTCGTATCGGTCGGTTACGACCGGGCCTTTAGTCGATTTCGACCGGGCCTTCGATCGCGGTCATGACCAGGAGAAAGGCGATGCAGCCTCCCGAAACCCGGAGCGGCGGCCGGCGGAGTCCGCAGGTGTCACCGCGCCGGCACACGTCACAGGGTGGTCGACGGGCAGGAAGAGGAACGGGTTTCGAGAGTCGGCATGGGTGCGCGCGCCACCGCGGTGAGCACCTCGGGAGTCGAGCTCTGTTCAAGACCGATCGAAGGTCGGTCTCGCGGACCGACGATGCGGTCCCCGGTCTTCGGGATCCGATTCCTACGCCGGCGCCTTGTAGGCCGCCCGCTCGCGGTCGAGCAGCCAGATCTTGCGGTCGATCCCGCCGCCGTAGCCGGTGAGCCGACCGTCGGCACCGATCACCCGATGGCAGGGGACGACGATGGCGATCGGGTTCCTGCCGTTCGCGAGGCCGACCGCACGCGAGGCACCAGGACTGCCGACCCGGCCCGCGAGCTCCCCGTAGCTGACGGTGACGCCGTAGGGGATCTCTCGAAGGCCCGCCCAGACTCGGCGCTGGAACTCGGTCCCCTCCATGCGAAGAGGGATGTCGAAGTCGGTCAGATCTCCCGCGAAGTACGCGTCGAGCTGCTCGGTTACCGGAGCGAACCACGCGTCGTCGCGGACCCAGGTGTCGGACTTCGGCGGCGCGTGACGCTGTTCGTGCATGTGAAGGCCGGTCAGGGAGCCGTCCGAGGCGGTGAGCGTCAGCGGTCCGATGGGGCTGTCGACCGTGGTGGTCACAGTGGTCGTCGAGGTGATGGTCATGCTGCTCGGTTGCTCCTTTTGCTTCGCGGATTCTGTCGATACCGGCCCCGGTCGTCACCGGTCGGCGGCCAGTGGTTGATGGGATGGTCGCCGGTTGCCCAGAGGTACTGGACCGCATAGGCGCGCCACGGTCGCCATCTCTCGGCGTGTGCGGTGAACGCCTTCCCGCGTGGAAGACCGAGCGAGTCGGCGCCGCGGCGCACGCCGAGGTCGGTGACTGGAAAGGCATCGGGATCACCGAGGGCGCGCATGGCGATGGTCTGCGCGGTCCACGGCCCGACACCGGGAAGCGCGTCCAGCACCGCATGGGCCTCGGTTCGGTTGCAACCTGGTCCCACCTCGAGCGAGCCCTCGTCGAGCGCGGTGGCCAGCGCGACGAGGCTTCGTCGGCGACCGCCGGGCAACTGGTCACGAACGCCGCGTAGCGCTGCCGGAACAGGGAACAGCCGGGAGAGGCCGCCGCGACTGTCCGGCACCTCCTCGCCGAATTGCGCCGCGAGCCGACCGGCGATCCTGCTCGCCGCGGCGGTGGAGACCTGCTGCCCGAGCACCGCTCGGACGGCGAGCTCCTCGCCGTCGACACAGCGGGGCACTCGGCGCCCGGGCGCCTTGGCGACCAGCGGGGCGAGAGCTCGATCCGCGGCGAGCCGTTCGTCGATGGCCTCGGGGTCGGCGTCGAGGTCGAGGAGCCATCGGCATCGCGCAATCGCGGTTGTGAGGTCGCGGAGATCGGAGAGGACGAGGTTGCAGGCGACGTGATCGGGGGTCGGGCTGAGCTCGACGATGCCGGGTCCGTGGCCGAGTCGGAGCGTTCGCCGGTACCAGCCGGCGCGGACCTCCTCGACACCGGGAACCGCGGTGGCTGCGAGGTGGCCGAAGAGATTGTCGGGACAGAGCGGCCGGCGGAAGGGAAGGCGGAGGGAGAGCGAGGTCGAGACCGGCACCGGCGTGGCGGCTCGGCCCGCGCGGGCGACCCGCGATCGCAACTCGGTCGGCGACGTCCCGAACACGGTGCGCACGGTGTCATTGAACTGGCGGATACTGGCGAAACCGGCCGCAAAGGCGACATCCGACATCGAAAGGGCCGTCGTCTCGATGAGCACCCGTGCGGTCTGTGCTCGCTGCGCGCGGTGCGATCGCAATCGGTCCGGCTCCTACTTCGGCGAGCAGTACTCGCTCGAGTTGGCGGACGCTGTAGCCGAGCTGGGTGGCGAGGCCGGTAACGCCCTGACGGTCGACCGCACCGTCCGCGATGAGGCGCATCGCCCGGGCGACGACGTCGGCGCGCGCGTCCCACTCCGGTGATCCCGGCGACGCGTTGGGCCGGCAACGCTTGCAGGCACGGAAACCGGCCAGTTGGGCGGCGGCCGCGGTCGGGTAGAAGCGGACGTTCTGGCGGTGCGGCGTACGCGCCGGACAACTCGGCCTGCAGTAGATCCCGGTGGTCAGCACCGCGGTGAAGAACCATCCGTCGAAGCGGGGATCACGCGACTGCACGGCGAGGTAGCAGCGGTCCGGGTCTTCGATCACCCGACCAGCCTGACCCATCGGGTCGCCGCGTACTAGCGGAAATACGACACGACAGTGCGGGGGGCGACGGCACCCACTGTCAGCTGAAAGGAGTCAGCCGGAGCCGGGGGTCCCTCCTCGAGTGTCGACGAGACCCTCGCGACGGTCGGAGTCGGGGCGGAGGTCACCCGCCGCAGGGTCAGGACTCGCTCGGCATGGCGCTTCTCCTCGAGATGCTTCTGGCGGGCGTCGAGGAGATCGAACTGGGTGATGAGACCCTCCAAGCGTCCGGGCCGAACTCGGCTGACGACCGGGAGTGCTCCGATCCCGAGCGTCGCCATCCGGTCGGCGACCGTGCGAAGGATCTCGTCGGGATGCGCGATCGCGGCGACGAATAAGGGAAGAAGACTGTTCTGGTCGTGGGTCAACTCGAACGCGAAGACGATGGCGGTGAACGGAGAGCGGGTCACACCTGCGATCGCCCCTGCGAGTCCGAGGAGGGCCCACGTTCCCGACGTCGGAACTAAGAGTCGGGCTCCCCGGACATGTTCGCCAGGCGCGAGGCCAGCTGTCTCGAAATGCCGAGGGCGCGACCCACGGATGTCGGGGTCGCGGTCGGTCCGTCCCAACGCGAAGAATGCGAGTCGAACGGCATGCCGAGCCGACTCGATTTGCTCGATTGCGTCGTTGACCTCCTGCCGGCGATCGGCGGCGTCCAACGCGACCAGGATGTCGATCAACTGTTCGGAGCCCTCCTCGAGACGGCGCGCCGTCGCGAGGCTCATCGCTCGGTGTCGCTCCATGGCGACCTGCAGGTCCTCGTCGGCACGGATGATTGCCTCGAGCGCACGTCGCACGCGCTGACGTTCGTCTGCCATGGCACCTCTCGATCCGCTGCCGGACACTCTCGGACCGTGATCGTCGGTCCGGGATGCTCCTTGGCACGCGGACGTCCCCCCGAGTCGAGAGGGACGAGCCGCGGGATTCCGCCACCCGACGCCAGTCAACAGGTGTGGACAGCAAATGTCAAGACGTATGGACAGGAGGGGACGGAAGCCCAGGTGACGGTTCGAGGATGCAGGCAAAGTTGCCTGCCAAGAGTGTGCCGATATCATTCCCGCAGCCAGACCGCAGGGGCTCCGCCACCCCAGGCTGGTCAGAGCGGATCCTTTGGATCCGTCTCGTCGCGTCAGAGGCTCTCGAAATCAGCAGCCGAAGCTTCCAGGCGGGCAGCTTCCAGGTGGGCCGTGCGGGTCTCGATCCCGCCACCTTGGGATTAAAAGTCCCCTGCTCTACCCGATGAGCTAACGGCCCGCCGGCGAGCGTACCGTCTCGGATCGTGCGGGCCCGGGGGTCGGCCGCCATGCTGGTCCCCTCAACGACGGACCTCGAACCGAGACATGGACGACTCACGGCAACAGCGGAACAGAATGGAAGCTGGTCGCGCTCCGACTCGCGCACCGAACCGCGTGGCGGACTCGGTGTTGGACAATCCCGTATGGCATTCGCTGACCGGATCGCAGCGCGACCTCGGTACGACCGCGACCCGTGCCGCGCGCTTCGATTCCGACGTCGCTCCGTTCGGGGCCTTCCCCTCGCCACCCGCCCACGACGACTGGGAAGAGATGGCCCGCCTGACCGGATCCGTTGCGCGGGTGGCGATCGTCGGCGAGGTCGGTCCGCTCCCACCCGGCTGGACCGCGACGTGGAGCGTCGCCACTGCCCAGATGGTCCTCGAGGTGCCGACGCGGCCCACCGGCACCCACGACGAGGCGGAGGGAGCCGACGAGGTGGTCCCTCTCGGCCCCACCGACGTCGACGAGATGCTCGAGCTGGTCGATCTCGCCCGACCGGGCCCCTTCCTCCGCCGCACCGTCGAGTTCGGCGGGTATCTCGGTATCCGACGGGACGGGCGGCTGATCGCAATGGCGGGCGAACGGATGCGGCCCCCCGGCTTCGCCGAGGTCAGCGCCGTTGCGACGCACCCCGACCACCGCACCCGGGGACTCGGGTCCCGCCTGATCCGCTCGGTCGCAGCCGCCGTCGTGGAACGCGGGGACCGACCCTTCCTGCACGTCGCGCACGAGAACGAGACGGCGAGACGGCTCTATGCCTCGATGGGGTTCACCACGAGACGCGACATCGAGTTCACGGTGGTCGAGGTATCACCGGCCCCAGAGGAGTCCGCTCGGCCCGACTGACGCTCAGCCCGACCGACCCGGTGCGATGGCCACCGCCGAGGGCTGGTTCCCGACATGGACCTGTCCGACGACGGTCCGGTTCGTGAGGTTCACGTGGACGAGCGTGCCGTTGCCGCCGCATACCCAGGCATCGGTCCCTCCCGGGGCGAGCGCGATCGCCTCGGCAGTCGTGCCGATCGGGATCGGCACACCGTTCCGTAGCGTCGCGACGTCGATCGGGGTCACCCTGTCACCGCCGCTCACCCAGACGGTCGGCGACGAGGTGAGACCGGCGATTCCAGTCGGGTTGCTCCCGATCGCGATGGGCGGCTCCGGCGCCATCGTCGCGAGATCGACGGGCGTAACCGTGCTCGCCTGGAAGTTCGCCACCAGGGCGAGCGAGTTACCGGAGGTGATGATCAGCGAGATGGGCTCGAATCCCGACGCGACGGCGGGTCCCGGGGTGAGGGACGGAAGCGAGATGGGGCTGACGCTCCCGTCCTGGTAATTCGCCACGAGCGCGGTCGCACCGTTGGGGGAGACTGCAATCGCGACCGGTTGGCGGCCGACGGGGATCGGGCGACCGGCCTGCATCGATGGCAGCGACACCGGTGTGACCGTGTCGTCGCCGAAATTGCCGACGAGAGCCAGCTTGCCGTCCGGCGCGATCGCGACGGCGTCGGGCTCGAGTCCGACGGTGATCTGCTTGACCACCGAGCCCGACGCGACGTCCACCTCGGTGAGCTGGTCGACCCCCTTGTCCGCCACCAGCAGGTCCTTGCCGTCTGGCGTGACCGCGAGCGCGGCCGGGAGCGTGCCGGTGGTGATCGGGGTCAGTAAGGTCGACCTCGCGGTATCGACGACCGCCACGCTGTTGCCTGGGTTTGCGACGTTGGCACCGTTCGCTACGAACGCGGTGGGATCGAGGGATTGGGGACCGCGGATCCGGTACCGCACGCGGCCAGACCGCACGCGCCAGTGGCGATCGCGAGCGCCACCATGAGGCGCCGGGTCGCCGAAGGATTCCGGCTCCGTGTCGCGATCAGCGGAACCGGAGCGCCCGTCGCGCCAGCTTCGGCCGACAGGTCACGGGGCATCCGGCGAATCGTAGAGGGTCACCGTCGACCGGGTCAGCGGACCATCGCCGGCCGAATCGGGAGCGACGGGGCTCAACCCCGCGCGCAGGCCGCGCCGGCTTCGAGTGCCGCGTTGCGCCAGCCGGCCACCTCGGTGGTCGGGAAGTAGTCACCGGTTGCCGTGTCCTGGGCGTAGGGCGCAGGTGCCGGCCGCCCCTCCGCCAGCTCCGCGACCGCTTGGAGGAGCGCGTCGATGTCCTCGCCGGACGTGCCGAGGCCCGCACTCGCACGTACCGCTCCCGGGACGTTGCGGTGGTCGCCGTGGAGCACCTCGTCGCGGTAGGCCGCGACCTCGGACTCGTCGAGACCGAGCAGTCGAACGACGTAGGGGTGCGCACAGAAACAGCCGTGCCGCACCGCGATCCCGTACTCGGCGCTCAGGCGAGCGGCGAGCAGCGCGTGCTGGATCCCTTCGACGGTGAAGCACGCGACCGGGAGTGTCTCGACCGCGGTGGGACCGCGAGCGGACCCGTCGTCGGTCGGGCCCCCGCCGAGCGGACCGAGGAGGCGGACCCCTTCGATCGATCGCAGCCCGCTCGCGAGCCGTCGCGCCAATTCCCGTTCGTGGGCGATGATCGCATCCCAACCGATGGCCGACAGCTCGTCGATCGCCGCATGCAGTGCGACCGCGCCGACGACGTTCGGGGAGCCGGCCTCTTCTCGGTCGGGCGGGTCCGTCCAGACGACCTCGTCGAGCCCGACCAGGTCGACGGCCCCCCCACCCGCGAGGAAGGGGTCGCCCGTCTCGAACAGCGCCCGGGGGCCGATGAGGGCTCCGGCTCCGAAAGGCGCGTAGAGCTTGTGGCCGCTGAAGGCGAGATAGTCGGCCGTGCGGGGGAGGGGCCGGCGTGGCGCGAGCTGCGCGGCGTCCACGACGACCGGGACCCCGCGGGCGTGAGCCGCGTCGATGATGTCGTCGATCGGCGGCAGCCACCCGGTCACGTTCGACGCGCCGGTGATCGCCAGGAGGGTCGGCGGCTCGGGTCCGGCGTCGAGCGCGTCGCACACGTCGGCGAGCTCGAAGGTTCCCTTTGCCGAGCACTCGACGTAGCGCCGCTCGGCGACCCTGCCCCACGGCAGGAGGTTGGCGTGGTGCTCGACGACCGTCGTGACCACCACGTCGGTTGGGCGCAAACGGAGCCGGTAGGCGAGGTGGTTGATCGCCTCGGTCGTGTTGCGGCAGACGATCGCCACGTCGTCGCCGTCGGGGGAGCGTCCGGCGAAGTCGAGGATGGCCCGGCGTGCGTCTTCGTAGGCCCGGGTTGCCTTCCTCGAGCGAAACCCCGCACCACGATGGACGCTCGAGTACCAGGGAAGGAAGTCGCGCACGCGTTCGGCGGCGGCGGGATGGGCCTGGGTCGACGCGGCCTGATCGAGCTCGATCGCCACACGTTCGGTGCCGTCGAGGCAGGGCACCCGCTCACCGCTGCCGACCAGGTCGACGAGCCGGTCCGATGCTCGCTCGGCTTCTCCGTGCGCTCGTCGAGGAGTCGCGGTCGGCTCGTCCCTCACGCCGTCACCATACGGTCATCGCTCGGTCTCCGGGCTTCCCGGGCCGCTGCCCGGCCTTCCCGGGTGCGCCTTCCCGGCCTTCCCGGCCGCGGACTTCCCGGGTGGCGGTTCGGGCGACGAGTACGCTCGAGGCCGATGTCAGAGGACGAAAACGTGCCGATGGCCGCCGACGAAGGTGGCGACGCGGACCGAGCCGAGAGCGACCGCGCGACCGAGCCCGAGGCGCGCGGCGAGGTGACCGTCCTCACCCGCTCACCGGAGGAGGCGATCGACGAGGTGGACCGGCTGCTCGACTCCGTCGAGGAGGCACTCGCAGCGCTCGACGACGGAAGCTACGGCCGATGCGCGACCTGTGGATCGGCGATCGAGCCAGCTCGACTCGCGGAGGATCCACTGGCGCGGGCGTGCGCCTCCTGCGTGTCCGAGCCCACCGCTCCCTCGGCCTGACCCCGGCGGCTACGCCCGAGGCCCCGAAGATCCCGGCGGCCCCAGCGGTCCCGTCGGCCCGGGCCAGCCGGGCTGCGGCCCCTCGGGCTCTGCTCCGGGAAGTCCCTTCGGTTCCTCAGTCGACTCTCCGTGCCCGTCGTGGGGCGGCTCGACGCGCGCGGTGGTGTCGATCACCCTGCCGGTGCGCATCGCGTCACGCCGCGCCCGTCGGCTCGGACTGACCGCGAGCAGGATCCGATCGACGGCCAGCGCCACGAGCCCCACTGCGAGTACCGCGCCGACCACCACCAGGAGGACCAGCGCGCCGAGTGCGATCGCAGCGGCCAGCAGGAGGACCAAGAGGACCGCGACTACCGATCCGAGGCAGCCGAACGACATTCCCGACCTGCCGCCACTCGTGACCATGACACGAGGCACCACGCGACTCCTTCGATCTGCTAACGGAATCGGCAACCGGGGGCCGCAAAGTGCCCTCGGTCATCCGGCGGCCGCTCTCTTTGTTTCCGCTGCTTCCACTATCCCGCACCCATCGGGGGACTCGGAAATCGCTCCTGAGTACGATCCGTTCTCACAGGAACACGAGCGTCAGACCGCGTCACCGGTCGCTCCAGGGTTCGCGCTCGGAGCCGCTCCAGGGTCGTTCAAATGATCTACGACTGCCATAGGGTCTGCGCACGGAGAGCAATTGGTCCAATGCTGTGGAGTTCGCCTTTATTCCCGAGGCCTCGCGTGAGCCAAGTTCCTCAATGTCGGTCTGTCTCAATGAGACCCCGGAGACTCGCACGCGCGATCCTCGTATGGTTTGCGCTCGCTGCGGCCGGGTGTACCGGCGCGCAAGGTACGAATGGTCGCACCGCGAGTTCTTCGCGCACCGCGATCACCACCACCACCACGACGCCGACGACGACGGCGCCTCCTGCGACGAGCGCTGTGTCGCCTTCGACCGCGCCGCCCTCGACGACCTCACGGGCGCCTCCCTCGGGCGTCCAGGTCGGCCCGGGGCCACAGGTCACCTACACGGTCCAGCCGCAGCCCGCTCCGGGGTCGTGCCACTACAGCATCTCCGGCACCTACCCTCTGCCCGATCCACGGTGCACGCCCGGCGCGATCAACCCGCAGGTGACCCAGGGCAACATCTCCTCGACCATCTGTTCTGCCGGCTACACCGCGAGAATCCGCCCGCCGGAAAGTGTCACGGAACCGGAGAAGGTGGCGTCGGCGGCCGCCTACGGCTATACGGGTTCGCTCCGAACCGGCGAGTACGACCACCTGATTCCGTTGGAGCTGGGCGGCGATCCGAACGACTCTGCCAACCTGTGGGTGGAACCGAACGACCGAGCAACCGCGGCGACGACCACGAACACGAAGGATTCGTTGGAGAACACCCTCAACGACCTGGTTTGCTCCGGTCGGATGACACTCGTTGCAGCGCGCCAGGCGATCGCGACCAACTGGGTCGCCGCGTATCAACAGAACGGGTAGCCGCCGCGGGCGACATTCTCAGGATTGCCGCGTAGGACCCGTGCGCCTCGCCGGAGACGGGTCCGGCTCGAACGGGCCGCCTATTACTTCTTGGTCTCCCAGAAGATCTTGTCGATGTCCGCGATCTGGTCGAGGAGCCGTTGCCCGACGGCCACGTCGGTCGTCTTCTTGGCCTCGCCCGCGGTCTTGGTCGCCTTCCAGAAGAGATCGTGCAGCTGGGGGTACTTCTCGAGGTGCTCGGGCTTGAAGTAGTCGGTCCAGAGCACCCAGAGGTGATGCTTGACCAGCTCCGAGCGCTCCTCCTTGATGAACGCCGCCCGGACCTTGAAGGATTCGTCGTCCGAGGCGTTCGCCTTCTCCATGATCGCCTTGACCGATTCCGCCTCGATCCTCGCCTGCGCCGGGTCGTAGATTCCACAGGGCAGGTCGCAGTGTGCGTGCACGCTCCGAGGAGGGAAGAGCCGGTCGACGAGCGTCAACAGCTGGTCCGCGGTCCGCATGGGTAGAACTCCTTTTCGTCGGCCGGGGTCCTGATCCGTCGTCGACAGGTGGCCCGGAACGGGTCTGCTACAGGGCTGGTACAGAGTGGGTGATGACCCCGTGTTCGGCCACCTTACCCAGGTTCCTCCGGCGCCGAACAAGCCGAAAAGGGCGAACCGACCCGACCGGCGGACCCGGGCGCCCGCGAGCGCGGCCTCTCGCGGTGACGCTCGCCTTCGCGGCCACCGCCTGGGTGGTGAGCCGCTCGGTGGTACGGGTCGAGGTGGTGGGGAGCTCGATGGCGCCTGCACTCGCCGCGGGAGACCGCCTCGTCGTCCTTCGGCGACCCGGAGCGCCGCAACCTTGGCCGTCATCCGGTGCGGTCGTCGCGGTGAAGGACCCGCGCGACCCGAGACGGATCCTCGTGAAGCGGGTTGCCTCGGTCGACCGGCGCGCCGGCACGCTCGAGGTGCGCGGCGACGCGACCGATGCAAGCACCGACAGCCGCACCTTCGGTCCATTGACGCGCTCCGACCTGGTCGGGCGTGCGGTCTACCGGTATGCCCCGGCAGGGAGGAGCGGGCTCGGACCGTGGCCGGCGGAGTACGATCCATCGTGATGCCGAGCCACCGCGAGGACCTGAGCCGCCTCATTGCGGGCGATTACCTCGACGGGGTCGAGAAGCGGCCCGTCGAGGAGATCCGGGCGATGCGCGCCGAGTGCCAGGAGGCCGAGGTGGCCCTCTCGTACCTGCGCCGCCTGATCCAGGGCCGTCTCGACATCGTGCACATCTACCTCGACCCGCCGCCCGGCGATTCCACCCCCGACCTGTCCACGATCGTCTCGGAGTTGCCTGGGATCCTGGCCGGCCCCGGGCGGCCTCCCGGCCCGGGCCACCTGCCGATGCTCCTTTCTCCGGACACCGAGGAATCCGACCTCACGACCCAGCTCGACGAGATCCTCGACGCCGAGGGGATCGGGAACCTTGCGCAGCTCGATCGGGCGGCGCTGGCCGATCTGTCGAAGCGGCTCGAGATGTTGGAGCGCAACGTCTCCTACGACCGCCGCGCGTTGCACGTCGTGATCGACCGGCTCCAGGCCGAGATCGTCGAGCGGTACAAGTCGGGACGTGCCTCGGTCGACGGCCTCCTCTCGTGAAGGAGATTCCCGACCGGTTCAACGAGCTCGGTGCGTTCATACGCGAGCAGCGGAATTCGGCCCGCCTCTCGTTGCGTCGTCTTTCGGAGCTCGCAGGGATCTCGAATCCGTATCTGAGCCAGATCGAGCGAGGGTTGCGGCGGCCTTCGGCGGAGATCCTCCAGCAGATCGCGAAGGCGCTCCGGATCTCGGCGGAGACTCTCTACGTGCAGGCCGGCATCCTCGAGCGCCCTGACGGCGACACCGACCTCTCGCGTCACATCTTCGCCGATCACCACCTGACCGAAGAACAGCGCCAGGCGATGATGCGGATCTACCTCTCCTTCCGACACGAGAACGACGCGCAGGCCGACCACGAGCGCGCGTCGGCATCTCCCGCAGCTCCGCACGAGTCCGCGGAGAGCGAGCCGGAGCCGCACGACGCCGACCGGGGAGCCGCCGGAAACGGGAACGTCCCGGTCGGCGGCACCGCATCCCCGGCAGCGGGCTGAACTCGGCCTCCCGGTAGGATCTTCGGCGCATGAGGCGCCTGGCTGTCCTGTCGATGCACACCTCGCCGCTTGCCCAGCCGGGCACCGGTGACGGCGGCGGCATGAACGTCTACGTCCGTGAGCTCTCCTCCGCGCTGGCACGCGCCGGCGTGATCTGCGACGTGTTCACCCGTTCGTGGTGCGACGACCTTCCTGCGACCGTCACCATCGAACCGGGCCTCCGGGTGCACCACGTGTCCGCGGGGCCACCGACCTCGGTCCCGAAGGAGTCCTTGCCGGACTTCGTCGACGAGTTCGCGGACGGTGTCCTCAAGTCGATGCGCACCGGCGCCGCGTTCGGCAACGAAGAGGACCACCCGTTCGACGCGGTGCACGCCAACTACTGGCTGAGCGGCGTCGCCGGCCATCTGATCAAGCACCAGATGAACCTGCCGCTCGTTTCCACCTTCCACACCCTCGACCGGGTGAAGGCCGAGGCGAGCCCCGAGGAGCTCGAGGCCCACGAGTCCTACCGGCGCGCCGAGGCCGAGGCGACGGTCATCCGGTGTTCGGACACCGTGCTCGCCTCGTGCTCGGTGGAGGCCGCGCAGCTCTCCGATCTGTACGCGGCGGACCCGTCGCGTATCCGGATCGTCGCGCCGGGCGTGGATCACGCCTTCTTCGGTCCCGGCGACCGCGTGCAGGCCCGGCGTGCGCTCGGGTTGTCCGGCCCGGGTCCGCTCCTCCTCTTCGTCGGGAGGATCCAACCGCTCAAGGGACTCGCGGTCGCGGTGGAGGCGCTCGGGGCTCTCGCGACCGACCATCAGGGTGCCCGGCTGGTGGTGGTCGGCGGTCCGAGCGGTCCACAGGGCGAAGACGAGGTCGGACGGGTCCATGCACTGGTCGACGAGCTCGGTCTGGCCGACCGGGTGACCTTCGTGCCTCCCCGTCCCCATGAGCTGCTCTCGACCTACTACCGCGCGGCCGACGTCTGCCTCGTCCCGAGCCGGTCCGAGTCCTTCGGCCTGGTCGCACTCGAGGCTGCGGCCTGCGGCACCCCGGTCGTCGCCTCCGACGTCGGCGGTCTGCAGAGTCTCGTCGACCACGGGCGCACCGGCTTCCTCGTCGAGGACCCCTCGTCGTCCGACGCGTTCGCGGCCTGGGTGCGCCAGATCCTCGCCGAGCCCTTGCTCGCCGAGCGCCTGGGAACCGGGGCGGTCCTGCGGGCGCGGCGCTACACGTGGGCACGGGCCGCACATCTCCTCCGCGAGATCTACGCCGAGCTCACCGTCGGCCGACTCGTCGAGTGCTCGTGAGCGACGCCTGGGAAGGGTTGCTCGATCCCGACAGTCGCGACGAGATCTGCCGGCTCATCGACGACTGGGCTTCGCGTGAGCTCGCAAGAGGTGACGCCCTCGTCGCGGTCGATCGTCAGGCGGGAGGGGACCCGGTGACCGGGGCACCCCGCTGGTACCTCCGGCTGCGCGGCGACGAGAAGGAGTTCGTGACCGTCTGGCTGACGCTCCGCCAGAGGACACTCCACTACGAGACCCAGGTGATGCCCGCGCCGGAGACCAACATCGAGGCCACCTGGGAGTACCTCCTCAAGCGCAACGCGGATCTCGCGGGCATGTCGTTCGCGCTGGGTCCCGAGGACGCCGTCTACCTCGTCGGCCGGGTGCCGGTCGTCCGCGTCGACGACGCCGAGCTCGACCGGATCATCGGCGCGTCCCTCGCCTACACGGACGAGTGCTTTCCGACCGCGATGTCGCTCGGCTACGAGGGTCGCTACCGCCGACGCCCGCCCGCACCGCGCGCCGCCGCGGAGTGAGCTGACCAAGCCGGCGCCTGACCGACCCGCTGGTAGCGTTCCCGCATGACACCCAGGTTGTTGGTCGTCGGCGGCGGCACGATGGGTGCGGCCCTCTTCTCGGGCCTCCTCTCGGGCGGTTGGGCGGAAGCCTCGGAGCTCGCGGTGTGCGATCCCGATGCGAAACGGCGCGAGCTGCTCGCCACCACCTTCCCGGGTGTCACCGTGGTCGACGCACCGGTCGCGGCGGACGACGCCGTGCTCGCGGTCAAGCCCGAGGTGGCCGAGGCCGCCGTTCGCATGCTCGCCGCGGTCGGGGTCCGACGGGTGCTCTCGATCGTGGCGGGACTGTCGACCGCCCGGCTCGAGGAGGCGCTCGGTACCGGCGGGGTGATCGTGCGGGCGATGCCCAACGCGCCGGCGCGGATCGGCGCAGGGGTGGCCGCCATGTCGGGAGGCAGCGCGGCGAAGGCCGCCGACCTCGACTGGGCCGAAGGTGTGCTCGGAGCAGTCGGGATCGTCGTCCGGGTGCCCGAACGCCATCTCGACGCGGTGACCGCGCTCTCGGGCTCCGGTCCCGCCTACGTGTTCCTCGTCGCCGAGGCGATGATCGAAGCCGGCGTGAGCGCGGGCCTGAGCCGGGAGATGAGCCGACGCCTGGTGACCGGCACGGTGCTCGGTGCGGCGAGGATGATGGACGAGACGGACGAGGAGCCCGCACAGCTCCGCGCGGGTGTGACCTCGCCGGGGGGACCACCGCCGCCGCGGTGCGGACCCTCGAGTTCAAGGCGGTGCGCTCGGCGTTCATCGAGGCGGTGGCCGCGGCCAGCGAGCGGTCGAGGCAGCTCGGCCGGTGACGCGGCGGCTCGGCCGGTGACGTGGCAGCTCGGAGCACGACCGAAGCTCCGCCCTCGGCTCCTCTCGCGGCGTGCCGCATCCGTGTCGGCCCCGCTCGTCGTCCTGGGTGCGGGCTTCGCCTCGTGCACCTCCTCCTCGTCATCCTCGTCGAGCACCACCACCGCGACCACCACGACTCTTCCCGCGGCGGAGGCCGCACTGCTCGACCCGAAGAAGCTGACCCTCGCCGACTTCCCCTCCGGATGGACGGTCGACTCCTCACCGAACGCGGCCAGCACACAAGGTGCACCCGGCTGTCTGGCCGACCAGGTGGACGTCAAGGGCCCGACCGCGAGGACCAGTGTGGTGTTCGTCGGACCGAGCTCGGCCGCTGCCGACGTCCTCCAGACGGTGGCGGTGTTCCCGCCGGGGCAGGCGGCACCGTCGGCTGCGCAGCTGCGGTCCGACTTCGAGTCGTGCGCGCACGATCTCACGCAGCCGAGCCAGGGGCGGTCGGCGACGGTCACCGCACTCGGAGGAATTCCGACCGGCGATGCCGGTGTCGCCGCGCGGATGACCCTCTCGTCGGGGGGACAGCACGGTTGTTTCGACGCGTTCTACGCGGTGAGAGGGAAGGTGGCGACCTTCATCAGCTGGTACTCGAACTCGACCACCACGTCCGGGCTCGAGCAGATCGCTGCGACCACGCTCCAGCGGCTCTGACCTCTCGCCGTGCGCGTCACTGAGATGGACGCGGAACCGGGCGCCGTCTTCTTCCTTTCCGACTATGGCGGCGCGGACGAGTTCGCGGGTGTGGTCCGGGCGATCCTCTTCCGGTCTGCACCGGACGTCACGGTGATCGACCTCTCCCACGAGGTCCCGCCCTTCGACGTGGCAGCGGGTGCCGACATGCTCGTCCGTTGCGCCCCCTACCTCGGTGCGGGCGTGGTGCTCGCCGTGGTCGACCCCGGGGTGGGGACGGCTCGCCGAGGCGTTGCCGTGCACGTCGCCGGCCCGCCCGATGCTGCCGCGAGGGGCATCGCCTCGGCCGGACCGACTTGGCTGGTCGGGCCCGACAACGGATTGCTCGTGCCCGCGGCAGCGCTCCTCGGCGGCGCCGACCGGGTGTTCGAGCTCACCCGCCCGCGTGATCACGCAACGAGCACGGGCGAGGGACCCGTCGAGAGCTCGACCGGTCACCACGGTGCGACCTTCGACGGACGCGACGTCTTCGCGCCGGCGGCCGCGCACCTCGTGCGCGGCGGCGATCCGGACGCGATCGGCGTCTCCGTCCCAACGGCGGGCCTGGCGACGCTCACTGCGCGTGGACCGGCGGAGGGAGCGTCGGCAACCGGCCAGGGCACCGCGCTCGTCGCGTCCGTGACCTGGATCGACCGGTTCGGCAACGTGCAACTCGACCTCGGAGTGGCGGACCTCGACGGCCTCGGCCTCGCACCTGGTGGGTGGGCCGACGTGCAGCTCGAGCCGGCCCCCGGCACAACCGGCGGTGTTCGCGCCGCTCGCGGACATCCATTCGCCGCCAGGCGGGTGCGGTCGTTCGCGGAACTCGAACCGGGCGAGCTCGGCGTCCTGATCGATTCCAACGGACACGTGGCCCTCGTCTTCGACCGGGCGTCTGCCGCAGGAGCCCTCGGGTTCGCCGGGCCGGGCTCCCATCCCGTCGTGCGACTCCGACTGGCCGGGGACGATCCCCCCGGCTGACGGGCGCGATTCGGTTGCCCGCGCCACGCCTCTGGGCCGTACCATGCAGGCCGTGACCTCCGAGGACAGCCGGGGAAACAGCGGCGCGTGGCCCGGCACGCCTCCGCCTGGTCGTCGCCGGATACCCGAGGCCACCGTGGCCCGCTTGCCCGTCTACCAGCGCATTCTCCAGGAGTTGCTGCGGGGGGGCACGACGACGGTCTCCTCCGAGCTGCTCGCATCTTCGGCACAGGTGAACGCGGCGAAGGTCCGCAAGGACCTCTCTCTCCTCGGCTCCTTCGGCACCCGTGGAGCGGGTTACGACGCGGCGTTCCTGATCGAGCAGATCGAGCGGGAGCTCGGCCTCGACCGGCTCTGGCCGGTGGTCATCGCGGGCATCGGCAACCTCGGGCGCGCGCTCGCGCGTTCGCAAGGCTTCGCCGCACGCAACTTCCGGGTCGCCGCGCTGGTCGACACCGACCCGGCGATCATCGGGGAGCGCATCGACGACGTGGTCGTGCGCCACCCCGACGACCTCATGGCCATCGCCGCCGAGCGATCGCTCGCTATTGGCGTCATCACCACGCCGGCAGCCGGCGCCCAGAGAGTCGCCGACCAGATGGTCGCGGCGGGAGTCCACTCGATCCTCAACTTTGCGCCCCGCGTGCTCGAGGTCCCGGCCGACGTACTGCTCCGCTACGTCGACTTGAGCATCGAGCTCCAGATCATGAGCTTCTACCAGTCGCGGCTGACCACCGACGGCGCCCCGGACCGCATGCCGGTGATCCGCTCGATCGGGCTGACCCCCAGCTCGTCCGACTGAGCCCATCGAATCGGGGCTGCTCGTGGCGAGCGAGTCCGGCCTTCGAAGATGGCCCCGTTACTCGTTCCCGCAAACTTTGGACAACTGTCCAATGTCCGGCGAAAGCGATCAGGGTCAGCGCTCCTCGAGATCCACCTCGCCCCGGTCACCCCCAGTCCCGGACTGCCCGACTCGCAGCGGACCGCCCGACTTCGCGGGCGCCACGTCGCCGCAGCGCCACGTCGCCGCCCAGTCCCCTCCGCCGCCCAGTCTCCTCCGCTGGGCTTCCGCACCCCGACTGGCAGTGGGCGCGCCTTCCCGCGATGCTGGTCAGAGCGCTTCTCGCACCGAAGAAGCAGGACTCCGCCCTACGCTTGAGAGCCAGCCAGTGCCAGTCAGACCAGTGAGAGTGGGACAGCGAAGGATGCACCGGTCGGCGGGGAGGACGAGCAAATGTCGGTGATCGTGGTGGGGCTCGAGCAGCGCAACGCCCCCCTCGAGCTGCTCGAGGCCGTGTCCATCCCCGAAACCGACCTGGCCAAATCACTCGGGCGCCTCCGCGACCGCTCGAACCTCTCCGAGGCGGTCATTCTCTCGACGTGCCTGCGCACCGAGGTCTACGCGGTGGTCGAGCGCTTCCACGACGGCGTGGCCGAGCTCCAGGATTTCCTCGCGGCCGTCAGCGGCAGCCCGGTGGACGCGCTCGCCGAGCGCCTCACCATCCGCTTCGACGACGACGTCGCGGTCCACCTCTTCTCGGTGGCCTCGGGGCTCGACTCGGCGGTGATCGGCGAGTCCGAGGTTCTCGGTCAGGTGCGCAGGGCATGGGAGAAGGCACAGGCGGAGGGATCGTCGGGACCGATCCTCGGAGCGCTCTTCCGCCACTCGGTCGAGACGGGCAAGCGGGTGCGCTCGGAGACCGCGATCGCCCGCGGCGTGACCTCGATGTCCCATGGAGCGGTCGCGCTGGGTGCGGAGCGCCGCGCCGGTGGCCTCGCCGGCGCGCGGATCCTCGTGATCGGCGCGGGTGAGATGGGGACCGGCGTCGCCCAGGCGCTCAACGGTCACGGTGCCGCGGAGGTGGTGATCGCGAACCGCACGACCGACCGGGGCGAGGAGGTCGTCGCGGGACTGCCCTCGTCGGTGGCCGGCTCCGTGCGGGCCGAGTCCTCCGACGACCTCCTTCCGCTCATCCAATCGGCCGACGTGGTCTTCTCGACGGTCGGCGTGACCCATCCGATCATCGAGACGCCCATGGTGGTGGCCGCGGCGGCCCGACGCGAGGGCGCCGGACCGCTCCTCGTGATCGACCTCGGGGTGCCGCGCAACGTGGAGCCGGCGGCCGGGGCGCTCGAGGGCGTCGAGCTCCTCGACATGGAGGATCTCCGGGCGGCGGTCGCGGGCGCGCTGTCCGGGCGCCGCGAGGAGGTGACCGCGGCGACCGAGATCGTCGCCGAGGAGGTCGAGCGCTTCCGCACCGCGGCCCGTGCCCGGGACGCGGCACCGATCGTCTCGGCGATGCGGTCCAGGGTGGAGGATGCGCGCCGCGCCGAGATCGCGAAGCAACGGGGGAGAAGCTCGGAGCTCTCCGACGAGCAGTGGGAACAGGTCGACGCGACCACCCGCGCGGTGGTGGCCAAGCTGCTGCACCAGCCGACCGTCGCCCTCAAGGCCGCGGCCGGAACACCGAGAGGTGAGCGGCTGACCGAGGCACTCCGAACGCTCTTCGATCTCTAGCCCGTGCCCGGCCCGGCACTGCCATGAGCGACCCGGCGGTGCTCCGCTTGGCGACCAGGGGCTCGCCGCTCGCCCGCTGGCAGGCGGAACGGGTGGGCGCCCTGCTCGGGGTCCACGGGATCGCGACCACCCTGGTGGTGGTCGAGACCGAGGGCGACCGGCGGCGCGACGTCCCCCTCGACCGGCTCGGCGGGCAGGGGATCTTCGTGAAGGAGGTCCAGGCCGCCGTCGTCCGCTGTGACGCCGACGCGGCGGTCCACTCGGCGAAGGACCTGCCCGCGTCGGATCTCCTCGGGGCGCCGGATCTGGTGCTCGCCGCTTTCCCCGAGCGCGCGGACGCCCGCGACACGCTGATCGGCGGGTCGGTCGGCAGCCTCCCGACCGCGTCGACCGTGGCCACCGGGTCGGCCCGGCGCCGTGCGCAGCTCGGCGACATCCGGCCCGACCTCCTCTTCGCAGACCTGCGGGGGAACCTCGCGACCAGGATCGCCACCGCCGGCACGGGACGGATCGCCGCGGTCGTGGTCGCGCAGGCCGCCCTCGACCGCCTCGGTTGGCGCGCGCCGACCGGGGTGGAGAGCGAGGTGCTCGGCTCCGAGGTGATGGTGCCCCAGGTCGGCCAAGGTGCGCTCGCGGTCGAGTGCCGCGGCGACGACGCCCGGACGCTCGCTGCCCTCTCGGCCGTCGACGATCCGGTCGCTCGGCGCCTGGTGAGCGCCGAGCGCGCATTCCTCGCCGAGCTCGGCGGCGGGTGCACCCTGCCGGTCGGCGCCCACGCGCAGCTCGCCGACGAGCCCGACGGCGAGTCGGCCGACAGGAGCACCCCGGAGGGCCGACCGCAGGTCATGCTGTCGGGGATGCTCGCCGGCTGGGGAGGGACGGTCGTCCTGCGGCACCGCCGTCGTGGTCACGACGGCGAGGAGCTCGGACGGGAGGTGGCGCGGTACCTGCTCGAGCGCGCGGGTGAGGGCACCGACGGCGACGGCACCGGCGGGGTGGCCGGCGCCGACACCGCCGTGCGGGCGTGAGCGTCGCGCTGGTCGGGGCCGGTCCCGGCGACCCCGGGATGATGACCCTGCGAGGACGAGAGCTGCTCGGCTCTGCCGACGTGGTCATCCACGACCGCCTGGTCACCCCCGAGCTCCTCGCGCTCGCATCGCCGACCGCGCAGCTGATCGACGTCGGCAAGCGACCCGGCGACCCGGGGCGTCAGGCGGCCATCAACGAGTTGATGGTCGGGCACGCGCGTGCCGGTCACGCGGTGGTGCGTCTCAAGGGTGGCGATCCCTTCGTCTTCGGGCGGGGCGGGGAAGAGGCCGCAGCCCTCCGCGATGCCGGTGTCGACTACGAGGTGGTGCCCGGCGTCTCGTCGGCCTTCGCGGTCCCCGCCGCGGCCGGGATCCCGGTCACCCACCGAGAGCTGTCAGCGTCGGTCACCGTCGTCACCGGGCACACCGGCGACCCGGCCGAGCCGGGCGGCGTCGACTGGGACGCGCTCGGTAGGGCGGGAGGGACCCTCGTGATCCTGATGGGCATGGCCGACCGCGCCGACATCGCCGCGCGCCTGGTCGCCGCCGGGCGCGCACCGACCACGCCGGTCGCGGTCGTCCACTGGGGCACCACCGACGCCCAGCAGGTGGCCCGTTCGACGCTCGAGGCGCTCGGCGAGGTCGCGTTGCCGGCGCCCTCGGTGATCGTGGTCGGCCCGGTGGCCGCACTCGACCTCGGCACGACCGGCACCTCGTGAGCGAGGGGGCCCTCACCGGCCGGTCGGTCGTGGTGACCCGAGCGCGAGATCAGGCATCCCGGATGGTCGAGCGGCTGGTGTCCCTCGGCGCCTCGGTCGTCGAGTTGCCGGTCATCGCGACCGACACCGCCGCGGACGGTGGAACGGCTCTCGCCGGGGCGGCACAGCGTCTCGCGGCAGGCTCCTACGGCTGGGTCGCACTGACGTCGGCCAACGCGGCGAACCGGCTCCTCCAGGTTCTCGGGCCCGGAGCGGACCGTGTGGAGGCGAGGTGGGCTGCACTCGGCGAGGGGACCGCGTCGGCGTTGCGCGCCGCGGGGATCGAGCCGGAGGTGGTGGCCGATGTCGCCACTTCTGCAGGTCTCGTCGACGCGTTCCCGGATGCACCCGCCCCCACCGGTGAGAACAGCGGCGTCTCGGCGGGGACCGTGCTCTTTCCGCGTGCGGAGACCGTGCGGGGCCGGTTGGCCGAAGGCCTGCGTGAGAACGGATGGCTCGTCGACGAGGTCGTCGCCTATCGCACCGTCGCGGCAGTCCCTCCGGCGGATGCCGTCGACCGCGCTCGGAACGCCGACGCGATCGCGTTCACCTCGTCGTCGACGGTGGAGCACACCCTCACGCTGCTCGGGCGGGACGAGCTGCCGTCGACCGTCGCGTCGATCGGACCCTCGACCTCGCGCACGGCGCGCGAGGCCGGCCTCGAAGTGACCGTCGAAGCAGAGCCGCATACGATCGACGGCCTGGTGGACGCGCTGGCGCGGGCGCTCGGCACGACTCCGCGCGACGCTCCCCGCGGCGGGCGGGGACGGCGGTTGCGATGAGCACTGTCATCACACCCACCCCCACATCGGCGGCCGACGCCCGACGTCGGGAACATCGATGGTTCGCCGCACGGTGGGCCGCTCTCGACGCGAGCAAGATGCGGACCTTCTGGATCTGCTGCGGGGCGGTCCTCTTCGCGCAGTTCGTCGTCCTGGTCGTCTACAGCACCTACCTCTACCGTCGCTTCGACCTGACCGACGATTTCGGGACGTACGCACAGGCCTGGTGGGCGATCGGGCACGGCCACCTCGACCCGACCGACACCATCCAGACGCCCACCTACCCGTTCTGGCGGAGCCACTTCGAGCTCGCCATGTGGCCGATCGCACTGGTCGGGAGGGTCTGGCCGCATTCGGTCCAGCTGCTCTGGCTCCAAGACGCCGCGCTCGTGGCGACCGAGTGGCTCGCGATGACCTGGGTCGCCGCGATCTGCGCTGCCCGTGCCGCGAGCGCACGGACCACGGTGGCGCTGGTCGCGCTCGCGTTCTTGGTCGTCAACCCGTGGTGGTACCTGGCGGCCTCCTTCGACGTGCACTTCGAGACCATCGGGCTGCCCCTCCTGGTGTGGTCGGGATACGCCCTTTGGCGGGGGAGACCCCGCACGGCGATCGTGGTGGCGGCGATCTCACTCCTCTTCGGCGACGTCGTCGCGGTCGGGGCGCTCTGCGTCGGGATCGCCGGGTTGGTGTCGCGCGGTGCGCGGCGGGCGAGCGGCTGGCGGGCCCCGCTCACGGTCGCGCTCCTCTCGGCGAGCTGGGTGGTGCTCGCGACGGTGCTCGGAGCCAACAAGGGCAGCGGAATCGTCAGCAACTACGGCTACCTGGTCGGTGCCGCGCCGGACGCGAGCAGCGGATGGGTCGTCGTCCACCTGCTCCTCCATCCCTTCCACGTCCTTCACACCCTGGTCGACCGGATCGGCGGGATCGGCCGGGTGGTGGCCTCGGCCGGCCTGGTCGGTGTGGCAACACCATGGGGCTTCTTCGTCGCGCTGGGCACGCTCGTCCCGACCGCGCTCAACGCCAACAAGGCGTTCCTCTCGCCGACCATCGCGTTCCAGACCCTCGCGGTGATCCCCTTCGTCTTCGTCGGGTCGGTCATCCTCCTGGTCCGTATCGCACGACCCACACCGGCCGGCCGGCGCTGGCGGATCGCCGCAGCCGTCGTGCTGGCCGCGGTGTTCGTCACCGTGGCGCTGGTGCAGAACGTGCCCTTGTACCGCACCATCCGCGCCGACTGGTGGAAGGTGGGCGGGCCGACCGCGGCCGCGCTCGGCACCGCGCTCGACCGCGCGCCACCGGGTGCCGAGGCCGTCGTCTCACAAGGTGTGATCGGGCGCTTCGCCGACCGCACCGAGCTCTACCCGTTGCTGGCCGCGCCCCAACGGTTTCCGGTCCGCGCGGGCGAGGTGGACTTCGTGATCGTCCCCTCTGCGGGGATCGAGTCGATCCCGCCAGCCGCGGCAGAGGCCGATCGGGCGAGCCTCCTCGAGCGCGGGGCCAAGGTGGTCCTCGACGACCACGGGGTGACCGTCCTCTCGTGGCGGCCACCGCCCGGCGTCTCCTCGATCATCCTGCCGTAGGCTGGAGAGCCGTGCCGAGCGAACCAGCTGCGCGCACCCGATCGGACGGGGCCGGAGCGTCCTTCCCGGTCGTGCGCATGCGTCGCCTCCGACGCACCGAGACACTCCGCCGGCTCGTGGCCGAGGCCGCGCTCTCCGTCGACGACCTCGTCGCGCCCCTCTTCGTGGCCGACGGGATCGACGAGCCGCGACCGGTCGAGTCCCTGCCGGGAGTGGTCCAGCACACGGTGGAGAGCTGCGCGCTCGAGGTCAAGCGGCTGAGCTCGCTCGGTGTTCCCGGCGTCATCCTCTTCGGTGTGCCGCGGCCCGAGGAGAAGGACGCGACCGGTTCCGCCGCCGTCACGCCCGACGGCATCACCTCCCGCGCACTCACCGCGGTGCGCGACGCGGTCGGCGACCGGGTGGTGGTGATGGCCGACTGCTGCCTCGACGAGTTCACCGACCACGGGCACTGCGGGGTCCTCGACCCGGCCACCGGCGACGTCGACAACGACGCGACCGTCGACCTCTACGCCCGGCTGGCGGTGGTCCAGGCGGCCGCCGGGGCGGACGTGGTGGCGCCGAGCGGGATGATGGACGGCCAGGTCGCGGCCATCCGAGCCGCGCTCGACACCGACGGACACACCGGGACCGCCGTCCTCGCCTACTCGGCCAAGTACGCCTCGTCGCTCTACGGACCCTTCCGCGACGCGGCAGGTGTGCAGATCGCCGGCGGCGGTGACCGCAAGGCCTACCAGCAGGACGCGCGCAACCGCCGCGAGGCGTGCCGCGAGGTCGCGCTCGACGTGGCGGAGGGCGCCGACATGGTCATGGTGAAGCCGGCGATGACCAACCTCGACGTGCTGGCCGAGGTGCGCGCCTCGGTTGACGTGCCCGTGGCGGCCTACCACGTCAGTGGTGAGTACGCGATGGTCAAGGCCGCTGCTGCCAACGGCTGGCTGGACGGCACCGCGGTCGCGCTCGAACAGCTGACCGCGCTCAAACGCGCCGGAGCCGACTTCGTCCTCACCTACTTCGCGGCCGAGGTCGCCGAGGTGGTGGGTGGCTGACCGCAAACGCTCGGAGGCGCTGTTCGCGCGCGCGCGAGCCGTCATCCCGGGCGGGGTCAACTCACCTGTCCGCTCGTTCCGTTCGGTCGGCGGCCATCCCTACTTCGTCACGCGTGGCCGCGGTGCATACGTGTGGGACGCCGACGGCAACCGCCTGCTCGACCTGGTGCAGTCCTACGGTGCCTCGATCCTCGGTCATGCGGATCCCGCCGTCGTCGAGGCGGTGGAGTCGGCCGCGCGCTCGGGGACCACGTTCGGGGCACCGACCGAGGGCGAGGTCCTCCTGGCCGAGACGATCTGCAGCCGGGTCCCCGGATGCGAGCAGGTCCGGCTGGTGTCGTCGGGGACCGAGGCCGCGATGAGCGCGATCCGTGTCGCCCGGGGGTTCACCGCCCGCCCCCGCACGGTCAAGTTCGCCGGCTGCTACCACGGCCATTCCGACGGCCTGCTCGCCGGAGGGGGAAGCGGGGTGGCCACCCTGGGCCTGGTGGGCTCGGAGGGGGTGCCTCCGTCCGCGGTCGCCGACACCGTCGTCGCGCCCTACAACGTGGTGCCCGAGCTCGACGAACGTGTGGCGTGCGTGATCGTCGAGCCAGTCGCCGCCAACATGGGACTGGTCGCGCCCCGACCCGGATTCCTCGAGGGGTTGCGCGCCGCGTGCGACGAGGTGGGAGCGCTCCTCGTCTTCGACGAGGTCATCACCGGGTTCCGTGTCGGCCCGGCCGGCGCGTCCGAGCGGCTCGGGGTGCGCCCCGACCTCTGGTGCTTCGGCAAGGTGATCGGCGGGGGGCTCCCGGTGGGCGCGTTCGGTGGGAGGTCCGAGGTGCTCTCCGTGCTCGCGCCCGAGGGCCCGGTGTACCAGGCGGGCACCTTGTCGGGAAACCCGCTCGCGACGGCGGCGGGTCTCGCCGTGCTCCGCGCGCTCGGGCCCGAGGACTACGAGGCCCTCTCGACGCGGGTGGCACCGTTCGCCACCGAGCTCGAGGACGTGCTCTCGACCGCGCTCGGGAAAGCAGGTGTGGAGGACGATGCCGGCCGGCCGCTCGTCGCGCAGGTTCCCGTCGTCGGCCCGCTCTTCGGCCTCTTCTTCGTGCCGGCCGGCGCCGGACCGGTCGTCGACTACGACGGCGCGGCTGCGTCGGCGGCCACCGGCATCTACCGGCGCCTGTTCACCGCGATGCTCGACCGTGGCGTCGCGTTCGCACCCGGGCCCTACGAAGTGGCGTTCCCCTCGATGGCCCATGGCCGCGCAGAGCTCGATCTCGTCCTCGAGGCCGCCTCGGAAGCGATCGGCGAAGCACTCGGAGGCTGAGCCGTCTCCGCCCGAGCAGGTGTGCCGTGCTCGACCGGCCCGGGACCGGCGATGAACAGGCACGCGGGATCCGTCGGTTTCGCGCCGCAGTGGGCCAGTATGAACGGGTGTGAAACGTCGCAGACGACGCTCGAAAACGGTGAGGAGCAGGAGGGAAGGGGTGCCCGCCCCTCCTCTTCGGGAGCCATGGGTCCTTGCCGAGCGCGCGCCGACGGCGACAGGATGACCAGAGCGGCTCGATCGAGTCGGGGCGCGCCCCGGCGACGAAGGAGAGGTCCATGACCGTCGGAATCACGGAACTGCCTCCCGAGGGGATGCAGTTGGGCGGTGTCGCTCTCGCTGGTGACACCGAGCGGGGCACGAAGACGACCGAGGGGCTCAGCCTCTTGTTCACGTCCGCGGGGATCACAGTGCAGGGTCCCCAGCCCCAGATCGAACGGTTGCTCGTGTGGTCGGGACTCGACTCGGCCGCCTGCAACGAGAAGGTCGAGCTCTCCGACGGCCGGAGCGCCGCCGTGATGGAGCTCACCTCGGGCGGGCAGTCGATCCGCTTCCTGCTCCCCACCGAGACCGTCTCGCCGGGCCAGGCGGCCTATCTCGACCAGGCGCTGCCGGCGTGGCTCGCCCGTTACCGGATGATGGCCACTCAGCCCACCTCCACCGCGTCGAACGCGGGAGCGAGCGCCGAAGCGTCGACCGGCGCGCCGACCGGTCTCGTCGCGGCGGACCCGGGAACCGGCCCGGTCGGCGCGGCCGAGACCCCGCTGCCGAGCCCGCGCATGGCGCCCGCGACAGCAGAGGGCGCCGCAGCTGCAGCCGCTGCGGCGGCCGCCGCAGCGGCTGCCGCGAGCGGATCCGCCAACGGCTCGGCGGACGACACGGGCGAGACACCGATCGCCGCTCCGCAGGCGAGCGCGCCGCCACCGCCACAGGCGAGCGCGCCGCCGCCGCCACAGGCGAGCGCGCCGCCGCCCCCACAGGCGAGCGCGCCGCCCCCCCTCCACCCCCTCCGCCTCCGCCCGCGGCCCAGCCTCCGACAGCTCCGCCGCCGACCCCGGCCCCGCCGCCGACTCCGGCCCCGGCCCCGCCGCCTCTCGGTGTTGCCGGGGCGCCCCTCCCTCCGGTGGGTGCCGGCCCCGCCGCCCCGGGCGAGCCTCCCGCCCAGGCGTGGGACCTGCTCGGTGACGCGTCACCGGAGGCCACCGCCTGGGACAACCCGCCGCTCGGCCAGGCTCCGCCACCCGCGCCGTCGAAGAAGCGGCGGTGGCGCCGCTCGAAGCCGGCCACCGAGGAGGCGGTGCCCACAGGGATCTTCGCGGTTCCGACGCCACCGACCGAAGCCCCCGACGAACCGGTTCCTCTGCACATGACCCTCCCCCCGCCGCCGCTCGAGAACGGTCCGCCTCCCGAGCCACGGGGCGGGTTCCGCTGGCCGGGACGCGACAAGACGACAACGACGGAGCCGGAACAGGAGCCGGAGCCGGAGCCCGTGCCGGAGCCCCAGGCTGCGACGATCGCCCCCCCCGATCACGAGACCTCGATCGGCCTCCCGACCGGTCCGGGGGAGGTGGTCGTCCTCTCCGCCGCCGCGGCCAAGAAGAAGAAGAAAGAGGGAAGGAAAGACGAACGACAGGTCGAGCCGCGCCGCGAGAAGCAGCCGCCCGATGGGCGTCGTCGCACAGTGACCCTGGTCTTGGTCGTCGCTCTTGTGCTCGTGGTCGGCGGCATCGCCTACGTCTTCGTGAAGAAGCACAACAACTCGACGACGACGGCCACCGCCCCCCCGACCACCTCCGCGGTTGCCGCCGATGCGGCGCTGGCCGCGTCGATCAACCTGCGCGTGACCGACCTCCCGGCAGGTTGGGCGCGCGTTCCGGCGACCGTTCCGCCCGCGAGCCCGTTGGCCGCGCCGCTCCAGGCGCAGCGGACGGCCGACACCGCGCTGGCAGGCTGCCTCGGGATCCCCGTCTCGGCGGCCTCGGGCCTCTTCGGCGGGACCGCACAGTCCGGTGAGGTGGCGACCGCCTCGTCACCGAGCTTCCAGGACAGCTCGGCGACCGGCTTCCAGATGCACTCGACGACGACGGTCATGGCCTCGGCCGCCCAGGTGCAGGCTCTCGCCGCGCCGTTCGCGGCGGCGAGCTTCGTGCCCTGCTACTCGCAGCACCAGAGTGCGCTGGTCGCGGCCGCGTCGCCGGGGTCGGTCGCACAGCTGCAGGTGGTCACCTTGTCGGCTCCGGCCGGGGTCAAGGCCTACGGCTACCTGACCAACATCACCACCGTATCCGGGGGGAAAGATGTGGTCGGGCAGGCGTTCATGTTCGGAGGCCGGGTCTCCTCACTGCTCGAGCCGACGACGAACGGGCCGCCGGTTCCCACGTCCGCGTTCGTGCCGGCCTTCGACGCGATGGCGGCTCGGATCGCAGGCGCCTCGTCGAGGTAGCGATCGAAGGTCGACTCGGACCCGGTCGCTCAGGCGTCGCTCGGCGCAAGTCGTGCGATGAGCGCGAACATCCGGTAGGCGCGCTCGGCGTGCCCGAGCTCGTCGGGTTGCAACAAATTGGCCATGATCATGAACACCATGGACATGAGCGGCTCGTAGCGCATACCGGACTCGACACAGATGCGCATCAGCTCAGGTCGGCTGATCATCCGGATGAACGCTCGCGCGACCCGGTAGTAGATGCCGTAGGTGTCCTCGAGGCGCGTCTCGTAGCGAGCGAGTGCCCGGGCACCCTCGCCGGTCAGCGCCTCGCCGAGCGACGCCGCCGCGAGGCGACCTGTCTCGTAGCCGTAGGCGATCCCCTCGCCGTTGAACGGGTTGATCGCACCGGCCGCGTCACCGATCACCAGAGTGGTCGGGCCGACCCGCGGGCCGACCGACAACCCCATCGGCAGCTTCCCGCCGGTAGGGGGTCCGAGGGAGGTCTCCGGTGAGAGCTCCCACTCCTTCGGTGCCCATGCGATGAAGTGCTCCATCAACGTCGAGGTGTTGACGCCCTTCCACCGCCGGTCGGTCGAGAGCAGCCCTACCCCGACGTTCACCCGTCCGTCGCCGAGCGGGAAGATCCATCCGTAGCCGGGCATGACCTTTCCTTCGGTGTCGCGGATGTCGAGGTGCGATTCGATGAACGGCTGGTCGTGCCCCGGCGAGGTGTAGTAGCCGCGCAGCGCCATTCCCATCGGCTGGCGCCGGTTGCGCGACGCACCGAGTGCTCGGCCGAAGCGCGAGTTCGCGCCGTCGGCGACGACCACGTAGCGCGCCCGGACCTCGCGGGTCTCGCCGGTCGCCGAGTCCCGCACCACGGCGCCGACACAGGCGGGCAACGTCGACCCCGGGTCGGGCGTCACTTCCGGATCGGCGGCGGAGTGGCCCGGTCTTTCCGCTCCGTCGGCGAGGATCGGCTCGAGCGCCTCGCTGCCCTGCCAGATGGTCGCCCCGGCCTTGCCCGCCACGTCGTTGACCAGTCCGTCGAGGTCGTGCCGGGTGATCACGTACCCGTAGGAAGGGAAGCTCGGGTGTTCGGGCCACGGGAGGTCGAGCACCCGTCCGAAGGCGTGTGATCGCAGTCCGGTGTAGCGGTGAGCACCGGCGAGAGCGCCTTCGATCCCCATGTCCGCGAGCTGTCGGACCGAGCGGGGTGTGAGCCCGTCGCCACAGGTCTTCTCGCGCGGGAACACCTTCTTCTCGACGAGGGCCACGTCCCAGCCCGCGTCGGCGAGCCAGTAGGCGCACGCCGATCCCGAGGGACCGCCTCCGACCACCAGCACGTCGTAGAGGTGGTCGCTGCCGTTCGCTCCGCCTCGCCCGCCTCGTCGGCGGGACGACGACGTCCTTCTCGGCGCCTTCTCGGTGGTGCGGGCGTCGTCGCTCAGGGCGCTCACGGCCCCATGGTAGGTGCGCGTCCGGTGCGCGGTACACCGCCGCCCTGCAGGGGTTTTGGGCGCGGTCGCAAGGCCGTTCTCGATGTGCTTCCTGGAAGAGCAGCGTGGTAGAACACGATCTGTGGACGACTATCTGCCGATCCTGATCCTGCTCGTCCTGGCCCTGATCTTCGCGGGCGGCTCCTTCGTCGCCTCGGGCCTGCTCGCCCCCTCCAAGCGACCCACCGCCGCGAAGACGGCACCGTACGAATGCGGCATCGTGCCGAACATCGAACCGCCCACCCGGTTCCCGGTGCGCTTCTACCTCGTCGCCATGATCTTCATCATCTTCGACATCGAGATCATCTTCTTGTACCCCTGGGCGGTGGTCTTTCATCAGCTTCGCTCGTTCGGGCTGATCGAGGTGGTCGTCTTCGCGGCGGTGGTGTTCATCTCCTTCCTCTTCCTGATCAGCAATGGTGCGCTCCACTGGGGGCCCGCCAAGCGGCTGGTCGGGGCCATGCCGCCCCGGACCTCGGGTTCGACCATCGCGAGGATCCGCGTACCGCCTCGTGCCGGGGCGCCGGCGGCGGGCGGCGTCGCGGCCTCGGCGGCTCCTCCGACGTCGCCGGGAGCTGCTCCCGAAAAGCCGTCCGTCGAACCGGGTACCGCACCGACCGGGCCCGGCCGGGCGGCGTAGCCCGAGACGAGCGCGGGACATGGGTCTCGAGGATCTCCAGCACAACTTCCTGACCGGCCGCCTCGAGGACCTCGTCAAGTGGGCGCGGACCTACTCGATGTGGCCAGCGACGTTCGGGCTCGCGTGCTGCGCGATCGAGATGATGTCGGTCGGCGCGGCCGACTTCGATCTCGCCCGCTTTGGCATGGAGGTCTTCCGCGCCTCACCGCGCCAGGCCGACCTCATGATCGTGGCCGGCCGGGTCTCCCAGAAGATGGCCCCGGTCCTCCGGCAGGTCTACGACCAGATGATGGAGCCGAAGTGGGTGCTCTCGATGGGGGTGTGCGCGAGCACCGGCGGGATGTTCAACAACTACGCGATCGTCCAGGGCGTCGACCAGATCGTCCCGGTCGACGTCTACGCCCCGGGCTGCCCGCCGACGCCGGAGACCTTGATGCACGCGATCCTCACCCTCCACGCGAAGGTGCGCACCGAGGACATCACCCGCCGGGACGCGGTCGAGGGTCCGCGGCCGGCCGAACTGGCGAGCGACGAGGGTCGCGACACCGACGACGCCGGCGCGGGTGAGCGAGAGACCACTTCGGGCTGGAACCCCGACCGTCCGGATGCGGTCCGCCTCGGGACCCCGAAGCGCAACCCGGTCATCGCGCGCAGCGTCGGTGAGCCCCTGTGACGTCGGGCGCCGGTGTCCGGTGAGGAGGTGCTGTTCCCGACCCGGCCCGGTACCTCGACGTGGTGGGCGGCCTCCGCGACGGCGGCTTCGAGATGTGCGCCGATCTCTGCGGCGTCGACTACCTGGCCCATCCCGGGCGGCGGCTCCCCGAGGGAGTGGCGCCCGAGCGGTTCGAGGTGGTCGTCAACCTGCTCTCGCTGAGCCAGGCTCGCCGGGTCCGGGTTCGCCTGCAGGTACCGGAGTCGGATGCGGTCGCACCCTCGCTCTTCGACCTCTACCCCGGCACCGAGGCGATGGAGCGCGAGGCGTACGACCTGTTCGGGATCGTCTTCGAGGGCCATCCCGACATGACCCGGATCCTCATGCCCGAGGACTGGGAGGGCCACCCCTGCGCAAGGACTACGGGGTCGGTCGGGTGCCGGTCCAGTTCAAGGGAGCACCCGGGCCGAGATGAGCACGACGGGAGACCGACTTCCCCGCCGGCGGCTCGGACGAGCCGTCGGCACCGCCCCATCCGGACGCGGTGCTCGGCGACCCCGCCCGTCGTCGGGCGAGGCATTCCTCGAGCCCGACCGCCGCCGGCGCCACCGAGGGTCTCGTCGCCGAGACCTCCGAGGGCCGCCAGGAGCTCACCCGCCGGGCGACCACCGAGCCCGGGGAGCTCCGGCGCGAGGTCGGCGCGGTCCTCCGCCTCCCCGAGGGCACGATCCTCGATCCCTCCGACATCGACATCGAGCGCTCCGACGACCAGACCATGATCATCAACATGGGGCCCCAGCACCCCTCGACCCACGGCGTGCTCCGTTTGATGATCGAGCTCGACGGCGAGACGGTGCTCCGGACCAAACCGGTCGTCGGCTACCTCCACACCGGCATGGAGAAGACCGGCGAGGAGCTCACCTACGTCCAGGGGTCGACCAACGTCACCCGGATGGACTACCTCTCGCCGCTCTCCAACGAGCTGGTGCTCTCGATGGCGATCGAGTCGCTGCTCGGGGTCGAGCTGCCGCCGCGCGGCCGAGTGGATCCGGATGCTCATGGTCGAGCTCAACCGGGTCTCGTCGCATCTCATGTGGATGGCCACCAACGGGATGGACCTCGGGTCCACCTCGATGATGATCTACGGCTTCCGCGAGCGGGAGATGATCCTCGCCTTCTTCGAGAAGACGACCGGGCCTGCGGATGAACCACAACTTCATCCGTCCGGGCGGGACCGCCGCGGATCTCCCCGACGGCTGGGAGGACGACGTCAGCCGTCATCTGCGACACGGTGATGCCGCGGACCGACGAGTACGACGAGCTCCTGACCGGCCAGCCGGTGTTCCGCCAGCGCACCGAGGGCGTGGGCGTCATCTCGGCCGAGGAGGCGCTCGCGCTCAGCCTGACCGGCCCGATCCTGCGCTCGACCGGCGTCCCATGGGACCTCCGGCGGACCATGCCGTACCTCCGCTACGACGAGGTGGAGTTCGACGTCATCGTCGGCACCTACGGCGACAACTTCGATCGCTACTCGATCCGGCTGAACGAGATCCGCGAGTCGGTGCGGATCATCCGCCAGATCGTCGAGAAGATGCCGGCGGGCGACTACCGGGTGCAGGACAAGAAGGTGACCCCGCCGCCCCGGGGACGCATCGACGAGTCGATGGAAGCGCTCATCCACCACTTCAAGGTGTTCACCGAGGGGTTCCGGGTCCCCGAGGGCGAGATCTATGTCGCGGTCGAGTCGCCCCGCGGCGAGATCGGCTGCTACCTGGTCTCGGACGGGACTCGCCGAAGCCCTACCGGATGCACATCCGCGGACCGAGCTTCGTCAACCTGCAGGGACTGCCGGTCATGATGCGCGGCGGACTGCTCGCCGACGCGGTGGCGGTCACTTCGTCCATCGATCCGGTGATGGGGGAGGTGGACCGATGAGCGGAACGGAGCCGGTGCCGATCGGCGCGCCGACGTCGCGCGCCGTGGAAGCGCACGACGGGACCACGGCACCTCTCGGAGCAGGACCTGGGAGCGGGCCCTGTCGAGACGGTCGCGCTCTATCCCGAACCACGTTCCGCCTTGATCCCCCTCTGCCACCTCGCGCAGGCAGAGAACGGGTGGCTCACCCCCGGCGCGATGGAGGACGTCGCGTCACTGGTCGGGGTCACACCGGCCGAGGTGTACGGCACCGCCACCTTCTACGACATGCTGCACACCGCGCCGGTCGGCACCTACCTGGTCTCGATCTGCACGAACATCGCCTGCCTGCTCGACGGCGCCGCCGAGCTGCTCGAGCACGCGGAGGCCTCCCTCGGCGTAAAGGCAGGTGGCACCACCTTGGACGGGGTGGTCACGCTCGAAGAGGCCGAGTGCCTCGCCGACTGCGACCGGACGCCGTGCGTGCAGGTCAACCACCGCTTCGTCGGTGGCCCAGACCGCCGAGTCCTTCGACGCGCTGATCGCCGAGCTCCGCGGCGGGCGGGCGCGCGGGCGAGATCCCCTCCGCACGGCACGCTCATCCGGGTGGCGCGTGACGTCGGACTCGTCGCCGACCCGGCGCGGGTCGCGTCCGAGCGGGCCGCGAGCGCCGAGGCGCAGGCGCGTCCGGGCGACCGAGGCGGAGCGCGGGCTGCGAGCGCGTCGAGTGGAGGCGGATCGTGACGCCGCACCGACGCACCGAAGATCGTCACCGCCCGGCTCGACTACGAGGACTCCCATACCCTCGAGCGCTTCCTCGCGACCGGTGGCTACGAAGGCCTCCGCAAGGCGCTCACGATGAACCCCGAAGCGGTCGTCCACGAGGTCGACACGGCGAGCCTGCTCGGCCGCGGGGGATGCCGGCTTCCCCGCCGGACGCAAGTGGGCGATGTTGCGCAAGAACCCGGTGACCTATCTGGTGGTGAACGGGGACGAGAGCGAGCCGGCGACCTTCAAGGACCACCTGCTGATCGAGCGGGACCCGCACCAGCTGATCGAAGGCGTGGTGATCGCCGCCTACGCGCTGCAGGTCACCCAGGCGTTCGTCTACATCCGCGGCGAGTTCGCCCTCGGGCTCGAACGGGTGCAGGCAGCGCTCAACGAGGCGTACGCGCACGGGCGCGGTGGGCACCGACATCTTCGGCTCGGGCTTCTCGGTCGACGTCGTCGTCCACCCGGGGGCCGGCGCCTACATCTGCGGCGAGGAGACAGCGCTGCTCGAGTCGCTCGAGGGCAAGCGCGGCTTCCCCCGGATCAAGCCGCCGTACTTCCCGGCAGCGATCGGTCTCTACGGCGAGCCGACCGTCGTGAACAACGTGGAGACCATGTCCAACCTCCCCTGGATCGTCCGGCACGGCGGCGCCGCGTTCGCCGGTCTCGGCGAGGGACGTTCGACGGGGACCCGGTTGTTCGCGCTGGCCGGACACGTCAACCATCCCGGGGTGTACGAGCTCGAGATGGTCAAGACGACCTTCGCCGACCTCATCCACGCATCCCGACGCTCGGCGGCGGCATCCGTCACGACCGGGCGTTGAAGGCGTTCATCCCGGGCGGGGTGTCGGCACCCTGGTTCGGCCCCGACCAGATCGACCTCCCCCTCGGCCAGGACGAGGTGGCCGAGGCCGGCTCGATGCTCGGCTCGGGCTCGATCGTGGTGATGGACGATCACACCTGCTCGGTCCGGGCCGCCTGGCGGATCACCAAGTTCTTCGCACGCGAGTCCTGCGGGCAGTGCACGCCCTGCCGCGAGGGTTCGGGCTGGCTCGAGCGGATCCTCGCCCGCATCGAGGGCGGCGAAGGCCGTGAGGAGGATGTCGACCTCCTGCTCGACGCGTGCGACAACATCGCGCCGGGTCTGACCTGGCCCCCGCAGCAGACCACCATCTGCGTGCTCGGTCCTTCGATCCCATCGTCGATCCATTCGGCGATCGAGATGTTCCGCGACGAGTTCCTCGTGCACGTCAAGGAAGGCGGCTGCCCTTATGGCTGACCCGACCGCCCCCGGGGCCGCCGCCGACGACCGGTTGACCTTCACCCTCGACGGACGCGAGGTCGAGGCGAGGAAGGGCGATCTGCTCATCGCCGCCGCGGAGCGAGCCGGCACCTTCGTCCCGCGGTTCTGCTACCACCCGCGGATGGCCTCGGTCGGCGTGTGCCGGATGTGCCTCGTCGAGGTCAGCGGGCCGCGCGGGCGCCTCGCTCCAGCCGAGCTGCTTCATCGAGGTGCAGGACGGGATGACGGTGGACACCACGTCCGAGCGGGTCAAGAAGGCCCAGGACGGTGTCCTCGAGTTCCTCCTCATCAATCACCCGCTCGACTGCCCCGTGTGCGACAAGGGCGGCGAGTGCCCGCTGCAGGACCAGACCCTCGCCTATGGCCCCGGCGAGACGCGCTTCGTCGAGGAGAAGCGCCACTTCGAGAAGCCGATCCCCATCTCGGAGCTCGTGCTGCTCGACCGCGAGCGGTGCATCCAGTGCAGCCGGTGCGTGCGCTTCGCCGACGAGATCGCCGGTGAGGCCCAGATCGACTTCATCGGCCGCGGCGAGCTGCTCGAGGTCGGGATCTTCCCCGAGCTCCCCTTCACCTCGTACTTCTCGGGGAACACCGTGCAGATCTGCCCGGTGGGCGCGCTCGACCGCGGCGCCCTACCGGTTCGCCGCTCGGCCCTGGGACCTCGACCAGGTCGAGTCGACCTGCACCACCTGCTCGATGGGATGCCGGGTTGCGGTGCAGTCGTCCTCGAATCGGGTGACCCGTCTGCTCGGCATCGATGCCGACCCGGTCAACCAGGGCTGGCTCTGCGACAAGGGTCGCTTCGCCTGCGACGCGGTCAACAGCGAGGACCGCCTCGTCGAGCCGCTGGTGCGCAAGGAGGGCGAGCTCGTCCCCGCTTCGTGGCACGAGGCGCTCGAGACGGTCGCCGACCGCCTCGGACAGGTGGCGGACCGTTCCGGTGCGGGCTCGATCGCGGTGGTGGGCGGCGCGCGCCTCACCAACGAGGGTGCCTACGCCTGGACGAAGCTCGCAAAGGGGGTCCTGCGCACCGACTCGGTCGACGCGCAGCTCGGCGACGGACTGCCGGCCGAGGTGGTGGCCGCGCTGCCGCGGGCGACCGTCGACGAGATGGCCTCCGCGGACACGGTCCTCGTGCTCTCGGGCGATCTCCGCGAGGAGGTGCCCGTGCTCTTCTTGCGGCTCCGTTCCGCGGTCGTCGATGGTTCGACCTCCCTGGTCGAGGTCGCACCGCAGGAGAGCTCGCTGACCGGCTACGCCGCCGCGGCCCTGCGCGCCCGGCCGGGCGAGATCATCGCGGTTGCCGAGGCACTCGTCGGGAGGGGCGACGCCCCCGGATCGATCGACTCCGAGGCACTTGCCGAGGCGCGCCGGCTGCTCGCGGCCGAGCGCGTCGTCGTCCTGCTCGGTCGCCCCTCGCTCGCGGAAGCCGGTGAGCTGGTCGCAGAAGCGGCGCAGGCGATCGCACGAGCGCTCCCGCACGCCCGGTTCCTGCCTGCACTGCGGCGCGGCAACGTGCACGGCGCGATCGACATGGGAATGGCGCCGGGAATGCTGCCCGGCCGGGTCATGCTCGACGACGGCCGCAGCTGGTTCGAGCACGCCTGGGGTGCGGTGCCCGCCGAACGCGGCAGGGACACGACGGCGATTTTCGCATCGGCCGCCGCCGGGCGGGGAGGCTCCGATGGCGAGGGGATCGGTGCGCTGGTGCTGCTCGGATCGGATCCCCTCCACGACTTCCCCGACCGCGACCTCGCCGGCACGCGCGCTCGAGGGCGCGGACTTCGTCGTCGCCGTCGCCTCCGCTCCCGACGCGGTGACCGAGCGCGCCGACGTGGTGCTCCCGGCCGCCGAGCCCCACGAGCGTCCCGGCACCACGACGAACCTCGAAGGCCGGATCAGCCGGCTCGGGCAGAAGGTCGTTCCCCCCGGGCAGGCCTGGCCGGACTGGATGATCGCGGCCGAGCTCGCGGTCCACCTCGACGCCGATCTCGGCTTCGATTCGGCCGCGGCGGTCTGGGACGAGATCGAGCGCCTGGCGCCCTCCCACCGCGGGATCACCGCGCGGTCCTCGACGAGCCCGGGGCCGCCGACGGGGTGGTCGCGCCGCTCGTGGCCCAGGAGGTGAACCTGGTCCGCCGGCCGGTCGCTCCGCTCGACCCGATCGCGTTCCCGGGCGTCGAGTCGGTCGAGTGGCAGGGAGCCGCGCCCCGGGCAGGGTTGGCCGAGGCCCCCGACACCGTCTCGCTCCTCTCCGGCGAGGGTTCCGAAGGATCCGAAGGCTCCGAAGGCGACGGGGGCCCCGACAGGTCCGCGGGCTCCGAAAGGTCCGCGGGCAACGAGGGCGCCGGCGAGCCGCGCCGTCCGGAGTGCGTCCGTGCGCCGGTCGAGGTCGCGGTTCCCGTTGTCCCGGCGGGGGAGAAGGACTCGGTGCGCCTCGTCGCGGCGCGCCGCCTCTACGACCTCGGCTCGTCGATCCGTGCGGTCCCCGCGCTCACCGCGCTGGTTCCGGCGGCCCGACTGCGGATCCATCCCGAGGACCTCGACGCGCTCGGCGTCGCCGTCGGTGACCGGGTGCGAGCGCGCAGCGCCCGCGGCGTCGCGGTCGTCGAGACCGTAGCGGACCCCGCCCTCCCCCGGGGAGTGGTGGCCACCGAGTTCAACGTTCCCTTCGCCGCGGACGGCGACGACCTCGAACACGGAGCGGGTGACCAGACAGTCGCCGATCTGATCGACGCCACCGAACCGGTGACCGAGCTCCGGCTGGAGACACCGTGAACGCGCTCGTCGGGCTCCTCCACCCGCTCTTCGCCGGCGACCCCCTCTACAAGAACGGGGTCGGCTGGGCGGTCGTGCTCATCGTGCTGGTCAAGGTCCTGGTGATCTTCGGCGCGCTGCTCGTATCGGTCATGCTCATGATCTGGTTCGAGCGCAAGGTGATCTCGGACATGCAGAGCCGCATCGGTCCCAACCGGGCCGGCCCGTTCGGGATCGCCCAGACCTTGGCCGACGGCATCAAGCTCTTCTTCAAGGAGGACCTCCTCCCCGAGCGATCCGACCGCCGGGTGTTCATCCTCGCCCCGTACATCACCATCGTCACCGCGTTCCTCGCCTTCGCCGTCGTGCCGATCGGAGGGGAGGTGACCATCGCCGGGCACACCTTCGAACTGCAGCTGGCCGACCCGCCGATGGGGATTCTCTTCCTGCTCGCGATGTCCTCGCTCGGCGTCTACGGCGTGATGCTCGCGGGCTGGTCCTCGGGGTCGAAGTACCCACTGCTCGGATCGGTGCGCGCCTCGGCACAGATGATCTCCTACGAAGCCGCCCTCGGCATCACCATCGTGATGGTCGTCCTCGTGACCGGCTCGCTGAGCACGCGGGCCATCGTGGACGCGCAATCCGGCCACCTCTGGCAGTGGAACGTCATCCGTCTGGCCGTCGTGCCGTTCCTGCTCTTCTTCGTCGCGGTGGTGGCCGAGACCAACCGCCCTCCCTTCGACCTGGTCGAAGCCGACTCGGAACTGGTCGGCGGCTTCGTGACCGAGTACTCGTCGATCCGGTTCGCACTGTTCTTCCTGGCGGAGTTCATGAACACCATCACCATGTCGGCCATCACGGTGACGCTCTTCTTCGGCGGCCCCGACGGGCCGGTCCCGCACATCCCGCACCTGTACTGGCTCTGGCCGATCCTCTGGTTCCTCGGAAAGACCATCGTCTTCCTCTTCGTCTTCGTGTGGTTGCGGGCGGCCCTGCCCCGGTTCCGCTACGACCAGCTCATGGACCTCGGATGGACGCGGCTCATCCCGCTCTCGCTCGGGTGGCTGCTCATCGTGGCGGGGTTCGTGGTCGACGGGTGGTGGGGCATCGCGATGGCCGCGGTGGTGGTCGCGGCCGCGGTGATGCTGCGCCGCGCGTTCGCGATCGGATCCGTCCGCGAGGAGGCACGCTCGGTGCTCCCGCCGGTGGGGGTGCGGCTCTGGGTGCGGCCCGACGAGACACCTCCGGCAGGGCCGACCACGAACGGAGGTGACAGCTGATGGCGATGCCCGAGCCGCCGCGCAAGCGCCAGAACTTCCTCGGAGGGTTCAAGCTCACCCTCGAGCACCTGGGGCGACTGCCGGTCACCCGCCAGTACCCGGAAGAGAAGCAGGTGAAGCAGCCGCGCAAGCACGGTCGCCACGTCCTCAACCGTTACGAGGACGGGATGGAGAAGTGCATCGGCTGCGAGCTCTGCGCGGGGGTGTGTCCTGCCGACTGCATCTATGTCCGCGGACTCGACAACCCTCCCGACCACCCGGTCTCCCCCGGGGAGCGCTACGGCTACGTCTACGAGATCAACTTCCTGCGGTGCATCCACTGCGACCTCTGCGTCGAGGCGTGCCCGACCGAGGCCATCACCGAGTCGAAGCTCATGGAGTTCTCGTTCACCAACCGCGGCGACGCCATCTACACCAAAGAGGAGCTGCTGGTCGACGACGACGGCCACCCGAAGCAGCTGCCCTGGGAGGACTGGCGGGAGGGCGACGACCTGCACACCTCGGGATGGATGCGGGCGACCTCGCCGTCGGGTGACGCCGGTTACGAAGGACGGGTGCAGTGGTCGGGCGAACTCGGCTTCGGCGTCCGCGCGCCCGAAGGAGGCCAGAGCGGACAACGCGACGACGAGGCAACCGGGTCACAGCAGCTCCGCCACACGCTCGAGCGCCACCTCCGCCCGGTCGACCTGCCCCCCGAGAAGAAGGGGATCCGCGGCGCAATCGAGCGGGCCATCACCAAAGTGGCGCGCTTCGCCCCCGGCGCGCCGGAGAAGTTCCACAAGGAAGCCGACGCCCGCTACGCGAAGGCTCTCGCCGCGGCCGACGTGGAGCGCCGGAGCACGAATGCCGCAGCGACCGGCAGTGAAGACCGTGCCGGCGGCAGTGAAGGCGCCGCCGAGGGAGGAGAGGCCTGATGCACCAAGCGGCCCTGGCGGTTTTCACCTTCGCGGCGACGACGCACCCCTCTGCGGTCGACGTCGGAGTCTTCTGCGTCGCCGCGGCACTGGTGATCGCCGGCGCGATCGGGGTGGTCCTGGCTCGGAACCCGGTCCATGCGGCGCTGATGCTGGTGATGACCCTCTTCGGGATCGCGCTCCTCTTCGTCCTGCAGAACGCTCCCTTCCTCGCGGCCGTACAGGTGATCGTCTACGCGGGCGCGATCGTCGTCCTCTTCCTCTTCGTCATCATGTTCCTCGGCGTCGATCGAGAAGAGAACATCGCGGTCGAGCCCCTCCGCGGCCAGCGTCCCCTGGCCATCGGGCTCGTCGCTCTCGCGACCACCGGCCTCCTCCTCCTCGGGCAGGTCTCCCACTGGGTGACCGGTGCCCCACATGTGGCCGGTCCCGACACCGGACAGTCGAACGTCGCCCTCCTCGGCAAGTCGGTGTTCACGACCTACCTCTTCCCGTTCGAGGCGACCGCGGCGCTGCTGGTGATCGCGGTGGTCGGAGCGGTCGTGCTCGCCCGCCGACCGGTCGGGCCGGCCTCGGGCGGGACCGAGCCGGTGGCCGCTCCCGAGCCCGACGCACGTGCCGGTGGGTCGGGCGGTACCGGCGGTCCCGGCGACGGCGGAGAACCGAGGTCGGAGGAGCCCGTGTCCGAGAAATCGACTGCGCGAGCACCCGCCGTCGAGGCCGCCGAGGAGGTCGCCGGATGACCATCAACGGCGACTGGTACCTCGCCCTCAGCGTGGTGCTCTTCTCGATCGGAGCGCTGGGGGTCCTCGTGCGGCGCAACGTACTCGTGATGTTCATGTGCGTCGAGCTGATGCTCAACGCGGCCAACCTCACCTTCGTGACCTTCGCACGCATGCTCCACGACATCGGCGGACAAGTGCTCGTCTTCTTCGTACTGGTGGTCGCGGCCGCCGAGGTGGTCGTCGGCCTCGGCATCGTCGTCGCCATCTTCCGCCGGCGCGCGAGCGCCATGGCGGACGACCTCCACATCATGAAGGGCTGAGCGGCCGATGCTGCACGTGACATGGCTGATCATCCTGCTGCCCCTGGTCGGCTTCGCCGTCCAGGTCCTCTTCGGCCGGCGGCTCGGCGACCCGGCGGCGGGAGCCGTCGCCACCGGCTTCATCGCCGCCTCCTTCGCCGTGGCGATCGGTGTCTACCTCGATCTCCTCACCGTGCATGCACCGGTGCGGTCCTTCACCCAGGATCTGTGGGCCTGGATCCCCGTCGACCAGCTCCAGGTCCACGTGAACCTCTACGTCGACCCGCTCTCGATGACCATGGTCCTCTTCGTGACCGGCGTGAGCATGCTGATCCACCTCTACTCGATCGGGTACATGAAGAGGGACCCCGACTACCCCAAGTTTTTCCTTTACATGAACTTGTTCGTCGCCTCGATGCTGATCCTCGTCCTCGGGGGCAACCTGCTGGTGACCTTCGTCGGATGGGAGGGGGTCGGGGCCTGCTCGTACTGGCTGGTCGCCTTCTGGTTCAACCGGGAGTCCGCAGCGAGCGCCGGCAAGAAGGCCTTCATCTACAACCGGATCGGCGACGCGGGCTTCCTGATCGCGATCTTCCTGACCTTCGAGAAGGTCCACTCGCTCGACTACTCGACCATCTTCGCCAACGTCGACCGCATCGGCCCCGGCAATCTCACCGCCATCTGCCTGCTCGTCCTCGTGGGGGTGGCCGGCAAGTCGGCGCAGATACCGCTCTTCCCCTGGCTCGCCGACGCGATGGAGGGCCCGACCCCGGTGTCGGCCCTCATCCATGCAGCGACGATGGTCACGGCCGGCGTCTACCTCCTCTGCCGGATCAACCCGCTCCTGCACGCTTCGCCCGACGCGGCACTGGTGGTCGCCATCGTCGGCGCCGCCACCGCCTTCGTGGCCGCGACGATCGCCTGCGCCCAGGACGACATCAAGAAGGTGCTCGCCTACTCGACGGTGTCCCAGCTCGGTTACATGGTCCTCGCCTGCGGATGCGGCGCCTACGAGGCGGCGATATTCCTGATGGTCGCCCACGCCTTCTTCAAGGGCCTCCTGTTCCTCGGCGCCGGATCCGTCATCCACGGGCTCCACGACGAGCAGGACCTCAAACGGATGGGGAACCTTCGGGCGTACCTGCCGATCACCTTCGTCACCTTCGGGATCGGATGGCTGGCCATCGCCGCGGTGCCGCCGCTCTCGGGCTTCTGGGCGAAGGGTGACGTCCTCGAGAACGCCTTCGCGGCTCACCCGGGTCTGTGGTTCGTCGGCACGGTGACCGCGTTGCTGACCGCGTACTACATGAGCCGGCTCACCGGGCTCGCCTTCTTCGGCAGGGACCGGTGGTCCGAAAAGGTCCCGATCGACACGACGAAGGACATGGTCGCCGCACATCACGCCGAGGGAGCGATCCCCGAACCGCACGAGTCGAGATGGATCATGACGGTGCCGCTCTGGATCCTGGCGTTCTTCGCCGCGGTGGCAGGGGTCATGGCGATCTCGTCGAGCCGGTTCTCGCTGGCCAACTGGATCGACCCGGTGTTCGGGGCCAACCTCTACCAGGACCACCTGAGCACCGGCGCTCTCTGGGCGCTCGGGATCCTCGACGCGGTGCTCGCGATCACCGGGGTCGCCGTCGGGCTCTGGCTGTGGTCCACCCGCGCCGAGCGGCCACGGCTCGAAGCAGCGTTCCTGCGGAGTGCCTGGTACCTGAACGAGCTCTACGACGCGGTCTTCGGCCGGCCTTCCGAACGGCTCGCGGCGTTCTGCGCGGACGTGGTGGATCCGAAGGTGATCGACGGCGCGGTCAACGGCGTCGGCGTTGGAGTGCGACGGACCGGGACCGTGTTCCGGCGCATCCAGACCGGATACGTGCGCAACTACGTGCTCGGCATCGTGATCGGCACGGTGCTGGTGCTCGCGTTCATGCTGACCCGCCTGTGGTGGGCGTGATGGTCAACGGCCCGTTCCCCTTCTTGACGGTGCTCGTGCTGCTGCCCGCGGCCGGCGCGATCGTGGTGGCGGCGGTGCCGAGCCGGCGGGTGCCCTCTTGGTTCCACCAGGCCGCCGGCGTCGCCGTCTCGGTCGCCACGCTCGGGGTCGCGGTCGCAGCCGCGGTCGAGTTCAAGGTCGGTTACCCCGGCTACCAGTTGGTCTCCTCGCACGTCTGGGCGACCGACCTCGGGATCCGCTGGTCCCTCGGCATGGACGGGATCTCGCTCTTCCTGGTGCTGCTCACCGGGGTGCTCTTCCCTCTGACCATGCTCGGGGCTCGCGTCCGGCGCGACCCGAGGGCCTTCGTCGGCTGGCTCCTCCTGCTCGAAGCCGCCTGCATGGGGAGCTTCGTGGCCCTCGATCTGGTCCTCTTCTTCCTGTTCTTCGAGCTGACCCTGGTGCCGGGCTACTTCCTGATCGGCGGATGGGGTTTCGCCCGCCGCGGTTACGCGGCGATCAAGTTCTTCGTCTACACGTTCGCCGGCTCCGCGTTCCTACTGGTCGGGATCTTGGCGGTCGCTTTCCTCCACCAGTCACAGACCGGAGTGCTCACCTTCCAGCTCCCGGCCCTCGAGCAGACCCATTTCTCGGGCACCGAAGGCGTACTGCTGTTCATCGCCTTCACGCTCGCCTTCGCGGTCAAGGCGCCGATCTTCCCGTTCCACACCTGGTCACCCGATGCGTACGCGCAAGCGCCGACCGCCGGCTCGGTGATCCTGGTCGCGATCATGGCCAAGCTCGGCACCTACGGCATCGTCCGCTTCGATCTCAATCTGTTCCCGCAGGCGAGCCGCACCATGGCCCCAGTCCTCTTGACCCTCGCGGTCGCCGGCATCCTCTACGGCGCGGTGGTCGCGTGTGCCCAGCGGGACCTCAAGCGGCTGCTCGCCTACTCCTCGCTCGCGCAGATCGGGTTCATCGCCCTCGGGACGTTCGCGCTCAACAGTCAGGGGCTGGCGGGCGGCGTGCTCCAGATGGTCAACCACGGGCTGATCATCGCCACGCTCTTCATCGTCGTGGGTTGGCTCTACGAGCGCCGCAAGACCTGGCAGCTCTCGTCGCTGCGCGGGCTCCAGTCGCCCGCTCCGGTGCTCGCCGGCGTGTTCACCGTGGCGATGATGGCCTCCATCGGTCTGCCCGGCCTCAACGGATTCGTCGGGGAGTTCCTGATCCTGATCGGTACGTTCCTCGCGCATCGCTGGTGGGCGGTCGTCGCCACCGCAGGGGTGATCGTGGCCGCGATCTACCTCCTCTGGGCGTACCAACGCGGCTTCCACGGCGAACCGACGGCGGAGGACCGCCGCACCCGAGATCTCTCGGTGACCGAGCGGCTCGTCGTCGCACCGTTGATCATCCTGATCGTTGCCCTCGGGGTGTTCCCGAAGCCCGTCCTCGACCGGATCACCCCGTCGGTCGACCAGCTGGTCGCCCACGTCGACCAGGTGACCCACACCCCGGTGCCGGCCGGGCTCAGCCGCTATGTGACGCCGAGCGGATCGGCACACCATGTCCGCGCAGGCGGCGCGGCGTCCGTCGTCACCACCTCCCCGCCTCGGCCGGCGAACCTGCCGACGACCGGAGGTTCGCGCTGATGCCGCTGCAGGCCGGAATGGTCCTCGCGAGCTCCGCGAGCCCGACCATCCACGTTCCTCACGTCGACTACCTGAGCATTCTTCCCATGCTGATCATGATGGGGGGCGCGCTCGTCCTGATGATCGTCACCTCGTTCTTCCGCCGGGTGCTCGGTGTCGGGGCCGGAACGCTCGTCGCGGCCACCACCTCGGCCGCGGCCCTGGTCGCGGCCTTGTTCCAGTGGGACGACGTCACCACCCACGGGGCGAAGGTGACCATCGCCGGGGCCATCGCGTACGACGGATTCGACGTCTTCATCCAGATCACGGTCTCGATCGCGATGTTGCTCACCGCGCTCGTCGCCGACGGCTACCTACGGCGTGAAGGCATCGAGGGACCGGAATTCCAGGTGCTGGCCATGCTGTCCGCGTCCGGGGCGATGATGATGGGTGCCGCGAACGACCTCATCGTGATCTTCCTCGGGCTCGAGATCATGTCGATCGCGCTCTACGTGCTCGCCGCCTCCAATCCGCGACGAGCGGAGTCCGGTGAAGCCGCCCTCAAGTACTTCGTGCTCGGGGCGTTCTCGTCGGCCATCTTCGTCTACGGCATCGCCCTCGCCTATGGAGCGACCGGCTCGTCGAACCTGCCACAGATCGCCGACTACCTCTCGAAGAACGTGATCGCGTCGAACGGAGTGCTCCTCGGGGCGCTCGCGCTGCTGCTGATCGGGTTCGGGTTCAAGATTGCCGCGGTGCCCTTCCACATGTGGTCGCCCGACGTCTACCAGGGCGCCCCTTCCCCGGTCACCGGTTTCATGGCCGCGATCGCCAAGGCGGGCGCATTCGCCGCGCTGCTCCGGGTGTTCCTCACTTCGTTCGGCACCGTCCGGGCCGACTGGCAACCGATCGTGTGGGCGCTGGCGTTCGTCAGCCTCCTCTTCGGAGCGGTGGTCGCCCTTATGCAGCGCGACGTCAAGCGGATGATGGCCTACTCGTCCATCAACCACGTCGGCTTCATCCTGCTCGGCGTCGAGGCGGCGACCACTCGGGGCGTCACGGCGTCCCTCTACTACCTGTTCACCTACATGTTCCTCGTGATCGGGTCCTTCGCGGTCATCACCGTCATGGCCCGCGACGGTGACACCGGCCACCAACTCGAGGACTACCGAGGCCTCGCGCGTCGTCAACCGGTGCTCGCTCTTTGCTTCGCGGTGCTGTTGCTCGGCCAGGCCGGCATCCCCTTCACCACCGGCTTCCTCGCCAAGTTCGAAGTCGTCGGGTCGGTGGTGGCGGTCCACTCCTACGTCCTCGCGGTGGTGGCGATGGCTTCGGCGGCGATTGCCGCGTTCTTCTACCTGCGGGTCGCGGTCACCATGTTCTCGCCGGTCGGGATGGTGGGCGATCTCGGCCCGGGTGATTCGCCCGACTCTGCTCCCGATACAGCGCCCGACGGCGAGCCGACGGACGGGTACGGCGGACTGGAAGGCGACGGCTCCGACGGCGCCGTCTCGAGCCTGCAGGTCCTGACCGACGCGCCACCCGCCGCCGAGGTGGTCGAGCGTGGCGTGGTGCCCGTGCCCGGGCTGACCACGGTGGTGATCGGCGTGACGGTGGCGTTCTCGGTGGTGTTCGGCGTCATCCCCGGGCCGATCCTCGATTTCGCCCACCAGGCGACGCTGCTGCTGTTCGGCTGAGACCACGCTGAAGCACCCGGACCCGCTCGGTCGTCGTCGGCGCCACCCGCCACCCGACCACGGCACCCGACCACTGCACCCGGCAACCGCCGAGGTCCTGTTCACCGGAGGTTCGCACAGGTACTGTCGATAGTCGGCGGCGGCGCCTCGACGAGGAGGGTGCGATGGCCAGTACCGGAAGAAGTTCGAACCCGGGAGTTGCCCAGCAGGGTGGCGCGGGAACCCAGAAGCGCGAACCCAAGGAGATCGCTCGTCTCGTCGGCGCAGCGGTGATCCTGATCTATCTCATCGCGTTCATCGTCGAGAACAGTCAGACTGTCCAGGTCCATTTCGTCTTCTGGACCGCCCATGTGAGCCTCATCTGGGCGCTGCTCGTCGCCGCGGTGCTCGGTGTGCTCCTCGATCGGCTGATCATCTACCGGCGCCGCCAGCGGCAAAAGGGCGACTCGCAGCCCTAGGCGAGATTCACTGAGCGGTTCCCCGGCCCTGGGACCTCGCCGGGCCGAGCGCGGCGCGTCGCGCAACCCCGGGTGCGAAGATGTGTCATCGCGCCTCGAGCGCCCGGCGAAAGGGAACGTTCATGCCACTCCACAAGCGGGTTTCCGCACACGACGAGGTGCTCGAGTCGGTCTACGCAGGCAACGACCTGTTGGGGACGCTTCCGGCCAACCGGTTTCCGGCGGAGCAGATGCGTGCCGAGGACGCGTTCCAGGCCATCTCCGACGAGCTACTCCTCGACGGCAACGCCCGTCAGAACCTCGCCACCTTCTGCCAGACCTGGGAGGAGGACGAGGTACACCGCCTGATGGACATCGCGATGAACAAGAACATGATCGACAAGGACGAGTACCCGCAGACCGCGGAGATCGAGCGTCGCTGCGTGGCCATGCTGTCCGACCTCTGGCACGCACATCATCAGGCCACACCGGTAGGCTGCTCGGCGATCGGCTCCTCCGAGGCGTGCATGCTCGGCGGCATGGCGGCCAAGTGGCGCTGGCGAGCCAAGCGGCAGGCAGAGGGCAAGCCCACCGATCGGCCGAACATGGTCTGTGGCCCGGTCCAGGTCGTCTGGCACAAGTTCGCCCGGTACTGGGACGTCGAGATGCGCGAGATCCCGATGGCTCCGGGTCGCTACGCCATGGACGTGGACGAGATGCTCGCCCGGGTCGACGAGAACACGATCATGGTGGTACCGACCTTCGGGGTGACCTACACCGGCTCGTACGAACCGGTCCTCGATCTCTCCAAGGCGCTCGACGACCTACAGGAGCGGACCGGCCTCGACGTCGACATCCACGTCGACGGGGCGAGCGGCGCATTCCTCGCCCCGTTCTGCGCGCCCGAGGTCGTGTGGGACTTCCGGGTGCCGCGGGTGAAGTCGATCAGCACGTCCGGGCACAAATTCGGTCTCGCCCCGCTCGGAGTCGGCTGGGTGCTCTGGCGGGACGCCGCCGAGCTCCCCGACGAGCTGATCTTCCATGTCACCTATCTGGGTGGCGACATGCCCGTCTTCCAGATCAACTTCTCGCGTCCCGCTGGCCAGATCGTGGCCCAGTACTACAACTTCGTCCGCTTGGGGAAGAAGGGCTACCGCGATGTACACGAGTGCTGCTACGACACTGGTTCGTTCCTCGCCGAGGAGGTGGTGAAACTCGGACCCTTCGAGCTCCTCTGCGACTCGAAGCCCGAGACAGGTATCCCCTCGGTCGCGTGGCGGATCCACGAGGGGGAGGACCCCGGCTACACCCTCTACGACGTGGCGGACCGTCTCCGGGTACGGGGATGGCAGGTCCCGGCCTATCCGTTGACCGGATCGGTCTCCGACGTCTCGGTCCAGCGGATCCTGGTCCGCCAGGGAGTGAGCCGCGACCTCGCTGGGCTACTCCTCGAGGACCTTCACGACTCGATCACCCACTTCGACCGCCATCCGGTGTCGGTTGGGATGACCCAGCAGGAGTCGGGGGGCTTCAGCCACCTCTAGAGAGACGCCGCGAGGGCCAGGGGCGCCACTCCTCGGTGCTCGTTCACAGGGTCTCGGAGCGCCTGGTGAGCGCCGAGGCACCCCCGACCGACCCCTTCTCCGTGCGCCACGCCTCCGAGCACGGAGTTCGCTCCCGGACAGTTACATCACATGATGTAACCGGCTGAGCGAACAATCCCACGAGGCGGACGGGCCTCAGCTGAGCCGACGTGATCGCCGGCCGCCGCTCTGTGGAGAAACCGGGAAGAGGTGTCCGGGAGATCGCGACGATCTGGTCTGGCCCGTTCGAGAAGCCCAGGCCGGGAGCAGGGCGGCGGACCCCAGCTTCGACCGGCCCGGGCCAGACCTGACCCTAGCGAGCATCGCAACCCCTGTTTCGGAGCCCACCCGGTCACGCGTTTCCGACCGAGTCCGGCGCTCTCGGAGGGGTCTCGATCGTCCAGTCGGTCCTGACCGGCTGGTTGCCGAACATCCGGGGCTTGCCGACCCGGGCCGGCCGGTCGGTCGTCCAGAGAGCCGGCTCCCCCAGGGTCAATCCCGCCAACCCCCGGAGCGCTCGGTCGTAGCCGGCGCGAACGCGTGCGAAGCGGCGCCAACACTCCTCACGATGATCGGTGCCGACGGCAAGGATCGAGCTCAGCCGGTCGAGTGCGGACTCGAATTCCTCGCGGCGGACGGCGATCTGGGGCGTCTGGTCGGAAGGTGCACCGAGGAGCTCGGCAATGGTCTTCGGGGCCTCGAGCGGAAGGTTGGCCGCCGTGCCGATGTGGCCCAACGCGGGGATACCGAAGGTGAGCAAGAGCAGAGGTCCATTGGGCACGGATGCCTCGTGCTGGTCCGGAGCGACGACGGAGGAGGCGAGGAGGAGTGTCGCCGCGTCGAGCACGCACCCGACCGATGCCACCCACGACTGCCCCGGTGCCGACTCGGGGAAGTAGCAGAGCGCGGGGAAGTCGCTGTGTGTCTGGTCGAGTTCGAGGACCCAATTGGAGGTCATCCTCCAGAGTTCGACGTTGTCCAGCGTGCCGAGCCGGTCGAGGACGAGGAGCATCTCGATCGGCGACGCCGGCATGCCGGCGAAGGGCCGCATCAGCATGATCCCCTTCTCCCGCTGATGGTGCGCGGCGTAGATGGTGGGGAGGTAGGTGATGAGCAAGGCGACGAGGCCGAGCCCGACGATCGCCTCGGTGATCGAAAGCCAGACCCTCCCGGTGCCCTCCGGGGCGGCGAAGCCGAGCGTCGTCAGCGACGAGCCGCTCACCTCGAACGAGTGCTGCCAGGTCCCGGTGTGGAATCCCCAGAAGATGAACGAGAAGCCGACCGTGACGAGGGACATCCAGACCAGGGGGAGGGTGACCAGGGCGATCGGACCATAGAGGCCCTGCAACTCGACCTCTCGCCGTCGGTTCCGCCAGCGGTGGACGAGGAGCCGATAGGCCACCGCGAAGACGAAGCGGGCGATGCGGGTGAAGCCGCGCATCGGCAGCACGACCGTCTCGAGGGCGGAGATCAGAACGGCCAGCACCAGCACGATGCCGGCAACCACCGAGATGATGTGCACGATGATCACGGTCGGTCCTCGGTCACGCCAAAGTCGCCCCGGATCCTTCGTGCCAACGGCGCCGCCTCGCTTTCGACCGTGCTCAGTTCCGTGGAATTCGCCGCATCGACGTTGCTCAGACTAGGTGCATTTTCCAGATAGGGGACCAAAGTCCCTGGTTTCTGCATGTCTCCGCACTATGTTGGCATGCGGACCCAACAGTAAGGAGTGGCTTCGACCATGCTTGCTTACACCTATCCGTTGCTCAACATCTTCTGGACGATGCTCGAGTTCTTCGTCTTCTTCCTGTGGATATGGCTCCTCATCGTCATCTTCATGGACATCTTCCGGAGCCACGACATGGGCGGATTCGCGAAGGCCTTGTGGGTCATCTTCGTGATCATCCTGCCGTTCCTCGGCGTGCTGATCTACCTGATCGCACGTGGAGGCAGCATGCACGAGCGGGCTGTGGCCCAGGCGTCGCAGCAGCAGAAGGCGTTCGACGACTACGTGCGGAAGACAGCGAGTTCGTCCAGTGCCGACGAGCTCTCCAAGTTGGCGGACCTGAAGGCGAAGGGCGTCATCAGCGACACGGAATTCGAGGCTCAGAAGGCGAAGCTCCTTTCCTGAGCTTCTCGAGCCACGATTGAGCAATGTCACTCCGGTGGCCGTCCCCGTACTCTCGGGGCCGGCCACCGGCGCGTCCGGGGGCGAAAAGAAAGAGGGATTGACGGAATGCGGCAGTACAGTGGCCCTTCGTGACCACCGAGGAACCTGGTTCGACCGATCCGGTGACGACGTCGTCGGCTGAGCCGGGCACCGGGCCGGCTGAAGAACCAATCGCCGAGCCGCCCGCCCAAAAGAAGAAGGCGCCACGGCGTGGTCGACAGCGGCGGCTGGTCAAGACCCTCTCGTGGGTGCTCCTCGTCCTCGCCTGCCTCCTCTCGGTCATCTCGGTCATCGCGGCCTATGTGCGCAACGTCGCGCTCGACAACGACACCTACATCGAGACGGTGGCCCCGCTCGCCAGCAACCCGGCGATCCAGACCGCAGTCGCGAGCAGGGTGAGCGAACGGCTCGTGTCCGAGACGAATCTGAAGCAACAGGTGCAACAGGCGCTCCCGCCGCGTGCGTCCTTCCTGACGACGCCGATCACCGACGGGATCCAGAGCGCCACCGATCAGATCGTCTTGAAGCTCGTCGAATCCTCCGCGTTCCAGAAACTCTGGGTCGGGGCGAACCGTCGCGCACACCGACAGGTGGTCGGGCTCCTCACCGGCCAGCAGCAGGGTAGTTTCAAGACGAGCAACGGGGCGGTGACACTCGACCTCTCGAACGTCGAGGAACAGGCGAAGAAGGCGCTCGACGCCAAGGGCATCACCGCGTTCGACAAGGTCACGAACAAGCACGCTCCGACGCTGGTGCTCTTCCAGTCGGCGCAGCTCAAACGTCTCCAGGGCACGGTCCGTTTCTTCAACCGGCTGGTGGTCCTACTGCCGATCTTGGCCATCCTGCTCTTCGCGGCGGCAGTGGCTCTGGCCTTCAACCGGAGGCGAGGACTCGTCCGGGCTGGACTCGGATTGGCGATCTCGATGGCGCTGATCCTGGTGATCGTTGCGGTCGCCCGCAATCAGTACCTCTCCTCGCTCGCTCCGTCGCGGTCGAAGCCGGCCAACGCCGCGGTCATCGACACCGTGTCGGCCGGGTTGCTCGATACCGTCCGCACGGTGCTGGTTCTCGCCGCGCTGACCGCGTTCGTCGCGTTCCTGGTGGGAAATCCGCGAGTCCGTCGGTTCTTCGCCAGCCGAACCTGGCCGAAATGGACGACGAGCGGTCCGGTCCACGACTTCGTCGCCGCACACCGCAGGGCACTGCAGTGGGGCACCCTCGGGATCGCGCTCTTCGTCCTCGTCGTCTGGAACAACCCGACGGTGCTGGTGGCGATCGTGGTGGTTCTCGTCGCCCTGGCGGTGGTCGGCCTGCTCGGGGTCTGGGGCAGAGGCGGGGCGGCGCGACCGCCCGACGCCGACCAGGGGGAACCCGGTGCAGGTCCCGGGGCCACGCCGGGGGTCGCCCGGGTGTGAGCGGCTCCGCTGGATCGGGCGGCGCCGAATGGGGCGCCAGGGTCTGGTGGCGCTCGTTCGAGCCGATCCATGCGGTCACCTACTTCGCGGACGAAGGCCGCGCCGGTCTCGCGGGGACCGGCCTCAAGGGATTCTGGATGGGCTACTTCGCCGGACGCGCGGTTCCGCTCGGCACGGTCGGAGCAGCGACCGTCGCCGCCCTGTTCTTCAACTTCCACCCGGACATGGTCGGTCGAGCGATTCCTGAAGCGTGGCACTTCGCACAGCCCAAGGACATCGAGCGGGCGCGCCGGGAGAGCGCGGCCGCCAGCCTCCGACGGGTCTGCCCGACGGTCGACGAGTTGGCCGGCCCTGCCATCCCGGTGTTCCAGCACCTGATCGAGCGAGTCGACGGTTCGGGCCGAGTGCTCTTCTCGGCGAACCGTGAGCTCGGATGGCCCGAGGATCCGGCGGAGGCGCTCTGGCAGGGCTGTACCTCCTTGCGCGAACACCGCGGCGACGGGCACGTAGCGGCACTGACCACTGCCGGGCTGGACGGCTGCGAGGCCGTGGCGCTCTTTTCGCTCTCGGAAGGGGTGGACGGAGCGGTCTTCCTCAACAACCGCGGATGGTCGGAGGACGATTGGGGCGACGCGCTGGAGCGTCTCGAGGCCCGCGGTCTGGCGAGGTCCGGAGCAATCACCGTTGCCGGCCGGCGACTGCGGCAGGGAGTCGAGGAGACGACCGATCGACTGGCTGCCGCGGTGTTCGAGGAGCTCCACCCGTCCGGGGAGACCGCGCTCCGTCACGCACTGACCGAAGTGGCCGACGCAGTCGTGGGCGCCGGGGTGCTCCCGTTCCCCAATCCGATCGGGCTGCCGGCACCAGGTACCGAGGCCCGGGCTACGACGCGTTGAGGGTCGAGTTGCCGTTCGGGCCTGGCGTCCGCCCCGGCACCGTCGGGACGATCGGCGCACCGTTCTCCTCGAGCGGACCGAACGACGACGCGATGAACTCATCGGTCTCGCGTTGCGCGGCGAGCGTCCGCTTCTCGGCACCGGCCGCCAGCAGTCTCCCGAGCACCGGGATCTCCCAGAGCGATTCGGCACGCACGATCGCCATCACCACCGGCACCAGGTGCTCGGCGGTGTCGAACACCACATAACGGGGGAGCCAGGCCGGTTCGTACTTCGCGTTGAACCGCCACAACGACTCGATCTGGGCGAAGTTGGAGATGCGCTTGAGGAACCATCGCTCGGCGCGCTGCATGGTGCCGTCCCCCTTGTCACCCGAGAGGGTCGAGCGCAGTGCGGCGAAGTTGAGGCTGAGGCCCTCGTAGCCCTCGGTGCGGAGGTGCTCGATGGTGGAGCACAGCGCGAAGTCGATCAGACCGTTCGGATGGTCGCCGGGGTCGCGCCGCATGAGGTCGAGCGAAAAACCGTGGATCCCGGTGGCGGGAACGAACTGGCACATCGCCGCGGCGGCGCCGTCGGGCCCCCGGACCACCGTGAGGAGCAGATCGGAGTCCCGAGGATCGAAGACCCTGCCGAGCATCATCGAGAAGCCGCGCTCGTGCTCTCCCTGGCGGCTGAGTCCCATCAGCGCGGCGAGCTCTTGGGTGAGTTCCGGGCTCAGGTGGGAGGGATCGTGGAAGCTCGCCGTGTAGCCGTACTTCGTCACCCGGTGGTGAGCCTGGCGCAAGCCCTTCATGTGCTTGCCGGCGAGGGAGAACGTCTGCACCGGCACGACCGCCTCGTCGCCGAGGTAGATGTGGTGCATGCCCGAGTCTCGGTAGATGGGCAGCCAGTCCTCGCCGGCCCCCATCACCGCGGTGACCCATCCGTGGCTGTCCGCGAACCTCCGGAACGCGCCCCAGACCTGCTCTCGCTCGTTGCGGGGCCCGATCGGGTCGGGGGAGATGAGGCAGACACCGCCGTAGACGGCGTACGCCACCAGGCTGTCGCGGTGGAAGAACCAGCGCTTGTCCGAACGCAGCGCGAAGTAGTCGAGCGTCGATGCACCGTGACGCCGCACGATGTCCCGTGCCCGGAATTCGGCGGTCCGACCGGAGGTCAGGCGTCGGTCGACAACCGGCCGGGTGACCAGGTAGAGCACGAGGACCACCAAGCTGATCCCGACGGCCAGCAGCACCGGGGCGAGGAAGCGGTTCATCCGCCGGGGAAGCGCCACCGACTGGAACCCGAGGAGTCGCTCCGACACGGCCACGAGGGCGGTCCACCACCCGATGTGCGTCGGGTGGTGGTCGAGCCGCATGAAGAGCTCGATGGAGGCGGCGGTGACGAGCGTGATCCCGACGATCCCCGCGACCAGCATGACCAGTGCCGAGCGGAGCGACGCGGAGTCCGACGGCGCCTGGAACTCCTTGCGACTGGTGAGGAGGAGGGCCAGGACCACGATCGCGAGTATCGACTCCTCGACGTCGCCCCCCGCCGCCAGGTGGAGGACGATCGTGACCGAGAGCAGGACCACCGCGACCCGCCATGCGCGTCGCTGACCCCGGAGGATCCCGCGACCGAGCGCGATGAGTGCGACGCCGGCGATCGCGATCACCGCGCCGGCGGCGACGCTCGCACGGAGGGGGAGGTAGTCGAGAATGAGGTGGAGCCGCGCCCGCAAGGGCGGAGTGACCGAGTCGAGCAGGTCCACCACTCCGGCGAGCAGGATGGCCGCGGCGGACACCCGCCGTACCCGCCGGGTGTGGCGATGTGCCTGGCGGAGGTCGGGTGGCGGAGGCCACGACCCGCCGGAGGGATAGGACGCGACCAGGATCGGATGGAGGCTGCCAACGTGCCGTCCCTTGGTGGCCAGCCGCTCGAGCTTGCTCGGCGACGGCAGCTCGGTGTGGGCGAGCAGCATCCGCACGTGGAGTGCGGCCCCCGCCTCGAGTTCGACCCAGCTGATCCGGCGGCTGTGCACGAAGACCGGCGGAAGGCCGAGACGGCCGCGGTGCTCCTCGACGATCTCGGCGGTCGCTCCGACGTTCGCGTAGAACCCGTGGCCGAGGTGGGTGAGCTCGGGCTCGAAGGTCGCAGCGGTGATCAGCCCCGCATACCCGCCCGAGAGCAGCCGCCGTCCCATGTCCCTCGCCGTGTCGTTGGCGCCCGACTCGGTGAGGACGGCATCGAGGGTGCCGCCGCCGAGGACGGACCACATCCGTCGGCTGATCAGGCCGAGCACCACCGCGAGCACGGCGAGGACCACCAGCGCGACCCCGGCGGCGACCGCGATCTGGTCGACGAGGTCGGCCTGGTGGGCTTGGCGGATGGCCTCGCCCACCCGGCCGGAGCCGACGTGGCCGAGCACCCAGGGAGTGACCGCAACCCGCAGCAGGAACGCCACGACGAAGGGCACGAACAGCCAGTAGGCGAACCGGCCGAGACGCCGGTACAGCGTGCGGGAGACGACGAACCGGGTCAACGACGACGGGTCGCTCAGCCGGTCGAGGCCGACCAGCCACGGCGCGTCGTCGGACGAGCGGGCGGCGAGGTTCCGCCATCCTCGGCCGGCCGCCGAAGAGCCGATGATGCCGGGCTTGGCGTCCGGGGCGGGGTCGAAGCGGGTCTCGGGGCCGTTGCACCCTGACGTGTAGGCGTGCTCGCCGGGCTCGACCCGCACCACCCGCGTGCCCGACGCGGTCTGGACGTGGAGGTCGACGGGGCCGAGCTGCTCGACACCGAGCTCGGCGAAGGCCGCGACCACCGCCGGATCGCCGGCGTAGCCGGGCTCGTGCGTGCCGCACTGACGGATGACCCGCCGCTCCTCGACGGAGAGGAACCGGCCGAGTGCGTCGCGCAGACGCGGGTGAGCGTCGAGCGAGTCACGCGCCTGGCCGAGTGGCGAGCCCGATTCGGTGAGGTCGAAGAGGTTCCCGGCGACGATCAGCATTCCGGGCCCGTCCCACGAGTCGAGCGCACGCGCGAGCTCGGTGGTGACCGCGACGCTCGAAGGAGTGGCTGAGGGGGTGAGGAGGAGATCGCTCACCACCATCACCCGCCAGCCGAGGGGGAGGTCGACCGCGGTGCCGCCGGGCTCCGGACAGAGGTCCGTCGTGCCCTCCGGCCATAGGGCGTCGATCCGGTCGCCCTCCGGCGCTCGTGCGGTCACGTTCACGCACCCCCCATCGTAGAGTCGGGCCGCCGATAGGCTGTGTCGCACCAGGTCGGAGCCTTCTCCGCCACTTTGTGTCCGCAACGGGGGAACAATGCCCGACGACCTTGACGAAGACCGCGACGCCACCGCTTCGGGGGCCTCCAAGGCCACCATCGAGGACTATTTCTCCGAAACCCGGCTCTTCCCCCCGAGCGAGGAGTTCCGGGCCCAGGCGGTGATCGCCGACCCCGAGGTCTACGACCGGGCGGCGGCGGACTGGCAGGGGTTCTGGGCCGAGCAGGCCGGTGCCCTCGACTGGTTCCGCCCCTGGGACACCGTGCTCGAGTGGGACCTCCCCTTTGCACGGTGGTTCGACGGCGGGACGCTCAACGTCTCTTATAACTGTCTCGACCGGCACGTGGCCGCGGGACACGAGGACAAGGTGGCGTACCACTGGGAGGGGGAGCCCGGGGACACCAGGACCATCACCTACGGCCAGCTCCTCGTCGAGGTCTCGCGCTTCGCCAACGTGCTGCGCGGTCTCGGAGTGGGCCGCGGCGACCGGGTGGCGATCTACATGCCGATGATCCCCGAGCTGCCGGTCGCCATGCTCGCCTGCACCCGCATCGGTGCGGTGCACTCGGTGGTCTTCGGCGGGTTCTCGTCGGACACGCTCCGCGACCGCATCCTCGACGCGCAGGCTCGGGTCGTGGTCACCGCGGACGGCGGGTGGCGGAGGGGCTCACCGCTGCCGCTGAAGGGCAACGTCGACGTCGCCGTGGCCCAGTCGGCGTGTGTGGAGCACGTGGTGGTCGCGCAACGGATCGGCGACGGCGGGAACGAGGGCGGCCCCGTCATGACCCCGGGTCGTGACCACTACTGGCACGAACTGATGAGCGGCGAGGACGCGGCGGCCGGCGGAGCACCCGCGGAGACCTGCGAGCCCGAGCACATGGCCGCCGAGGACCTGTTATTCCTCCTCTACACCTCGGGCACCACCGCGGCGCCGAAAGGGATCATGCACACGACCGGGGGCTACCTGACCCAGGTCGCCTTCACCCACAAGGCCGTCTTCGACCTCCGTCCCGAACGCGACGTCTACTGGTGCGCGGCCGACATCGGGTGGGTGACCGGCCACAGCTACATCGTCTACGGTCCGCTCGCCAACGGCGCGACCTCGGTCATCTACGAGGGAACTCCCGACTTCCCCGACCGCGCCCGGTGGTGGTCGATCGTCGAGCGCTACGGGGTCACCATCCTCTACACCGCGCCGACCGCGATCCGCACCTTCATGAAGTGGGGGACCGACCATCCGGGCCGCCACGATCTGACCTCGCTCCGGGTGCTCGGCTCGGTGGGCGAGCCCATCAATCCCGAGGCGTGGATGTGGTACTCGACGCACATCGGCGGCGGACGTTGCCCGGTGGTCGATACCTGGTGGCAGACCGAAACAGGCGGGATCATGATCGCCCCGCTGCCGGGGATCACGACCACCAAGCCGGGCTCGGCGACCCTCCCGTTGCCGGGTATCGACGCGGAGGTGGTCGACGACCGCGGCGCCCGGGTGGAGCGCGGGGGCGGCTACCTCACCCTCACCCACCCGTGGCCCTCGATGCTCCGCGGCATCTACGGCGACCCCGAGCGCTACCGCGACACCTACTGGAGCCGTTTCGAGGGCCGCTACTTCGCGGGCGACGGCGCCAAGATCGACGAGGACGGCTACCTGTGGCTCCTCGGGCGGGTCGACGACGTGATGAACGTCTCGGGGCACCGGATCTCGACGACCGAGGTCGAATCCGCGCTCGTGGACCACCCCGCGGTCGCCGAGTCGGCCGTCGTCGGCGCGTACGACGCGACCTCCGGCCAGGCGATCGTCGCATTCGTCACCCTGCGTGTCGAGGCCGGATCGCCGAGCGACGAGCGCGGGCACGAGTTGCGGCTCCACGTCGCCGAGAAGATCGGTCCGATCGCTCGCCCGAGGACGGTGGTGTTCACCGAGGAGCTGCCGAAGACCCGAAGCGGGAAGATCATGCGTCGACTCCTCCAGGACGTCGCGGAAGGCCGGAATCTCGGTGACACGACCACCCTCGCCGATCCGGCCGTCGTCGAGGAGATCCGGCGGCTCGCCGCAGCTTCGCCGACCGAAGAGTGAACGACCGGCCCTGGCCGGGCAACTGGCAGTGGCACCGCGGACCCCTCGGGCAACCCGGCGAGGCGGTCGTCTTCGACGTCGACGGGGTGCTCTCCGACGCGGTCGGCCGGCAGCACTTCATCGAGCGCGGGCAGCGTGACTGGGAACGCTTCTTCGACGCATGCGGCGACGACCCGGTCATCGAGGAGCTGGCCAAGGTGCTCGAGCTCCTCGACGCACGACTCCAGGTGATCCTGCTCACCGGGCGCCCGATGCGGGTCCAACCCCAGACCCTTGCCTGGTTGGAGCGCTACGGCCTCCGCTGGGACCTCCTCGTCATGCGGGCCCGCGGTGACTACTCACAGGTCACCTGGTTCAAGCGGGACGCGGTCGAGGAGCTTCGCTCCTACGGCTTCGAGCTGCTCCTCGCGTTCGAGGACGACCCCCACAACTTCGCCATGTTCCACGCGGAAGGCATCCCCTGCGTGTACATCCATTCCGGCTACTACGAGTAAACGGAGTAGCCGGGCCCCGCCCCGGAGTCGCCCGCCCCGGAGTCGCCCGCCCCGGAGTCGCCCGCCCCGGATCGGCGCGCCGGGATCAGCGCCACGCAGCCGTCGAGCCGCGACCGCCGCGGCGCCGCGCGGCGAGCCACCACCCCGCGGCGAGGGCAACCGCGGCGAGGAGGAGGACCGGGAGGTCGCCGAAACGCACGTAGAGGGTGGTCCCGGACCGGCGGTCGAGTGTCGCGAACACCACCTGGCGCGCGCCGATCTCCGAGCGCGCCTCGATCACACCGCGGTGGTCGATCGCCGCGCTGAACCCGGTCGGCGCCGCCTGCAGGAGGTCCCGCCCCTGCTGGACGGCCTGGGTCCTCGCCGCCGCGAGCTCTTGGGTGGGCACCTGGCTGGTGGCGTACGACGCGGTGTTGGTGGGCACGACGAGCAGCTCGGCACCGGCCCGCACCGACGAGCGGCCCCGGTCCGCGTAGAAGACCTCGAAGGAGACCATCGCGCCGAGGGCCGCGGCCGGGGTCTGCAGGAGCCCGGTGCCCGTGCCAGGGATCGCGTCGAGCGGCACCGCCGACAAGCTCGCCAGACGGGAGACGAAGCTCCGATAGGGGACGTACTCGCCGAAGGGGACGCGGTGCACCTTCTCGAAGCGCGCGACGAGGCTGCCGTCGGGTCCCCACGCCACCACCTCGTTGCGGAACGCGGTCGCCGACACATTCTCGGTGACGCCGACCACCAGAGTGGTGTGCAGGCTCGCCGCGAGCGATGACAACGCCGACTCCTCGGGCGACTCCGACAGGGGCTCGTCGAGGGCGACCACGTCTTCGGGCCAGAGGACGAGTTCGGGCGCGTGCCCGCCGTCGCGCGTCTGCATGAGCCGGGTGGCCGCCATTTCCGCGGCGAGGACCTGCGCGGGATGCACCTGGGACTTGTCGACACCGTGCGCACCGCCGCCCTGCAAGGCGGCCGTGGTGACCGCGCCGACCGATGGTCCGCCGTCGGGCGCGTGATCGGAGAGGATCGCGAGCAGAGCGACCAGCGCCAGCGCGGCGACGCCGGTCGTCAAGAGCGTTCCCGTCCCGGCCAGCGCGCCGGAGAGGGTGCCGACGCGGTCGGCAGCCTCGTTGCCGGCCGGCCACCAGCCGGTACCCCCCACGTCGGCCCGGGCGAAGGTGCGCACCCGCGTGGCGTCGCGCGCCGCGCGGGCAGCCGCGGTGGCGAGCGCACCCGCAGCGACCCCGCCGATGTAGACGATCGCGGTCAGCGCGAGCGGTCCGCCGACCCGGACGACACCGAGTGCGGGACCGTCCGCCTGACCGAGGAAGACACCGCCGAGCGGCAGGCCTCCGAAGGGCCAGGTCATCCGCACCGCCTCGGCGAGGGTCAGCGCGGCGGGGAAGGCGAGGCACCGGGCCACCACCGGTCCCGGCGGGACGACGAGGCATCCGACCGCCACGAAGCCCGCCTCGATCGCCATGAGCACGAACGCGCCGGGCAGGGTGAAGGAGCGGACGAACATGAGCCCCGGCACGTAGCAGCCGAGGCCGGCCACCCACCCCGCCCAGAATCGGGCGCGGGCGCGCAGTCCGCCGATACGCCACCAGAGCATTCCGGCTGCCGGAAAGGCGAGGATCCAGAAGCCGAACGGCGGGAGCGAGAGTGCGAGCCCGATCCCGGCGGCGAGTGCAGGGAGTGCGACCATCCCCCGACGGGGTGCGATCGTGTCATCGAGTCGCCGGGTCATCCGCACCTTCGAGGGGCGCCACGGTGGCTCCCGAGGGCTCGGCGAGGTGTGCGGCTCGTGCGACGCGGTCGGGAAGGTCCGCTGCGACTTCACCGCGAGCCGTTCCCGTCGACCGCCGTGCCTCCGCCCCTGCCCGCTCCGCCGAGCGCCTCGACGACGGCGCCCGCCGCGGCTCGCCCGCTCGCGATGCACGCCGGAATGCCGACGCCGCGGAAGGCGGAGCCCGCGACGGCGACGCCGCCGAGAGCCGCCACCGCCTTCTCGACGGTCGCGACCCGGATGAGGTGCCCGACCCGGTACTGGGGGAACGCCTGGTCCCACCTCGTGACCCGCACCTCGGTCGGCGCGCCGTGCAGGTCGAGAATCGCGGAGAGCTCGCCGAAGGCCGCGGCTGCGAGCTCGTCGTCGTCGAGGTCGCGGTGGCGGTCGTCACCCGACCGACCGGTCGAGACGCGGAAGAGCTCGTCGCCGGGACGCCCGAGGTGTGGCCACTTCCGGGAGAGATAGGTGCATCCGGTCATCAGCGCGTGCCGCCCCTCGACGGTCGATGCGCGCGGCACGAGGAAGCCGGTGCCGGGGAGGTCTGCGCCGATCGCGTCCTCCGGCACGCACACCGTGATGACGGCCACCGACGAGTAGTCGATGTCGGCGAGCAGCGACGCCGAAGCCGGCGCCAGAGGTCGGAGCAGGCGGGACGCCTCGGGGGCGTCGACCGCGAGGACCACCCCGTCGGCCTCGACGGTGGAACGTCCCTTGCGACTCGCCGAGGTGCCGCCGAGTTCGACGGTCCAGCGCGGCAGGCCGTTCGACGCGGCTCCCGCCCGGAGCGCGTCGGCGCGGACACCGGTGAGCACGGTCACCCCACGTCGGTCCAGCGCCTCGCCGAGCCGATCGGCGAGGCTGGCCGTGCTCTCGCGCAACGACCAGAATGCGGGCCCGGACGGATTCGCCGACGACCGGTCGAACGAGGTCGACCGCGCCGGCACCCGACGGAGGCGGCGGATGAGGCTCCCGGGCTGCTGGTCGGCGGCGAGGAGCAGCGGGAAGGTCGCGGCCGCGCTGAGCTCGTCGACGTCGCCCGCGTGGATGCCACCGATCAGTGGGTCCACCAGGCGGTCGACCACCGGTCGTCCGAGGCGCGCCCCGACGATCTCACCGACCGCGCGGTCGCCGGCGATGGTCCTCGCGCCACGGTGGGGCGTCACGAGGTCGCGTGCCGACGCGCAGCGACTCGGCGCGGCCGAGGATCCCCGACCGTACGAGCGGCCACACTTTCGTCGGGACCCCGAGGGTCGATCCCTCGGGCATCGGCCGGAGCCGGCCCCTCGCCCAGATCGACGCACCGCTCGCGCCGACCGGCACCAGCTCTTCGCCGATGCCGAGCTCCTCGCAGAGCTCGGTCGCCTCGGGACGCCGGGCGAGGAAGGCGTCGCCGGCGAGGTCGACGGTGCGCCCGGCGAACTCCGCCGAGCGCAGCTTTCCGCCGAGCCGCCCGGTCGCGTCGAGGATCACCACCGACGGCGCGCCGCCCGGACCCGCGTCCGGACCAGCTCCCAGGCCGCTGTGAGCCCGGCGATCCCTCCGCCGACGACGGCGACCGTCGGACGGCGGCGGGCGCTCACGGTGGACCCGCCGCAGCGCGCACCACTCCGGCGAGAACGGCGAGGAAGCCCGGATCGTCGTCGAGCGACCGGGTCCGTGCGAACGCGATGCCTGCGTCGCGAGCGACCGCCGCCGCTTCGACGTCGAGGTCGTAGAGGATCTCGAGATGGTCCGACACGAAGCCCACCGGGCAGACCACCACCGCGGTGGCACCGTCCGCGGCGACGCGCCGGATCTCGCCGAGCAGGTCGGGTCCGAGCCACGGATCCGGCGTCCGCCCGGCGCTCTGCCAGGCCACTCCCCACGACCGGAGCCCCTTACCGGCCGGTCCGAGCTCGCCGGCGATGTCCGCCGCCGACTCGGCCACTTCCCTCGGATAGGGATCGTCCTCGGCCAGGGCGCGGAGGGGGACGCTGTGCGCGGTACACAACACGACCGCTCCACCGCGCGCGCCCCTCGGGAGCGAGTCGAGCGCGGCCGCGGTCCGCGCGGCGAGGAGCGGCGGCGAGCCCCGCGGCCCGGTGCCACGAGGAGATCGGGGTGAAGGTGATCGGGCGGTCGGTCTCCGCCAAGGCTCGAGCCGCCCGTTCGAAGTACTCGCCCGATCCGACCGTGGACCGATGCGGGGTGAGCACCAAACCGACCAGTTCCTCGACAGCCTTCGGCGGCCAGCGCGGCGACGCCCTCCTCGATCGTGGGTGCGGTGTGCTTCGCGCCGAAGCCGACTCGGTACCGGCCGGGCGCTGCCGCCTCCAGTGCGGCGGCGAGCCCGTCCACCTGGGCGCGGGTTCTCGCGGCAAGTGGGGAGGTGCCGCCGATCGCCCGGTACCGCGCCTTCGAGCTCGGCCAACTGCTCCGGCGTCGGCGGGCGACCGCGGCGGATGGACGTATAGAAAGGCGCGATCTCCTCGGGGGTCGCCGGCGTGCCGTGCGCCATGACCAGCACCCCGACCGGCGGAGGACCCGCCACGGTCACGACTGCCCCTCGACCCCCGCCCGTCCCTCGTCGTGGACGAGCTCGACGATCTGCTCGAGGACCGAAGGGTCGGTCGAGGGGAGGACCCCGTGTCCGAGATTGAAGACGTAGCCGGGTCGCGTGCCGGCTGCGTCGAGCACCGCGCGGGTCTCCTTCTGCACGATCGGCCACGGGGTGAGGCAGAGCGCCGGGGTCGAGGTTGCCCTGCACCGCCAGATGCGGACCGATCCGCCGTCTCGCCTCGTCGATCGGGACGCGCCAGTCCACCCCGATCACCGTGCACCCCGAGGTGGCCATCGACCCGAGCAGCTCGCCGGTCCCGACACCGAACAGCACGCACGGCACACCGGGGTGGGTTTCGGCCAGCTCGTGGAAGAGCCGCCGGGTGGCGGGCAGCACCAGCTCCTCGTAGTGGCGGGGGGTGAGGATCCCCGCCCAGGAATCGAACACCTGGACGGCCGACGGCGCCGGCGTCGAGCTGGGAGCGCAGGGAGGACGAGCGCGAGGTCGCCCAGCCGCTCGACCAGGTCGAACCAGAGCACCGGGTCGGAGAGCATCAGCGACTTGACCGTCTCGTAGTTCTTCGAGGGACCGCCCTCGATCAGGTAGCTGGCGACGGTGAAGGGACCGCCGGCGAAACCGATCAGCGGCACGTCGAGCTCGCCGACGAGGGCCTCGACCGCCTCGACCACGTACGGCGTGTCGCGCTCGGCATCGAGGGGTCGCAGCCGCTCGAGGTCCGCCCTCGAGCGGATCGGTTCGGCCACCACCGGCCCGGTGCCCGGAGCGATGTCCACCCCGAATCCGACCGCCGCGGCCGGCACCATGATGTCGGAGAAGAAGATCGCCGCGTCGGTGCCGTAGCGGTCGACCGGTTGGCGGGTGAGCTCCGCCACCAGATCGGGGCTGCGGATCGCCTCGAGGATGCTCCCCTCGCCGCGGGCCGAGCGGTACTCGGGCAGGGACCGTCCGGCCTGACGCATGAACCAGACCGGCACGCGGTCGACGGAGAGACCGCGGCATGCCCGCACGAAGGCCGACTCGTCGAAGCGGCCGGACGCCGCGTGGCTCATCTGTGGCGCACGCCGCCGCGTGCCCGATCGTCGGATCGGTGACGGGGGCGCCGCGCGGCCATGGGTCGAGTCTAGGAGAGGGCCCCTGCCAGCGGCGGCGCACGCCGGACGCGACCGGCGCGCCCGGGGCGTACAATCGATGGTTTCCCCGGGGCAGGTGGAGCGACGCCCGGGCGGGCAGGGGAAGGGAGTCGGAGGTGGGGGTGGACTCGGAGCGAGAGGCCGAGCAGGAGTTCGTCGACACCGCGTACGCGCGGCTCGACGCCATGCGCGGCGACGCCAACTCGATGCTCGAGGGCGTGCTCGACCTGGGGCAGGGCGGCACGTTCCAGTCCCGCACCGAGCGCGACGTGATCGTGCGGACGAGCCTCGCCCGCCTCGAGCAGCTCGACATCGGCGACCAGGCGCTCACCTTCGGCCGGATCGACCGCCGGGCGGTCGATCGGCGCCGGCCGACGGGCGCGACCGCTCACGGCGAGGGAGGGGAGCGGCCGGCGACCGAGGTCTTCCACATCGGTCGCCTCGCCATCCACGACGCCGACCACGAGCCGCTGGTCGTCGACTGGCGGGCGCCGATCGCCGAGCCCTTCTACCGGGCGACCGGGCGCGACCCCCAGGGTCTCGTCCTGCGTCGGCACCTCGCCCTCCAGGGGCGCCAGGTGATCGGGGTCGAGGACGAGCGCTTCGGGCGCTACCGGGAGGCCGAGGTCGAGGAGACGACCGACGGGGGCGACCCGCCGACGACCGGCGGGGAGCTCCTGGTCGGCGACCTGCCGATCGGCGGCCCGGCGGCCCTGCTCGCCGCCCTCGACCGGGGCCGGACCGGGCCAGATGACCGACATCGTCGCCACCATCCAGGGCGAGCAGGACGAGATCATCCGCGCTCCGCTCTGCGGTCTGCTCGTCGTCCAGGGCGGGCCGGGCACCGGCAAGACCGCGGTCGCGCTCCACCGAGCCGCCTACCTCCTCTACACCCACCGGTTCCCGCTCGAGCGGCAGGGCGTGCTCGTCGTCGGCCCGAACCCGCTCTTCCTCCGTTACATCGATCAGGTGCTGCCCTCGCTCGGGGAGACCGGGGTGACCCTCTCGACCGTGTCGCGGACTCGTGCCCGAGATCCGGATCAGGAGGAGGGGCCGGCCGACGTGGCCAGGCTGAAGGGCGACCCGCGGATGGCGAAGGTGATGGCGCGCGCGGTCCGCACCCGCCAGCGCGCGCTCGCCGAGGACGTCGCGGTCCCGTACGGCGCGCTCGTGCTCCGCCTCAGCGCGGAGGACTCGCGCCAGATCGTCGAGCGGCCCGGCGCCGACCGGGGACCCACAACTCGCGCCGCCGCCTCGTCGACCAGGCGGTGGCCCGCCTGCTCGCCGACCGGGCACGCCAGACCCAGCAACGTCTCGGGGTGGGCGCGCACGCCGGGGTCACGGCGCTTTCCGGGCTACGACGACCCGAGCGAGCTCGACCGACGAGGAGTTCGACTTCGAGGACTTCTCGCGGAAGGTCCGCCGGGTCCCCGAGCTCGCGACACGCGCTCGACCGCATGTGGCCGAAGCTCTCGCCCCACGAGCTGCTCCACGATCTGTTCGGCGTGCCGCCGCTGATCGCCGCGGCCGCACGGGGCGTCCTCACCCCCGAGGAACAGGCGCTCCTCCATCGTCCGCGCTCGGCCTCCTTCGACGAGGTGCCCTGGACGCCCGCAGACGCCGCGCTGGTCGACGAGGCGCGCCACCTCCTCGGCCCGCGCAACGGCGGCGCAGACGACAGTCGTCCGCAAGTACGGGCACATCGTCGTCGACGAGGTGCAGGACCTCTCGCCGATGCAGCTGCGCATGCTGACGAGGCGCTCGCTCTCGGGCTCGATGACGGTGGTCGGCGACATCGCCCAGGCGACCGCTCCGTCCGCGACCGGCTTCGTGGTCGGACATCACCGAGCACCTGCCGCGGCGGCGGCCGATCCGCGAGGTCGAGCTCACCGTGAGCTACCGCACGCCCGGCCGAGGTGCTGGCGGTCGCCGGACGGGTCCTCGCGGTGGCCGCGCCCGGGCTCGAGCCGCCGCGCCCGGTTCGGCGGACCGGGGTCGAGCCCCGGATGGTGGCGGTGCGGTCCGAGCCGGGCTCCGGAGCGAGGCTCCGGATCGAGGCGAGCTCGCCCGACGGGTCGCCGAGGTCGCCGCCGGAGGAGGTGGCCGCGACGCGCCGGGCCGGGTGGCGGTGCTCGCACCGGCCGAGCTGGTCCGGCCGGTCTGGGACGAGCTGTGCGCCGCGGGCCTGCCGGCCGCCGACCCGGGCGAGCTGGCGAGCGGCGGGCTCACCTCGCCCCTCGTGGTGCTCGCGGCCGGCGGCGCCAACGGCCTCGAGTTCGACATCGTGGTGGTGGTCGAGCCGGGAATGATCGCCGGAGAGACCGCCCGCGGCCTCCGCACCCTCTACGTCGCGCTCGACCCGGCCCACCCAGCGGCTGACCGTCGTCTACGCGACGCCGCCGCCGGCCGCACTCACCGCGGCGCACTGAGCAACGGCGCACTGAGCAGCGGCGCACTGAGCAGCGGCGCACGGCAACGGCGCACGGAGCCGGCGCACGGAGCAGCGGCGGCCGAATTCGGCGGGCTCGCGGGAAGCCCCTCCGGCGCAATCCCCGGGGGTGTGGCCGCCCCCGGACGCCGCGCCGCGGGCCGGGCGAGGAGGGACGACGTAGCAGGTCGGAGGCCGATCGCGGCGGATTTCCCGAGTTGGCCTCCGGCCAAACGGATCGACTAAGAATACGGCGTGACCCAGGCCATCGCGGTCGATCCGGCGCCCCTCACACCAGCGTCACCGTCCGGACCGTCCGTCGATGTTGGCGGTGGGGGTGATGATCTGGCTCGGCTCCGAGGTCATGTTCTTCAGCTCGCTGTTCGCGGCCTTCTTCACCATCCGGGCCCACGCGAGCGTCTGGCCGCCGACGGGGACCCACCTCGACACCTTCCGGGCGGGGATCTTCACCCTGGTGCTCGTCTCGTCGAGCTTCACCATGCAAAAGGCGGTCTTCGACCAGGAGCGCGGCAACCGCAACAGCGCGAAGATCTGGGTCGTCGCGACCTTCGTGCTCGGGGCGCTCTTCGTCGCCAACCAGTTCTACGAGTGGATCTCGCTCTCGCACGACCCGGCCACCAACCCGACGGTCACCGCCTACGGCTCGCTCTTCTACATCATGTCGGGCCTCCACGGCCTCCACGTGACGCTCGGCCTCGTGGCCATGCTCTTCTTGCTCGGACGCCTCTTCGGCCCGAAGGGCGACCCGGGCGAGACGGCCGCCTTCCAGGGCGTGAGCTACTACTGGCACTTCGTCGACGTCGTGTGGGTCGGTCTCTACAGCTGTCTCTTCCTTCTCAAGTAGGTGCGACACGGGATGCGTCAGCTGGTCAGGGCGAAGGCTCGCTACATGGCACCCGCCGGCCTGGTCGCGTGCGTGGCGATCGCCGGCTTCCTCGCGTTCGCTCCCGGTCAGGCCCGCGCCCAGTCGCCGGACTCCCCGAACTCCGTCCCTGCCCACCCTGACCGCACCGTCGCCGTCGACCACCATCGGTCAACCCTCCGCGCCGAGCGTCTCGGGTGCGCTCAAGTACGCCGTCGCCCGCCAACCAGTCGGGGATCGACTACGTGGACCTCCCGTCGTCGTTCATCGCCCCGGGACAGGCGCTCTTCGCCTCCAACTGCGCGAGCTGCCACGGCGCGGAAGCCGACGGATCGACCGGTATCGCTCCCAACCTGCAGGGACTCGGGGCCGGCACCGTCGACTTCTGGGTCTCGACCGGCCGCATGCCCCTCGCCGATACCAGCGCGCAGGCCATCCGCAAGCCTCCGAAGTTCGACCGGCTCCAGACACTCGAGATCGCCGCCTGGGTGCAGTCCCTCACCCCGGGCGTCGGCAACAAGGTCCCCGTGGTCAACACCACTGGCGCGGACCTCCAGGCGGGCAGCTCGCTCTTCACCCTCAACTGCGCGGCGTGCCACACCATCACCGGCGCCGGCGACGCCTTGATGGACGGCTCCTACGCGCCGAGCCTCCACCTCGCGACCACCACCCAGATCGTCGAGGCCATCCGTTCGGGGCCCGGCAACATGCCGCATCTTCGCACCGGGCAACATCACCGACACCGAGGCCCGTGACATCTCCGCCTACGTGCACGGCGTCATCCAGCACCCCTCCAACCCGGGCGGCTTCGCGCTCGGCGGCGTGGGCCCGGTCGGCGAGGGCTTCGTCGGGCTCCTGCTCGGCGTGGGCGTCCTGTTGATGGTCTGCTTCTGGATCGGGGACCGGACATGAGCGACGACGTCTCGGCCCCCTCCGAGCCGCTGCCGCCGGCCGCGCTCGACGATCCGCACCTCCAGCCCTACGCGAAGTACCCCGAACGGGCCCAGGCCGTCGCCGCGGCGGCGATGGTGGTCGGCATCCTCGGCGTGCTCGGGTTCGGGATCACCTTCTGGGTGACCGACGACACCCAGTGGCTGGCAGCCACCCTCGGGGTCGGGATGCTCGGGCTCGGCTTCGGGATCACCGCCTGGGGCAAGTACCTGATGCCCCAGGGTCCTTTCGTCGAGGAACGCCACGAGTTCCACTCGACCGAGGCCGAGCGCGACGCGATGACCGCGGCGGTCGTCGAGCGCGGCGGCATGGTGGTCAAGCGGCGCAAGATGCTCGGCGGACTGTTCGCCACCGGCGCGGCGGCACTCGGCGTGGTCCTCATCTTCCCGCTCCGCTCCCTCGGGCCCAAGCCGGGCAACACGCTGTTCGAGACCAACTGGAAGAAGGGCTCGAAGCTGGTGACCGTCGACGGCCGGCAGGTCAAGGTCGACGACCTCGTGGTCGGGGGCGTGCTCACCGTCTTCCCGAAGGGCTTCGAGGGCTCCTCGCCCGACCAGGTCATCCTGATCCGGCTGGCGAACCAGCTCCAGCCGCTCCAGCCGCCGGGTCGCACCGACTGGGGCGTCGCCGGGTACGTTGCCTACTCGAAGATGTGCACGCACCTCGGTTGCCCGGTCGGTCTCTACCAGCACCAGACCGAGCAGCTGGTCTGCCCTTGCCACCAGTCGATCTTCAACGTGGTCGCCGGCGCGATCCCCGAGTTCGGCCCCGCGCCCCGCCCCCTCCCTCAGCTGCCGATCTCCGTCGACCTCGACGGGTACCTGCGGTCGACCGGCGGGTTCAACCAGGCCGTCGGCCCCGGCTTCTGGGAGCGCCCGTGATCGACTCCTCGCTGCGCTGGGTCGACGACCGCCTGGGCATCGCCAAGGGCGGACGCACCTTCCTCGACAAGATCTTCCCGGACCACTGGTCCTTCATGCTCGGCGAGATCGCCCTCTACTCCTTCGTCGTCCTGATCGCGACCGGGATCTTCCTCTCGCTGTACTTCGTGCCGTCGGCCCACGAGATCGTGTACCACGGCTCCTACATCCCACTGCGGGGCGAGAAGGTGTCCGAGGCGTACGCCTCGACGATCGGGCTCTCCTTCGACGTGAAGACGGGGCTCTTGATGCGCCAGGCCCACCATTGGGCCGCGGACATCTTCCTCGGTTCGATCGCCGTCCACATGGCCCGGGTGTTCTTCACCGGGGCGTTCCGCAAGCCCCGTGAGTTCAACTGGATCGTCGGGGTGAACCTGCTCATCCTCGGCATCGTGAACGGATTCCTCGGCTATTCGCTCCCCGACGACCTGGTGTCGGGGACCGGCATCCGCATCGCCTACTCGATCATCGAGTCGATCCCGCTGGTCGGGAGCTACCTCGCCTTCTTCCTGTTCGGCGGCAACTACCCCGGCGACGGCACGATCATCCCGAGGTTCTACATCCTGCACGTCCTCTTGATCCCGCTCATCCTGATCGGGCTCCTCGCCGCCCACCTCGGCCTGCTGGTCAAACAGAAGCACACCCAGTTCGGCGGGAACGGCCGTACCGAGCACAACGTGGTCGGCTCGCCCATGTTCCCGACCTTCATGGCGAAGACCACCGGCTTCCTCCTCATGGTGTCGGCCACCATCTTCCTGCTCGGCGGTTTCGCCCAGATCAACCCCATCTGGCAATTCGGCCAGTACGAGCCCTACCAGATCTCCTACGCGGTGCAGCCCGACTGGTACATGGGCTGGCTCGACGGCGCGTTGCGGATCATGCCCAGCTGGGAGTGGGTGGGATGGGGCCACACCCTGCCGCTCGAGGTCTTCCTGCCGGCGGTGATCTTCCCCGGCATCATCTTCACCATGTTCATCGTCTGGCCCTTCATCGAGTCCACCTACACGAAGGACCTCGCCTACCACAACCTCCTCGACCGGCCTCGCGACCGTCCGAAACGGACCGGTGCGGGTGCCGCGGTCCTGATGCTGCTCGGGATGGTCTTCTTCGCCTCGTCGACCGATGTCTTGGCCAACTTCTTCAGCCTTCCGCTCAAAGCGGTGCTGTGGTTCTTCCGGATCGCGGTGATCGTCGCACCGATCATCGCCTACTTCGTGACCTACAAGATCTGCCTCGAGATGCAGGACGCCGAGGGCATCGGCAAGCGCAAGCGGGCGAAGATCGTCCTGCGGTCGGCAACCGGCGAGTACTCGACGCTCGATTCCGAGCCACGGCCGGGCGACGGCCACGAGGAGATCGAGGCGGTGCCGGTGCCCACCTACATCGACCTGGTCCCGCCCGAGCTCGCGACCGGCGCGGGCGTCCGCCGGGTGATGCGCTGACCCCCAGCCGGGGCTGACCGGCCACCGGGGCGGCGCGGTCGAGCACACCGAAGGCGACGCGGAGGTCCGGGACCGGCCGCGGCGTCCCCCGGGGGCTCCGGATAACGTGCGAATGCACCCGAAGGGGCCCGTGCGAGCGGGTGCACCCGAAAGGGGCCCATGCGAACGCAGACCGCCGTCGAGAGCGACACCTTCGCCCAGGAGCTGTTCACCCCGCTGCCGTCCCGCTACGACCGGCTGGCGGAGCTCCTCTCGATGGGCCAGAACGGCCGCTGGCGGACCGAGATGGTCGATCACGTCGCGACGACCGGGCCCGAGCGGGTTCTCGACGTCGCGTGCGGCACGGCGGGGGTGACCCTCGAGATCGCCGAGCGGACGACGGCACGCATCGTCGGGGTCGACCTCACCGGGGAGATGCTGCAGGAGGGCGCCCGCCGGGTCACGGCCGCGGGCCGCGACGACCGGATCCACCTGGTGCTCGGGCGCGGCCAGCAGCTCCCCTTCGCCGACGGCACCTTCGACGCGGTGACCTTCACCTACCTGTTGCGCTACGTGGAGGACCCGCAGGCGGCGATCGACGAGATGGCCCGGGTGGTCGCAGCCGGCGGCGTGGTGGCGAGCCTCGAGTTCTACGTGCCGCCCTCGCGATTCTGGCACCTGTGGTGGGTGCTCTACACCCGCACCGTGCTCCCGATCGCGGGGTGGCTGACCGGTGGGCGCGGCTGGTTCGTCGTCGGGCGGTTCCTCGGTCCGAGCATCTCGGGCCACTACCGGCGCTGGCCGCTCACCTGGACGGTCGAAGCGTGGCACCGAGCGGGTTTCGAGGCGGTCGGTCTGCGGGTGATGAGCCTCGGCGGCGGGCTCGTGATGTGGGGGCGACGACGTGGCGACTGAGGCACCCGACAATCCGCGGAGCGGGACGCCGCCACCTCGGTCCGAGCCGGACGAATCCCTCGCCCCCGTGTACTACGCGGCGCGCCCCGGACGCTGGCGCGACTGGTGGACCCTCCTCCATCCGCCCTACACCGGGTGGCACCTCTCCTACGTGGTGATCGGTGCCGCACTCGCGCCGGTGGTGCTCGTCTCGCGGCTCGTCGCGACGCTGCTCGCCTTCTTCCTGGCGGTGGGTCTCGCCGCGCATGCGCTCGACGAGCTCAACGGGCGGCCGCTCCGCACCCGGATCTCCTCGTCGGCGCTCGTCGCGACCGCCGGGGTCGGACTGGCCGGCGCGGTCGCGCTCGGTGTGGGCGGTGCCGTCGTGGTCGGGTGGGCACTGGTCCCCTTCCTCGTCGTCGGACCGGTGCTGGTGCTCGCCTACAACCTGGAGCTCTTCGGCGGCGCGCTCCACAACGACCTGACCTTCGCCGCCGCATGGGGCGGCTTTCCGGTGCTCACCGCCTACGTGGCGGAGACCGGCACCCTGGCGGTGGCCCCGCTGTTCGCCGCACTCGCCGCGAGCCTGCTCTCTCTCGCCCAACGGCGCCTCAGCACCCCGGCGCGCCTGCTGCGGCGGCGCGCGCTCGAGGTCGAGGGCGACGTGATCCTCGCCGACGGCCGGTCGATCGCCCTCGATCGCGCCGCGCTCCTCCGTCCGCTCGAACAGGCGCTCCGCGCCATGTCGTGGTCGATCGTGTTCTTCGCCACCGCATTCGCTCTCGCCCGGCTCACGTGACCCTCGAGCGGCCGGTTGCCGGCCCACGCGAGGCACTTGCCCGCGCCCTCGGGGAGTGGCCGACGGTGACCGGTTTCCTCGAGGCGCTCACCGGCGAGCCACTCCTCGCGGAGGTGACCAGTCAGCACTGCGTGGCACCGGATCCCGGCGACGGGCTGGCGCTGACCGGGGAGCGGAGCGTGATCCGCCGGACCGCCTGGCTGCGTGGACGAGGGGGCATCCCCTACCTCTGGGCCGAGACGGCGTTCGTGCCGGCCCGGCTGCCGGCGAGCGCCTGGCGCCGCCTCGAGCAGGGCTCCGAACCCATCGGGCGGGTGCTCGCCGACGAGGGACTCGACCCCGTCCATCTCCCGGCGCTCGGGGCGACCCCGCCCCGCTTGAGCGAGCCGGTCGCACCGGAGCTCGTCGAGGCGGTCGTCTGGCGCCGTGCCTACCGCCTGGGGCTCGGAGGCCGCCCGGTGTTCGCCATCCGGGAGTGGTTCCTTCAGTCCGTCCTCGACGCCCTCGCGGTGTCCGCGAGACGCTCGGGCACCGGAGGCGCCGTCCCGTCGGGATCCTCGTCACCCTGAGCTCCCCACAATCGGCCCAGTCGGCGGCGACGGGGGCCATCCGGCGGTGGTCGGAGCGCCCCGGCTACCTTCTGCTCCGGCCCCGGCGTTCCCCCCCGAGGTGGCGCGGTGCCAAGGGAGGCGCGATGACGACACCGACGACGACCCCGAGCGCCCCTCCGGCCGCGCCCGCCGATCCGTTGGCACTGGTCAAGACCAAGAGCTACGTCGTGCTGCTGCTCTTCGGCGCGGTGGTCGGGGTCCCTGTCGCGTTCGTCGCCTATTTCTTCCTGAAGTGGGTGGCGGATGCCCAGCAATGGCTGTACTCGACCTTCCCGAAGCAGCTCGGATTCGCCGGCACACCGGTGTGGTGGCCGATCCCGTTGCTGATCGTCGGCGGCGTGATCGTGGCACTGACCATCCGCTTCCTGCCGGGGACCGGAGGCCACGTGGCGGTCTTCGGCTTCAAGCCGAGCGCGACCACCCCGATCGAGCTGCCGGGGGTCATCGTCGCCGCCTTCGCGACCCTGGCCTGCGGCGCCGTCCTCGGTCCCGAGGCGCCCCTCGTCGCGATGGGCGGTGGGTTCGCGATCTTGATGATCCATCTCCTCAAGAAGGACGCCCCGGCAATGGCGGTGACCGTCATCGGGGCGGCCGGCTCCTTCGCGGCGATCAGCACCCTGCTCGGCTCGCCCATCGTGGCCGCCTTCTTGTTGATGGAGGCGGCCGGGCTCGGCGGTCCGACCCTCGCGATCGTGATGCTTCCCGGGCTCCTCGCCGCCGGCGTCGGCGCCCTCATCTTCGTGGGGTTGAACAACTGGACGGGATACGGCACCTTCTCGCTGGCCGTCTCGAACATCCCTCATTTCGCCCACCCGACCGCGGGGGAATTCCTCTGGGCCATCGGCATCGGAGCCGCCGCGGCACTGGTCGGTACCGCCATCCGGCGGATCGGCCTGTTGCTTCTCCCTCTCGTCGAACGCGGTCGTCTGCTGATGACGCCGTTGATCGGGCTCGGTGTCGGGCTGTTGGCTCTCGCTTTCGTCGAAGGGTCGGGCAAGGACGTCTCGTACATCCTCTTCTCGGGCCAGTCGGCGCTCTCCCCGCTGATCGAGAACGCGGGCTCGTTCAGCGTCGGAGCACTGGCGCTCCTACTCGTCTGCAAGGGCCTCGCCTACGGCGGTTGCCTGCCGAGCTTCCGGGGTGGTCCGGTGTTCCCGGGCCTCTTCCTCGGGGCGGTCGGTGGGATCCTCGTCTCCCATCTGCCGGGGCTCCCGATGATCGCCGGCGCCGCGATGGGGATCGGGGCGCTGACCACCGTGATGCTGAACGGCATGCCGCTCACTTCGGTGCTGCTGGTGGAGGTGCTCCTGCCGTCGGACGCCATCGCCTTGGCGCCCCTCGTCATCGCATCGGTCGTGACCGCCTACGTGGTGGCGGCGTGGTTGGCCCCTGCGATGAACGAGGACTCCGCCGCCCCCGCTGCGGCTGCGGCTCCTTCTCCCCCCGACTCCGTGCGGCCCGCCGCCGGGTCCGCTCCTCCTACCGCACCCAGTGCGACCTGAGGATCGGCGACCTGAGGATCAGACGGTGCCGCCGCGGCGGCTCTCGACCGTCGCCCCCACCGCGGCGGAGACGATGAGCGCCGCGGCGAGCGGGGCCATCCACAGACCGAAGACGAAGGTGAGCACCGCGAACATCGCGCCCATCCCGAGCAGGAAGGGCCAGATGCTCGAGCCGGGGAACGACTCGACGGTCCCCGCACCTTCCGCGACGTCCGCGTCGGGGTCGTCGTCGGGCTGCGGCTTCTGCCGGTACGACCACCAGAGGTAGTAGGAGCCGGGCAAGGAGCCCGAGCAGGGTCGAGCCGATCAGCATGAGGAAGCCCGGCGTCCTCGTAGCTGGTGAACCAGTAGACGCCGGCGATGACCCCGAAGAAGACGCCGATGCCGATGAGGAAGAGACCGTCGACTCTCATGAGGGCGCTCCGACCGGTTCTTTCTCGGGTGCGGGCTGCAGCAGCGGGACGGTGGTGCTTGCGGTGCTCGGGGTGGTTGTAGTCCCAGGTCGGCCGCTCCGACCGGATCGGCGGCAGCGAGGTGTAGTTGTGGTGCGGTGGCGGCGACGTGGTGAACCACTCGAGCCCGCCGCCGTCCCAGGGGTTGTCTCCGGCCCGGACCGGATGCCGCCAGGAGACCCAGAGGTTGGCGAGGAAGAAGAGGAAGGACGAAGCCGATGATGAACGCGCCGATGGTCGAGAGGACGTTCATCGTGGTCCACCCGTTGGTCGGCAGGTAGGAGGCGACCCGGCGGGGCATCCCGGCGAGGCCCACCTGGTACTGGGGGATGAAGGTCACCCAGAAGCCGATGAAGAGGATCCAGAAGTGCGCCTTGCCCAGCCGGTCGTTCAACATCCGGCCGTACATCTTCGGGTACCAGAAGTAGAAGCCGGCGAAGCCCGGCGAACACGGTCGTCCCGATCAGCACCTGGTGGAAGTGGGCCACCACGAAGTAGGTGTCGTGGGTCATGAAGTCGACCGGCGGGGAGGCGAGGAGCACCCCGGTCACCCCGCCCATCAGGAAGGCGAAGAGGAACCCGATCGAGAAGAGCATCGGCGTCTGGAAGCTCAGCTGGCCGCCCCACATGGTGCCGATCCAGTTGAAGAACTTGATGCCGGTCGGGACCGCGATCAGGTAGGAGAGCAGCGAGAAGAACGGGAGCAGCACCACCCCGGTGGTGAACATGTGGTGCGCCCACACACCGGTCGACAACGCGGCGATCGACATGGTGGCGAAGACCATGCCCTTGTAGCCGAACAGGGGCTTGCGGGAGAAGACCGGGAAGATCTCGGTGACCATCCCGAAATAGGGTAAGGCGAGGATGTACACCTCCGGATGGCCGAAGAACCAGAAGAGGTGTTGCCACAAGACGGGTACGCCTCCACCCTGGACCGAGAAGATGTGGGTGCCGAAGTGGCGGTCGCAGAAGAGCATCACCACCGCGCCGAACAGCACCGGGAAGGCGATGAGGATGAGGATCGCGGTCACCAGCATGTTCCAGGTGAAGATCGGGAAGCCGGAACATGGTCATGCCGGGTGCCCGCAGGTAGAAGATGGTCGCCGCGAGGTTGACCCCGGTGAAGATGGCCGAGAAGCCGGTGAGTCCGAGGGACATCAGCCAGAGGTCCGCTCCCGCGCCGGGGGAGTTGATCGCGTTGGAGAGCGGCGCGTAGGCCACCCATCCGTAGCTGGCGGCACCGCCGGCCACGAGAAAGCCCGAGAGCATGACGACCGACCCGCCGAGGTAGAGCCAGTAGGAGAGGGCGTTCAGCCGCGGGAAGGCCATGTCGGGAGCCCCGACCTGCAGCGGGACGATGTAGTTCGCCAGCCCGCCGAAGGCGAACGGGCCCGCGAACAGGTAGAGCATCAGGCTCCCGTGCATGGTGAACAGCTCGTTGTAGGTCTGGAACGAGAGCAGCGATGACGTCGGGTCGGCGAGCTGGGCCCGGATGAAGAGGGCCATGATGCCGGCGATGAAGAAGAGCACCAGCGAGGTGATCATGTAGCTCTTCCCGATCACCTTGTGATCGGTCGAGGTCAGCCAGTTGAGGATCCCGGTCGGTCCCTCGTGGTGTGCGTGCTCACCTTCGTGGTGGTCGGCGCCCGGGGGGTGGCCGTCCGGACCCGACGGCTCGGGTCCGATCAGCTCGGGGCGGTCGACGGTGGTGGTCATGAGGAACCCTTCGTGGAGGAGGGCAGAGGACTCGGGGTCGACGGCGTGACGTGGGTCTGGAGCGGCGGGATGTCGGTCGAGGGGGTGCCCGAGCGCTGCAGGGTGTTGCCGGCCGCGACCTCGCCCTTGACCCAGGCGTCGAACGCCTTCGGACTGACCGCCCGCACCGAGAAGAGCATCTCCGAATGGTAGAGGCCGCAGATCTGGGTGCACTGACCGTTGTAGGTGCCGGCGTGGAGCACGTCGAGGTCGAAGTAGTTGGACACACCGGGCAGCGCGTAGCGGCTGAAGTTGAACTCCCGCACGTAGAAGCCGTGGATGACGTCGTTCGAGACCAGTGTGACCTGGACGGTCTGGCCGACCGGGAGCACCATCTGGGGACCGTGGTTGTTCGGTCCGTTGGTGGTCTCGCCCGCGATCCCGACGTTGAGCCGCGGGTAGTCGAAGCGCCATCCCCACTGGAAGGCGGTGACCCGGACGTTCGACCACCGGCGTACCGCTCGCGGTGAAGGTCGCGTTCACCGGTTGGGTCGCGTCGACACTGTTCTCGGTGATCACGGTGAACACGAACAGCCCGGCCACGATGAGGATCGGGATCGTCGTGTAGAGCACTTCGACGAGGATGTTCTCGTGGAACTGACGGGGCATCTCGTCCGAGCGCTTCCGGTAGCGGAAGACCGCCCAGAGGATCAGGAGGGCGACGAAGCCGCCGACGATGATGCCGGTGGTCATCATCCCCGAGTAGAGCTTGAAGGTGTCGTGGCCCTGCTTGGTCGCCCCCGAGCTCGCGCCGTACCCCGGGGTCCAGTTGCAACCTCCGAGCAGGACCGGGACCGCGAGGCCGAGCCCGACGGCCCACCGCAGCCGCCGGCGGCGGGGTGTGGCCCGGCGCTTCGATCCGATTTCCGGGGCTCCCTCGGCGGCGCCGACGCGTGGGGTCCGAAGTGGCACAGGTCCGGCGCTCGGGCGGCTCACGGCGATGACACTAGCGGGGTCCGAGCAGGAATTAGAAGTTGAGGACCCAGGGGGGTGTGAGGGCGCGAACAACCAGTTCGCGGCCTCGATCGCGCCACCGGTCGAGGCCTCTCGGACGACCCTCTCCGGGGACCTCCTCAGCTCTCCCGGGCGGCCCACGCGAAGACGCCGTGGGCCATGGTCGAGCTGGCCGCGTCGGCCCGCGCGGTGAACACGCGGCGGCGCGCGTCCTGGATCGCAGGATCGCCGGGCGCGGCCAGCCAGGCCAGCTCGGCGAGGTGTCCCGCCAGCCGGAGTGCGGCGTCGTCGGCCGTTCCCGGCGCACCGCCCGGACGCCCCTCCTCGAGAAGGGCGAGCGCCCGCTCGGCCAGCAGCGCCCGCCCCTCCGGCCAGGTCGGCGAGCTCACGGGCGACTGCCCGCTCCGGGGCGGGTTGCAGCGTCGCGGGGTTGCCGTCCCACCAGCCCCCGTAGAGTCGCCAGACGGTCCGCACGATGAACTCGGGTTCGTCGTAGACCGGCCGCAGGTAGGGGCGCTCGATGAGATCGCCCGGCGGGCGGACCGTGTGGATCACCTCGTCGAGGCGGGCGCCGCCGTTCATCAGGTCGAGGGTCTGGCGGACGAGCGACTCGAGCAGGCTCGCGGTGTCGTCGAGCGCCTGGCGGACCCGTTCCTCGCCGACGACCGGGTAGCCGTGCCCGGGGAGAAGGACCTCGGGTCCGCCGCCGGGCCGGTCGTAGAGGGCCAGCATGCGCCGGAGCGCGTCGGCCCACTCCAGCGGGTAGCGCTGGACCTTCTGCGGGTTGCCGGCGTTGGGCGAGGCCCAGATGAACAGGTCCCCGCAGCAGAGCACGCGGCGCTCGGGGAACCATGTCCAGGTGTGGTCGTCGGTCTCGCCGCGGGCGTGGTGGAGCTCGCCGGCGACCCCGCCGACCTCGAGGTCGAGATGGTCGCGGTAGGTGCGGTCCGGGTAGCGGTACTCGGTCGGCCACTCGAGCGAGTCGATCGCGAACTGCCGCCGGTTGATGACCGCGTTGTAGCCGGCGGTCAGCACGTAGCGGTCGAAGCGGGCCGGCAGCGCCTCGTGGGCGACGACCACCGGCGCCGGCCAGCCGCTGGCGGCGGCCTCCTCCTCCCAGACCGGGACGCCGAAGACGTGGTCGATGTGACCGTGCGAGTAGACCGCGGTGTGGAGCCGGCTCGCCGTCCACGAGCGCAGCGCGGTGTGCACCTGGCGGGCGACGAGGGCGCTCCCGGTGTCGACGAGTACGAGCCCGTCGTCGGTGTCGATCGCCGAGACGTTGGCGAAGGTGGGCACGAAGGCGACCCCGTCGGCGACCTCGGCCACCTTCGGCTTCTCCCCGAGGGAGGCCGTGACGTGATTGCGGGTGGTCCGGGTCTCACCGCGCCAGAGGCGGTCCGCGGTGGCGAGCACGTCCTCGTCGTCGGGCATGGGTCTCCTCGTCTCGATCGGGCGTCGGTGCCGGTGCGATCAGTGCCCGGCAGTCAGTGCGGCGGCTCGGTGGGCGGCGACACGCGGCGGAGCATTCGGCCGACCGACCGTCCTGCTCCGCGCAGGGCGCGCCGAGTCTGGTCCTCGGCGACGGGTCCGTAGCGCTCGACTGCCCGCTGCCCGGCGAGGGTCGCGGCCGCGGCGGCCCGCCCCGACTGCTCGGCCACCGAGGGGCGGGAGACGTCACGTTCATCTTGGGCCGGGCCGTCCGCCGCCGGCGCCCCGGTAGTCGGGACGGTCGGAACAGTCGGCACCGCCGGCGCCCCGGTAGTCGGAACAGTCGGCACGGCCGGCGCGCGGTCCTCCGCACGCACCGCCGGCTCGGCGGTGCGGGTGAGTGTGGCCAGCCGAACGAGCCCGACCGCGGCGAACTCGACGACGACGATCCCCGCGAGGTCCGGGCGGAGGACCGGGAGGATCGGCGCGAGGGCGATCGCCGCCGACGCGACCACCACGAGGACCGCGTGGAGCTGCCTCGGGCACAGCCTCACGATCCCGAGCGGACCGCGCGCGGTCAATGCGAGCAGCGCGAGCAGTGCGGCGCCCGCGAGGAGCAGCACCTCCGAGCTGAGGTGCACGGCCACGTCGACGAAGACGAACGCCACCGCGAGTTCGGCGGCCTGGAGCACCCAGAAAGGCAGCCAGCGCCTCGATGAGGAGGACTCTGCTGCGGAGTCCCCGGGCCGGTCAGGGTCGGCCCGGTCGGCGGAGCCGGTCGGGCCCGTGCTCATCGCCCTCCCGCCAATGCGGTCAGCCCGAGGGCGGGGTCAGGAGGACGCGCTGGCGCTTCCGCTGCCGTCCGCAGGTCCCTGAGCCTGGACCGGCGGGTTGGCCGGAGCGGCGGAGTTCTCCGCGCCCTTGGCCGCGGACTTCCCTTCGGACCCACCCTCTTCGAGCCCCTTCTTGAACTCCTTCTGTGCGGAGCCCAACGAGCGGGCGAGCTTGGGGATCTGGGTCGATCCGAAAAGGACGAGCGCGACCACGACCAGGACGATGATGCCCTGCTCTCCGAAGAGATCTGCTGGCGGGCTGAGAGGCATGGCCGAATCTCCCTTGTCGACTGTCGGCCCCAGGTTAGACCTGCGCGGGCAGGCGTGGCGTACCACGGCGCCGGGAGGCAGGTCCACGAGGGCCCCGAGGCCCGGGGAACCTCAACCGGACAGGAAGACCCCGAGGCAGAGGGCCACGACGGTGGCGATCGCGCCGATCGCGCCCCAGGCCGCGATGGCCGCCCGCGACGTCGCGCGCTGGTGCAGGAAGACCGCGACCCCGGCCAGGGCGACGTCGGCAATCTTGATGCCGAGCACCACGTTCCATGCGGTCGGGGCGTCCTTCAGGTTGAAGGTGGCGATGTTCCAGAACCCGGTGATCACCAACACCGCGTACGCGGGCCAGAGCAGCCGGCCGAGGGCTCGGGCCACTTTCCTCGGCGCGTCCTCCCCGAAGGTGCGGACGGTCGGGAGGAGACCGGCGACGGTCACCTGCCCGCCGACCCACACCGCCGCCGCGAACACGTGGAGGATGAGGCGGAAGCCGTCGAGCCCCGACGCGAGCGAGGGGACGGTGGCGGCGGTCAGCACGCGCGCATCAAGTGGGGCTCAGGTGCCGGTCCAGCGAGGCTTGCGCTTCTCGGCGAATGCGATCGGACCCTCCTGCGCGTCCTTGGAACCGAAGACGAGGGGGACCGCTTCGTCGTTGATCGCCCAGCCTTCGGCCTCCGGGAGCCCGCTGGCCGTCTTCATCACCCGCTTCGAGGTCCGCACCGCCAGCGGCGCGTTGTCCGCGATCACCCCCGCCAGTGCCAGCGCCTCGTCCATCAGCGACGCGGCGGGGACCACCCGGTTGACCAACCCGAGCTGGTAGGCGCGCGTCGCGTCGATCGGGTCGCCGGTGAGAGCCAGCTCGAGCGCGATCGCCATCGGGAGGCGCTTCGGGAGACGGAGCAAACCACCGGCCGCGGCCATCAGGCCGCGCTTGACCTCGGGGATCCCGAAGGTCGCGTGCTCCGCGGCGACGACCAGGTCGCAGGAGAGCACCATCTCGCACCCACCCGCGAGCGCCGACCCGTTGACCGCGGCGATGAGCGGCTTCGGGAAGTCGCGCTGCACGAGGCCTCCGAAGCCCCCTTTGGCGTTCATGATCTGATCCGCCTCGCCCCGGGTGAAGGCCTTCAGGTCCATGCCGGCGCTGAACGCCTTGTCGCCCGCACCGGTCACGATGACCACCGCGCACTCGTCGTCGTCCACGAGCTCGTCGAAAGCCGCCGCGAACGCCCTCGAGACGGCGCCGTTGACCGCGTTGCGCGCCTCGGGCCGGTTGATCGTCAGGATCTCGGTGTTGCCCTTGCGCTCACGGAGCATGTCCGACATGGCGGTCCCCCAGGTGTGTCACGGTGTCGCCAGACGGTAGCGCGCCGCGCCGGGTTGAACGACCACGTCGCCTCCGACCAGTCCGGGCACGTCGAGCACCCCGACAGTTGCGACGGTGTCGTCGTCCGCGGCCCCGACCGCCATGCGGCGGCCGTCGGCGAGCGCCACGATCATCGGAGCCGCGGTGGGCGCGCCGTCCCCGTCTCGAACCACGGTGGCCGCGACGGTGGTCGCAGGTGTCATCTCCTCGACCTCGAGGGCGACCTCGACCGCGGTCGCGTCGATCGCCGCCTGCGCCCTCTCGGTGTCGCCGCGGGAGAAGCCCCCGGATGGCGGCGTCGTGCCGTAGAGCCCGAGCGCGTGCTTGGTCACGTACCACCCCAGTCCGGTCGCGAGCCCGAGGCGCGGCAGACCCGCCGACCCAGTCGCGCTTCCCGCGTGTCGCAGTCGATCGGTGAGCGCAGCGATCGAGTGGGTCGTGTAGTTGTTGCCCGGTCCGCCGAAGTAGGGGAGTCCACCGGTCACCGTGAGCCCACGCGGGTCGCCGGTGTCGATCCCGAGTGCGTCACAGGCGAGCTCGACCGCGGACGGGAAGCACGAATAGAGATCGATCAGCTCGACGTCGTCGATGCCGACCGGGCCGCCCGCCGCCGTACGGGCCGCCTCGAAGAGCGCCTGCCCGGCCGCGGCGATGCCCGCCGACCGCCCGAGATCGGGGCGTGCAGTGGGCGCGCGGACGTCGGTGGCCTCGGCTCCGGCCCAGACGAAGACCGCGCGCTCCGCAAGACCCGCTCGTTCGGCGGCGGCGAGCGAGCAGACGAGCAGCGCCGCGCCCTGGTCCGATCCGAGGAAGGCCGACATGCGTTTGGTGTACGGCTCGGCGACGACGCGGTTCTCGGGGGACGGGGTGGCGATCTCTTCGGGGCTCCACGCCTGGGGGAACCATGCGTACGGGTTGGCCGTGGCCACCTCGCTGAACGGCGCGAAGAGGGTCCCCATTGCAAGGCGGTGGGTGGGCGCGTCGTTGCCCCGGCGGGCGGCGACGACGCTCTCGAGCAACGGGTAGACGTGCATCGGGGCGACGAGGCCGATTGCGGATTCCGCCGGACCGAAGCCGGGCAGAACGTCGCCGATCTCGGGATCGGGTGCGCTCCCGTCCGCGGGTGGTGCGAGACCCGCCGCGCGCCGGGCGCGGCCGGAGCGGATGGCCTCGGCTCCGGCGATCAAGGTGACCGACAGCTCGCCCGCTGCGATCGCCGACGCGGCGCGGTTCACCAGCCACTGCGGCGAGTTGCCCCCGCGGTGGTCGTTTCGCGCGCCGGGGGGTCGATGCCGAGCCGCTCGGCGAGCTCGCGAGCCGGCGCAGGACCGGTCCGGGTCATGATGCCGACGACGCTCAACCGTTCGACCCGATCGCGCAACGAAGGCGCCTCGTGGAAGGCCGCCGAACAGGCCCGGACCATGAGATCGACCGGAGTGACCGTTTCGGTCCGCTCGATCGACTGGCCCGCCGCGACCACGACGGGGAGGCGAGCGGGGTCGGGTGCGGAGGTCATCGTGGGCGGTGGCGGCGCTGCAATGGACACGGGAGCGCCGGCGGGCGCAAGCTACCATCGCCCGCTTCGCCGACGACCGGGCCCGCGCACCGGCCGCCCGACGAACCGCACGGCGAGACCGCACGGCGAGACCGCCCGGCGAGACCGCACGGCGAGTTTGCACGGCGAGACCGCACGGCGAGTTTGCACGGCGAGCCGGCGAAAGGGAAGGTTCCCCACGTGTCCCCAGACCGAGCGAGCCCCGAAGCGGACGGCCCCGACGGCGACGGCCCGGACGGAGTGGTGCCCGACGACTTCCTCTTCGGGGTCGCGACCGCGGGGTTCCAGGTCGAAGGTGGCTTCAACGGACCCGGCGAGCCCGCCAACAACTGGCTCGCCTGGGAACAGGTCGGGCGGGTCGAGCCCTCGGGCAACGCAGTCGGCTTCTGGCAGCGGCCCGAGGAGTCGCTCGAGCGAGCCGCGGCGCTCGGGTGCAACAGCTTCCGGTTGGGGATCGAATGGGCGCGGGTGGTGCCCGAGGACGGAACGGTCGACCGGTGTGCGCTCGACCACTACGCCGCGATCGCACGGGGGTGCGTCGAGCACGGCCTCGAGCCGCTCGTCACCCTCCACCACTTCACCCACCCCGCCTGGCTCGGCGAGGAGTTCTGGCTGCGCCCCGACGCGCCCGATCGCTTCCGCGACTGGGCGGAGCTCGCGGTCGACGCGCTCGCCCCCGACGTCCGCCTCTTCGTCACCATCAACGAGATCAACGTGGTCGTCCTCGGCTCGTGGCTGCTCGGGATGTTCCCGCCCGGGCGCGCGCTCTCGTGGACCGACAGCGCGCTCGCCTTCGACAACCTGCTGACCGCCCACGTCCTCGCCTACGACGTCGTCCATCGGGCGCGCGACCGACGCGGTGGTCACCACCAACAACAACTGCCTGAGCGTCTACGAGTACGACCGGATGCTCGTCGACCTCCTCCTCGCCCGCGACATGGGGGTCGACCGAGCCGAGGTCGACGAGTGGATCCGTGAGCGCCGCCGCCGGCACGACTCGCTGCTCCCGAGCCGGGACCCGCGGGAGCGGCTGCTCCGAACCGCGTCCACGGTGGCCCCGCCCCGAGGACCGGCCCTCTACGGCGGATCGGGGGGCAGCGCCGGGCCTCGGGTCCCGAGTTCCCGCGCGCGTGCTCTCGATTCGGTCTTCGAGAGCCCGCACGAGCGCACCCTCGACGTGCTCGGAGTCGACTTCTACGACCCGATGGCCGGCCGGCACTTCCGCGTGCCCGGGCCACCGCACCGCAGGGGGGCGCAACCCGCTGCCGACCCGCGAGCTCTGGGACGACCTGCCCGATCCGGAGGGTCTCGGGCGGTGGCTCGGCATCGAGCACGACCGCGCGCCGGACCTGCCGATCTGGGTGGTCGAGAACGGGATGTGCAACCGGGTGCGCAACGGGCGCAGCTACGGAAGGCTCGACGGATGGGACCGTCCGCGGTACCTCCGTGAGAACCTCGCCGCGGTCGTCGAGGCGCGGGACGCCGGGGTGCCGGTCACCGGCTACTGGCACTGGTCGCTCGTCGACAACTACGAGTGGGGCTCCTACGAGCCGCGCTTCGGCATCTACGGGGTCGACCGCCACCGCGGCGAGCACGGGGTGCGGTGGCTCGAGACCGACTCGATGGGCCACGACGCGGCCGGTGCCTACCGACGGATCGTCACCGGGCTGCGGAAGGGCGACCGGCGGGTGCTCGAGGACCCCGCCGTCGAGCCGGTCGCCCCCGCCCGGACCAGCGCGTCCACCGCCGACTGAGCCCGACGCGGGCGATCGGGTCGGGTCGGCCTCAGCCCGGGATCGTGCGCCCGAGGCCGGCGAGCACGGTCTCCGCCTCCTCGACGATCTCGGCCACGATCCGCGCCGGCCGGCACCAGCGAGTCGATCGCACCCACCCCCTGCCCGGTCGGGTAGCACTCGCGGTCGGGGTCGACGCCGAGGGTGTCCGCGTCGCCGCCGAGGTGGAACGCCCCGTCCTCGATCGATCGACCGAGCTGGGCGGGGAAAGGAGTGAGCTCCTCCGCGTGCGCCTCGAAGAACGCGGTGTAGTCGTTCCGCACCACCCGCATCGTCTTGCCCGAGTACGCCCGAGAGATGACCGTGCCGTCCTCGCGCGTCGCCGAGCAGAGCGTCCTTGTAGCCGGCGACCGCCCGCGCCTCGGGGGTCGCGATGAACCGGGTCCCGATCCACACCCCGTCCGCGCCGAGCGCGAGCGCGGCCGCGAGGCCCCGCCCGTCGACGATCCCCCCGGCGGCCACCACCGGGATCTCCGCGCCCACCGCGTCGACGATCTGGGGAACGAGCGGCATGGTGGCGACGAGACCGGTGTGACCGCCGGCTTCGGTGCCCTGCGCGACGACGATGTCGCAGCCCGCGTCGCGGGCCCGACGCGCGTGGTCGACCTTGCCGCACATGTTGACGACGAGCACCTGATTGCGGTGGCAGAGCTCGACCACGTCGGCCGGCACACCGAGGCCCGCCACGAAGACCGAGGCTCCGCCCTCGATCACCCGCTCGACCTGGGCGGCGAGGTCGCCGGGCATCGCGGTGAGCAGGTCGACCCCGAAGGGCTTGTCGGTCGCCGCCTTCACCCCGGCGATCTCCGCCACCATCTGCTCGGTGCTCATGGTCGACGCGCCGAGGCACCCGAAACCTCCGGCGTCCGAGACCGCCGCGACGAGCGGCGCATAGGACACGCCGCCCATGCCCGCGAGCATCACCGGGTGCTCGACCTCGAGGACCTCGGTGAGCCGGGTCTTCATCGGTGCTGCGCGCGTGTTGCCGGCGCGCTCATCGCTCCCGCCGCGCGGCGAGCTGCCCGGGAGTGCGCGTCCGCCGGCGCAACGGGTCGTGGGGAAGGGCCGAGTCGGGGACCGGCTCGGGCTCCCTCGAGCCCGGGACCTCCGCCCCCGCCGGCTCCCCGGCGGGCGGCTCCCCCTCGGCGGTTGCCGGCTCCGCCACCGGCGCGTAGCTCGGGACGAAGTCGCGCTGGCGCACCAGGGCGAGGCAGCCGACCGCCCCGATGCCCGCGACCACGGTGGCGATGATCATCAGGTGGTTGAAGGTGTCGGCGTAGCCGACCTTGTAGGCGTCGATCAGCGCGTTGCGCACCGCCGGCACCGGGATCGCCGCGGCGGCCTCGCGCACACCGTTGCCGGCGATGGCCTGTGAGAGCCGCGAGCCCCCATGGGCGAGAACTGCGCGCCCGGCCGCGGAGTCGGCGAGCACCGCCGCGGTGTTCGGGCGGATCTGGCTGAGGAAGACCGCGCCGAGCCCCGCGATCCCCGTCGCGATCCCGACCTGGCGGAAGGTGCTCGCCGAGCCCGAGGCCATCCCGCTCCGTTGCGGCGGGACGACCGACACCGAGGACGACGCGAGTACCGGGTTGGTGATGCCGACGCCGATGCCGGCCACGACGAACCCGGGCAGCAGCACGGTCCAGGTCGAGTCGGCCTGCACGTGGGTCATCAGGCTGCAGCCGAGCGCCACGAGCAGGAGCCCGAGCCCCATCAGGTAGCGGGACTTGACCCGTACGGTGAGCTTGCCGGCGACCGGTGCCACGAGGAACGCGAGCATGGTGATCGGGAGGAAGCGGATCCCCGCCTGGAAGGGTCCGTAGCCGAGGACCTCCTGGAGATAGATGGTGAGGTAGAGGAACATCGCGAAGATCGAGGCCGAAAGGGTGAACGAGCCGAGCGACACCCCGACCATCGCCGGGCGCCGGAAGAGCGAGAGGTCGAGCATCGGGTCGCGCTGGAGCCACTCGGCCACGAGGAAGATCGCCATGCAGACCCCCGACCCGACGAGGGTGCCGAGGATCAACGAGCTGGTCCATCCCTTGGCGTTCCCCTGCACCAGAGCGAAGACGAGCATGAACAGGGACGCGGAGAAGGCGAGGAAGCCGATCCAGTCGATGCGGCGGTGGGTCGGCTCCTTCGAGGCCTCGACCCGGGTGAGGGTCATCACGATGGCGACCGCCCCGATCGGCAGGTTCACGAAGAAGATCCACCGCCAGCCGATCCCGCTGGTGATGGCACCCCCGACGAGGGGTCCCACCGCGACCGCGCCGCCGACCACCGCCCCGTAGGCACCGAACGCGGTGCCCCGCTCCTTCCCCGAAAAGGCCTGCGCGATGAGCGCGAGCGCGGTCGCGAACATGACCGCGCCGCCGACACCCTGCGCTGCGCGCGCGAGGTTGAGCATGAGCGACGACGTCGAGATCCCGCAGAGGAGCGAGGAGAGGGTGAAGATCGCCAGACCGATCGCGTAGACCCCGCGCCGTCCGAAGGTGTCGCCGACCACGCCGGCGGTGAGCAGGAACGCGGCGAGGGTGAGCGCGTAGGCGTCGATCACCCATTGGAGGTCGGCGAAGGACGAGTGCAGCGACTGCTGGATGTCGGGGAGCGCCACGTTCACGACGGTGATGTCGAGCAGCAACATGAAGGTCCCGAAGCAGACTGCGATCAGCGTCCACCACTTCCGGTCCATCACATCTCCCGATCCGGGTCGTCGAGTGCGGTGCGCCGGCACGGCCCGTTCACCGAGTGCGCACCGTCACCGTCTTGGACCGGGGCGACCGAGGAGCTGCGCGGTCCCCTTCCGCGGCGGATCGGCGACGGATCGTTTCCCTGCCGGCTCCGAGCCGATCGCGTCGATCTCGCGGTGACGTGCCATGTATAGACCATGCGACCCGGGTGGACAACGATCGACCGCGGAGCACGGCCCGCACCACACCCTGCGTGACCTGGTGCTAGCTGACGTCGCGCTGGGTGAGCACCGCCGAGCCGACGGCCGCGAACACGAGGGCGTACACGAGCAGGAGCAGGGACCCCTGCCACCACGAGAAGAGGACGACGTTCGTCCGTCCTTGCGTCACGCTCGCCGCGGCTGCCGCCGCGCCGGTCGGCAGCCACTTGGTGGTGCCGGGCCAGATGCCCGAGATGATGTTCTCGACGACGAGGAACCAGCCGAGGACGACGATGAGCGCGGCGACCTGGTTGGTGATCAGCGAGCCGACGCCCGACCCCGACCAGCCCGCACAGCACGAACACCAGGATCACGCCCGGCGCGACCGCCGGGACCTGATGGAGCAGTGGGGAGAACGAGCCGCCTTTCGCCACGATGGTGATGCCGCCGCCGACGACGGTCGCCGCGAGGACGACGATCGCGAGCCCGAGACCGGCCAGCGCTGCGAAGAGGAGCTTGCTGACCACCATCCGCGGACGCCGTGGCGTGACGAGGAAGGTGGTGGTGACCGTCTTGTGCCGGAACTCGGTGGTGATGATCAGCACGCCGAGGAGGAGTGCGAACAGGTACCCGACGAGGCCCCGCCCGACGAGGTTGCGCAGTTGCTGGACGGTGTGGGGGATGGTCGGGGTCGGCGGGCCGAAGGTCGGGCGCACGCCGTTGTCGCCCCCCATGTCGCCGTGGTTGACGAAGTAGACGACGATCAGGAGCCCGGTGATCACGACGGCGATGCCGCCGAGCACCCAGGGGACCGCGGTGGTGCGGAGCTTCAGCCACTCGGCGCGGACGAGGGCGGTCACGAGTCACCACCGTGGACCGCGACCTGACCCGGGGTGAGCTGGCGGGGATCCGCGGCGTCGAACCCGTGGGTGAGGCTCAAGAAGACCTCCTCCAGGCTGCCGCGCTCACGGATGAGCTCGTAGAGGACGATCTGGTGCTGGACGGCGAAAGGTCCGAACCACTCCGGTGTCGCACCGTCGATGACCATGGTCTCGGGGTCGAGGGTCCGGTAGGCGACCGGGATCGCGTCGAGCGCGGCGGAGAGGCGGCCGAGCTCGGGAGTCCGGATCCGCATGCCGGTGGTCCCGCCGGCTTTGGTCGCGAGCTCGGCGAGCGTGGTCTGGAGCACGAGCTGCCCGTGCGAGACGATGACCACGTCGTCGACGGTCTCCTCCATCTCCGACAGGAGGTGGGAGGAGACCAGCACCGCGTGCCCGGCTCGCGGCCTGGTGGCGGATGAAGGTGCGCAGCCACTGGATGCCCTGGGGGTCGAGGCCGTTGGCCGGCTCGTCGAGGATGAGGATCCTCGGGTCGCCGAGGAGGGCGGTGGCCAGCTGGAGCCGCTGGCGCATCCCGAGCGAGAACTTGCCGACCCGGCGCCGCGCGACGTCGGTGAGCCCGACCAGCTCGAGGGTCTCGTCGACCCGGGAGAGCGGGAGCTTCGCCGCGATGGCCACCGACTTCAGATGGTCGGCCGCCCGGCGCGACGGGTGGAAGCTGGTCGCCTCGAGCACCGCTCCGACCTCGCGGACCGGGTGCTCGAGGTCGAGATAGCGAGAGCCCGAGAAGGTGGCGGTCCCCGAGCTGGCACCGACGAGGCCGAGGAGGATCCGCAGGGTGGTCGTCTTGCCGGAGCCGTTCGGGCCGAGGAAGCCGGTGACCCGGCCGAAGGGCACCTCGAAGCTCAGGTCGTCGACCGCGCGCACCGACCCGAAGTGCTTGGAGAGCCCGCGCACCTCGATGGCCGACGGCATCGTCAGAAGGTACCCCGGTCAGACCGCTGCGTAGGTGTCGGAGGGGAGGAGGAGGCCGACCGCGACGGCGAGCTCGTCGTGGACCCTGCTCATGTTGGACCACCCGTTGACCCAGCCGACGAGGGCCGAGTACCAGACGTGGCCGAGGATGCGGGCGCGATCGGAGAGGTCGGGCGGCCTCGGCTCGCCGATCGCCCGGGTGATGATGCGCTCCATCAGCACCGACACCTGCTGCTGGCACTCGATGGCCGCCGGGTCGGGCGAGGCGAGGGCGGTGAACACCGCCGCGACCAGGTGGGGCTGGCGCCCCATCGCCCGCAGCGCCCGGTCGAGCGAGTCGATGACCCGCTCCGCCGGGGACTCCCCTCGGGGCGGCGCCTGGGCCAGCCGGGCGTCGAGCTGCCCGACCCAGTGGACCAGCGCCGCGGCGAGCAGGTGGTCCTTGCTGGTGAAGTAGCGGTAGACGGTCCCCATCGCCACGTCCGCCCTGGCGGCGACGTCGCGCATCTGCACCGCGTCGTACCCGCCCTCCAGGGCGAGCGACATGGCGGCGTCGACGACCCGCTGGCGGCGGGCCTGCTGGGCCCGCGTCAGGGTACGGGGCACGGGGCCGTTGGCCATCGTCGTTCACCCTACTCTGCAGGGGTTTCGTGCCCGAGAAGCACTCCGGCGGGCCCGACACCGCCTCCTCGTATCCCCTGCCGCGCCGAAGCGGCCGTCGGCCTGCACGACGGCACGCTCCACCAGGGTTTCGGCCACTCGGTCGCCTCACGGTGGCCGTCGGTACCATGTTCGCCGATGTCGGTCGCCGACGACCCCGAGCTCATCGCCACCACCGACGGGAGGGTCCCGGGGCGGAGGGGCCGCGCGACCCGTCAGCGCCTCCTCGAGTGCACCGCCGAGATGCTCGTCGCCACGCCGTGGCGCTCGATCAAGGTCATCGACATCGCGTGGCGGGCCGGGACCTCGCCGGCGACCTTCTACCAGTACTTCGAGAACGTCGAGGCGGTGATCACCGTGCTCGCCGAGGAGCTCGTCGAGGGAGCCGGTGTGCTCGCCGGGCTGGTCGACGGCGACTGGTCGGAGAAGCACAGCTGGTCGACCGCGGTCTCGGTCGTGGAGGGGTTCATGGACTACTGGGAGCGCAACCGCGCGGTCTTCCGGGTGGTCGAGCTCACGACGGTCGAGGGCGACCTCCGCTTCCAAGGGCTCCGGGTCCGCGCCCTCAACGCGGTCACCGTCACCCTCGCCCGGGTCATCGCGACGACGGGCGGCGGGCACTCGCCGGCCGGCTCGGACCCGATGGCCGTCGCCGGCACCCTCATCGCCATGCTGGCCCAGGTCGCCGGCCACCGCTACGGCTTCGAGTTCTGGGGGATCCGCACCGCCTCGTTGGTCGACAGCCAGGCACGTCTCCTGCACTGGTCGGTGACCGGCCGACCCGCCCCGAAGGGCGCCAAGGTCCCCGGTTCGGACAGCCCGCCCCCGCGGACCGGACCGGTGGTCGGGGGCGGCGCGGCGAACGCCCGCACCGCCGAGCTCCGGGCCGCCTCGGCCAAGGCCGCCTCGAGGGCGAGGGGCAAGCGGCCGCGGTAGACGGCCGCCGACTCAGCGCAGCGCGACCGGATTGACCGGTGAGCCGAGCGCGTCGGTGAAGGGGAGCGGGTCGCGTCGAGGAGGAAGGTGTAGCGCCCGTCCTCGGCGCACGCGTCGGCGAGCTCGTCGAGGAACCAGTTCTGCCCCTGGGTCATCCCCATCTCGACGAGGTGGAGCAGATGGACCGGAAGGTAGAGGTCCTCCTGCTCGCACGGGTAGACCTCGAGCGCGACGGTGTCGGTCGCGACCGCCGCGACGTCGTGCTCGTGGAACCACACCGCGGTCGCCATGGTCAGCCCGGGCATGGGCCAGGTGTAGGCGACGAGGTCGCGGACCGGCTCGGCGTCGCCGAGGCCGGGGCGGCCGGGGAGCGCGAGATGCACCATCTGCCCGGTGCGCACCAGCACCACGTCGCCGGCTTCGACGGTCACCGTGCCGAGCTCGCACGCCGCGTCGAGGTCGTCGGGCGTGATCGGGTAGCCGGGCTCGAGCACCTGGACGCCCTTCGCACGCGCCACGTCGAGCAGGACGCCGCGGGAGAGGAGCGTGCGGACGTGCTGGATGCCGAGGATCGCCGCACCGCGCTCGGTGACCGAGGTCGCCGGGTACCCGTTGTAGAGGCGCGGTCCGTCGGGTCCGGCGCCGTAGGAGACGTGCGCGAGCCCGTCCCAGTGGGTCGCGCACTGCAACGCCATGGTCACCACGTCCTCGGAGGAGGCGATCCACTGCGGGTCCGGGCTGAGGGGCTCGTTGACGCAGACCATGGTCCGCGAGGGGTTGACCCGTCCGGGGACGAATCCCACCTGGATCCCCTCCTCCTCCGAGAGCGGGAGCCCGAGGGGGTATGCGGCGCCTTCGACGACCGCGGCGACGCCGCGACGGCGGGCCGCGTGGTCGATCAGGTTGAGCGTCCCGATCCGGTCGTCGGGACCCCATCGCCCCCAGTTGGAGACGCGATAGGCCAGGTCGGAGAAGGTCTCCGGGATCGATTCCGGGACGGGTACGGGCATCCACCCGTTGTAGCCGAACCCGGGGGGTCAGGTTTTCCGCGGGTTGGCCGATATAGGGGAGAAGGTCCGGGGCGACCGCCTCCGCAAAGAGTGGAGTCACGGCTGCCCGGATGCCAAACTGACCCTGAACCAAGAGGGGCACACGACCGTGTACGACATCCGAAGCGAAGCCGTACCCCTCGAGGGTTCACGAGGCGCGGGGAGCGAAGCGAAGCCACGCAAGCGGCGCTCTCCCGGCGCACGTCGCGTGCCGCATTTCCGCATCGGCGTCGCAGCGGCGGTGGGCCTGCTCGTGTTCGCCGCCGGGGCCGCCACCCCGTCGGTCATCCGCACCACACCGCACGCCGTCGCGCTGCCGTTCACCGGCGGACTGCCCCAGGTCGAATCCCTCTACGCGGCCGACCTGGTCGCGCGGATCAACGCGGAGCGGGCCGCACGCTCGACGTCGCCGGTGCCCATCCCCTCGCTCGCGGTCGACCCCGGCCTCCAGCAGGAGGCCCAGTCGTGGTCGGCCTACATCGCCTCGCTCAACACCGTCGAGGACCCGCCGCTCAATCCCTGCGCCGGACCGGGCGGGTCGGCACCCGCGGCCGGGCAGGTCTGTGCGTTCGCGGCCAACTCCGGCGACACCGGCTACGGCTTCTGGCCCGGTGACGGCTCCGACGGGATGGACGCCGATTACATGGCCTCGGCCGGTCACCGCGAGAACGAGCTCGGCGCCGCGTACACCGCGGTCGGCGTGGGCGTGACCTGCAGCGGCAGCCAGGCCTTCACCGTCGAGCTCTTCGGCGACTCGTACGGCTCCCTCCCCTCGGCCAGCGCGCGGCAGTTCGCGCAGAACTCCGAGGGGAACCCGGTCCCGGCGACCCCGGTCGTCGCGGGCGTGCCCTCGGGCGACCCGGTCTACTGCCCCGGCCAGGTCGAGGGGCCCAACGGAGCGATCACCACGACCGGCGGCCAGTACCCCTACCCCTTCGCCGTGCCCACGGTGCCCGGTGAACCGAGCGGTGTCACCCCGACCTCGGTCGTCGGGATGGCCGCCACCACCAACGGGGCCGGTTACTGGGTGGCGACCGCAGGCGGCGGGGTGGTCAACCACGGCGACGCGGCGGGCTACGGCTCGATGGCCGGCGACGCCCTCAACGCCCCGATCGCCCACATCGTCGCCACCGCGGACGGGAAGGGCTACTGGCTGGTCGCGGCGGACGGCGGCATCTTCGCCTTCGGCGACGCCGGCTTCTACGGATCGATGGGCGGCAAACCGCTCAACGCACCGGTGGTCGGGATCGCCCCGACCCGCGACGGGAAGGGCTACTGGCTGATCGGGGCCGACGGCGGCGTGTTCGCCTTCGGCGACGCCGCGCTTCCAGGGCTCGATGGGCGGCCAGCCGCTCAACGCACCGGTCGTCGGCATGGCGGCCGACCCGGCCACCTCGGGCTACTGGCTGGTCGGGGCGGACGGTGGCATCTTCTCCTTCGGCGCTCCCTTCTACGGCTCGACCGGCAGTCTCCTGCTCAACGAGCCGGTGAACGGGATGGCTCCGACCCGGGACGGCCAGGGCTACTGGTTCGTCGCCTCCGACGGCGGCGTGTTCGCCTTCGGCGACGCCGGCTTCCACGGGAGCGCGGGCGCTCTCGCACTCGCCGCCCCGATCGTCGGCATGGCGGCCGACGAGGCGACCGGCGGCTACTGGCTGGTCGGCCAGGACGGCGGGATCTTCGCCTACGACGCGTCGTTCCTCGGCGCGGGCTGAGCTCCTCCGGATATTCCTCCGGCTCTTCAGCCGGATATTCAGCCGGACCAGATGATCGACTGCAGCTCCGAGTAGGCCTCGAGGCCGTAGTCGCCGCCGTCGCGGCCGATCCCGCTCATCTTGAACCCGCCGAAGGGCGCGTCCATGTTGCGCTGGGCGGTGTTGATGCCGACGTGGCCCGCACGGAGGAGCTTCGCGACCCGGAATGCACGGGCGGTGTCGCCGGAGAACACGTAGTCGTAGAGGCCGAACTCCGAGTCGTTGGCGATCGCGACGCCCTCGTCCTCGTCGTCGAAGGGGATCGCGACGATCACCGGGCCGAAGATCTCCTCACGGGCCGTCTTCATCGAGTTCGTCCCGGTGATCAGCGTCGGCTCCACGTAGAAGCCGGTCGGCAGTCCCTCGGGCCGGCCACCGCCGACCACGATCTCCCCTTCGGCACGCCCGGATTCGATGTAGTCGAGCACGCGGGTCCGGTGCGCAGCGGTGATGAGCGGGCCGACCACGGTGTCCGGCTCGGTCGGGTCCCCGACCTTCAGCCGCCCGGCGAAGGCGGTGAGCCCCGACACCACCTGGTCGAAGATGCTCCGGTGGACGACTGCCCGTGTCGGGGCGGTGCAGATCTGGCCCGAGTGGAAGGCGAAGGTCGATCCGATGGCGGTGACGGCGGACTTCAGGTCGGCGTCCTCGAAGACGACGGCCGCACCCTTGCCGCCGAGCTCCATCAGCAGTCGTTTCATGCTCGACGCGCCGGCCTCGGCGATGCGTTGCCCGACCGCGGTCGAGCCGGTGAACGAGACCATGTCCACGTCGGGTGAAGCGGTGAGGACCGAGGCGGGCTCCGGTCCAGCGGCGTTGACCAGGTTCACCACGCCCGGCGGGATCCCGACCTCGTCGAGGACACGGGCCAGCTCGATCACGGCCAGCGGGTCCTGAGGCGCGGGCTTCATGATCACCGTGTTGCCCATCGCGAGCGCGGGCGCCACCTTGCCGGCCATGTTGGTGAGCGGGAAGTTGTAGCTCGCGATGGCCGCCACCACCCCGACCGGCTGTCGGTAGGCGAGCGCGCTGATCAGGCCTCCCGGTGCGAGCGGCGTCGCCGCGGTCGCGATCGGGGGGAGCATCGACTCCTGCACGTGGCGGATGTCCCGCGAGTAGCGGTCGAAGCGGTCGGCGCTCACCGGCACCTGCATCCGCGAGCCGACCGACGCGGTGGCGCCTGTCTCGGCGATGACCAGGGGGACGAGCTCCTCGTTCTTGGCACGGATCGCGGTGGCGGCCTTCTTGAGGAGGGCGAGACGCTCCTCTGCCGGAGTCGCCGCCCACGCGGGAAAGCGGCCCGGGCCGCGGCCGCGGCCGCCTGCGCGTCGGCGACCGAGGCGTTCGGGGCCCGGCCGACCACCTCCTCGGTGGCGGGGTTGACGACGTCGTAGGTGCCGTCGCCGGCGTCGACCCACTTCCCGTCGACGAGCAGTTGGGGCTCGTCTCGTCTGACCTGACTACCCACGGTGGTTCTCCTTCCTGTCGCGCCGGGCGCGCCGGGGACGGGTCACGAACGTGCCAGGGACGGGTCGACGGTGTCGGTGTCCCGTCCCGACTTGAGCAGCGCGCCCGGGAGGTTCCCGGTCGGTTTGCCGTCCGAGACGATCTCGACCCCGTTGACCAGTACCCGCACCACGCCGATCGGATCGGCGACGAGGCGAGGGCTCCCGCCGGGGAGATCGTGGACCAGGGTTGCGGGCTCGGAACCGACCGTCTGGGGGTCGAAGACGAAGAGGTCCGCGCAGAGCCCCTCGGCGATCCGGCCCCGGTCGTGGATCCCGAAGAGTGCAGCCGGTTCGGTGGTCATCATCTGCACTGCACGCTCGAGCGGCACCAGCTTGCGGTTGCGGAGGCAGTCGCCGAGGAAGGAGGTCGGGTAGTTCGAACCACACATGCGGTCGAGGTGCGCCCCTGCGTCCGAGCCGCCGATCATGGCACCGGGGTTCTCCCAGACCTCGACACGTGCCCGCCACGAGGCGTCGTCTCCGTCGGAGGCCTTGGGCCAGAGCACGGTGCGGAGGTCGTCGGCGATGACCAGGTCGAGCAGGGCGTCGAAGGGCTCTTTGCCCTGCTCGGCGGCGATCGAACCCACGTCACGCCAGCTGAGGCCCTCGTTCACCGGCGCATAGGTGTCGCCGATGATGTAGTTGGCCCAGTGCGAGAGCCGCCGGAACACCCCGGCCGCCTCGGAGTGGGCCGCCTCGTCGAGGCGTGCCCGCACCGCGGGGTCGCGCAGCTGCTCGATGCGCTGCTCGGCGGGGAGGCCCATGACGTCGCCCCACCCCGGGATGAGGAAGAGCGCGCAGTGGGTGCGGAAGCTCATGTTCATCGGCACGAGGGTGGGCATGGTCAGTGCGACCACCTTCCCGCCCGCTCTCGCTGCTGCGGCCGAGGCCTCGAGCTGACGGGCGGTCTTCTCGGGTGCGCGCGAATCGATGGTCAGCAGGTTCCAGTTGAGGGGCCGGTGCGCGGTCGTGGTCATCGCCACCATCAGGTCGATCTCGTCGTCGCTGAAGGTATCGAGACAGCCGTTCGTGATGTACTCGAGGGTCGTCCCGGGGTGATCGCGCACCACCTCGCAGAAAGCGAGCATCTCGCGGCGGTCCGCGTTGCGGGAGGAGATGGGATTGCCGTCCCCGTCGGAGTGGGTGCGCGACTGCGAGGAGGAGAAACCCAGCCCCCCGGCCTCGAGCGACTCGGCGAGCAGGCGGGTCATCTCGGCGATCTCCTCGTCCGACGCGACCTCTGCGGCCCGCTGCGAGCCCATCACCCAGCGGCGGAGGGCGCAGTGCCCCACGAGGAAGCCCACGTTGACCCCGAGCCGTCCCTCGAGCCGTGCGAGGTACTCGCCGAAGCTCGTCCAGTCCCAGGGGAGGCCGTCCTCGAGGGCCACCAGGGGCATGCCCTCGACCTTGGCCATCATCCGACGGATGTAGTCGTGGTCCTGCTCCTTGATGGGAGCGAGGGTGAAGCCGCAGTTGCCGCCGATGACCGTGGTCACCCCGTGGAGGTTGGACGGTGACGCGGTCGGGTCCCAGAAGAGCTGTGCGTCGTAGTGGGTATGCGGATCGACGATCCCCGGCACCACCACCAGTCCCTCGGCGTCGAGCTCGGTCGTACCGCGGTCGGTGACCTCGCCGACGGCCACGATCCTGCCGTCCTTCACCCCGACGTCGGCCCGCCGGCCGGGGCTGCCGGTGCCGTCGACGACCAGGCCGTTGCGGATGACGTAGTCGAGCATGGTTGCGTCCCCTCCTGACCAGGGTGGCGTGCTCCCCGCGCACGGTCCGGCGGGGAGGGGCTCCGGGCGGTCGATCCCGGAGCTGACAGAGCGTCAGCTTATGGCAGACGGGTGGCGTTGCACCCAAGCGGCTGGTCCGGCGCGATTTCGCGTTCGGGTGTCGACCCTCGGTGGGCGGCTACCCGTAGAGGGTGATCCTCGGCCTCGTCGCACCGTCTTGGCAGGCGTGGTCGCCGACGTGGTCGAGCGGAAGATGGCAGTAGTGGAAGATGAGGTCGCTCTGCTGCGGGACGGGCAGGACGACCGGCCAGTACCACCCGCACCGCTCGGTCCGTCCTCTGCGCCTTCCCGCCTTCCGCGAGGCAGGACACCGTTTGGCATCGCGATCCGCCACCTCGACGAGGCTAGCTCCGGGCTCCGGCATCCGGCGCCCCACGCCTCCCCGGACCGGGGGACCCGAGACGGCCGATGTAAGTTTCGGACATTCCGCACAACTGGTTCCAAGACCATCTGCTGCCGGTCGTCGTGCTGCTCCTCGGTGCGGGCCTCCTCGTTCGCTTCACCCACTGGCTGGGTGCGCGCCGACGGAGCTGGATCGACGTCCAGATGCGGCGTCAGATCGAGTCGGGCGCGCCCGCGTCCGAGGCCCTCAAGCGCTCGCGGGCGATCAGCGAGGCGGTCGAGTGGGTGATCGTCGCACTGGTGTACTTCATCGTCGCCATCCTCGCCTTCGACCGGCTGGGCATCCCGCTCACCACCCTCGTGGCGCCGGCGACCGTGGTCGGCATCGGGCTCGGATTCGGCGCGCAGCAGATGGTGGGCGACCTGCTGGCGGGCTTCTTCCTCTTCGCCGAACGCCAGTTCTCCTTCGGGGACGTGATCCGGCTCTCCGTGCCCGGCCAGACGGTCGGGATCACCGGCACCGTCGAGGAACTGACCCTGCGGGTGACCAAGCTGCGTACCGCCCAGGGTGAGCTGGTGGTCGTCCCGAACAGCGCGCTCCGGCAGGTGACCAACCTCTCGAAGGACTGGTCACGGGCGGTGATCGACATCCCGGTCTCGGTGACCGAGGATCTCGGCCAGGTCACCGCCCTGTTGAAGGAGGTCGTCGACGCCATGACCTCGGAGCCGCCCTGGCGCAATCTGCTGCTCGGCGAGCCGGTGGTGGCCGGCGTCGAGACGATCGACGTCGGCTACGTCCAGCTCCGTCTCATCGCCCGCACCCTCCCCGGCCGCCAGTTCGAGGTGGCCCGCGAGATCCGACTGCGAGCGGCGACCGCGCTCCGCTCGGCCGGCGTCACCTCGCCCGGCGTCGGGGACAGCGCGACCCAGGCCTCGACGTGAGCGACGGGTCGACCGATGACGATCCGACCATGCCCGTGGAGGAACCGCCGCGGGAGGTCACGGCCAGGCTGCGCCGTCGGCGCGCGGCCGAGGAGCCCGTCCCGCACAGCGCGCTGATCGGGTTCATGTCGGTGCGCGTGCACCGGTGGCTGCCGATCCGGCGGTCGACCTTCCTGATGGCGATCGCCTTCCTCGGCTTCGGGACCTGGTGCTACCTCTACCCGCCCTACAGCCCGCCGGCGAGCGGCACCACGGGGACGACCGAGATCCCCGGCCTCGTGCCGGCGACGACGACCACTACCACGACCACCACGGCCACTACGACCACCGTCCCGCCCCCGACGACCGCGCCGCGCACCTCCGGGACGACCAGCACCTCCCTACCCCCCACGACGACCACCTCCCGACCGGTCGGGACGACGACGACGACCGCGCCGCGCATCTCCGGGACGACCACCACCACCGGGCCCCTCGGAGCGACGACGTCCACGACCTCGCCGTCACGGACCGGCTCGACGAACCCGGGCGGGTGAGGCCCGGCGCGTCCGGCCGGCGATCAGCGAGAGGGGCGGACGGGGTGGGACGGGACCGTGGTCGGCTGCGGCCGTGGTCGCGTCGTCGTGGTCGTCGCGGCCACCTGCGCGTCGTGGTGGACGAGGTTGGCGAAGTTGTGTTCCTCGGTGTGGAAGCTCGGGTCGGCCCGTTGCAGGGTCACTGCATCCGCCGAGAGCATTGCCGCCACGACCAGCGCGGCGAATCCCGCGACGAGGACCCGTCGGCGGTTCACGCCGGCGGACCCACCAGCGGCGCCACGTCGCTCCCGAAGGCGGCGATCTGGTCGCAGAGTGCTTCCACGTCGTTCGCCGCGAAACGGACCTGGACCTGCCCGACTCCGGCGTCCGCGAAGGTCTGCAGGTACTCGACGAGGGCGTCCGGCGGGCCGGCGACGGTGCCTCTCGGAAGGTCGAGACCGGTCGGTGGGGTCCCCACGTGGAGGAAGTCGGCGATCCCGCCGACGTCGATCGGGGCGCCGTCGCGGTACTCGCCGCGCAAGGTGCGCAACTGCCCGAGCAAGGCGGGGTCGGGACCGAGCGACTGGGGCAGCCAGCCGTCCGCGTAACGGGCGGCACGGCGCAGTGCGGCCGGCGAGGAGCCTCCCACCCAGATCGGCGGCCGCGGCGACTGCGCGGGCCGGGGCTTCATCCCGAGACCCGAGGCCTTCCACCGTGGCCCGGCGAGCTCGGGGAACTCGTGGGCGAGACCGTTCGCCAGCCCGACGATCGCCTCGTCGGTCGCCGTGCCGCGGTGCTCGAAGTCGGGCCCCATCTCGTCGAACTCCTCGCTCACGTGACCGGCGCCCACGCCGCAGATCACCCTGCCCCCCGAGAGCGCGTCGAGGGTCGCGAACTCCTTCGTCGCGCGGAGCGGGTGGCGGAGAGGGAGGACGTAGATGTGGGAGAGCAGACGGACCCGCGAGGTCACCCCGGCCAACCAGCCGAGGGTGGCGATCGTGTCGTACCAGGTGGTGCGCATGGCGGCGGCCAGCCGCTCGGGGATGAAGGTGTGGTCGCAGACGCCGACGTAGAAGAATCCGGCGGCGTCGCAGGCGCGTGCGACCGCGGCGAGCTCGTCGGGACCGGCGTCGAGCTCCCACGATTGCGCATAGATCGACGACTGCGATTGCACGGGGAGCTGCATCCCGAAGACCGTGCGATCCTTCGGGAGGACGGTGACAACCTCGTCGGGCGGGGGGAACGGGGGGGAGCTCACCGGCTCACCCTACGCGTCCCCCGCGGGCGCGTCCGACTCGGCCACCCACTCGCCGAGCGACTCGGCGAGCGTGTCGGCGGTCCCGAACTGCGACCGGAGGACCCGTGCCCGCTTGTACGCGAGATGGGCGGGCACCTCCCAGGTGAAGCCCATTCCGCCGTGCACCTGGATACAGGATCGGCCGTTGGCGACCGCGGCCTCGTCCGCGAGCAACTTGGCACCCGAGGCCGCAGCAGCGGGGTCGCCGACGTCGGGCTGGTCTGCGGTCACCGCCGCGGCCTGCACCGCGCAGCGCGCCACCTCGGTGCGCACCGCCATGTCCGCGCAGAGGTGCTTGACCGCCTGGAACGCCCCGATCGGGCGACCGAACTGGACCCGGCCCTTCGCGTACTCGACCGCGAGCTCGCTCGTCCACGCGGCCGATCCGACCTGGAGGGCGGCGGTGAGGACCGCGCCTTCGCTGCGCCACCGCGCCGCGACCTCGGGGCCGGCGAGTCGTGTGCCGTCCGGCAGACCGGCGACCGACCACACCGGGGTCAGGGGATCCATCGGTCGTGCCAGGGCGACCGACTCGAGCGTGGCGGGGTCGACCGAGGTGATGCCGTCGTCCGCGAGCACGAGTAGCACGTCGAGGTCGGCGAGGTGCTCGACGACCTGCGGGAGCGTGCCCGACGGCGGGGCCGCGTTCGACGAGTCCGACCACGACCGATCCGTCGTCGGCACCGGCGACGAGCCCCGCGGCGAGATGGGAGGCGACGAGCGGTCCGGGGACGAGCGCCCGTCCGAGCTCTTCGAAGATCAGCGAGGCCTCGCTCATCCCGAGCCCCACCCCGCCCGCGTCCTCGGCGAGCCGGAGGTGGAAGACGCCGGCCTCGCCGAGTCGCCGCCAACACTTGCGGTCGACCACCCGCGCGGTCGACTCCAGCGCTCGGATCTCCCCGAGCGGGAACGCCCCCTCGCAGAGGCGCCGGACGCTGCCGGCGAGCTCGTGGTCGGACTCGCTCAGTTCGAAGTCCACACCGGCTCCTTCGGCAGCCCGAGGATTCGCTCCGCGACGATGTTGCGCTGGATCTGGGAGGTGCCGGCCGCGATGGTGAGCGAGATGCCCCGCAGCCAGTCTTCGACCATCGTCTCGGAGGGCACGGTCCCGAGGCCGTCGGTGCCGGCGAGGTCGTCGGCGGCGAGCGCGGCCCGGCCGAGGAGATCGAGCGAGAAGTCGCCGAGCCGGTTGCGCGTCTCGGTGTACGCGAGTTTGAAGAAGGTTCCGCCCGCTCCGGGAATGCCGGTGCGCGCGGCCTGGGAGACGTTGCGCTTGGTGAGCGCGTAGAGCGCGTCGAGCTCGGCGCGCAGCCATCCCGCCTGGCGCCGCACGCCGGGGTCCGACCACGCCCCGGTACGGCGGGCGAGCGCCACCGACCTCGACAGCAGCTCGACCGCCTCGAGCAGGTCGCCGACGAAGGCGGTTCCGCGCTCGAAGCTGAGGGTGACCATGGTGACCCGCCAGCCGTCGTTCTCCTCCCCGACACGGTTCTCGACCGGGATCCGCACCTCGTCGAGGAAGAGCTCGGCGAACTCCGTCGAGCCGGCGATCGTCCGCAGCGGGCGGATGTCGACCCCCGGCGTGTCCATCGGGAGGATCAGCCAGGTGATCCCGCGGTGGCGGCTGTCCTCGCCGCCGGTGCGGACCAGCAGTTCGCAGTTGTCGGCGACCTCCGCGTGGGAGGTCCAGATCTTCGAGCCGGTCACCACGTAGTGGTCGCCGTCCCGCACCGCACGCGTGCGCAGCGACGCGAGGTCGCTTCCCGCGTTCGGCTCGGAGAAACCCTGGCACCAGACCTCCTCGCCCCGGAGGATCGGTGGGAGGTAGCGCTGTCGTTGCTCGGCAGTGCCCTCGGCGATGACGGTCGGTCCCGCGTGCAGCAGGCCGACGAAGTTGACGCCCACGTAGGGGGCGTGAGCGCGCTCGAGCTCCTCTTTGAAGATGAGCTCCTCCACCGGCGAGGCGCCGCGCCCGCCGCCGTCCGTGGGCCAGTCCACGCCGGCGTACCCGGCGTCGAAGAGCAGGCGCTGCCAGTGGGTGTCGTAGCGCCGACGGCCGGACCAGTCGTTCGGGTCGGGGCGCGGCGGCAGCCCGGGGAGCGTTGCGTCGAGCCAGGCGCGAAGTTCCCGTCGGAACGCCTGCTCGGCGTCGGTGTACCGCAGATCCACCGCGCGACCTACGAGGCCGGCGTCACTTCAGGTCGAGGCCGTAGAGCGCGATGGCGTTGCCGCGCAGGATCTTGTACCGCTCGTCGTCGGTGAGGTCCTTCATCTGCTTCTCGGCGATCTCGGCGGTGTGCGGCCAGGTCGAGTCCGAGTGGGGGTAGTCGGACTCGTAGGTGATGTTGTCCACACCGATCTCGTGTACCGAACGGAGTCCGTGCGCGTCGTCGAAGAAGCAGCCGTAGATCTGGCGGTGGAAGTAGGTCGAGGGCGGTTCGGGCACGATGTCGGCGACGCCGCCCCACCCGCGGTTCTGCTCCCAGACCACGTCCGCCCGCTCGAGGATGTAGGGGATCCAACCGATCTGCCCCTCGGCATAGGCGAGCTTCAAGTCGGGGAAGCGCACCAGCACGCCGGAGAACATGTAGTCGACCATCGAGAAGGTCGCGTTGGTGTGGGTGAGGGTCGATCCGACCGCGGGCGGTGCGTCGGCCGAGGTCGAGGGCATCTTCGACGACGATCCGATGTGCATGTTGACCACCGTGCCCGTCTCGGCGCAGGCGCCGAAGAACGGGTCCCAGTAGTGGCCGGGATCGTGGACCGAGGGCAGCCCGAGGAAGGGCGGGATCTCGCTGAAGCAGACCGCGCGCACCCCGCGCGCCGCGTTGCGGCGCACCTCTTCCGCCGCGAGCTCGGCGTCCCAGAGCGGGACGATCACGAGGGGGATGAGCCGGCCCTTGGCCTCGGGCCCGCACCACTCCTCCACCATCCAGTCGTTGTAGGCCTTGACGCAGAGGAGTCCGAGCTCCTTGTCCTTCGCCTCGGTGAAGGTCTGGCCGCAGAAGCGGGGGAAGGTCGGGAAGCAGAGCGATGCCTCGAGATGGTTGAGGTCCATGTCCTCGAGCCGGGGAGCGACCTTGTAGGAGCCGGGCCGCATGTCCTCGTAGGTGATCCCGCGCATGGTGACTTCGTCGCGGGGCACCCCGACCGCCGAGTCAACCCGGAGAAGGGGGCGTTTCAGGTCCTCGTAGTACCACCAGTCGGTGGGGAAGCCCTCCGAGCCCGGCTTCACCGTGAGCTGGCCGCCGACGAAGGTGATCTCGCCCATGGGCGCCCGGATCACCCGCGGCCCGACGTCCTGGTACTTCTTCGGCAGGCGGTCGGACCAGACGTTCGGCGGCTCGACCACGTGGTCGTCGACGGAGATGATCATCGGAAGGTCGGCCATGCGCCGAGTGTAATCCCGGTTCTGACGGAGTGTCAGAGGCGGGAGTGCCCGTTCAGACCATCGCCACGCCGCCGTTCGGCCGGAGCACCTGGCCGGTCATGAACCGCGACGCGTCGGACGCGAGGTAGAGGACGGCCGCTGCCATGTCCTCGACCTCGCCGATCGCGCGGAGCGGCGTGAACTTGCGCATCGGTGCGACCACCGCCTCTCTCATCTCCTCGTCGACCGTGCCGTCGGGCCGGACGAAGTAGCGGCCGGTCATGCCGGTCAGCACGAACCCGGGCGCGACCGCGTTGACCCGAACGCGCAACCTGCCGACCTCGACCGCCAAGGACTTGGTCATCTGGACGACACCTGCTTTGCAGATCGCGTAGCACGCGATGTTGGGACTCGGGGTGTCGGCCGCCGCAGAGGAGAAATTGACGATGCTGCCGCCTCGCTCCTGGCCGGCCATGACCCGGCCTGCGGCCTGGCAACCGAAGAAGACCCCCTTCAAGTTGACCGCGAGGATGCGGTCGAGAGCGTCCTCACCGGCCTCGAGGAACGGCCCCTCGACCATGATCCCGGCGACGTTGCACCAGACGTCGAGACCGCCGTGGTCGCGGCGACCCGGTCGGCGAGATCGTCGACCTCGCGCTTGACCGACACGTCGAGCGCGGTCCCCTCGCCGTTGCCTCCGGCGGCTCGGATCTGTTCCGCGGTTTCTTCCGCGGTGTCGGCGTGGACGTCCGCGCAGACCACCGTGGCGCCCGCGCCGGCGAGCGCCAGCGCACACCCACGCCCGATCCCGCTGCCTGCGCCGGTGACGACGGCGACCCGGCCGTCGACGCGGAACGCCTCGATGAGGGTGGTGGACTCCATCGCGTTCTGCCTTCTCTCGGATCGTGTCGTCGCAGCCGCCGATCGGGCCGCGTGTCGACAGCGAAGAGTAGGTCAGAGCGCCGGCACCGGCTTCCGTGGTCGGTGGGCGGCTCGCCGGGTCAGGAGAGCGACGGCTCGGCCTCGCGCTCCGTGCCGTCGTCGGTGGTGGCCTCCTCGACCCCGTCGACCCCGTCGGCCGCGTCGGTCGCGTCGACCCCGTCGATCGCGTCGATCGCGTCGACCCCGTCGATCGCGTCGACCTCGTCGGTCACCTCGGTCGTGACATCGACGTCGGCGTCCTCCACCTCGTCGTCGTCCGAGGGATCCCCCGTGATCACCGTCATCCCGAGATTGGGGAGGCTCTCGCTCAGCATCTCGGTGACGCCGGGGGCCTCGCGATAGCGCATCGCGCTGGTGAGGGCCTTGCCGAGGGCTGCGGCGATGCGCTTGTGACCCTCGTCGCCGGGATGGATGCCGTCCGCGAGGTGCTCGGGGCTGATCACGCCCGCGCCCGCCACGAGCGAAAGCGTGGCGTCGCCGGCCACGATTCGCTCGCGTGTCACCGATTCGATCGCATGCCGGATGTCGGCGAGGGAGGCGCCGAGCTTGTTGGTCGTGTCCTCGGCGTCGGGCCGCACGACCGGGCTCATCACGACGATCGGGGTGGTGGGATGATCCATCCGCACGACGTCGAGGAAGGCGCGCAGGCCCTCTTCGACCATGCCGGTGCTGTGCGGCGTCCGCGTCCAGCAGCTCGCGCCGTAGGCGATGGTGATGATGTCGGCGCTCATCGCAGCGATGTGCTCCGCCGACACGATCTCTCCGCGCCCCGCCCCCGCGTAGCCCAGGTTGACCAGGTCGAGACCTGCCTTGCGTGCCGCGATCGCCGCCCACCCCTGCGATGGTCCGGACGCGATCCAGCCCTGTGTCGTCGAGTCGCCGTACGCGATCCAGCGGGGAAGTTCGGGAGCGGGCGTGATCTCCCCTTCGACCGCGGTGAGGGAGAGGATGATCGGGCGCATGCCCTCGGGGAGGTAGATGACGGCCGGTGTCTCCGGGGAAGTCGACCCGAGCATCAGCCGGATCAGGCCGTCTCCGAGCGCGGCCTCCTCCTCGCACGCCTTTCGGCCGCCCCGCCACACCGAGAAGACGATCCCCGCGCCGTCACCCCGGTACCCGAGGTTGCCGGTGGTGGTGCGGTACGCGACGTCGATGGCCTGGGCATCGCCGACCAACTCGATCCGCACCCCGGCCGGAACGGTCGCTGCGTGCCAGACGTCGGCCGGGAGCCGGGCGGTGTCGGTCGGGTTGGCTCGGGGGTAGGGGGCCTCTGCGCTCGGCCGGGTAGGGCGCCCCGCGGATGAACGGCTCCGGCTGTTCCGGTCTGAGGCTCATCGCACGCGACGCTCCATCTGTGGCCCCTCTGCTTGCCCGACCCTGTCAGTCACTCTGCGTGGTCAAACAACCACTCTACCACGCAGAATGCACTTTGGCACCTGGGAATTCGCCCACTCGCGGGGCTCCTCCTCCGGTGGTTTTCGGCAAGTCGGGGGCCGTCCTGAAGAGCCCTTCGTGCCACTTGGGCGGACGGCTGGGCGAGGCGTCCGGAGAGCCTCGGGATCTTCGCCGTAGGCCGGGGTGGTCGTGGGCATGGGGGACGGCCGCCCCGGCATACCGCACCGGGCACGGTGCGCGCGACGAGACCCTTGCGTTACGACGCCGGCTGCATAGCATGAGGCCGTGCGGCAGGGCGGAATCCCCTCGGTTCCACTGTGGTGAAGGGCCGGCGCGTCCGCTCCATCGCGACGGCGGTGCTCTCGTTGTCGGTCGTGGCGATCGGCGCGCTCGCAGTGCCGAGCGCGGCACGCGCCGCGCCGGGACCGCACGCCGCGGTCGGCCCGCGGGTGTATCAGGGCGGCGGCGTGATCGGGTTCGGCGACGCGCAGCCGATCAACGCGCTCCACAGCACTCTCGGATCGGTGATGGTGGCGATGGCCACCAATCCGGCGTCGACCCCTCAGCACCAGGGGTACTGGCTGGCCGGTGCCGACGGAGGTGTCTACGCGGAGGGCAACGCCGGCTTCTTCGGGTCGCTCGGCGCGCTCCACCTGCAGGGACCGATCGTCGGCATGGCGGCGACACCCGACGGCAAGGGGTACTGGCTCGCCGCACTCGACGGCGGCGTCTTCGCGCTCGGTGACGCAGGCTTCTACGGCTCGATGGGCGGTACGCCGCTGAACCAGCCGATCGTCGGCATGGCCTCGAGCCCGGACGGCCGCGGGTACTGGCTCGTCGCGTCCGACGGCGGCATCTTCTCCTTCGGCGACGCGCACTTCGACGGTTCGATGGGTGGGGTTCCGTTGAACGCGCCCGTCACCGGCATGGCCGCGACCGCCGACGGCCGCGGCTACTGGCTCGTCGCGTCCGACGGCGGCATGTTCTCCTTCGGCGACGCGCCGTTCTTCGGTTCGATGGGTGGGCATCCGCTCAACGACCCGGTCGACGGCATGATCGCGTCGCCCGGCGACGGTGGCTATCTGATGGTCGCCACCGACGGTGGGATCTTCGGGTTCGGCAGCATCTCGTTCTACGGATCGCTCGGCGCCGGGTACGGAGGGGATTCCGGCGACGTGCCCCCCGTTGCCGGGATCGCGCTGACACCCGGCGGCCAGGGCTACTGGCTACTCGAGCCCGACGGTTGGTCCTACCGATTCTCCGATCCGCCGGGCGCCGCACCGAGCCTCCGGGACTCGATCGTGTCGATCGCCAACAGCCAGGTGGCGAGCGACCCGGTGCGGGGCTTCTTCTGCAACCCCTACGGACCCTGCGAGGAGTGGTGCTCGCTGTTCGCGACCTGGATCTGGGAGCAAGCCGGCGTGCCCATCCCCTCCTATCCCTTCACCGGCAACATCTACGACTGGGCCGCCGCCAACACCGGGGTGCTCCCGCCGTGGGCCGCGCCCGCGCCGGGCGACGCCGTGCTCTACGGGACCGGGCCGGGGTCGACCGCGACCTCGTTGCACGTGGGGATCGTGGTGCAGACCTGGCCCGACGGCGCCATCGTGACCGTCGAAGGGGATGCAGGTCCTGCGCCGGTCGGCTCGCTCGCGGTGATCATCAACGGTCCGTACCAGCCCTCGCAGTCCGCGATCTACAACGGGATGCCCATCTACGCCTACGCGGTCCCCTGAGCGCGGGTGTCACCGCGCAGGGCGGTGCCGCCCCCGCGCCCGCTCAGGCCTCGAGCTCTTCGACCAACGAGGTGAGCACCCGACGGCGATGCTCGGCCGCCGATCCCCATGCCTCGGCGAGCGCCCAGACGCGCTTCATGAAGAGGTGGAGGTCGCACTCCCACGTGTAGCCGATCGCGCCGTGGACCTGCAGCGCGACCCGGGCCGCCTCGGTGGCCGCGTCGGAGGCGCTGGCTTTGGCGGCCGACGCCGAACGCGAGCGCCCGGGCGTATCGGCATCGAGCGACCAGGCGGCCGCGTAGACGAGAGGACGTGCGAACTCGAGCTTCACCTGCGCGCCGGCCAAGAGGTGTTTGACCGCCTGGAAACTTCCGATCGCGCGCCCGAACTGGTGGCGTTCCTGCGCGTAGGCCGCGGCGAGTGCGATCATCCGCCCGCTCAACCCGAGCAGCACGGCCCCGGTGGCGACGGCGGCGCGATCGGCCGTCGCCGACAGGAGCGAGCCGGCCCGCTCGCCGGTCGCGAAGCGGGTCGCGGGACCCGCACTCCAGGCCGGAACCCCGCGACGCCGGGTCGGATCGAGCGAGGGCACCGGCTTGACGGTCACCGCTTCGGCGTCCACCACGTGGAGCTCGGGGCCGTCCGCTCCCTCCGCAGCGAACACGAACAGGTCGGCGCCGTCTGCCGCCGCGACCGGTCCGCCTTCGCCCGTCACCGGGCCCACCGCCGCGGTCGACGAGCCGTCGGCGATGCCGCGCAGCCACGACGCGATGCGGGTGTCGCCGGCATGGTCGGTCTCGAGTGCGGCGAGCAGCGGCCCTGCGAGGGCGGTGGTCTCGACGAGCGGCTCGGGGAGGGCCACTGCGCCGGCCTCTTCGAGGACGGGCACCAGGTCGACCAGCCCGAGGCCGAGCCCTCCGTGGGCCTCGGGCACCGACAGGCCGACCACCCCGAGGCCGGCGAGTGTCGTCCAGCGTCCGGTCGTCGCGCGGGGTGCCTCGTGGGCGGCACGCACTTCCGCGGTCGTGCACTCCTTGGCCAGAACCTGTCGGACCGTGTCGCGGAACTCGTTCTGGTGCTCGTCGAAGGCGAAGCGCACGGCGACCCTCAGCCCCGGGGCAGCCCGAGCATTCGCTCGGCGACCACGTTGCGCTGGATCTCGTTGGTGCCCGCGTAGATCGGTCCGGCCAGCGCGAAGAGGTAGCCGTCCAGCCATGGGTTCCCGGTCGGTTCCTCCGCGTCGGGGCCGAGTAACTCGAGGGCGGTGCGGTGGATGGCGAGATCGGTCTCCGACCAGTGGATCTTGTTGGCACTGGCCTCGGGTCCGACGGTGCCGCCCTCCCGCACCCGGGTCGCCGTCCAGAGCGTGTGGAGGCGGTAGGCCTCCGCGTCGATCCACGCCTTCGCCACCGCGTCGGCGCTGCGTTCGCCGGCCGCGGGATCGCTCGCCAGACGATCGGCATAGAGGCCGACGAGGCGCGAGGCCGCCTCCGTGTAGCGGGCCGGGCTCCGCAGCGACAGCCCGCGTTCGGAGCCCGCGGTCGCCATCGCCACCCGCCATCCCTCGTCCACGCCGCCGAGGACCTGGGCGTCGGGAACGAAGACGTCCTCGAAGAAGAGCTCGGCGAAGCCGGTCTCGCCGTCGAGCTGTGGGATCGGTCGCACGGTCACGCCCGGCGAGGAGAGGTCGACGAGAAAGTAGGTGAGGCCTCGGTGCCGCTCTGCCTCGGGGTCGGTCCGGAAGAGCCCGAAGCACCACTCGGCGAAGGCGCCCCGCGACGCCCAGGTCTTCTGACCGCTCAACAGCCAGCCGCCCTCGCGCTCGGAGCGGCGGGCGCGGCTCTTGATGCCGGCGAGGTCGCTGCCGGCGTCGGGCTCGGACCACCCCTGGCACCAGATCTCCTCGCCGGAGGCCATCGGGGGCAGGAAGCGCTGCTGCTGGTCGTCGGTGCCGAACTCGAACAAGGTGGGCGCGAGGAGGAAGATCCCGTTCTGGCTCACCCGGCTCGGCGCCCGCGCCCGCCAGTACTCCTCCTCGAAGACGAGCCACTCGAGGAGCCCCACCCCTCGGCCGCCGAACTCCTCGGGCCACGAGACGACCGACCACCGCTCGGCGGCCATGGTCCGTTCCCACTCCCGGTGGGCCTCGAAGCCGGGCGCGGTGTCGAGGGAGGGGAGCGACCCGGGCTCGGGGGCGTGCGCGGCGAGCCACGACCGCGCCTCGGCGCGGAAGGCTTCCTGGTCCTCGGTGTATCTCAGGTCCATCACTCGGGTCCGTCCGTCGGGGGCGACGTGCTGCGCGCAATCTGACACACCGCCAGATTTCCGGCAACCAAGGGCCGTCGGACACAATGGAGCCATGCCGAACGCAGTGATCGTCGACGTGGTCCGGACCCCGGTGGGCAAGCGGAACGGCCGGCTCTCGGGTTGGCACGCGGTGGACCTCGCCGCCCAGCCGCTCCGAGCCCTGGTCGAGCGCAACGACCTCGACCCCTCGCTCGTGGAGGACGTGGTCTACGGCTGCACCATGACCGTCGGCGAACAGGCCATGAACATCGGGCGGAACGCCGCGCTCGCGGCCGGCTTTCCCGACACGGTTCCCGGCACGACGGTCGACCGGCAGTGCGGCTCCGCGCAACAGGCCGTCCACTTCGCCGCCCAGGCGGTCATGGCGGGCGCGATGGAGGTGGTCATCGGGGGCGGTGTCGAGGCGATGAGCCGGGTGCCGATCGGCGCGACCACCGAGCACGGACCGGGGGAGCCCTACGGGCCGACGGTGGCCGAGCGTTTCGACTTCATCCATCAGGGACTCTCTGCCGAGGAGATCGCGCGTCGATGGGGGATCGACCGCGAGGCGATGGACCACTACGCAGTGACCTCGCACCAGCGTGCGGCCCGCGCGATCGCCGAGGGACGCTTCGACGGCGAGATCGTGCCGCTCGCGACCCGGAGGGCCCATGTCGAGGGCAAGGTCTCGGTAGCCGGGACCGACGAGGGCGATCCCGCCGGCGAGGGACCGCTCGCCTCCGACGAGGGGGTGCGCCCCGACTCCACCTACGAGAGGCTGGCCGCCCTCCCTCCGGCCTTCGTGGAGGGAGGTCTGGTCACCGCCGGGACCTCCTCCCAGATCTCGGACGGGTCGGCCGCCGCGCTGATCATGTCCGAAGAGCGAGCCGTCGAACTCGGGCTCCGGCCCCGAGCCCGCTTCCACACCTTCGCGGTCGCGGCCAACGACCCGGTGATCATGCTGACGGCTCCGATCCCCGCGACGACGCTCGTTCTGGAGAAGGCGAAGCTCTCCCTCGACCACATCGACCTGGTCGAGATCAACGAGGCGTTCGCCTCGGTGGTGCTCGCCTGGGAGAAGGAGCATCACCCCGACATGGAGAAGGTCAACGTGAACGGTGGCGCCATCGCCATCGGGCATCCGACCGGATGCTCGGGAGCCCGACTCCTCGCCACCCTCGTCAACGAGATGGAGCGCACCGGCGCGCGCTACGGCCTCCAGACCATGTGCGAGGGCGGGGGTCAGGCCAACGCCACCATCATCGAGCGGCTGGGATAGCCGCCCGGGCGGCCCGGCAGCTGCCGGTTTCCGCCTCGCTCAGGCCGAAGCCGCCGCTCGCGCTCTGTCGGCTGTCGGCCCGCTCGTCGTCCGAGTGGTGCCGGTTGAAGTCGACGTTGTCCCGCGGGTCGGGCGGGACATCAGGTAGCCCTGGTAGAGGTCGCAGCCGAGCTCGGTCACCCGCTCGAGCTGGATCGGCGTCTCCACGCCCTCGGCGAGCACGGTCAGGTCCAGGGCCTTCGAGAGCTGGACGATCGCGGCCACGATGGCCTCGTCGTTCTCGAAGGTGCCGAGGCCGTCGACGAAGGACTTGTCGATCTTCACGATCTTGACCGGGAAGCGCTTCAGCTGCGCGAGGGACGAGTAGCCCGTCCCGAAGTCGTCGATGGCCAGGCCGACCCCCATCTTGTGGATTCCGCCGAGCATGGCGATCGACGCCGACGTGTCGCTCATCAGCATGCTCTCGGTGACCTCCATCACCAGTGCCTCGGGAGGCAGGCCGGAGTCGGCGAGCGCGGACGAGATCGTGTCGAGCAGCTCGGGGTCGCTCAGTTGGTGTGCGGAGAGGTTGACCGTCACGTACGCGTTCTCGGCACCGGGCAGATCGCGTCGCCAGGTGGCCATCGTCTCGCAGGCCTCGCGGAGCACCCATCGGCCGAGCGAGAAGATGAGGTCGGTCTCCTCGGCGAAGGGGATGAACTCCATCGGCCCGAGCAACCCGCGGGACGGATGGTGCCAGCGGACCAGTGCCTCCATGGCGACGATGCGGTCGTCGTGGACCGAGGCGATCGGCTGGTAGTGCACCGCGAGCTCGTCGTGCTCGAGCGAGTGACGCAGGTCGTCGTAGATCTCGAGCCGGGCGACCGACTTCGCACGGAGCGACTCGTCGAAGACCTCGACCCGCGAGCGGCCCTTGTTCTTGGCCTGGAACATCGCCGCGTCGGCCTGCTGGAGGATGTCCTGCGCGGTCTGGCGACCGCGCATCACGAACGACACGCCGACCGAGCTCGAGACCACGACCTGGCGCCCGGTCGACAGCTGGACCGGCTCGGCCAGCAGCCGCGAGTACTCCGTGGCGAGGCTGACCGCGACGTTCACGTCGTGCACGTTGCGGCAGAGGACGACGAACTCGTCCCCGGAGAACCGGCTCACGATGTCGCCGGCCCGCACGGCCGACTTGAAGCGCTGGGCGAGCGCGAGCAGCACCTCGTCGCCGCTGGTGTGCCCGAACGAGTCGTTCACCAGCTTGAAGCGGTCGAGGTCGATGAAGAGGACTGCGAGGTTGGTGCTCTTCTGCATCGAGATGAGCAGCTCGCGCTGGAGCTCGTCGTTGAAGAGCGAGCGGTTCCCGAGCCCGGTGAGCGAGTCGTGGTAGGCGAGCCAGTGGAGCTGGGCCTCGGCGGCCTTGCGGTCGGTAACGTCGGTGAACGAGCAGACCACCATCGGCGAGTCGCTCTGGCCCGCACCGGAGAGGAGCCGCGAGCTGAGCGAGAGCCACTGGCGCCGGCCGTTCCCGTCGGTGACGCCGATGACCACATCGTCCTCGGAGTCGCCCGTCGCCATGGTCTTCACATGGGGGAACATCTCCGGCGACAGCGGGTGGCCGTCGGTGTTGATCGCGATGGAGGTGCCGGTGAAGATCTGGTGGCCGTTCCCAGCGGTGAGGCGTTCCCCGAGTATCCGGCTGGCCGCCTTGTTGTGGGCGGAGATCTTGCCGGACTCGTCGAAGAGCACGATGCCCTCGCTCAGCGACGCGACGACCGCTTCGTAGCGTTGCTCGGCCGCGCGCCGCCCGGCCTCCGCCTGGCGTGCGTCGGTGAGCTCGGTGCAGACGACCACCCAGCCCGACGGCTGAGTGTCGTCGTCGATGAGGGGGTCGATCGACACCATCACGTCGACCCCCGACCCGTCCTTGCGGCGGTGGCTGCGTTGGCCACGCTCGAGGACCGCGGCACTGTCGGTCCGGTTGGCGGTGACCACCGCCGCGATCGAGTGGCCGACCACCTCCTCCTCCGTCCACCCGTAGATCGCCTGGGCCGCCTCGTTCCAGCTCTCGATCTTGCCGTCCGCGTCGATACCGATGATCGCGTCGGACACGTGTGCAACGAGGCTTGCCCGGTATCGGGCCGCCGCCTCGGCCGCCCGGCGCTCCGAGATGTCCCGCATGATGACCTGGAAGGCAGGAGCGCCTCCCCAGTTGGTGCGGACGCTGGTGACCTCCATGACCGTGGCCGACCCGTCGAGGGAGACGATGCGGGCCTCGCCGTGCTCGAAGAACTGGCCGTCCTCGGTGAGCTGCGCGATGCGGTCGAGGGTGCCGACGATGTCGCTCGGATGGACGAAGTCAGTGATCGGTCGGCCGTAGTGCTCCTCCATCGACCCGGCACCGACCAAGCGGACCGCGGCTCGGTTGCCGTAGACCAAGCGGCCGTTCTGGTGCACGACCACCACGTCCGGTGAGACCTCGGTCAGGAGCCGGTAGCGGTCGACCAGGTTGCCGAGCTCGCGCTCGAACCTCTGCTGGGCGGTGACGTCGACGACCACCCCGGTGTAGAAGTCCTTACGGGCGGGGAAGGCCTCGTCCACGCCGTCGTCGAGCGAGGGCATCGGGGAGGCGCGGACGACGACGCTGTGCTCGAGTCCGTCGGGGCAGACGACCACGGTCGCCAAGTCGAAGTCGGCCGGCGGGGTGCCCCGCCGGAGCGGGGCGAGGATGGGGGCGATCAGCTCCTCGGCGAGGTCCTCGCCGCTCGCGTAGCCGGGGTCCTCGTGGTCCGGATCGTCGATCGAGCCGGTTCGGCCGGCCCCTGTCGCGAGGTCGCGCCGCACCCGGAACCCGCGGATGCCCGGCTCGAAACCGAAGAACTCCTCGAGCGGGTGGGACCAGAGGACGGTGTCCGCGGCTTGGTCGTAGATCCAGGTGACCGTCCTGAGGCCTTCGGTGCCGAAGTCGACGTCCGGTGCGATCTCGACCGTCTGACCTGCGAAATCAGACGACCCTGGCTCGACCCTGTCGAAGGAGACGGCGCGGCGTCCGCCTTCGGAGCTTCCAGAGCGAGCCATAGGCTCGATATCGGCGCCCGAGCAGGGAATCTTTAGCCGGGGAGCAGGTGGGGGAGGGAGGTCGGACCAAGGGGTCCGGAAGGGGCGGTCAGTCCTCCGGTTCGCCCAGCACGACGACGGAATTGAAGCCGCCCATGCCGATCGAGGACTTGATCATCGGACCGGGTTCGCGAGGGGTGAGGCCGTCGAGCAGCCGGGGGTGACCGGGCGCCACCGTCGGAGGTGCGGGGACGTACCCCGTCCGGTATGCGTACACGGTGGCGAGGATCTCGACCGCCGACGCCGCCGCCTGGCAGTGGCCGGTCAACGGCTTGATCGAGAAGATCCCCTTCGCCTCGGGGAAGAGCTCGTCGAGGATCTGGGCCTCCGAGGCGTCACACTGGGCGGTGCCAGGCCCGTGCGCATTCATGTACGCGATGTCGGATGCGTCCACCCCGGACACCTCGAGTGCCTCCCGGAAGCACCGGTAGACCTCGCCGAGATCGGGGGCCATGGCGACCGCGTTGTACGCGTCCATGGTCATCGCACCGCCGAGCATCGTCGCCTGTGCGCCGCGTGGCCGGTTGCTGAGGACCATCGCGACCGCTGCCTCACCTCCGACGAAGCCGCGGCTGCCCTCCTGGAACGGGCGGCAGGCTTCGAGTGGCGGGGTGTCGAGGACCGCGACGCCGACGTCGGCGAACCCCCGCAGGTTCTCCGGCATCCCCGAGAGGTCGGTGGCGAGAAGGATCACGTCGCTCGCGACCCCCGTGTCCAGCCACGACTTCGCGGTGATCAGTCCCGCGCTGCCGGACGCGCACATCGCGGAGACCGACATGCACGGACCGTGGAAGTCCCATTCCTTCATCATCATGCAGAGCACGGTCGAGGGCATCATGTTGACCCACTTGCGCGCCCGGATCCGTTGTCCTGCAGACCGGTGGAACTCGCTCCACATCTCGACGTCGCCGAGGACGATGCTGTGGATCACCCCGACGACCGGTCCGGGCTCCCACCCCCGTTCGAGTGCCTCGGTGATCGCCTCGCGTGCCGAGAAGCGGAGGGCCTGCATGAAGCGGCTCGGACCGTCCTTCCGGTCGCCTTCGTCGGGAATGAGCGAGAGGTACGCGTAGCCGCCGTCCACGAATCCGTCGAGCCCGGAGGTCAGCTTGACCGCGCTCTCGCCGAGCAGGAATCCGTCCCAGAGGTGTTTCTTGCCCCATCCGTATCCGGTGACCGCGCCGACGCCGGTAATGCAGGTCGGCGAGTCGCCACCCGGAGATCGCTTGGCGCCACGGGTGGAAGGCCCGGTCGCCGTCGACATCAGGGAACCCCGGGGCCGGATTGGATCAGGGAGCAGGCGCGAACACCCAGTTCGCGAGCCTCGAGTCCGCGGTCCTCGGGCGATCCTGTTTTCGTCATCCGGCAGGAGGCATTTGGCATGGGGCCCATCAGTATCCCCCACCGATCTCTGGGAAACAATGGGGTGGGACATTGCGCCTCTCGGAGCGCCGCCATTGAGGTTCCGCCGGAAGTGGCATTTTCGCTGGTCCGAAGGCCGCCCCGGCACCCTCTTCGGCCCGGTCGGTGCGTCAGCGATCGGCGCCGGACGCCCGGTCGCCGGCTCCCGGCGCGGCGAAGCGGTCGAGCACCGAGGTCGCCTGGGCGACGATGCGGCCGATCAGCTCCTCGACCGTCGGGAGCTCGTCGATCTCACCCACGACCTGCCCGGTCGGGAGGACGCCGACGTCGGTCCTGCCGTCGACCAGCGCGGCCTTGGTCATCATCGGCGCGTTGGCCGCCATCACCACCTGGGGCCAGGTGAGCTCCGCAGCGTGCTTCATCGCGCGCCCCTCCTTCACGAGGGCCGGCAGCGACGTGCCGGTCTGGCGGCGGAACGCGAGCACGTTGGCGAGCGCCCTCGGAAGGGCGGTGAGACGTCCGGAGTGCTCGAGGTGCTCCACCATCTCGGTCCGGATCACTCGTTGCGGTGCGCCGTCGACCGCGGTCGAGACGACGGTGCCGGTCACCGGCGTCGCCAGGTAGATCGACTTCACCTCGTCGGGCACTCGGCTCTCGCGGGTGAGAAGGAACCGGGTTCCCATCGCGATCCCGTCGGCTCCGTAGGCGAGGGCGGCCACGAGACCGCGGCCGTCGAAGAAGCCGCCGGCGGCGAGCACCGACACCGATTCTCCGACCGCGTCCACCACCGCCGGGAGGAGCAGGGAGGTCGGGACCTGACCGGTGTGGCCCCCGCCCTCGCCGCCCTGGGCGATGACCGCGTCCACGCCCCAGCCAGCCACCTTCTCCGCGTGGCGCCGCGCCCCGACCGTCGGCATCACGACGAGACCGGCCTCGCGGCACCTGACGACCAGGTCGGGGTTGGGAGCCTGCGCGAAGCTCGCCACCTTGACCCCGTGGTCGATCATGAGGGAGATGCGTTCGGCGACGTCGGCCACGTCGGTGCGCAGGTTGACCCCGAAGGGGCGCTCGGTCCGCGACCTGACCTCGGCGATCGCATCCGCGAGCTCGGCGAAGGTCATGGTGGCCGACGCCAGGATGCCGAGCGCGCCCGCCTCGGCGGTTGCGGCGACGAGGCGCGGACCTGCGACCCAACCCATCCCGGTCTGCACGATCGGGTACTCGATGCCGACGAGCTCACAGAAGCGGGTGCGGAGCGCGGGATGGGGCGAGGGTGCGCCGCCGGTCGGGGCGGCACTCGTCGGCTCCTTCTCCGTCACCCGCGCACCTCGCGGTCGCGCAGCTCCTTCGGATCGATGACCGAACGGATCAGGTCGAGTTCTTCGGGGGTCGGCAGTCGCGTCTCGTCGAGGTCGGATGGGACGATCAGCTCGAACCCCGTCGCCGACACGACCTCCTCGAGTGTCACGCCCGGGTGGATCGAGCGCACCCGCATCAGGTGACCGGGGGTGTCGAAATCGAACACGCCCAGGTTGGAGACCACCCGTCGGATCTCGAGGAAGCGGCTTGCGGCGGGTCCGGATTCGGCCGCGCGCGCGTAGCCGACGCCCGAGACCACGTCGACCTGTTCGACGAAGGATCGCGTCGAGTGGTTCGGGACCCAGTAGCTCGTGGTGTGGTTGACGGTGTTGCCGGGAGCCCCGCGAACCCCGACCAACTGCACCTTGGGGTGGGCCCATTCGCCGATGGCGCTGATGTTCTGGTTGCCGCTCCGGTCGATCTGGGAGGCCATCATGATCAGGTTCCGGCGTCCCGACCACACCACGTCGAACACTCGGCGGTACGGCATGTGGGACTCGAGGACGATGTCGCCTCCGCCGGAGAGGGGGGGTGCGCCGGCGGCCAGTGCCGCGTCTCCGTCGGTGAGGACGAGGTCGGGCGCGAAGGTGAGCCGGGCGAGCCGTGCGCCGATCGACGGCGCGGTCCCGAAGGCGCTGGCCATCACCTCCCCGTCGCCACGGAAGATCTCGGCGCAGGCGACCGCGCAGATCTCGGCGCGGGTCACCCCGCTCCCCCTGCCGGAGGCCCCGTTCACCGCGCACCGTCCCCGGCGTGGACAGCGGCCTGGTAGCCCTCCTCGTCGGTGTCGAGATAGCGCGCCTCGAACCGGGCCCACGAGTCGGGATCGCCGGCCGCCTCGACGTACGCGCGCTGGAAGTCCTCGTCCCGTCCGTAGTCGGGCACGCATGCGGTGAAGTGCGCGCCCCCCGGCGTGGTGACGACCCCGTCGGTCAACAGCCTCGAGATGCACATGGTCTGGAGTGGTCCTTCCGACGCGAGACGGTCGGTGTCGACGATCTCCTCGGTCGTGAGGAAGCGGCGGTGCGCGGCGCCGAGGAAGAGCTCGTCGAAGAACGGGTCCGGTCCGAGGATCTGACCGGAGCCGGCGGCGTCTGCGCGGTTCACGTGGACGAGCGCGGCGTCGAGCCGGAGCGCCGGCATCGCGACGAGCTCCTCTCCGTCCGGGTACGGCGAGACGACCGTCCGAAGGCTTGGGTTGATCCGCATCACGTCGGACCCGAGGCCCGCTCTGGTCGGGAGGAAGGGCACCCGCTGGGCGGCTGCGAGCAGACCCAGATAGAACATGCCCTCGTCGATCTCCATTGCCTCGATCGACCCCGACTGGCGCGCGGTCTTGAAGTGCGGATCGGTCGGGATCGAGTCGAGCGTGACGAAACCGAAGACGACCTTTGCCACCTTGCCGGCGGCGCAGAGCAGCCCGACGTCGGGGCCGCCATAGGACACGACCGTCAGGTCGCGAAGATCGGAACGGAGGATCGCCCGGATCGCAGCCATCGGCTTTCGGCGCGAGCCCCATCCCCCGATCCCGATGGTCATCCCGTTCTCGAGCTCGCCGACGGCGTCGTCGAGAGTCAAACGCTTGTCAGGCACCGCAGGTCACCGCGTCGTGTCGGCGTCGCGTTTCTCGACGAATGCCGCGCGCTGTTCGTCGGCGACACCGGCGACGTGGAGCTCGTAGGTGAAGCCCTGTTCGAACCGGTAGCTCCGACGCACGTCGACCGGGTCGATACCGTTGAGCGACTCCTTCGCCCGCCGCAGGATGGTTGGGCTCTTCGCAGCGATCTCCTCGGCGACTTCGAGCGCCGCCTCGACAAGCTGCTCGCGGGGTACGACTTGGAGCACCGAGCCGTAATGGTGCAGTTCCGCCGCGGTCGCCGGCTGCGCGGTGTAGACCATCGCGCGCATGCGGTGCTGGGGGACCAGCCGCGCCAGATGCGTCGCGGCGCCGAGTGCACCACGGTCGACCTCGGGGAGCCCGAAGGTCGCGTCGTCGGACGCGACGACGATGTCCGCGTTGCCGGCGATGCCGATTCCTCCACCGAGGCAGAAGCCGTGCACCGCGGCGATCACCGGCACTTCGCACGCGTAGACGGCTTCGAACGCGGCGTAACACCCGCGGTTCGCACCGATCAGGGCCGCGTCGCCGGCGGCCTGGATCTCCTTGATGTCGACGCCCGCACAGAACCCCCGGCCTTCCGCGCGCACCACCACGACACGGTTCTCGGGCTCGCGTCCGGCACGGGTGACCTGGTCGCCGAGGGCGAACCAACTCGCCACGTCGAGCGCGTTGACCGGAGGATGGTCGATGACGACCTCCGCGATGCCGGGACGCAGCTGGTTCGAAGTGATGGGCATTGGATGGCTCCGGGGTCGGAGGCGACGCCGGCCACCGTCGACGGCCGGCGGATCGACCGGCGGCGCGCTCGGGCGGGCGGATTCGCACGGTGCGTGATCTGATACAGCGTCAGGACAGTACCAGCCGGAGACAGGGAGACTGCTGTGGACAGGTTCGACGCCGAGGAGCTCGCCGCCGCGTTCGACTTCGGTGGCCGGACCGCGGTGGTGACCGGTGGCACCCGTGGCATCGGCCGTCGGATCGCCGAGGCGTTCCTCGAGGCGCGTGCGGACGTGGTCGTCTGTGGGCGCACCGAGCCCGCCGAACATCAGCTCCCGACGGTCGAAGCACGCGACGGGGAGGAGCGGCGGGCGATCTTCGTCGCCGCGGACATCCGTGAGGCCGACCAGGCGGCTGCGGTGGTCGATGCAGCGAGGGACCGTTTCGGGAGGCTCGACGTCCTGGTCAACAACGCAGGGGGTTCACCCTCCGCCGAGGCTGCGGTCGCGTCGGCGAGGTTCTCGGCCTCGATCGTCGCCCTCAACCTTCTCGCGCCTCTCTATTGCGCGCAGGCCGCCAATGCGGTCATGCAGGAACAAGAAGACGGTGGGGCGGTCGTCAACATCGGTTCGGTGAGCGGGATCCGCCCTTCGCCCGGCTCCGCCGCGTATGGCGCAGCGAAGGCCGGTCTGGTCAACCTGACACAGACGCTCGCGGTCGAGTGGGCGCCGAAGGTGCGGGTGAACTGTCTGAGCGGCGGACTGATCGCGACCGAGGCCGCCGACGAGTACTACGGCGGCGATGCGGGAAAGGCAGCGGTCGCGGCGACGGTCCCGCTCGGCCGCTTCGGCACGCCCGAGGATCTCGCGGGACTCTGTCTCTTCCTCGCGTCACCGCTCGCCGCGTACGTGACGGGCGCGAATCTCGTCGCCCACGGCGGAGGGGAGTGGCCTGCGTTCCTCCGAGCGGCACGGGCAGGTAGTAAGGCGGGATCCACGCGGGAGACCGGTTCGGGGCGGTAGGGACAGCGAGCTCGTCCTCTACTCGGCGACCGGTCGGCGCCGGAGGGCGCGAGCGGCATCGTCCCAGGCCAACGGGGGTGGATTTCGGCTGCTGGAGGGCCGATACCGCTCAAGTGGCACCTCGGCGGCGTCGATGTACCGGCTGTGGCCCTCCAATTGCCGGCCGTCCCCTTCGGGAACGGCATCGTGCACAGCGCCGATGGGACGGTCGGGCGATGCTGACCGACACCGCGCCCGTGCTCTCGTTGGTCGGCGCGCCCCTCCTCGAGTACCTGCCGGTCGTCGACCTCTCGTCGGGGCGGCTGCTCGGAATGGAAGCCCTCGTCCGCTGGGAGCATCCGACCAAGGGCCGCCTCCCTCCCGAGGAGGTCATTGCGGACGCGGAAGCGAGCGGCGACATCGCGCCGCTCACCCGCTGGATCCTCGGAGAGGCGTGCGAGCAGGCGCGTCGGTGGTCACCGAGCGTCCAGCTCGCGGTCAACTGCACGGTCCAACAGCTCCGCCGCGGTGAGGTGTCGAAGGCGGTCGTCGAGGCGCTCGAGGAGAGCGGGTTGCGCAGCGGGCAGCTCACGCTCGAGATCACCGAGGACGCGGTCGTCGAACCCGAAGCCTGCTCGGATCTGAAGAAGCTGTCGGAGATCGGAGTGCAGCTCTCGATCGACGACGTGGGAACCAACTGGTCGTCGTTCGAGCCGTTCCAGCGGCACGCGATCGGCACCGTGAAGATCGACGGATCGTTCGTCAGCGGACTCGAACCCGCGCAGGGTATCAACCGACTCGTCGTCGAGACGGTGATCCACATGGCGCATTCGCTCGGGATGTCGGCAGTCGTCGAGTGCGTGGAGACCAACGAGCAGGTCGAGATCGTGCGCAAGTTCGACGCGGACGCGGCACAGGGCTTCTTCTTCGCGCGCCCGATGCGGGCGGAGCACGCCGAGGCACTGGCCGCCGGACCCGACATCCCTCGCTTCTCGCTCACCGAGACGAGGACGCTGGTCCTCTTCGACGATCAGGTGCTCGAACTGGACGAGTTCACGCTCGACTCCGAGCCGCCGGAGACCGACGACCAGGCGGAGTCGACCGAAGACTGATCCCACGAGTGCCGCCGGCTTCGGTGGTCGCGAGAACGATCGATTTCCCGTATCGGGTGCGTCGAGTGGTCGCGCCGGTCAAATGGCTGTATACCTCTGGCCGTGAAATTGGCCGTTGTGAGGGAGACACGCGCCGGTGAGCGCCGTGTCGCGATGGTGCCCGAGGTGGCGACACGGGTCGCCCGCACGGGCGTCGAAGTGGTGGTCGAGTCCGGCGCGGGAGCCGAATCGCGGTTCTCGGACGAGGAGTACCGCAAGGCGGGGGCGACCGTCGCGCCGGACGCGGCCTCGGCGCTCGCGGGCGCGGATGCCGTCGCGCGGGTCCAACCCCCGACCCAGGAGGAAGCGAGCGCACTGCCGCGTGACATCTCTCTGGTCTCCCTTCTCCAGCCGGTGGCGGAGGCCGACACGGTGCGCGCCCTTGCCTCGAAAGGCGCGACCGTCTACAGCCTCGATCTCCTGCCCCGCATCAGCCGCGCCCAGTCGATGGACGCACTTTCCTCTCAGGCAACGGTCGCTGGTTACCGCGCGGGACTCGCTGCTGCCGAACACCTCGCCAAGTTCTTCCCTATGTTCATGACGGCCGCAGGCACCGTGCCGCCGGCCAAGGTGCTCGTGATGGGAGCGGGAGTCGCGGGGCTGCAGGCGATCGCGACCGCTCGCAGACTCGGGGCCGTCGTGCGCGCCTACGACGTCCGCGCGGCGGCAAAGGAAGAGGTCGAGAGCCTCGGGGCCAAGTTCGTCGAGCTCAACCTCGAGACGCAAGAGGGCGCGGGCGGCTACGCCAAGGAGCAGTCGGCGGAGTACCTCGCGAAACAGCAGGAGCTCCTCGCCGCGGAGGTGGCGGCATCGGACGTCGTGATCACCACCGCGCAGATCCCCGGTCGCAAGGCGCCGGTGCTGGTGACCTCGGCGATGCTCGGGGGGATGTCCGAGGGCGCGGTCGTGATCGATCTGGCCGCGGACTCGGGCGGCAACTGCGAGGCGACCGTGGCGGGTCGGGACGTGAGCGTGGGCGGGGTGACTGTGGTCGGGCTCACCAACCCCGCGGCGTCGATGCCGACTCACGCCAGCTTCCTCTATGCCCGCAACATCGCCAATTTCCTCGCGCTGCTGGTGAAGGAGGGGAGTATCGCCCCTGACTTCGCCGACGAGATCATCGCCGGCACCTGCGTGGTCCGGGCCGGCCAGGTGGTGCACGGGCCGACCGCCGAGGCACTCGGGCTCCCGGTTCCCGCCACGCCGACGGACGTCGCGGCGAGCGGACCCGACAGCGACGAGGGATCCAAGGGGGAGGAAGCATGAGCAACACCGGCATCCTGGAGTTCGTCACGATCTTCGTGCTGGCCGCGTTCGTCGGCAACGAGGTCATCCGGCAGGTGCCGAGCATCCTGCACACCCCGCTCATGTCGGGGAGCAACGCGATCCACGGGATCATCCTGGTGGGGACCATCCTGATCATGGGGGAGGCGCAGGGAGCGCTGCAGATCACGCTGGCGTTCCTGGCGGTGATCCTCGCGACCCTCAACATCGTCGGTGGCTTCGTGGTCACCGATCGGATGCTCGAGATGTTCAAGTCCAAGCCCGAGCGGCCTGCGAAACCGGGCGTGGGCCAGGGCGACGCACCGCCGGGTGGGCACCCGTGACCCTCAACGACTGGATCGACCTCTTCTATCTTCTGGCTGCGGTCGGCTTCATCGTCGCGCTCAAAGGACTGAGTTCGCCGAAGCACGCCCGCAACGGCAACCTGTTGGGTGCCGCCGCCGCGACCCTCGCGGTCGGATTCACCTTCGCCTACCCGCAGGTCCGGGCCCACTCGCTCAACCTCTCCCTCACCGTGGTGGCGATGGTCATCGGCGCCGCCATCGCGGTGCCGGCCGCACGCCTGGTGAAGATGACCGCGATGCCCCAGATGGTCGCCGCCTTCAACGGCGTCGGCGGGGGTGCCGCTGCCCTGGTGTCGATCGTGGCGTTCGTCATCGAGGCACCGGGAAAGCCGGCGGTCTACCGGATCGCGGAGGTGCTCTTCGGTGTGCTGGTCGGGGCGGTGTCCTTTTCGGGGAGCGCGGTCGCCTTCGCCAAGCTCCAGGAGCTGATGACCGGTCGTCCGGTGACCTATCCGGCCCAGCAGTTCATCAACGGAGTGGTCGGGACCGGCATCCTCGCCCTCGCCGTCGCGACACTCCTGACCGGGAACGTCACGCTGCTGGTGATCACGGCCGTGCTCTCGCTGGTACTCGGTGTGATCTTCGTCCTTCCCATCGGCGGAGCGGACGTCCCCGTCCTCATCTCGCTTCTCAACTCCTTCACGGGTCTCGCCGTCGCCGCCTCCGGCTTCACCCTCGACAACAACCTGCTGATCATCGCGGGCACGCTGGTTGGTGCGTCGGGCATCCTCCTCACCAGGCTGATGAGCAAGGCAATGGGACGCTCGCTGCCGAACATCTTGTTCAGCGCGTTCGGCTCGGTGGTCACCGCCACCGGCGGCACGACCGCCGACGGCGAGGGCCGCACGGTGAAGACCGGCACTCCGGAGGACATCGGGGTGCTGCTCGCGTACGCGCGGAAGGTCGTGATCATCCCCGGGTACGGGCTTGCGGTGGCGCAGGCACAGCACACGGTCCGGGAGCTCGCGGACCTCCTGACCGATCGGGGTGTCGAGGTGTTCTATGCGATCCACCCGGTGGCCGGCCGGATGCCGGGTCACATGAACGTCTTGCTGGCGGAGGCCAACGTCCCCTACGACCAGTTGAAGGAGATGGACGAGGCGAACCCCGAGATGGCAACCGCCGACGTGGCCCTCGTGGTCGGCGCCAACGATACGGTCAATCCGGCCGCGAAGAACACGCCCGGAAGCCCGATCTACGGCATGCCGATCGTCAATGCGGACCAAGCCGAGAACATCGTCTTCCTCAAGAGGTCGATGCGTCCGGGCTTCGCCGGCATCGACAATGACCTCCTCTTCGACCAGAAGACGACCCTTCTGTTCGGCGACGCCAAAGACACTTTGACCAAGTTGGTCGCCGCGGTCAATGAAGCATGAAGGGCCCCGGGTGATTGCCGGAATTTCTTCATCGGTGGGGGACCGATCACTCTCCGTGGATCTTTTTGCTTTCGAGGTTCTCGTCTCCTAGCGTCAGATAGGCCATAGGGCCTGGCATAGGGTCTGATAGTTCCGATGCCGACACGACCGACGGCATCTATAGAGTGCTCTCGACACACGATTCCAGGGGGGTTGGATCGATGGAAGTAACCCGTTCGCGTTGGGTCTCCAAGGGCAGAGTGGCGAAGGCACTCGTGGCCTCTCTGCTGGGCATCGCCGGCCTGGCGGTCGTCGCCGTCCCGGCCGCCTTCGCGGCCGCCCCGACGGTGACCGCGGTCAGCCCGGCGACCGGTACCGCGAACGGCGGGACGACGGTAACCATCACCGGCACCGGGTTGAAGACCGCCACCGCGGTCCACTTCGGCTCCTTCGCGGCCACCTCGTTCACCATCGGGACCGCGACGTCGATGACCGCGGTCTCACCGAAGGCGGCAGTCCCCGTCACCTCTGCGGTCGTCGACGTCACGGTCACGACCAGCGGGGGCACCTCCGCGACCTCCGCGGCCGACCACTTCACCTATACCTTCCCCGCGCCGACCGTGACCGGAGTCACGACGGTGGCCTCGCCGCCGGGCGGCCCGACCGCAGGCGGCACGGTGGTGAACGTCGCCGGCACCAACTTCTTCGGGGTCACCGCGGTCCACTTCGGTACGACCGCCGGCACCAACCTCCTCGAGAACTCGCTCAACTCGTTGTCGGTCACCGCGCCGGCGGGCACCGGCACGGTCGACATCACCGTGACCAACGGGGCCGGCACGTCGGCCACCTCCTCGGCCGACCAGTTCGCCTACAACTCGACGCTGGCGATGGCGGATGGCACCGGTGCCTACTCGACCGGCACTTCGACCACGACCGGGGCCACCGCGCAGCCCCCCATCGACGTCTTCAACGTGCTCTCGTTGATGACCGGGGGTCCGGCGGTCGACTCGAGCACGCTCACCGTCGTCACCCAACCCGCGTCGGGGGCGATCTCTTTTTCCTCGAACTTCTTGAACTACACCCCGGCCACCACTACGTCGCACACCGGGTCGGGCTCCACGACCGTCTGGACCTACGACGTCACGACGACCGGCACCCAGACCGGGACCATCGCCATCTGTGAGACGGGGTCCACCTACCCCTCGAGCAACTGCACGACCGCGACGATGACCTTCCTCCAGAGCAGCTCCGGCTTCTTCATGGGCGGGGCGGTCGTGATCCCCCCCTCGCTCATCGACGGGGTCACCGAGGACACCGGAAACGGGGTTTCGGCGCCGACCACCGGTTCGGCCGGCTCCACCTTCACCGTGACCTCCGCCCCGGGCCAGGCCATCATCCCCGCGACCAACTCGGGCATCACGGTCGACAGCGTCGGCCAGTACTCGGCCATTCAGCCGCTCCCGGTCGGGGCGACCCTGGTGCCCGGCTCGCTCAAGGTCATGGGTGGCGACTCCAACGTGACCGGCAAGTACATCGTCTCCTACTGCACCGCGGCCATGGGCTTCCTCCCGGGTGAGTGCACCGCCCAGATGACCGGCAATTTCAAGACGACCTTCCCCTACATCGAGACCTTCCTGAACGCCGGCGCCTCGGTGCCCGGCGGGAACGCCCTCGTGCTCCCGACCATCTCGGCCCAGTTCACCGTCAACGCGGGTGACACGACCGGCCAGGTGATCAACGACTATGAGACAGAGTTCGTCGCGTCGACGACGATCGGCGCGCCGCCCTCGACGACCGTCCTCGACGCCTACCCCTCCGTCAACACCACCACCTGCACCGGCGGGATCGGCGTCGGCATCGGCTGCACCCCGCCCTATCACGCGCCCTCGCCTCGCTGGAGCCTGACCGTCACCGCGCCTTCCGGTCCCCCGACGGTGACCGGGGTCTCTCCGACCTCGGGCCCGGCGGCCGGCGGCAATACGGTGACGGTGACCGGGACCAACTTCGCCAGTGGCTGCACCGTCGACTTCGGGACGAACGCGGCCACCAACGTGACGATCAGCTCGGCCACCTCGCTCACCGCGACGGCGCCGGCAGGGACCGGCACGGTCGATGTGACCGTGACCTGTACGAGCAACACCTCGACCACCTCGTCGGCCGACCAGTACACCTATGTCGCGGCCCCGACGGTGACCTCGGTCAGCCCGACCTCGGGACCGGCGGGCGGGGCGACCGGTGTGACCATCACCGGGACCAACTTCACCGGGGCGACCGCAGTCGACTTCGGCACCAACGCGGCGACGGGCGTGACGGTGAATTCGGCGACCTCGATCACCGCCACTTCCCCGGCGGGTACCGGCACGGTGCACGTGACCGTGACCACCCCGGGCGGCACCTCCGCGACCTCCTCGGCTGATCAGTTCAGCTACATTCCGGCTCCGACGGTGACCTCGGTCAGCCCGACCTCGGGACCGGCGGGCGGCGCGACCGGCATGACGATCACCGGGACCAACTTCACCGGGGCGACCGCGGTCGACTTCGGAACCAACGCGGCGACGGGCGTGACGGTCAATTCGGCGACCTCGATCACCGCCACTTCCCCGGCCGGCACCGGCACGGTGCACGTGACCGTGACCACCCCGGGCGGCACCTCCGCGACCTCGTCGGCCGACCAGTTCACCTACGTTTCGGCTCCGACGGTGACCTTGGTCAGCCCGACCACCGGCCCGGTCGGCGGCGGCACCGGCGTGACCATCACCGGCACCGGCCTCACCGGCGCCACCGCGGTCAAGTTCGGCACCACCGCCGCGACCACCTTCACGGTGAACTCGGCGACCTCCATCTCGGCGACGTCGCCGGCCGGCTCGGTCGGCGCGGTGGACGTGACGGTGACCACTCCGGGTGGGACCTCCGCGACCTCGTCGGCCGACCAGTTCACCTACACCAACAATCCGAGCGTCTCGTCCGTGTCGCCGAACTCGGGACCGGTGGCCGGTGGCACCAGCGTGACCATCAGCGGGGCCAACTTCACCGGCACCGACCGCGGTCAAGTTCGGCTCGACCGACGCGACGACCTTCCACGTCAACTCGTCGACCTCGATCAGCGCGACCTCGCCGGCGGAGTCCGCGGGGCCGGTGGACATCACCGTCACCAACGCGACGGCCACCTCGGCCACCTCCCCCGCCGATCAGTTCACCTTCGTGAACGGGCCGACCGTGAGCGCGGTCTCGCCGACCTCGGGACCGACCGCGGGCGGCACGCACGTGACCATCACCGGCGCCGACCTCACCGGGGCGACCGCGGTCAAGTTCGGGGCACCGCCGCGACCTCCTTCACGGTCAACTCGGCCTCCTCGATCTCCGCAACCTCGCCGGCCGAGTCCGCCGGGACGGTGGACGTGACCGTGACGACCCCGATCGGAACCTCGCCGACCTCACCGGCCGACCAGTTCACCTATGTGGCGCCACCGACGGTGACCTCGGTCAGCCCGACGTCCGGCCCGGCGGCAGGTGCCACCAGCGTGACCATCACCGGCACCAACCTGACCGGGGCGACCGCAGTCAAGTTCGGGGCCGACCGCGGCGACCGGGGTGACGGTCAACTCGGCGACCTCGATCACCGCGACCTCGCCGGCCGGATCGGCGGGGACGGTCGACGTGACCGTGACCACCCCGGGCGGGACCTCCGCGACCTCAGCCGCCGATCACTTCACGTACGTCGCCGTTCCGACCGTGACCACCCTCCATCCGTCGGCCGGGCCGGTCGGCGGCGGGACCAGCGTGACCATCACCGGGACCGCCTTCACCGGGGCGACCGCCGTCAAGTTCGGCGCCAACGCGGCGACCGGCGTGACCGTCAATTCGACCACCTCGATCACCGCCACCTCCCCGGCGGGCACCGGCACGGTGCACGTGACCGTCACCACTCCGGGCGGGACCTCCGCGACCTCGTCGGCTGACCAGTTCACGTACGCCCCGGTCCCGACGGTCACGGGCGTGAGCCCCTCCAGTGGCCCGGCCTCGGGCGGGTCCGGGGTGACCATCACCGGGACCGGTTTCAACGGGGCGACCGCGGTGAGCTTCGACCCGCCGGCCACGAGCTTCCATGTCGACTCCGACACCCAGATCTCCGCCGTCTCGCCGGCAGGATCGCTGGGGACCGTCGACGTGACCGTGACCACCCCGGGTGGAACCAGCTCGACGTCTTCGGAAGACCAGTTCACCTACGTGGCGAGCGTTCCGGGGGCACCGACCGCTGTGAGTGCGACGGCCGGCAACGCTTCGGCGACGGTGACGTGGGTCGCTCCGCCGAACGGCGGTTCCCCCATCACCGGCTATGTGTTGACCGTCCACCAGGGTGCAACCGTGGTGCAGACCCTCAATCTGGTCGGGCCGGTGACCACCGACAAGGTGATGGGACTGACCAACGGGACGACCTACACCGTCACCGTGGCCGCGACCAACGGGGTTGGCACGGGACCGTCCTCGGCTCCGTCCAACTCGTTCACACCCGTCAAGTCGGGCGCTCACGTCAACGGCTACTGGCTGGTGACCAACAGCGGCGCGGTCTTCGGTGAAGGAGCTGCAAAGGTCTACGGGTCACTCGGCTCGGTCGAGATCGGCACGTCGATCGTCGGGATCGCTCCGACCCCGGACGGGAAGGGCTACTGGCTGGCCGCGGCCAACGGTGGCGTCTTCTCCTACGGTGATGCCACCTTCTACGGCTCGATGGGTGCGACGCCCCTCAATGCACAGATCGTGGGGATCGCGGCCACACCGGACGGAAAGGGCTACTGGCTAGTCGGTATGGACGGTGGCGTGTTCGCCTTCGGCGACGCGGTCTTCGCCGGGTCGACCGGTGGGATGCACCTGAACGCGCCGATCAACGGCATCGCCGGTAACGGCTCCGGCGGCTACTGGCTCGTCGCGGACGACGGTGGCGTCTTCTCCTACGGGGGTGCCCGCTTCCACGGCTCCATGGGAGGTTCGCACCTCAACGGACCGATCGCCGCCATTGCGGCGGCAGCGGGCGGCACCGGCTACTGGCTGGTCGGGATGGACGGTGGCGTGTTCGCCTTCGGTACCGCGGCCTTCCACGGATCGGCCGCCGGGACGCTCACGCCGGGGAATGAGGCCGTGGGTATCACTCCGGGTGCAGCCGGCGGGTACGTGATCGCCGGCAGCAATGGCGCGGCGTTCGCCTATGGGACGCCGTTCTACGGATCCCTGGCAGGGGCCCTGACGAGCCCCGTCACCGCCATCGGGTCGTGATCGAGAGGTGGACCGGGCCTCGGGGGAGGGCCCGGTCTACCTCGCACCACCTTCGGGCGATCGGGCTGGAGTTCCGTTCCGCGTGAACCGAAGTCGGTGAACGGGGATCTCAGGAGGTCCGGCCGGTTTCGGTGGTGACCAGCCCCCGTTGCTCGGCCAGCTTGGTGAAGACCATCACCCCCTGGGTGGTCGGTCGGGTGGAGAGCACCACCACGTGCACCGGTCCCTGGTCGATGAGATGCGTAGCGTCGTTGACGACCACCATGTCGCCGTCGGGCAGATACCCGACGGCCTGACGTGGCTGCCGGCCCTCGCGGACCAAGTCGACGACGAGCACTTCGCCCGGCAGGTGGTCGGGCGCCAGCTCGGTGGTCACGCGCCGGAGATCGACCGCCGGCAGCTCCCAGTTGGCTGCGGTCTCGAGCACGGTCGTCGAGCATGTCGCGACGCGGAGACCCGTGCGCCGTGCGACCGTAAACAGCTTCACCATCGCATCGTCGGCCTCGGGCACTTCGTCGGGCGCGAGGTGGACGGGGACCGACATCTCTCGCAGCGCCTCCAGCGCCTCAAGCCCGCGTCGAGCGCGACGAGAGCTCACCGGCTCCGGCGACTCGGCAATGGAGTGGACGTGGTCGATGACGAATTGCGGCACGACGATGCCGGCGGGGAGGAGACCCGACCGCCCGAGCACGAGCAGGAGCCGGTCCATCACCGCCGAGCCGTCGGCGAGTAGCGCGTGACCCTCGGCCGGCGCAGGCTGCGGTGCAAGGATCCGTGAGAGGTTGGCCGCCTCGACGATCTGTCGGCCCTTGGTCGACCCGAGACGCCATCCGAGCGTGCCGAGCACCCACGAGAGAATGGCACTGATCAACAGCGCGTAGCCGGATCGGGTGATGACGAGGAGAGGCAGCCCGAGCACCAGACCGAGCAGTAGGCCGGTCGTCGAGATGATCGAGGCGGCGAAGACCTCGCCGGGTGGCGTGTTGCGGAAGAGGAAGACGGCGCGCTGCAGCGCCTTGTCGACGATGCGTCCGCCGACGCCCCCGATCACATAGGTGAGCCCGGCACCGAAGAGCATTCCCCAGACCGCCGCGTGAGGATTGCCGTTGAACCGCTTGCCCACCTCGTAGCCGACCAGCGAGCCGGCGAGGACGAAGAGTAGGCGGAAGCCCTCGACGAAGATCATGGCTTCAGGAGTCCGTTCGACTGGTCGGGATGGAATAGGTCATGGTTTCGACCACTTCGCGAGCGCGGCATCTCCGGCCTGCCACCTAATTGTCGGTACCGATCGGTAGATCTTTAGGAAGCGCCATGCGTGGCGGTGGCCTCCTGGCTCGAGGTCACCGCCGCGATGACCGGAGGTTCAGTTCGGATGCCTTCGATCCGAAGAACCCCTTGTGTTTGGCGTAAAGGTGCGCAGAGTGATATCGTGAACACTCAGGGCGGTTACTCCGGACTTCTCGTGGACGACTCCGCCGCGCCAGCAACGACAGTCCCATGAGATTCCCGTTCCCCAGTTTCCTTCGACGGTCCTCGAGGCCTTCCGATGCAGGTCTCCTGCTCCGGGATGTCGTCGCCCTGCCAGACCGGTCTGGTGCCGTCTCGCAGCCCCAGACCGTGCCCTCACTGGTCGACCTCGGCGTCGCACGTCCCGGGCTGGTCGTGACGACCGCCGGCGCTCTCACCGGGGTCCCGGTCTCGGTGCCCTCCCTTCTGCCCTGGAGCGGGATCGACGGATTCTCGGCGGACGAGTCGCGCGGGCCCGACCGAGGGTGGGGCCGGCCAGGTGCTCGAAATCGTGCTGCACGGCGAGCCCCGCCCGCTCCGCTTCGTTGCGCCGGCGGCCGGGCTGGGGGCGCTGATTACTGCGTTGGCATCCGCCCTACGATCACCCTCCGTGGATTTTTCCACGACCGAAGCAGATGCGGCTGCTGCGGCGGTCGGGGGCGTCACGCTCCGGGCGCGAGTGGCGGACCGCATACGAAACACGGTGGAAGGGCTCCGCGGCGATCCCGCGGAACGACGCCGGGTGGGAGCCGTCGCGGGCGGTCTGACGGCACTGCTGCTCGTTGCGGGAGGTGCGACCCCGGCCTTCGTCTCGGCCGCGGGCGGCTCGAGCCCCGAACCATTTGCACGTCCGCGACACCGGCAACGCGGAAGCGGCGGCGAACCACCCGTCGGCCAACCTGCCGAAGGCGACCACCGCGCCGAACCCCGCACCGCCCTCCCTTGCGGGGTCGGCACCGCTGCAGACGCATGAAGTCTTCGGCTACGCGCCGTACTGGACGCTCGCGCAATCGTCGAGCTTCAACCTTCAGGACTTGACGACGCTCGCCTACTTCAGCGTCGACGCGAACCCGGACGGGACATTGGACCAGAGCGGCGCGGGGTGGAACGGTTACGAGAGTCAGGACTTGGTCAACCTGGTCAGCAGCGCGCATGCCGCGGGCGATCGGGTCGTCCTGACCGTCACCGATTTCAGTCAGGGCTCGCTCGATGCGATCACGTCGGACCCGAGCGCACCGGCGCGACTCTCGTCGAGCCTCATTTCTGCGATCGAGGCGAAGAACCTCGACGGGGTCAATTTCGACTTCGAAGGGGAAGGCAGCGGCGATCAGGCCGGATTGACCTCGCTCCTGACCCAGGTCTCCAACGCGCTGCACTCCACCAATCCGCACTGGCAGGTCACGATGGCGACCTACGCGAGCGCGGCGGCGGATTCGTCCGGCTTCTACAACATCGGCGCACTGGCTCCTGTGATGGACGGCTTCTTCGTCATGGCCTACGACATGAACAGCCGGTCGGTCCCCAGTCCGACCGCGCCGCTCGTCGGCGGGAGCTTCAACGACACCGAGGCACTCCAGCAGTTCACCGCGGTCGTACCGGCGTCGAAGGTCATCCTCGGCGTCCCCTACTACGGCTACGACTGGCCGACCACCGACGGGACCAACACCGCGCAGGCAACCGGTGGTGAGTCGCCTCTGACCGACAGCGTGATCGCCTCCTCGGGCGATCCGACCTACTGGGACCCCTCCACGCAGACCGCCTGGACCTCGTACCAGGTGGGCGACCAATGGCACGAGACGTATTTCGACGACCCGACCTCACTCGCGCTCAAGGCACAGCTGGCGAACTCGTACCACGCGGCGGGGCTCGGGATCTGGGCCCTCGGCATGGACGGCAACGATCCCGCGATGCTTGCGGCGCTGCTCGGCAACGCACCTGCTGCCAAGGACCTCGAGACCGGACCCAACGCGACGGCGCCCAGCGGGCCGCCCGGGACCGGCTACGCCTCGACCGGTGTCTGGAACGGAACGACCGTCCCGCTCACCCCGGTCGGGATACCGGCTCCGGGGGGCACCCAGCAGTTCCTCGGGACCTTGACCGGCTTCGCGACGACCGATCCCGCGCTCGCCTGCATGCAGAGCGGTTCCCCGCTCAACGTCTGGTCGTTCAGTGCGATGCCAGGCGTCGACGTCGTGGCTGCGGCCCAACCGTGGGATTGCGCGAACGCGCTCTTCGCCTTTACCCCGCCCGGTGCGGCGCCGACCAGCTCGCCCACCACCACGACCAGCCCACCGAGCGGTCCCACGTCGCCGCCGACGAGCCAGCCGCCGGCCACGACCACGACGACCCGACCCCCGTCGACCACCACGACGACCAGCACCTCGACCACCACTTCGACCACGACGACTCTGCCGGGCGGCACGTCCACACCGTCGTCGACCACGTCCTCGACGCCCGCGTCGTCCTCGACGACCACCACCTCACCCGGCGGCACCTAGCCGACTGGTCGTCCCCCGATCGACTCCGGGTGAGGGGAAGCCGCCGTCAACCGCCAGCTGCGGCGCGGCTAATCTCGTTTCCCACCCCGGGGGTGTAGCTCAGCTGGTAGAGCGCTACGTTCGCAATGTAGAAGTCGGCGGTTCGAGTCCGCTCACCTCCACTGACCAGTCCTCCTGGTGAGCGGCTTGAGGACTATCGCTCAGAGGTCGCGCCAGTCCGCTCGTGACCCTTCTGTGACCCATCGTCATTGAATCTGGCTTCGAGCCGATTCGCAGAGTCCTTGTCGGCATCGTCCGAAACGTGGGCATAAAGCTCCATCGACGGCCGTGAGGTCGAATATCCGAGGTGGTGCGGAATCGCTCGGGGGTGGAGTTGGTGTTGACCCGCTCTCACGCGCACCTGATAGTGGGCCAGTCCACGGAAAGGGGTGCCCGTCGGGTCGCCAATCGATGTACCCCGAGGAGTTTCGTCGTGAGACGGTTCGGCTCGTCCTGACGACGGACAGCCGATGCCGAGGTCGCCCGAGACCTCGACATCAGCTACAAGACGCTCGGCAACTGGATTCGAGCCGATCGCCAGCCAGGACCGGGATACCGCCCTGGAGCCCTGGACGAGAACGAGCGAAGCGAGCTGCGGCGTCTGCGAAAGGAGGTCTCCGAGCTCAAGGTCGAGCGGGAGATCCTCCGCAAGGCGGCCGCCTATTTCGCCAAGGAGACCACCCGGTGAGCCGCTTCCGGTTCGTCTCCGAGCACGCCATCGAGCTACGGGGTCAAGCGGGTCTGTGCGGTCCTCCACGTCTCGAGGTCCGGCTACTACGCCTGGAAGGGTCGTCCACCTTCGGCTCGGGCGGTGCGCGACGCCGAGCTCACCACCTGATCGCTGAGATCCACCGGCGGTCGCGGACCACCTATGGGGCACCCAGGGTCCATGCCGAGCTCCGCCGCCTGGGCGAGCGTCTGCGCCAAGAAGCGGGTGGCCCGCCTCATGCGCCAAGAAGGGCCTGGTCGGTGTCCATGCCCGAGCGCTGGCGCAGGGGAAGACCGGACATCGCTCCCGCTCCCGACCTGGTCGAGCGCAACTTCGCACTCGACGGGCTGATCGCGTCTGGGCGGCGGACGTCACCCAGTTCCGCACCGACGAGGGCTGGCTCTACTTCGCCGGCGTGGTCGACCTCTACAGCCGCAGGGTTGTCGGCTGGGCCATGGGCACCTCGGCCGACGCCGACTTGGTCATCGACGCCCTGGTGATGGCCTTCGAACGTCGACGACCCGACCAGGGCGTGATCCATCATTCCGACCGAGGGCCGCCTACACGTCGCTGGCCTTCGGCAACCGGGCGGCCGACCTCGGCATCGCCCGGTCGTTGGGCTCGACGGGCGACTGCTTCGACAAAGCCGCCGTCGAGGCCGTCTGGTCCACGCTCAAGCGGGAGCTGGCCTGGATCCACGACCGGCGACCTGGCCGACCAGGGCCCTTCTGCGCTCGGCGATCTTCGACTACGTCGAGGGCTTCTACAACCCCCAGCGGACCCAGCAGCGGCTGGGCTATCGCTCACCAGCCGACTACGAGGCAGTGTCTGTGGCTTAGAAACCCGTGCGCGTGGAGAGGGGTCAACACCAATCGGTTATCGCCCTCTCGATCAGCTAGCGCTACCGCCCGAGCACCTAGATCGTCCGTCAGAGGCATGGCATCGCTGATCACTTTCGAAAACCCTGCGCCGAGGATGAGAACTCGCTTCGTCATTTCGACCTGAGGTTAGTCACGCACAGTGTGCAAGGCTGAGGGCAGGACACTCGATCGAGTTAGGACCAGACAGGTTGTCTGAAGGCCCCCCAATCATTAACACCGGCCGCAAATGGGGCCCAAGCCCGTCGGAAACGGGACGAGAGCGGCCGACTCATGGGTGGTGGTGTACCAACTTGCCCCTTGACACCAAGACGGAACGATCCGCGGCCGACCAGCCCGTCAGGGGCGCTGTTGACGCTCGAGCACGCGTCCCCATGCATCCCCGACGCTACCCAGTAGGTGCCGGGACCCGGAAGACCGTACGTGCTGACCACTGGGTCGCTCGCACTGGTCAGCGTTATGCCATAGGTACACCCACCACCAAGACTTTGTGCGGTGACAACGTCGTTGGGTCCTGTACCGATGCTCACATAGTTCGTGGAGCCGCTCTGTGCTACCGCCGTGGTGGCGGAAAACCACTTGTAGTTCGACCACTGCTGATTGAGAAACGGAACCATCGCAGCACCATCGGGAACGTGATCTATGCGAGCCACATCGCTGGCCATCCAGGAGGATGTCGCTCCTGCTTCGACTGCATCTGTTATCCCCGAGAAGTTGATACCCGACACCGCACGAACAGCCGCCCAATAGCAGAGAAACACGACGAGGGTGACTGAAACAAGCAGAACGGACCCCGTTACTATCACCCAGAAGAGAGCCCCGTGTTTCCCCCTGGGCCGAGGGTCAGCAATGGAAGCCGAGATCATGACGACCCCCTTAGGAGATGTGTCGCAACGATATGCCCTGTCGGGAAGCGACGGGTGTCGGTCTGAGATCACTTTCCGAACGCTCGTGAACGCATTCGCAAAACGCACGGACGGCCTTGCCACCGACCACCCCCATCGTCGACGACCGATGTCGATTATGCCCCAGGCCGAGGACCTGGATGATCGGATCTACCGAAGAGCGGTTAACACACAGACTCGCCGAAGAATCAGAACTTCGTGTCGTCTCTGTTGCTCTTGCCCCGGTTGCACTCACCACAGAGCGCCTGAAGATTTGAAATGTCGTTCGACCCACCCTTGGATCTGGGAACGATGTGATCCACCTCAATGGTCGCTCCTTGCTGGTAATCCCGCAAAGGGCACACTTACCACCCGAGGCAGCAAGCACCTGATAGCGAACATCCCTCGGTAGGGGATCAGTCTCCAGTAGCCGGTAATCCTTGGTACCGAGACGACTAGCCGAAGGGGTATTCCTGTCCATCTTCACCGATGAGGGTGTAGCCGTTGCCGTTGGGGATCATCCCTGCGATGGGGGCTGACAAGGTTTGGCCACCCAGCGATCCGTGGAACGCTGCGTCGCCGAAGCAGAAGACGCCCCCGTCGCTCGCGACCATCCAGTAGCCCCGTCCGTCGGGCGTCGAGGTCATCCCTTCGATCGGCTCGTTCAGAACAAGACTTCCAGTGGATCCGTAGAAACCGGCATCGCCGAATGCAAAGATGCCGCCGTCAGAGGCGACGAGCCAATACCCGCCGCCGTTAGGCGTTACAGCCATGCCCGTGATCGGTTGGTTGAGGGGCAGTCCCCCCATCGATCCGTGGAACTGGGCATCACCGAATGCAAAGATGCCGCCGTCGGCGGCAACGAGCCAGTAACCGTTCGCATCCGATGTCGGGCTCATTCCAACCATCGGCTGATTGAGTTGGTGACCCGCCATCGATCCGAAGTTATTCGCCGGAGGACCCGAAAAATCAGCCCCCCCGATCGCAGCACCACTCGCGTCCGTGACCCATGCGTTCCGGGAGATGGGAGATCCGAAACAGTTGGTGCTGTTCTGCCACGCAGCGACCAGGTGGTCAGTGGTTGCGATGGCGCTGAATGGTCCGATGGGTTGAAGGTTCCCGCCTTCGAGGCTGTACGCGGTGTACGTGACGGGGGAGTAGGGCCAGCCGCTCGTGTCCGCCACGATCACGCCAAGTTGTACGGAGGCATCAGCCTGAGTACGCGCATCACCCCCATCCTGCGAACAATCAAGGGGGGACGGTGCGTGCCTGCGGCGTGGCTGCCACAGGGCCGGTGGCGATTGCGAGCGCTCCTACCGAACCCAATGACACGCTCAGGCTGATTGCAGTTGCAAAGACTTGTTGACGCCTCATAACCGCCTCCTTGCGCTCCGGCCCACTGGTGGCCGACTCCTCGATTTGAGCACACCGCGGCGATTCGTGCGCGGCTGATTTCTTCGTGACACACTTCGCCCGTGCGGCGACTGCGCCGGGCAGAGGCACAGGGGAAGCAGTGAGCGAGACTTCGCAAGGTCCTGGCTGGTGGCAGGCATCAGACGGGAAGTGGTACAGGCCCGAATCCCATCCCGATTACACAGCCCAACAACGACCGCCAGCTCAAATACCATCGATCCCCCCAGCGTCGCGACGATCGCGCCGTCCCCTGATCGCATTGGCGTCGCTGGTCGTCCTCCTCGTCGCCGTGGGGGTAGGTCTCGGCGTCTACATAACCACTCAGTCCAGCGCCCTTGGAGTCGGAAGCGGGACGGCGACCATTACCTGGAGCACGGCCAACGCCGGGTCGAACCCAACTTCGGGGTCCATCGGCAACCCACCGCCTCAAGCCTTTAGCGGGACCATCGAGGGGATCGCTGTCTCCGGCACCTCGACGTTCATCATCCCGGCAAACGGCTTCGCCCTCGGTCAGTCGTCGTTGCCGCTCCAGCGCTACACCGGGACCTTCGGTGGAAAGAGCTTCAACTTGAAGGCGACCGTCTCATCCCTTCCGTCGGCCAGCATCTCCTCAGGGGAACCCTCTCCTAACACGAAGATCGTGGTCGACGGGACATGGGGGAGCGAGAAGGTCCACGCAGTGGTAACCCAATCGCCGACGCACCCGAATGGCAACACCGCCGTATTCCACGGCACGGTCGGTCAGTGGACAGTGGAAGGAACCATCATTGGCCCGAGCACCAGCGGCAAGACCGCCAAGGCGACGGCGAGTTTTACGGTGAGTCAGTAGCTCCCACCCCCATCCTTGACGTCCGACTTTGATTTGGGGCCCCAGGCTGGGGTCGTGGGTGATCGGTCCACCGTAGGCCGGTTAACACCACGAACTCCTGTGTAATCGAGTTCACAGGCGGGGTGAACACCGGGCGGGAGGACGTGACCCGAACGTGACCCAAGCATCGGTGGGAAGGGGTCGTCAGGGGTCAGCAGGGGGGAGGTGGGATCGCCTCCGACCTGGTGTCTCATGCGATGGCCCAGGTAGGGATGGTGCCCCGAGTACGTTCGCAATGTAGAAGTCGGCGGTTCGAGTCCGCTCACCTCCACCGCAACGCTTGGTTCTGCGAGTCCCTCCGCCAGGCGTGAGCCGCTGACGTGCAGCGTCGCGATCGGCGAGGGTTCGCGTACTTTTCGCGAGGCGGAGCGGCACATCGTGGGTCGACGTTTCGAGGATCGCCCGACCGCCGCGGCGCCGAAGGCTCCGGCGGTTACAGGGGGACGGTGCGAAGGTGTTCTCGAGGTTTCCGAGGTTGAGACAGGACCACGCGGTGGCGGGTGACCCATATTGCCGGGTCACGGGCGTTCGGGTGCTTCGGCCAGGATGTAGGAATGGCTGATTCGGAACTTCCGGAAGTTCCCTACTCCTACGCTGCCGTTGTGTCCGGCCGTGCCATCGTGTTCACTGCGGGGGCTTGTCCACTTGACGCCGACGGATCCGTGGTGGGGATCGGGGACCTCCGAAGACAGGTTGAGCAGGTAGTCCACAACCTCCTCGCAAGCTCTTGAAGGACCACGGCGCCGGTCCTGAACACCTCGTGAAGACGACGATCTACGTGGTTCGGGAAATGGACGATCTCAGAGCAGCCTGGAGCCTGGTCGAGGACGCACTGGCGCCCCACCGCCCACCGAGCACCCTCCTTGGGATTTCGGCCCTCGGATACGAGGGTCAACTCATCGAGATCGACGGCGTCGCTGCGCTCTCCGGGAATTGACCACCGCCCGGTTCCACCGTCCTCGATCGCGGGGTCGGTGGTCACCTCCGGTGAACTGAGCTGCCCACCCTTGTGGCCTGTGGGAATTGCCCGATCGGGACGGAGAATGATCGTCGCTTCTGCAACCATTTTCGGCGTCGGTGCGTGTGGATGCTGTGTGGATGGAGCGGGCCAGACCGAACTCTCGAACGGATCGGATGACAGAGTCGATGAGGGGTGACGAGGCGGAGTTCGACGCCTTCTTCCGTCGAACGAGCAAGCGGCTGCTTGGTCAGGCCTTTCTGCTGACGGCGAAGGCCAGCTCCGCTCTGCGCGAACCGAACTACCCCGGCACGTGAAATGCGGGTTCGCTTTCGCCAGTCGCTGATGTACAGATTGTGCAGAACTCGGCGCGTCCAGGCTTCCGGGTCTTCGTAGTTCGCTACTCTCGGGTGACGCCGGCGACATCGCGACTGGACTCACCTGGTCCGTCTGGAGCCAGACAGAGGCAGTCGGGCATGGAACACGCAATGAGTTGAGTTGCGTTCCCAGCTGCGCCCAAGGGAAGGCGACAACCTACCCGGTCACGATCACCCTCTCGAACCCCGTCAACGGAGCATTCACCAGCATCCTCGAGCAAACGTCGGACGGAAGAGGTACGACAGAGACCTTCTCTGTTCCGGCTCTCGGTCAAGGAGCATGCACGAACAGCAGCGAAAGCGAGCTGCAAGTTCTCGAACCCATGAGTTGATGACACTATTCGTAGTCGTCCGGAACAGCGGCGCCGCCGACTCTCGCTTCCCCCCTCTCAATCGTCGAGTGGGAAGGCGGCGGGCAAGAGGCGCATCAGCCTGGCAAACATCGGGGTGAAACGACCCTTGCCCCAAGGAAGGTCGGGCTCGTTGGCGAATGCCTGGCTGAGCACCCCGACGATGATGGTCGACACGAGGTAGACGGCGCCCTCTTCGTCGGCCGCCGGGCCCGAGCTCACCCTTGGCCACGGCGTCGGCGAGGGCGCCGCGTTGAAGCTCCACCATCTCCATGCTGACGGCGAACGCCTCCGGCGACGGATGGAAACTCGGGACGGGACGCCAGAAGAGCAACTCGGCGACCGCGCGGTTGGCCAGGCACCACCGCCCGCTCGCTTCGAGTCCCGCGATGAGAGCGTCAAGCCCGGACTCGGCCCCCTGCATGCCGCCGCGCATCGCCTCGAGGTTCTGGCGCTGCCCCTCGAGGAACAAGCGCGTCATAGATCGCCATGAGCGACGGGAAGTACTTGTAGAGCGACGGCGGCTGGACGCCCAGGCGCCGCGCCACCTCCGCCAGGCTGAGGCCGTTCACCCCCTCCTCGGTCATGACGTCGCGGGCGATGTCGAGGATCTCCGCGGATCGTCTCCTGCCGGCGACGCGCCCGGCGGTCGGGCTGCTGCCGGCGGCCCGGACCTTCGTCTGCGCCGCCCCCACCTTGGGTGTCATTGCAAGAAGTATAGCCTTCATATGGATTGACAGCTATAGCTAATAGGATTAGCTTTATGACCCGGAGACGCGAGGAGGACCCGAGATGACCGAACAGGAAATCACCCACCACATGATCGAGAAGCCGAGCCGAATCGGAGCAGCCGATGGTGGTTGCGACAGGACTCGCAGTCCGTCGTGATCGACGGCGCAGGCGGAGCGCATCTACGAACTCGTGGCGGACCTGCCTCGGATGGGGGACTGGAGCCCCGAGTGCCGGCAGGTGGAGTGGATCGACGGGTCGACCGGACCGGCCGAGGGCGCCAGATTCATCGGCCACAACCAGGGTGGCCCCGGCGGCCTCATGAAGTGGTCGCGCCGCGGCCGGGTGCTCACCGCGGACCCCGGCCGGGAGTTCGCATTCGTGACCGAAGAGGGTGGCCGGGAGTCGACCGAGTGGCGGTACCGCCTGGAGCCGGTGGAGGGGGGCACCCAGGTCACCGAGTCCTACACGGTTCGGTGGATCCCGACATGGGCCCGCATAGTCGACGTCCCCACCAACCGCGCCCGCGAGTTGCGCGAGGCCATGCGGCACACACTCGAGCTGCTGAAGGGCGCCGCCCAGGCGACGCCGTCGGGCCGCTAACCCCACCCCCCTTCGAGACCCGAGGAGAACCCGAAAGATGCATACATACAAGGCCGCGCCCGACGTCGACGTCGTGACGTCGACCGCCGCCATCACCGGATTCGGCAGCCTCGCCATCAACGCGTTCGTGATCCATGCCGCCGAGCCGGTGCTCGTCGACACCGGCGCCGTGAGGGAAAGCGAGGACTTCATGGACGCACTGCGGACGGTGATCGATCCGGCCGACCTTCGCTGGATCTGGCTGACCCACACGGACTTCGACCACATCGGCTCGCTGCACCGCCTGCTCGACGAGAACGAGCGGTTGCGGGTGATCACCAGCTTCCTCGGGGTCGGGATCATGAGCCTGGCCGCACCCCTGCCCATGGACCGGGTGTACTTGGTCAATCCGGGGCAGAGCGTCGATGTGGGCGATCGAACTCTGACCGCAGTTCGGCCTCCTGCATTCGACAATCCGATCACAACGGGCCTGCGGGACAAGCATTCGGGCATCTTCTTCAGCTCGGACTGCTTCGGCGCTCTGTTGGACGAGGTGCCGGAATGCGCCGAGGACTTGTCGGACGGGGCGCTGCGCAAGGGTCAGGTCTTTTGGGCGACCGTGGACTCCTCGTGGTTGCACAAGGTGGACCGGGCGGTATTCGCATCGGAACTGGATCGCATCCGCGGGCTGGAACCCTCCATGATCCTGAGCAGCCATCTGCCGGCCGCGCGGGGATCGTCGATGGAGCGGCTATTGGATGCGCTCGCAGCGGTCCCCGACGCCGCCCCGTTCGTCGGACCGGACCAGGCCGCGCTGGAGCAGATGCTCGCCGGGGTGACCGGTGAGCCAAGTTGAGGGTCGGCGTTACTCGTCGTGGATGGGCACGTCGGCGACACAGAAACCGGGTATCCGGCCGCGCCCGCGAGCGCGCCAGCGCGCCGCGGCGGGGCATCCTCACTCGCTCCTGGGGTGGCGATGCCGAACGAACTGTCAGGGCGAAGAGCGGGCTGGACACCCCCAGCGACTCCGATTCTCGGCCGCGGTCTTTCGGGGTCGCCGAGCACGCCGGCAAATGGTTCGGATTTCCGACCGTAACGGGCGGACCGCACGCGTCATCGGACCGGTCGGATGGCGATCTCTCCGATGCGGCGAAGGCACGCACAGGCACTCCCCGTTCACCAGAGGTCAATCCCTGAAATTCGGGAGTCCGTCCTTCCCTTCGGGCGGCGACGGACTCCTCGAAATTGCGCGTCGTGATGCGCACGAACAGCTGCGAGACACCCTCGGCGTCCATGTGCGTCTGCAGATTGCTGGCATCCAGGCTGTTCCACAACTGACGCTTGGTCAGCTCGACGCCCGCCCTGCTCCACCCGTTGACGCGGTCCGCCAACTCGAAGCATGCAGGAAGCAGCCGCTCCCGCGGCACGACGCGTGAGACCAAACCGATGTGCTCGGCCTCGACCGCGTCGACGTCACGGCCGGTGAACATGATCTCGGCCGCTCGAGACTGCCCCACCGAGCGGGGAAGGAGATAGCTGAGGCCGAGCTCGGCAGCGGTCAGTCCGTTGTTGATACCGGCCGCCCGGAAGTAGGCGTCGTCCGACGCGACCCGGAGGTCGGCGGCGAGGGCGAGGCAGAATCCTCCACCGATCGCGGCTCCGTTGACGGCCGCGACGACCGGCTGGTGGAGTCGACGGATGGTCGTGATCACCTCGTCGAGCATCTCCATGGAGCGCAGTGCGATGGTCGGCAGCGTCAGGTCGTCGATGTTGGGCATGGTGCCGGGATTCTCGTGATCGGCTCCCGAGCAGAACCCGCGGCCAGCCCCGGTGATCACCACGATCCGTACCTCGTTGTCGATGCCCACATCGCGCAGGGCGTCGCGGAAGGGGATCATCACGTCGAAGGCCATCGCGTTCATCCGCTCGGGTCGGTTGAGCGTGACGACCGCCACATGGGGATGAGGTCGGGTGATCTCGGTGAAGGACATGGCGTCGCATGGTAGGCGGACGCCCCACCCGCCTCCAGGTCGAGCGTCCGAGGGATCGGCGCCAAGGGCTCGGGCCGAGCTCGCCGCGCGCCCGTAGGCTGCCCACGTGGAAGACACCCTGGGCGTTCGCCGCGATGAGCGGGAGACCCTCGTCGGAGCACTCGACTGGTACCGGGCGGTCGTCGAGCGCCTGGTCGAGGGCCTGAGCCTCGACCAGGCGACGCGGGTCATGACCGCCTCGGGTCTCAGCCCACTCGGCGTCGTCAAGCATCTCGTCCTCGTCGAGCGTTGGTGGTTCCGCGAGGTGTTCGCAGGGAAAAGGTCGAGTCTCCCCGCGACCAGGGGGACGGAGCCGGTGACTTCGTCGTCGGATCCGACGACACGGTCGATTCGGTGGTTGCCTCCTACCGTGCCGCGGTGGATCGCTCGCGACGAATCGCGGCCGGGATCCAGCTCGAGACCCTGAGCGCCGGGTGCTCACAGTACCGGGAACATGTGAGCCTTCGCTGGATCTTCGTCCATATGTTGGAGGAGACGGCTCGCCACGCCGGGCACCTCGACCTCATGCGGGAGGAGATCGACGGCCGAACAGGCGACTGATCCGGCCGCTCGCAGCTCCCACTCGACACGCAGAGGGGAGACGTACGCCTGCCTCAGTGCTCGGTGCACACCTCGAAGACGGGTACCGGCGCCGGGAACCCCTTCAGGCCCAATTCACCTCTCGAGTCGAACCGAAACGACTTCCCCGCGCAGACTTCCCGGACGGCATTCGAAACGGCGATTCCTCCGGGCGACGCGACTTCGCAGAGGCGTGCCGAAAGCTGGACCGCGGTCCCGAACAGATCGCCGCTTTCGGTGACGGGCTCCCCGATGCTGATGCCGATCCGAAGTCCGATGGATCGTTCTGTCATGTTGTTCCGCGCAACCACCGACATCTGGATTTCGATGCCGGATTCCACCGCGGCGATCGCAGACGAGAAGGAAGCCATGATCCCGTCGCCAGTGTGCTTCACCTCGTTCCCGCCTCGCCGGCCGAGGGCGGTACGAACGATCACGTCGTGCTCGCGGAGCAGGCACATGAATCCCTCGTCCCCTAACTCTTGGGTCAGCCGAGTCGAGCCGCAGAAATCGGTGAACAAGATCGCTCGAACCGCCGAGTCGGTGTAGACCTCGCCTGCCGGATGACGTGGAATGTCACCGAGGAAGGCGTTGATCGGTCCCTCGCCCACTTCGATCACGTTGTCCGCCATGAGACCATGGGCTTCTCGGTGCACCGCCTCCACCGCCGCCCGGTCGCGACCCTCGGCGAGGCAGAAGACCGTTCCCTCCTCCTCGTCGAACCAGTACGTGACGTAGCGCACCCCGTACTCGTCCTGAATGGCGAGGTCGAGTTGGTGCGCTGCGGCGATGTCGGTGGCCGTCGCGTCCTTGACCTTATGGCGGTCGAGAAAGAGTGCCACGCGCCTCATCCTAGCTGGGGATGGGCGCGTTGCCCGGGGCGGGACTCGGCCGTGGACCACGGGATCGCCGGGGTCTACAGTTCCGCGACGATGGCGGATCGTTCGGACATCGAAACCGACTATCTCGTCGTGGGAGCCGGCGCGGTCGGAATGGCGTTCGTCGATTCCCTGGTCGCCAACAGCGATGCCGATGTCGTCATGGTCGATCGCCGCCATGGGCCGGGAGGGCACTGGCTGGACGCGTATCCGTTCGTGCAGCTGCACCAGCCCTCCCGGTTCTACGGCGTGAACTCGACTCCGCTCGGCGAGGACCGGGTCGGCACCGAGGGTACCGACGAAGGTTTCCACGAGCGGGCGAGCGGGGCCGAGATCTGTGGGTACTTCGACGACGTCATGCGACACCGGCTCCTGGCGTCGGGCCGAGTCCGCTTCCTTCCAATGTGCGACTATCTCGGTGATCACTCGGTCCGCTCGCGGGTGAGCAGTGAGGTGCGCAACGTCGTGGTCCGCACCCGACTCGTCGACGCGACCTACTTGGCTTCGCGGATACCTGCCACCGAGCCTCCGCCGTTCGAAGTGGGCGAGAACGTGCGCTGCGTCCCGGTCGGCGACCTCACCAGGGTCGAGTGTCCGCCCGCCGGCTACGTGATCATCGGTGGTGGCAAGACGGCGACCGATGCCATCTGCTGGCTGCTCGAACAAGGCACCGATGCCACCGCCGTCTCCTGGATACGCCCGCAGGACTCATGGCTCGCGAACCGGGCATTCCTCCAACCGGCGGAGCTCCGGACACTGGCCGGGGTCGTCATGCAGCTCGAAGCCGTCGTCGAATCGGAGTCGGTCGAGGAAGTGTACGAACGCCTCGAACGCGAGGGCCTCATGCTCCGCACCGACCGCACGGTGGCCCCGACCATGATGAAGGGCGCGACGATCAGCCTTCGAGAGCTCGACCAGCTCATCCGAATCGAAAACGTGATTCGGCTCGGCCATGTCGACCGCATCGAACGGGACCGGATCGTGCTCGAGCAGGGCACGGTGCCGACCACTCCGGATCATCTCCACGTACATTGCGCGGCCCCGGGACTGACCGACAATCCGCCCCGAGCGATCTACACCGACGAAACGATCACCCTCCAGCTCGTCACCCGAGTTGGGGCGACGCTCTCGGGCGCATTGCAGGGATTCCTCGAATCCACGGGACGGTCGACGGACGAAAAGAACGCATTGTGCCTTCCGACGGGCATGCCCCACACCCCCTTCGACTATCTACGGGCCATCCTGACCGGCATCCGCACCGAGCTGGGCTGGCAGGATGCGCCCGATCTGCAGTACTGGCTCGACCACTCGCGACTCAATCTCCTGAGTGGCATGCGAGAGGACGAGGACCTGGAGATGACCCGAGAACTGCAAGGGCGATTCCTCGGGGCCGTTCTGCCGGCGCTCGACAAGCTGTCCGAGTTCGCGAAACAGGCGACACCGCGCGAGCGGGCTCGCATGTACGAACCCTCCTCACGGTCGTGAGAGGGCGGCCGTCTTCTGTTCGGGACCGTCGATGCACTGTTGGATCCAGTCCGACCGCTCCCGGTGACCCTGGTGCACGTCGGAGAGTCCGCCGACCATGAGTCCCAGCACCGGTAGCGTGATCGCCGGTGGAGGACCGCAGCACGTCAAGGTTGTACGTCGAACTCGGCGACGGATCGAACGTCGAGGGGGCGGAACGCGCCGCTGCGCTGATGGAAGAGCCGGGCGTGGTCCGGGCATCGTGGTGGAACAACAGCGTCCCGGGACGGACGGAACTTCCCATGCGGATCGCGGACGGGTCGCTTCTCGTGGTGGCCGAGCTGGACGATGACCAGGCCGCGCCCATCGCACGGCCTGGTTCGACGGCGTTCTGCTTCCGCCGGCACCCTCGGCCGAGTCAAGGCATTCTGACCGGTCGTCCGACCACCGGCCTTCTGGTCGTCTGGATCACGCCTCGCACCCCCGAGCTGGCCGCGAGCCTCCGGGACTGGGGGGACTTCGTGCACATCCGCCACATCGCAGCGGCGGGTATCCCGGGTTTCACCCAGATTTCCGTCTTCGAGAACGAGACGGCCGCCGACCCGCGGTACATGCACTTCTACGAGTTCGATTCCGCAGATCCCGAGGCGACCTACCAGACCATGGTCGACTGCGTGTCGCCTCGCCTCGGAGGGCTCGACAGCGCGCAGTTCGCCGAGTGGGCCGACTGGCGGAGCCCGGGAGGCCGGCTCTGGTACTGCAACACGTTCCACCTCGCCGGGGCGACCGACCGAGATCGCTAGACCGGACCGGATCCTTCACTCAGCGTTGCCTCGGTTGGTTCACAGCCTGCGGTAAGGACGACCTGGTTCGCTTTGGTCCATGAGGTCGTCGGGCAACGGAACCCTGGCTCTGACCGGTGCTTCTTCGGTTGGTGCTCCGCGCCTCCGGCGCTGGAAGTGGGTCGTCTTCGACCCGCCGTTGCGAGACCCTGTGGCCCTGTCGGCCACCCAATTCGAGGTCTCCTGCAGAGTGTGCGGGACGGTGCTCGGCCGCGCCGAGGACCCGGTCGCTGCGCTCGGCCTCGCCTGGCGGAACCGGAGCCATCCCCGCCGGCACCCTCGGTTGCTGCCGCGCTCCTCCTAGCGGCGCGGCTGGAAGAGGGATCACACTTCGGTCAACTCCACGGTTCCGACCGGCATACGCTTGACCATGCCAATGTCGGTCGGCGAGCGGATGGGTTGGCTGCGCGCCGGCGTCGGCGTCGCCATGATCGTTGCGCCGGCGGCAATTCTGCGGGTCTCCGACCGGGAGCGCTCCACTGGGACATCCGCGCTTCTCCTCCGCACGATCGGTATTCGCGATCTGGCGCTCGGCATGGGAGTGGTGGCTGCCGCGTGGTCGAGCGACGAGGGCGACCTTCGTCGCTGGACCCTGATGGCACTCGTGAGCGACTCCTGTGACGTGACCGCCAGCCTGGTCGCCGGACGTGCGATCGGCATTCGCGACTCGATGGCTGCCGCGGGTCTCGCGGTGCTCGCCGTTCTCGGGGACGGACACGTACTGCGCGTCGGGCGATCCACCCCTCCACTCGAGCGGACATAGTCGGGAGATGGACCAACGCGTCTCGCTGGTCACACTCGGTGTCGCCGACACGGCACGAGCTCGACGCTTCTACGAGGAACTCGGCTGGACCGGGGAGTCCCCGGACGGGGATGTGGTCTTCTTCCAGGCAGGTTGCATGATTCTCGCCCTCTGGGAGCGGGAGAGACTCGCGGAGGACAGTTGCGTCCATGACGAAGGTGGTTGGGGTGGCGTCACCCTCGCCTACAACGTCGGATCCCCGGCGGAGGTGGATGCGGTCCTCGGCCGAGCCGAGGCCGCTGGAGCCACGATCGGTCGACCGGGCGACCGCAACTTCTGGGGCGGGTATTCGGGTGTCTTCGTCGATCCGGACGGACATCCGTGGGAGGTTGCGCACAACCCGGGTTGGGTGCTCGCACCCGACGGAAGCGTGCATCTTCCCTGACGTCCCGGCTCCCGGTCCGACGACCGTGCAACCCATGAACCGACCGGTCCGTCGTGTCCCGACCGATGACCCATACGACCCGTGGGTCGAGCTACGACGCCACGACCCCGGGGGTGCGCGTGAGTCGGGCGGACCCGTAACCTCGGCGCATGACGTCAGCGCCGAGTGTCCGGCACCTCCTGCGGGCGAAGGACCTTGCGGACTCCCGCTACTTCGAGCGGGTGTCGGTCAACGACATGGCACGCGCCGCCGGCCTCTCGAGGGCGCACTTCACCAGAACGTTCACCCGGGAGTTCGGTGAGTCGCCCCACCAGTACCTGTTGACTCGCCGCCTCGAGCGCGCTGCTGCGTTGCTCCGTACGACCGACTGGGCGGTGTCGAGAATCTGCTTCGCCGTCGGTCTCGGAAGCCTCGGATCCTTCACCAGCAGTTTCCGACGAATGTTCGGTCGGACCCCCACCGAGTACCGGAAGGCATGGCCGCCTGCGGCCCGCCTCGTCCGGATCCCGGTCTGCGTGGCCAAGACCTATGGCCGGCCCCAGAACCGCACGTTTCGAGAAGACACTCGTGGCGAGGCTCCTTAGGCTTTCCCTCATCGAGGCGCGAAGAGGAGGAGCAGCGATGAAGATTGCCAACGCACAGTTCTGGGTTCACGACCAGAATGCGTCTCTCGAGTACTACACGAGAATCCTCGGTTGGGAGGTGCGCTCCGATGTCACGATGGAGGAGTGGCACTTCCGCTGGCTGGTGGTCGCTCCGGCGGGTCAGGGTGACGTCGGACTGGTCCTGATGCCGGTGCCGGGGCCTCCGATGCTCGATGCGCAGGCGAGCAACGCTCTTTCCGAGTTGGTCGCCAAGGGGGCAGGCGGCACGCTCTTCCTCGAGACCGACGACTGTCGGAAGAGTTACGAGGAACTCTCCCGTCGAGGCGTGGTGTTCAACGACCCCCCGACCGAACAGCCGTACGGTGTCGACACCTCGTTTCGGGACCCGTCGGGCAACAACATCCGTCTGACCGAGGTGCTCGAGTTCGACCCTTCCAGGGTTTCGGCTTGATCGGCCTCCCGGCCGTCGGCGCGATGTGCGAGGATGCGCTCGTGACCGCGGTCGGTTCAAGTCCACTCGATTTGGATCTCACCGACGCTTCTCTGTACGGCGACGGCTTCCCGCACGACGCCTTCACCGTGCTGCGACAGGAGGCTCCGGTGAAATGGCAGGCGTTCCCTGCAGGGTTTCCCGGCGACCACGACGACGGGTTCTGGGTGCTCTCGAAGCACGAGGACGTCCAGGCGGTCAGTCGCAATCCCGAACTGTTCAATTCGTTCGACGGGCCGCAGCTGAGTCACCAGCCGATCGTCGCCGGGAAGATGCTCCCCAGCATGGACGGCCGGGACCACACCCGCCAGCGCCGGCTGATCAGCGCCGGCTTCACCCCGCGCATGGTGAAGATCCTCGACGGGCAGATCCGTCGTTGGGCCGAGTCGATCGTCGACCGGGCCCTCGAGCTCGGGGAGTTCGACTTCGTCGCGGAGATCGCCTACAAGTTGCCGATGAACGTCATCGCCGACGTCATCGGCATCCCCGTCGAGGATCGCGAGTGGCTCTTCACCGTGACCAACGACATCCTCCAAGGGGACGCGCCCGAGCGTCGCATGTCGACAGCGGAGCGGATCGGGATCCAGGCGGACGTGTTCAGCTACGCACAGCGACTGGGGCTCGAGAAGCGGGCCGAGCCCGAGGACGACGTCTGGACGATCCTCTCGACCGTGGAGGTCGAGACCGACGAAGGTGAGCGGACTGCGCTCAGCGAGATCGAGCTGGACATGTTCTTCCTCCTGCTCGTCATCGCCGGGAGCGAGACCACGCGGAACGCCCTCTCGCAGGGGTTGGTCGCCCTCCTCGGCCACCCCGAGCAGCTCGAAGGTCTGCGCCGAGCGCCGGAAGCGATCCCGGTGGCCGTCGAAGAGATCCTCCGGTGGTCGTCACCGGTCTCCTGTTTCGCACGACGCGCCACCCAGGACACCGAGATTCGCGGCGTGCGGATCCGGAAGGGCGACCGGGTCACCATGTGGTACCCCTCCGCCAATCGCGACGAGGACGTCTTCGACGAGCCGTTCCGGTTCGACACCGGCCGCAGCCCGAATCCCCACCTCGCCTTCGGAGGAGGAGGTGTGCATTTCTGCCTCGGAGCCAACCTTGCCCGCAGGGAGCTCACGACGCTCCTCGAGGTGCTCTTCGAGCGCACCCGGCGGATCGACCTGGCGGGGGTTCCTTCGTACACCTCGCTCGGGATCTTCAATCCGATCATGCTCTTCATGCGCGAGCTGCCGGTCCGGCTGAGCTGATCTCGACACCCGGCGCCTGGCCGGGCGTTCGCATCCGCGCATGGCTACCGTGGACAGGTGGACCTCGGGACGGTGGGGGTGTGGTGGAGCGGTTCGTGGAGGGCGCCCGACTCCTCCCAGAGCGCGGCCGGTGAGCTCGAAGAACTCGGCTACGGATCGCTCTGGTCCTCGGGCGGCTTCGACCCGGGCCTCTCGCCGCATTTCGAGCGCCTTCTCGATGCGACCCGCCGGGCCGTCGTGGCGAGCGGCATCGTCACGATCTGGAATTCCGCTCCCGAGGAGCTCGGGGCCGCCACGGCCGGGCTCGAAGCCCGCCACCCGGGCCGGTTCCTCCTCGGCCTCGGCGCGAGTCACGCACCGTTGGTCGAGCACTACGCGCGTCCGTACCACCGGATGGTGGAGTTCCTCGACGCGCTCGATGCGCTCGAGGCACCGGTCGGGCGCGAGCGACGAGTGCTCGCGGCACTCGGTCCACGGATGCTCGAGTTGGCCGCGGCCCGGGCCGTCGGAGCCCACCCCTATCTCGTCCCCGTCGAGCACACCGAGCGCGCCCGCGAGATCATGGGGCCGGGTCCGCTCCTCGCCCCGGAGGTCACCGCGATCGTCGAACCGGATCCGAGGAAGGCCCGCGCACAGGCGAGGTCCTTCGTCGGCGGCTACCTGACCCTTCCGAACTACGCAAACAACCTCCGCGCGCTGGGATTCTCGGACGACGACCTCTCCGGAGGGGGTAGCGACCGGGTCGTCGATGCGGTCGTGGCGCACGGAGACGCCGAAGCGGTGGCAGGCCGCGTCCGCGAGCACCTCCGGGCAGGAGCGGATCACGTCGCGCTGCAGCTGCTGACCACCGGGGACGGCTTCCCGCTCGACGACTACCGCCGGGTCGCCTCGGCGACCTTCTCCTGATTGCCCGAGCGGGTGGTCATTTCGGGAGCGCCGAAGGGTCGCCCGCGACCTAGTTTGAGCGAATGAGCGACGCACAGGGCGAGGCCCGTCAGGCATTCGATCGGCTGATCGCCACACTCCAAGATGCGGCCGACCGGTTCTGCGGACCCGAATGGGGCCTCGTCGTGCCCGACGACGTAGCGGGGGGCCTGCGGGTACTCGGGCACCTGCTCGAAGGCGGCCTGGTCGGCCACTTCGAGGACGATCCGCGCCAACCGGTGTTCCGGCAGATCGTCACGTCCACCCGAAAGAGCCTCGGCGACAACGCGGACGCCGTCTACTTCGATGCGGCCGTCGCTCCGCAGTTCTCCTACCGCGTGACCGGTCGCACCGCCGGCGCCGTCTACGTCTCGTTCACGGTCGAAGCAGGCGGTGTGGAGGGCGCATTCCCGCAGCGGACTGCCGGGGTCCTCAACGACACACAGTTCGACGTCGATCCCGACGGGCGCTTCGAGATCTTCCTCGGTGGACCGCCCCGGCCCCGCAATTGGATCGAGCTCGACGCGGACGCGACGGGGATCACCAGCCGCCATTACTTCGAACAGGAGCGGTCCCCCGCGATGCCCCCGATCCCCGATCTGGCCCTCGGGATCGAGGTGCTGGATCATCCCGCGCCGCTCCCTCCGCCGTCGGACGCGTCCGTCGCCGCAGGGTGGCGCCGCGTCGAGCGGTACGTCCGGTCGCGCTCGCTCGAGCAGACCAAGCCGGGGGAGGGCGACCAGCCACCTTTCGTCTCGCGGGAGCCGGGCGTGTTCCCTCCCCCGGTGCCGCCCGGCGACCACGCGCTGGCGGCGGCGGACGCCGCCTACAGCATGGCGCCGTATCTCCTCGGGCCGGACGAGGCCCTGGTGGTGACCGGGCGGTGGCCGCAGTGCCGGTGCGCCAACGTCTCCCTCTGGAGCCGGCACCTTCAGACCTACGACTACGCGCACCGACAGGTGTCGCTCAACCGGGCCCAGACCCAGACCGAACCCGACGGATCCTTCCGAATGGTCGTCGCCCACCGCGATCCGGGCGTCGCCAACTGGTTGGACACCGAAGGCCGTGCCTTCGGTCTGGTCTTTTGGCGCTACCTGCTGCCGGACGGGCCCATCGAGACACCGGTCGCGCGGGTGGTCGATTTCACCGACCTCTGACCGGTCACTCCTCGGTGATCCCGTAGTGCGCCACGTAGGGCTCGAAGCTCCGCCGCACCGATGCCGGGTCCAGGCCGACGTCGGCGAGCGAGTACAGGTGGGCTCCGTGCTTGTCCTTGGGCTTGGCGGTCAGATACCCCTTGATCACCTGCTCGTGGTCGCGGGGCCACTCGAGCTCGAGCCCTTCGTAGAGTCCGCGCATCGCCCGGACCGGATCGGACATGAGATCGACGAAATGGGAGTCGACCACCCGATCGCTCGGGATCGAGCCGTCCTGCCGTGCCTGGATGGCACTCTCCAGGAACATCGTGTAGGTCATCTCCATGATGCCGGCGAGGGCTGGAACGTCGACCGCATCGCTCCGCATGAAACGCAGGGCGGACAAGATGCTCACCAGGGAAGCGAGGAACTTCTGCGGATCGCGATGGGTGTGGACGACCCGTGCGTCGGGATACTCGGCGAAGAGCGCTGGCAGGGTCGACACATGGAATGGCGACTTGAGCAACCAGCGCCGTGGTCGCTCGTTCGGTCCCTCGTGCTCGAAGGTCTGCAGCATCCGCCGGTGCAGGCGGTAGACCCGCGCCAGGGTCTCGAGGTGCTCGAGCTGCCAACCGGTGAACGACGGCGCGTCGTAGCTCATTCCCCAGTACGGCCCCGAAAAGTCGTACATCAGGAAGTGCACGCACTCGCAGGGCAGGTTGCTCGCCAGCTCGTGCATCATCCGGAACGGAGGGTGGATGTCGGCCCACAACTCCTGCTCCGACTCGGAGAGCTCGAGGCGACGGGCGACCGGCCCGGTCGACGACAACGGGTAGAGAGCCTCGTATGCGATGGGAGCCCGCAGCTGCGGGTCGAGCGCGAACAGCTCGAGGAGGATCGTCGTACCCGTGCGCGGTGGACCGACGATGAACACCGGCTCCTCGACTCCGATCGAGGCGACCCCCGGGGTGCGGCGCCAGAGGTCGTTCAGCCGCAGCCAGGTCTGCAGGACGCGGAGGACCTCGCTGCGGGTGAGCACCCGACCGAGGAGGTGGAGGTTCGACTCCTCGTCGATGGAGGCGAGCTGGCGTTCGAACGTCTCGGTCCAACCCGGCCACTCCTCTTCGCCCAGGTCGTGCAGACCCGTCGCCGACCGTGCCACGCCGATCAGATCGGCGGCCTTCAGCCCCACGATCGCGCTCGGGTCACCGACGGCATCGCCGAAGTAGTCGAGTCGCCGGACCCAGTCGGGGTGTTCGAGCGCCCGCACCAGCCAGGACCGTAGGCCAGGCCCGGTCGGCGTGCACGCAGTGCGCGTAAGCTCGACCCGAAAGGAGACCGCCATGTCCGAAAAGCCGAGTTACCTGGGGCTCCTCAATGCGATCGCACTCAACGAGTCGCGGGCGTACGAGTACCTGCAGGCATGGATCGACGTGACCCCCGACCCCGAGGTGCGAAAGGTGCTCGTCACCGTGGCCGCGCGCGAGGGTGAGCACGGATTGGCGTTCGCCAAACGCCTCGACGAGTTGGGCTTCGAGGTCCGCGAACGAGACGACCAGGGGCTCGAGGAGCGGGTGCCGATCGCAGGGTCGAGGGACGTCTCGGACGTGGAGAAGTTCGAGCGGTTCGGCCTGCACGAGCTCGCCAGAGTGCTCAGCTATTTCGACGACGTCTTCAAGGATCATTCGATCGACATCCGCACCGGCGAGCTGCTCGGCCGCTACGTCGCGGAGGAGCACGACAGTTGCCGGTTGCTCCGAAACTGCTACGAGCGCCTGCTCGCTCGAGCCGGGCGACCGCCGACGCGGTGCCCGCCTGATCCCTACTTGATCGCCAGTGCGTTGGGCGGCGTCGCCACTCCGGCCGCGAGGTTGAGCGGGGCCGAGGTGAAGAGGAAGGCGTAGCGTCCGTCTGCTGCGCAATCGGCGGCCAACCCGTCGAGCTCGAACAACTCGCCGATGGGCAGCCCGAGCAGCCCGAGAAGGCTGAAGTGCAGCATGGTGTCGGCTGCCGCTTCGGGGTCGTCACGCCAGGTCGCCATGTGGTCCGGGTCCCACGATCCGAACGGCGTCGACTCGAGGGCGGGGTTGTCCGCGGCGATGGCGGCGATGTGGAGGTTCCACAGTCCCTCCGCGGTTGCCCGGCCACGGCTGAGCCCGCACGACGAGGAGAGAAGTTCCTCGCGGCTTCCTCGCGGCCGTCGGCGTCGAGAGCGCGATACCAGCTCAGCCATCCGGTGCGCACCAGCAGGATGTCGCCGGTCCCGAGCTCGGTGCCCTGCGCGACCAGAGTGGACCGCAAGTCCTCGATGGTGATCTCGTCGGACGTCCCGGGCTGGATCGGTCGTCCGTCCGACGCCCGCCACCGCGCGACATCGGCCAGCACACCGCGCCCGACGATGCCTCGCCGCGCCCAGTGGTGGATGCCGTGGTCCTCGTCCGCGACACCGTTGTAGAAGCCCCACGCCGGATGCTTGAGGTGGCGGAAACCGTCCCACTGGCTCGAGCTCTGCGTGTTCCACCCGACGAGCTCGTCGTCGTGCCCGATGACCATGTCGTGGACCACGTGCCGGAAAGAGGGACGGTCGAAGAGCGGTGGACTCGGCAGCTCGAGCTCCAGGTTGAGATTGAAGACCCGTCCCACTTCGACGCTCGCGAGCGCGGCGGTGACCGCTTCGGGGCCGAGCAGATTGAGACAGCCGCAGACGTCGCCGGTTCCCCAGAGGCCCCACGACGAGCCCTTCGGGGCACCGTCCACCACGGGAAGGTCGCGGTAGTCGGGAAGGTGTGCCGTCATCACCCGAGGAGACTATCGACAGCTCAGCTCGCGGGGGTGGCCCGGAGCTCTGTGCAGAGTGCCCCGGTAGGCGATTAACTGAGCTCCTGGGTTCGCTGCGCCATTTCCGACGAGGAGGTCACCGTGGAGCAGGGACGTGAGCACTGAGAACTCGGTCGGGGATACCGGCGGACCAAGCACCGAGATGCGTCTCGAGGTGGTGGTCGTCCCGGTGTCGGATGCCGACCGCGCGAAAGCGTTCTACGAGAAGCTCGGATGGCGGCTCGATGCAGATCTCGCCTCCGGCGACGACTTCCGGGTGGTGCAGCTGACCCCTCCGGGCTCCTCGTGCTCGGTCATCTTCGGCAAGGGCGTCACGACGGCCGAGCCCGGCTCGGTCGACAGCCTGGTCCTCGTCGTCTCGGACATCGGCGCGGCGCGCGACGAGCTCCTGGGACGAGGCGTCGAGGCAGGCGAAGTGTTCCACGACGCGGGCGGAGTGTTCCACCACGCGGGGACGGAAGGCCGCGTGCCGGGCCCCGACCCGCAAGGTCGCTCCTATTCCTCCTGGGTCTCGTTCCGAGACCCCGACGGGAACGGCTGGCTGCTCCAGGAGATCACGACTCGCCTGCCGGGCCGTTGAGCGAAAGACGAAGGTGGTACGCATGGACGTCGCGACCCTGGCGGACCTCCTTCACGAGACCGCCGAACACCACGACCGGTTCGAGAAGATCGCTCCGCTGCACGACTGGTGGGACTGGTACGCCCCGTACCTGTACGCACGCGAGCACGGGTGCACGCCCGAAGAGGCTTCGAAGGCGGCCGACCTCTATATGAAGGAGGTCAGGGACGTGGTGCCGGAGGATGCCCGGGGCCGATGAGGAATGCCACTCGGTCGACCAGCCCGATCCTCGAGAGCCTCACCACACCGATCGTGCAGGCGCCGATGGCCGGGGGCCCGTCCACACCGGCACTGGCGGTGGCGGTCGACCGCGGCGGGGGGTTCGGCTTCCTCGCCGCGGGCTATCTCACCCCCGAACGACTGAGCCAGGACATCGCGACGACCCGGGCGGAGGTCGAGCGCTTCGGCGTGAACGTGTTCGTGGGAGGTGGCGCACCCGCCGATCCGGCGCTCGTGTCGGTCTACGCGGACCGCCTCCGGATCGAGAGCGACCGCGCCGGCGTCGATCTCGGCGACGCGCACTTCGACGACGACTGTTTCGCCGAGAAGGTCGACGTCCTCTGTCGCGACCCGGTTGCGGTCGTGTCGTTCACCTTCGGGATCCCTCCCCGGTCGGCGATCGAGCGGTTGCACTCGGTGGGGTCGGAGGTCTGGCTGACCGTCACCTCGCCCGAGGAGGCGAGGGAGGCCGCCGTCGCGGGTGCCGAGGCGCTGGTCGTCCAAGGCGTCGAGGCCGGCGGCCACCGCGGCGTCTTCGCCGACGACGACGCCCAGTCGGATCTCGGCCTGCTCGCGGCGCTGCAACTGGTCGGCGCCGAGGTCGAGCTTCCGCTGGTTGCCGCCGGCTCGATCATGACCGGCGCCGCGCTCGCCGCCGTGCTCGTTGGCGGCGCGAGAGCCGGACAGATCGGGACCGCCTATCTGCGGGCACCCGAGGCCGGCACCTCCGAGGCCCAGCGAGGCGCAACGGCGACCGGCGAGCGGACCGTGCTCACCCGCGCGTTCAGCGGGCGGCTCGCCCGAGGCATCCGCAACGGTTTCCACGACCAGTTCGGAGAGATCGCACCCCGTGCCTACCCCGAGGTCCACCATCTGACCTCCCCGCTCCGCGCGCACGGTCGTGCCGTCGGTGATCCGGACCTGATCAACCTGTGGGCCGGACAGGCGCACTCGCTCGCGGACGTGCTGCCGGCCGAGGAGCTCACCCGCCGCCTCGCGCGGGACGCCCACGATGCGATCGCCGTGTGGTCGTCCAGGCTGCGCTGAGCTCGTTCAGGACGAGGAATCGCTCGGATAGCGGAGCGACGCGTACCAGTCCCCTCGGCCCTGCGGTGTGAGGTCGAGCAGGTTCCAGGTCGGGGTGAGAAGGTCGATGCCCCGCTCGTGCACATCCGCCGACATCCATGGATGACCGGTGTAGGAGTGTCGGGCCGTCCCGTCGGCGTCGCGGGAGAACACCGAGATCGTCGAGTCTTGGTTGCCTGCCTCGTCCTCACTGTTGAGGTCGTACTTGAAGGTGCTGGTGCCGGCGCTCAGCAGCCGAAGCCGGTTCCAACCACGATTGCGGGCGTGCGCCCGCAATCGTGGGATGTCGGCAGCGGCCGCGATCGCGAAGTCGGCGTTCTGGGTCACGTGGTCGACGACCCCGTTGAAGCCGTCGAGCCACATCGTGCACATCGGGCAGGGGGACGTCTGCGCCTTGCCGTACATCAGGTGGTAGATGATCAGCGAGCGCTCCGGGCCGGTGAACAAGTCGGCGAGCCGGACCTGGCGGACCGGCTCGTCGCCCGCGTCGAGATCATCCGGACCTTCTTCGAAGACGTAGTTCTCGACCTCGGGACCGGACGGGAGGCTCCGTCGCTGGGCGGCGATGCGTTCCTCGTGTTCCATCAGCTCGATCTCCGCTCGTCGGAGATCCTCGCGGGCCGCGGCGTACTCGGCCGATTCGCCGGCCAACCGAGTCATCTCGACGGTCATCTCTTCACCTCCTCGGTTCCTCGATCCCGCCGCACCGGTCATCTCGAGCGTAGGTGCCGGTCCGTCCGGGTGGCGAGTGACCCGCCTACGCTGTGAACCACTCCCGTAGGGATCCCGTCGGGGTGAGGAGCCGTTCGTGGAGATCCAGCCCAAGCAGCCCTCCGCCAAAGGTCCGACCGAATGGTTCACCGGCGACGTCTGGATCGATGCGATCGCGAGGGGGGAGGAGCCGTCGCGTATCCGGGTCAGCGCGGTCCGGTTCACCCCCGGGGCACGCACCGCCTGGCACTCGCACGCTCTCGGCCAGACCCTCTACGTCACCGAAGGCCAGGGCCTCGTCCAGTCACGCGGCAACCCGGTCAGCACCGTCCGGTCCGGTGACATCGTCTACACCCGACCTGAGGAGTGGCACTGGCACGGCGCCGCGCCCGACCATTTCATGACCCACCTCTCGATGACCGAGGGTGTGGCCGGGGGTGAGAAACCGGAGACGGACTGGGGCGCCCCCGTCACCGATGCCGAGTACCACGAAAGGGAGCAATAGGGCCCTTTCCCCGAGGCAATACCGCGGCCGCGCGCGGCGCGCTATCCGCGGGCTTCCGTGTCGCGAAGCGAAACTGGTAGTCGCCCACGTCGATCAGCGGTTCGGCCAGTCCGGCGGAGGCCAACCGCTCGCCGAGGGTCTCGGGATCGACCGGAACGAAGGTGTCGTCGACGTGACCGGCCCGCAGCACGTCGAGATCGAGGGCGTCGACGCCGACCAGGATTCCCCCGGGCCGAAGGAGGCGTCCGATCTCGGCGAACAAGCGGTCCTGATCGTCGGGCGACGGCAGATGGTGGAGCATCGAGAAGCAGGTGACCGCCGAGAACCGGTCGGAGGCGAGGCCCGAGGCGGTCGCGTCGACGCAGAGCACCTCGACGTTGCCCCCGGCCAGGCGCTCCTCCAGCGGATCCGCCAGCGTCGGGTCGATCTCGAGGGCGGTGAGACGAGGGACCCGCTGGGCCAGCAGGTCGGTGGTCAATCCCGGCCCGGGTCCGATCTCGAGGACGTCCTCGCCGAGATCGCCGGCCGCCTCCACCCAGGGGAGCAGATCGGCTTCCAACATCTCCGCCCACTCGGGACTGGCCAGGAATTGAAGGTGGGACTCGTTCATGTCGTCCTCCGATCGGCCGCCTGTTCCCCGAGCGTCACCGACCCGGGGCCACCTTCGCCAGGACCGGGTGTTCTCCGAACCAGTCGGGAATGGCCCGGGTCAGGTGCGGCGGGCCCTTCAGCCGGATCCGTCCGTCCTTCTGCTCGTCCTCGAAACAGGCATCGCCCATCCAGATCTGCGTGAGGGACCGGAGGTCCGCGTCGATCTCCGCATCCACCGCCATCCCGGGATCGGTGAGGCACAGGTCGACGTCGCGCCCGTCGTCGACGACCCAGTAATAGCGGCGGCGGGGCGGCAGGTCGGGAAAGGTGAACTGCACGACGACCCGACTCTCCCCGAGTCTCCCGGGCCGGAGGAACCTCCGGACGTCCCACAGCAGCAGACCCGGGTCCAGCTCGTCGGGGCCGTACTCGGTGCGGACCCACCGGTGACCCCATTCCCCAAGTGCCTGGATGAGGGGGAAGAGCTCCCGGCCGGCCTCGGTCAGGACGTAGGTCGTCCCGTCGGGATCGCGTTCGACGACACCGGCCGACTCGAGCTCCTTCAGGCGCTTGGAGAGCATCGCGGGGGAACAGGTCGGGACCCCGCGGCGGATCTCGTTGAAGTGGGTGCTCCCGACGAGGAGCTCGCGCAGGATCAGAGGCGTCCAGCGGCGGCAGACCACCTCGGCGGCCTTCGACACCGGGCAGAACTGCCCGTAACTGCCCGCCCGGTCCTCACCCGATACCACTTCAGGAAATGTACTAGCGGTCCGGTGCCGGCATCCCCGACGATGCAAGGAGCGTCGAGTTCGGAGGTGCGTGCGATGACCCGTCGGTGGGAGCTCCGGAGCATCGTGGGAGCGCCGGCGGATCTGGCCCGGCGATGCGAGCAAGACCCGCGGCTCCCGCCCGGAAGATGCGAGCGAGTCGCCGGCTACGGGGTGATGGGTCTGCCGTTCGCCTCGGGCGACGTCCTCGGCCTCCGCCGCTGGACCACCTCCTCGGTGGGGGAGGGCTTCACTTCGATCTGGCATCGCGACCCGCAGGGAAGGTGGACCTTCTACGAGACGGTCCGGTCGGACATCGGCTGTACTCGCTACTTCGGGGCCGACGTCGACCGCGTGCGTATCGAACCGATCGAACTGGAGTGGGAGGGCCCCCGCCGGCTCCACGTCCGGACCGTCGACACTCCCTCCGTCGACTGGACCGTCGAGCTCTCCTCGTCGCCGGTGACCTGCCTCATGAGCTTCGTCGGCCCCGCGGTTCCGGTCGCCCTCTGGCGCCGCCCCACCGTTCTGGCCGCAGCCGGTCGTCTGGCCGGGGCCGCACTCGGGGCGGGGAAGGTGCAGCTCTCCGGTGCCACGTCCAACGGACAACGATTCGATGCCACTCCGAGGCACATCTGGTACGTGCCCGAAAGCCGTGCGGTCGTCGAGGGTCGGGAGCTCGGTCCCGTCGGGCCGCTTCCCGTGCAGGCGCAGATCGCGGACTTCTACGTTCCCCAGCGCGGCCTCTTCGCGATGGGCCGCGTCTTCGTCACGCCGCCGGCGCTGGCGGAACGTCGGGTGCGTGCATCGTGACCGCTCATCGACGGCCGTGCGCCGCCGACTCCACGACCTCCTTGAGGCGGGCCAGATCTTCGGCAAGGTCCGTGCTGCGATCGCGATGGGCCGGCATGAAGATCCCGATCAGCCATTCCATCACCCGTGGGAGCTTGACCACGCGGAACGACTCGACGACCTCGGTCCCCTCCCGGGTCTCGGTGAGCCTGAGCTCCCATTCGACCGAATCGGGGTAGGGGAATCGGGTCACGGTCCGCCATCCAAGACGGTGGGGCACCTCGACGTCGGTCACTTCGTTGAGGCGGGTCCACCGGAGGCCACCGCGACGGTTCCGTCCCCGGAAGCGAGCGCCGCGAACCGCGGTGTCGGCACCGTCCGCCCAGACGCACCCTCGGCACTCGCCACTCCATTCACCGACCCTGGTCACGTCCGACACCAGGCCCCACACCGCGTCGACGGGGGCGTCGACCGTCACCCTCGCCTGGCAATTCCGTCGCACCGTCCGTCCCCTCCCCGCGCCGCTCAGCCGCCCGAGAGGCCCATCAGCTCGGTGACACCGTGATCCCTTCCCGCCGTGTACCCGCCGTCGACCGGCAGTGCATGTCCGGTGATGAAAGAGGCGTCGTCCGAGAGGAGGAAGGCGGCCGCGGCGGCGATCTCCTCCGGCCGGCCCAGACGGCGGAGCTTGTGCTCGGCGACGGCGCCGGCCTTCACCTTCTCGAGCCCGGGCCCGTCGAACACGCGGGCGGTCATCGGCGTGTCGATGAAGCCGGGGCACACCGCGTTGACCCGGATACCCCGACCCGCGTAGTCGATCGCCATGCTCTTGGTGAGCACGACGACTCCCCCTTTGGACGCGCTGTACGCGCTTCCTCCCGCGGTCCCCTCGAGACCCTCGATGCTGGCCACGGTCACGAGTGACCCTTGCGGACCGTCTTCGCTCGGGTGGTCGAGCATCGATTGGACGACATGCTTCGAGATCAGGAAGGTGCCGGTCAGGTTCACCCTGAGGACCCGTTCCCACTCCTCGGAGGGGAGCAGGTGGACCGGACCGCCGCTCGCGACCCCGGCAGCGTGGACCGCGCCGTCGATGCGGCCGCCGAAGCGGAGCGCCTCCTCGACGAACTCGGCGACGGAATGCTCGTCGCCGACGTCGAGCGAACGAAAGGCACTCCTCTCGTCGTCGAGGGGCCAGCCCGAGTCGTCGGAGCTTCCGGGGGGGAGCGCGACGAGATCCCCGCCCATCACCCGCGCACCCTCTTCGACCAGACGGCTCGCGCAGGCCCACCCGATGCCCGATGCAGCCCCGGTCACCACGTAGCAGCGGTCCCTCAGACCTTTCATGCTTCCTCCGTTGCGCCCGGTCCGGGCTGAGTGGTCGGTGCGGGATCAGCGATCGGGGTGGAAGACGACCTTGATGGCCTGCGAATCACGCTTGTCCAGCGCGGTGCGGATCGCGGTCCGGTACTCGTCCAGACCGAATTCGTGGGTGATCACCGCGTCGCCCGGCAGGAGGCCCTTGCCGAGTATGTCGAGCGCCCGGTCGATCGAGTGCCGGTCGGGCCCACCGGCGAAACCCGGGGCAGGTCCGGGGTCGACGGTGTGGTCGATCGAGCCGACGAGGGCGGCTTCCTTGTACCAGATCGGGGTGAGGTCGATCTCGCTGATGCCCCCTGCACCGAGCAGGAGCACGGTCCCTCGGTGCGCAACCGCACGCAGTGCCTCGGTGACCGACTGCGGCGCTCCCACCGCCTCGACGACATAGGGGAAGCCGCCCATCAACATCACGTGGGACTTGTAGCCGACCACCCTCGCGCCCACCTCGGCGGCGAGTTCCTCGAAGTGCCGCGTTGCCGGGTTCGCTCGTCACCACCCGGTCGGCGCCGCACCGTCGGGCGGCCTCGGCCTGGAACGGGTGCCGGGCCAGCACCGTCACCGGGCAGCCCGGGAAGAGGCCCTTGAGCGCGGCGAGCGACGCCAGCCCGATGACGCCGGCTCCCACCACGAGGACGGGCTCGCCGTCGGTGGGGGGCGCGCGGAGCACGCCGTGGGACGCGATCGAGACGGGCTCGTGCAGGCACGCCAGTGAGTCGGGGACCGTGTCCGGCAGAGGGTGGAGCATCGAATCATGGGCGAGGACCTGCTCGGCCCACCCCCCACCGAGGTCGGACGTGTAGCCCAGTGACCGCCCCTTGCTCACTACTCGGCTGTCGAGATTGAGACACGAGGAGGTCCATCCGCGGGCGCAGTTCGCGCAAGGAGGGTCGATGCCCCGGGGAAGGCAGGGGATGCACGGATCGACCGCCACCCGTGTCCCGACGGAATAGGCCGACGACGGACCTGTCTCGATCACCCGTCCGGCGATCTCGTGACCGAGCAGGAAGGGGATCGAGGCCATCGACGCGAGCGCGGGAGAAGGGCCCACGTTGTGGGCGAACAAATGGAGATCGCTCCCGCAGATGCCGCCACCGAACACCGCGATGCGAGCCCACGACGCCCCGGGTAGCTCGGGTTCGGGCAGGTCGATCAGGGACGCGGGGAATTCGGTCGGCCATATCGAACTGGACCGCGCGCACGTCGCTCAGCGTAGGCGCGCCTCGAGCAACACTCCGGGGGCCACGAGGAGGATCGTTCCCGCGTCGTTAGGATGAGCGCCGGTGCAGGTCTCCGACGACCACCTCGACGAAGTCCGTCGTCACGGCTTCACCCTCGTCGAGGGCTTCCTCACCACCGAGGAGCTCGAGGCCGCGCAGAGCCGCGCTCTGGCTGCACTTCCCGAAGCCCGGGGAGTACTTCGGCGATCCCTCGCGGTTCGCCCGGTACCAAGGGGACCAGTTCGCCGGCGTCGAGGAGTTCCCGTACCGGGCGTGGGAGCTCAACCGGCTGGCCTTCCACCCGGAGTTGGTCGACGCCGCGGAGCGCTACCTCGGGACGACCGACCTCCATCTCTACAAGGTGGAGCTGTGGGCCAAGTACGGCGGTGCGGCCAACTACACCCAGCCGCTCCACCGCGACTTCGGCAGTCACAGCCTGGTGGTCCCGCGCCCGGAATCGCACTATCAGCAGCTGACCACCTTCATCTACCTCTCGGACGTCACCGCCGAGGACGGTCCGACACGGATCGTCCCCTACGAACGGGGGAGGGACGTCCCATTCACACCGCTCTATATGGAGTTCGGCGCGCTCGCCGACTCCGAGGTGTCGCTCGTCGGACCAGCGGGCAGCCTGCTCGTCTATCGGACCGACATCCTCCACCGCGGCTCGAACCTCACCGGCCCCGCGGCCTCGAGGTTCTCGCTCCTCGCGGACTATCAGGTGAGGGGCACCACCTGGGGCGGCAAGATGGCGTGGCCGAAGCAGTCGCCGCAACGGTGGGCCAAGCTCATGCCCCGTTGCACGGTACGCGAGCGCGACCTCTTCGGTTTCCCGCGACCAAGCGACCCCTACTGGAACGAACAGACCCTCACCGACGTCGCCCTCCGCTACCCGGGGATCGACCTGAGCCCCTACCGCGACGGGGTCGCATAGGCCGGGCGGTCAACCTTCCGCTCGGTCGAGCTGTGCCCCAAGGGAGTGGGGGTGGTCTTCGAAGCAGAGCGGTCCTGTATGTCGCTGCGGGGGGTTCGGGCCGGGAGTACCCGCACGGTGACCTCGGCACTCCGGGGCCTGGTCCGAGAGGACCAAGGCACCCGGGCCGAGTTCGCGGTGACCGGAGTGCACACTGGGTAAGTAGAGGAGAGGAGGCCCAGATGGCAGACGACCGAAACTTCGTGATCGTGGGGGCCAGCCTGTGCGGTGCGAAGGCGGCCGAGACGCTCCGGAAGGAGGGCTTCGAGGGCCGTGTCGTGCTGATCGGCGACGAACCCGACCGGCCCTACGAACGGCCGCCGCTCTCCAAGACCTACCTCCGCGGCGAGTCCACCTTCGACGAGGCGGCCGTCCACGATCTCGCGTACTACGAGGCACACGGCATCGAGCTCAGGACGTCGAGCACCGTGACGTGCGTCGACCCCGGCGCAGCCGAAGTGGAGCTCGCGTCGGGGGAGCGCATCCACTACGACCGGCTCCTCCTCGCGACCGGTGCCGCACCGAGGCGCCTCTCGGTGCCCGGGTCGGATCTCCCCGGGATCCTCTACCTGCGCACCGTGCAGGACGCCGAAGCCATTCACCACGCGCTCACCTCGTCGGTACCGGTCGTCGTCATTGGCGCGGGGTGGATCGGCGCCGAGGTGGCCGCATCGGCCCGTGAGCTCGGTGCGGACGTGACGATGGTCGATCTCGCTTCGGTTCCGCTCGAACGCGTCTTGGGGACCGAAGTGGGCGGCGTCTACCGTGATCTGCACGCCGCGCACGGGGTGCGCCTCCGACTCGGAGTGGGCATCGAGTCCATCGGTGGTGCCGCGGGTGTGGAGGAGGTCCGGCTGACCGACGGCACCGTTCTTCCCGCCGGGGTGGTCGTGGCCGGTGTGGGTGTGACGCCACGCACCGAACTCCCCGAGGCGGCCGGTATCGCGGTGGACAACGGCGTCGTCACCGACGAGTACCTCGCGACCAGCGTGCAGGGTGTCTACGCGGCCGGGGACCTCGCCAACGTGCTCCACCCGCTCTACGGCGCGCGCATCCGCCTCGAGCACTGGTCGGCCGCGCTCAACCAGGGCCCCGCCGCCGCGAAGAACATGCTGGGACAAGCCACCGCCTACGACAAGACGCCGTACTTCTTCTCCGACCAGTACGAGCTCGGCATGGAGTACCGGGGTTGGGCGCCCAACTTCGACCAGGTCGCCGTCCGTGGAGATCCCCGCTCGGGCGAGTTCCTCTCGTTCTGGCTCCGAGGCGGCCGGGTGGTCGCGGCGATGAACGCCAACGTCTGGGACCAGGCCGAGGCCATCGACTCGCTGGTCCGAGCCCGCCCTGCCGTGGGCGTGGAGCGGCTCGCCGATCCGGAGGTCGACCTGGCCGCGGTTGCCGACGCGGTGTGACGCAGCCTTCGAGCTCCGGTTGCGTTGCGACCTGCGACGGTAGCGTCGACGACGTGCTCCGGACCCGGTTCACTGAGCGGTTCGGTCTCTCCCACCCGATCATGTCCGCGCCGATGGCACTGCACAGCGGCGGTCACCTGGCCGCCGCCGTGTCGGAAGCCGGTGCCCTCGGTTCCTTCGGTGGTGTCCATCCGTCGGGTGACCCCGGATGGATCCGCTCAGAGGTCGCGACGGTCCGGGCGACGACGCAGCGCCCCTTCGCGATCGGGTTCATCACCAACCTGATTCCTTTCGTCGAACCGCTCTTCGAGGCCACCCTGGCCGTCTCCCCAGCGGCCGTCGCGCTGTCCTTCGGGGATGCGCGGCCGTGGGCGGAACGGTGCCGGGCGGTCGGTGTGCCGGTGATCTGCCAGGTGCAGACGGTTGCGGACGCGGACCTGGCGGTCGAGGCGGAGGCGGACGTGCTGGTCGTCCAGGGCAACGAGGCGGGAGGGCACACCGGACCGCTGGGGCTGCTCCCGTTGCTCAGCGCGGTGGTGGCTCGGCACCCTCGCATGCCGGTGCTGGCGGCCGGCGGCATCGCCGAGGGGCGCGCTCTGGCGGCGGCCCTCGCCGCCGGAGCCGACGGCGCGTGGATGGGGACGGCTTTCCTCGCCACGCCCGAAGCGGTCGAAGTGACCGAGGAGCACAAGCAACTGATCGTCGAGAGCGACGGAGCGGACACGGTTTTCACCCGGGTCTACGACATCCTCCACGGCTATCCCTGGCCCGACGGCATCGGCGAGCGGGTTCGGCGCAACCGCTTCACCGACCGGTGGACCGATCGAGAGTCCGAATTGGAGCTTCGGAAGGAAGAGTTCGCCGATGTCGGGTTGCCGGGCGCCGAGGGATCCGTTCGAAACATCGAGACCCGCGAGGTCATCTACGGGCAGTCGGCCCGGTTCGTCCACCGCGTCCGGCCCGCCGCGGAGATCGTTCGGTCGGTGTGCGAGGAGGCCGAACAGCTGCTGGCCGATCGACCGGGGTCCCTGCTCTCCTCGGCGCGCGACCGTCCGTCCCGCGTCATCCGGCCCGCAACCCAGGTGAACGGCTGGCTCGCGCCCGACGGCGTGACATGGATCTCGTGTCGGGTCGCGGTCGGGACGAAACGGTCACCGAGGACCTCTTCGAGCTCGTCGGCCGAGTAGCGAGCCACACGGAGCCCCGAGCAGTACTCGGGACCGTCGTGCGCGAAGGTCGCCACGATCAGGGCACCACCGTCCTCGATCGCCGTCGCGAGGACTTCGAGGTAACGGGTGCGGTCCGCGGAGTCGGTGAGGAAGTGGAACACGGCCCGGTCGTGCCAGAGCCCGTACCGGCGGGCAGGCCGCCATTCCAGGATGTCCTCGCGGAGCCACGAGACGGGGGCTCGCGGGCCGACCCGTCGGCGCACCTCGGCGAGGGCGGCCTCCGAGACGTCGAGCACCGAGATGTCGACGAAGCCGCGTTCGATCAATCGGTCGACCAGCGGCGAGGCCCCGCCACCCACGTCGAGGACCGAGGCCCCTGGACCGATGTCGAGCGATCCGATGAGCTCGAGCGAGACGGCCGGCTCCGCTTGGTACCAGCTGACCGATCCGAACCCACGATTCCGATATGCCTCGTCCCAGTGGTCCGCTCGTTCGGATGACCCCACGCGAACCGAGCGTAGGTCGACCGGGTCAGTTCCCCGACCGGGGCTGGCGCCAGTACGGACGCTCGGGATGGGCCTTCTCCAACAGGATGAAGACGACTCCCCACGGATCGGCGAACCAGGTGCTCTTCAGCCCGACGATCTCTGCGATCCCGGCGGTGAGGAACCGGACACCGCGTGCCTCGAGGGTCGCACGGGTCGCGACGATGTCGTCGCAGGTGAGCCCGACGTGGGTGAGACCGAGCTTCGTCACCTCCGACGACGGGCGGGCGTCGCGCTCCCGTTCCACCCTCGGGTACTCGATGAGCTCGAGCACCCGGTCCTCGCGGCCGAACCCGAGGATCGCGGCCTTGACGCTGACCGGGTGCGGGATCAGCTCGCCCATGTCGCGTTCGATCTCCTCGCCCGACATCAGATAGGGGGGAGAGAGCACCTCCATGCCGAGGACGTCCGAGTACCACCTCGTCGCCTCGTCGACGTCGGGTACGCAGATCGCGGTGTGGGCAAAGCCGGTCAGCACGTGTGACCTCCCGTCTCGTCCGGCATGCTCGCCCACCCGTTCGGGTCTCGCCACCGGTTTCTGCTTGGTAGAACGTCCCCATGAAAGCAGCCGTGTACTACGAGACCGGTGGTCCCGACGTGTTCCGTTACGAGGACGTCCCGGACCCGACCGTCGGCGACTCCGACCTCCTGGTACAGGTGGAGGCCATCAGCATCGAGGGCGGTGACACCCTCAGCCGGCTGCAGGGCGAGATCGCCCGGGCACCCCACATCGTCGGCTACCAGTGTGCGGGCATCGTGCTCGAGGCGGGCTCGGCGGTGGCCCGGTTCCGCCCGGGTGACCGGGTGGTCACGGTCGGGCTAGACGGTTCGCACGCCGAGCTCCGCGTGGTGCCCGAGGGATTCGCCTGGATGATTCCCGACGGCCTCTCGACCGAGGAGGCGGCCTGTGTGCCGGTGCCTTTCGGCACCGCGGACGACTGCCTCTTCGAATTCGGTCGTCTGTCCGCCGGCGAGACCGCGTTGATCCACGCCGGCGCCGGCGGCGTCGGGATCGCGGCGATCCAGCTGGCCAAGCGCGCCGGCGCCCACGTCTTCGCGACCGCGTCGAGCGACGACAAGCTCGAGCGTCTGCCGCGAGCTCGGGCTCGACGAGGGCATCGACTACGTCCGTTCGGACTTCGTCGCCGAGGCCCGTCCGCGGACCGACGGGCGCGGGATCGACGTGATCGTGGACTCGGTCGGTGGAACGACCCTTCAGGGCAGCCTCGCGGCACTCGCCTACCGAGGACGATGCGTGACGGTGGGCGACGCCGGGCGCACCGCGGCCGAGCAGCTCGACATCTCCAACCTGCGTCCGAACAACCAGACGCTCTCCGGCTACTTCCTCGGAGCGGAGCTGCTCTTGAACCCGCGTACCCACTCGATGATCGCGGGCCACCTCGAGGACATCGCCCGCGGGGAGCTCCGTGTGGTCGTCGATCGAGCCTTTCCGTTGGCCGAAGCCGCTGCGGCCCACGCCTACATCGAGAGCCGCCGGTCCTTCGGTCGGGTGCTCCTCGTGCCCTGAGCGGGCCACACGGCCCGCGGTTGCGAGCGAAGCCTCACCCGGTTTCGCCGGGGAGCGCCGACAGCCAGGGCGAGAGCTCGAGCTTCGGGTAACGGCAGCGCGGTCTCCTCGAGCAGTGCCACGGTCCAGATCGGATGCCCGGGTCGCGGGAACCCGAACAGGTCGAGCTCGCGCGGGGTCGAACCCTCGACGAAGTCGGGTCCACGCGGTGCCGGTCGACCGCGACTGCTGGGTGTCGTACCCGATCCAGTCGTGTTCCGCCCGCTTGAAAGCCAGTCCGATGTTGAAGCGCGCGGTGCCCGGAGCACCGAACGCCGAGCCTCTGTGCCAGACGTCCGACCGGTAGGCGAGGTATGACCCTCGGACGCCCGTCGCCGAGTGCTCGGCCTCGTAGAGGGAGCGGTCCATCTGGGGGAGGATCACCGGGTAGGGAGAGTCGACATCGGCGCTGTCCCGCAAGGACACCAGCTTTGTCGGGTTCTCTGCTTCCCCGACATCGGTCAGGTAGAGGAAGCCGGTGAGGTTCCACCACGGTGCAGAGGCGATCGCCGGCAGCCACGAGTGGTTCCGGTCGGTGTGCATCGGTTGTTCGTAGTTGGTGAGACCGCTGTACTTCGCGCTGGCGTGGGCCTGGTACAAACGCACGTCGGTCGAGTCGAGCGCGCGTTCTGCGAAGTCGACGATCGAAGCGTGGACGCACAGCCGGTCGAGCGCGCCGGTGCCGCCGAAAGGGAAGGCCGCCATCCAGCGCTGCTGCTCGGGGCGGAAGCCGGGACCCTCCGCCGGCCATTCGAACTCCTCTTTGGGCACGACCGGGTGGCCGATCCGGCTCTCGGTCACCCCCACCGGGTCCGCGTGGTACGCCTGGTTGGTCGGGAAGGCCAGCTGCAGGTCGAGGACGCGACGTCGATCTCGTCGGTCGCGACAAGGCCGTCGAGCAGGACCCAGCCCTCGGTTCGCCATCTCTCGACTTCGGTGTCGGTCGCCAACCTCGAGCTCATCTCCACCTCTCGCGCCCGTCGGTCCAAGACACTACGACGGGCCGGCCCGGTGGGCGATCGGGTGAGGCATGCTGGATCCATGAGCACCCTTGCGACCTACGAGCTCGACGGACATGTGGCCACCATCACCTACAACCGGCCCGGCTCTCTCAACGCGATCAACGCCGAGATGCGCTCTGCGCTCAATGACGCGTTCGCTCGGTTCCACGACGAAGAGGACGCGTGGGTCGCCATCGTCACCGGAGCGGGTGAAGCTTTCTGTGCGGGAGGCGACGTCAAGGGCGGGGTCGGCGCCGCAGGGGAGTTCCCCGGCACCTACTGGGAGAAGCCGACGGTCAACTCCTTCGAGAGCGGATGGGAGATCTTCAAGCCGGTGATAGCCGCGGTCAACGGACACTGTCTCGGGTACGGGCTCACGCTGGTCACCTGGTGCGACTTCGTCATCGCAAGCGAACGGGCGGAGTTCGGTTTCCCCGAAGTCCGCCTCGGCGTTCCGACCATCGTGGGGGCGATCCGCCTGCCGCGCCGCATCGACTGGCAGTACGCGATGGAGCTCCTCCTCACCGGCGAGCGGATCTCCGCCGAGCGGGCCCACGAGATCGGTCTCGTCGGGTGGGTCGTTCCTCACGACGAGCTGATGCCCGCGGCGCGCTCTCTGGCAGAGCGCCTCCTCGCCGCGGCACCGTTGGCGGCGCGTGCGACGAAAGAGGTCGCGGTGCGCGCCTCGAGCCTGCCGCCGGTCGAGGCGATCCGGTTCGGGGAGACCATGCGGCTGGTCGCGATGTCCACCGACGATGCGCGTGAGGGGCTAGCGGCCGCGCGCGAGGGTCGGGCGCCCCACTGGCACGGTCGCTAGGAATGCCGCAGCGGCGCTCCCGCCAACCGCGCACCCGCGCGCCGGACTCGGGGCCGGGCCGGGGCCGCGATCGTGCGCGCATCAGGGGTAGCCTGGGATCGGGTCACCATCGGGGTCAGAGTCAGACCGTGGAGCAGAGGAGTCCCACATGGCCTTCATCCTCGGCATCATCTACTTCGTCCTGCTGATCACCCTCGGCGTGATCTCGATCCGCAAGGGTCACTGGGTGATGTTCATCATCGGTCTGTTCATCCCCCTCTTCTGGATCATCGGTGCGCTACTCCCGAGCCGGGAGCGCCTCCGGGGGTACTGACCCGGCGCCAGGACGCGGGCACGCCAGAGCGGTCCTCGCGCGGCGCGTCACGCGTGAGATCATGAACCCGCCGAGAAGGGGGTGACGTGGCTGCTGTCTGGATCGTCGTCGGCGTGCTGGTCGCGATCGGCGTCCTGTTCGCCGTGCAGAACGCGCTCATGCGCCGGCGCGGGTACACGATCCCCGGCAGGTCCGCCGTCCGTTGCAGCGCGGGCCACCTGTTCACGACGACCTGGGTCGAAGGGGGCTCGCTCAAGGCCGTCCGCCTCGGTCCGAGCACCCGCTATCAACGGTGTCCCGTCGGCCACCATTGGGCGATCGTCCACCCGGTCAAGGACGAGGACCTGAGCGAGGAGGAGCGCCGGGCGGTCGGGCAAGCGGACGGGACCGGCCGGGCGTGACCGGACCCCGGCGCCGCGCCTGGCGCGCGGCGAGGCTCCTGCTCGCCGCCGCGATCGCCTCGACGCTCCTCGCCGCCTGCTCGTCCTCGACCGCGTCGACGCCCCCGGTCGCGCCCGCGTCGTGGGTGGCGCCGGCGTGCCACCGGCCGGTGGCGAGTCCGGTGTCGGCCGCACCGGTCTCCGGGACGCCGTCGGACTGGACGATCACCTCCTTCGACGGGACGAAGATCCGGGCGCACTGGTTCCCCCTCTCCGGCGCCACCCCGTCCCGTCCGGCACCGACCGTCTTGATGGGGCCCGGTTGGGGCCAGTCTGGGGACACCGACCAGTCCTCCACCACAGGGTCGGCGTTCGGCGCGATCGACATCAGCGCGCTGCACCGAGCCGGCTACTCGGTCCTCACCTGGGACCCACGAGGGTTCGGCGCGTCGGGTGGCCAGGCCGAGGTCGACAGCCCGACGACCGAGGCCAAGGACGTCTCCCGTCTGCTCGACTGGGTGGCGACCCGGCCCGGCGTGCAGCTCGACGCTCCGGGTGATCCGCGACTTCGGCATGGTGGGCGGCTCCTACGGGGGAGGCATCCAGTGGGTGACCGCCGCGCAGGACTGCCGCATCGATGCCATCGTGCCGATCATCTCGTGGAACTCGCTCGTGACCAGTCTCGACAAGACCGGTATCGCCAAGGCCGGCTGGTCGAGTCTGCTCATCGCGGGTGCCGCCGCCGACCACATCGACCCGACCATCCATGCCGCGTACTCGGCATCCCTCACCACCAGTGCCGAGAGCCAGACCTACGTGGACTGGTTCGCCGCCCGCGGACCGGACTTCCTCCTGAAGGACGTCCACGTCCCGACGCTCGTCGTGCAGGGCACGGTGGACACCCTCTTCACCCTCGACGAGGGGATCGCCAACTACCAGGCGATGCGCGCCAACGGCGTGCCGGTGTCGATGCTCTGGTTCTGCGGGGGTCACGGCCTGTGCCTCACCAAGCAGGGTGATCCCCTGGCCGTCGAGAACGCGGCCATCGCCTGGCTCGACCGCTGGCTCAAGCGGGACACCTCGGTCGACACCGGACCGAAGATCGACGTCATCGACCAGAACGGGGTGCGCTACGCGGGGACCCGGTACCCGCTGCCAACGAGCTCCTCTCTCACCGCGGAGGGAAGCGGCACCCTGCCCCTGGTCGCGACCGGAGGCTCCGGACCGGTCACCGTCCCACCGGGTTCGCCGGCCGCCGGCAATCCGCTCGCATCGTCGGTCGCCCCCATCCTCCCGGCAAGGGCGGCGACCGCGGTCGACGTCGCGATCCCTCCGCCTTCGCGGACCGCGCTCGTCGTCGGCGCGCCGGTCCTCACGTTCACCTACCGGGGCACGACGCCGCCGGGCGCCGCACCCACCCGTGTCTTCGCCCAAGTGGTGGACGAAGCGACCGGGCAGGCGGTGGGGAACCAGGTGACTCCGGTCGTGGTCGATCTCGACGGCGCGCAGCACACCACCTCGGTCACGCTCGAGACGATCGCCGAATCGGTGGCCCCGGGCCAGGCCCTGACCCTCCAGCTGGTCCCGACGACGGTCGCCTACGCGACCCCTCGCCTCGGTGGTTCGGTCACCTTCAGCCGGATCGCCGTCAGGCTGCCGGTGGTCCGGCCGTCCTCGGTGACGGTCACCGCCGCGCCGTAGCCGTCGCGGCTGGCCAGGGACCCGGACCCGCACCGAGCGGTAAGCTCGGCCCGTTCCGTGCGGCCGTCATCGGCCGTTGAAGGGGAGGCGCGGATGAACCTGCTCATCGATTCGGACACCCATCTCTTCGAACCGCCCGACATGTGGCGGACCTACGTCGATCCGGCCGATCGGGACGTCGCCCTGCACATGGGCGACGACGACCTCGGGTACACCTGGCTCCTGTTCGGTGACCGGCGCCTGACCCTCGGAGGACCGCACAAGCCGGGCGACGTCGACGGCATGGGGACCTTCCGCCAGCGTTGGATGGACGGACTTCCCTCGGATCTCGACGTGTACGAGTTCTCCGCCAGCTACTCCGACCCCGACGACCGGATCCGGCAGCTCGACCGTGCGGGATTCGACGCGTCGATCATGTTCCCCCACTACGGGATCGCATGGGAGCGATCACTCGCGCAGGATCGGCGGGCGACCCTCGCCAACATGACCGCGTGGAACCGCTGGATCGTCGAGATCGCCGCACGCGGGAAAGGCCGGCTCTTCCCCGTCGCGCACCTCTCCCTTTGCGACCTCGATTGGCTCGAGGGACAGCTGAAGACACTCTCCGAAGGCGGCATCCGACTGGCGATGATCCCTCCTTCACTGGTGGACGGACGACCGCTCTCCGATCCGGGTCTCGATCGGGCGTGGGCGGCCTTCGTCGACTCCGGCATCACGCCCGTGTTCCACGTCGCCAACCAGCAGCGGCCCTTCGACGAGGCCTGGTACGGGCCGGATCTCGAGGGTGGGATCACGCCGATGAGCGTCGTCTTCCTCTGGACGGCCGCCGCGCTCGCGCTGAGCGATCTGATCCTGAACGGGGTCTTCGAGCGCTACCCGGATCTGCGGATGGGCATCATGGAGCTGTCCGCTCCCTGGGTGCCACTGCATCTCCAGATGATGGACGGCGGCTACCGGCACACCGCGCGGTTCAACGGCGAGTCGACGAGTCTCTCCCTGATGCCGAGTGAGTACTTCCGGCGCCAGGTGCGCATCGCGGCCTTCTCGTACGAGATGCCGAAGCGGCTGACCGCGTTCTCCGGCGACATCTTCATGGCGTGCAGCGACTATCCGCACACCGAGGGAACGCTTCGCGCGCTCGAGGACTACGAGGCATCCGGTCTCGTGCCCGGAGAGGACACCGCGAGCTTCTTCGGAGGTAACGCGGCCTATCTCCTCCGTATGTCGTCGGAGAACTGACCGGCTCCGACTCCCTCCCCCGGCCGGTCGGTCCGGGTCGAACGTTCAGGAGGCCCGGACTCGTTGCAGCGAGCCGATCAGCGCGGCGTCCAGTTCGCCGTCACTGACACCGAGCAGTCGGAGCGCCGTGGTGGTCGAGTCGAGATCCTCTTCGTCGTTTCCGAGCGTCACCAACACGCGGATGGCGGCGAGGCGCGAAGCGGCCTGTCGCGGAGACGATCGGGAACGAGTGAAACGGACCATGGCTCGTCCTTTCGTCACGGTTCGCCGCGGGCGTCACGACGAACGTGCCGCGATCTCACCGGATCCCTCCGAGGAGTGGAGTGAACCTCACTGCAAACGACTCCAATGCTCATGCTAACCATTGGCAAGCGAGGTCCCGCGGACCCTGTGCCCTACCCTTCGCGGCGAAGATTATCGGCAAGCAACCAGCGCAGCAATCGTGCTCATGGGTCGCCAGGTTTTCACACTGGATTCACACCCAACGAAGTCCGACATCTGCCTGTTACGACCAAAGAAATCCCATGTCAGCGTCGTGCAGATTTACCCAATTTTGGACAGTTTCAAACTCGGCCACATGGGTTAGGTAACGCCCGCCATGCGCGCTCAGGCGGCGCTCGTCGGCGTTTGCCCAGCAGGAGGTCGAAATGGTCGGTTCACATGTCAAAACATTGGTGCTCGCGGTCCTCGTACTTTTGATCTCGGTCGGTGGTGATATTGCCGGATCGGCCTCGGGCGGCACGCCGCTGGCGGCGGCTGCGACGACTGCGTCCACCCCCTCCTGCACCTTCGACGGCTCGAAGGTGCCCTTCGTGGAGGGCCAGAAGCCCGGCAACAGCGTGGTCATCCAGTGCACCAACATGGGCACCCTCCATCCGTACCTGGTGATGGAGGTAAGCCTCCTGCTCGCGATCGATCCGGCGGCGGCACCCTTGCTCCAGGGGGAGATCGTGTCATTGGCCGGCTTGATGTCGCTGCTCGATTCCCTCCCCGAGGTCAACCCGCTGGCCTTGGCGTTCCCGGTGTCCGATCTCTCGGGGAACATGACCGTCGACTACACCTTGCCGACCACCTCCGCGCTCGATCCGAACGCCACCTGCCCGCCTTCCACACAGCAGATCGACGAAGGGCTCATCGGGTGCGGGCTCGCCATGATCGACCTCTCTACTTTCAAGCCGGTCGGAGCCGGGAGCGGGCTCGTGCAGTACGCGGGTGATCCCTTCCTGCCACCGGGTCCGACGCTCGCGCTCTCCGCCTCGCAGGTGGCGCCCGGCCAGAAGGTCAGCGTCTCGGATGCTCCGGGCGCGAAGAGCTACTGGTACCTCGCCACTCTCGCGTCGTTGACCGCGCTGCTCGGCGGCGGGTCGGCGGTGCCCCCGACGCTTTCGGTCACCGTGCACCGCGGTCTGTTCTCCATCGGGACGGCGGTCTCCAACACCGTCACCGTGTCGCCCGCTGTCTACAACCGACCGACCCTGGTTCCACCCAAGGTCAGCGGAACTCTGACCGTCCTGACAAAAGGCCATGGGCGGCGTTCCGTGACCGTGACTTACAGCGCCTCGCTGAACGGCATCCCGCTCGACAACGCTGCGACGGCGGCGGTGAAGGTGACCTGACCCGAGCGCCACCCGCCGGCGTCCCTCTTCCGCCGGCGGGTGGCGAGCGCTGGGCGGTGCTCCTCCGCGACGGCAAGTGGGGAAGCGCTCTTCGTCACCGCGGCGGCGCTGAGCCTCGACAACCTCGTCGTGGGGTTCGCGCTCGGGACTCATACGGTGCCCATCGCGCTCGCCGCGGTGGTGATCGCGTTGGTCAGCGTCGCCGTGACGTTGATCGGGCTGGAGCTCGGCGACCGGATGGGGCAGTGGGCCGAGGAGTGGAGCGAGGAGATCAGCGGGATCGTGTTGGTCGGAGTAGGTGCCGCCGTCGTCGCTGGCGCGCTGTGACCCCTGAGGACGCTGCCACGGCGGCCAGCGCGGCCGTCAGCGGGAGCGTTCGAGGTGGCCAGCGGGGACCTCGGTCGTCATCACGCCGTCGCTCCTTTTTCGGCGTCTCGTCTGCGGGTCGCTTCGGGCGTGGGGCTCATTTCGACGAGCTCGTCGAGTCGTCGGGCTGCACGAGCTGGTCCGGGCGCTCGTTCCAGAAGTGCTCGTAGCGACCGAGCCACGCGTGCGCCGAAGCGAGGGGCCCCGCGACGAGGCCGCAAAGGTGGCGACGCCCCTCCACCGTGCGGCGCACGAGACCGGCGCGCTCGAGCACCCCGACGTGCTTGGACGCCGCTGCGAGCGAGATGGTCAGTGGCTCGGCGAGCTCGCCGACCGTGAGCTGCCGGTGGGCGAGGCGAGCGAGCATGCTGCGGCGCGCCTCGTTGGCCAGCGTGTGGAACACGGCATCGACGCCGAAGGCGACCGAGGTCTGATCCTCAACCATATGGTTGAGGATACGCGGCCCGGGCAGGAATTGTTCGAGGATCTATTCGCCGACCCGCCTGCCTTCGAAAGGGCAGCCGTTGCCGGTTGACATCTGAGAGCGGTCCCTGCACACTTCGCGCACGCCGAGGGGGATTGTGCGGCGCCGCTCGAAGAGCGAGGCGGTACGGCGTCGGTGCCGCGAGGTGCCACGACGTCGACGCTGCGAGATGATGGGATTCTCCCAAGCCGAGGTGGCGCATGCCGAGCAGAGCGGCGAACGGTGAGGACGAGATGGGGACCTACAAACAGAGATCGGCCGCTCTCATCGCGGTCGGCGTGATGCTCGTGACGCTCTTCGTCGGCGCATCCCCGGCGAGGGCCACGACGTCGGCTCCGGCCTCGTGGGCACCGGTCACCCCCGCGGCCCGAAGCGACGCCGCCGATGGTCTATGACCCCGGGCTCGGCAAGCTGGTCCTCTTCGGGGGTGACGACACCAACGCCAACGTCCTCGGCGACACCTGGACGACCGACGGCAGCACCTGGAAGCAGGCCGCGCCGGCGACGAGCCCACCAGCGCGCAGCGACGAGGCGATGGCCTACGACCCGACGCTCGGGGAGATCGTCCTCTTCGGCGGGCTCGACGGGTCGAACACCAGCCTCTCGGACACCTGGGCCTACAACGGGACCACCTGGAGCGAGATGACCCCGGCCACCTCGCCGCCGGCGAGGGCCTACGCGTCGATGGCCTTCGACGCGGCGACCGGCCAGCTGGTCCTCTTCGGCGGTCTCTCCGGGACGAGCACCCTCTCGGACACCTGGACCTTCGACGGGACCACCTGGAGCGAGGTGACCCCGGCGACCTCCCCGCCGGCGCGCTCGGACGCCTCGATGGACTACGACCCGGCGACCGGCCGGCTGGTCCTCTTCGGCGGTCTCTCCGGGACGAGCACCCTCTCGGACACCTGGACCTTCGACGGGACCACCTGGAGCGAGGCGACCCCGGCCACCTCCCCGCCGGCGCGCTCGGACGCGGCGATGGACTACGACGCGGCGACCGGCCAGCTGGTCCTCTCGGGCGGGCTCTCGACGGTGACCCCGCCCGCGACGCTCGGCGACACCTGGACCTACAACGGGACCACCTGGGCCCATGCCTCCTCGCCGACCTCACCGCCGGCGAGGAGCAATGCCCTCTTCGCCTTCGACCCCGCGACGAGCGAGCTGGTCCTCTTCGGCGGGCTCGACGCGAACTCGAACACCCTCTCGGACACCTGGCTCTCGACCGTGACGCCGACGGCTGCCACCTGGGTCGCGGCCGCCCCGCCCGCGCGGAGCGACGACGTCATGGCGAACGACGCCGCCCTCGGCAAGCTGGTGCTCTTCGGCGGTCTCTCCGGGTCGAACACCGCGCTCTCGGACACCTGGACCTACAACGGGACCAGCTGGGTCCAGCAGGTCCCGACCACCTCCCCTCCGGCCCGGAGCTTCGCCTCGATGGCCTACGACCCGGCGAGCGGCCAGCTGGTCCTCTTCGGCGGTCTCGCCGCGGACAACACCACCACCTTGGGGGACACCTGGGTCTACACCGGCACCACCTGGAGACTCCTCTCGCCGCCGGTCACCCCGGGCCCCCACTCGGACGCCTCGCTCACCTACGACCCGGGCCTCGGGAAGCTGGTCCTCTTCGGCGGCCTCGACGCCTACTCGGACACCCTCTCGGACACCTGGGCCTTCAACGGCACCACCTGGACCCCGATGGGACCCTCGGCCCGGAGCGACTTCGCCTCGGCCTTCGACTCGGCGACCAACCAGCTGGTCGTCTTCGGCGGGCTCGACGTCAACTCGAACACCCTCGGCGACACTTGGATCGAGAGCGGCTCGACCTGGACCCAGATCGCCGGACCGGGACCCGCCGCCCGCAGCTACGCCTCGATGGCCTACGACCCGGCCATCGGCAAGGTGGTCCTCTTCGGGGGGCTCGCCGCCGACGGTGTCACCGCGCTCGGCGACACCTGGGCGTTCAACGGCACCTCCTGGTCCCAGCTCTCACCGGCCTACGTCCCCCAGGCGCGCTCGGACGCTTCACTCACTTATGACAACGCACTCGGGGAACTGGTCCTCTTCGGGGGGATCCTCACCTCGGGGACCGTGCAGCAGGACACCTGGCTGTTCACCGGCACCACCTGGGCGAAGCTCGTCCTCTCCAACAAGCCGGCGGCGCGCTCGGATGCGGCCATGGCCTACGACGCGGCGACCGGCCAGGTGGTCCTCTTCGGCGGTCTCGACACCTACAGCACCGCCCTCGGCGACACCTGGGCCTTCAACGGCACCACCTGGTCCCAGCTCTCGCCCGCGACCTCCCCGTCGGCGCGGTCCTTCGCCGCGATGGCCTACGACCCCGCGACCAAACAGGTGGTGCTGCTCGGCGGCTTGGACACCAACTCGACCACCCTCGGCGACGAGTGGACCTTCGCCTCGGGCACCTGGAGCGCGCGGACGGGCGTCGCACTCCCCTCGGCGAGGAGCGACACCGTCATGCTCGACGACTCCGCCACCGGCCAGCTGGTCCTCTTCGGCGGCCTCGACTCGAACGTGAACACCCTCGCGGACACCTGGACCTCGAGCGGCACCGCCTGGGTGCCCCTCACCCCCCAGGCGAGATCGGACGCGGCGATGGACTACGACGCGGCGAGCGGCCAGCTGGTCGTCTTCGGCGGCCTGGACGTGAACTCGAACACCTTGGGGGACACCTGGAGCATGACCGGCACCACCTGGGGCGAGGACACCAGCACGAGCGCCCCGAGTGCCCGGGCCTTCGCCGCGATGGCCTACGACCCGACGAGCGCCAGCCTGGTGCTCTTCGGGGGCACCGACAACAACTTCAACACCTTGGGCGACGAGTGGACCTTCGCCTCGGGCACCTGGACCGCGCAGACCGCCTCGGTCCTCCCGGGCCCCCGAAGCGACGACACCATGGTCGAGGACTCGTCCACCAACCAGTTGGTGCTCTTCGGCGGTCTCGACACCTACAGCAATGCCCTCGCCGAAACCTGGGCCCTCACGACAGCGGTCGCACAGAGCGTCGCCTTCACCTCGAACGCGCCGAACCCGGCGGTGGCCGGCGGGGCCACCTACACCCCGACCGCGAGCGCGACCTCGGGGCTACCGGTCGCGATCACCCTCGATCCCTCGTCGACCGGGTGCGCCCTCGCCGGCGGCGCGGTGACCTTCACCGCGATCGGCACCTGCGTGCTCGACGCCGACCAACCCGGCAACTCCTCCTACGCCCCGGCGCCACAGGTGCAACAGTCGATCCCGGTCGTCGCGACCCAGAGCGTCGCCTTCACCTCGAGCGCGCCGAGCCCTGCACTAGTCGGTGGTCCCACCTACACGCCCTCCGCGAGCGCGACCTCGGGGCTGGCGGTCACCCTCACCCTCGATGCGTCCTCGACCGGGTGCGCCCTCGCCGGCGGCGCGGTGACCTTCACCGCGATCGGCACCTGCGTGCTCGACGCCGACCAACCCGGCAACTCCTCCTACGCCCCGGCGGCACAGGTACAGCAGTCGATCTCGATCGTCGCGACCCAGAGCATCGCCTTCACCTCGAGCGCGCCGAGCCCGGCGGTGCCCGGCGGGGCCACCTACACCCCGGCCGCGAACGCGAGCCTCGGGGCTACCGGTCGCGATCACCCTCGATCCCTCCTCGACCGGATGCACCCTCACCGGCGGGGCGGTGACCTTCACCGCGATCGGCACCTGCGTGCTCGACGCCGACCAACCCGGGAATTCCTCCTACGCCGCGGCGCCACAGGTACAGCAGTCGATCTCGATCCTCGGGCTCTGCGCGCCCGGCACCTACAGCGCAACCGGTTCGCCGCCGTGCACCCAGGCACCGGTCGGGACCTACGTACCGGCTGCCGGGGCTACCGCGCCCACCAACTGTCCGTCCGGCACCTACACGCTCGCCCCGGGAGCAGCCAGTGCCGCAGCATGCGTGACTCTGGTCGTGACCAACCCCGGCGGCAAACGCAACTACGTGCTCTCACCGGTTGCCTCGCTCGCCGGCTCGGCGACCAACGGCATCGGTCCGTTGAACTGGAAGGCGACCGGGCTGCCGCCGGGTCTGCTGCTCAACCCGCTGACCGGGTCGGTGACCGGCACGCCGACCGGTACGTGCACCTGCTCGGTCACGCTGACCGCGAGCGACGCCGAGGGTCACACCGGTTCGGCGACCTTCGCCTGGACGATCCTCGGCTTCGGCGTCGCGACCGCCTCGCTCCCGCAGGCCACTCCGGGGAGCCCGTACGGACCGGTCCAGCTCGCGGCCGGAGGGTCCACGCCGGGAGCCACCCTGAAATGGGCCAGGTCGGCGACCCTGCCCCACGGTCTGAAGCTGTCGTCGGTCGGGGTGCTGTCCGGGAAGGCGAGCCCCAAGCTGACCGCCGGAACGGCGACCGTCTCGGTCACCGTCACCGAGACCGTGATCACGGTCGTCGGGGCCAAGCGGGTCAAGGTCAGGACCATCGCCCGGGCGACCCTCCCGCTCCACATCGCCTGAGCGCCCTCACCCCGTTCACCCCGGCCGCGCGCTCGGTTTCGAACGGCGGATCCCTACAATGGATGGGCAGGTCCGTCGAGCATGGTTCCGCCGCCTAGCTCCGGACCTGCCTTTTCTTGCACCCGGGTTCCGGGGCCACCGGAGCCGGCCCGACCGGTCACCTGTCGGCGCCCGGCCGGCCGGCCTCCTGCCCGGTTCACCGGTAGGGGCTCGCTCGGTTCAGCCGTACATGAGCGATCCGGGCGTCGTGAGGAGCTCACCGGTCTCGAGCCAGGTCTTGAGGCCCGAGAGGATCATCGGCCACCCGCCGTAGAGCTCGGGGTTGCCGCCTTCGCGCAACTGATCGTGGATCACTGTCAGGCGGCACGAGTCGGCGACCGGCTCGATCTCCCAGGTCACCCGCGACTCGCCCTCGCTCCGCACCTCGTCGCTCCAGAGGGCGACCATCGTGTGCACCAGGCGGCGCGGAGGGTCGACCTCGAGGACGGTGCCCTCTCCCAACAGGCCGCCTGCCTTCGGCGAGCCCATCTCGAGCGGCGAACCCGGCGTCCACTTCGAGGTGACGGATGCGCCGAAGTTGTACTTGCGGCGGATCTCCGGATCGGTGATGGCCTCCCACAGCCGTTCGGGTGTGGTGCGGATGTAGATCTCGTAGACCTTCTCCATGGTGTCCTCCAGTTGTCGTTTGAGGTCGCTGAGCGATGCCGCCCAGGGCTCGGTGTACTTGTCGATCCATCGGTCGTGGATCAGGCGGATGGGAACCGGGTTGAGGAAGTGGAGCTTCTGACGGCCCGATCGGCGGGTCACCACGAGCCCTGCTTCCTCCAACAGCCGCAGGTGCTTCATCACCCCGAACCGGGTCATCTCGAGGCCCGCCTCGAGCTCGGTCAGCGAGCGGCCGTCCTCCCGGAACAGGGTGTCGAGCAGCCTGCGCCGGGTCGGATCGGCGAGCGCCCGGAAGACGAGGTCCTCGTTGTCCCCGTCCGCCATGCCCTCATAATACGTGACCAAATAGTCACATGTCAATGGGTGTGTCAGTGGCGGATGTTTCGTGGGGGAACCGCCGGGCGGACGGTGCCTCCGGAGCGGTCAGCCGCGGAGGATCTTGTCGATCTCGCGCGAGCTCCTCGCCGGAGAAGTCGAGCGTCTCGAGCGTCGCGAGATTCTGCAGCAGCTGGTCGAGGCTGCTCGCTCCGACCAGGGTCGAGGTCACCCGGGGGTCGCGCACGGTCCAGGCGAGCGCCATCTGAGCGAGCGACTGCCCCCGATCGCGTGCGAGCTGATCGAGTGCGCGCACCTTGGCGAGCGTCTCCTCGGTGAGCTGGTCCGGCTGGAGCGAATCGGCGCGGCTGGCCCGCGAACCATCGGGAATGCCGTGCAGGTACCGATCGCTGAGGATGCCTTGGGCCAAGGGGGAGAACACGATGCAGCCGACGCCGAGGGCCCCGACCGTGTCGAGGATGCCGTACTCGATCCACCGGTTGAGCATCGAATAGGGCGGTTGGTGGATGAGAAGCGAAGTGCCGAGGGAGCGGAGCACCGTCGCCGCGTGCGCGGTCAGCTCCGCGCTGTAGGAGGAGATCCCGACATAGAGCGCCTTGCCCTGCCGCACCGCGGTGTCGAGCGCGCCCATGGTCTCCTCGAGAGGAGTGTTCGGGTCGGGACAGTGCGAGTAGAAGATGTCGACGTACTCGAGACCCATCCGTTGAAGGCTCGCGTCGAGGCTCGCGAGCAGGTACTTGCGTGAGCCTCCCTCGCCATAGGGCCCCGGCCACATGTCGTAGCCGGCCTTGGTCGAGATGATCAGCTCGTCGCGGTAGGGAACGAGGTTTCGTTTGAAGGACCGGCCGAAATTGGCCTCGGCCGTTCCGAAGGGCGGCCCGTAGTTGTTGGCCAGGTCGAAGTGGGTCACACCGAGATCGAAGGCCCGGGTGAGCATTCGATCGATCTGGTCTTCGTCGGCGTCCCCGCCGAAGTTGTGCCAGAGGCCGAGCGAGATCAGCGGGAGCTGGAGACCGCTCCGCCCGCAACGTCGGTAGGGCATGCGCTCGTAGCGGTCGGCGGCGGCGGTGAAGGGCATCGCGTCAACTTACTGCCGGGCTGTCGCGTGCCGGCCGCCGGTGCCGCGTGCCGAGCCCGCGCCGGATCGAGTCTCCGCCTGACGGGCGGCGACCTGCATGCCAGACTCTGGACCAGGCCCGGACATCGGACCCGGGCCGCACGGGGGAGGTGGGACATGGGCGCGCTGCCCGAGACGATGCCGGCGGCCGTCTACCGTAAGCCGGGCGAGGTCGTCGTCGAGGAGAAGCCGGTACCCGCACCCGGACCCGGCGAGGTCCTCGTCGAGGTCGATCACTGCGGGATCTGCGGTTCGGACATCCACATGCTGCTCGAGGGGTGGGGTGACCAGCCGGGACTGGTCGCCGGACACGAGTTCACCGGTTCGATCGTCGCGCTCGGCGACGGCGTCGAAGGATGGGAGCTCGGACGAGGTCGTGGTCGGCGGGACCACGCCGAAATGCGGGCGCTGCCGGCGCTGTCTCGAGGGCAAGCCGTCCCAGTGCGAGAACCGACAGGGCTCGATCGTCGACGGCCACGACGGCGCATTCGCCCGCTACGTGCTGGTCCGCGCCGCGGCCCTGGTGCGCCTCCCATCGGGGGTTACGGCGCGCGAAGCGGCCCTGGCCGAACCACTGGCGGTGGCACTCCACGGGATCACTCGCTCCGGCGCCGCACCTGGCGACAGCGTGATGGTCATCGGCGCGGGACCGATCGGGGCGCTCTCGGTCGCGGCACTGGTCGCCCGCGGGATCGGACCGGTCACCGTCGTCGAGCCGGGGGAGCGGCGGAAGGAGCTCGCGGCGAAGCTCGGGGCCGACGAAGGTGCTCGACCCGACCGAAATCGAGACGTTCCCACCCTGGGAGCCCGAGCGGATCGCGGAGCACGCGGTCCACGTGGTGCTCGAGTGCTCCGGAAAGAAGCCGGCGATGGAGGCAGGGTTCCACCAGCTCCGGCGTGGCGGAACGATGGCGCTCGTCGGAGCCGGTATGGAGGCTCCGAAGTTCGACCCGAACCGGTTCCTCCTCAACGAGCTCCACGTGGTGGGGTCGTTCGTCTACGACCTTGGCGGCTTCGACGACGCGCTCGAGATGCTCGCCTCCGACGGGTTCCCGACCGACCTGCTCATCGAATCCGAGGACGTGACCCTCGACCGGATCCCCGACGCGCTGGTCGGTCTCGCCGAGGGGCGACTCGCCGGGAAGGTCATGGTGGTGCCCTGGCTGTCGGACGGAGCGACGGCGGCCGCCCCGTCGACGGGAGGCAGCTCATGACGCATCCCTACTATCCGACCGGCAATCCACACTTCAACCACGTCGCGATGAGCATGCCGGCCGACCTCCTCGACGAGACGAACCGGAAGGAGATCTGCCACTTCTGGAGCGAGGTGTTCGGGTTCGACGAGATCACCGTCATGACCGAGGACCGTCGCCGACTGATCCTTTCCTGCGTGCACTGGGATCAGTTCATCTTCCTCATTGCCGACGATGATCCCATGCGTTGTCCACGGATGGACCACTTCGGCTTCGCAGTCGGCTCGCTGGAGGAGCTGCAGGGGGTCCAGGACCGGGCGGCCGCGTTTCGCGAGCACGACGAACGGGTCGACCTCATCGATCTGCACATGGACGACCAGAAGGTCGTGAAGATCCACTCGCTGTACGTGAAGTACCTGCTTCCGATGATGTGCGAGGTCCAGTGGTGGGAGTTCCCGTCGTGAGCAAGCCCTTGGAGATCGGGGTGTTCGTTCCCCAGGGCTGGAAGCTCGAGTACACCGGCTGGGGCGCTCGAAAGGCTTGGGAGCGCTCGGTCGAGCTGGCCCAGCTCGCGGAGTCACTCGGCTACGACCATCTGTGGGTCTACGACCACGTCGAGACGGTGCCCCGCCGCGAGCCCACCCACTGCTTCGAGGCGTACACGATGTTGGCGGCGCTCTCGCAGCAGACCACGACCGCCCGGCTCGGTCAGCTGGTGACGTGCGCGTCGTACCGCAACGCGGGCCTGCTGGCGAAAGAGGCCGCCTGCATCGACGTGTACTCGAACGGCAGGCTCATTCTCGGCCTCGGAGCGGGCTGGTATCACCAGGAGTACCACGCGTACGGTTACGACTACCTGCCCGATCGAGTGCGGCTCGCGGTGCTCGACGAGACGATGGAGGTGATCACCCGCTTCTGGTCTGAAGAGACGGTCACTTTCGACGGCGAGCATCTGCGTTTCGACGGCGCGTACTGCGATCCGAAACCGGTGCAGTCGCCGCCACCGATGTTGGTCGGGGGCGGAGGCGAAAAGGTCAATCTCCGGATCGCCGCCCGACGCGCCGATCTGACCAATTGGCAAGTGGGTCTCGGCGACTTCGAGCGCAAGTCGAACCTGCTCGAGGGTTACTGCGAGGAGATCGGTCGCCCGTTCGACGCGATCACCCGCACCCACGGCCCGGACTGCCGGCTGTTCGACACCCAGGCGGAGGCACTCGCGTGGTGCGAGGCCGACGACGGCGGCGATCTCTGGGGAGGGACGGCGACCGAGCAGTACCTCGCCGACAATCTCGTCGGGACGGTCGAACAGATCGTCGAGAAGACCCAGGGCTATCTCGACGCCGGATGTCGCGGACTCATCCTCTGGCTCCGCGACTTTCCAGGTGACGAGACCCTTCGGCGCTTCATGGGTGAGGTCGTGCCGGCCCTCAAGGTGCCCTGAGCCCGATCCCGCACCGGCCCGTCGGCATGGCCTGAATCCGGCTGGTCCGCGCCGCCCGTTGCTGTTCGGCGGGGCGTCGTCGCCGCGGATTTCAACCCGCAGCGACCCCTCGGTAGTCTGACCTGACCGATCGCCGTTCCCGCCCGGGCTCCCCCCACCGAGCTGTTACCGAGATTGGATCTCCGATGAGTCGTTTCTTCGAGGCGCTGGGACGCGGCGTCGTCCGCCTGCGCTGGCTGGTCGTTGCCATCTGGATCATCGGCACCGTGGTCACCGTGCGCGCACTACCGACGCTCGCCAGCGAGGTGAACAACAACAACAGCACCTTCCTGCCGGCGAGTGCACCGAGCAATCAAGCGGCCGCCCTCGCGCAGCCATTGATCGGTTCGGTCGACCACAGCAACGTGCCGATCGTGGCGGCGACCTCGGCCCCGGCACTGACCACGGAGGACCGTGCTGCGCTCGCCGACCTCCTCACCAATCTGAAGAGGGTGCCGACCGCGCTGTCGGCCCACTTCCTCGGAACGTCTCCCGATGGGAGAGCTGCTCAGCTGCTCTTCACCTCGTCGACCACTCCGTTCGACCAAGGCAAGACGTCCAAACTGGTTGACCACATGAACTCGGCGCTCGACCAAGTGCCTCTGCCGAGCGATCTCCAGGTCCATCTCGCCGGCCAAGTGGCGACCGGCGTGGCGAACCAGAGGCAATCGGCGAAGCAAGGAAACGAGATCCAATTCGCGTCGATCATCTTCATCATCGTCTTGCTGCTGATCATTTTCCGCTCGGTACTGGCACCACTGGTGACCCTGCTGCCCGCGGCGTTGGTGCTGATGCTCTCGAGCTCGATCATCGGCGGCCTCGGGTCGGCCGGCGTTCTGCAGATCTCGTTCTTCACCCAGATCCTTCTGATCGTGCTCATCCTCGGCGCGGGCACCGACTACGGACTCTTCCTGGTCTTCCGGGTGCGCGAGCAACTGCTCGCGGGGAGCGATCCGAAGGACGCCGTCGCCTTCGCCGTGCGTCGGGTGGGCGAGTCGATCAGCGCCTCGGCAGCGACCGTCATCGTCGCCCTGTTGACGCTGCTGGCGGCAAGCTTCAACCTCTATCACGACTTGGGGCTTCCGCTCGCCCTTGGCATCGCGGTGATGCTGTTGGCGGGCCTCACCCTTCTCCCGGCGCTCCTCGCAATCCTCGGAAGAGCGGTTTTCTGGCCTTCGAAGACCATGCCACGCGGGACCTCCGATGGGACGTGGGGGCGCGTCGCCTCCCGTCTGGTCCAACGTCCTGTGCGAACGCTCATTGCCGGCGTTCTGCTGCTCGGCGCGTTCGCGCTCTTCGCACTCAGCTTCCAGCCATCGGGTTTCGGTGGTGACCTCGCCGCGCCAGCCGGCAGTGACGCCGCCAAGGGCAACGCGGCGTTGGCGAAGTACTTCCCGCAGTCGAACGCGAATCCGACCAACGTCGTGATGCACTTCCCCACGTCTGTCTGGGAGAGCCCCGAACAGCTTCTGGTCGCGACGAACGCTCTCCATGACAGCGGCGTCTTCAGGGCGATTACCGGACCGCTCGACCCAAACGGCGCTTCCATCACGCCCGCGCAGCTGTCGTCCCTCTACCAACAGCTCCATCCCTATGGCTCCGCACAGGAGTTGGTCGCCATGCCGCTCACCCCGCCGGCAGGTTCCAGTGTCTCACCGGCCGACTACGACACCTTTCTGACCACTGCCCGCTACATCAGCGCGGACGGACATACGGTTCAGTGGGAGACCGGCCTCGAAGCCGGCAACCCCGGTGCAAACCCCGCGATCAATGCGATACCCCGGATCCGTTCCGTCGTATCCGCTGCCGCGGCCAAAGGGGGGGCCGATGCCAGCGGAGTGGCCGGTGAGGCACCGGCGCTCTACGACGTCAGCCACATCTCTGACTCCGATGTCGGCAAGATCGTGCCCATCGCAATCCTCGCGATCGGTCTCGTCCTCGCCGTCGTCCTGCGCAGCCTGATCGCTCCGATCTACCTGATCCTGAGCGTGGTCCTCTCGTATCTCGCCTCGCTCGGCATTTCGGTGCTCGTGTTCCAGTTGATCGGCGGAGAGGGCGGCGTGATCTTCCTCTTACCGTTCTTGATGTTCATATTCCTGCTTGCTCTCGGCGAGGACTACAACATCCTGGTTATGACGCGTATCCGCGAAGAGGCGGGTCGCATGTCTCTCAGCGAGGCCGTCATCAAGGCCGTCGGCGTGACCGGCCCGACGGTGACGTCGGCCGGCTTGGTGCTTGCGGGCAGCTTCGTGGTGTTGGCGGTGGTCGGTGGTTCCGGTGCTGGCAACGGGTCGATCCGGGAGATTGGAGTCGGCCTGGCCGTGGGGATCCTGATCGACACCTTCATCGTGCGAACCGTCCTCGTCCCCTCGACGGTCGAGTTACTGGGACGGTGGAACTGGTGGCCGTCGCGAATGGGGCGCCCTGCCCCACGAGGAGGGACGGGGAACCGGATCACGAGTGCCGACCCATCGAAATAGGATGGCGCAGAACGCGCCGGAAGCACCTGATCGATCATGTCCTGGCTCGTGAGGATCGGGTGTTGATCGCGATCGCCGTGACGCTGGGCCTTGAAATCGAGTTTCGAGCGGACCAGAGTTCATATGACAAAGGGCATTTGACCCACGGTCGGCCCTGACTGACAAGAGACCCCATCCGGGTCGAGGTCGCGTGCACCTGCCGCGGACCGACGAAACAAACGAGCCCACGCACGCATCTCCCCCCGGCGCCCGGCGAACACGCCCGGGCAAGCCGGAAAGCAGGTGGCTATGCGGCACGAACGAGGTCATTCAGACCTTTGGTCGGGAAAGCCTGATCGCCGTTCATTCGGGAAATCTGATCGGTCGCGACGGAGCCTCCGGCGTCTCGTCGCTACTTTCGTAGCGGCTCTACTGACCGCCGCTCCCACGCTCGCGATCGTGACTTCAACTCCAGCGGAAGCAGCGCCGCTGCCCGTGGTCACAGGCATTAGCCCGAATACGGGCCCGCTCACGTTTGGCACGCCGGTTACGATCACGGGATCTGGATTCACTGGGGCGACGAGCGTGCAATTCGGTGCGAGCGCTGCGGGCTTCGTCTTTAACTCAGACTCGCAAATCACTTCCACTGCGCCTGCCGGAACAGCTGGCCCAGTGGACGTTACAGTCACAACCCCTAGCGGAACGTCAGTCACATCACCAGCTGGTGTCTATACATACCTGAATGTCCCCGTAGTTGCGTCCATCAATCCGGCGGCGGGTCCAGCGTCTGGGGGGACGTTGGTAACGATTACTGGCTCGAGTCTGTCGCACGTGACCAGTGTCCAATTTGGGTCCACCTTTGCGGTTGGCGTGACGATCGTCTCAGATACGGAGATCACTGCTCCATCGCCTCCAGGAGCCCCAGGATCCGTTGACATAACGGTTACGTCACGCGGTGGTACTTCAGCATCTTCACCCGCCGATGTCTTCACCTACGTGCCAGTTCCGACCGTGACGGCGATCAGCCCGTCGAGTGGCCCGACGACTGGAGGGACCACGGTCACGGTTACGGGAACCAACTTCACTGGCGCGACCAGCGTGACATTCGGCCCGACACCCGCTGCTTCGTTCAGCGTCGACTCCGCGAACCAGATCACTGCGACTTCTCCGACCCACGCTTCCGGGACTGTTCACGTGACGGTCACAACCGTGGGTGGAACCTCCGCGACCGGTCTGTCAGATCAGTTCTTGTTTCTCGCCGCGCCGGCCGTCACTTCCATCACCCCGACATCGGGCCCGACGATGGGCGGCACGATCGTCACGATCACGGGGAGCAACTTCGCGGGACCAGTAACCGTCTCGTTTGGCACCGCGGCGGCCTCTTCAGTCACCGTTGTATCGGCCAGTCAGCTGACGGCCAGTTCACCAGCGCACGTCGTCGGCACGGTCGACGTGACCGTGACCACGGCCGGTGGGACGTCGCCGACGAACGCTGGGGACCGGTTCTCCTACGTCGCAATTCCGACAGTAGGAGGTCTGAGCCAGAGTTCGGGCTCCACCTCGGGTGGCACGGTTGTCATCATCACCGGCAGTGGTTTCGCGGGTGCCACTTCGGTTCGGTTCGGCACCGTTCCGGCCCTTTCGTTCACCGTGATCTCGAGCACCCAGATCATGGCAACGGCTCCTCCGCACTCCCCTGGGGCCGTGCAAGTAGCGGTCACCACAGTTGGCGGCACGTCGACGACATCGGGAATGACGCAGTTCACTTACGTAGGACCTGTCGTGCGAGTCGGCTACTGGCTGGTCGCATCAGACGGTGGCATCTTCTCCTACGGCGACGCGGCGTTCTTCGGTTCCACCGGCAACCTGACGCTCAACAAGCCCATCGTCGGCATGGCCTCGACGCCCAGCGGCTTGGGCTACTGGCTGGTGGCCATCGACGGCGGCATCTTCTCGTACGGCGACGCGGCGTTCTTCGGTTCCACCGGCAACCTGACGCTCAACAAGCCCATCGTCGGCATGGCCTCGACGCCCAGCGGCTTGGGCTACTGGCTGGTCGCATCGGACGGCGGCATCTTCTCGTACGGCGACGCGGCGTTCTTCGGTTCCACCGGCAACCTGACGCTCAACAAGCCCATCGTCGGCATGGCCTCGACGCCCAGCGGCTTGGGCTACTGGCTGGTCGCATCGGACGGCGGCATCTTCTCGTACGGCGACGCGGCGTTCTTCGGTTCCACCGGCAACCTGACGCTCAACAAGCCCATCGTCGGCATGGCCTCGACGCCCAGCGGCTTGGGCTACTGGCTGGTGGCCAGCGACGGCGGCATCTTCTCGTACGGCGACGCGGCGTTCTTCGGTTCCACCGGCAACCTGACGCTCAACAAGCCCATCGTCGGCATGGCCTCGACGCCCAGCGGCTTGGGCTACTGGCTGGTCGCCATCGACGGCGGCATCTTCTCGTACGGCGACGCGGCGTTCTTCGGTTCCACCGGCAACCTGACGCTCAACAAGCCCGATCGTCGGCATGGCTTCACTCGGCTGAACGCGGTGTGAACCGGCCACGCTGGAGTCGGTCTCGCACGCCGCGGGCTGCCGGCTTGCGTGGGCCGCTTCCGAAGTTCGCACGTGCAATATGCTGCCCGGATGCCGTCGACACGCTTTCCGATCCACTCCGTCGCGCCATCGGAACGCGAGGTCGGACCGACCGGGTGCATCGGCTCCGCGAAGACCGACCGGCTCCGTTGGCGTCGAGACCAACGAGCGACCGCCGTTGGCGTCGCCCTTCTCGCCCTTCTCGCGCTTCTCGCCCTCACGCTCACTGCCTGCAGCTCCAACTCGTCGTCGCCGACGACCACCGTCTCGAGCAAGCCGGTCATCCAGCAGTCGGGAACCGGCAGCAAGACGCTCGGTTCGGTGACCCTCTCCGCGAAGTGGACGGTCACCTGGAAGTTCAACTGCACCAATCCGGTCACGGCGAGCAGATTCGTGCTCACCGCGACGAAGTCGAGTGGCTCGCCCATCTCGATCACCGACCAGACCGGACTGGGTGGCGGGGGGACGAAGGCGTACACCAAGACGGGTACTTTCGCCTTCGCGGTGGCCACCTCGTGCTCCTGGAACGTTCTGGTGGGCCCGACGGCGCTGACGACCTCGACGACCACCACCACCTCCCCGTCGACCACCGCCAGCACCTGATCGAGCCGCCGGCACCTGACCGCGCAGCCGCCGACGCCGAGGCGGGTGTGGTCCCCCTCGAGCGCTACCTGACCCCGAGCTCGATCGCCTTGACCAGCAGCATGATCACCGCCAGCACCAGATAGCCGCGCAGCGCGTACATCCCGACCAGGCGGCCACGCGACCAGGTGGGCCGCTTCAAGAGTGCGAGCGAGGGCATGCGCCAGGTCGCCTTTCTCTCCCGGGGCATCTCCTCGGCCGCTCGCCACTCCTCTCGGTGCCGGACGATGAAGATCCCCCAGTACACGTAGCCGACGAGGAGGATTCCCCCGAGCACCAGCGCAAGGACGGTCACGTTGACCTGCGGGAAGAGAGTGGTGGTCATCAGCACGAGCGACATCATGAGGAGGATCGTCACGATCACCCCGGCCACCACGTTGAGCCAGAGCCGGTTGACCCAGGGTCCGAGCACCTCCTTGTCGTTGCAGAGAAGCAGAAGGAACACGGTTGCGCTCGGTAGGAGCACACCGGCGAGCGCCTGGACACTGGTCGTGATCAGACCGAGTGGTGCACCCGGGATGAGAACGATGGCCGCAGCGAGCGCGACCATCCCCGAAAAAGCTCCGTAGAAGAACTTGGCTTCCCGCCACGTGTAGTGGAGCGAATGGCGCGTACCGAACGAGTCACCGAACGCGTAGGAGGTTGCGAGGGTGACCGCTGCCGCACCGATGATCGACGCATTCAGCAGGATGATCGCGAAAATCGCCCCGGCTCCGTTCCCGACGTAGTGGCTGAGGCCGTGCGCGACGCCCTCGGCATTGGTGAACTTGCCGGCGAGGGGCGTTCCGGCGAAGGCCGACGCGGTGACCGCCATCAGCAGTGACGCGGCGAAGACGGTGATGATCGAGCCCACGACCGTGTCCACGCGTTCGTAGTTGATCCACCGGGGAGTGATCCGCTTGTCGACGATATTCGACTGCTGGAAGAACAGCTGCCAAGGGGCAACGGTGGTCCCCACGATGGCGATGATCAGGAGCACCGACGTCGAGGTGAAGCCGCCCTGCACCCCGGGTACCACCAGACCGTGGACGTATGAGCCGGCAGTCGGGTGGCTGAGCACGGCCAAGGGGATCACCAGGAAGTTGGCGGCGATGAACACGAACATGAACCGCTCCCAGCGCCGGAAGCTGCCGGTCGCGGTCATGACCACCAGCGTGACGGCCGCGACGGGAACCGAGATGTACTTGTTCACCCCGAAGTAGGAGAGCGCCAGGCTCACTCCGATGAACTCGGTCGAGATGGTCAGGAAGTTCAAGATGAAGAGGTCGCCGACCGAGAAGGCACCCCAGAACCGGCCGTACCGTTCGTAGATGAGCCGCGCGTGGCCGACGCCGGTGACCGCACCGAGGCGGACGACCATCTCCTGGTTCACGACGAGAACCGGTATCAGCAACGGCAGCGTCCAGAGGAGGGTGAGGCCGTAGTTCTGTCCCGCTTGCGCATAGGTGGAGACGCCGCCTGCGTCGTTGTCACCCACCATCACGATCAGGCCGGGGCCCATGATCGCGAAGAGGGTCAACAGCCGCGTCCACCAAGAGCGACGCGCCTCGACGTCGTGCTGGCGGATGGTCCCGAAAGCCCCGCGGATGTCGCCTTCGTGGGCCGCATCGAGCACGCTCGAGGTGGCCTCGACGTCGGGGGCCTTCTGTTCCACTGTCTTCACCTCCCTTCCTCGTTCGCATTCGTGATCGTCCCGGTGGGGTGCTCGGACCTCGCGAGATCGCCCTGGACCGTCCGCGCGCCCGGAAGGCACCGTGTGCTCCCATGGTGGATCCATCCGCCGACACCCCGAATGGCCGGCGCCCACACGACGCTCGAGCGAAATGACCGCGCCGGCAGCCGATCGGGCATCGAGGTGGGTCCAGAAATTCGCTTCCCGCGCTCTGAACGGCCGACCACCCACCGGCGCGATCGGCCGTCGGGTCAGAAGACCGCGGCTGATCGTCGCCGACGGGTCCCGGCGACGCTGGGTCTTCGTCGCCGGCCCACGGCTCAGTCCTCGGCCGAGGTGGTGCCGAAGTCGCGGCGCCAGCCGGTCGGGAGCAGTAGCTCGAGCAGATCGTCGATGGTCACGACACCGACGATCTTGCGGTGCTCATCGTCCATCACCGGGGCCACGACGAGATTGAAGTCCGACATCTTGCGGGCGATTGCGCCGACGTCCCAGTCCGGATGGACATGCGGTGGGTCCGGGTCGACCACGTCGGCCAGGCGCGCCGAAGGATCCGCCTTGATCAGTTGGACCGCGGTGACACTCCCGGTCACCTGACCGCCCTCGTCGGTCGCGAAGACGACGTTCAGCGACTCGGGGGCGGCAGTCGAACGCCGCATCGACTCGAGGGCCTGACCCGCGGTCGTCGTCTGGGGGAGGCAGAGGAAGTCGGGGCTCATCAGCCCGCCAGCGGTCTCGGGGTTGTAGCTGAGGAGCGAGCGGATGGTGCGCTGCTGGACCGCGGGCAACAGGTTGAGGATCGGGAGCCGGCGCTCCTGGTCGATCTCGGTGATCAGGTCCGCCGCGTCGTCGGGCGCCATCGAGGTGAGCAGCCGCGCCGCCTCCTCGTCGGAGCGGCTCCGTAGGAACTCGACCTGGTGCTCGATGTCCAGCTCCTCGAAGACGTCGGCCTCGAGTTCCCGGTTCTCGCCCACCGCCTCGATGATCTCTTCGCCTTCCTCGTGGGACGCGGCCTCGACCAGGTCGGCGATCTGTGCGGGGTGGAGCTTCGCGAGCTTCCGGTAGGGGATCCGCAGGCGAGAGGTGGGGACGTGGGCGACGAATGGCTCGATGCTCGCCCAGTCGACGATCGACGTCGGTTGCTGGCGTCGCTTCCATCCGGGTCGCAGTCGCCGGAGAGGTGAGTGCGTCGACGGGTCGACGCCGACGACCTCCCACCTTCCGTCGACCCTGGCGAGCTCGATCTCGTTGGCGCGGATCAGGCGACCGGCCACGAAGTTGATCAGATGGCGCGTCGACAGATCCCGTGCGAGCAGCAGTTCGCCGGGGCGCCGTTCGAACCGGCGCAGGTCCACCCGACGGCCCTCGAAGCGGACCCGTCCCGACTCGAAGCGCGCCTTTCGGATCGGGACGAACAGATCTCGCCCGCCGATCTGGACCACCAGTCCGACCACCGGGGGGTGCGGCGAATCGCCCATCCGCACGATGAGGTCCTGCACGCGGCCGAGCTTGTCGCCGGCTCCGTCGACCAGAGGGCGCTTGATGATGCTCGAAAGGTGGAGAACCTCGAGCCCGGTGTCGGCCGGCCCGGCCCGCACGTCCATCGACCTTCCACCGTAGCGCCCGGTCGGAGGCGGACCTCGTGTTCAGCCGGTCGCCGGGTCGTGCGCGGAATCGCCGCGGTCGTGGTCCTCCACCGGCCGCGATTCGTCGTGGCTCGTCCGCAAGGCCATCGGCACCCTCGCCACGACGACGTCGGGGCGCTTGTGCAGCTCGCTGGCGAGTGCCAGGTCGACCTGGTTGTGCAGGAGCCGGTACCGGAAACGATCGGGTACGACCACCGGGATGAGGACGACGACCTGCTTGTCGTGTTGTGCGCGGAGCGCGTCCACCACCTCGAGGATCGGTCGGACGATCGAGGAGTACTGGGTGTGGAGGACCCGGAGGGGGACGCCCGGGTTCCACTCCGCCCACTGGGCCTCGACGTCGTGCACCGGAAGGCCCGGACCCTCCCCGTCGAAGACGACGGTGACGGCGATGACCTCGTCGCCGAGCGAGACGGCCTCCGAGAGCGCGAACCGGGCAAGGCGGGACACGCTCGTCACCGGCACGACCACCACCGTGTGCTTTCTCCGGAGCGGAGGGGGGACGACGCCGACGCCGAGTTCCTCACCCGCCCGCCGGTAATAGGCCTCGATGCGGTTGAAGAGGAGGATAAGGATCGGGATCGCGAGGACCACCACCCACGCGCCCTCGACGAACTTGGTGATGAGGAAGATCACTGTCGCGATCGCGGTGACCGCTGCTCCGATGGCGTTGATCGCCGCCCGTCTCGACCAGCCCGCCTCTCGGGTGCGCCGCCAGTGCAGGACGAGGCCGGCCTGGGAGAGCGTGAATCCGGTGAACACACCGATCGCGAACAGCGGGATCAGGGTGTTGGTGTTGCCGCCGACCGCGACGAGCAGCACGGCCGAAAACCCCGCCAGCGTCCACACGCCGTTGCCGAAGACCAGGCGGCGGTCGCGGACGCCGAAGAAGTGGGGCAGGTAGTTGTCCCTCGCGAGGAGGCTGGTGAGCACCGGCATCCCCCCGAACGACGTGTTGGCGGCGAGCGCGAGCACGAGAGTGATCGTGAGCGAGACGATGTAGTAGGCCCAGTGGCGCCCCACCGACTCCGACATGATCTGGCTGAGCACCGTCTCGTTCGAACGCGGCTCGATGTGGAACTTGTCGGTGAGCACCGCGAGGCCGAGCAGCATCGCGCCGAGGATCACCCCGAGGAGGAGTTCGGTCCGCTTCGCACGGGCAACCCGGGGAACCTTGAACAGCGGCACGCCGTTGGCGATCGCCTCGACGCCGGTGAGCGCGCTGCACCCCGCGGAGAATGCCTTCAGGACGAGGAGGAGGCCGACCGTCTCGAGGCCGTGGGTGGCGACGAGCGAGCTGCCTGTTTGGGGGGTGCCGGTGCCGAGCGGGTGGACGAGGCCGATGAAGATGATCGCCAGCAGCCCGACGATGAACACCATGGTCGGCAGGAGGAAGGCACGCGCTCCTTCACCGAGCCCCCGCAGATTGAGCGCGGTGATGATCGCCAGCATCCCGAGGCAGATCGGCACCGTGTACGACGACGTCGAGGGGAAGGCGGAGGTGAGCTGCCCGACGCCCGCGGCGATCGAGACCGCCACCGTCAGGGTGTAGTCGACGATGAGCGCGGCGCCCGCCAGCTTGCTGACCTGTGGTCCGAAGTTGTCGCGGGTCACCGCGTACGCGCCACCCCCGTGGGGGTAGGCGTCGATCACCTGTCGGTAGGAGGTCACCAGAATGACCAGGAGCACGATGATCGCGATGGTGATCGGCAACATGAGGTGGAGCGCCGAGGCACCTGCACCGGCCAACACGAGAAGGATCGCCTCGGGCCCGTAGGCCACCGAGGTGAGCGCGTCGAGCGAGAGTGCCGACAGCCCCTCGACCGGGGTGATTTCCTCGCTCGAGGCCTCGGCCGTCGAGAGCTCGCGGCCGAGGACGATCGTGCGGATCCGGGTGAGGACGCTCATCGAGCAGCCACCTGGCACTCGGAAGAGGGCACAGGCGACGAAGTCTACGGGTGGGCCGTCTCCGCGACGTGCACGCCGCGGCCCCTCTCGGTCAGTGAGACGAGGTCTTCGACGAGGTCTTCGACGAGGTCGCGGTGGTGCTCGCTGTTCTGCGCCGCGCGCGTGGCTTGGGTTTGACCCATCCTTCCGGCGGGGAGACGTACGACGGGTCGAGTGCCTCGACCGAGGGTGCGCCGAGCAGCCGGAGCGTGCGATCGATGTCCTGTCGCATGAACGAGAGCACCTTGTTGATCCCCGGCTCGCCGGCCGCCGCGAGCCCGTACGCCCAGGGCCGTCCGATCATCGCCGCCTTCGCGCCGAGCGCGACGGCGCGTACGACGTCGGCACCCCTCCGGAAGCCGCCGTCGACCAGAACCTCGACCTTGTTGCCGACCGCGTCGAGTACGTCGACCAGTGCCTCCATCCCCGACGGCACCCCGTCGAGCTGCCGGCCACCGTGGTTGGAGACGATGATCGCGGACGCACCGGCATCGACGGCCCGCTTCGCGTCCTCGCCGGACAGGACGCCCTTGCAGATCACCGGTCCGTCGAAGACCTTGCTCATCCAGGCGAAGTCCTCCCACAGCGGGGGTCTCGAGATCCAGTGCATGAGCGCTTCGCCCTCGGTCATCCGGTGTCCCTCCGCTTCGATGGTCGTCGCGTTTGCGAGCTCGAGCCGGAACCGGTCCTTCGCGACGTCGTAGAGCCACCAGGGGTGCAACGCCGCCTGCGGGGCCATCTTGACCATGGTGCGGCGATCGAGGTTGAGCGGTGGCGAGAGCCCGTAACGGTGGTCGCGCTCGCGGTTCCCGGGGACCTGGGTGTCGACCGTCACGACGAGCGCGCGGTAACCGGCGTCGCGCGCACGGGCGACCAGTTGCTCGGCGCCGTCGCGCCCGCCGAGGAAGTAGAGCTGGAACCAGAGGGGTCCCGACGACGCGGCGGCCACCTCCTCGAGCGTCTGTCCCGACATCGAACTCAACGTGAAGATGGTTCCCGCTGCTTCGGCGGCGCGGGCGCCGGCCACGTCGCCTCCGGGCTCCATCATCCGGGTGAATCCGACCGGGCTCATCAACATCGGCATGCTGACCGGCGTGCCGAGCACGGTGGTGCCGAGGTCGGGACCGGGCGTGCCGGCGGTCACTCCCATCCGGGGGAGGAACCCGACCGACTCGATCGCCTCGCGATTCATCGCAAGGGTGCGCTCCTCGCCGGCCGCGCCGTCGATGTAGTCGAAGACCGCAGGTGGCACTCTTCGCCTGGCCAGCCGGCGCGCGTCGGCGACGGTGTTGAGCCGGGCGAGCGCCATGTCGCGCCGGATCTCCCACGGCGTGCGTCTCGCTCGGGCGGCCATCGCAGGCCAGCGTACGCAAGGTCCACGCGGACCGCCATCGCCGTCACACCTGGTTGACGTACGGCGACGTGCCTCCATAGTGTCCGAAAGGGCAGGCTGGAGCGGTACACCTCTGGGCCGACCGGCTTACCGCCCGACGGCAGCGCGGGCACCGGAAAAAAAAGGGGGGGGAGTTGGCCGCGACCACCGCATTCGAGCTCGACCTACCGGTCTACGACCCCACCGGTCTCAGTCGCACCGAGCGCATCGCGGAGATCTCTTCGGCGCGCGACGCGTACTGGCTGGCCCGCACCCCGCTCGGGTTCGCGGTGCTGCGCTACGAAGACGCGTCGGCGGTCTTGCGCGACCGGCGGTTCCACTCCGCGCTGTCGTTGATCCCGACGATGCAGGGTGTCGCCGGGGCCGAGTTCGAGGAGCGTCGACCGTCGATCCTCTCGATGGAAGGGGACGAGCACACCCGGCTGAGGCGACTGGTCAACGGCGCGTTCACGCCGGCCGCGGCGGACCGGTTGCGCCCGTTCATGCGCGAGGTGGTCGGCGAGCTCCTCGACGCGGTCGCCGAGGAAGGGTCGTGCGATTTCGTCCCACGGGTCTGCCAGCCGTACCCGATCCCGATCATCTGCGAGCTGCTCGGCGCGCCGAGGAGCGACTGGGAGCTCTTCTCGGGGTGGGCCACCGACATCTTCAAGATCTTCAACCAGAACCTGGCAGAGGACATCGCGGCGATCCAGTCGGCGTCCACCGAGCTCGAGGCTTACGTACGCGCCCTCGTCGAGCACCGCCGGGACGAGCCGGGGGACGATCTCCTCAGCGCGCTGATCTCGGTCGAGGAGGAAGGCGACCGGCTCTCGAGCGACGAGCTGATCATGCTCGCGGAGGCGGTTCTCATGGCAGGGACCGACACGACTCGCAACCAGCTCGGCTGCTCCGTCGCCCTGCTCGGCTCACATCCCGACCAGTGGCGTCGTTTCGTGGAGCACCCCGAGCTCGCCAACCGAGTCGTCGACGAGACCATGCGGTACCTCGGTGCGGTCGCCGGCACGATCCGGGTCGCGTCCGAGCCGATCGAATACCGCGACGTCCTCTTCCCCGAGGGGACGCTCGTGTCGATCTCGCTCGCGGGGGCGAACCGCGACCCCGGCGTCTTCGACGAGCCCGAGCACTTCGACGTCGAACGCGAACCGTGTGTCCAGCAGATGACCTTTGGCTTCGGAATCCATCGTTGTCTCGGTGCCCATCTCGCCCGCGCCGAGCTCCAGGAGGCACTCGTCCTGCTCGCCGAACGCATGCCCGATCTCCGGCTCGCCGGGCCGGTCGAGTGGAAGCCGGAGACCTTCGGGATCTGGGGGCCGGCGAGGCTGCCGGTCAGCTGGACGACGGCGGACCGCGCCGCGGGTCCGCTGAGGTCGCGTGCGAACTGACTCGTCGGCCTGCCCATAATCCCTGGTGGGGGCCTATAATCTGTTGGGGTATGGTGCGGGCGTGCGCGCCAACCTCGCTGTCCGGATCTCGCCGTGAACATCGTCGTCAGCAACGTGAAAGGCGGCGTCGGCAAGACCACCACCACCGTCTACCTCGCGGCTGCCGCGCTCGAACGCGGCTGGGACCCTGTCCTGCTCGTCGACGCGGACCGCCAGGCCTCCTCGGCGGAGTGGTTCGAAGCGCGGCCGGTCGAGGGCGTCGACCTGGTCGAGGCACCCTCCGAGCGCACCGTCGGACGGGCGATGACCGGGCACCGCGGCCTCGCGGTCGTCGACACGCCCCCGGGAGACGAGCGGATCGTCCGCGCGGCCCTCGAGCGCGCCGATGCGGTCGTCGTCCCCACCCGTGCGGGCGGCGTCGAGTACTCGAGGGTGGAGGCCACCCTCGAGATGATCCGACCGAAGTCGGCCTTCGGCATCGTCATCTGTGCGGCTCGGCTCGGCACCAACGATCTCGAGGAAGCGGTCGAGTGGTGGACGAAGGAGAAGGTCCCCATCTGGGGCATCGTCCCCGAACGAGTGGGGATCGCGGCCGGACCCGAGTCCCGGCTCTTCCGCGAGGGACTCGACACGTACGACGCGGTGCTGAAGAAGGCGCTCCGGCGGCGCTGACGGTCCGGGCCGCCGGTCGCTCCGGCCCTCGGCAGCTGGCCGACTCAGCCGGCGAGGCCCCCCGGGTCCGAGGGCACGTCGACCGCGTGCTCCTCGAGGGCCTCGAGCGGCACGATCTCCAGTGCACGCTCGTGGGTCGAGGCGAGGACCACGAAGGCCGCGGCTCCCTCGAGGTGCGCGCGCAACCAGTTGGCCGCGGTCACGCACCAACGGTCGCCGGGGGACAGACCCGGGAAGTGGTACTGGGGCAGCGGGGTGATCAGGTCGTTGCCGATCCCGCGTTGGTGCTCGAGGAACTCCTTCGTGACCACCGCACAGATGGTGTGGCTCCCGAGGTCCTCGGGTCCGGTCGCGCAGCACCCGTTCCGGTAGAAGCCGGTGAGCGGCTCCGTGCTGCAGGGTTCGAGCTCGCCGCCGAGCACGTTCCGGTCGGCCATCGGCCAAGTATGCCCGACCTGCTCCCCGGCGAGGCCGGCTGTTCCCGGGCGGTCAGGTGGCCCGGACGAAGTCGACGATCACCCGGGCGAGCTCGGGACCCTTGTCCTCCTGGAGGAAGTGGCCGCCGCCCTCGATGGTGGTGTGCGCCTGCCCCCTGGTACCGGGGATCCGCGCCTGGAGCGCGCGATCGGAGCCCGCGGTGATCGGGTCCCCGTCGCTGAACGCGGTGAGGAAGGGGCGCTCGAAGCCGCGGAGGATCTCCCACGCGGCCCGGTTCGCTTCCGAGGCCGGGTCGTCGGGGCGGATCGGCACGAGCGTCGGGAATTGTCGTGCGCCCTCGGTGAAACGCTGGTCGGGGAAGGGTGCGTCGTAACCGGCGATCACTTCGGGGGCGAGATCGGTCGCGCACCCGGCGTTCACGATCCCCCCGGCCGGGAAGACCTCGACCTCCTGGGAGAACGCGAGCCATGCGTGGAACGCCTCGCCGACCGGTTCGTCACCGGTCGGGAGGAAGGTGTTGGCCGCCACGACTCGTGCGAAACGATCGGCGTGCTCGGCGACGAGGCGAAACCCGATGAGCCCACCCCAGTCCTGGCAGACGAGCGTGAGGCCCGAGAGGTTGAGCCGGTGGAAGAGGAGGCTGCGCATCCACTCGACGTGCCGAGCGAAGGTGTACTCGGTACGAGGCGTGGGTTTGTCGGAACGACCGAAACCGACGAGGTCGGGCGCGATCGCGCGCAGTCCGGCGTCGACGAGCACCGGGATCATGTGGCGGTAGAGGTAGGACCACGAGGGCTCGCCGTGGAGGAGCAGCACGACCTGGCCGTCGGAAGGGCCTTCGTCGAGGTAGTGGACCCGCAACATCCCGCCGTCCTCGTCGGGGATCTCGACGTAGTGCGGGTCGAAAGGAAATCCCGGGAGCCCCTCGAAACGGTCGTCGGGAGTTCGGAGGACCTCCACGTCTCTTCACCTTTCGCCGGTCGCGAGCCGGACCGCCCGCCGCGTCGAAACTAGCGCAGGGCGTTCTTCACGAAGTCGGCCGTGCCGTGTCCGACCTCGAGCCTCGCCCCGCCGTGCCACGAGCCGCGCAGGTGGCGCCGGATCGCCGCCTCTCCGTCCGCGGTCGCACGCGCCGCGGCGTGCCACAGATCCGAGTGGTGGAAGAGCACGTCCCCGCGCTCCTGGTAGAGGGCGACCTCGCCGGGAACCCGCTCGAAGCCGAGCGGGATTCCCTCGGTCCCGCCGAGGTGGCTCGCGGGGAGCACCCGGAGGAAGCCGTTGGCCGGCGACGTCGCATCGAAGTGCACGGTGAACGCCGCGCCCGGCCAGACCTCGAGGTGCGGGCCGGACTGGTGGTCGGTGTGCCAACCGATCCGCGAGTAGCCAGAGCCGGGTCCCGGTCGGGCGTCCTGGTAGACGACGCCGAACTGCTCGTGGTCGAGGAGCCATGCGTCCGCCCCCAGCAGAAGGTGTGCCGCCTCGACCAGCACCGGTTGGCGGACGAGGCGACCCGCTGCCGGCGAGGCGTCGGTCGCGAAGCACACGTAGTGGGCGAAGGGCTCACCCCCGAGAGTCGCCTCCGGGTCGTCGAGGATGGCGGTCCCGAACCGCTCGTCGAGCTCGCCGGCTGCCAGGCGCCGCTGAACCCCTGCCAGCTCGGCCTCGGCTTCGGCCAGGGTCGCCTCGGCGAAGACCCCGCGGAGTGTCGCGAAACCCTGCTCGGCGAAGGACGCGGCGAAGGCGGCGAGCTCGGTGTCCGGGGACGCCTCGTTGCCGGCGTTCGCCGCCACCGTCAGACCCTCCGGGCGTCCGGCCCCAAGCGACCCACGACGCCACCCTACGCCCGGTGGTACGCGGGGGTACGTCCGGTGGTACCCGGAACGGAGTCATCCGGACCGGTGCGTGTGTCGTGTTCACGGGACCTGTTGCAATTGCACGGAGCCTTCCCCTAGGTTGCGCTGCTGGTTGGGGGAGTTGCCGATCAGGCAGGGGACGACGACGATGTCAGCCGATCGCGCCGATGCGCGATCGCCGTGTCGGAATTGGGAGGAGCGGCCCCGGGGGGTTCGCGCCTCAAGAGCGTGAGGAGAGGCGCAGATGAGATCAAGACGAACACTGCCGGTTCGCCTGGCATCGCTGGGTGGCGCAGTGGCGTTGGCGGCGGTGGGACTGGTCGGAACGGTCGGATTGGCCGTGGCGAGTGGAAGCGGGATCGCCGGCGCCGACACGCCAGTTTCAGCGCGAGCTGCAACCTGCCGGTTCTTGGCCCGACCACCTTTCCGATAACGGTGACGGGGTCGATCTCGCCGAATCCGGTCTCACCGGGCGGGTCGTTCAATCTGAGCAACTTCGCCCTCAAGACGCAGTTCCCGCAGAACCTTGCCACGATTGTCGCAGGTGGCACCGATCTCGGGCACGGCCACCATGCAGGTCACCTCGACGGGGGCCGCGCCGTCCAGCCGCGACTGCCACCTTCACGATCCCGACCATCACGATCCCGAACCCTGTGACCGGACCGATCAGCATCACTGCGCCGGGCTCGGTGAGCTCTTTCACCGCCAACTCCACCGGGTCGACGGCCGTGACAGTGTCCACCCCGACGACGACCACTCTCAATGCATCGCTCAACGGTGCGGCGCCGATCCCGGCGCCCTGCACCTCGCCAAGCGCGGAGCAGATCGCATCTGCGCCGATCCACACCCCGGCCGGTCAGCTCCAAGGGCTGTTGCCGAACGCGGGTCCGTCCGCCGGTGGAACGTCGGTCAAGATCGTCGGGAACTTCCTCTCCAATCCGTCCGCGGTGACCTTCGGCGGCATTCCGGCGACGAGCTTCAAGAGCGTCACGCCGAACTCGATCCTCGCGGTCTCGCCGCCGGGGACCGTCGGTAGCACCGTCGAGGTCCAGGTGACCACTCCCTCGGGTCCGTCCACGACCGAGCCCTTCACCTACACCGACGGGCCCATCGTGACCGGAGTGAGCCCGAGCACCGGTCCGCCCTCGGGGGGTACCTCGGTGACCGTCACCGGCACCGGCTTCACCGGTGCCACCGCGGTCGACTTCGACGGCAGCACACCGGCGACCAACTTCATGGTCAACTCGGACACCTCGATCACCGCGACGGCCCCGGCGGGAACCGGCGTGGCCAACATCAGGGTCACGGTGCCGACGTCGAACCTGCCGCAGTCCCCGGTCGGTCTCCAGGACCGGTTCAGCTACCGGGCCGGTTACTGGCTCGGTGCCTCCGACGGCGGGGTGTTCACCTACGGGAACCCGCCCTTCGAGGGCTCTGCAGGCAGCCTCCATCTCAACAAGCCGGTGGTCGGCATCGCGAGCGACACCCGATGGGGGCGGCTATTGGCTCGCGGCCACTGACGGTGGGGTGTTCTCCTATGGCGACGCCACCTTCTACGGCTCGACCGGCAATCTCGTCCTGCAATTCGCCGGTGGTCGGCATCGCAGCCACTCCGGACGGATTCGGTTACTGGCTCGTCGCAGCCGACGGAGGGGTCTTCTCCTTCGGCGACGCCGAGTTCTTCGGCTCGATGGGCGGCACCCACCTGAACGCCCCGGTGGTCGGCATGGCCTCGACCCCCGACGGCAACGGTTACTGGCTGGTCGCGGCCGACGGCGGCGTCTTCTCGTTCGGTGACGCCGCCTTCCTCGGCTCTGCCGGCGGCCTCAGGCTGGTCGCACCTGCGGTCGGCATCGCGGCCGCGCCCGGCGGCAACGGCTACTGGCTGGCGACCGCCGACGGCGGCGTCTTCAACTACGGCGCCGGTGCAGCGTTCCTCGGCTCGGCCGGTGGCCTCCGGCTCAATGCGCCGGTTGCCGGCATCGCCGGCAGCCCGGACGGCGGCGGCTACTGGTTGGTCGCAATGGACGGTGGCATCTTCAACTACGGCGACGCCGTCTTCTGGGGTTCGGCCGGTGGGCTGAAGCTCAATGCGCCGATCATGGGGATGGCCGCGGTCACCTGATCGGGCTGCAGCAACAAACGGGATTCCGCGAAGAGGACCAGGGGTTCGCCCCTGGTCCTCTCGCTGTCCGGGGGCGCCTACCATCTCTGCATGGCCAACGAGACCCCACGTGACCCCTCCGAGGCGCCGCTGATCGGCATCAAGCCGCGCAGCTTCGAGGTGACCGACGGACCGACCCGCGCCCCGGCCCGGGCCATGCTCCGTGCGGTCGGCATGACCGATGCCGACTGGGGCAAGCCCCAGATCGGGGTCGTCTCCTCCTGGAACGAGGTCACCCCGTGCAACCTCCCGCTCGATCGGTTGGCCAAGCGTGCGAAGGAGGGCGTGCGTGAGGCGGGCGGCTTCCCCCTCGAGTTCGTGACCATCGCGGTCTCCGACGGCATCTCGATGGGCCATGAGGGCATGCGGGCATCACTCGTCAGCCGCGAGGTGATCGCCGACTCGGTCGAGACGATGATGCACGCTGAGCGCTTCGACGCCATGGTGACCCTGGCCGGTTGCGACAAGTCCCTACCCGGCATGCTGATGGCGGCCGCCCGCCTCAACCTGCCTTCGGTGTTCCTCTACGGCGGCACCATCCTCCCCGGTCGTGCCCGCGACCGGGCCCTCGACATCACCTCGGTCTTCGAGGCGGTCGGGGCCAACGCGGTGGACGCGCTGAGCGACGAGGAGCTGAGCCTGATCGAGCACAACGCGTGCCCGACCGAAGGCTCGTGCGCGGGGATGTTCACTGCGAACACGATGGCTTCGGTGGCCGAGGCGCTCGGCATGTCGCTGCCGGGGAGCGCGTCGGCCCCAGCGGTCGACCGCCGCCGTGACGACGCGGCCTTCCTGTCCGGCCGGTCGGTGGTCGACCTCCTCCGGGCGGGGATCCGCCCCCGGCAGATCCTGACCAAGCGGGCCTTCGAGAACGCGATCGCGGTGACCATGGCGCTCGGCGGCTCGACCAACGCGGTCCTCCACCTGCTCGCGATCGCGACCGAGGCCCGGGTCGAGCTCTCGCTCGCCGACTTCAACGCGGTGGCGGCACGAGTGCCGCACCTCGCCGACACCAAGCCGCACGGCCGCTTCCACATGGCCGACCTCGACCGCATCGGCGGTGTGCCGGTGGTCATGGCCGAATTGCTGGCCGCGGGGGTGCTGCACGGCGACTGCCTGACCGTGACGGGTAAGACGGTCGCCGACAACCTCGCCGAACTCGACCCGCCCGCACCGGACGGCGAGGTCGTCCATCCGATCGATCGTCCCATCCACGCACAGGGCGGGATCGCGGTGCTCACCGGATCGCTCGCCCCGAACGGTGCGGTGGTCAAGGTCGCGGGCATCGACCAGCTGACCTTCGAGGGCCCGGCGCGGGTCTTCGACGGCGAGGACCTCGCGATGGAGGCCATCCTCGCGGGCTCGATCGAGCCCGGGACCGTGGTCGTGATCCGCTACGAAGGCCCGAAGGGCGGCCCCGGGATGCGCGAAATGCTGGCCGTGACCGGCGCGATGAAGGGCGTCGGGCGCGGCGCGGACTGTGCCCTCGTGACCGACGGCCGCTTCTCGGGCGGAACCCACGGCTTCTGCATCGGGCACGTCGCTCCCGAGGCCGTCGACGGTGGCCCGATCGCCCTCCTCGCCGACGGGGACCACATCTCGGTCGACGTGACCGCGCACACCATCGATCTCGACGTCGACGAGGCCGAGCTCGCCCGGCGACGTCGCGCGCTCAAGCACCCTGCTCCGCGCTACACGAGCGGGGTGCTCGCCAAGTACGCGCGTCTCGTCACCGGGGCCGAGCGGGGGGCCGTCACCGAGGCCTGATCGGGGGAGCAGCCGCGATGGCCACCTGGGACGAGTTTCGCGAGGACGACCCGGTGTTCGCCGGGATGGCGGAGTCCCGCTTCGACGCCGACGGACTGGTCCTCGTCGGCACACTCCGTGCGAACGGGTGGCCCCGGATCAGCCCGGTCGAGCCCCTGATCGTCGACGGCGACCTCCTCCTCGGGATGATGTGGCGCTCTCGAAAGGCGATCGACCTGCTCCGCGATCCACGCTGCGTCGTCCACTCGGCCGTGTCGGGCAAGGGCGGCACCGAGGGCGACGTGAAGGTCTACGGCCGCGCCCTGCCGTTCGAAGACCCGGTGCGGCGCGAGCGGTACTGCTCGGCGCTCGAGGAGCGGATCGGCTGGCGGCCCGAGGGCGACTTCCACCTGTTCTCGATCGACGTGACCGAGGTGGGGTACTTCGTGGTGTCGGACGGGGAGCACCGGGCAAAGACGTGGAGGGCGCCGAGCGGGCGCGCGCCCGGCTGAGGGGGTGGTGCCAGGCGACAGCGCAGGCCGTCGACCCGGATCGCTTGATACAGCGCCACCGGTCGTGCCACAATGGCCGGACCATGCGTTCCAGCACCGCGCACACCTCGACCACTCTGGTACTCGTCTCGTAGCGCACGCGACGCCCTCTCGCCGCGTGCGCCTTTCGACCTCCCGGACGGGAGGTCGTTTTCATGTCCCGACCCGATCGCACCGCACGACCGATCGCAGACCACCCGACCGCCCGACAAGGAGCCCCGATGGAACTCACAGGAGCCCAGGCACTGATCAAGAGTCTCGAGATGCAGGGCGTCGAGGTGATGTTCGGCCTTCCCGGCGGGGCCATCCTGCCGGTCTACGACCCGATCATCGACTCCTCGATCCGCCACGTCCTGGTCCGTCACGAGCAGGGTGCGGGGCACATGGCCGAGGGCTACGCACAGGTCACCGGCCGACCGGGGGTCGCCATGGTGACGAGCGGGCCGGGCGCGACCAACGTGGTCACCCCCCTCGCCGACGCGTACATGGACTCGATCCCCCTCGTGGTGGTCACCGGGCAGGTGGCGACCACCGCCATCGGCACCGACGCGTTCCAGGAGAGCGACATCACCGGCATCACCATGGGGATCACCAAGCACAACTGGCTGATCACCGACGGGGCGGACATCCCCCGGGTGGTCGCCGAGGCCTTCCACGTGGCGACGAGCGGGCGTCCGGGGCCGGTGTTGGTCGACGTGCCGAAGGACGTCGCGGTCAAGCCGATGGAGTGGTACTGGCCCGATGCGGCCGACCTCGACCTGCCCGGCTACCACCCGGTCGCCGAAGGTGACCCCGAGCTCGTCCTCGAGGCGGCACGGATGTTGCTCGCGGCCGAGCGGCCGGTCCTCTACGCGGGCGGCGGGATCCTGAAGTCCCGGGCCGCGGAGGCGTTCCGCGAGCTGGCCGAGCGGACCGGGATCCCCGTGGTCACCACCCTGATGGCACGCGGCTCTTTCCCCGACAGCCACCCGCTCTGCCTCGGGATGCCGGGCATGCACGGGAACTACACCGCGGTGACATCCATGCAGCGCGCCGATCTGCTCGTGGCGCTCGGGAGCCGCTTCGACGACCGGGTCACCGGCAAGATCGACGCGTTCGCGCCGGGCGCCAAGATCGTCCACGTCGACATCGATCCGGCCGAGCTGAACAAGGTGCGCCGGGCGGACGTGGCCATCGCAGGCGACTGCCGTCTGGTCATCGGGGAGCTCCTCGCGGCCCTCGAGGGGCTCGGCCTGCCGCACTCCGAGGCGGCACGGAGCGCTCGAGGCGGCCCGCCGGCGTCGGCATCGCCGGGTGCACCCGCGGCCCACGGCTCGTTCGCGGCCATGTTCCCGCGCGAGCGCCTCGCGCCGTGGCGGACCCAACTCGGCGAATGGCAGGAGCGTTACCCCCTCGTCTACGACCAGCCGCCCGGCTCGGGCGCGCTCAAGCCGCAGTTCGTGCTCGAGACGCTGCGCGACATGACCCCGGAGGACACCATCGTGGCGGCCGGCGTCGGCCAGCACCAGATGTTCGCTTCCCAGTGGTGGCAGTTCGACTACCCCTACACGTGGGTCAACTCGGGCGGCCTCGGGACCATGGGCTTCGCAGTGCCGGCGTCGATCGGTGCGAAGGTCGGCCGGCCGGGAAGGATGGTCTGGGCGGTCGACGGCGACGGGTGCTTCCAGATGACCGCGCAGGAGCTGGTCACCGCCAGTTCCGAGCGCATCCCGGTGAAGGTGGCCATCCTCAACAACTCCTACCTGGGGATGGTCCGCCAGTGGCAGGAGATGTTCTACGAAGAGCGCTATTCCGAGGTGTACCTCTCGCCCGACCTTCCCGACTACGTCGGATGGGCCGAGGCGATGGGGTGTGTCGGCATCCGGGTCGAGTCGCCCGAGGAGGTGTCCTCGGCCATCGACAAGGCGAACAACATCGACGACCGGCCGGTGGTAATCGATTTTCGGGTCGACGAATTCGAGAAGGTCTACCCGATGGTCGCGGCGGGTGCATCGAACGACGACATCGTGGTGGATCCGTCGCTCACCCAGAGGAGTCCCCGATGAGCGTCTACGGCGCGGACAAGCGACATCACACCCTGACGGTCTTGGTCGAGAACAAGTCCGGTGTACTCGCCCGGGTCGCGGGGCTCTTCTCGCGGCGCGGCTACAACATCTTCAGCCTCGCGGTCGCGCCGACCGACGACGAGCGGTTCAGCCGGATCACCATCGTGGTCGACGTGGAGTCGGCCCCCCTCGAGCAGATCATGAACCAGCTCCACAAGCTGGTGCCGGTGGTCGCGATCACCGAGCTCGATCCCGCGACCTCGAGGGAGCGCGAGCTCCTTCTGGCGACGGTCGAGGCCGGGCCGGAGACCCGCGGGCAGGTCATCCAGTTGGTCGGTGTGTTCGAGGGGAAGATCGTCGACGTCGGTCCGGACCGGCTCACCGTCATGCTGGCCGGTGCGCCGAGCAAGCTGGACGACTTCGAGGACCTCATCCGCGGCTACGGCATCGTCGACATGCAGAGGACCGGCCGGGTGGCACTGCCTATGCTGGACCGGGCCGATCGCGGGTCACAGCACCTTCACTCCGCCGACCAGACCAAGGCAGGTTGATCACCATGGCAACGCTGTATTACGAGAAGGACGCCGACTCGAGCCTCATCGGGAACCGCAAGGTGGCGATCATCGGGTACGGGTCCCAGGGGCACGCGCACGCGCTGAACCTTGCAGAGTCCGGTGTCGACGTTCGGGTCGGTCTCCGTGAGGGCTCGTCGTCACGTCGCAAGGCCGAGGAGGCGGGGCTCCGGGTGCTCACGGTCGCCGACGCGGCGGCCGAGGCGGACGTGATCATGATCCTCCTGCCCGACACCGAGCAGGCAGCGGTCTATGAGGCAGAGATCGCGCCGCATCTGAATTCTGGCGACGCACTCTTGTTCGCACACGGCTTCAACATCCGCTTCGGGCTCATCAACCCGCCGCCCGACGTCGACGTGGCGATGGTCGCGCCGAAGGGCCCCGGACACCTGGTCCGGCGGACCTACACCGAGGGCGGCGGTGTGCCCTCACTGGTGGCGGTGTCGGCAGATCCCTCCGGCAAAGCGCGCGAGCTCGCCCTCTCCTACGCACACGCGATCGGCGCGACCCGCGCCGGCGTGCTCGACACCACGTTCGCCGAGGAGACCGAGACCGACTTGTTCGGCGAGCAGGTCGTCCTCTGCGGTGGGCTCACCGCGCTGGTGCAGGCCGGATACGAGACGCTCGTCGGTGCGGGGTACCAGCCCGAGTCGGCGTACTTCGAGTGCCTCCACGAGCTCAAGCTCATCGTCGACCTCATGTACGAGCAAGGGATCGCGGGAATGCGCTTCTCGATCTCGGACACGGCCGAGTACGGCGACCTGACCCGAGGACCCCGGGTCATCAACCAGGCGGTGCGCGACGAGATGGGGAGGATCCTCGCCGAAATCCAGGACGGCCGGTTCGCCGCCGAATGGGTCGAGGAGAACGCCAAGGGTCGTCCGCGCTTCAAGGCGCTGCGCGAGGCCGGGCTTCAGCACCCGATCGAGAAGGTCGGTGCCGAGTTGCGCGCAATGATGCCGTTCGTGTCGGCGGGTCGGCAGCGGGTCCAGGACGTCTCGGGCGGCTGAGGGTCCGGCCCGTGGGTGAACCGGACGAGCCGATGGTCAAGGTGGCGGGGGCCGAACCGACCTTCCGGCATCTCGACGACCCCGATGTGCACTGGCAGAAGGTCAAATCGATCCGCAACCCCGACGGGACGACTTCTTCGGTCTGGGAGAAGTGGCTCGCCTTCTCGCCCGAACCGCAGTACCTCTCCCTCTATGCGAGGTGGGATCCGGGAATGGTGGTGCGTCGCCACGGTCACTACAGCCCTCACGTCGTCTTCGTCGTGAGCGGCGAACTTTGGTGCGGCGGTCGCCACTGCCCTGCGGGCACCCACATCGAGCTGCCCCTCGGTGCGGCCTTCGGCCCCTTCGTGGCCGGGCCCGACGGCGTCGTTCTCTACGAGGTGATGATGGGCGATCCGCGTTCGTGGGGCGACGACCCCGCCTCCTTCGAGGCTGCACTGGCTCGACGAGATGCAGTGGCATTGCCCGACCCGCCGATCGACCTCCCCGACTGGCTCGAGGATCTGCGGTCGCGCTGGATCGTCGAGGGCGACACCGCCGGATCGCAGTAAGAAAGACCTCGATCCCGGACCGGCCGGATCGGCTCGGAACTCCCTGTTCAGCAGGTCGGATCCGCCGGACCCGCTGCTCCGAGCCCCGCTCGAAGACCCCTTCGGTCCGTCTCCGGGCGGGTACATCACCTTACATCACCTTACATCACCTTACATCACCTTACATCACCTTACATCACCTTACATCACCTTACATCACGTGCCGAGTGAGACTTATGAGGCTGGCCGGCCGCCGGAATCCGGCTCCGACGCCGCCGCCGGGCGGCCTGGGAGCCCGGATTCGGCGAGGGATTGGTGCCCGGGCTGGGGCGGGCGGCCGCGATGACCGGTGTCAGGCGGTAAGTGCGCCGACCACGTAGTTGACGCAGCCGCAGAGTGCGGCCACGTCCTCCGGGTCGATCGCCGGGAACATCGCGATGCGGAGCTGGTTGCGACCGAGCTTGCGGTAGGGCTCGGTGTCCACCACCCCGTTCGACCGCAGCACTGCGGCGACCGCCGCGGCGTCGATCGAGGCGTCGAGGTCGATGGTCCCGACCACGTGGCTGCGGTCCTTCGGGAGGGTCACGAAGGGGGTGGCGAAGTCCGAGGCATCCGCCCATGCGTAGAGGATCTCGGCCGAGCGGTCGCACCGGCCGGCAGAGAACTCGAGACCGCCCTGTTTGTTGAACCAGGTGACCTGGTGGTCGAGCAGGAAGAGCGTGGCGAGGGCCGGGGTGTTGTAGGTCTGATCGAGCTTCGAGTTCTCGAGGGCGACGGCGAGGTCCATCGAGGCCGGTACCCAGCGGCCCCCTTCGACGATCCGCACCACCCGCTCCTGGGCGGCCGGTGAGAAGAGGGCCACCCAGAGCCCGCCGTCGGAGCCGAAGCACTTCTGCGGCGCGAAGTAGTACGCGTCGAATTGCTCGGCGTCGACCCGTAGTCCGCCGGCCCCCGACGTCGCGTCGACCGCCACGAGACCGCCTCCGTCCGTCGGAGCCTTGACACCTTCCGGCCTGGCGATCGGCATCATGACCCCGGTCGAGGTCTCGTTGTGGGTGAGCGCGTAGAGGTCGACGTCGTCACGGGCGACCGGATCGGGGCGGGTGCCCACCGGCGCGCTGATCACCTCGGGTTCCTCGAGATGCGGGGCGTCGGAGGCGGCGGTCGCGAACTTCGACGAGAACTCGCCGAAGCTCAGGTGCTGGCTCTTCTGCTCGATGAGGCAGAACGTCGCTGCGTCCCAGAAGCAGGTCGTGCCGCCGTTCCCGAGCACCACCTCGTACCCGTCCGGAAGTGAGAAGAGTTCACGCAGGCCTTCTCGCAGGCCGGCGACGACCGACTTGACCGTTCGCTGTCGGTGACTCGTCCCGAGGTAGCTCCCCGCCGTGGCGGCGAGAGCCTCGACGGCCTCGGGTCGGACCTTCGACGGACCCGAGCCGAACCGCCCGTCCGCGGGCAGCAGGTTGGCCGGGATCTCGATGTCGGGGGTCTCGGTCACATATGGAATCATGGCACCATGGCGTCCCCAACCGAAATCGGTCGGCCCCGCATCTCCGCGCGGGCCGCGGCGGTCGCTCCGTCCGCCACCCTCGCTGTCGACGCGAAGGCGAAGGCCCTACAGGCGCGGGGCGAGAACGTGATCGGCTTCGGAGCCGGCGAACCCGATTTCCCGACGCCGGCGCACATCGTCGCGGCAGCAGAAGCGGCGTGCCGCGACCCGCGCAACCACCGGTACACGCCGACCGCGGGTCTCCCCGAGCTGCGCGAGGCGCTGGCGGCGAAGACGTTGCGCGACTCGGGGCTTCCGGTCGCTCCTTCGCAGGTGCTCGTGACCAACGGCGGCAAGCAAGCCGTCGCGAACGCGTTCGCCGTGCTCTGCGATCCGGGCGACGAGGTCCTCGTCCTCGCCCCGTACTGGACGACCTATCCCGAATCGATCGCCCTGGCCGGTGGCGTGCCGGTCGTCGTCGAGACGGGCGTCGAGACCGGCTTCCGCGCGTCGGTGGAGCAACTCGAGGCCGCCTGCACCGAGCGCACCAAGCTCCTCCTCTTCGTCTCGCCCTCCAATCCGACCGGTGCTGTCTACCCGCGTCCGGAGATCGAGGCGATCGGGCGGTGGGCCGCCGCTCGCGGCCTCTGGGTGGTGACCGACGAGATCTACGAACACCTGGTCTATGGCGGTGCCGAGCACCACTCGATGCCGGTGGTCGTCCCCGAGCTCGGAGACCGCTGCGTCGTGATCAACGGGGTGGCGAAGACCTACGCGATGACCGGATGGCGGGTGGGCTGGCTGATCGGACCTCCTGACGTCGTGGCGGCCGCCACCAACCTGCAGTCCCATACCACCTCCAACGTGGCCAACGTCAGTCAGCGAGCGGCGCTTGCCGCGGTGACCGGCGACCTCGCGGCGGTCGCCGAGATGCGCGAGGCCTTCGACCGCCGGCGGCTCACCATCCACGCCATGCTCAACGAGATCGACGGCGTGACCTGCTTGCTGCCCGAGGGCGCCTTCTACGCCTTCCCCTGGGTCGGCGGCCTGCGTCGGCCGCGACATCCGCGGCACGCGTCCTGCGTCGAGCAGCGAGCTCGCCGAGATGGCCATCGAGGAGGCCAAGGTCGCGGTGGTGCCCGGCGAGGCCTTCGGCGCACCCGGTTACTTCCGGATGTCCTATGCCCTCGCCGACGACGATCTGGTCGAGGGCGTCTCGCGGCTCGGCAAGTTGTTCCGCGACGCCGCGTGAATCCGGCTGCGTGAGGCCTCCCACTGACTCCGGGCCTTGATTCCGGGGCAATGTCCCCACGACAGACCCACGACAGAACAGACCCGCGACAGAAAGGAACACCATGGCTAGGGTGCTCGTGACCGAACAACTGGCGCCTGCCGGGCTCGAGCGTCTGGCGGAGGCGGGCCACGAGGTCGACGTGCGGCTCGGCCTCTCTCCGGAGGAGCTGGTCGAAGCCGTGGTCGGGGCGCACGCGCTCATCATCCGCTCTGCGACCATGGTCACCGCAGAGGTTCTGGCGGCCGGAACCGATCTGGTGGTGGTCGGCCGCGGCGGGGATCGGCCTCGACAACGTCGACGTGTCGGCGGCGACCGAGCGGGGGATCATGGTCGCCAACGCGCCGCAGTCGAACATCCTCTCTGCCGCCGAGCAGGCGATGGCCCTCCTGCTCGCTCAGGCCCGCAACATCCCACAGGCGCACGCCGCGCTGGTCGGAGGGAAGTGGGAACGGTCCAAGTGGGAGGGGGTCGAGCTCCACGGCAAGGTCCTCGGCATCGTCGGGCTCGGCCGGGTCGGGGCGCTCGTCGCGCAGCGGGCGCTCGCCTTCGGGATGCGCCTCGTCGCCTTCGACCCGTTCGTCTCGGTCGAACGCGCCCGCCACATGGGCGTGGAGCTGATGGGTCTCGAGGCGCTCATGGCCGAATCGGACTTCGTGACGGTCCACCTCCCGAAGAACGCCGAGACGATGGGGCTGATCGGCAAGGACCTCCTCGCGAAGGCGAAGCCGGGTCTCCGGATCGTCAACACCGCCCGCGGCGGAATCGTCGACGAGGACGCCGCTGGCCGAAGCGATCCGCTCGGGGAAGGTCCAGGGCGCCGGGCTCGACGTCTTCGCCAAGGAGCCGACGACCGAGTCGCCCCTCTTCGAGCTCCCCTCGGTGGTCGTCGCCCCCCACCTCGGCGCTTCGACGACCGAGGCCCAGGACAAAGCAGGCGTCACCATCGCCGAACAGGTGATCCTCGCCCTGGCCGGCGACTTCGTGCCCTTCGCGGTCAACGTGGCGGCGACCGACGTCTCCGAGACGGTGCGGCCCTTCATGGGCCTCGCCGAGCAGCTCGGGCGGATCCTCTCCTGTCTCAACGACGGGCTTCCCGACACCCTGGAGATCGAGTACCAGGGAGGCCTGGCCGGCGCAGGCACCGACATCCTCGGGTTGTCGGTCTTGAAGGGCGTCTTCGCCACCGCGACCGAGGAGCCGGTCTCGTATGTCAATGCCCCGCAACTCGCCGCCGAACGCGGGCTCGAGGTGCGGGAGACCTCGACGGTGACCGCGCACGACTACGTCAATCTGATCACCGTGCGCGGGGGCGACCACTCGGTCGCCGGCACGTTGACCGGCACCCGGGGTGAGCCGCACCTCGTGATGATGGACGACCACACGGTGGAGGTGCCCCCGGCGCCTCAGATGGTGGTCGTCCGCAACGACGACCGTCCGGGAATGATCGGCGTGGTCGGGACCGTCCTCGGTGACGCCGACGTCTCGATCTCTTCGATGGCGGTCGGGCCGTCGGCCACCGGTCACACCGCGCTCATGGTCCTGTCGACCGACAAGACGGTGCCCGCCGACGCCCTGGGACGCCTCCGCGACGCGCCCGGGATCAGCGACGTGCACACCATCGAGCTGGACGACGCGTGAGTCGCGCCGGCGAGGCGGCCGGCGACGGGCTTCTCGCACGCGGGCCAGGTGATCACGATCTTCCGTTCGCGCCGACGGCCGGGATCGGAGGCCGCCTATGCCGCGCTCGCCGAGGAGATGGCGGTCGCAGCGAGAGCGGTCCCAGGGTTCGTCGACTTCAAGACCTTCGACTCCGGCGACGGCGAACACGTGACCGTGGTGGCCTTCGCTACGCCCGAAGCGCACCGCGCCTGGCGCGACGATCCGAGCCACGTACGTGCACAGCAACGCGGACGCGACGAGCTCTACCTCGAGTACTCGATCCAGGTGGGGCGTTGCGAGCACGTCACGAGTTGGTCGCTCGAAGAAGCGTGATCCTCACCGGTCCGCTCTCGAGACGAGCAGCCGGAACCCGGAGTCGAAGGAGTCGAGCTCCGTGAGCTGGCCGTACCGTGCGTCCCACGCCCCGCTTTCGAGATCGGATCGGAGCCGGCGCATCGCCCGGTCGACGACGGCGGGGTCGAGGCGGGCGAAGCCCGACATGTGGGCGCGCACCGCAGGGTCGAGGTAGGCGTACGGGCGGCACCAGTACGCGCCGAGGACCCCGTCCTCGAACGAGCGGGTCACCGGGAGGACGGTGACCTCGGCGCCGAGGAGGCCGACGATCTCGTCGAAGGGCGGCCGTCCGGTGTCGAAGTCGGCGACCTCGGGCACGTAGTCGCGGACGATCCACTGATCCATGTGGACGACCGGGTCGAAGGTCACGACGAGGCGCAGTGGTGCGATCCGAAGGAGCTCCGCCAACCCGGCCGTCTCGTCAGACCAGTGGTGGTTGGTCAGGACGGCGAGGACCGCGGCGCCGGCCCGGTCGGTGAACGGAAGGTGCTCGGCCACCCCGCGGACCACCGGCGCGGCGCCTGCCGGGCGCTGGGCGATCATCAGGCCGGAGGGCTCGAGCGCGACGACGGGGCGGTCGGCCGGTTCGTAGGAGCCGGCACCTGCGCCGACGTTGAGCACGGGTGCCGCGTCACCGAGCGCGGACAGCGATCGCGGCAGCCCAGGTCGGATCGGTTCGTCGCCCCACGGAGTAGCCGACGCCGATGCGGTCGTAGCGCACACCGCCGGCTGGGCCTGTACCGGCGGCGGCCGGCATCGGCAGCTCAGCCTCCGCGGTCCGGATTGGTCGGGACCGGTGGCCAGGTATCGCCGACAACGGGTGGCAGCGTCGCGTCGCGTGCGACACCGGACCGGGTGACGCGTCCGAGGACCTGCCTCACGACCGCGACGAGCACCGCGGTCACCACCAGCCGGCGGGCCCAGGTCAGCAGCCTCCTCATCGCCGCCTCACCCTACGCGAGACGCGGGCAGCGCCGAGTCGGTGTTCAGGCGCTCCGCTCGACGGCGGCGAGGACGAGGGCGAGGCGTGGGCAGCCGGCGACCGCTCGCTCGGCGTGCTCGAGGAGGTCGTCGGGAATCTCTCCGCGAACGACGATCGGGAACCCCCAGGGATCGAGGCTCACGCCCTCGGGGAACAGTTCGGCACAGACACCGTGACCGTCGCAGGCGATCGGGTCGACGACCAGAGCGACGCGCTTCATCGTCTCGCCCGCCGGGGAGATGCGTGCGGGAGCGGGAGGACCCAGCGGGCCCGAGCCGACAGGCCCCTCGCTGCAGGTGGAGGGTGGCATGGTCACCGAAGACCGCGGAGCGGCGCTGCGCACGAACCGGGCGACACCGTCGGGATGACGGCACGCCCCCCTTCCCTCGACCAGAGTGCAGAGTGCCGGGATGTCCGCGATGCCGCCGCGCAGCGTGGACGGATGTGAGGCGAGGCGCTCGACGGCACTGGCCAGAGCTGCGAGACCGTTGACGCACGGACCGCACTGGCCCGCGCCTTCACCTTCGAGGTAGCCGACCACCCGGCTCACCTCGGCCAGCGGACAGACTCCGGTGGGGAGCAGGGCGACGACGCCGGATCCGATGGACGTGCCGAGCTGTCGTGCCGGTTCCTCCAGCAGCGGCAAGGTCATCGCCTCGGCGGTGGTGAGCCATCCACCGCCGTAGCCGCCGAGCAGCACCCCCTGGATCCCCCGCGCCTCGTCGGGGCGGAGTCGCAGCGCAGAGGCGAACGGTGTGCCGAGCGCGACCTCGATGACCCGGGGCTCGGCCCAACGCCCGGTCACGGTGAGGAGCGCGGTGCCCGGGCAGTCCGACGTCCCGACCGTGCGGAACCACGCGGCGCCGTAGCGCGCGATCAATGCCACGTGTGCGAGCGATTCGACGTTCTGGACGAGCGTCGGGCGCCCACCGACGCCTTGCTCGCGGATGGTGCGTATCCCCGAGAAGGTCGGGAGTGGCGGGCCGATGTCCGACGATCGTGCTCACCACCGCGGTCTCCTGCCCTGCGAGGAACCGGTCGGGTGCCACCACGACCTCGAAGGCGGGTTCGTCGGCGCCCAGCCGTCGGCGCTCCTCCAGTGCCCGCCGCACCGCCGGCACAGAGGCCGCCGGCACGTAAACATAGACCTCCGAGGCGCCGAGGACGCGAGCGGCGACCGCTGCGCCGTCGAGGACCAGATGGGGGACCTGCTCGATCAGGATGCGGTCTTTTCCGCTGGCTGGTTCGCTCTCGGCGCCGTTGGCGACCACCACCGGTCGGCGCAGCAGGCTTCGCCGGAGGGAACGCCATTTGGTCGCGACCGGAAACCATGCGCCGCCGTGTCCACGCAGCCCGCTGCGCTCGAGCTCGTCGAGGAAGCCGCTCGTCGACGCGGGGGAGCGGTCCCCACCGGTCGAGGTGACCGGACAGGTCGGTCGGCTCATCCCCGCCTCCGACCCCGGTGAGGAGGCGGTCCACCCCGGAAGGGCCGGACGCTGCCCGACGTGGGAGCTCGCGAGGGACGGTGCCGGCGGGTGACGGCGGGGTCATCGCCCCTCACCCGATGCCGAGTTCGACGCGGTTCCCGAGACGCTTCCCGACAGAGCGCCCGAGCCCTGGTCGACGTTGAGCGACAGGGCCAGCTGCAAGGGGACGGAGGCCTGCACGAGCGCCCCGATCGACCCACCGTTCAAGGAGGTCACCTGACCCTTGTAGGGACCGAAGACCACCGAGCCGGCCGTCATCGCGACACCGCCACCCTGGACGGGGGTGCCGGTCAGGACGATCGTGAGCGGGGTGGACGACGCATCCGCGAGATGGAGCGAGAGGGTCACTTCTTCCTCGCCACGGCTCCCGAGCGACGCGGACTGGGAGCCGCTGACCCCGACGTCGAACGGTGCTGCGGGGACCGAGCCCGAACCCGACTTCGTCGGCGCGGCCGTCGTCGAGGGGGCAGCGCTGCCGGTCCCGACGGCCGCGTTCTTGTGGGCGAGCTGGGTGAGGAGCGCCGTCGACGTGCCGGCCCGTCGGGACCACCCGGGCCGAAGCGGCCCTGCCACCGCGAACACCGCGATCGCGAGAACGGTCGAGGCGGTTCCGACCGCAGCCGCCGCGCGCCGGCGGGCCGGGAACGTTCGCCCGGCGACGAGCCGCCATGTCACCACACCGACGACCGCGCCGGTGCAGGCGATGTCCACGAGGACGACGATCGGCTGGGTGGTGTCCGAGCCGCTGCCCAGTCCGTGGAGCATCGCGATCGGCCAGCAGAGGTACGAGAGCCAGTGGACGAACCTCCACGTGGTGAACCCGAGCCGCCGACGCAGTGCGCTGGTCACGAGCACCGCGAGCATCAGGTCGAAGGTGAGCGCGCCGAGCCCGACGTAGAGGGGTCGGTACGCGGTGCGGAACGGGAGGATCGCGTCCGCGATCCCGATGGGCACGTAGCCGTCTCCCACCGTGGTGATCACGTGGACCGCGACGAAGGCCACGCAGAGGAGGGAGAGGTCGCGATGGACGGTCTGGGAGAGGAAGCGCGGCCATCGCTCGGATCTCCACCCGACCGATGCGAGGACCCCGAGGACGACCGTTGCGGTGAGGAGGACGAGTGCGACGATTCCGGTCGCGCGGGTCAGGTACCAGAGGGCCTTCTGGCTCGACCCGCTCGCCAGGGAGGCGAGTGCGTTTCCCGCGACGGCGTTCATCGGCTCGGCGTGGGTCCTGGGCCGTACGTCGAGGCGGGCCGGGTGTCGCGCGGGTCGACCGGCCATTCGCTCACCGTGACGACCGAACCGTCGTGGGCGACGAGGCGCGCGGGAAGGCGGTGTGCCTCGAGCCACTCGACGGCCGATGCCCCCTTGATCATTGCCGCGGTCGAGGCGGTGTTGGCGTCCACACAGGTCGCCGCGGCGACCGACACGGTGCGCCAGGGTGAGTCGGTCGGGAGACCGGTCGCGGGCTCGACCAGGTGGTGGACGCGGTGGTCACCGAGCATCCAGTTGCGCCGGCCGACTCCCGAGGTGGCGAGGCCCCCCGAGCGGATCGTGACGGCGACCGGCGCGGCGGGGTCGCCGCACACGTCGGCGATGCCGACGGCGAAGCCGGCATCCGGCGCACCCCGGACGGTCACGTCGCCGCCGAGCGAGATCAGCACGCCGCACCCGAGACGCGCCGCGATGGTCGTTGCGGCACGATCGGCCGCCCATGCCTTGGCGGTCGCGCCGAGGTCGAGCACGGTCCCTGCCGGCATGGTGATCGTCGAGCGCTCCGGATCGAGCGAGACCGATCGCCACCCCGGTACCGGCCGCGGCTCGGGCATGGTGCCCGGGCGCCCCGGGGCGACCTGGGAGAAGTCGCGGTCGTAACCGAGGGCGCAGAGCGCCTCGCCGACCGTCGGGTCGACCGCTCCGTCGGTGAGGGCGGCCGCACGGCACGCGAGGCCCACGGCGTCGAGGAGCTCCGAGGACACCTGCACGGGACGCCCGGCGCGGGCCGCTCGGTGGAGGCACTCGAGCTCGGAGTCGGGACGGAAGCGGCTCGCGACCTGGTCGACGCGGTCGAGCTCCCTGTGAAGGAGGTGTGTCGCGGTCACGAGGGAGCTCGGATCGGTGACCACTAGGTCGACCCGGGTCGACCAGACCGAGGTCTGGTAGACGGCGAGCTCGGCCGGCCGAGGTGCGGATTCGGTGACCGTGCTCACGTCGAACCGCTGACCACGGTGCCCTGACCACTCGAGGAGCTCGGCGCGTTCGCCGGCGGTGTGATGCCCGAGGACTGGGAGCTGCCGCCCGATGCCGAGGCACCGGTCGACGCACCGGTCGACGCACCGGTCGACGAGCCCGAGGAGGTGGTGGAGCCTGCCGGCGTCGACGAATGGCCCGGGAACGCGTGCCCCACGTACGCCGCGAAGGCGGCGACCGCCGCAACCGAGGCGACCGCGACGCCCTTGGTGATCGAGCGACCCCGATCCAGCGCTGCGTCGCGCGCGAGACGAGCGGTCCGGGTGGGATCCGAGCGGGCAGACCGTGGTCCGGAACCGGCCGCTCTGCGAGGGCGTGAGGAGCTCATCACCGGCACGGTACGTCCGCAAGCTGACAGCCACCTGAAGGCTGTGTAAGAAAACCCGAAGAAACCAGCAGGTCAGGGGGGCAGCCAGGCGCTTCGCGACCCGGATCGCTGGTTCAGGTCGGTACTGGCTCCCGGACGCGAGCCGACGGATGGAGGCTCGACGCGCGCGCCAGGTGACCGCCATGCGGGCCCCGCCGAGCCCGGAACGGCCGATCGACCACGATCCGCCCGTGTTGCGCACGACTGCGTCGGCGATCGCCAGTCCGAGCCCGGTCCCGCCGGGTCGCTCGTCGGCGCGGTGGAACCGGTCGAGGACCAGCTCGCGCTCGGCCTCGGGGATCCCCGGTCCCGAGTCCTCGACCGCCAGCGTCACGTGGCCGCCCGCATCGGTGACACCGCAGCTCGACCCGGCCGCCGCTGCCGGCGTACCGGCAGGCGTTGTCCAACAGCACGCTGATCAGCCGGTCGACCGCGTCGCGGTCCGCCCGGATGGTGGCACCCGGTCCTTCGAGGTGATGCCCGAGGGTCACCGACGCGGTGCGTGCCACCGCCGCGAAGCGCTCGACACAGGCCACTCCGAGCGCGGCCACGTCGACAGTCGTCTCGGCCGGGTGATCGCGGCGATCGCGTCCGCACGGGCCAGCCAGAGGAGGTCTTCGACGATCGAGCGCAGCCGACCGCTCTCGGAGGAGATCCGGCGGAGGGTGGCCTGGTAGTTCCGTGCGTCCCGTTCGCGGCTGAGCGCGAGGTCGACCTCGGCCTCGATGACGCTGAGCGGCGTGCGGAGCTCGTGAGAGGCATCGGCGGTGAACTCGGCTTGGCGCTTCCGGATCTCCTCGATGGGCGCCGACGCGCGCAGGCCGACGACGAACGAGCCGACGAAGGTGACGAGCAGCAGAAGCGCTCCGAGGAGCGCCTCTGCGACCAGCAGCTCGTTGCGGACCTGGTCCGAGCCTGGCGACGCTCTCGCCGGCGACCAGCCATCCGCCTCGTGTCGGCTCCGCGCGTAGCCGGAAGGTGCTGCCGGACAGGGCGAGGGTGGTAGTGCCTCCACTCCAATGTCGCACGGGCAGAGCGCGGCGCGGTGGTCTCCTCGGGGACCGCGACGCCCGACGGCTCGACCTTCCAGACGAAGACCGGTGCGTCGTCGAGGTCGCCTTCGTGCGGGGCGGTGCTCGTCGCCGGTCGAAGGACGGTAGATCTGCTTGGACGCGTCGGCGATCCGCTCCGAGAGGCGGGTATCGACATCCCTGCCGAGGTGGCCGATGATCATCAGGTTGACCACCAGCGCGACGACGACGGCGACCGCGGCGACCACCACGGTCGCGCCGGTCGCGACCTTGGCGGCGTGTGCCCAGTGGGCACCGCCACGGCTCCTCATTCCGCCACCATCCGGTAGCCCGTCCCGCGCACCGTCTCGATGCGCGCCGGCCGAGCCCGCCGACGCGAGCTTCGCCCGGAGACGTCCGACGTGGACGTCGATGGTGTTCGACCCGACCGCGTCCGCCTCGTCGTCCCAGACCTGGACGGCGATCGTCCGGCGGCTCACCACGGCCGGGCGTCCGTCGCAGCAGCAGTTCGAGGAGGCCGGTCTCGATGGCGGTGAGCGGACCGGGCTCGCCGTCGGCGAGGTCACCTGGCGGTCGCCGGGTCGAAGGTGAGGTCCCCGCAGGGGATCACCGGGTCGACCGCGAGCGCCGGGCCGACGCTGGAGTGCGCCGATCCTCGCCAGCCAACTCGGCGAAGGAGAAGGGCTTGACCAGGTAGTCGTCGGCCCCTTCGTTGAGGCCCTCGACCCGGTCCTCGGTCGCGTCGCGGGCGGTCAGCATGAGGACCGGCGTGCGGTCGCCCCTCGCCCGCATCGCCTTCACGACCTCGATCCCGCTCTGCCGCGGCATCCGCCAGTCGAGCACCGCGACCTCGTAGGCGTAGGCGAGCGGAGGTAGGAGAGCGCCTCGGTCCCGTCGATCACCGCGTCGACGACGTAGCCCTGCTCGCGCAGGCCGCGCTCGAGCACCGACCGCAGCCCGGGATCGTCCTCGGCCACCAGCACCCTCATGCGCATCCTCTCGAGCGCCATCGCCTCGGTCAGCCTCCGCCGGACACCGCCACCGCTCGACCAGCCAGCGTGGAGACCGTCCGGCAGCATCACGATACCGAGGACGACCCCGAGCACCAGGCTCGCGGCAAGCGCCCACGAGCCGGGCCCCGGCACCGCGGACCTGGCGTCGCGTGGCCGGCGGCGAAGTCGGCGGGTGCGAGGCGCGCGGTGTCGAGCAGGTGCGCGAGCACGTGGAGCGGTCATGGCCCCGAACCAGAGCACGAAGCTCGCCTTGTGGACGAAGAGCATCTGGCTCCGTTCGGAGTGGGGGACGAAGCAGGAGTGCGATCCCCGAGGCGAACACCACGAGGGTCGTGACCACCACGACCGGGCCGAGGAGCCGCAGGGCGAGCGGCGGCGGTCCCCTTCGGCGGTAGGCGGGTCGCACCGAGGTAGTAGCGCACGATCCGCCACCCGGTGCTCCCGGTCTTCAGGACGACGGGCGGGACGAGCAGCATCCCGATGAAGACATGGGGAGTGAGCAGCCGGTGGATCTTGAGCAGCGTGGCGCCCTCCGCGGCGAGCAGGACCAGGAGCAGCACGGCGGTGAGCGCGGTCAGCCGGGCGTTGGACTCGGGGCCCTGATCGGGCTGATTCTCCGGCCGGCGACCGCGAGCCGCGACTCGGACGCGGTCGTCGACAGCAGTTGCGCGGCTGGCTTCTGGGGTTCGCTCCACCGGCACTTCGGTCATGGGGCCCACTCTGTTCCCCGAACCTGACAGGGCAATGAAAGGACCCTGTTCGAAGCCGTCGGATCGAGCGATCGCCGGCGGCCGCCCGATCCGACGGCGCTCCACTAATGACGATTGACCCGGTGGTCGGCCCGTCGTAGCATGACCCCTGCACCAGGTGGCTCGCGCCCAGGGTTCGGCGGAAAGTGGCGGATCGCGAGCGGGCCACAGAACAGATCCGCGAGCGGGCGGGCATGGGGAGGGGAGCGGAACCGTGTGTTCGAAGTCGCAATGCGCCGGCGCTCACACTTCGGCGCGGGTCCCCGGTGTTCGACGACTCGTCGTGTACCTTCTCGTGCGGTGACCGAGCCGTCGACCGATCGGCCGGCTCGGTCGTGTTCTCGAGATCGCAGCTGCGAACGGAGCACCAGTTCGCAGCTCATCATCCACCGGGTCCCCCGACGCTGGCTGCCCCCCTGCCCCTCGTGGTAGTCGGCGCCGGGGACCCGGCGGGCACGCTCGGCGTGCCCCTCCGACCGGCGGGCGCGGGAAGCTCGGCGAGCAGGCGGTGCGAAGCTCAGCGAGTGGTCGGCAACCAGGCCGGACGAGCGGACTCGTAGGCGCTGGATCTCGTCCTCGTAGCGGAGGGTGAGGCCGATGTCGTCCCATCCGTTGAGAAGACGTGTCCTCGTGAACTCGTCGAGGGGGAACGTCGCCTCGATACCGGCCGCGGGCGCCTCGAGGGTCGCCGCGTTCGACGTCGATGGTGAGCTCGAGCGCAGGATCGGCCTGCACGGCGTCGAGGAGCGCCCGGTCCGTCGCGGGGTCGACCTCGACCGGAACCAGGCCGGTCTTCGTGCAGTTGTTGCGGAAGATGTCCGCGAAGCGCGACGACACCACCGCCTCGAACCCGTAGTCCTGGAGGGCCCAGACCGCGTGCTCCCGCGAAGAGCCGATGCCGAAGTTGGGTCCGGCGACGAGGATGGTGGCTCCGGCGTAGACCTGGTCGTTGAGCACGAAGTTGCGGTCGTCCCGCCATTCCGCGAAGAGACCCGCCCCGAACCCGGTGCGCTCGACCCGCTTCAGCCAGTCCGACGGGATGATCTGGTCGGTGTCGACGTCCGAGCGGTCGAGGGGGACCGCGCGCCCGCTGACGACCCTTACCGCGCGCATCGAGTCGAGCTCCGCCGGGCTCGGCGATCTGTCCGGCGACCGCGGTCGCGGCGGCGACCGCCGGTGAGACGAGGTGGGTGCGGCCGCCGCGGCCCTGGCGCCCTTCGAAGTTCCGGTTGGAGGTGGATGCGGCGCGCTCGCCCGGCGCGAGCTTGTCGGGGTTCATCGCGAGGCACATCGAGCAGCCGGGTTCACGCCAGTCGAAGCCGGCCGAGGTGAAGACCGCGTCGAGCCCTTCGGCCTCGGCCTGCGCCTTCACCCGGTGGGAGCCCGGCACGACCAGTGCGCGAAGCCCGGGCCGGACCCGCCGGCCCTCGAGGACCGCCGCGGCGGTACGAAGGTCCTCGATCCGGCCGTTGGTGCACGAGCCGATGAACACGGTGTCGACCGCGATCTCGCGGAGCGGAGTGCCGGCGGTGAGCCCCATGTAGTCGAGCGCTCGTGCGACCGCTTCGCGCTCGGCCGGATCGTCGAAGGAGTCGATGTCGGGAACGGCACCGTCGATCCGGGCGACCTGTGCGGGATTGGTGCCCCAGGTGACGTAGGGGGAGAGCGACGCGCCGTCGAGCGAGACCTGCCGGTCGAACGTCGCGCCCGTCGTCGGTCGGGAGCGAGCGCCACGTCGGCGAGCGCCTCCTCCCACGCCGAACCCTTCGGCGCGTGGTCACGGCCCTCGAGGTAGGCGAAGGTGGTGTCGTCCGGTGCGATCATCCCCGCCCGTGCCCCGGCCTCGATCGACATGTTGCAGACGGTCATCCGCCCTTCCATCGAGAGGGCGCGGACCGCCGAGCCCCGGTACTCGACGATGTGTCCGGTGCCGCCACCGGTCCCGATCGTGCCGATCACCGCGAGGACCAGATCCTTCGCGGTGACACCCGCGGGCAGCTCTCCGTCGACGTCGACGGCCATCGTGGCGGGCCGGACCTGGGGGAGGGTCTGGGTGGCGAGGACGTGCTCCACCTCGCTCGTGCCGATGCCGAAGGCGAGCGCGCCGAACGCGCCGTGCGTCGAGGTGTGGCTGTCCCCGCAGACGACGGTCATTCCCGGCTGGGTGAGGCCCTGCTCGGGCCCGATGATGTGGACGATGCCCTGGTTCGCGTCGCCCATCGGATAGCAGGTGATGCCGAATTCGACGCAGTTGGCGGCGAGCACTTCGAGCTGCTTCGCCGAGACGGGGTCCGCCACCGGCTTGTCGATGTCCACCGTCGGCACGTTGTGGTCTGCGGTCGCGACGGTGAGGTCGGGGCGGTGGACGCGCCGACCGGCCATGCGCAGGCCGTCGAAGGCCTGCGGGGAGGTCACCTCGTGGACGAGGTGGAGGTCGATGAAGAGCACGTCGGGCTCGCTCTCCTCGCCGCGGTGGACGACGTGGCGGTCCCAGACCTTCTCGGACAGGGTGCGCGGAGACTCGCTCACCGGATCAACCCGTGATCTCGACGATCTCGACCCGGAGGGTTCCGCCCGGCGCGGCGTACTCGACCACGTCGCCGACCACCTGCCCGTCGAGCGCCTGGCCGAGCGGCGAGCCCGGGGACACCACGGTGAGACCGTCGTGGCGTTCCTCGATCGAGCCGACGAAGAAGTCGGTCGTCTCGTCCTCGGGGTCCCCCTCGTAGCGGAGGGTGACCACCGTGCCGGGACGCACCTTCCCGTCGCCCGCCTCGCCGTCGACGACCGTGGCCGACTTGAGCAGCGCCTGGAGCTGCCGGATCCTCGACTTCCATCTTTCCCTGGGCGTCCTTCGCCGCGTGGTAGTCCCCGTTCTCCGAGAGGTCGCCGAGCGCCCGAGCCGACTCGATGGCAGACGGCGATCTCCACCCGGCCGCGGGTGGTCAGGTCCTCGAGCTCGGCGTGCAGCCGCTCGTAGGTGTCTCGGGTCAGATGGGAGCTCGAGGTCTCACTCACGGCCCACCAGGCTAACGGCTCGGGATCGCGGCCGGTGCCGCCCGGGGCGGGGCGCGACCGACTTCCGACGGCTCGGCGCGCCGACGGCGGAGGCGGCGTGAAAAGATCGAGGACGAGCGCGTGAGGAGGAGGTAGGGGATGGCCGACATCCAGGGCACCTGTGACGAGCGGTTCGACGCGGTGGCCGCGACGCTTGCGTCGAGCCTCGACGCGGGGACCGACGTCGGCGCGTCGGTCGCCGTGTACTTCCGGGGCGAGCCGGTCGTCGACATCTGGGGCGGCTTCACCGACGAGGCGCGCACCGCGCGGTGGGAGCGGGACACCATCGTCAACGTCTGGTCGACGACCAAGACCATGACCTTCCTCTGCGCGCTGATGCTCGCCGACCGCGGCGAGCTCGACTTCTACACCCCGGTGTGCCAAGTACTGGCCGGAGTTCGCCGCCGCGGGAAAGAGGGGATCGAGGTCCGCCACCTGATGAGCCACACCGCCGGCCTGCCCGGATGGAGTGAGCACCTCGAGATCGAAGAACTCGCCGACTGGGAGCAGTGCACCTCGCTCCTCGCCGCGCAGGAGCCGTGGTGGGAGCCGGGTACCGCGTCGGGGTACCACGCGGTCACCCAGGGCTACCTGGTCGGGGAGGTGGTGCGACGGATCACCGGCTCGTCGATCGGAGAGTGGTTCGCGAGCGAGGTCGCGAAGCCCCTCGAGGCCGACTTCCACATCGGCCTGCCCGCCTCGGAGGACGCGCGGGTCGCACCGATGATCCCGCCGCCACCGATCGACTTCGGCGCGGTCAATCCCCCGAAGCTGGTCCTCCGGGTCTTCACCAATCCGCCGCTCGACGCGCGAGCGTCGTGGCAGGAATGGTGGCGGAGGGCGGAGATCCCCGCGGCGAACGGGCAGGGGAACGCCCGCTCGGTTGCGGCGATCCAGTCGATCGTGGCGGGACGGGGCGAAGCGCGCGGCGTGCGACTGCTCTCCGAAAGAGGGTGCGACGCGGTCTTCGACGAGCAATTCGAGGGGAGCGACCGGATCCTCACCATGCCGGTCCGCTTCGGCATGGGCTACGGCCTGAGCACCGAGATGATGCCGATCGGTCCGCGTGCCTGCTACTGGGGCGGCTACGGCGGCTCGCTCATCGTCGTGGACCAGGACCTCGACCTCACCGTCTGCTACGTGATGAACAAGATGGAGGCGGGGATCGAAGGCGACCTGCGGGGCGGGAGCATCATGTTCGCCGCGGCGGAAGCCGCCCTCGGAGCCTGAGCTCACTCGGGTACCGACGACTCGCGCGCATCACCGTGTCGGACCGCGATCGGCTGCCGGAGGACCCGGGCGACGAGCCGAAGAGCCGCTCCTTCGAGCAGCAGTTCGAAGAACAGCAGGAACGCCCCTTCCCGTGGAAGGCGGTCGTCAAGCGCTCCATCGCCATCGGGGTCTCCGGGATCGTGCTCTACCTGGTCGCTCCGAGCGTCATCGCCGTCCTGAACTCTTGGCCGAAGCTGGTCACGCTCAACCTGCTCTGGTTCATCCCCGCCCTCTTCTCCGAAGCTGGTCATTTCGCGTGCACGATCGCGCTCCAGCGCATCGCGCTGCGCACCAAGGCCTGGTTCTCGGTGGTCACCGCGCAGCTCGCCGGCAACGCGATCTCGCTCATCGTCCCGGGCGGTCAGGCCGCAGGTGCCGCCGTGCAGTTCCGGATGCTCTCGCGCGCGGGAATGGACGCGGCCGATTCGGTCGGCGGGCTGACCGCGTTCTCGTTCCTCGGCATTGGGGGACTGCTGGCCCTGCCTGTCTTCACACTGCCGGTCGTGCTGTTCGGCGCGCCGGTCAACCGGGGGCTGGCCACGGCGGCCTTCGTCGGCGCGATCGGCTTCGTCCTGTTCTGCGCGTTCAGTGCGTTGGTGCTGGTGACCGACGGACCGCTCTCGGTCGCGGGGCGCGCCTTCCAGGCGTTCCACAACCGCCTCTTCCGCAAGCGCCCTCCGCTCCACGGCCTCGCCGAGCGGCTGCTCGAACAGCGCGATCTGATCCGCTCGGTGCTCGGGCAGCGCTGGCCGGAGGCGACGCTCCTCTCCGCCGGCCGGCTCAGCCTCGACTACCTCTGTCTGCTGTTCTGCGTCTTTGCGGTCGGCAGCCACCCCCGGCCCTCGGTCATCCTGCTCGCCTATGCGGTCGCCGGGGTGATCGGACTCCTGCCGATCACTCCGGGCGGGCTCGGGATCGTCGAGGCCAGTCTCACCGGTCTGCTGCTCGCGTCCGGGCTGAGCCCCGCGCAAGCGGTCCTCGCGACCCTCGCCTACCGGCTCGCCTCGTACTGGCTCCCGATGATCGCGGGGCCCTTCGCGTACGGCGCCTTCCGTCGCCGCTTCGGCGAGGCGGAGCACGGGTCGGTGTCGCCCTCGCCGACCTGAGCGCGCCTCGTGCACCGATCCCCCCCGGCGCCCTCGGTCCCACGGGACCCTCGGTACACTCGTGTCATGCGGATCGCCGTGGGCTCGGATCACGCCGGCTACCCCTTGAAGGCCACGCTCGCCAAGCATCTGGCCGACGCCGGACACCAGGTCATCGACCTCGGCACCGATTCCCCCGACGTCTCGGTCGACTATCCCGAATTCGGGGTGGCGGTCGGTGAGGCGGTGGCCGGAGGCACCGCCGACCGAGGGGTCTGCGTGTGCGCGACCGGCATCGGGATCGGCATCGCGGCCAACAAGGTGACCGGCATCCGGGCCGCGCTGGTCCACGACGCCACGACCGCGGGACTCGCACGGCGGCACAACGACGCGAACGTGATCTGCCTCGGGGGCCGGGTCACCGGCACCGCCGTCGCCCTCGACGCACTGGACGCTTATTTCGCCGCCGACTTCGAAGCGGGCCGCCACGTCCGACGCATCGAGCAGATCGCCGCGTACGAGCAGTGCGGTGTCGTCGCACACGGCGAGCCGCTCCGGTGACGGCCGCAGGCGGGGCCTCCCCCTTCGGCGAGTGGCTCGGAGGTGACCCCGAGGTCGCGCGTCTCCTGGCAGAGGAGCTCGAGCGCCAGTCGACGACGTTGCAGCTCATCGCCTCGGAGAACTTCACCTCGTCCGCGGTCCTCGCCGCCACCGGCTCGGTCCTGACCAACAAGTACGCCGAGGGCTATCCCGGCCGTCGCTACTACGGCGGCAACCAGATCGTCGACCGGGTCGAGGACCTCGCACGGGACCGCCTCTGCGCGCTCTACGGCGCCGAGCACGCCAACGTGCAGCCCCATGCCGGTGCGGCCGCCAACCTCGCCGCCTACCAGGCGCTGCTCCAGCCCGGCGACACCGTCCTCGCCATGCGACTCGACCAGGGCGGGCATCTCACCCACGGGTCGCCCGCCAGCATCACCTCGAAGATCTGGCGTTTCGTCGCCTACGGGGTGTCCGCGGCGACCGGCGATCCCGACAAGCCGGGCGAGGTCATCGATTTCGACGAGGTCGCGGACATCGCCCGACGCGAGCGCCCCGCTCTGATCGTCGCCGGGTCGACCGCGTACTCGCGGATCATCGATCCACTGCCGTTCCGCGAGATCGCCGACTCGGTCGGCGCGCGGTTCATGTACGACGCGGCCCATCCCGCCGGGCTCATCGCCGGCGGAGCACACCCCTCACCGGTCGGGGTGGCCGACGTGGTCACCCTGACCACTCACAAGACCCTCCGCGGGCCGCGCGGGGGGGCCATCATGACCTCCGCCGAGCTGGCCAAGAGCATCGACAGCGCGGTCTTCCCGGGGCTGCAGGGTGGGCCCCTCGAGCACGTCATCGCGGCCAAGGCCGTCGCGTTCGCCGAGGCCGCCCGCCCCGAGTTCCGCGGGTATGCGGCCAAAGTGGTGGCGAACGCCCGCGCGCTCGCGGCGTCGTTGTCCACCGCGGGCTTCCGGCTGGTTTCCGGCGGCACCGACAACCACCAGGTCCTGGTCGACCTGCGCGACTTCGACGCCGACCTGACCGGCAAGGTCGCCCAGGAGACCCTCGACCGCGCCGGCATCACCTGCAACCGCAACACCATCCCCGACGACCCGCGCTCGCCCTTCGTGACCTCGGGTCTCCGGCTCGGCACGGCGGCGGAGACCACAGCGGGGATGGGTGAAGCCGAAATGCGGCTGGTCGGGGAGCTCATCGGCAGGACGCTTCGCCGACGCGACGACGAGACCGAGCTGGGGCGCATCCGAGACGAGGTCCGCGCGTTGTGCTCGGGCTTCCCGCCCTACGCGGCGCTCGCCGGCGGGTGAGGTCGGGTCCGGGGTCGACCAGGTGAGCTCGGGGACCGTCCCGCTCAACTGGTACGCGGTCCTCCTCGTCGTGGCGGCGGTTTCGTCGTGGGCCCTCACCTTCCCCGCCCGACACCTGGCCGTGCACATCGGCTACGTCGCGCAACCCGACGAGCGCAAGATCCACCGACGGGTGACCCCCGAGTCCGGTGGGGCCGCGATGTTCGTGGCCATGCTGGTCACCTGGGCGGTGGCCGCGACGGTCCCCGGGCTCGACCAACTGTTCCACGGCTCCTCCGAGCCGCTCGGGCTCATCCTCGGTGCCGCGGCGATCTTCGTCGTCGGGATCATCGACGACTTTCGTGACATGTCCGCGCCGGCCAAGGTCGCCGGTCAGGTCCTCGCGGCGTGCATCCTCTCCTTCCTCGGGGTCACCTGGTACCAGTTCAAGATCCCGCTGGCCGGGGTCGTCCAGCTCTCCCCGGTCTGGGCTCCTCTCCTCACCTCGCTCTGGGTGATCGCCATCACCAACGCGGTCAACCTGATCGACGGCCTCGACGGCCTCGCCGCCGGGGTGGTCGCCATCGCATCGGGAGCGCTGGCGGTCTACGGGCTGCACCTCCAGGCGCTCGGCAACCTCCCCGCCGACAACATCGGCCCGCTCATCGCGATCATCACCTGCGGCATCTGCCTCGGGTTCCTCCCGCACAACTTCCACCCCGCGAAGATCTTCATGGGCGACGCGGGGGCGCTGTTGCTCGGACTCCTGATGGCCGCTTCCACCATGCTCATCGGCGGTCGGTGGTCGGACACCGGTTCCACCGCGGCGCGAGCGGGGTGGCCGCGCACACCGGGCAGACCTACTTCTTCTTCGCACCCCTGTTCATCCCCTTCTTCATCCTCGGGGTCCCGATGCTCGACATGGCCTTCGCGTTCGTCCGCAGGACCGCCAACCGTTCCGGCTTCTCGACCCCGGACAAGAACCACCTCCATCACCGGTTGCTCCGTCTCGGCCACGGGCACCGCCGGAGCGTGCTCATCCTGTGGGCGTGGACCGCGCTCGCTGTCGGGCTTGATCCTCTTCCCGCTCTACATCTCCAGCGTCAACGCGTTCATCCCCTTCGGGGCGCTCGCGCTCGGCGTCGTCCTCTACACGCTCTTCCATCCCGACCTGCGGAAGCGTCCCGAGCCCGACGCGGCGGCCGCCGAGGCGGGATCCGGGCGACCCGAACCGGCAGCCGCGACGGTCGGGTCGACCACGACCACGACCACGGCCTCGACCGCCGACCGGAGCCGGCGCCGGCCCGGGAGAGGCCGCCGAGGGGAACGGAGCGGCGCCGGTCGGGCCGGCCTCTCCGACAGGCGCGCCGCTCGGCCGGCAGCGGCCGGTGGCGCACCCGAAAAGTGTGAACGGTGTGTTTCGGGCGTTTTGCCGCAGCAGGTCCGATGGTGCGATGATGCTGGCCGTGAACTGCAGGCCTCCCGCCCCCGCCGAGGGCCGGACCGGTCGCCCGATCGGTCTTCGCAGTCGAACCACTGCGTGATCCGGACGTCGATTCGTGAAGCTCCGACCCTCCCATTCGCCTAGCGCGGCACGGCCCGAGCATGGAAGACGCCGTCCCGCCTGGGCCTCCCGCCGATCGGAGCCCGCCACCACCCCGACCGGGCCCCGAGGAGCCCCGCGAGTCGGACCGGCTGCTCTCGCCGGGCGCGGTCGCCTTCTTGACCCTCGGGCTCACGGTCGCGGTCTCCCTCGCCGTGTGCGCCGGCATCGGGTATCTGATCGACGCGCTGGCACACACCGAGCCCCTGTTCACCCTGATCGGCCTGGCCCTCGGCGTGATGATCGCCGTGGCCACGACCGTTTCGACCGTCCGCCGGTACCTCTAGGCCGCGCGTCGGCGGGCTGCCGCCGACCGACCTCCCGCCGCCGGATGGTCTCCGCCGTGGGCACCGGACGGCTCCGGACGCGGACCTGAACGGCGATGTTCGCCCACCTCTCCCTTCCCAACGTCCCCGACGTCTCGCGCCGGACCGTCACCGCGGCGCTGGTGATCGGCGTCGCCGCCTTGGTGGCAGCGGTCTCGTTCGGTCACCCGATGGTCGGGCTCGGCGCTTGCGTCGGCCTCGCGCTCGGGACGCTCAACTTCCGCCTCATCGGCACCTCGGTCGCCAAGGTGAGCGGCCGCGGCGACGGCCGCACCCGCCGCCCGCTCGCGGTCAACACCGTGGTCCGGATGGGCATCATCACCGTGGTCACCATCGGGCTGCTTGCTCGTGTCGCCCCAGCTCGGCTTCGGCGTCCTCGGAGGACTGGCGGCCTTCCAGCTGATCCTGCTGGTGAACGTCGCCCGCTCGATGCTGAAGGCGGGCGGCATCGCCGCGATGGTGGACGCGATCGACGTCGAGGCGTCCGAGCCGGTGGTCGAGCCTTGGCGCCATTCGGACCGCCCTGTGCTCGACGACGGGGCCGGAGAGCCTTGAGATGGGCCTGACCTCGCTCTTCTCGACCCCCCTCTTCGCCTCCGACATCGTCGTCGGCGAGCACCCGCAGGCCAAGGTGTTCGGGCTCACCGTCAACGTCGACATCGTCTGGGCCACGATCATCGCCGGGCTCATCGTGATCGCCTTCGGCCTGATCCTGCGGGCGAAGGCCACGAGCGGAGTCCCGAGCAAGTTCCAGCTCCTGTGGGAGATGGCCGTCGGCGCCGTGCAGCGTCAGGTGAACGACTCGATCGGTCCCCGCGGCGCCCAGGTGGTGCCGCTCGCTCTCACCATCTTCGTCCTGATCTTCACCTGCAACCTCTTCGAGGCGTTGGGCATCGGATCGACCTACGAATTCCTCCCGCGCCCCCACGAGTGACATCAACTTGCCGCTCGCCATGGCGGCCTACGTCTTCGTCATGACCAACGTGGCGGCCATCCGCACTCGCGGCACGGGCGGCTACGCGGCCCACTTCGTGAAGCGAGCCCTTCTCGTCGAAGCTCTTCCCGGTCAACCTCTTCATGAACGTGATCGAGGAGATCGTCCGGCCGGTCACCCTCACGCTCCGGCTCTTCGGCAACCTCTTCGCCGGCGGCCTGATGCTCGCCCTGCTGGCGGCCCTGGTCGACTGGCGGCTCTCCGCCGTGCCGATCGGCGGGATCCTCTCGCTGCCTTTCACGGTGATCTGGAAGCTCTTCGACATGGGGATCGGCGCCATCCAGGCGTTCATCTTCGCCCTGCTCACCATCATCTACTTCGACACGGCCATGAGCACGGACCTGGCCCACTGACCTCGCGGCGAGACGCGACGACCCGATCGATCCAACCAACCCGACAAAGGAGAAGAAACAGACATGGCAGCAGTTACCTCACAGGCGGTTCAGCTCGCCGGCGCCATGGTGGGCGGGGGACTGGCCCTCGGCGGTGGTGCCGTGGGCGCAGCCATCGGTGACGGGCTCGCCGGTAGCCAGACCATTGCGGGCGTGGCCCGACAGCCGGAGGCACAGGGTCGGCTCACGACCATCATGTTCCTGACCGTCGGTCTGTGCGAGGCCGCCTACTTCATCAACCTCGCCTTCACCGCGTTGTTCATCTTCTCCCTCTACAAGAAGTAGTCCCGACGGAGTCCCTCCACCACGAAGGTTGACGGCCATGCCTACCGCCACCAGCAACTTCCTGATCCCGAACGGTACGTTCGTGGTCGTCCTGCTCGCGTTCCTCGTCGTGCTCGGGGTCATCGGGCGCTACGTGCTGCCCTACCTCAACAACGTCCTCACCGAGCGCCAGGAGCAGATCCGCGGGGAGCTCGAGGCGGCCGATCGGGCCAAAGCCGATGCCGAGGAGGCCGACCGCGAGCGGCGGGCGACCCTCGAGGGGGCGAGAGCCCAGGCCCGTGACATCGTCGCCCAGGCGACCACCACCGCCGAGCAAATCGTGGCCAGTGCGGAGGGCCGCGCGCAGGAGGTCTACGGCCGGATCGTGGCCTCGGGCGACGCGGAGGTCGCGGTGGCCCGCCAGGCCGCCGTCGAGGAGGTGTCCAACCGGGTGGGCGAGATCGTGCTCGCCGCGGCCGGACGCGTCGTCGGGCGCGAGGTCCGGGCCGCCGACCACCGCGAGCTCATCGACGAGGCGATCGCCGCGGTCCGGGAGGTCGGGACCCCCACCGCCGCAGCCAGCGGAGCCGGCAGGTGAACGCTGCGCTCCAGGGCTACCTGGCGGCGATCGAGGAGTCGCTCGTCGCGGACGATGCGCTCGCTCGAGCCGCATCGGAGCTACGCGCGGTCGCGGAGACGGTCGACGCCAGCACCGAGCTGACTCTGGCGATCGACGACGCCGCCGTTCCGATGGCCGCGCGGCGGTCGGTGCTCGACGACCTTCTGTCAGCGAAGGTTCGCCCCGAGGTGGTCCGGTTGGTCCACCAGGCGGTCACCGTGGTGCCGGCCTCGGAGGTCACCACCTCGTTCCACTGGCTCGCGTCGCGCCTCGCGGAGGCTGCCGACCGGGCCCGCACGGAGCCGGACGCACCGCTGCGAGAGGAGCCCGCGCTCGGCCGGCTCGCATCTCGCCACAGGGTGGGCGGCTACGCCGTTGCCGTCTTCGAGTCGGTCGGCACCGACGAGCTCGAGAACATCGAGGACGATCTGTTCCGCTTCGCCCGCACCGTCGAGGCCAACCGCCTGCTGCGCTCGGCGCTCGCCGACCGCGAGATGCCGGTTGCCGAACGCCAGGCCCTCGCCGCCGACCTGCTGTCGGGCAAGGTCGGCGCGCCGACGATGCGTCTCGTCGCCTATGCGGTGCGCGGTGGCCGGGCCCGAGATTTCGTCTGGACGCTCGACGGCCTCGTCGAGGCGGCCGCCGCGGCCCGCGGCTGGCGGGTCGCCAAGGTGCGGACCGCCGAACCGGTGGCCGAGGACCAGCAGCGGGAGCTGAGCGCAGCGCTCGGTACCCTCACCGGCCGTCCGGTCGAGCTGCAGGTCGTCACCGACCCGTCCTTGCTCGCCGGCGCGGTCGTCGAAGTGGGCGATCTGCTGGTGGACGGTTCTGCCCGCCACCGGCTCGACGAACTGCGCGAGCAGCTGGTCGCGACCGGCTACGGCCCTGGCGAACGTCTGACCGACACCACTCCACCGGAGGAACCACCTCGATGACCGAACTCTCCATCAGCGTGGACGAGATCACCGCCGCCCTGCGTCGACACGTCGAGGAGTACACCCCCGAAGTCGGCACCGAGCAGGTCGGGCGCATCGTCGAAGTCGGCGACGGGATCGCGCGGGTGACCGGGCTCCCCGGGGCCGCGGTCAACGAGATCCTCGAGTTCGAGGACGGGACCGAGGGCCTCGCCCTCAACCTCGACGAGGACACCATCGGTGCGGTCGTGCTCGGTGACGACACCGGCCTCGAGGAGGAACAACTGGTCAAGGCCACCGGCCGGATCCTCTCGGTGCGGGTCGGCGACGCTCTGCTCGGCCGGGTGGTCAACGCGCTGGGCGAGCCCATCGACGGAAAGGGCCCGATCGCGACGGACGAGATCCGCCGACTCGAGATCCAAGCACCCGGCATCGTGAAGCGCCAGCCGGTCGCCGAACCGCTGCAGACCGGCATCAAGGCCATCGACGCAATGACCCCGATCGGCCGCGGCCAGCGCGAGCTGCTCATCGGTGACCGCAAGACCGGCAAGACCACCGTCGCGATCGACACAATCCTCAACCAGCGCGGCCAGGGGGTGAAGTGCATCTACGTGGCGATCGGACAGAAGGAATCGTCCGTCGCGCAGACGGTCGCCACCCTCGAGCGCCACGGCGCGATGGACTACACGGTGGTGGTGCTCGCCGGCGCGTCGAACCCGTCGCCCTTCAAGTACCTCGCCCCGTACGCCGGCTGTGCCATGGGACAGCACTGGATGGAGAACGGCGAGGCTGCGCTCATCGTCTACGACGACCTCTCGAAGCAGGCCGAGGCCTACCGGCAGATGTCGCTCCTTCTGCGCCGCCCGCCCGGGCGAGAGGCCTACCCCGGCGACGTCTTCTACCTGCACTCCCGGCTGCTCGAGCGCGCGGCCAAGCTCTCCGACGCCGAGGGCGGAGGTTCGCTCACCGCGCTGCCGATCATCGAGACCAAGGCCGGCGACATCTCCGCCTACATCCCGACCAACGTGATCTCGATCACCGACGGACAGGTCTTCCTCGAGACGGACCTCTTCTATGCGGGCGTCCGCCCGGCCATCAACGTCGGCGTATCGGTGAGCCGGGTCGGCGGTGCGGCACAGGTGAAGGCCATGAAAGCGGTCTCGGGCACGCTCAAGCTCGACCTCGCGCAGTTCCGCGAGCTCGAGGCATTCGCCACCTTCGGGTCCGAGCTCGACAAGGTCTCCCAGGCGCAGCTCGACCGCGGCTACCGCCTCACCGAGCTGCTCAAGCAGGGCCTCAACGCGCCGGTCCCGGTCGAGGAGCAGGTGCTCGTCATCTTCGCCGGCACCAACGGCTACGTCGACGGGGTACCGGTCGACGACGTGCAGCGCTACGAGACCGAGATCCGCGCCTCCTTCCGCGCCAACCACGCCGACATCCTCGACCACATCCGCACGACCGGCACCCTCCCCGACGGCGACGCGCTGGAGAAGGCGGTCCGGTCCTTCACCGAGACCTTCGACGCGGGAGGCAGCGACTGAGATGGCCGGTGGGAAGGAGCGGATCCTCCGGCGGAGGATCCGCAGCATCAGGTCGACCCAGAAGATCACCAAGGCGATGGAGCTCATCGCCGCCTCCCAGATCGTCCGCGCACAGGGGCGGATCACCGTGGCCCGCCCCTACCAGGAGGGGATGTCCCGCATCGTCCTCGAAACCGCGCTCGGCGATCCGATGGCCGCCGGCCGGCTGCTCGGCACCCCCGAGGAGGTGCACACCATCGCCGTGCTGGCGGTGGTCGCCGACCGCGGGCTGTGCGGGGGGTACAACTCGAGCGTTCTGCGGGCGACCGAGCGGTTCATCGCGGCCCGCCGCGCCGAAGGCGTCGAGGTCCGCCTCTTCACCGCCGGGAAGAAAGCGCAGAGCTACTTCCGGTTCCGGCGCCAGCCGGTCGAGCGGTCCTTCATCGGAATCAGCGAGCGGCCCACCTTCGCGGACGCCCGGCACGTGGCCTCCGCGTTGATCGCCCCGTTCGTGGCTGGCGAGGTCGAGCAGGTGCTCGTCATCTCCACGCGCTTCCACTCGGCCGGGACCCAGCGGGTCGGGGAACGCCAGCTCCTGCCACTGCCCGATCCGCGTGCCGACGAGGGAGTCGAGAAGGAGGAAGGTCCTTCGACGACTGCCGGCGGTGCCGCCTCCGACAGCGCCCCTCTCGGCTACATCGAGTTCGAGCCCGACGCAGCCCTTCTTCTCGAGACCTTGGCCCCCCGCGCCGCCGAGACCGGGGTCTTCGGCGCGCTGCTCGAGGCCGCGGCGTCGGAGGTGACCGCCCGCCAGCGGGCCATGGCGGCCGCAACCGACAACGCGGGGGAGCTCATCACCAAGTACACCCGCATCATGAACCGCGCCCGTCAGGACGCCATCACCACCGAGATCATGGAGATCGTCGGCGGTGCCGAGGCGCTGCGGGCAGGCGCCGAGCAGGACGAGGGCGGCATCGCGATCGAGGTCGTCGCGTGAGCGCCGCCCCGCGCTGCACTCGTTCACACTGTCGTACCGTCATCGTCTCGAGGGAGCACACCTGTGACCGTCACCGCTGAGAAACCCACCTCCACCGAAACCCGCGCATCGGGCCGCGTCGTGGCCATCGCCGGCCCGGTCATCGACGTCGAGTTCCCGCCCCACGCCCTCCCCGAGATCAATGCGGCCGTCGAGGTCGACGCGACGGTCGACGAGAAGACCGAGACCATCGTCGCCGAGGTCGCCCAGCAGATCGGCGACGGCAGGGTGCGCTGCATCTGCCTCAAGCCGACCGACGGGCTGACCCGTGGAGCCGAGGTCCGCAACCCCGGCCACGGATTGCGCGTGCCCGTAGGGGACGCCGTGCTCGGCCACGTGTTCAACGTCCTCGGCAGACCTCTCGACACCGACACCATCGGCGAGCCGGAGGACTACTGGGAGATCCACCGCCCCGCACCCGACTTCGACACGCTCGAGCCGCGAGCGGTCATGTTCGAGACCGGCATCAAGGTGATCGACCTCCTCGAGCCCTACGTGCAGGGCGGCAAGATCGGCCTGTTCGGCGGTGCGGGGGTGGGGAAGACCGTCCTCATCCAGGAGATGATCAACCGGGTCGCGATCAACCACGGCGGCGTGTCGGTCTTCGCCGGGGTCGGGGAGCGGACCCGTGAGGGCACCGACCTCTGGCTCGAGATGCAGGAGTCCGGAGTCATCGAGAAGGCCGCCCTCGTCTACGGACAGATGGACGAGCCCCCCGGCGTGCGGCTCCGGGTCGCGCTCGCCGCCCTCACCATGGCCGAGTACTTCCGCGACGTGAAGAACCAGGACGTGCTGTTGTTCGTCGACAACATCTTCCGGTTCGTCCAGGCCGGCTCGGAGGTGTCCACCCTGCTCGGTCGGATGCCCTCGGCGGTCGGCTACCAGCCGACGCTCGCCGACGAGATGGGCCAGCTCCAGGAGCGGATCACCTCGGTGCGCGGCCGGTCGATCACCTCGCTGCAGGCGGTGTACGTGCCGGCCGACGACTACACCGACCCCGCGCCCTTCACCACCTTCACCCACCTCGACGCCACCACCGAGCTCTCCCGCGACATCGCCTCGCTCGGCATCTACCCGGCGGTCGACCCACTGGCCTCGACCTCGAACATCCTGGCGCCCGAGGTCGTGGGCGAGCGGCACTACACGGTCGCCCGCCGCGTCCAGGGCGTGCTCCAGCGTTACAAGGAGCTCCAGGACATCATCGCCATCCTCGGCCTCGACGAGCTCTCCGAGGAGGACCGGGTGACCGTCAACCGGGCCCGCAAGATCCAGCGGTTCCTCTCGCAGCCGTTCAATGTCGGCGAGGTCTTCACCGGCCTGAAAGGGGTCACCGTCCCGGTGGCGGAGACGGTCGAGTCGTTCGAGGCGCTGGTCGACGGCGAGCTCGACGAGCTCCCCGAGCAGGCGTTCCTGAACGTCGGTGGTGCGGAGTCGGCGCTCGCCAAGGCGCACGCTCTCGCCGACGAGTGAGCCGAGGTCCGCGCCGCGGTGGCTGACGAACACCTCTTCGCTCTCGAGCTGGTCACCCCCGAGCGGGTGCTGGTCAGCGGGCGCGCCTCGGAGGTCGTGCTGCGCACCGCGGAGGGAGACCTCACCTTCCTCGCCGGCCACACCCCGCTGATCGGGACGGTCGAGCCGGGCGTTGTGCGAGCCACCCTCGAGGGCGGCGAGGTCGAGCGCCTGGCGTCCCACGGGGGCTTCGTCCAGGTCGAGTACGGCGTCGAGCTCGACGGAGCCGACGAGGGCGCCGAACGCGGGACCCGGGTCACCATGCTCCTCGGCGTGGCCGAGCTCGTCTCGGAGATCGACGTCGAACGGGCTCGTGCCGCGCTCGAGGCCGCCGAGGCGCGGCTCGCCGAGCTCGGGACCGCTGGCCGGACCGCGGAGGGGGACGAGGCGGACCCCGAGGTGGCCGAGGCAGAGGGGGAGCGCCGGCGCGCGCAGACCCGGCTCGATGCGGTGGAGGAACCCTCGACCACCGGAGCCTGAGTCCGGCCCGGGCGACATCCTGCCCGGGCGGAGGCGTCGGGGCGGCCGCCCCTCAACCCTCGGCCCTCAGCCGAATTCGATCGCGCTGTACTCGGCCAGCTTGTGGAGGGGATGGCGTGCGTCGATCAGGCGCACGGTCCCCGACTTGGAGCGCATCACGATCGACTGGGTCATCGCGCCGAGCGTGTCGTAGCGCACGCCGTGGAGGAGCTCTCCGTCGGTGATCCCGGTGGCCGCGAAGAAACAGTTGTCCCCGCGGATCAGGTCGTCGGTGGTGAGGACCGCGTCGACGTCGTAGCCGGCATCGACGGCGGCCTTCCGCTCCCCGTCGTCGCGGGGCCAGAGCTTTCCCTGAATCTCGCCCCCCATCGACTTGAGCGCCGCGCCCGCGATCACGCCTTCCGGGGTGCCCCCGATGCCGACCAGGAGATCGACCCCCGTATCGGGCCAGGCGGTCGCGATGGCCCCGGCCACGTCGCCGTCGGTGATCAGTCGGATCCGCGCGCCGGTCGCCCGGACCGCGGCGATCAGTTCGGAGTGGCGGGGCCGGTCGAGGATCACCACGGTGAGATCGCGGACCGAGGTGCCCTTCGCCTTGGCGACAGCCGCCAGGTTGTCCTCGATCGGTGCGGAGACGTCGATCGAGCCGACCGCGCGTGGGCCGACGGCCAGTTTCTCCATGTAGACGCACGGGCCCGGGTCGAACATGGTCCCCTGTTCGGAGACCGCGATGACCGCCAAGGCACCGCCCCGGCCGAGCGCGGTGGAGGTGGTCCCGTCGATCGGATCGACCGCGATGTCCGCCTTCGGCGGAGTGCCGTCGCCGATGCGCTCGCCGTTGTAGAGCATCGGCGCGCCGTCCTTCTCGCCTTCGCCGATGACCACGACACCGTCCATCGAGATCGACGAGAGCACGATGCGCATCGCGTTCACCGCGGCGTCGTCTGCGCCCTCTTTGTCACCGCGCCCCATCCAGCGCGACGCAGCGAGCGCGGCGGCCTCGGTCACGCGGACCAGCTCCATGGCCAGGTTTCGGTCGGGTGCCTGTGTGTCGGGAGCCACGGCCCGCGACGATAGCGGCTGCCCGCCGGTGCGACTCGCGGCGCGGAACCTTTCTATGCTGGAGCGGTGAGCGGTGACGACGAAGTCCGTGACGAGGCAGCTCCGAGCACCGGTTTCGACCGGTGGCAGGCCGCCTACCGTGCCGCCTCCCTGCGTGACGCCGACTTCGAGACGATGTCGGGGATCCCGCTCGCTCCGGTCTACGGTCCACCTGAGGACTCGCCGTCCACGGGAACCACGCCGGGGGGCGACGAGGCAGAGTGGCCGGGCGAGTACCCCTACACCCGCGGGCCCTATGCCTCGATGTACCGCTCCAAGCTCTGGACGATGCGCATGTTCGCCGGATTCGGAACCGCGGAGGACACCAACGTCCGCTTCCGCGACCTGCTCCGTGCAGGCGGCGACGGCCTGTCGGTCGCCTACGACCTGCCGACTCTGATGGGACGCGACTCGGACGATCCCCTCTCGGAGGGCGAGGTCGGGCGCTGCGGCGTCGCGGTCGACACCCTCGCCGACACCGAGGACCTCTTCGCCGGCATCGACCTCGCGGCGACCACCACCTCGATGACCATCAACTCGCCCGCCGCCATGTGCTTCGCCATGTACCTCGTCGCAGCCGAGCGGGCCGGTGCCGAGCGCGCCCGACTCGGAGGAACACTCCAGAACGACATCCTGAAGGAATACCAGGCCCAGAAGGAGTACATCTTCCCGCCGCGCCCCTCCCTGCGCCTGGTCACCGACGTCATCCGCTTCTGCGCGGCGGAGATGCCGCGCTTCCACCCGGTGTCGGTGTCGGGGTACCACATCCGCGAGGCCGGCTCGACCGCGGCGCACGAGCTCGCCTTCACCCTCGCCAACGGATTCGCCTATGTGGAAGCAGCCCGCGCTGCAGGCCTCGAAGTCGACGAGTTCGCACCGCGGCTCTCTTTCTTCTTCAACGCACACATCGACTTCTTCGAGGAGATCGCCAAGTACCGCGCGGCGCGCCGGCTCTGGGCACGGTGGATGAAGGAACGGTACGGCGCGACCGATCCACGGTCACTGACCTGCCGTTTTCACACCCAGACCGCGGGTGTCTCGCTCACCGCGCAACAGCCCGAGCTCAACATCGTGCGCACCGCGCTCGAGGCGCTCGCCGGGGTGCTCGGGGGCACCCAGAGCCTCCACACCAACTCGATGGACGAAGTGCTCGCCCTCCCCACCGACAAGGCTGCACGCATCGCATTGCGCACCCAGCAGGTGATCGCGTCGGAATCCGGCGTCACCTCGGTCGCCGACCCGCTCGGCGGCTCGTGGTTCGTCGAGGCGCTCACCGACGAGATGGCTGCCCAGGCGGAGACGGTCTTCGCCCACCTCGACCAGGTCGGTGGTGGCTCGATGCTCGAAGGGGTGGTCGCCGGAATCGAATCGAGCTGGTTCCAAGGGGAGATCGCGGACGCCGCCTACCGGTTCCAGCGCAGGGTCGCGGCCGGACGCTCGGTCGTCGTCGGCGTCAACGGCTACACCGCGGGCAACGAGGACTCGGAGCTGCCCACTCTGGTGATCGGTCCGGAGGTGGAGGACGTGCAGTGCAAGCGACTCGCCGACGTGAAGCGTCATCGCGACGGCGAGTCGGTCGCCTCTTCGCTCGCCCGGCTGGCGGACGACGCGGCGGTCGCCGAACGCAACCTCATGCCTGCGATCCTCGACGCGGTGCGGACGTACGCGACGGTCGGGGAGATGGTGGACACCCTCGCCGGCGTCTTCGGACGCTTCGAGGAGCCCGCGGCCATCTGACACCCGCTCCGACCGCGATGGATGCTATCGGAGCGGGTGATCGCCGACCCGGAGCATCGTGGGCCGGGCCTCGCCCGGACGTCATACTTGGGGGGTGAACCGGTTCGTCGTGACCCCCAACGGACCGCTCGCCGGGACGGTCCGGGCGGGCGGAGCGAAGAACTCGGTTCTGAAGCTGATGGCGGCATGTCTCCTCGCCGAGGGACGCCATGTCCTCACCAACGTCCCTCGCATCACCGACGTCGACATCATGGGCGAGGTCCTCGGCGCGATGGGGGTCGCCGTGTCGCGTGGGGGCACACCGGACGAGCTGGTGGTGACCACCCCCGCCGAACTGGTTCCCGAGGCACCCTACGAGCTGGTCGAGAAGATGCGCGCCTCGGTGGTCGTCCTCGGACCTCTGCTCGCGCGGATGGGCCGGGCGACGGTCTCGATGCCGGGGGGCGACGACTTCGGGCCACGGCCCATCGACATGCACCTGCACGCGCTCGAGTCGCTCGGGGCGCTGTTCACCTCCTCCCACGGCAACGTGGTGGGCCGGGTGGACTCGACGGTCGCCTCGGTGCCGCGGCTCGTCGGGACCCGGGTGGTGCTCGAGTACCCGAGCCATACCGGCACCGACAACGTGCTGATGGCCGCGACCCTCGCCAAGGGGACCACCGTCATCGAGAACGCGGCCCGCGAGCCCGAGGTGTCGGACCTTGCCGGCTTCCTCAACGCGATGGGCGCGCGCGATCACCGGCGCGGGCACCTCGCGGATCGAGATCGAAGGTGTCGAGGCGCTCCATCCGGCCACCCACGCGGTGATCCCCGACCGACTGGTGGTGGCCACCTTCCTCGCCGCGGCCGGGCTCACCGCGGGCGACGTGATCGTCGAGGACGGTCGGCCCGACCACATGGACATGTTGATCCGCAAGCTCTGTTCGATGGGGATCGAGGTGACCCAGGAGCCCGAGGGACTCCGGGCGCACCGCACCGGCTCGACTCGCCTCGCACCGGTCGACGTCGCCACCCTGCCCTACCCGGGGTTCGCCACCGACTACAAGCCGCTCCTCGTCGCGCTGCTCACGGTGGCCGACGGAGTGGGCATCGTGACCGAAAACCTCTTCTTCGGCAGGTTCCGCTACATCGAGGAGCTCCGCCGGATGGGTGCGGACATTCGCACCCAGGGCCACCACGCAGTGGTGCGCGGGGTGGAGCGACTGTCGGGTGCGCCGGTGCGGGCGTTCGACGTGCGTGCCGGCGCCGCGCTGGTGCTCGCCGGGCTGGTCGCCGAAGGGGAAACCGTCATCACCGACGCGCACCACGTCGACCGCGGCTACGAGGACTTCGACGGCAAGCTGGCCTCGCTCGGCGCCCGAATCCGCCGCGACTGACGCGGCAGCCGTCCAGTACGCTCGTCACCCCATGCCATCCGGACGCGACCCCGCCGCGCTCGCCGACGCGGCCCGTGGCGGTGACCAGGGGGCGCTCGCCCGGCTGCTCTCGATGGTCGAGCGGGGTGGCGGACGCGGCGCGTGAGGTCGCCGGGTTGACCTACACCGCGAACGGCGTCGCCTACACGGTCGGGATCACCGGTGCGCCGGGCGCGGGCAAGTCGACCCTCACCGACCGTCTGGTCGGGCTCGCCAAGGAGGAGTCCGAGGGTGACGGGTACGCGGTCGCGGTGCTCGCCGTCGACCCCTCCTCTCCCTTCTCGGGCGGCGCGATCCTCGGTGACCGCGTGCGCATGCCCGGCCACGCGCTCGACTCCCGCGTCTACATCCGGTCGATGGCGACCCGCGGCCACCTCGGCGGTCTCGCCGTCGCCGTGCCCGACGCGGTGCGGCTCCTGTCCGCGGTCGGGATGCCCCTGGTCATCGTCGAGACGGTCGGTGTCGGCCAGCAGGAGGTCGAGGTCGCCGGAGCCACCGACACCACGGTCGTCGTGGTCAATCCCGGATGGGGCGACTCGATCCAGGCCGCGAAGGCCGGGCTCCTCGAGATCGGCGATCGTCTTCGCCATCAACAAAGCGGACCGTCCGGCACGCGCGGGAGACCCGGCGCGACCTCGAGCTGATGCTCGACCTCACCGACGTGGGCGACTGGCGCCCCCAGATCGTCGAGACGGTCGCGTCATCCGGAGAGGGTGTCGACGCGCTCTGGGAGGCGATCGGGGCGCACCGCGCCTACCTGCGCGACGCGGGGGTGCTCGAAGCGCGGCGACGCGAGCGGCTCACCCGCGAGTTCCGCGAGATCCTCGCCGCCCGGCTGGAGGAGCGCCTCGGCGAGCTGGCGGAGACGACCGTCTTGACGGACGCCCTCGGTGCAGTGCTCGACGGCGACGTCGACCCCTACGAAGCGGCCGACCGGGTGGTCGCGGCGGTGTTGCCCGCGGCCGAGCAGCCTCCGGCGGACCGGTGACCGACTCGACGCGGTTGCCCCTTTCCGCCGCGCGCCTCGGGTAGGTTGCCAGCGTGGCTGTCGACCAAAGACCGGCTGCGCCGGGTGCGCCCCTCGCCGTGCCCTCGGTCAGCGATCTCACCGAGGACCCGGCGACCATCAGCGCGCACCTCCCCGCACCCGAGGAGGACCCGCTCTGGTTCCAGCGGGCCGTCTTCTACGAGGTGTTCATCCGCGGCTTCTTCGACGGCAACAGCGACGGCGTCGGGGACCTCCCCGGGCTCATCGCCAAGCTCGACTACCTGCAGTGGCTGGGCGTCGACTGCATCTGGTTGCTCCCCTTCTACCCGTCCCCGCTGCGGGACGGCGGCTACGACATCAGCGACTACTACTCGGTGCACCCCGAGTCGGGGTCGGTCGACGACCTGCGCACGCTCCTCGACGAGGCGCATTCCCGGGGCATCCGGGTCATCGCCGACCTGGTGATCAACCACACGAGCGATCTGCATCCCTGGTTCGTCGAATCGCGCTCGAGTCGCGACAACCCGAAGGCCGACTGGTACGTCTGGAACGACGACGACCAGCGGTGGCCGGAGGCCCGGGTGGTCTTCGTCGACGTCGAGCGCTCCAACTGGTCCTACGACCCGGTGCGCGACCAGTACTACTGGCACCGCTTCTACGCGCACCAGCCCGACCTCAACTACGACAACCCCGAAGTCGCGGACGCGATGCTGGACGTGGTCCGCTTCTGGCTCGACCTCGGGCTCGACGGCTTCCGGCTCGACGCCCTCCCGTACCTCTTCGAGCGAGACGGGACGACCGGCGAGAACCTCCCCGAGACCCACCAGTTCATCAAGCGTCTGCGAGCCGAGGTCGATGCCCACTATCCCGGGCGGATCCTGCTCGCCGAGGCCAACGGGTGGCCGGCGGACGTCGCCGACTACTTCGGCGACGGCGACGAGTGCCATCTCTGCTTCAACTTCCCGCTGATGCCCCGGCTGTTCACCGCGGTCCGGCGCGAGCAGAGCTTCCCGGTGACCGAGATCCTCGCCCAGACCCCCGAAGCACCGCCGGGCACCCAGTGGGCGATCTTCCTCCGCAACCACGACGAGCTGACCCTCGAGAAGGTGACCGAGGAGGAGCGCGACTACCTCTTCGCCGAGTACGCGAAGGATCCGAGGATGAAGCGGCACATGGGCATCGGGCGCCGGCTCGCACCCCTGCTCGACCGCGACCGCCGGCTCACCGAGCTCTTCTTCTACCTGCTCTTCACCCTGCCGGGGAGCCCGGTCCTCTACTACGGGGACGAGATCCAGATGGGGGACAACCTCTATCTCGGGGACCGCGACTCGGTCCGGACCCCGATGCAGTGGACCCCGGACCGCAACGGCGGCTTCAGCCGGGCCGACTTCGCCCAGCTCTACCTGCCCGCCGTTGATGGATCCGGTCTACGGTTTCGCCGCGGTCAACGTCGAGGCCGAGCAGCGCAACACCAGCTCCTTCCTCCACTGGATCCGAAAGCTCCTCGCGGTGCGCCGCCAGTTCCCGATCCTCGGTACCGGGCAAGCTCGAGATCATCCCGTCGGCCAACCCGTCGGTGCTCGCCTACATGCGCTCCGCCCGCGAAGAGACCGACCACGGTCAACCCGGTACTCTGCGTGCACAACCTGAGCCGGCTCGCCCAGCCCGCCGAGCTCCACGTCGAGCGCTGGACGGGCCGCCAGCCGATCGAGCTGCTCGGCCGGGTGGCCTTCCCCCTGGTCGGAGACGGGCCCTATCCGGTCACCCTCGGCCCCTACGGGTCCCACTGCTTCGAGCTGGCCTGAAGCCCCGAGCCGGTCGGCCGCGGCCGGCTCAGCCGGCGTTGGCGATCGGCGGCTTCACCGCGAGCTCGAGGGCGACCTCCTCGGGGTTCGCGATGTTGATCAGCACCCCGGTGCCGAGCTCGAAGCCGGCCACGGTGGTGAGCTTCGGCACCACGTGCACGTGCCAGTGGTACGGCTCGGGCGCCCGGTAGGGGGCCGAGTGGAACACCAGGTTGTAGGCGAGGTCGCCGAGCACGTCGCGGAGGCGACCGAGCGCGATCTTGAGCGCGCGGCCGACCGCGAAGAGATCCGCGCGCGGGCTGTGGTGGAGGTGCGGGCCGTGCGCGCGGGGGATGACCAGCATCTCGTAGGGCACACCGCTCCAGAACGGGCAGATCACGAGCACCCGCTCGTCGGCGTACACCACCCGATGGCCGACGTTCTCCTCGGCGTCGACCGTCGTGCAGAGGAGGCAACGCCCCGCGAAGCGGGCGAAGCCGGCCTGCTCCTCGACGAGCTCGCGCGGCACGAAGGACATCCCGAGCAGCTGGCCGTGGGGGTGCTCGATCGAGGCGCCCGCCTCACGCCCCGCGTTGACGATCGCCTGGCTGTAACGGAGGCCCGGAATCGCCGCGTGCTCGTTGATCCGGTCGCTCACCGCTTGCATCACCACGCCGGCCTGCTCGTCGGAGAGCATCGACCACGAGTTGTGGTGGCTGGGGGAGAGGACGAAGACCTCGTGGAGGCCGCCCGCGGTCGCCTGGGTGAAGACCGGTCCGCGGTTGGTCACGACGAAGGGCTCGTTGCCCTCGAACGCCGGGTACCGGTTCGGCACGACCCGCACCAGCCACTTGCCGTCCGGGCCGAGGGCCTCGAGCGCCGGCGACGCGGTCTCCTCGTTGCCCGGGCAGAACGGGCACGGACGCGAGGTGTCCGCCTGGATCGACGCCATCCGGGGCGCGAAGGCCTTCGGACGGGTCGCGCGGTCGGTACTCACGACCACCCAACGCCCGGTCAACGGGTCGAGTCGCAGCTGGTTCATCGCGGGAGTGCCGTCCGTCCCCTCTCGCCCTCTCTCTCGCACGTGCGTCCGGCGCAGGATCTGCTGAATTGGCACATGTCCCGCTACCAAGGTAGCAACACCGGGGCCCTCGGCACAGGTCAATCGTCCCTGCAAGCCCTGCCCGAGCCCCTGATGCCACAATCGCCGGCGTGACCCCCGCCCACGCGCTGCTCGCGGCGGCGCTGCACGCCCGGAGCGCAGCCTACGACATCGTGCTCCTCGCGCACGTCCTCGCAGCGCTCGTCGCCCTGGTGGTGGTCGCCGTCGCGGGCGGCTCGGCGGTCTCGCTCGGTCGCTCGGGGCCCTCGACCGACGCCCTCCGCCGCTACTACCGGCCCGGCACCAACTGGGCCGGCCGGGTCCTCTTCCTCGTGCCGGTGCTCGGGGTCGCGCTGGTCGCGATGAGCCAGGGGCGACTGGTCGTACGCCGACCGGTGGGTCGCTGGTCGGGTTGGTCGTCTGGCTCGGCGCGGCGCTCCTCGGCGGAGATCGCGCTCTGGCCGGCCGAGCGACGGCTCCGGGCAGGGGTCGAACGCGGCGACCGCGTCGAGCGGTCTCGCGACCGACTGCCGCCGCAGCGCGCCGGCGCATCCCTCGCGATCTGCGCTGTTGCTGGTCGGCGGCGACGGTGGTGATGGTCGCGAAGCCCTGAAGGCTCACGGGCGGGCTCGCTCAGACCGGCGTGTAGCGGCAGGGCAGGTGCTTGATGCCGTTGATGAAGTTCGAGAGCAGCCGGTCGGGCTCGGCCGGTCGGCTCGATGTCGGGGAACCGGGTGAGCAGCTCGCGGAGCATCACCTCGATCTCGCGCCGGGCGAGGTGGGCACCGAGGCAGAAGTGCGGTCCCGCGGCGCCGAAGCCGACGTGCGGGTTGGGGTCCCGGCCGACGTCGAAGCGGAAGGGGTCCTCGAAGACCTCCTCGTCGCGGTTGGCCGAGTTGTAGAAGAGGAGCACCTTGTCGCCGGGTTCGAGCTCGACGCCGGAGAGCACGACGCCCTCGGCGTCCTCGGCGACGGTCCGTCGCATCCAGATCACCGGCGAGGCCCACCGCACCACCTCGTCGGGTCCGGTCGCCCCGATCCCGACCGGGTCCGCCTGCCAGCGGGCCCGTTGCTCGGGGTGCTCGGAGAGGGCGACCAGGGCGTGGGCGATCGCGTTGCGGGTGGTCTCGTTGCCGGCGGTGAGGATGCAGGATGAAGAACGAGGCGAGCTCTCCGTGGGTGAGCGCCTCACCGTCGATGTTGGTGGTGATGAGCGCGGTGGTCAGGTCGTCGGTGGGGTGTTCGACCCGGTGGGCGGCGAGCTCGTGCATCAGCTCGGTGAGCTCCTGGCCCGCGTTGATGAAGGCCATCACCGGGTCGGTGCCCTCGGGGATGTACTCGGGATCGCCGCTCGAGAGGATCACGTTGGAGCAGCGGAAGACCGTCGCGTAGTCCGAGGGCGGGACACCCATCATGTCGCAGATGATCTCGAGGGGGAGGGGTGCGGCGATCTCGGTGACGAAGTCGCACTCGCCGAGCCCGGACACCCGGTCGATCACCCGGTCGGCGACCGCCTCGATGGTCTCCTCGATGCTGGCGACCCGCCGCGGGTTGAACGCGGCGGAGACGATGCGCCGCAGCCGGGCGTGGCGCGGGTTGTCGGTCGAGATCATGCCGGCGAAGTACTCGACCATCTCGGCGGGAGGTCGATCATGCTCACCGCGCCCTTTCCCGAGGTGTAGATCTCGGGATGGCGGCTGCATTCGACGACGTCGGCGTGCCGGGTGACCGCGTAGTAGCCGTTTCCGGGCGGCGGCGCGAGCGGCGAGCTGTCGGTCATGTCGGGATCCTCGAAGTGGGCGAGGGGGCGCTCGCGCCGGAGCAGGGCGAACCCGGCCTCCCGCTCGGGCCAGGACCGTTCCCAGAAGGCGAGGTCCGAAAGGTCGATCTCGTCGACGGTGAAGACCGACTCGGGGTTCACGGAGCCGAGCCTACCGAGTCGCCGCCGCGGTCACCGGAGACCGCCGATCCGTCCGCCGCCGCGCAGCGGGCGAGCAGCAGGGCTCGCGCCTCGTCGACCCGCCCCCTGGCGACGAGCGCCGACGCCTCGTCGAAGAGCGTGTCCCAGTCGACCGAGCCGGCCGGCAGCGCCGGAGCGCCGGAGGGCCTCGCGTGCCTCGCCGGCGAGCTCTGCGAGGGTGGCCGTTTCCGGCCCGAGCGCCGCGGCGAGGCGGGTCCGCAGCCAGACCGCCAGTGCCGGGCTGGTCCCCCCGGTCGAGACCGCGATCGTGACCGGGCCGTCGCGGTGGACCGCGGGGAGGCTCACGTTGCCCGGTTTCGCGCCGTCCGCGCTCGAGACGAGCGCGCCGGCCGCGAGGGCCTCGGCGACCACCGCCCGGTCGACGTCGCCGTCCCCGGTCGCGGCCACCACCAGCCGGTAGGCCGAGGCTTCGCCCTCCCGGTAGGAGCGGGTGAGGCATTCGATCCCGCCTCCGCCGGTTTCGGCAGCATCCTCGAGGGCCGGATCGAGCTCCGGGGCGACGACGGTGACCGAGGCACCCGCGGCCGCAAGCTCCCGAGCCCTTCTCGCGCCGACCCGGCCACCGCCGACCACCAGGCAGCGCATGCCGGCGAGGAAGAGGACGACCGGGAGGCCGCTGCCACCGGAGGGCGGTGCCGACGGCCGGTCGTCGCCGTCCCCCGTCCGGTCGTCGTGGGGGGTCCCCCGAGAAGGTGCGATCACGCCATTCTGCTGCACCGGCTCCCGGTCCCCGACGCCCCCGGGCTCCTCGCCGGCCCTCGGGTTCCCGCACCGCCCTTGCCCGGGACCCGGCGATTGTTGTAATACTTGATCTACTTAGTCATGTATAGCCCCCTCAGTCATATATAGTCGGATCATGCAGCACAGCGCCGCCCATCCGGTCCGCGGGGCGGATGGGCCGTCTGGGAAGCAAGCACCGCAGCGAGACGGTGTCGGTCCGGAGAGTTCGGAGAGGATTGTGAGCCTGGGGATCGTGCCGAACAGGACCGATGGCGCTTCGTTGGCCGAGGAGATGGCCGAACGTGCGGCAGCCTTCGAGACCGAGCCGGCCGACGCGGTCATCGATTGGGCGGTGGAGCGCTTCAGCCCGAAGCTCGCGCTCTCCTGCTCCTTCCAGGACGCGGTCATCATCGATCTCGCGGTCCGGGCCGACCCGGCCATCGAGGTGATCTTCCTCGACACCGGATTCCACTTCCCCGAGACGCTCGAGTACGTCGAGGCCGTGCGGGACCGCTACCGCCTGAACCTCACCGTCACCCAGCCGAGCGAGGACGCCGACCAGTGGCCGTGCGGGACCGCTCGGTGCTGCGAATTCCGAAAGGTGCGGCCGCTCAAGCTGGCGCTTGCGGACAAGGACGCATGGGTAACCGGACTCAAGCGGTCTGACGCACCGACGCGGTCGAATGCTCCGATCGTCGCGTTCGACGAGAACTGGGGCATGGTCAAGATCAACCCGCTCGCCACGTGGACCGACAGCGACATCACCGCTTACGCGCTCGAGCACGGTATCCCCGAGCACCCGCTCGTCACCGACGGCTACCTCTCCATCGGCTGCGCGCCGACCACCCGTCCGGTCGCCGAAGGCGAGAACCCGCGCGCCGGTCGCTGGTCCGGCTCCGACAAAGTCGAGTGCGGGCTGCACCTCTGACGTGGCCAAGGACAGGGACGAGCTCTACGGGCTCCGCCTCCGTGGAACCTCCCGCCCGATGCCGTTCGTCAATCCGTACCGGACCGAGGGGGAGCTGAACGAGGTCGAGCGGTGGAAGCTCGAGCGGCACCCGCTCGAGATCATCGACGCGATCATCGACGACTACTCGAAGAACGGTCCGGAGGGGATCAAGTCGGTTCCGGGCGAGACCGAGCGCATGAAGTGGGCCGGCATCTATCCGCAGGTGCAAGGCGGCGACGCGTTCATGATGCGGATCAAGGTCCCCGGCGGTCACCTCACCGCGGCCCAGCTCCGCGAGATCGGGGTGGTGGCCGACGCCTTCGGCGAGGGTCCCGACGGCACCGAGAGCCGCGTCTTCGGCTCTCGCTACGCGGATCTCACCACCCGCCAATCGGTGCAGATCCACTGGATCCGGATCGAGGACGTCCCGCGGATCTGGCGGCGGCTCGCCGCGGTCGGCCTGACCACCATGCAGGCCTGCGGCGACGGCGCACGCAACGTGGTGAGCTGCCCGGTATCGGGTGTCGACGCGGACGAGGCCTTCGACGGGCTGCCGGTCGCGCGAAGCGATCTCCGCGTTCTTCACCGGCAACCGCGAGTACGCCAACCTGCCGCGCAAGTTCAAGATGTCGGTGACCGGCTGTGTCGAGGACTGCGCGCAAGCGGAGATCAACGACATCGGGATGTGGCCCGCCCGAGCGGCCGACGGCAGCCTCGGGTTCAATCTGCTGGTCGGCGGCGGGCTCTCCGACGGCGAGCGGATGGCCTCGGACCTCGACGTGTTCGTGCCGATCGATCAAGCCGTGGAGGCGAACCGCGCCATCGCCCAGGTCTTCGGGGAGCTCGGCAACCGCGAGAACCGGGGCCAGGCCCGCATGCGCTACCTGGTGCAGGAGCTCGGGGCCGAGGGCTTCCGCGACGAGCTGGCCAAGCGGGCCCGCTTCGACCTCGTCCCCGCCGGAGAGGAGCTCACCCGCCGCTACCGGGGCGACCACGTCGGCGTGCACCCTCAGAAGCAGGAAGGTCTCTCCTACGTGGGCTGCTCGGTCCCGGTGGGTCGGATGAACGGCATCGACATGGTCGAGGCCGCACGGATCGCCGAGACCTACGGGGACGGCACCGCCCGGATCGCGAACGACCAGAACCTCATCTTCACCGGTGTGCCGAACGACCGGGTCGACGAGATGCTCGGCGAGGCGCTGTTCACCAAGTACTCGCCGTTCCCGGGTCCGTTCACCCGGGGCGTCGTCGCCTGCACCGGCTCCGAGTTCTGCCGCTTCGCGATCGTCGAGACGAAGGAGCGGGCGGTCAAGTGGGCCCGCTTCCTCGACGAGCAGCTGGCCGGCGAGGCGGTCGGTGCCCCGCCCTCCCCCGGCCCGCGCGAGGACGCGGGGGTGGTGCGGATGCACTTCTCGGGTTGCTCGGCGAGCTGCGCGCAGCCCCAGATCGCCGACATCGGCTTCCGGGGTGAGGTCGCCCAGGTCGGCTCGCACCTCGCCGAGGCGGTCGACATCGGCATGGGCGGCTCGCTCGGATCGGATGCGGCGTTCATCGACTGGGTCGAGCACGCCCGGCCGGTCAACGACGTCCCCGACGCCCTTTTGCGGGTGGTCCGCCGCTACCAGTCCGACCGGCGCGACGAGGAGACCTTCCACAACTGGGTGCGCCGGGTTCCGAACGACGAGTTGCGAGAGACCCTCGCCGGGGAGCGTGCGGGATGAAGGGTGCCTGGCTCCGCGAGACGATGAACGGCATCGAGGAGCCGCCGGGGAAGACCTGGTTCTGGGAGCTCGAGGCCGGTGTGATCGAGGCGGAACGCTGCATCCAGTGCGGTACCTGCGTCGCGGTGTGTCCCTCCAACTCGATCGGCATCGACGAGGACACCCAGCTGCCCGAGCTGGTGAAGATGTGCACCGGCTGCTCGCTGTGCTGGGACTTCTGTCCGAGGGGCGGCCTCCGCTACGAAGCGCTCTGGCCGCCGTCGACAGCCGCGCTCGCCGCCGACGACGAGCCCACCGTCGGCGCCGTCGAGCGCGCGGACTCCTCGGACACCTACTGGAAGATCACCGGCGGTCCTCCCGGCGACGGCCTCGGCGCGGTGCTCGACTCCTTCTCGGTCCGCGCGGGGGCGAGGCCCGAGGACGCGCAGGACGGGGGATTGGTCAGTGCACTGCTCGTCGCGGCCCTCGCGGCCGGCGAGATCGACGGGGCCCTCGTGACCCGGCCGAGCGACGACCCCGACGAGCCCTGGCGGGGGGTCGCCCACCTCGCGACGACCGCCAAGGAGATCAACGAGGCCGCGGGCAGCTACTACAACCAGACCATGGCCCTTGCCGAGCTCGACCTCTCGAAGTACGACCTTCCCGCCAAGCCGCGCATCGCGGTGGTCGGCACACCCTGCGAGATCCAGGGCATCCGGGCGATGCAGGCCAGACGGTGGCCGACCGGAGCCCACCGGGTCGACGCAGTCGTCTTGACCATCGCGTTGCTCTGCACGAAGAGCTTCGACTATCGGGGACTGATGCTCCAGCTCCTCCAGGAGGACCGCGACGTCGACATCGAGCGGGTGAGCAAGGTCGACGTGATCCGCGGGCGGATGATCGTCGAGTACCGAGACGGTGAGCTCGCGGTCGACGAGCCGATCAAGAACTTCCACGGGGCCGCGCTCGAAGGGGTGCGACGAGTGCGCGGACTTTCTCGGACGGAGCGCCGATCTCTCTGTCGGGAGTGTGGGGTCGATGGACGGGTGGAGCAGCGTGCTGGTCCGCACCGAACGCGGCCGGAGGGCGCTCGACAACGCCCGCGGGCGCCTCGATTTCCGTGAGATCGACAACCCCGACGCGCTCGTGAAATTGGACACAATGGACAAGCGGATCGCGGTCGACAGCCTCCATCGAACGTTCGATCCGGAAGCCCCCCTGTTCATCGACTACGCGGAGCACCTCTCCGCTTACGCCGGCACCGACCGGGCGCCCGTGGTGCGCAAGCATTGACACGGACGTCGAAATCGCGGCACCACACGGCAGGACCACCGACCCCGCAGCGACCGGTCGATGGATAGAGTCGCGGCCATGACCGTCTTCGAGGTAGAAGGAAGTCCCCGTCTGGAACTGCCCGAGGAACCGGTCGAGTTGAAGAAGGACCTGCGCGACACCTTGCTCGCGGGTGGGAATTGGCGCGAAGGGTTCAGCGACGACGTCTGCATCGGTCTCTGGCTCTGGCGGCACTGGCAACCCGCGCTCGAGCCCCAGGGCTTCAGTCGTGAGGACTTCATCGACGCGGTGATCGCCTACCGGCGGGAGCTCTGGCTCTGGCTGATGGGTGACCGGGGTTGGATCCCCTTCGTGACCGGCCTCGCAGCCCGGGTCATCCGCCGGGTACCCGCCGCCGCCTCGTGACGGTCGGCACCACCGCCGTTCGCACTCGGAGGAACGATGCCCCGGATCGCCGTCCCGGCTGACCGCGACCCGCTGGTCTACGTCTGGACCGAGCTCGCGCCGCCGCTCACCGCCGCCGCGGGCGCCTACAGCAGCGCCGTCTACGAACGTTCGAATCTCTCCCTCCGGGAGTTCGAGGCAGCGACGGATCACCATCGCGCGGATCAACCGGTGCGCGATCTGTACGAGCTGGCGAACTGCGCGCGACGTGCCGAGCAGGGGGAGCGACCCCGGTGAGATCCCCGAGTCGTTCTACGAGGCGGTCGGCGAGCGGTCCGACCGTGCGTCGCTCAGCGAGCGTGAGCGTCTCGCGGCCGAGTTCGCCGAACGCTACGCGGAGGACCACCTGCACATCGACGACGCGTTGTGGGGGCGGCTGCACGCCGCGTTCTCCGACGACGAGCTGGTCGACCTCGGCCTCTGTGTCGCCTCCTGGCTCGCTCTCGGTCGCTTCAACCAGGTGTTCGACATCGACGGTGCCTGTCGGGTCCCGTCCCCGTCCGCGCGACTGAGCCGGCACCGCGGCAGCCGCGATGGAAAAGGTGATCTACCTCCTGTGGGGCGCGGGGACACCCGAGGAGGGTGACGCGTTGCGCGAGCGGCTCCTCGGAGAGACGACCGCCCGGCTCGACGAGGCCGGAGTGCGCGGCCTCGTGGTCAACGTCCACGACGCCGAGGCGGCCGAGGCACCGTCGCCCGCGCCTCCACCTTCCGGCGAGGCGCCCCACGTCGCCGAGATCGCAGTGTGGCTCGACTGCTACGAGCGGCGCGACGCGGTGGAAGAGGCGGTCGGCGCCCTCGGACTCCGTTTCGGCGCGTACCTGGTCGTCGAGTCGCTCTACGACGACTACGGCACGACGCCGTACGCCTCGCCGCGGGACTGGGAGGACGGACTCCGGTCCCCGGGGGTGCTCACCGTCGCGCTCATCCATCGGCCCGCCGAGCTCGAGCGGCCCGAGTGGATCGAGCGATGGCACGGGACCCAGTCGCCGGTCTCCGCCCGACTCCAACCGCGTACCCGCTACGTGCGCAACGAGGTGGTCCGGGCACTGACTCCGGACGCGCCGGCGATCGACGGGATCGTCGACGAGGCGTGGCCCTCCGCCGGGCACGTTGCCGACCCGATGCTCTTCTTCAACGCCTCTTCGGCCGACGAGCTCGACGCCCACCTCTCGCAGATGATGGAGAGCGTGACCGCCTGCCTCGATCTCGCCCGCCTGCGGAGCTCGACGATGAGCGAGTACCTGCTCCGCTCGGTCGGCTGAGCACCGGGCGTGGGACTCACCATCGGCATCGTCGGCCTCCCGAACGTCGGGAAGTCCACTCTCTTCAATGCCCTCACGCGCAACGAGGTGCTGGCGGCCAACTACCCCTTCGCCACCATCGATCCCAACATCGGGGTGGTCGCCGTCCCCGATCCCCGGCTCGGACGCCTCGCCGAGCTGTTCGACTCGAAGGAGATCGTGCCCGCGACGGTCACCTTCGTCGACATCGCCGGCATCGTGAAAGGGGCGTCGGAGGGGGAGGGCCTGGGCAACAAGTTCCTCGCCGCGATCCGCGAGAGCGATGCGATCTGCCAGGTGGTGCGGGTCTTCGACGACCCCGACGTCATCCACGTGGAGGGCCGCATCTCGCCCTCCGACGACATCGAGACGGTCAACACCGAGCTGGTCCTCGCCGATCTGCAGACCGTCGACAACCGCATCGAGAAGCTGGGGAAGGACGTCCGCAAACAGCCCGCGCTCCAGCCGGTCCTCCGCGCCGCCGAGCTGGCGCGGGCCATCCTCGACTCGGGACGCACCGTTGCCGCGGCCGCGGCCGCGGGCGAGATCGACCTCGAGCCGCTCGCCGACCTCCATCTCCTCAGCGCGAAGCCCTTCCTCTACGTCTTCAACGTCGACGAGGGTTCGCTCGGGGATCCGTCGGCGACCGCGGAGCCGGCCGACCTGGTCGCGCCGGCCGGGTCGGTCGTGCTCTGCGCGCAGATCGAGGCCGAGGTGGCGGTCCTCGATCCCGTGGACGCCGCCGAGCTGCTCGCCGGCTACGGGCAGGACGAGTCCGGTCTGGTGCAGCTGGTCCGGATGGGGTTCGGCGCGCTCGGGCTCCAGACCTTCCTCACCGCGGGTCCGAAGGAGGCGCGCGCGTGGACGATCCCCGCCGGCGCGACCGCACCCGAGGCCGCGGGGGTGATCCACACCGACTTCGAGCGGGGCTTCATCAAGGCGGAGGTGGTGAGCTACGACGAACTGGTCGCGGCCGGCTCGATGGCCGCGGTCCGGGCAGCGGGCAAGGCCCGGGTCGAAGGCAGGGAGTACGTCATGCGCGACGGGGACGTGGTCGAGTTCCGGTTCAACGTCTAGAAGCGGATCCTCCCCCTCCCGAGGTCACCGAAGGGGAACCCGGCCGACCATCGCGGATCCGAGGCGGCGCCATCGTCCGGTTCGTCCTGTCGCTCGCGGCGATCGTCGCTGCCGGCACCGGCATCCGGATCGCCTACGTGCTGGCGCTCGGCCGTCACGTCAAGCTCGGTCTCGACGCGATCGGCTACGAGCTGCTCGGGAGCGAGCTGGCCAACGGCAGCGGCTACTCGGATCCGGCTGCCCTGCTGACCCACGGGATCGAGCGGGCCAGCGCCAATTTCCCTCCGGGCTATCCGCTGTTCCTCGCGGCCGTCGACAAGCTCGGCATCTCGACGACGACCGGTATGGAATTCGCCGGAGCGTGCGTCGGCGCGGTGACCGTCGCGGCCACTGGCTTCCTCGGCCGGCGGCTCACCGGACGCGCAAGTGTCGGGTTGGTCGCCGCGGCCCTCGTGGCGGTCTCGCCGGTGCTCGTCGCCAGTGCCGGCTCGTCGATGTCCGAGACGCTGTCGGTGCCCCTGCTGGTCCTCGTACTGCTCGCGGCCAGCGGGGCCGCCCGATCGAAGACGTTCCTGTCCTGGTTCGGGGTCGGCGCGCTGGCGGGCATCCTTGCCCTCGTCCGGAGCGAAGACCTCCTCGTCGGACTCCTCCTCGTTCCCGCCGCCATCTTCGCCGTCCCCGGGAAGCCGTGGCGCGGACAACTCGGTCGGGTTGCGGTCGCCCTGATCGCGACGGGGGTGGTGGTGTCGCCCTGGGTCGTGCGGAACGTCACCACTTTCCATCCGCCCGTCCTGATCTCGACCGCGGCCGACAAGACGGTTGCCGGCGCCAACTGCCGATCCACCTACTACGGGAGGTTGATCGGGTACTGGGACTTCACCTGCCTCGGCCACGACCGCCTCGGGACGACCAGTGAGGCTCGCTACGGACAGGCGCTCGAGCACGAGGGCCGGCAGTACGCCGAGGGCCATCTCTCGCGGGTGCCCTTGGTGCTCTCGGTCCGAGTGCTGCGGGCCTGGGGCCTCTTCGACCCCTCACAGGAGAACCGTCTGGACGCGCTCGAGACCCGCAGCCTCGCGTGGCAACGGTTCGCCTGGCCGGTCTCGCTCCTCACGCTGATCGTGGCCGCTCCGGGCATCGTGCTCCTGCGACGAGACCGGCTCGCGTTGGTACTCGTGGCCGGACCCGCGGTGGTCGACACCCTCGTCGTCCTTCTCGCCTACGGGAACGACCGGTTCGTGCTCTCGGCCGTCCCCGGTCTCTCCATCGCCGCCGCGGTGACGCTCGTCGGACTTGGCAAGCACTTCTCGAGGAGCAAGGCTGCCGCATGACGACTCCCCGGACAGCGGACGGGCGCGGTCCGGCGATCCGCATCGAGGGCGTCTCGGTGGTGCGCGACGGGAGGGCCATCCTCGACCGGGTCACCTGGCAGGTCGGGCCCGGCGAGCGCTGGGTGCTGCTCGGTCCGAACGGGTCGGGCAAGACGACCCTGCTCGCGGTGGTCGGGTCGGCCCTCTGGCCGACCCGAGGCGTCGTCGAGCTCCTCGGCGAGCGGCTCGGGCAGGTCGACATGCGTGAGCTCCGACGGCGGATCGCGGTGGTCAGCGCCTCGGTGGCCCGCCAGCTGCGTCCCGGCATCGCCGCCCTCGAAGTGGTGCTCACCGGGCGGACCGCCGCACTCGAGACCTGGTGGAACGAGTACACCGCCGAAGACCGTGCCGAGGCCGCCTCGCTCCTCGACGAAGCCGGGTTCGGCGGAAGCGCGTTCGCCGAGCGGTCCTTCGGCCTCCTCTCGGAGGGCGAGCGGCAGCAGGTCCTCCTCGCCCGCGCGCTGATGTCCCGTCCCGAGCTGCTCCTCCTCGACGAGCCCGCGGCGGGGCTCGACCTCGGCGCGCGTGAGCGCCTGGTCGCGCGGATCGCCTCGCTCGCCGCGGACCCGGAGGTCCCGCCGATCGTCTTCGTCACGCATCACGTCGAGGAGATCCCGCCGGGGATCACCCATGCCGCCCTTCTCCGGGAGGGCGGCATGGTGGCGTCGGGCCCGGTCCGCGAGGTGCTGACCGGACCGCGGGTGACCGCGGCGTTCGGCGTGGAGGTGACCGTCGAGCGGAACGGCGGTCGCTTCGCGGCGCGCGTGCGAACTCCTCACCTGTGCGGGGTGTCCGGGGTCTGGAAGAATGAGCCGGTGATCGATCACGTCTCGATCCAGTGCGCCGATCCCGCCACGGCCGCCGCCTTCTACGACGCGGTGCTCGCGCCGCTCGGGGGCGGTCGGACGATGGAGTTCGAGGGTGTCATCGGCTACGGCGTGGGCGGGAAGCCCGAATTCTGGATCGGGCCCAACAGGACCGGCGACCCGCCGCTCGAGTGTCACCTCGCCTTCGGCGCACCCGACCGGGCGGCGGTCCGGGCGTTCTTCGACGCGGCGGTCGGGACCGGAGCCCCGGTTCTGCACGAGCCGCGGATCTGGCCCGAGTACCACCCCGACTACTACGGCGCGTTCGTGCGCGACCCCGACGGCAACAACGTCGAAGCGGTCTGCCACCGCCCCGCCGCGGCTGACGACGACCGCTGACGAGAAGGAGCGTCACCGTGAACACCGCCGAACTGCTGGAGGATGCGTACGGCCGGGTCCGCGAGGCGGTGCACGGCGTGGTCGACGGCCTCTCGGTCGACGACCTCTGCACCCGCCTCGAGGGCAGCGCCAACTCGATCGCCTGGCTGGTCTGGCATCTCACCCGGGTCCAGGACGATCACCTCTCCGACGTGGCGCGGACCGACCAGCTCTGGACCTCGGGAGGGTGGCGCGAGCGATTCGGGCTCCCGCTCGAGGCGGGCGACACCGGGTACAGCCACTCCCCGGACCAGGTGGCTGTCGTCACCGCCGACGCGGCGACGCTGCTCGGCTACTACGACGCGGTCCACGAGGCCACCCTGCGATTCGTCCGCGGGCTCCGCGACGGCGACCTCGACCGCATCGTCGACGAGCGATGGGACCCACCGGTCACCCTCGGCGTCCGGCTGGTGAGCGTCGTCGACGACGACCTCGAGCACGCGGGGCAGGCCGCCTTCGTGCGCGGCGTGCTCGACCGCCGCTGAGCATTCCTGTCAGGGGAGGCGGCCCCAGAGGAGGATGCGCTTGAAGAAGTAGGTGTAGGGCGCGCGCTTTCCGAGGACGTGGAGCAGTCGGGACCGGTAGGCCTCGACGAAGCGCACCCACCCCTCGTCGCCCATCGGTTGCTTGAAACGGGTGAGTGTCGTTCCCTTCACCCAATCGACCACGTCCGCGCTCGACTCGAGCCGGTGGACGTAGACCTGCAACCGGACGTATTGGCGCCGAAACCGAGGTCGTCGAGGACCGCCGCGTACCGTTCGGGCACGAGCACGTTCTCGGCGACCGCGTCCGGCGGTGGATCGTGCAGGAAGTCGGCTGCGACCTCCGCGGCGACGAGATGGGAGGGGTGATCGGCGTTCGACGGGACCTGCACCGCGAGCTGTCCGCCGGGGCGCAGTGAGCGTGCCCACCGCCCGAGCACCGTCGGATGGTCGGGGACCCACTGGAGCGACGCGTTGGCGAAGACCACGTCGAAGGCATCCGGCCGCTCGAAGAGCCCGATGTCGCCGAGCTGGAAGCACACCCCGTCGCCCACGTGGGAGGCGGTGCGCTCGATCATCGCCTCCGAGCGGTCGACGCCGACGGTGGCCGCTGCGCCGAGCGAGCGGTGGAGCTGCGCGGTGAGCCGTCCGTCGCCACAGCCGAGGTCGGCGACCTCCGGTGCACCGTCGTGCTCGACGAGGCCGACGAGGTCGAAGAAGGGCTGTTCGCGCTCGACGGCGAACCGGTTGTACTGGTCGGGGTCCCAGCCGTCGGCAGTGCTCACTTCCATCCCTGCGGGATGACCGCGCCCACCTCGAGCTCGATCGCGATCCCCCTGTCGTGGGCGTGGCGGGCGATGCGGAGCTCGTAGGTTCCGGAGCGGATCACCATCTCGTGCCGCGCGGAGTCGCGTTCGGCGAGGGACCGTTTGTCGACGATCACGTCGACCTCGGCCGAGGCGCCCGGGTCCAGCTCGACCCGGGTGAAGCCGCACAGCCGTGCCGGGCGGTCCGAGCCGCGGCGGCCTGCGTAGACCTGGAGGACCTCGGAACCGGCACGCGCCCCCGTGTTGCGCACGATCGCACGGACGACCACCCGCTCGGTTTCGTCGACCGCGCCGGCCGCGCCCAGTGAGAAGGTCGTGTAGCTCAGCCCGAAGCCGAATGGGTAGGCGGGAACGATCCCCCGGTGCTCGAGATGCCAGTAGCCGTGCCACCCGTCGTACCGGAAGGCGGTCGCCCCCGCCTCGAAGGGAGGGAGGTCGTGCTCTTCGACCGGCACCGAGAAGGGAAGCCGGCCGGACGCGTCCACACGGCCGCACCACACGTCCGCGAGCCCGTGGCCGCCCTCCATCCCCGAGTACCACGACTGGACGACCGCGGGCACCGACCGGTCCCACTCGGAGATCACCACCGCGCTCCCCGCCACCAGCGACACCACGGTGCGCGGATTGGCCGCGGCGACCGCACGGATCAACGCGACGTCCTCGGGGTGGAGTCGGAGCGAAGCTCGATCCCCGCCGATGTCGAAGGGCTGCTCGCCCGCTCGGGCCGCGACGTGCGCGGGCGTCTCGAGCAGGCGCTCGTCCGCGATCTCCTCCGCGAACCGTGCCGCGAGGGCGGGATCGTCGTCCCCGGGGAAGAGGGGAGTGAACGCCTCCATGGCACCGCCGCCGATGAATTCGCCCTCGTCGTCGCGTGTGTAACCGACGACGACGATCGCGACGTCTGCCGACGCCGCGAGGTCGGCCGCCTCGTCCGGTTCGCTCCCGCCCACCTGAAACACCACACCGGGCAGCGCCGCGCGCAGGCCCTCCTCCACCGTGGCGACCGACGGCGCCCATACGTCGCTCGACCCGCCGTCCCCGAGGTTGACCGCGGTCGCGAGCGTACCGAGGAGTGCGACGCGCGCGCCGGGGGACAGGTCGAGAGGGAGGACCGGTGTGCCGTCGACCGGCTCGTTGCGGAGCAGCACGACCGATTTGGCGGCCGCCTCCCGGGCGAGGGCCCGGTGCTCGGGGCATGCCAGCACCTCGCGGTCCGGCGCGGGACGTCCGAGCACCGAGTCGAAGCGCCGGCGGGTGGAGATCACCCGCCCGACCGCGGCGTCGACGTCCGACCAGGACGCGGTGCCGTCCGACAGCGCCTGAGGGAGGTGGCCCGCCCGGACCATTCGGTACGGCATCTCGACGTCGAGCCCGGCGTGCAGCGACGGGGCCGCGTCGCGGATCCCGAAGATCCAGTCGCTGATCACGAAGCCGTCGAATCCCCACTCGCGGCGGAGGATGTCGGTGAGCAGCTCGCGACTCTCACCGCACCAGCTCCCGTTGACCGCGTTGTACGCGCTCATCACCACGGCGACGCCTTCCTCGACCACACGCCGGAAGTGGGGGAGGAAGACCTCGTGGAGGGGGATCTCGTCCACCGACACGTCGACCTGGAACCGGGCGTTCTCCATCGAGTTGCAGGCGAGGTGTTTCACGCAGGCCATCGCGTGGCGCTGTACCCCGCGGCAGAGCGCGGCGCCCATCTCGCCGACCAGGTGGGGATCCTCGCCGTAGGTCTCCTGCGCCCGTCCCCATGCGGGGTGGCGGAGGACGTTGACGCAGATGCCGCCGAACAGATCGGCACCGACCGCGCGGAGCTCGCGGCCGATCGCCTCACCGATCCGTTCCTCGAGGCCGGGGTCGAAGGTCGCGCCCCGGGCCATGCTGACCGGAAAACACGTCGCCTGTCCGACGACGACCCCGCGGGGACCGTCGGAGAACGCGAACCCAAGAAAGCCGACCCGGTCGACCCGTGCCGCGCGGAACGGGCTCTTGTGGTAGCCACCCTCGCCGAGGTAGGTGATCCCTGCCCAGAACGGGGCGTCGCCGCTGAGACACGAGAGCTTCTCGTCGTCGGTCAGCGAGCCGACCAGGTCGTCGGCGGCCGACGAGTCGGCCTCTGCACTGTTCCTGTGTTCCTCGACGGTCATCGGTCGCTCCCCGGCGCTCGGCGTTTGCGGCAACAGCGTACGAGGGGCTTCGGCCGGGCGGTCTGCCCAGTGGATCTCCGCCGCCCGGCCCCGGCGTCACCTGCGCTCTCGCGGCGCGCTTGAGCGCGGACGAGTGTCGGTGTAGACACGGCACACGGGGAGCGTCGTTGCGACTGCGGAAGCGGTCGGTGTCGGCGCTGTCGTTCCCCGACCATCCACCACCGGAGAAACCCTCGTGGTTAGGGTTTTTGTCCGAGGAAGGTAGGTCGAGGGAGTTGATGCCCGTGATCCTTCTGGTCGTCGTCGCGGTTGTGTGGATCGCGATCCTCGGCCGGGGAATGCTGCGACGGCGCACGAACGGTGTGGACGGGATCACCTCGATCTCGGACTTCCACCAGCAGCTGCGCGTCCTCGAGCACTCCCCGACGCCTCCCATCGTCGCTCCCGCCTACCGCCTGCACGCGGTCGGGGGGCGCCGTGTGTCGCCGGAGGAGGCAGAGGATCCCGAACACGACGGCCGCCCGGTGCTGACCGTGGTCGGGGCGAAGGACCTGCCGAGGCCGGCGCTCGCCTTCCTCGGCCAGGAGGTCGACGAACAGCCCGGAGCCGGCGGGAAGCAGCGTCGCGCCGGCGTTGCCAGGTCCGCCGACGCTCCATTCCGCAGGGAGCGTCCGTCCGAGCAGCCGCCCTTCTCCGACGAGTCGATCTCCCGTCCACCCGACCTCCTCCTTCGCCCGTCGTCCGATCCGCTCGCCCGCCAGCTCGCACGCCGCCGCCGGCGCGACACCCTCGGGGTGCTCACCGTCGTCTTCGTACTGAGCATGCTGGCCGGGTTCGTTCCCGGCGCCTCGGTCCTCTGGACGCTGACCGCGCTGTCGGGCATCGCGTTCGACCGCGTACATCGTGCTCCTCGTGCAGATCCGGCGTCGGGCCGAGGAACGCGAGCGCAAGCTCCGCTATCTCGGCCAGTGGGTCGACGGGCCCGCGGCGGTCGATCCCGATCATGCGGCCGGGCGCAACGCGCACCCCTCCCACGGCGTGGCCGTGGCACGCTGATTCCCACTGGATTCGGCAACCGGCGCCGTTATGATGCGGCATGGCCATTGAGACCCCCGTCGTGGAGGCCGGCGATGCCGTGACACCCGGCTCGTCGTCCCGCACCGATCTCGCCGCCGCACTCCGCACCGCACTCACCGGGCGCGAACTGCTCGAGCACCCCTTCTACCGACGATGGTCGGCCGGTCGTCTCGGACGCGACGAGCTCGCGGCGTACGCATCGCAGTACCGCGCCTTCGAGGCCGCGCTCCCGGCCGTGCTCGTCGCGGTGCACGACCGTCTCGGAGCCGAGGGGTGCACCGAGGCCGCCGCGCTGGTCGAGCGCAACCTTGCCGACGAGCTCGGAAATCCGGAGCCCCACCTCGCGCTCTTCGACCGGTTCGCTGACGAGCGTGAGGGGCGGCGAACCGACCGAACGAGCCCGGGCCGGCGGCCGTCGCGCTGGTCGACACCTATCAGCGATCTCGCCGAGCAGAGCCCGGTCGCGGCGCTCGCCGGTCTCGCCGCCTACGAGATGCAGGCGCCGGCGATCGCCCGCTCGAAGGCGGACGGGCTCCGTCTCCTCTACGGCATCGACGGGAGCGGCACCGCCTTCTGGGACGTGCACGCGGTCATGGACGCCGACCACGGCGAGTGGGCACTCGACGCGCTGGTCGGCGGCCGGAGCGCGAGCACGACCGAGGTCGGCGAGGCGGCGTCGCGCGCTGCCGAGTCCTGGTGGGCGTTGCTCGACGAGCGGGAGGCCGAGGGGCCCCGCTCAGCCGAGGTCGGTACCGACGACTGAGACGAAGGAGACCATCTCGCCCGGATAGCCACCCAGGTTGTGGGTGAGGGCGAGGGTCCGGTCGGTCTCGATCTGGCGCTCCGGGGTCGCTTCCCCGCGCAGTTGCAGCCAGGCTTCGAAGAGCATCCGGAGCCCGGATGCGCCCACCGGGTGACCGAAGCTCTTCAGACCGCCGTCGGGGTTGACCGGCAGCGCGCCGTTGCGGTCGAAGGTCCCGGCGAGGACCTCCTTCCACGCCGTGCCGCGCTCGGCGAAACCGAGATCCTCCATCAGCACCAGCTCGGTCGGCGTGAAGCAGTCGTGCACCTCTGCCATCGGCGAGCTGGTTGCGCGGGTCGGTGATGCCGGCCTGGCGGTAGGCGTCCTCCGCCGAGCCGGGCGCACTCGGGAAACCAGGTGTAGTCGTACTCCGGAGTCGATCAGACCCGATCCGCTCCCCGCCGCGAAGGAAAGGGCCTTCAGGTAGAGGGGCCGCTCGGTGTAGCGGTGCGCGTCCTCGGCACGCACGACGATCGCGGCCGCCGCACCGTCGGCGACTCCGGCGCAGTCGAACACGCCGAGCCGGCCGGCCACCCGCGGCGAGGCGCAGATCGTCTCGACGGAGACCTCCTTCCGGAATTGCGCCCGAGGGTTGCGCGCACCGTTCTGATGGTTCTTCCACGAGATCCGTGCCAGCACCTCGGCGAGCTGGTCGTCGTCGACGCCGTACTTCTTTCCGTAGGCGGGAGCGACCATCGAGAACATGGCCGCCGCGGTGAGGGTGCGTGCGGTGCCGTCGTTCGGGATGGGGAAGGCGTTCAGCCCCTGGTAGCCGGAGTCCTTGACCTTTTCGGCGCCGACCGCCATCCCGACGTCATAGGCGCCCGAGGCGACCGCGTAGGCAGCCGCCCGCAGCGCCTCGGACCCGGTGGTGCAGTAGTTCTCGACGCGGGTGACCGGCTTGTTCTCGAGTCTGGAGCGGTCGGGCCAGGGTGATGCCGCTCATCCCGGACTGCGCGGTGCCGAGCCAGAAGGCGTCGACGTCCTCCTTCGCGATGCCCGGCCGAGGCGAAGGTCTCCTCGGCGGCTTCGACGATGAGGTCGTCGAGCCCCTTGTCCCAGTGCTCGGCGAACCGGGTGCACCCCATCCCGACGATCGCCACCCGGTCCTTGATTCCGTGCGATGCCATCGCGTCCGTCCCGTCCTCTCGTCTCGGCTCAGCCGTCGCCGGACCGCACCGGCTTGGCCTTCCAGAAGTAGTCGTGGATGCCGTCCGCGGTGTAGAGCCTGCGGAAGGTCATCGCCACCCGGTCGCCGATCCGGACCGCGTCGGCGTCGACGTCGGTGAGCTCGACCGGGAAGCGCCCACCGCCGTCGAAGTCGAGCACCGCGAAGACGATCGGCGGGCTCGGCGAATAGGCGAGCCGGTCGACGGTGAAGGTGGCGATGGTGGCGCGGGTGTCGGCGAGTCGCTATCGGCTCCATGTCGTCGACCGCGCCACCCTGCATCGAGACGCGCGACGGCGGGAGGTGGACCGCGTCGCTCGAGCGGTCCCGCGAGCCGACGAACCCGAATTTCCACTGCTCACTGCGCCAGGCCGCCGTCGCCGACACCCGTTGCGGCTCGGGCCGCCGCGGTGGCTCTTGCGTGACCATGCCGCGCCACGCGAGGAACGTGCCGTAGGCGACCGGCGCACCACGGGCGATCTGGTCGGCGACCGGGTCCGGCGGCGCCCAGCCGCTGATCGCGCCGGTCGCACGGAAGACGAGGGCGTCCGCACCGTCGGCGAGGGAGACCACCGCCACCACCTGGTCGGGCCCGGCCTTCTCGAGCATGGAGGCGAGGAGGAGTCCGGGATGTGCGGCACCCGCCTGGCCCACCGTCGAGGAGAGGTCGTCCGCGAGGACCCCCTCTCCGACGCCGAGCGCGCGGGCGACCGACTTCGCCGCGCGGGTGTGCATGCCGGCGACCGCGACCTGGTCGCACGTCGCCCACGGTGACCCCTGACGCCTTCAGTGCCGAGTCGAAGGCCTCGGTACCGAGGGGGACGTAGCGGGTCTCGCCGAAGCGCTCCTCCCAGACCCTCGACCTGCGTTCGCCCGGGGTGCGCCAGCGGTCGAGGAACTCGTCGCTCGCCGAGGCGCTGCCGAGATACGCCGCGATGACCGGCGCATCGGTGCGGTCTTCGCCGACCGCGATCGCGGCGGCCGCATCGCCGCCGAACGACTCGTCGGGCGAGGTCGGGAGGCCGTCGCGCAGGTCCGCGGTCACCACCAGGGTCGATCCGGTTCCCTCGAGCGCGGCGACCAGCGCGCCCACTCCCGAGCGGAGGGCACCGCCGAAGTCGAAGGCGCCCACGCTCGCGTCGAGACCGAGTGCGGCGTGCAGCGCGGTGGCATTGGTCTTGTCGAGGTAGGCCGGCGTGGCGGTCGAGAACCAGATCCGGGACGGGTCCGCCCCGTCGACGGCCCCGAGCGCGAGGCGGGAGGCCTCGACCCCCATGGTCGTGGTGTCCTCGTCGTGGGAGGCCACGGCCCGGGTGCCCTTTCCGCCACCGCTGCCGAACAGCTGGGCGACCGTGGCGCGCTCGAGGCGTCGGTAGGGCACGTAGCCCGCGATGCTCACGATGCCTCTCATTGCCTCACGCTCCTGTTGCGACCGGGTCGGCGGCCCGGGTCGGCGGGCCTGTTCGGAACCGCCTCGTTGGCTCCCTCGGGACGGTCATCCTATGATGACCACAATATCTGACGGTCTGTCAGGAAATGACGGTGCACGACCGCGTGCGTCGGCCGCGCCGGACGATGGAGGCCCAACGTGGACTTCGAGTTCACCCCCGAACAGCAGGAATTCGTGAAGGAGGTCGAGGCGTTCCTCGATGCCAACGACGACCCCGAGGTCTTCGACGTCACCCGCGAGAACATGGCCCAGATCGTCGACACCCCGGTGCGCCGCCGGTTCATGGCCAAGGTCGGCGAGCAGGGGTGGCTCGGGATCACCTGGCCGAAGGAGTACGGCGGCTCCGACGGGGAAGGGCTCTACGAATACCTCCTGAACGAGGCGCTCGCCGCCCGTGGCGGGCCCCAGATCGGCAAGGGCGTCGGCATCGTCGGAAAGACGATCATCCGCCACGGCAGCGAGAAGCTGAAGCAGGAGTTCCTTCCGAAGATCCTCCGCAACGAGGTGGAGTTCGCGGTCGGCTATTCCGAGCCCAACGCCGGCTCCGACGCCGCGTCGATGCAGCTCAAGGCCACCCGTGACGGGGACGGCTGGCGGTTGAACGGCCAGAAGACCTGGACGACGTCCGCGCACTTCGCCGACTGGTACTGGGTCGGCGCGCGCACCGATCCCGACGCGCCCAAGCACAACGGGATCACCTTGTTCCTCGTCCCGATGGACCACCCCGGCATCACCGTCGAACCGATCTGGACGATGGGCGACGAGCGGACCAACGCGGTGTACCTCGACGACGTGTGGGTCTCCGACGACTACGTGGTCGGCGAGCTCAACCACGGGTTCCAGTACATCTCCGAAGCGCTCGACCTCGAGCGCTTCACCCTCTTCACCTATTCGCAGATCGGTCAGCGCCTCGACCTGCTGACCGAGTACGTGGCGGGCGCCACCCGTGACGGGGAGCGGTTGGCGGACGACCCGGTGGTGCGTGCCCGTCTCGCCCATCTGCACGCAGAGGCAGAGGTGGCGCGGGTCCTCGGGCTCAACTTCGTTGCCGCGTCGGCCCGAGGCGGCGCGGCCCCGACCGCGGAGGCGTCCGAGTACAAGCTGTTCACCACCGAGTACTCGCGCCGGTTGGCCAACGCCTCGATGGACATCGCCGGGCCCGGCGGCCAGCTGCGGGTGCGCGACGAAGACGCCCCGATGACCGGTCGCTCCGAGTCGACCTACCGGTACACGGTCATCGACACCATCGGCGGGGGCTCCTCGGAGATCCAGAAGAACATCATCGCCCGGCGCAAGCTGGGCCTCCCGAAGAACTTCTGAGCGCCCCGGTGCCGGCGACCGACGAACGCGCGCCCTCCGGTGAGGCGCCGACCACGGGGCGGGGCGGTCTGCTCGCGGGGATCCGCGTCCTCGACCTCTCGACCGTCGGACCCGCCGCCCGCTGCACGCGTCTCCTTGCCGACTACGGCGCCACGGTGGTCAAGATCGGTGCGGTGCCCGGCCGCGGCGCGGAGCCGATCGCCCCGCCCTTCTACGCCTACAGCGGGTCGCGCGACCTCGACCGGGTCGAGATCGACCTGAAGGACCCCGACGGCCGCGACGCGTTCCTCGTGCTGGTGCGCCATGCCGACGTGGTGGTCGAGAGCTTCCGCCCCGGTGTGATGGACCGGCTCGGCATCGCCTTCGCGGACCTTTCCGCGGTCAACCCCGGCATCATCCTCTGCTCTACCACCGGGTACGGGCAGCAGGGCCCGCGGTCCGCCTGGGCCGGCCACGACCTCAACTATCTGGGCGTCGGCGGTTTCCTCGCCATGTGCGAACCCGCTGCCGACGGCGGGCCACCGGTCCCGGGCGCGACGATCGCCGACGCCGCAGGGGGCGGGATGCACGCGGCCATGGCGATCATGGCCGCGCTGGTCGGGCGTGGGCGGGACGGATCCGGAGTCCACCTCGACGTCTCGATCGCCGACGGGGTGCTCTGGCTCTGCTCCCTCGCGGTCGACGAGCACCTGGCGACCGGCGCGGAGGTCGGCCCGCGCCACGACGTGATCACCGGCCGCTATGCCTGCTACGACACCTATCGCGCGAAGGACGGGAAATGGCTCGCGGTCGGGGCCATCGAGCCGAAGTTCTTCGCCAACCTCTGCCGACTGCTCGACTGCGAGCGCTGGACAGACCGGCAGCTCGACGACGACGTCCAGGACGGGATCCGTTCCGACTTCGTCGCGGCGTTCGCAACCAGGGAGCGGGACGCCTGGCTGGCGGAGCTCGCCGGCGCCGATACCTGTGTGTCCCCGGTTCTCTCGGTCGACGAAGTCGCCGCCGACGACCACTTCGCCGCCCGCCGGGCGTTCGTCGACGCGGAGTTGTCCGGGAAGAGCGGCAGCGTGCCGCTCCGGTTCCGTCAGGTCGGGGCGGTGCTCGCCGGCATGCAGCCGATCGCCGGCACGGTCGTCGCACGCGATCCTCTCGCCTCCGACCCCGACGAAGTGCTCGTCGCGGGCGGGCTCGCGCGAGAAAGGATCGCCGGCCTGCGCGAGAAGGGAGTGGTCGGATGAGTGCGATCGGCACCGCGGACGTCGAGCGGCTGATCGGGGTCGTGCAGTACGAGGAGGAAGGCGAGTTCCCGGTCGAACGCGGGTACATCTGGACCTCGTGCGCCTCGGTCGAGAACGGGAACCCGCTCTACTGGGACGACGAGGTGGCCGAGCGGATCACCGATGGGCCGATCGCGCCCCCGACCATGGTCTCGGTCTGGTTCCGCCCCCACCACTGGGCACCCGGCCGGACGACGGGCGGGCTCCCGCTCCAGGTCCACTTCGACCTGAAGGAGGGCCTCGGTCTTCCCGAGGCGGTGATGTCCGACAACACGATCGTCTTCTACGAGCCGGCCCGGCCCGGCGACCGGCTGCGCACCCACCAGATCCTGCGCTCGGTGACCGACGAGAAGACCACCCGGCTCGGCACCGGCCGCTTCTGGGTGATCGACGTGGAGTACCACAACCAGCGTGGCGAGCTGGTCGCGGTCGAGAGCTACACCGGCTTCGGCTACCGACGGGGCGACGCGGCGGCGGCACCGGCGGCGGGCGGATGACCCCCGCTCCGGTGAGCCGACTCCTCCACCGCGCGGTCGCAGTCGGTGACATCGTCCCCGAGCTCTCCTACCCGGTCACCGCCACGACCGTCGTGCTCGGCGCCCTCGCCACGCGCGACTGGCGGCCCATGCACCACGACAAGGACTTCGCGGTCAACCGGAACGGGACCCGGGACATCTTCTTGAACACACCCAACCAAGCGGCCTGGTTCGAGCGGTACGTGACCGACTGGACGGGCCCCTACGGGAGGCTCCAGCGGATGACCTTCCGGATGCTCGGCTCGGTCTTCCCCGGGGACACCATGGTGTTCCGCGGCGTCGTCTCCGACACCGGCGTCGACGAGACCGACTGTGGCTGGGTCGGGATCGACATCTCCCTCTCGGTCGACGACGACGCGAAGACCACCTGCCAGGCCCGTGTCGCGCTCCCGGTCTCCGACGAGGACAATCCCTGGGAGCGACGGGGGGACCGGTGGCGTCCGTGAGGCCCTCGACCTCTCCGACCGCCCGACCGCCCGCCGACGCGCGATCATCCGAACCGACCCGAGGAGGGCCGACCATGTTGGACCTGACGTTCAGTCCCGAGCAGGACATGCTCCGCGAGACGGTCCGCGGCGTCTCCGCGAGCACCTGTCCGTTGGGCGTGGTCCGCGAGCTCGAGGACGACCCGGTCGGGTACTCACCCGAGCTCTGGAAGCAGCTCGCCGCCCTCGACCTCATCGGTCTGCTCCTGCCCGAGGAGTACGGAGGCTCGGGGATGGGGGCACTCGAGGGAGTCGTGCTCTACGAGGAGTTCGGCCGCGCCCTCGCGCCCACGCCGCACTTCGTGAGCGCGGTCCTTTCCGGAGGCGCACTCGCCCGCGCGGGCAGCGAGGCGCTCCGGCGGGAGTGGCTCCCGGCAATCGTCAGCGGCGAGGCGGTGCTCACGCCGGCGTGGCTCGAGCCCGACCACGGGTTCGGTCCCCGCGGCGTGCAGGTGCGGGCGATCCCCGACGGAGACGGATTCTTCCTGTCGGGCGTGAAGCGCCACGTCTCTTTCGCCAAGGCCGCGAGCCGGCTGATCGTCCTCGCGCGCACCGGCGACGCGGCGGACGCGATCGACCTCTTCCTCGTCGATCCGAGCGCCGAGGGGGTCCACCTCGCCCAGCAGCTCACCATCGGTTCCGACGCTCAGTACCGCGTGGCCTTCGACCGGGTGCGGGTCGCCGCCGAGGACCGGATCGGCCCTGCGGGCAGCGGCTGGGCCACCTGGAGCCAGATCATGCGGGACGGGATGATCTTCGCGGCCGCGGCAAGCGGTCGGCGGAGCGCAATACGCGCTCGAGATCACCGTGCAGTACGCGAAGGACCGGCACCAGTTCGACAAGCCGCTCGGCGCATTCCAGGCCCTCGCCCACTACCTCGCCGACGCAGTCACCACCGTCGACGGAGCCGAGGTCCTGGTCCACGAGGCGGCATGGGCCCGTGCCGCCGGGCAGGACGTCGGCAAGCTCGCACCGATGGCGAAGCTGTTCGCCTGCGACACCTACCGCGAGGTGACCGCGACCGCCCAGCAGATCTTCGGGGGGATCGGCTTCACCGTCGACTTCGACATCCAGCTGTACTTCCGGCGCGCCAAGCAGCTGCAGCTCTCGTGGTTCGACACACGGACCTTGGAGGAGCTCGTGGCGACCGCCGTGCTCGACGGCTGAGGCGAGGCCAGGAGCTCCGGCGCAGGTCGAGGGGCGCCGGGCCCCATCTCAGCCGCGCGATCGGGTCTCTTGTGCGCTACGGTCGGAAAAGTCGGCCGGGGATGGCCGCGAGCGAGACACCAGGGGGTTGGCCATGGCAGCGGACAGCGCAGCGTTCGTGACGCCGCAAGCAGGGGCTGGCAGCTCACGCCACGGAGGCCTCTTTCGCTTCTTCTTCGTCCACGAGATCGACGAGTACCCGAGCACCGGCCCGCGGACCGCCTACCTCGGCCTCGCCATTCTGGCGACGATCGTCCTCTACTACACCTACTTCACCCAGACCGGAGTCACGCCCAACATCCTCCAGACGTACCACATGTCCTTCACGTTCTACGTGTGGATCGTCATCATCTCCAACCTGCTCGGGGCCTTCGCCTCGCTCCCCGCGAGTAAGACCGACAAGCTCGGCCGCTCGAACGTGGTCATCTACGGTCTCCTCCTCGTCGGTATCCTGGTCGCGATCGGCGTCCCGCTCTGCAGCACCGAGTGGCAGTTCGCGACGGTCATCTGTCTCCTCGGTCTGGTCGAAGGCGCCATCCTCGTCGCCACGCCGGCCCTGGTGCGCGACTTCAGCCCGCAGCTCGGCCGAGCCTCGGCCATGGGCTTCTGGACCATCGGCCCGGTCGCCGGGAGCCTGATCACCTCGCTCGTCGCCAACCACACGATCAACTACTTCCTCGACCCATCACGGCCACACCGGCTGGAAGTCGCAGTTCATCATCTCCGGTTGCATCTCGCTCGTGGTGTTCGTGATCGCGCTTTTCTTGATGAAGGACCTCTCCTCGAGGTTGCGCGACCAGCTGATGGTGACCGAGCGCGACCGCGCTTTGGTGGAGGCGCGAGCGAGAGGCCTCTCGGACCAGGACGTGATCGCGGCGACCGCGCACCCGTGGCGCCAGATCCTCAAGTGGGACCTCGTCGGCTCGGCACTCGGGATCTCGCTCTTCCTCCTCGTCTACTACGCGGCCTCCTCGTTCTTCACCATTTACTGGTCGACCGTGTTCGAGAACCCGAGCGGCGTCAACTTCTCGGTCGCCCAGGCCAACGGTCTGAACACCTGGTTCTGGGCGGCGGACGCGATCGCCCTCGTCGTGTTCGGGATCTTCTCCGACGCGCTGAGGGTGCGGAAGCCCTTCATGCTGGTAGGCGCGCTGGGCTCGATCGCCATGCTGGTCATCTTCCTCCGGCAGGCGAACGACCCGCATACCGGCTACTACACCCTGGTGGTGATCTCGATCATCATGGCCGCGTTCCTCTCGATGACCTACGCGCCCTGGATGGCCGGCTACACCGAGTCGGTCGAGGCCAAAAACCCCGCGCTGGTCGGCACCGGTCTCGCGCTCTGGGGCTGGATCCTCCGGGTCACCGTCGGTCTCTCCTTCATCTTCCTGCCGCTCGTGATCAACTCGGTCAACCCGGTGGTCAACAACCTGGTCTACGCCGAAACCGCACCGAATGGGACCGCTCCCTTCAACGTCCAGCAGTTCCAGGTCGAGCATCCGAAGTCGGTCGCCTTCGCCGAAAAGAACGCGAGCTGGCTCAATGTCCTCAGCGAGCCGCAGAACGCTGCCGTGGTCGCCGCGGCCAACGCCAATGCGACCGGCGCCAACCTCGCCGCTCTGAACAAGGCTGTCGGACCGGTAGTCTTCGCCAAGGTGGTGGCCAACGCGACCGAGTTGAAGACCCTCGTCGTGCCCTACCAGTCGCAGCTCACCTATCTCTCGCACCACCAGAGCGCGCTGCTCGACCTCCAGAACGGCGTCGCGAGATCGGCGAAGCAGTGGCAGCACTGGTTCTACGTCTGCCTCGGGGGCATGGTCCTCTTCCTTCCCGACGATCTTCCTCGCCCGCGGGCGCTGGAGCCCGGTCAGGGCGAGAAAGGACGAGGAGCAGCACGAGGCCGACGTCGAACGGGAGCTGCAAGAGCTCGTCAGTGCAGGCGCAGGCGAAACGGCAACCACGAGCACTCCCGCCTGAACGGAGGTCGCCCTTCCCGCGCTCAGACGATCGTCGGATCGATCGTGGGGTCGGTGAGGACGGGAGTCACCGGCACGACCTGTGGCTCGAGAACGCCGGGCACAGGTGCGGGCACCTCGACCGGCAGGGGAGCCGGGTGGACGTCCGCAAGGGCGCGTTCGCGGGCGGTCCCGAGCATCTCGCCGGGGTCACCGGCGAGGTGGGTGCCGGCGACGAGTGGGGAGCGTGCGACCATGACGACGCCGGCCACGAGAGTTCCGAGAGCGAGCACCTCGGCCGTCGACCAGAGCGGTCCGCTGCGCAGGCGGTCTCCGAAGAGGGTGACCCCGAGCACGATGGCGACCAGCGGGCTGACCGTCGACAGGCTGATCCGCGAGGCGGTGATCGGCCCGGCGTGCAGCGCGTTCTGGAGGAGGAACACGGTCCCGACCCCGGTCACCGCCAGCAGGTAGGGCTGCGGGTGGATGAGCACATGGCCCCAGCCCTTTGGTGATGTACGTCGTAATGGATTTGGTCAGTGCGGTGCTCGAGGCCCCGCAGACCGCGGAGGCCGCACCGAAGGAGGCGGCGCGCCACCAGCGCGGACCGCGCATCGCCGCGGCGATGAACCCGGCGATGAGTGAGAACAGCACGACCAACGCGACCGTCCACTGGGTGGCGTCGGGGATCGCGTTGCCGCCCGATGGGCGGGCTGCGAGGAAGAACGCGCCGAGGCCGACGACGATGGTGAGCGCGCCCGAGCCACTCTTGTGCCGTGAGCCGGAAGCGGAACCAGACCATGAGGATGAGGAGCAGGAAGAGGAGCTCGGTGGTGAGCACCGGCTGGACCACGCTCAGCTCGCCGAAGCGGAGCGCGGTCGCCTGCAGGAAGAACACCACCAGCATCGAGCGCGAACCCGAGCAGCCAGATCCCACGGCGCAGGGCATGGGCCATGAGGCTCCACCGCAACGTGGTGTCGGCGGGGGCCGTCTCGACCCCGATGCGCTGCAGCACCGAGGTCAAGGCATTGACGAGCGCAGCGGTTGCCGCCAACACGTAGGCCACGACCCATTTTGTACTCGCGAATTGGGCCGGAGGGGTCCGAGGGACCCTTGGCTGGGCAAATCCGACGCCGGCCGGCAGGTGACGGCGGGCCGCCGACGTCACCCGGGCCTACGCCGGGGCGTCCTCCGGTTCGGTGGCGCAGGCGGGCGGGAGGGCCGCCGGGTCCGACTCGGGTGCACGCCCCTCGAGCTGGAGACCGAGGGCGTAGCCCTCGAGGAAGAGGTCGGCGTCCCGCCGCCACGGGTAACGGCTCTCGAGCTCCGCGAAGCGGGGGGAGTGGCTCGGCTCGATCAGGTGGGCGAGCTCGTGGACGATCACCGCGTCGACCACCCAACCGGGAGCCGATCGCAGCCGCTCCGAGATCCGGATCTCCCCGGTACCGATCGTGCAGGAGCCCCATCGCTTGAGCTGGGCGGTCGACCAGCGGATCGAGCTCGGCTCGACGCCGCCGAGGTAGCGACGGCCGAGCTGGCCGGGCGCGGTCGGCGAGCTGCGCGTCGGAGCCGTGGAAGTGAGGTCGGTGCCGTTCGAGGCGCCGGGCGAGCTCTTCGACCATCTGGTCGCGCTCGAGGCCGCGCAGGTGTGAGGGGACCATCACCACGATGCGGTCGCCCTCCCAGTGCGCGGCCGCCGTCTTCTTCCGCCGCGTACTGACCCGCACCTCGATGTGCGGCTCGAAGAGGCTCGGGTGCTCGGTCGTCGTGGTCATCGTGGTGACCCTACGGGACGGGTGTGACCCCTGGTGGGCTCGCGCTCGGCGTCCGGCGTGGGCTACTCGGGCTGGGGGCGTCGGCCGTAGGGTGCGGGGGCGCCGGCCTCGGAGACCTCCTCGGGCATCTCGTCCGACGCCGGTCGGAGCACCCGCCAGAGGGCACCTCCGAGAATCCCGCCGACGATCGGGAAGACGATGAAGACCCACAGCTGGTCGAGCGCCCAACTCCCCTGGAAGACCGCCGCCGCGAGGCTGCGGGCCGGGTTGACCGAGGTGTTGTCGACGGGGATCGAGATCAGGTGGATGAGCGCCAGAGTGAACCCGACGGTCACGCCGGTGAGGCCGACGGGCATCGAGCGCCGGCTGGTCGAGGCGATGATGAAGACGAAGACGCCGGTGAAGAAGACCTCGTCGAGCATGACCGCACCGAGCTTGAACCCGCCCGGTGAATGGACGCCGTACCCGTTGGCGGCGAACCCCGACACCTTCGCGCTGAAGGGCACGATGCTCCCGCGGGCGATGATGTAGATGACGAGCGCGCCGATGAGCCCACCGACGACTTGGCCGACGATGTAGAAGGGCAGTTCTCTCGTCTTCGTCTTACCGATCACCCAGAGGCCGAGTGTCACCGCGGGATTGATGTGACATCCGGAGATCGACCCGATCGCGTAGGCGGCGACCAGCAGGCTCAGACCGAACGCGAGGGCGACGCCGAGGACGCCGACCGTTCCCTTGGGGAAGAAGTTGCCGGTCGCCAGCACCGCGGTGCCGATGCCACCGACGATGAGGATCATGGTCCCGATCGCCTCGGCCACACCGATCCTCCAGCGTTCGTCCATGGTCGTGTCCTTTCCCGTGGCACCAGAAGGTGAATGCCCGAGCGCCGCTTTCCCGGACGGGACCGATACTAGGCAGCGGGCCCCGAGCCGACGTGGATCTGAGCGGCGAGCGGTGCGCTTCGGGCAGGCGCTTCGAGTGCGACGACGAGCGGGCCGAACGGGAGCCCGAACGACCCGACGGTACGATGAGCATGTGCGCCGTTACTTCACGCCGCGCTGCATCGGCCTGCACGTGATCCTGCTGATCCTGCTCCCGGCGTTCGCGCTGCTCACCCGCTGGCAGCTCGACAGGGCGCTGGCGGGCAACACGTTGAGCTGGGCGTACACCTTCGAGTGGCCGCTGTTCGCCGGCTACGCGATCTATGTGTGGTGGCAGCTCATCCACCAGTCGCCCGTCTCACGAGCGGCGCGCCGGCGTGCGCTCGATCCCGAGCACGCGCCGACCGACGGCCACGACGAGCCCGGCTGGGCGCTCACCGGCGGGCGACGCCGCAACGTGGCGATCGCAGGGGGCGCGCCCGTCGACGACCTGGAGGGGGGCCGGGGCGAGCGGTTCGTGGAGCAGACGCCCGAGGAGGCCTCGGACCTCGCCGACTACAACCGCTACCTTGCCGACCTCAACGCCTCCGACGAACGGCGTCCAGCGCGGTGAGCGAGCCGACCGGCGAGCCACCGGCGATCGGCAGGCCCTCGTGGCAGGGCCTTCTCCGCCGTGACGTGATCGGCGCGCTCATCCGCTACCGGGTCATGGCGTTCATCGTGGGGACCGGCCTGTTGATCCTCGTCTTCGTTGCGGTGCCGTTGCAGTACGCGGCCAACATCAAGCTCGCGGCCGAGATCGTCGGGACCATGCACGGCTACCTCTACATCGTCTACCTGATTGCAGCCGCGGACCTCGCCCGACGGGCGCGCTGGCGCCTGTTGCGCATCGTGATGGTGGTCGCCGCGGGCTTCCTCCCGTTCCTGGCGTTCATCGTCGAGCACCGCGTCTACCGCCAGATGCAGGCCGAGTGGGCGACCGACGGCGTGCCCGGTGGCGACGGCGACGCAGAACCCGCCGATCGCGACGGTGCAACCGAGGTCGAGGTCGGGGCCGACAAGGCGAACGGCTCCACCCCCCACTGACCCGAGACCGACCCGGGACCTGCCTCACCCGGGGTCCGGCGCACCGAGCCGGCGCAGGCTCAGCTCAACGGGCGCCCCGCAGCAACCGGCCCGGGCGTGCCCCGGTCTCCTCGCCCTCGACGAAGGTGGTCGCCCCGGCTTTGATGGTCTCGACGTAGCCGGTCGCCCGCTGGAGCAGCCGCATGCCGCCGGCAGGGAGGTCGGCCACGACCGTCGGATCGCCGAGCTGGAGCCGCTCGTGGTCGATGAGGTTGACGTCGGCGACGGCTCCCGGCTCGAGCGTGCCCCGGTCACCCAGGCCGTAGAGGCGCGCGGTGTCGTGGGTCTGCTTCTTCACCACCCACTCGAGCGGCAACCCCTCACCGCGCACTCGGTCGCGGGTCCAGTGGGTGAGCATGAAGGTGGGCTGCGACGCGTCGCAGATCACCCCGCAGTGCGCACCGCCGTCCGCGAGCCCGGCGGCCGCGCGCGGATGGAGCAGCATCTCCCGGGCAGGATCGAGCGAGCCGTCCGAGTAGTTGAGGACGGGGACGTAGAGGAGACCGCCGCCGTCGTTCTCGAGCATCGCGTCGTAGGCGGCCTGGATCGGGGTCCGGCCGCTGGCCGCGGCGATGCCGTGCAGCGACTCGTCCGGCCCGGGCTCGTAGTTGGGAGGACTGCCGAGCGCGTAGGTGGTGCGGAACGCCCGCTCCATGCGCTCGGCCGTCGCGGGGTCGGGCACCCACGACTCGATCGACTCGCGCACGAGGGGGTTGCGGAGGGCGGCGACCAGCTCGTCCCGTGAGAGCCCTCTCGCCTTCAGCTCCTGATAGGCAGGGATCTGGTCGAGGAGGCAGTAGGTGGTGAAGTGACCCGACAGCAGCCCGAAGCCGCGCCCGGCCACCTGAGGCCAGAGGTCGGCCCCCTCGTCCACCGCACGGAGCGATTCCTCCAGCAGGTCGCGCCAGAGGTTCGGTGCGTCGTCGACCTGAACCAGCGCGAAGGTCACCGGTCGGCCGATCGCAGCCGACAGGCGCCGGATCCAGTCCATCTCCTTCGCCGGTGCAATGGTGTCCTCGCCCGCGACGCCGGCGGGTGCCAGCTCGAACACGCCGCTGCCCAGCTCGCCGAGCGCGTGACCGATGCCGAAGAGCTCGTCCTCGGCTGCATAGGTCCCCGGCACCGGTTCGCCGTCGATCGCGAGATGGGCGATGGTGCGCGAGGTCGAGAAGCCGAGCGCGCCCGAGGCGATCGCCTCCTTCACCACTGCCTTCATCCGCTCGATGTCCGCGGTCGACGCGGGTTCGTTGCGTGCCCCGCGATCGCCCATCACGTACGCGCGCACCGCCCCGTGGGCGACCTGCGTTCCGACGTCGACGGTCCAGTGGCGCCGCTCGAGGCTGTCGAGGTACTCGGGGAAGGTCTCCCAGTCCCACTCGATCCCTTCGGAGAGAGCGGTTCCGGGAATGTCCTCGACGCCCTCCATCAACCCGATCAGCCACTCGCGCCGGTCGGGTACTGCGGGTGCGAATCCGACCCCGCAGTTGCCGGTCACGATGGTGGTCACTCCGTGCCAGCTGGAGGGAGCGAGGACCTCGTCCCAGGTCGCCTGGCCGTCGTAGTGGGTGTGGATGTCGACCCAGCCGGGCGTGACCAACAAGCCGTCGGCGTCCACGGTGCGGGTCGCACGTTCCCCGGCGTACGAGCCGACCCCGGTCACCCGCCCGTCGTCGATCGCCACGTCCGCGGTGCGCGCCGGCACCCCGGTCCCGTCCACCACCGTCCCGCTCCGGATCAACAGGTCGTGCATCTTCGCCCCCTTTGCCTGGACCGATGGTGACATGGAGGGTCGCGGGGACGCAACGGCATGGCCTGGGGGGAGGTCGGAGAATCTCGAGCTGCCGTGGTGACCTTGCCGGACGGACCAGCGCCCCCTGGCCTGGGCGCCACGTCGTCTGCGCCGTCTGCGACCCGCCGCCGCCCGGCCCGGGCGGCGCGTGGCCTGGGCCGGATCGTGCAGACTGTCGCCCTGGCGCAAGCGACGCGCGAGCGGAGAGGGGAGCACGATGGCGGCCGGCCGAACGGAACACGACGACGGCGACCCCCTGGGTGAAGAGCACCGCATCGCGGCGGACCTCGCGGCGGAAGCAGGTCGGGGCCTCAAGGCGCTCCGCGCGCGCTCGAGCGGCGGGAGACAGCTCGGCAAGGAGGGTGACCGTTGGTCGCACCGTCTGCTCCTGCGACGACTCGCCGAGCATTTCCCCGACGACGTGGTCAGGTCGGAGGAGTCCGAGGGCGCCGATCGTGCGGGCGGCGCGAAGCGACTCTGGATCGTGGACCCGCTCGACGGCACGCGTGAGTTCTCCGAGGGGCGCGAGGACTGGGCGGTACACGTCGCGCTCGCGCTCGACGGCGTCGCCGTGGTGGGCGCGGTGGCGCTCCCCGCGCTGGAGACCGTGTTGAGCACCGGCGAGCCTCCCCGGCCGGCGGAACCGGCGACCCCGCCGAGGCTGGTGGTGAGCAGGACGCGGCCCCCGGCGTTCGTCCCCGACGTGGCGGAGCGTCTCGGAGCGGTGACGGTCGAGATGGGCTCGGCCGGCGCCAAGATCGCCGCGGTCATCCGTGGCGAAGCCGAGATCTACGTCCACGCAGGCGGCCAGTACGAGTGGGACTCGTGCGCCCCGGTCGCCGTCGCCCTGGCGGCCGGCCTGCACGCGACCCGGCTCGACGGTTCTCCTCTCCGCTACGGGCAGCCCGAACCTTGGCTGCCCGACCTCTTGGTGTGCCACCCGAGCCTGACCGACGCGGTGACCGAGGCACTGGAGGCTTCGGGCGCGTTGGCGTCAGGATGAACCGCATGCGCGGGGTGATGCTTCGTGATCGGGGGGCGAGCGTGACCGGGATTCGTCGATGACGAGGGGTCAGGCGGCGGGGTCGGCGCCGGCGGCGGTCTTCGAGGCCGCCCGGCTCGGTCCGATCACCTTGAAGAACCGGATCATCAAGTCGGCGACCTTCGAGGGAGCGACGCCGAAGGGCGCGGTGAGCGACCGGCTCGTCGAGTTCCACCGGCGGGTCGCGACGGGGGGCGCCGCAATGACCACGGTCGCCTACCTGGCGGTCTCACCGGAAGGCCGGACCGACCGGCACTGCATCGTCCTCGGCGAGGAGTCCGCGAAGGAGCTGCGCCAGGTCGTGGACGCCGTGCACGACGCCGGTGCGGCGGCCTCTGCGCAGATCGGCCACGCGGGACCGGTCGCCAACTCGCGATCGAACGCCGCACCCGCGCTCGCCCCGACCCGACGTTTCGGTGCATCGGGGTCGCTGACCCGTGCGGCCACCGACGCGGACATCCGCCGGATCACCGACGACTACCGACGCGGAGCCGCGAAGGCTGTCGAGGCCGGATTCGACTGCGTCGAGATCCATCTCGGCCACAACTACCTCCTCTCCGCATTCTTGAGTCCCAAGCTCAACCGTCGTAGGGACGGGTGGGGCGGCAGTCTCGAGAATCGTGCCCGCTTCCCGCGTCAGGTGGTCACCGCGGTCCGCGAGGGAGTGGGGGATCGGGCGGCGGTCACCGCGAAGCTCAACATGGACGACGGTGTGCCGGGCGGGTTCTGGGTGGAGGAAAGCCTCGAGTTCGCGCGGATGATCGAGGAGGACGGCGCGCTCGACGCGATCGAGCTGACCGGTGGCAGCTCGCTCTCCAACCCGATGTACCTCTTCCGGGGGGAAGCGCCCCGTCCGGAGTTCGCCGCGACCCTGCCGGCACCGATGCGCCTCGGGTTCCGCGCGGTGGGGAAGAGCTTCCTCCGCGAATACCCATTCGAGGAGGCGTTCTTCCTGCCGTACGCACGTCAGTTCCTCGAATCGCTCAGGATCCCGTTGATCCTTCTCGGAGGGGTCAATCAGCTGGAGACCGCCGAGCGGGCGATCGCGGAGGGCTTCTCCTTCGTGGCCATGGCGCGTGCGTTGCTCCGTGAGCCGGATCTCGTCTCGAGATGGGAGAAGGGAGACCGCACCGACGGGCGGTGTATCCACTGCAACAAGTGCATGCCCACCATCTACAGCGGCACGCACTGCGTTCTGGTCTCAGAGGACTGAACCGGGCCTGGTCACTCCGTCTGTGCCGAGCCGCGTCACTTCTCTGTGGTTGATTCGTCGGAGCCCAGATCGTCCGTGGGTCGGTCGTTCGCGTTCAACGGGGCGTCGAGGTCCCAGCCCTCGTTGTCGGCGCGCTGAGCCTTCTCCCGGTTGGTCGGGCCTCCGAGCCCGTCGGGATCGTCGATCCCGCCGTCGAGCGTGACCAGGTCCTCGGGGTCGTCGAGCTCCGCCCCGACCTCCTCGAGCTCACGATCGTCGACCTGAAGCGTGGGGTCGAGGGAGGGATCCAGCTGGAGACGTTCCCCGAAATCGGGATCGAGCCGCTCGTCCTCGTCGATCGCTTCATCGCCCTGCTCGAAGGTATCGGTCCGTTGCGGCTCGTCGGGTGTCCAGGTGTCGCTCATTTCCGCATGCTCCGGTCGTCGCGTTCGCTGGCTCTCATGGTAGGTGCCCATGGGAGAACGTTCACGAACGGTCGATTCGTCGTGCCGGCAGCCGTGAGCCGTCGCCCAGTCGACTTCTTGTGGGCCTCGTGGATCACAAGTCGGATGTCCCACCGGCCTAGAGTGCATTCTGCCGCTTCGAGATCGTCCGGTTCGAAGGTGTCGGTTTTGGGCGTGCCCGCGTAGCTCAGGGGATAGAGCACTCGTTTCCTAAATGAGGTGTCGCAGGTTCGATTCCTGCCGCGGGCACAATTGTGATCTAGCGTGGGATAGGTGATACGGCGGCGACGAAACGTCCGACCTAGCTCGGGCCTATAGGTTGCTAAGCAGTTGGGCGATGCCGGCTGCGGGAGCGATTTCGGTCAGTTCCTGGATGATCTTGGCCAGGCGAATGGCAATTCCATCAAGTCGTTCATCGAGACTGTCCATTTCGATCATGGCATAGAGCCTTCCGCCGGCATCGGGCGATCAGGGACAGGCGCGAGAACAGTTGTTGCTTCCTCCTACTTCCGTCGCTGCTTCCTAAGCAGCTGATCAAGGTCAGCCACGCCCTGCCTCGCACACACCTCACCCAGCGTGGACTCGTCGCCGAAGTTCTTCAGCTCTGGATACTCAGGCTTCAAGTTCTTCATCTTGGTGTCACTTCGCTTCTTCTGGATCCGGCCATCCCGATCCCGATGACGACCATCTAGACCTTGCATGCCACCGCTCCCCTAACGTCAGCCCCTTGCCCTGCGAGTTTATCTCGGTCTTCGGATTTCAACGGGGTCCGACGATAGCGATAGCAAGCACCCGCGCTAGGTGAGCCGGAATGTCCCCCCACCGATCCGGCCTTCGGGGACACCCAGCCAAAAGTGAAGCGGACCCCAGTTGTTTAGCCAGCCACCCTTGATTCCGATCAGAGGCTCTGCGTCCCACTCGATGAGCCGTCATTATCTGAGTTGTCGCCAATTGACCCAGCGGTCGGAGATCTGTCTTCAGCCGACACCTCAACCCTGTTCTCCGAGCCGACGGTTACTCCCCCGGTGCTGTCTGCGACCGCAGATTCTTCAAGATTCCGGAGTCGAGCGCCCCGGGTCTTGGGCTGGTACATCGCGACCAGGCGAGCAACCAAGACCACCAGGAAGATCTGGCCGGTCAGCGCTTCGATCACGGCCATGGTCCGTGGGAGGCCGACTGCAGGCGAGAGGTCGCCGTACCCGACCGTCGTCATCGTGATGTAGCTGTAGTACACAAAGTCCGGAGCGTCGTGCGTGCCGGACTGGGCGAAAAAGGAGTTACCCCCGACGAGTTGAACGGCGTAGTCCGAATAGGAGAACACCAGCCCGAGGAGGATGTACACGCAGACCGCTCCAAGGAGGGTTTCTGCGGTCACTTGGGGATGTCTCAAGATCCTCGACAGGATGACGACAGGGCTGGTAAGGATCAGCAGGGCACTGATGACGAACACCACGCCCTTGGCGACGTCACCTCCAACGGCCGTGGCCACGATCGACGCCACGAAGGAAAGAATGGCGCCAACTTGCACGGCCTCCAAGAGGTGGCCCCTCACGTGTGACGTGTGGAAGGCGAGCAGGGCGGTTATGGCGATGAGGGCCGTGGTGACGACGATGGGTGTGCCATTCGTCCAACCAACCGAAAGGGCGATGTAGTCCAGCGCGACCAAAACGAGAAGCAAGCCGTAGCTGTCGGGGGCCCTGGCGGCCTCGCGGATCACCCCTCTTCGCAAAGCAGGCCCAGTCGGGCTGTTCGCGATGTCGGGCGCGCGTGTCACGCGTCCCACCCCGGCTCAGCGTTTGGTGGCACCTCCGCGGCTTCGCCGTAGAAGCAACTCACCTTATTGTTCGACCGGATGCGGTCGTCTCTTGAGACGTCGGAGTGCGCCAGACCACGACAGTCCTCGTTCGCGCCATACCACCCCGACCACCGCACCGAGGATGATCACGACTCCGATCGCGATCAACCAGGACATCAGCGCGAAGACGACTCCTATGGGCCCGTACTTCTCGTCATCGGAGATCACGGTGCTCGAGAAGATGAAGGAGAAGACCACCTCCATCCCGATCCAGAAGAGGGCTGTCGCCACCGCCGACGGGAACGTGGCCCGCCACGACTCCCTCCCACCGAGCAGGAACCACGTCGTGAACCACCAATAGAACGTCAGAGCGCCCAACCCCACGATGGCCAGCACCACTGGCCCACCCCACGAGTGGAACCACGGCCCGGCCACCCCGGCCAGCGCTGAGCCGCCCACAGTCACAGCCAGCCAGATGATTCGGCGGACGATGTCCTTCATGCCTCCCGATTCCAACTCAAAGGACCGCTCGTAGAGGTCCTGCACGGCCGTCGCGGCTGCAATCCCACCCAGAATGAAGAAGAGCCAGGCGGTGCCGGTGACGGCATTGGAGGTCGACGAGGATGAGGCGAAGAGTCCGCTTACGTCCTTGGCAGCCTGCTGGTTGAGACCCAGGTGCCGTATCAAGCCGGTGACCGCCGACTGACCGGCCAGAGCGTTGGCGACGATGATGAAGGGGAAGAAGCAGAGGAGGAGAATCGCGGCGAAGAGCATCCCCTTGTTGATGAAGTCCATGGCGTTCAGCCGGTTCCAGAGGTGCTCCATCGACGACCCGGAGTACTTGTCACCGACGGCCGCAACGCCGCGGTGCAGCCTTCGATGGGCCTGGTGCCCGTCGCCTGCCACGTCCGATTCCTCAGGCCCGAGTCACGGCCGGCCCTACTGACGGGCCATGGCTACACGCATTTCGGCCTCGGTGTCCACGATCAGGTCACCACTGACGTCGACGGTGACGGTATGGATCGCGCCCGTGAACCTGAACGGTGCGACATAATCCGGCGTGACCGACGATCCCGGGTTCGCCCCGCAGGTCAGCGCTCCAGGGTTCAAGATCATTGGCGTCGTATAGGGGACGTCCGTTTCGCCGACGAGCTCGCCGTCGACGTAGAGCTGGAAGCGGCCCGGAGCCCCTTTGCCCTGGAGCAGGTTCAGGTCCCCCGTCGGCTCGAACTCGAAGCGCAGTTTGTGGCGGCCCTCAGGCAGCGCGCTTGCCGACTCCACCTTGAAGTAGTCCCGGCCCACGTAGTTGTGGACGAAGACGAGCTTGTTGCCCTGCACGAAGAAGGAGTAGCCCCCCGGGACAGCGCCCTGCGAGAGCAGCACCCCTTCGGCCCCGCCCTTCGGGATCTCGACGTCGGCGGTGATGGCGTGCGGCCGATTCAGCGTCTTGGGCCCGGCGAAGTAGGGCACCGACTGGGTGTCGGGGAAGTACACGTAACGGTCGCGAGGCGCGGCCAACAAGGGGCGTTCCACCAGCAGTCGATTCAAGGCGCTGCCGTCCACCGGGAGCACGTTGTACTTTCCTGCTTCTGCGTACCAGGTCCCGATGAGTGCGATAAGGCGATCGCGGTTGTCCGCGGCGACGTTGTGGCTTTCCGTGAAGTCCTCGGCGACGTGGTAGAGCTCCCAGCCCGAGGCGTCGAGCTCACTGAGCGCATCGGCTGAGATCGGTGCGCCGAAGGGCTGCTTCGCCTCAGCGAAGGACGGGCCCGGCCAGGGGCACACTGCCCGCCACCCGTCGTGGTCGATGGCCCGGTTCCCGATCATCTCGAAGTACTGGGTGTGATGCTTCGTCTCCGCAGTCCCGTCGTTGAGCGTGTGGGCGAAGCTCACGCCCTGAATGGGCGACTGGGGCACTCCCTTGATCGTCGCCGGCGGGTCGATGCCGAGCAGGTCGAGGACCGTCGGCACCATGTCGATGATGTGTGCGTACTGCGTCCGCACCTCACCCTGGGCCTTGATGTTGGCGGGCCAATGCACGATGAACGGATCGCTCGATCCCCCACGGTACGTCTCTCGCTTCCAGCGCCGGAGGGGTGTGTTCCCGGCAAACGTCCAGCCCCAGGGGTAGTGGTTGAAGTGCTTGGGGCCGCCGAGCTCGTCGATCACCTTGAGGCTTTCCTCGACAGGCTCTGGGCAGTTGTTGAAGAACTGCGCCTCGTTGGTGGTGCCCGTCACGCCCCCTTCTGCGCTGGCGCCGTTGTCCGAGACCACCATGATCAAGGTGTTGTCGAGCTCTTCGATCGAGCGCAGGAACTCGATGAGGCGGCCGATGTGGTGGTCGGTATGGCTCAAGAAGCCCGCGAAGACCTCCATTTCCCGCGCGTAGAGGCGGCGCTGATCAGGTGTCAGTGAGCCCCAGTCGGGCACATCCGGGTCATGGCGAGAAAGCTCGCAGTCGGCCGGCACGATCCCGAGTTCCTTCTGGCGTGCGAAGGTGCGCTCCCGGTAGGCGTCCCAGCCGTCGTCGAACACACCGGCGTACTTGTCGGCCCATTCCTTGGGGACGTGATGGGGGGCGTGGGTGGCTCCCGGGCAGAAGTGGAGGTAGAACGGCTTGTCGGGGTCGACCTGCTTGGCGTCGGCGATGAACTGCATGGCCTTGTCCACCAGGTCCGGGGTGAGGTGGTACCCCTCTTCGGGTGTCGCCGGTGGTTCGACCTGGTGGTTGTCGTAGACCAGGTCAGGGTTCCACTGGCTGGTATCGCCGCCGAGGAAGCCGTAGAAGCGCTCGAAGCCGCGACCGAGCGGCCAGCGATCGTAGGGTCCGGCGGCCGACTCCTGACTGGCCGGAATCAGGTGCCATTTGCCGACCATATAGGTGTTGTACCCCTGGGCGAGGAGTATCTCGGAGAGGAAGCCGTTCTCGAACGGCACGTTCCCGTCGTAGCCCGGAAAACCCGTGGCGAACTCGGTGACACAGGCCATCGCATTGGAGTGATGGTTGCGGCCCGTGATGATGCACGAACGACTCGGCGAGCAGAGGGCCGTCGTGTGCATGTTGTTGTAGCGCAATCCGTGCATCGCGAGCTGATCGAGATTGGGTGTGTCGATCGGGCTGCCGTAGCAACCGAGTTGCCCGAACCCGGTGTCGTCGAGAACGACGAAGAGGACGTTCGGTGTGCCTTTCGGTGCCCTCGTCGGGGCCAGCCAAGCCGGCTCCGACTCGTCCGCCGTCCGCCCGATCACACCTGGAAACTGGTGGCCCTGCTGGTACTCGACGACTGGCATCTGGACAGCTCCCAACTGGCGGAGGTCGCTCCGCCTCGATAACTCTGTCTATTCCGCGAAGACCCACACGAGTAGGGTAAAACGTCCTTTGGTCGATGACCCCAGGGCGGCTGACAAGACCTGCTGCCTGGCTGGTCCCTGTTGGGAGCTTTGACCCTCTCAGCCCGGCAAATGCGACGACACACTCACGTTTGTCGCTCAACTCGGGCACAACAAATGATCGGGGCAACTACCGACACTCCAGCCCAAATCATTCCGATCGTCAGCGCGGTGGGAAGACCTCATGCCGATCCGCCGCCAGCCACCCACGGCTCAGGTGACCCGGAGAACTGACCTTAGGTGACGCTTCCCTCGGTCCACCTTGCCGTTCCGGGTGGTATTCGCTGGTCGACTAGACGACCGGTGCAACGCTTGCAGCTGTCCGATCGGGGACCACATAAGCGACAATCAATGCCGCCGGAAAGAAAATGAGGCTAAAGATGAAGAAACCCACAAAGCTGTGACCCTTACGACCGGCGACCCGTGCAGGCCAGAATGCGATGGCGATCCACAGAATCACCAAGAGAATGCTGAGTATTACCACGTCGAACTCCGTTCACTACTGCCCCCGATAGAGTCAGTGTTATCCATCGAGCATTCCTGCAACAGAGTCCTTGGGCTCTAACGACCCAGGGTCGGGCGGTGGCGTGGGTTGGTCAGCCATGTGGATGCCTACCGATCATCGGTCCGCTGGGCGACCCCGCGAGGTCGGCTGATCAAGCCCATGTATCTTGCTGTGAAGACACAGGATCAGACACCTGCATCGGCGATGAGGTCACCGTCTGCAATGGCATCGACAAGTGCCTGATGGTCGACTTGGTTCTGCTCGGCGTATGCACCTGAGAAGTCGGCAATCGCATGATCGAAAGATCTTCCTCCGCCGAGGTAGGCCGCAATGGCAATCTCGTCTCCCGTGCGGGCGTGCGCCCGTGCCAACGTCCAGCCGCAGATCCCTGCGTAGATGCCAAGAGCTTCTGAGTCCATGGTTTCGATGGATGCCGAGGCCTTCCAGTCCCAAAGCTGACGCATGTAGAAGTCCCTCGTGACACCGTCAGGGCCGACGACGCTGTGCCATCCCAAGAAGATGTCGCTGCTCGCCTGCATCAGACGCTGACCCTCGACGACCCGCTGGCCGTGATTGGGCAGCTCGCTCTTTTCGGTGAATCGCTCTAGCACTGAGGCCTCAGCCTCCTTGACCTGGAGGAACAGGGGATCGTTCTCGTCCCGGCCCACGAACATCGCCACCCAGCAACGGGTGCCGACGCTCCCGACGCCCACGACCTTTCTCGCCAGGTCCACGTACTGGTATTCGTTCAGCAACCGACGTCGCTCGGAGGAGAGGGTCTCGCGATAGGTATCGAGCGCACCGCGAACGGACGATTCGACGATCTCTGCATCGGCCGGGTCGGAATAGACCTCTTCGACCGGAACGAGGAGTGGTGGATCGCTCAGGAATTGCAACTCGCCGTCGACGACCTTAGTCAGCTTGTCCCGAGCCTTCAGCCGGTCCTTCGACTCGGCCTTGTCCACTCCTCTCTGGAAGTTCTTGAGCGCTCTGCCTCCAGCTTCTCGGCCCCAGCGACCAAGGATCTCTGTCACTCCGAGTTTGGCGTACCAGATGTCGAGCTTGCCCGTCGCGGCGAACTCACGCATGGCTTCGCGGTAGGTCCCGACTCCGTTGAGGACAATCCTCCTGCATTCCTTGGCATCGAAGCCTTGGCTGCGGCCGGCGATCTCCAGGCTTGCCCCTAGGCGCTTGACGTCCCATTCGAAGGGCCCGGGTGCGGTTTCATCGAAGTCGTTGATGTCGAAGACGAGCTCCCGTTCGGGGGAGGCGAAGCCGCCGAAGTTGGCCAGGTGGGCATCGCCACAAAGCTGGACGTGCAGCTGAGTCTGGGGCTGGACCGCCAGATCTGCAGCCATAGGTAGAGCAGCACCTCGGTAGTAGGCGAAGGGTGACGCGGCCATCCTGCCGTGCCGAATGGGCACCAACTCGGGCACCCGGGTGAGCTCCTGTTCCACCAGCAAGTCGAGTGGCGTGTCGGAGCGGAGCGCCGGAGACCAATTGGCGTGCTCGTCACGGGTGCATTGATCTCGCGCCGACCTTCCCTGCGCTGCCCGCTCCTCGGGGGAACGGTAGATGGGTGACACTAAGTCCATTTCCATCGCCACTTCTCTCGTTGGGCAGACTGAATCGTCTACCTGCGATCAGCAGCCCACCGGATCGGTGCTCTCATGGCCTGCTGGGCTGCGGTTACATCACCGTCGGTCGCGGCGGTCATCCCGGTCATCCCGGCGGTCGTCACGACGGTCTCCCCGGCGCCCTACGCCGTGGGAGACCACCGCGGCGGTCCCCACGACGGCTGCGGTCCTTGCCACGGGCGCACCAATGACGCCTCGGCGACCCATACGTCCCGGTCCGAGCGGCATATCAGCCTCCTTCGCTTTGTTCGTCCGCCTCGAGCGAGGCGAGAATCGCTTGGATCGGGATACGGCCGTTGGCGATGAGCTGCCCGCCGGATCTGCGGGCTGCTGAAGCAAACGGAGCCGCCCACGTGTTCTCCCAGACGAGGACACCCGCCGTCGTTCCGGGCTCCATCGCTGCAGCCAAGTTCGCGATGTCCTCGGCCGCCAGGAGCTCGGATAGCTCGGTCTCGGCGGCTCGTAACTCATTGACGGGGTCGAGGTCTTCGATCTCCATGCCCTCGATGGTGCCGTCCTCGTCCTTGACGAGAACGACGAGGTCCAAGACTCGAATGGTTCCAGCATTGACCAGGGCAGCCAACTCGGCAGCCATCTCTCCGTTGAAATGAGAGACACCGGGTGGAAACTCGACCACCAGGTAATCAACCGGTCCAAGCGTATCTAGTTCGGTCATTGTCATGGATACCTTCCTTCAATCGACTTCTGCGGGACGAGCAACGATGTAGATGAAGGCACCGAGAATCGGAATGAACAGAATCAGGACGGTCCAACCGAGCTTGGCCCAACCGTGATGATCGTGGCGCCGGAAATTGTCGATGAAACACCAGACGATCAGGCAGACCATCAGAACGACACCAGCAAAGATGAGCATGGTCCAGAAGATGCTCAACAGCGGATAGGTGTAGCCGAGCATGCAGAACGCTCCTCATTCGCCACCACCCCTCTACAGGCAGCTTGTGCTTCCTGACTTCTCGGAACTAGGGCCTAAAGACCCGGCCTCTCTGGGTTGGAGTTGACCCGTTTCCCCGCGCACCCGATAGTGAGCCAAGGCTCACAGGAAGGGGTGCCCGTTGGGTCGCCACTCGAAGTATCCGGAAGAGTTCCGGCGTGAAACAGTTCGTCTCGTCCTGACGACCGACAAGTCGATGGCCGAGGTCGCTCGAGACCTCGGCGTCAACTACAAGACCCTCGGCAACTGGGTCCGAGCTGAACAGGCCCGAACCACTCGTGATCTGGCACCAGGCGCGGTCAGCGAGAGCGAGCGGGCCGAGCTCAAGCGGGTGAAGAAGGAGAACGCCGAGCTCAAGATCGAGCGTGAGATCCTGCGCAAGGCGGCCGCCTATTTTGCCAAGGAGACGACCCGGTGACCCGCTTCCGGTTCGTCTCCGATCACGCTGAGCACTACGGCGTCAAGCGGCTCTGTCAGGTCCTGCACGTCTCTCGCTCCGGCTACTACGACTGGTGCCGTCGCCTACCTTCGGACCACGCCAAGCGGGACACCGAGCTCGCCGAGCTCATCGCTGAGATTCACCGCCGTTCCCGCACCACCTACGGCGCTCCGAGGGTCCACGCCGAGCTCGTCCGCCTCGAGCAGCGCTGTTCGAGAAAGCGCGTGGCACGCTTGATGGCCTGTCACGGTCTGGTTGGAGCCCACGCCCGGCGCAAGTGGCGCCGGGGTCGCCCGGACGTGGCCCCCGCACCCGATCTTGTGAACCGAAACTTCACCGCGTCTCTCGCCGATGAGATCTGGGCCGTTGACGTCACGCAATTCTGGACCGCTGAGGGCTGGCTCTACTTCGCCGGCGTCATCGACCTGTTCTCACGACGGGTCGTCGGCTGGGCCATGTCGAGCTCCCCGGACGCCGATCTGGTCATCGACGCCCTCTTGATGGGTTTCGAGCGCAGACGTCCCGATGCAAAGACCATTCATCATTCCGACCGCGGGTCCGTTTACACCTCTCTGGCGTTCGGCAAGCGGGCCGCCGCGCTCGACATCACCCGCTCGTTCGGCTCGACCGGCGACTGCTTCGATAACGCTGCCGTCGAGTCGCTCTGGGCCACGCTCAAGCGGGATCTCAACTGGATCTACGGCAGGAGGACGTGGGCGACCAGGAACCTGTTGCGGTCTGCGATCTTCGACTACATAGAGGGCTTCTACAACCCCGAACGCATCCAGAAGCGCCTTGGCTACCGTTCACCGGCCGACTTCGAGTCGGCTGCCGTCGCTTAGAAAACCGTGCGCGGGAAAACGGGTCAACTCCAGTTTGCCCACGAAGCGGAAACGGCCGTCGGAATGGTGTCAGTGGTACTTCAGGACGTACCGCCCACCCGGAGGATGTGCGGTCGGTCGAAGGGCTGGTGATCAAAATGTTCGTCCGTCAATCGGAGCGAGGGAAGGGCATCGGGCGTTCGCTCCTCCGAACTTGTTTGGCCTCAGGTCCCGATCATGGGATCCGGCGGTTCAATCTCTACGCCACTGAAGCTGGACAGCCCATGTATCGCAACGAAGGGTTCTCCATCCGTTATGACTGGATGGTGCTTCGTCTCCCGCCTGAGCCCTGACGAGAGTTGTGCCCTCCAGGCGGCGATATGGCGCACCCAGCCGGCTATCTGCCTGTGCGCTCCCGATGCTTGCACCCCGGCCAGCAGCAGGGCCGACGCTGGCCTTCCTCCAGTTCCTCCTGGGTCCGGCGAATGCGGCGTTCTCTGGTCATCTCCTGCTTGGCATCCTCGACCCAGCAGATGAACTCGTTGCGGGCCAGAGGCGTGATGTCCCTCCAGGCGTGTAGCGCCGTGGAGTTGGCGATCAGCGCCTTGCGCAGGTCTCCGGGAAGATCGTGCACCGCCCCACCGGGCACTCGCGGGTTACTCATGGCATCAACCTTCGGGAAGATCGGCAAAATCACGCTTCGCTTGCCGATACCAACCCATACCCTTGATGGGGTTCTTCCACCGGCCCTTCATCTCCTTCAAGGCACCCTCGTGCGTTGTGTCACCACTGGCGACCATCTCTTTGAGATGTCGATCCTGGGCCTTGATCACCTCGTCGGCGGTCGTGCCCTGGTGGGGAGAGTCACACGGCCCACCAAGTTGCTCACACGTCATCGTCTTCATGCTCCTCGCTTCCTTTCGCTGTGTCTGGCTAACGCCTCGTACTGCCGATCAACCTTTCGGCTCCGCCCGCACACGAGCGATGTCCATCGTCGCCAGGACATCAGGATCGGCGATCAGCTCGACTTCGTGCACCAGGCCCGCCTCGTCGAGATGGAAGACGAAGGCCACCTTGGCCGATCCGGCTTGGATCCAAGCGGCACCCAGCTCGCCATCGATGGTGACCGGTAGTGCTCCGCGGGTGCCGTTGAAGCGAGCCGCAACAGCGCCTGCCCCCTGATAGGTGGGTTCCGCTCCCGTCATTTGCCCAACCAGATCGGCACGCATGACGGCGTCGGGCGCGAGCAGAGACAACAAGGTGGCTAGGTCCCCACCGCGGGCTGCTGTGAGGAAGGCGTCGACGACCCTCTGGCTCTCCGCGCGTGCGGACCGTGACGCCGCTGGTTCCGATGCGCCCTGCACCTTGCGCCGGGCTCGGCTCGCCAACTGGCGCACCGCGGTACTCGAGCGCCCCATGACAGCGCTGACCTCGTCGAAGGGATAACCGAACACGTCGTGCAGGACGAACGCCGCCCTCTCGGCCGGAGCCAGGGAATCGAGCACGACCTGCATCGCGTCCCCCGTCATTTCGGCGAGCAACGCGTCGGCCTCAGGGTCAACCGGAGAAGGGTCGTCGGGCACCATGGCTTCGACCGCTGACCTGGTACGGCGCTTGCGTAGCTGGTCAAGGCAAAGCCGCGTCACGACGGTTGTAAGCCACGCGGGGGGGTCGTCGACGGCGTCAGTGCGGGACAGCCGCAGCCAGGCTTCTTGAAGGACGTCGTCCGCATCGGCCTCGGACCCGAGTATCCGGGTGGCGATCGCCACCAACCGAGGCCGCTCGGCGTCGAAGTCTGTCACCTCCATCGTCTTCACACCATATTGACGCAGGGCACCTTCAGAATGTGACCGCCACGCTGACGATGGGGAAAAATCATGGCGGCGCCAAAAAAAGAGCGCTCGCCCGACACGGGTACATGAGGGGACGCTAGTCAGCGGCCACGACCCGCTCGTCGGCTCGGATGGATTCGACATCATCGTTGAGTTGCTCGTTGCATCTCCACGGGGCCGACCCAGCGTGTTGGAGCATTGGCAAGGAGGAGTGGTGAGCGAGCAGGTGCCGATCACAACCTTGGACACCCCGCTACTGCGAGGATGTGGCCGAGGCCATACCGTGGCCAAAGGCCCTTGTTCTCCTGGAACAGGCTGAACTGTTCTGGATATCGAGCGTCCGGTTCGATGGCCGGCCGCATGTCACACCGGTCGTCGCCCTTTGGATGGACGGTGCCCTCTACTTCAGCAGTGGGCCGGAAGAACAGAAGTCGAGAAACCTGGCTGCCAATCCGCACTGTGCCGTGACGACAGGGTGCACCGCCCGGGACGAAGGAGTCGACATCGTGCTGCACGGCGCGGTCGAGATCGTGCGGGACCTGTCTCAGCTACAGAGGGTGGCTGATGGCTTCTTCGCCAAGTACGGGAGCGACTGGGCCTTCGAGGTCGCCGACGACGGCACGTTCCGCGGGCCAGCGCTCGTGTACCAGCTGAACCCCACGCAGGCCCTGGGCTTCGGCAAAGGCCCATTCAGCCACACGCGCTGGGACTTCTGAGTGCCTCACCATCGGATCTTGCTCACGCGTGCGGGCGACCGGTAGCGCCTTTATCGGGCTACTTGCGGATGCCCTAGACCGCGTGCGGATTCAAGGGGAGTGCAGGACCAAGAAGGAAGCGATTCGCTCGCTCAAGTGACGGGACCCCGAATGCGGAGCCACCTGCTATGAGCATGCAGATTGGTGTTGCTCGATCCACTGCCGCTTGAACTCGACGGGCGTGAGACCGCCCAGCGACGAATGGGGTCTATAGGTGTTGTACTCGATTCGCCAGGCCTCGACAATGACGCGTGCCTCGCGAAGTGTTGCGAACTCCTCGATGTTCAGGAGCTCATCGCGGCTCCGGCTGTTGAAGGACTCGACGAAGGGGTTCTCCCAGGGGCTGCCCGGTTCGATGTAGACGGTCTCGGTGTGGCTCAGTCGGCACCAGTCGCGCAGCGCCCAGGAGATGAGTTCCGGCCCGTTGTCCATGCGCAGGTGGACCGGTGCGCCGTGAATGACGACGAGCCGCTCGAGGACGTCGATGAGGTGGTCGGCGGTGATGGAGCGGTCGACCTTCATCGAGAGCGACTCACGGGTGAACTCGTCGACGATGTTGGCGAGCTTCAAGCGCCGGTAGTCGGCGGTCTCGTCGAACTGGAAGTCGACGGCCCAGACGTGGTTCGGGAACTCGGCCCGCAGGCGCTCGGCCGAGTCGACGCGGACCCGACGGCGCTTCCGGCAGCGCTGGGGCCTGCGCAGGCCTTCTTTGCGCCAGAGGCGCTGGGTGCGCTTCTTGTTCAGGGTCCAACCCTCGCGACGGAGCAGCTGGTGGGCCATCTTCCAGCCCCAGCGGGGATGGGCGTGCGCGATCTCCCGCAGGCGCCGACAGAGCTTCTGCTCCTCGCTGGTCGGAGGACGGGATGGGCGTCGCTGGGTGGTGCGGGGCTGGTCGACGACTCGACAAGCTCGACGTTCAGACACCCCGAAGCGCCCGGTCAGGGCAGTGACGGCCCGCCGGCGACGCTCCGGGGTGATCAGAAATTTCCTTTGGCCAGCTCCTTCAGCATGTCGATGTCGAGCGCCTGGTCGGCCACCAGCTTCTTCAGCCGCTGGTTCTCGGTCTCGAGCTCCTTCAGGCGCTTCATGTCCTCGCCCTTCATGCCGGCGTACTGGTTCCGCCAACGGTTCCAGGTCGCTTCGGAGATCTCCAAGGTGCGCAGGACCTCGGTGAGGTCAGCACCCGCGTTCAAGAGCCGCTCGCCTTCGCGGACCTTTCGCAGGGCCTGTTCGGGACTGTGCCGGTGACGCTTCATCGCTGTGGTCATCCTCCCACTCTCGGGTCAGGATGCTCACAGCTGGTGGATCCGAATCATGGGTCCCCGCCACAAGCACCAGATCCCGAACACCGTCTGCCGACCGCCGGTCCTCGACTCGGAGCGATAAGGGGCCCGGGAGGACAAGCGGGAACGACTCATGGCCTGCGCGACTGGCTCTGCACCCCGACGACCGGCTCTTCGGCGAAGTCACTCCCGGACCGACCTCACTCTCGGCATCCTCGTTCGGCGGAGCCGGCTCGATCCCGCGCGCTCGAAACGCGCAGAAATTGGCCCCTTGACTCAAAGGGGATTCGTTCGGGGGCATCCCGATGACTCCCTTCGTCCTCTCGCGCCCCGCCTTCGCTTCGGGTGGCACTGATCCTCCGGCCGTCCTGCTCCGCTGCCTTGCACGTCGCCTTTCTCGCCTCCGGGCCCGGTGTCTCCCACTCCCATCGTGATCTCGCGCGAGAGAGGGGCCAGGGAGCAATGCGGGCCGAACCGCCGGGCGCGACGGCGAGGGTCGGGGCCGCGGGACGGCGGGCGAGGCCACCGGCGTGCCGAGGGCATGGGTGGCCAGGGGCGGGAAATCTATTCGGTCCGACCCGTCAGCAAGCTAAGGAGCGAGGTTCTCGTGCATGACAAGGGAACGCGCCAAGAGGAGGCGGGTGCCTAGGCTGTCCCAGTCACTCGGCAAGGAGCGATTGCAATGGTGCGGTGCCCGTCTCGAAGCTTCTCACGATGAGCCACGTTCGAGTTCGACGCCCCCGGCTCACACGAGTCCCCACTATCGCGGTGATCGGCGCCGTCCTCGTCGCGACCGCGGCCTGTGGAGTGTCAGCTTCCTCAGCGCCGGCCTCGAATTCGGGATCAACCCAAAAGGCCGTGGCCCCGTCGTCGGGCGTGAGCACGGCGAGTACGTCCAGCCGGGGAGTGACGAAGGACAGCATCAATGTCGTCTTCCCGATCGTATCGCTCGGCTCACTGGCTGGACGAGAGGGATTCGCTGCGGACGCTGAGTTCGGTGAACAGAGCAAAGCCATCGAGCTCTTCGTGAAGCAGATCAACCGCACCGGGGGAATTCTCGGCCGAAAGATCAACGCGATCGTCGCCAATTTCGACCCGACCGATGAGATCGAGATGCGTGCGTTGTGCAAGACCTGGACCGAAGGATCGCCGGCCGTCTTCGCAGTAGTCGACGGCTTGGGAGATTGGACGGGGGACAACGAACTCTGCATCACCCAAGAGGGCCACACGCCCTTCCTCGGTGCCTGGACGACGGTGACCGACTGGACGAACGCAGGATCGCCCTATCTTTGGTGGCTCGGTGCCGATCAGGCAACCGTTCTTCAGGCGGTGGTCAACTGGGGACTCAGCAGTAGCTTGATCGGTTCGGAAGTCAAAGTGGGCGTCATCGCCGGAAGCAGAGCCTCCGACCAGACAGCTCTCAACGATTATCTTCTCCCCGACCTGGCCGCCGCCGGCGTTACTCCGATCGTGAAGACGATTGACGCCAACCCAGACGACACGGCGACCACCGATGCCGAGGCACCGTTGGTCATACAGCAGCTCCGCGGTGCGGGCGTCACCTCGGTCATCCCCCTCATGCCTTTCAACGTCTTCTATCCGGTACTGCAGGCCGAGACCAACCAGCAGTACTTCCCGCGGCTGCTGCTCAGCGACTACGAGTCGAGCATCCTCTCATCGCTCGGGCTGATTCCGGCTCCCTACAGCAAAGCTCTCAATGGCCAGGAGGGGGTCACCACCGAGACGCTAGGTGGCATCGACGGGCCTATTCCCGAGAGCCAGGGCGGCTACGACAGCGGGTTGCGTACGTGCTGGAATCTCTGGCATCAGGTCTATCCGCAGATTCCGCCAGGGAACATCGATGACGACATCGAAGAGCAGGGCCCCGTCGCCGGCTGGTGTCAGGCCATCACTCTCTTTGCCACAGCGGCGAAGAACGCCGGGCCCGATCTGAACCGGCGCACCTTTGTAACTGCAATGTCGAAGATCCAGAACTTCGCGGGGACCTGGTCCCCCACGCTCAGTTACGGTCCTGACAAGCGCTACGGCCCGACCCAGTACCAGGTTGTCGAACTGCACATCAACTCGCCCCCTTCGTCGCTGTGCAAGTCGATGGCAGGCATTCCCCTGGTTGCAACCTGTTGGGTCAGCGTCGAGCCTTGGGAGCCTCTGCCGTCCGGCTGATCGACCGGCCAGGCCACGAGGGCTCCGTTGTCAGGGGCCGAGTGGTCTCGATTGACCGGAACGGCGACGGCGATCATCCAACCGCGGGCGGCCAAGCCAGACGGCGAGCAGGGCAAGTACAACCGCGAACCCGGAGAGGATGAGCGCCGCGATCGACTGCGAGCTCGACCCGGTGTTCGATCCAGACACTGGGGCGGGAGCCGCCGAAGGGGCCGTCGATTGCTGAGCAACCGGCTTTGGGCCCAGGATACCCCTGTGGTCCGGAGTCCGTCAGGACTCGGCGATGCGCTTGAGACTTGCGAGCGTTGCCGTGATGCCGTCCCGCGCCATCTGAGCCATTCCGTCAATGCGCGCCTCGACGTCGATGTTCTCGTTTCCGGATCTGACGAAGTCCGGGTAGGCGGGAAGGACTTGCCATGACTCCGTCACGTCCGTACCACCACGGCTTTCTTCAAACGTGAATCCCCAGCGCACGAGTTCGACATCGCCGGCCGGACCGAAGTTGACGAAGGAGAACTCCCGGCCCGGGTCGGAAACGACCACCTTGCAGCGCGTGTCCCAACTGACGTCTCCGACGGCATTGTGGCCGGTGAACCAGGCACCCACCTTGCCTGCCTGCGTCGCATCGTCCCAGGTCCCGGATCGACACACCGGGCTCAGGTCGCCGACTCGCGTGACGTCGCTGACGATTTCGTAGAGATCAGCCGGCTGCCGGCCGATCCGGATCTTCTCGGAATGTTTGTAGGAGGAGACGTCCATGATCGGCACCTTAACGAATCGGAGCGAGCAGGGGACCCTCTCGCCGAAGACATCCAAGTTCATGGAGCGCCAGCCCCCTTTTGCGAGCCGTCCGCCCTCCGTCGCGACGCCCGGTCTCGGTGGCTGCATCCGCTGCCCGCCCGAGGAGGAGAAATTCGGCAGCCGACCTCGAGGTGAGTCATTCATCGGGTGATGCGAGGATGTACGGGAGGTGGGTCGACCCGCACTGCATCGGATGATCGGCGCCGACCCTCGAAAGGGACCCAATATGGCCGACGAGTTCGTGTCGCTCGCAGCTGATGCCTTCATCTACGGATTCCCGTTGGTCTTCGACGTGGGACAGGTGAGACGCTTCACGGAGGCCGGCCTCGCCTCGGCACCTCCAGCCCCCTTCAACCAATTCGGCCACGCAACCGGACTGGCCGGACCGGCGGACACGTTCGTGTCGATCAACAACGACACCGTCTACTCCATCGCTCAGGTGGATGTGAGTGGGGTCCGTTACGCCTCGACGTTCCCGATACGGGCGGCCGGTACTACGTGCTCCAGTTCGTCGATGCCTGGACCAACAACTTCGCCTACGTCGGTGACCGGGCAACGGGCACGGACGCGGGCTCGTACCTGCTCCTTCCGCCAACTGCCGATCCGGGCGCGCGGAACGATTTGCCAACCATCCGCTGTCCCACCGCGGTCGTCACCGTCGTGGGCCGTTGGGCTGTGGACGGCGAGGAGGATCTGCCAGCCGTGAGGGCTCTCCAGTCCTCGTTGAAGTTGTCGCCCACCACGGATCGGACGACCCGGGGTCTTCCCCGACCGGAGCCCTCGGTCCCTGAGGAGATCATGTTCTTCGAGGAGATGCGCGTGGCGATGCAGGCGTTTCCTCCCGCCTCCCGCGATCCGACTACCAGGTCCGCTTCGGGCCGCTCGGTCTCTTCGACCGGGATTCTCCCTATGTCGATCCCGAGCCGACGCTCCTGTCCGAGTTACGCCAAGGTCTGACGGAGGGTAGGAACAAGCTCGAGCGGTTCCTCCGAGGCACGACGAGTCCCAAGCAGAACGGTTGGGATCTCACGTATCACATCTTCGACTACAACCTGGACTTCTTCGAGATCGGTGCTCTCGACGATCCGAGGTGGAAGGTCGACACCGATCCCCACCTCCGCTACGTGATGCGGGCCGGTGCTGCCCGTGATGGGTTGTGGGGCAACCACGGTTACGAGGCCGCGTACGCGATGGTCTACGAGGACAAGGACGGATCACCACTCAACGGCAGGTCTCGTTACCGATTGCGCTTCGAGCGGACCCCACCGGTCGAAGCCTTCTGGTCGGTGACCATGTACGACACACCGGACTTCCTTCTCGTCACCAATCCCATCGGGCGGTACTCCATCGGGGATCGCACGCCCGGGTTGCACGTCGCCGACGACGGCTCGCTCACGATCTTCATGCAGCGAGAAGAGCCGGAGGCCACCGAGGAGCAGGCCAACTGGCTCCCGACACCCGAAGGGGATTTCCGGCCGATCCTGCGCATGTACGAGCCGGGCGCCGGCGTGTTCGACGGCAGCTACGAACTTCCGCCGATCACGAAGCGTCACTGATTCGCCAGGGGTCACGAAGCGTCGGGCTCTGTCGAGGGTCTCAGGACAGCGCGGTCCGGTAGAGATGCAGTGAGATTGCGAAGAAGATCAGGAAGATCCCGAGCGCCCAGAGGACCATCTGCCAGAGGTAGTGGCCGACGGCCCCGCCCTCGAGCAGACCCCGGACCGAGTCGACCGCCATGCTCAGGGGCTGGTTCCGGGCGAAGGGCTGAAGCCATCCGGGCATCGTCTGGACCGGCACGATGGCGTTGCTGGCGAACATGAGGATGAAGAAGGGGAGGATGCCGGCGATCTGCGCGGTCTCGGGGTCCTTCGTGGCGAGGCCGATCGCCGCGTACATCCAGATGAACGCGTAACCGAACAGGAGGATGAGGAGCAGTCCGACGATGACGGAGGGGACGGAGTTGTTGAAGCGGAAGCCGACGGCGAGCCCGAGCCCGATCATGACCGTGAGGGACAGGACGCTTCGACAGAGGTCGGCGAGGGTCCGACCGGCGAGTACTGCCGAGCGCGCCATGGGCAGGCTCCGGAAGCGGTCGACGACGCCGCTCTTCAGGTCCTGGGAGAGCCCGATCGCGGTCGTGACGCCTCCGATGAGGACGGCCTCGATGAATACGGCGGGGACCACGAAGTTTACGTATGAGATCCCCGGAATCCGGATTGCTCCGCCCAGTACGTAGCGGAAGAGGATCAGCAGGATCACCGGCTGGACGATGCCGATCACCAGCAGCCTCGGGGTGCGAAGGATCCGCAGAAGGTTGCGTTTGGTGACGCCGCCGATGTCGCGTAGGGCGATGCGCGGGGTCATCTGGGCGGGCGGCTCCGGATCGAGAATCCGAGGCGCGTCGATGGCCGAAGCCGAGGTCGTCACGATCGCTCCAGTTCGTCGGCGTGGACCGTTCCCGTCAGCGAGAGGAAGACGTCGTCGAGCGAGGGATGTCGGACCCCGAGGTCCTCGATCTCTATCCCGTCCTCCTCGAGCCGGCGAGCCATCGCCATCAAGAGAGACGTCCCTCCATCCGTCGGCACCGTGACCAATCGTTGATGAAGGTCGGTCTGCGCGGTCGAGCGGCTCAGCTCGGCAAGGATGGCACCCGCCCGTTCGAGATCCGACGCGTGAACGACTCTGGCCTCGAGGCGGCTGCCTCCGATCTCCTCTTTCAGTTCCAGTGCCGTCCCCCTGGCGATCACCCGTCCGAGGTCGAGGACCACGATCGTCGAAGCCAACCGCTCGGCCTCCTCCATGTACTGGGTCGTGAGGAGCACCGTGGTCCCTTCGTCGACCAGCTCTTCGAGGAACTCCCACAGAGCGTTGCGGGTGCGCGGGTCGAGCCCGGTCGTGGGCTCGTCGAGGAAGAGGACCGGAGGTCGGGCGATCAGGCTCGCGCCGATGTCGAGCCGCCGGCGCATACCCCCCGAGTAGGTGTCGACCCGGCGGTTGGCGGCCTCGGTCAGGCCGAGTCGCTCGAGGATGTCGCGGGCACGTCGGCGGTACACGGCCCTCGGCAGGTGGTACCAGAGCCCGACGAGTTCGAGGTTCTCCCGGCCGGTCAGCAGCTCGTCGACGGTCGCGTACTGACCGGCCAGGCCGATCTTCGACCGAAGGGCGCCGGCGTCCTGGACGATGTCGTGACCGGCCACCCGGGCCCTGCCGGCGTCCGGAAGCAGCAGCGTGGTGAGGATGCGGACGAGGGTGGTCTTGCCGGAGCCGTTCGGACCGAGCAGACCCAGGATGCGCCCTCGATCGACGCTGATGTCGACGCCGTCGAGCGCGCGCGTCTCACCGAATGCCTTGGCGATTCCTTCTGTCTCGATCATCGTGTCGGCCATGAAGGTCTGGACTCCTGTCCGCGTAGGGACGGTTCGGAACGCGGCCTCATCTGGGATGGACGAGCCTCATCTGGGATGGAGCGGTGCGATGGATTCAGGTGAACGGTGGAACCGGAGGGTTCTCGACGACGATGCCCGGAGGGCCACGAGCGCTCCTGGGCCGATGGTCACTTCAGGTCCCCGTGTGGTGGACGGTCGGTGAAGCCAACTCGAGGGTGCCCACCTGCGTGTATGTCGACTTCCCGAAGAGGGTCGATGTGGTGACCCGTAACTGTTGACTCAGTCGGACCGGGAGCCCCGTCCGGGCATCGACCCACACGTCCGCGCTCTCGGTACCGCTCTGCGCCCCGGTGTCGACCCGCGACCGGTGGAAATGGACTACCGGGGTCCGAACACCGCTCACTTCGATCGCGGTGGTTCCCATCCACTCGTAGGGACCGGCGGTCACCGTCTGCCCCTTGACCGACGAGTTCGTGCCGGTGCACCGCGACTGCCAGGTTTCACCGACCCGCCCGTGTCCCGGATACGCCATCGACCCGGCAGCGCACGTGAAGGTCGACAGATTGGTGAAGTCGATCGGTCCGACGGCCCAGAGCTGCCACGACTGACCGCCGGCCTCCCAGAGATCGCTGCCGTGGCGGCAGAACCGCCATGTCTGCCAGTGATGCGAGCTGTAGTCGAGCCGGAAGGTCCAGCAGTCGCTTCCCTGCCAGCTGACGGTGCCCGGAATCGTCGGGCCTTCTCCCTGGGTCAGTGGCGGCAGCGAGAGCTTTTCGGTGCCGCTGCCTCGATACTGGTAGACGCCCGCTGCAGGCCGCCCGGACGCCGGCGAACCGGCTGGAGGCAGACCGGCCTGGGCTTCGGCTTGCGGCATCGACACTTGGTGGGCCTGGTTCCTCGTCAGGAGACCGACCAGCACGACCGCGCCAATCAGGAGTACGGCCGTGCCGAGGATCCAGGGCCAGCGACGCCGGGTCCAGCGGCGCGCCGTCGCCGGTGCCGACACCTCCGGCTCGCGGTCCGAGGCGCCCGCTTCATCCGGCGATCTGCGAAGGAACCTGACCGAGTCCACCTTGTCCAGTGTCGGCGCGGAACGCTCCGTTCACCAGGTCCGAAAGTCCTCATCAGCACGACGTACGACCCCGACCCGGGACATCCCGGATCGGGCTCGCCTACGCGAGGAAGTCGAGGAGGAGCCGGTTCACCTCGTCGGCGGCTTCGAGCTGCATCCAGTGCCCGGGGCCTTCGATGCGGTGGTACCGCCAGTCCGCCTCGACGAACTTCGAGGACAGGGTCATCTGGGCCTCGGTGAGAGCGAAGTCGTCGCTACTCCAGACTCCGAGAGCGGGCACCGTCACCGGCGGGAATGCGGGCGGCGGTTCGACCAGCATCCGGGGGTGGACGTTCGCCGCGGTACCAATTGAGGCCGGGGGTCAGCGACCCGTTGGCCTCGAGCTCGGCGATCACCGCGTCCGCATCCGGATGGCGGGCCCAGCCGCGGAAGTTGGCCCAGTCGTTGTCGGAGAGCCATTGTTCGGCGATGCCCTCGAACTGGAACAGGAGCATGTACCACGATTTCTCGCGCTGCTCCAAGCCGGCCGCGGCAAATGCGAGAGGATGGCCCACCGAGAGTGCCACCAAGCGATCGACTCGCTCGGGAGCGAACGATGCGACGGTCCAGCCCACCGCGGACCCGAAGTCGTGACCGACGACCGCCGCTTTCTCGATCCCGGCCCGATCCAGGATGGCAGTGATGTCCGAGGCGAGGAGCACGATGTTGTAGTCGTCGACGGCGGCCGGTTTGTCGGACCGACCGAAGCCACGCTGGTCAGGCACGATCACGCGGTAGCCGGCATCCGACAGGGCCGTCACCTGGTTGGACCAGAGCCGGCCCGAGTCCGGGAACCCGTGGAGGAGCACGACCGGACGACCGTCGTCGGGTCCGGTGACCTCCACGTGCAGATTGACCCCCGCGCTGTCGACACGCATACCCGATTCCCTTCTCAGCCGCTCAGTGCGGCCAGCAATTGTTCGCGGTCGGAGGCGATGTCCGGCTTTTCGGCAAGGCCCGCACGGTCATCGAGAATCCTTTCGCGTAGGGCCGTGTCGCCGAGTACCTCATCGGGGCGACGCAGGGCCATCCCCATGTCCAGCACGGCGCGGATGTAGTCGCCATGCAGCATGGCGCAATCTTCCAACGCTTGGTTGAGGAGCCAGAACTCGTCGTCGGTCTCGTAGGATCGGCCCTCCATCAGGGCGTGGATCTCCTGCAATCGGTGCCGGTCGTAGGCCCTGGTGGTCCGGTACCAGGGCTCCAGGGCGTCGCGGGTGACCCGACTCCAACCGACGGCGAGTTCCCATGGGTCGCCTGCCTGCCGCAGTTGGTCACGGAGTGCCACCGCGTGCATCATCCCGATGGAGGCGCCGCGGCCCAACGAGGGGTTGGTGCACGACCAGGAGTCGGCGACGGAGACGACCCCGGTCGCCACCGGGTCGCCTCCGGGGGCGAAGTCGCGGATGCGGTCCTCGATCTTGGCCATCGTGATCACGTGGTCCTCGATCGGCTCGGCGTCGATCCAGTGAGCGGTCAGGGGGAGCAGGCGGTTGACCCGCTCCCATGCTTCGGGGTTGCGCAGAGCTCGCAGGTCGGCGTCGTTCGAGCTCGCGGTGAGTGTCACCGACCAGGTCCCGTTGTCGGCCGGCAAGGTCAGGATGCCGATGGTGCCCCAATTCTGCTTGAGCGGACCGAAGAGGACCGGCATCTGCCCGTCGGCCGACCGGAAGTGCCGACCGAAGTAGATGAATCCCGAGTCGTCCAACTCTTCTGCGATCGGGCGGGCGCCGACTTCCTGGAGCCATCGCGGAAGTGGCGATCGACGACCGGATGCGTCGACCACCAGGTCGGCGGCGAGCACCTCGTCGGAGTCGAGCGTGACGCCGACGACGTGCGGCACGCCTTCCCGGTCGGAGGATCCCGTCTCCAGTGATTTCACGCTGACACCCCGCCGGACCGTGACGTTCTTGGTCTCCTCGCACAACCTCCCGATCACCGCCTCGACCATCGGCCGTCGACCCGTGATGACGTCGAAGCGATCGTCGTCGGGACGGACTCCGCCCTTCATCTCGTCAGGGACGTTCGCAAGGGCGTTGTAGCGGAGCGCGCCGGCCGAGAGGAGGGCTTCGGCCAGGTCGGGCAGCTCGGACTCGATGAGGATCCGGAACTGGCTGAGGAAGAAGTGGGCCAGACGGAACTGGTTCACTCCGCGCCGCTCCCACGCCTCGAAGGCCTCGCGAGGCTCGGGTGGAGGGTGAACGTCCCGCTCCAGGACGATCACGTCGTGGCCGTCGTTGCCCAGCAACATCGCCGTGCAGAGGCCCATCATGCCGCCGCCTACGACCACCGATTTCATTCCGCCTCCTGACGCGAGCACTGTAGACCCTTGCGCGAACGCCGATCGGACTCGAGGGGATCTCGGAGAGCGAGCACCTCATGGCCCGACGCGATCTTCGGGAAGCCCTCGATCGGCGAATTCGACGGCATCCCGGTCGAGGACGTCTGTACCAACCCCGCCGGTCTGGCCGGAGGAAGCGGTCCGCTGATCTCGCTCTACCGGACCCAGCTGCCGACCGAGACGTGGCCGGCAGCATGACCGAAGGGATCCTCCGATCGGACCCTCCGTCGTCGCCGACCCCATGGATCGAATACGACCGCGGCTACACCGCGCAATGCGTGCTCACCGGCGCCGGATATCACGTCTTGGTCGTTCGCCCGGTCGGCCGTGTCCCGGCACTGAGTGCGACACCCGATTCCCGTTGGGGGCTGCACGTCGACGACCCCAATCTCGCCATGGGCAATCTGGTCCAGCTCGTCCGCTCGGAGACGGCCGCATACCTGGGCGCCCATCCCTGAGCGCCGTCCCTGCGCCCCGTTCCTGAGCTGGAGCGGTCCGTCGGGGCGCCGTTCCGGCGGGAGCCGAGGGCACGGACGAGAGCTGGGACATCGCACGTCCACGAATCGTGTCCCGTATCGTCAGGGCATGGGGCATGTTGTTCCTCCGAAGACGATCGGCGAGGCTGCGAGCATGACACTGCAACACGTGGATCCCTCGATCTCCGAGGCGGTCACCCTGATCGAATTGGGTGACCTCACTACCGAAAGGCTCGCCGAGCTCCGCATCGAGTTCTCGGTACCGGTCCCCGACTCGATCGAGTGGACCGACCTGCAGGTGCCGGGCGATACCGAGGTCACCCTCAGGGTCTATCGCTCGAAAGGGGCCACCGGGTCGGCACCGTGCATCTACTCGATGCACGGTGGAGGGTACGTGCTCGGCTCCCGTGAGCTCGACAACGCCTCGTTCGCCAACTGGTGCCCGGAGCTCGGAGTCGTCGGGGTCTCGGTCGAATACCGCCTTGCGCCCGAGACTCCGTATCCCGGTCCGCTCGAGGACTGCTACCGCGGACTCTCCTGGTGCTTCGAGCACGCGGACGACCTCGGTATCGACCGGACTCGCATCGGAGTTGCCGGGATCAGTGCAGGAGGCGGTCTTGCTGCCGCACTCGCTCTTCTCGCCCGAGATCGCGGCGAGGTGCCCGTTGCCTTTCAACTTCTCGACTGTCCGATGCTCGACGACCGCCAGCAGACGGCCTCCAGCCAGCTCGACGGGCTCCCCGTATGGACCCGCCGGTCGAACGAGTTCGGTTGGCGCTCCTACCTGGGCGAGCTCTACGGGAGCGACGACGTGCCGGCGACGGCGGCCCCGGCCCGCGCCACCGACTTGTCCGGCCTCCCGCCGGCCTTCGTCTCCGTGGGCACCGTCGACGGCTTCCGCGACGAGGACATCGTGTATGCGATGCGCCTCAATCAAGCGGGCGTCCCGACCGAACTCCACGTCTACCCGGGGCTCTGCCACGGATACCAGATCGCCATGGGTTCACCCGTGGTCGAACAGTCGGCGCTCGACACTGCCCGGTGGCTGCGGCACCGGATCGACCTCTGACCCGGTCCCACTCACACCGGGGACGCCCGTGACGATCTGACCACCCGGCCGGGGCGGGCGTCGGTCGGTTCGCCGTCGTCGACCACGACCTCGCCGCCCACCATGGTCGCCGCATAACCGTCCGACCTCTGGACGAGCCGGCCCGCTCCGGCGGGCAGGGCCCCCGTCTCGAGAGCGGCCGCCAAGAGGGATCCCATCTCTGTCAGGTCTTCTGCTGTCGCGTCGTCCTGGGCTCGTTCGCCCATCACGTAGGCGCGCATCGCCGCATGGGGTACCTGCACTCCGATGTCGAGCGCCCTCGGCATACGGTCCAGCGCATCGAGATATTCGGAGAAGGACTGCCAGTCCCACCTGATTCCCTCGTAGAGAGCCGTCACCCGGAATGTCCTCGACGCCCTCCATCAGCTCCACTAGGCGCTGTCGGTCGTCCGGTCGAACCGGCGCGAACCCGACACCGCAGTTGCCGACGATCGCAGTGGTCACGCCGTGCCAACACGAAGGAGTGAGGTGCGGATCCCAGGTCGCCTGCCCGTCGTAGTGGGTGTGGACGTCGACGAAGCCCGGGGTCACCATGAGCCCGTCCGCGTCGACGACGCGCCGGGCGGGGCCGTCCACTCGGCCGATCTCGACGATCACACCCCCTCGGACCGCGACGTCGCTCGTGCGGGCCGCCGTGCCGGTGCCGTCCACGACGGTCCCACCCCGGATCACGACGTCATGCATGTCGTTCTCCCTCACTCTCGTCGACGTACGACCGCCGTGCCTCGCCGAAGGCGTCGATCGGGCTGTGCAGCGAGAGGCCGCCGTCACAGTCGAGTATCTGACCGGTCACCCACTCCAGGGAATGGAGGGACAGGATCCCCTGTGCGATGTCGACAGGATGTCCGATGCGGCCGAGAGCGGTCCGGTCCCGCACGGAAGCGAGCCATCCAGCATCGAGGGGGGCTCCACCGAGCATCGGAGTCACGGTCACACCGGGTCCGACCGCGTTCACCCGGATCCCGTGCGGCGCCCACTCACACGCCGCGACCCGCACCAGCATGTTGAGCGCCGCCTTGGAGGCGCAATAGAGGCCCATCGACCGGTCGGCCAGATGAGCGCTGATGCTCGAGGTCGCGACGATGGACCCGGTCGTACCTGCGTCGATCATCGATCGGGCGACGGCGCGCATGACGACGAGCGGGCCGCGGGCATTGATCGACATGATCCGATCCCACGAGGCAAGCGGCTCGTCGAGAAGGAGGCCCGAATGTCCTACGCCGGCCGTGATGGTCAGCTGCTCGGGAACCCCCGCGTGCTCGATCGTCCGGGCCAGGGCCTCGTCCACCGAACCGGGGTCGGTGACGTCGCACCCGATGTCGAACGGTTCGCGGATGTCCCAGACGACCGGAGTCGTCCCTGCTGCTCGGTAGCAAGCGACCACCGCCGCTCCGATCCCGGAAGCACCGCCTACGACGACAGGGCTCGAAGTCGGACTCGCCGTTCTCATCGTCACGCAGGGTCGCAGCTGCGTATCGAAATGTAAAGCGCCCGATCCGACCCGCACGGCGCGCCTTTGGGGCTTCGGCCGCTCGGGCGTCGGCCGTTCGGGGTCAGCCGCCCACGTTGGACTCGGCGGCCACCTTGTCGAGCGTCTTGGCGTCCGCCGGGAGCAGGTATCCCTTCTTCACCTCGGACGTCGTCGCCGCATCCCACTTTGCGACGAATGCGGCGTGATCGGGGTAGAGCGCCTTCAGCTGGGCTGCGCTGAACGGAATCGTCGTGCCGAAGATCCCGCAGAGCACGGCGCCCGACACCGACGAGGACGAAGAGGGTGGTGAGGCGCCCGTGTTGCCGGGTTGACCGAGACCGGAGAGCTTGGCAACGGGAGCCGCGACCTGCGGCGTCCGGATGCCACCGATCGCGTTGCCGTTGGCATCGGCCACGAACGCGGGAGGATTCGAAGCGCCGACCTCCAGACGGGCCGATTGTGCGGGGGCGTGACCGGACACGACCCAAATTGTTGACGGCCGCCACCGCGGCCCGCAACTCGTAGGTGTGCGAACCGGCGTTGATCGGCGCGGGACAGTCGACGATCCCGGGGATCGGGTCACTCGGGGGGTTGAGCATGGACTGGAACGCATTGACGTCGGCCGTTCCGCTTCCGGTGTCCGTTCGTGAGTACAGAAGGCCGTAGGTGTCGTCGTGCGCGGATCCGGCGATCTCCCACTCTCGGATGTACTTGGTCGACGGTTGTCGGGCCGGGAGATACCCGAGACCGAGAACGTCCGCTTCGGTCTCGAAGAGGAAGACCGGTACGTGGAGGTCGGTTCGGATGAACGTCGGAGTCGGCGCCATGACCGTCGTCTGCGGCGACTGGGACAGGGGCGCGCCGTTTCCACCTCTGCTGTAGATGAAATAGGCATTGTAGATGCCCGTCGAGAGGGGCTGGATCGCGTTTACGTAGGTGACCATGTAGAAGGCGGACTGGGATTCGCCGAGCGCCAGGACCCGCTTCGGCTTGAGTCCTCCGAGCAGCTTCGAACCGTCCGCGCGAACGGCCGCGCCTGCCTGCTCGTAGATGCTGTAGGAGTAGCTGTCTCCAGGATGATGAAGAGCGGCATACCGCGCCGGATCGGTCTGCTTGATCCCCCCCGCACCTGCTGCGGTCGCGATGGAACCCGGTTCGCCGTTGATCCCTCCGGCTTGCGCGTCGACTCCGATGTAGGCCATCCCGCTGCGGATCATCTGGACGTGCGAGGTCAACCAGGCTGCCGCCGCATCGACACCCCCGGTGACGTTGAGCCACTCGACGACCAGGGTCCCATCGAAGCGTTTCGCGCTCACGGGTCGGTAGACGACGATACGGGTCGTGTACGGAGCGGTGGTCGCCGCGCGCAACGTGCCATTTGCCGTTCTCGGTGAGGGGCGTCGAACTTGTGTACGAGGGCGCGGTGCCGGACAGGAAGAACTCGGATTGCTCGTAGCCGACCTTGGACAGAGGAAACAGGGTCGTACCGACGAAGGAGATGCCACTGCTCGGCGTGATGGGGCCCTTGATCTTGGGTACCGGGACCTTGGTCTGGGCCGCGCCAGCGGTGGTGGCGAACGGGTTGACCGCCTGAAGAGAGAGTGCGACCAAGCCAGCGGTCAGGAGCGGGGCGAGGAGGCGAACCGGCCGCCGGGCCCGGCTCGGCGTGACCGGCTCCCTGGGCGGTCGCCCCGTCGTGAGCCTCGTCGGCGAATGGCCCCGCCCTGCATCAGCCGTCCGGAAGTGCACTCTCGATCCCAAACCACACCCCCAGGTCTCGGAACGGACGGCAGAGTCTGACAAGAGTGTCCGGATGTGTCAACAGCTCCGGGTTCTTTGCTCGGGTCACGCCGGCACCGACTTCGAGCCGCTCTGGGCTAGGGCCAGTCGGTCGCGACCCCGCTCGCGAGCCAGGTCTCCGGGTCCGTGCCGATACCCCGCTCGAGTACGTCGATCCCGCCGGAGATGGCGGCCGCGAGGTCGCCGCCGTTGAAGTACCAGTGTGTCTGCGCTGCCTGGATCACGCCGCCGGCCGCTCCTGCCAGCACGACGGGGACGAGGGCACCGGGCGGGAGTCCGAGGCGCGCGCCGAAGAACTCGGCCATGACCCGATGGGACTTGAGCTGGATCCCGCCGACCACCGCCCTCAGAACGCTGGGTGTTGCCGAGATCACACCGATCCATCTCCGAGTGAGCTCCTCGTCTTCTGTCGACACCACCTGCTGCAACCCGAGCCGAAGGGAACGGAGGGGTGGCTCGTCGGGAGGACGGGCCGCAAGTGCGTCTCGGAGAGCCTCGCTGCGTCGGTCGATCCGCAACTGGAGAACGTCTTCTTTGCTCCGAAAGTAGCGATAGAAGGTACGAGCCGAGATCCTGGCATCGGACGCGATCTCGTCGACGGTGACTTCGCCGAAGCCGCGCTCTTCGAAGAGCCTGAGCGCTACTGCCTCGAGCTCCGAGATCATCATCTCGGAACGTCTGAAGCGCAGCTCGGACGCCAGCGGTTGCGGATCGAGTGCCGAGTTCCCCTTATCCATCGTCCATCGACTCCACACTGGCCATCGGGACTCAAACGATAGACCGGGCTCTCGATCGGGCCGGATGCTCCCGAATCCGTATGATGCGTAGGTGGTCGTGCGTTCGGGTGACGGCAGCGCAGGCGACGCGGACTACGGGCGGATCGGCGAGTCCTATACCCGCTACCGTCGTCCCGATCCGCGCATCGGAGCACCGATCGTCGAGGCACTCGGTGCTGCGCGAACGGTGCTCAACGTCGGTGCCGGTGCCGGTGCCTACGAGCCGGTCGATCGAGATGTGACAGCCGTCGAGCCCTCGGAGAGCATGCGCGCGCAACGGCCGTCGCGCCTTCCGGCGGCCGTCGACGCCATCGCCGAGGACCTCCCATTCCCGGACGAACACTTCGACGCGGCGATGACCACCTTCAGCGTGCACCAGTGGAGTGATGTTTCTGCCGGTCTACGGGAGATCCGACGGGTCACCAAAGGCCCGGTGGTGATCCTGACCTGTGACCCCGGTTTGCTCGACCGTTTCTGGCTCAACGAGTACGCGCCTCGAGTGATCGACGCCGAGGCCCGCCGGTACCCTCCCCTGTCGGTGCTCGGGGAAGGGCTCGGCGGGACCCTCCGTTCGGCAACCGTACCGATCCCGCTCGACTGCTCCGACGGGTTCAACGAGGCGTATTACGGCCGTCCCGAGATGCTGCTCGATGCCGCGGCCCGCCGGTCGTGTTCGGCGTGGAGCTTCTTGGACGAGCACGAGCAGGGGTTGTTCGCTGCGGAGTTGCAGCGCCACCTGGTGGGGGGAACCTGGGATCGCCGGTTCGGTGGCCTCCGGGCCCGCCCCTTCTACGAAGGCAGCCTGGTGATCGCCGTCGCTTCTTGAGGGCGCCCCTCGACGAGCGGCGGAGGTGTCCCGGGAGTCAGGGGGTCACACCGCATCCATGAGAAGGTCGGGGAGGTCGGCCATCTCGTGGAAGACATGGGCACCATCCATCGCGAGCTGTGACCGAGAGGTGACGCCACCGGCGTAGGCATAGACCGACATGCCGGCTGCAAGGGCTGCCGTCACTCCCGAGGCACTGTCTTCGACGACGGCGCACTCGGAGGGGTCACGATCCATTCGCTCGGCTGCGAAGAGGAAGAGGTCGGGTGCCGGCTTTCCCCTCTCGACGTCCTCGGCACTGAAGATCCGTCCCTCGAATCGGGCCGCCAGGCCGGTCAGGCCCAGCGAGAACCTGATCTTCTCGTGCGTCCCGCTCGAGGCAACGCACATCGGAGCGTCGATGCGATCGAGTGCATCCTCCACCCCCTCGACCGGTCGGAGCTCCTGTTCGAAGACCGTCCGGTAGCGGGCCTCGAACTCCGTGTCCCAGTCGACCTTCCGACCAAGGTGGCGCTCGATCTGCTCGTGCATGTAACGCGCGGAGCGTCCGACGAAGCGCTCGACGATCTGTTGCTCGGTGAGGTGCCATCCCAGCGAGTCGAGGATCTCCGCCTCGGTGCGGACAGCCAGCCGCTCACTATCGACGAGGACGCCGTCGCAGTCGAAGATGACGAGCGCTGCCGTGGTCACTGCGCGGGACGGATCAACTCGCGTCGGAGCAATCCGTAGATGACCGTGTCGCTCCACTCGCCGTCGCGGAAGACGTCCTCTCGCAGGAGCCCTTCTCTCACGAATCCGCACCGTTCCAGCGCCCGTTGCTCCGCGAGATTGGACGCCTCGGTCCCGGCCCACAGCTTGTGGATCGGTCGAAGGGAGAAGAGGTAGTCGACGAGCAACCGTTGGGCCGCAGTGCCGATGCCACGGCCTCGTTGTTCGGGAAAGAGGAGCGCTCCGATCTCGTAGGTCCCCGAGGAGGTCAGTCGACCGTCTTCGCGCCAACTGACCCATCCCACCGCCGAGTCGTCGGAGTGGGCGACGATCAGAAGACGGGGGTCGCTCCCGAGGAAGCGATCCTCCTGCCAACGGCGCCGAAATCGCTCCGTCGACTGGAATCCGAACCAGAGGAAGGGCTTCGAGAGACTGGGATCGCTCGAGAACCGATCCAAGTGCTCGAGGTCCTCTTCGCGGAACGGTCGGAGGCGCACGGTGCGATCTGCCATCGACACAGTCTTCACCCGGACGAGGACGGCCCGTAGCCGCCCGGGTCACGCCGCCCGGGTCGCGCGACGACCGGGTCACGACGCCCGGGTCACGACGCCCGGGTCACGACGACCGGGCAGGGGGCGTGGCGCACCACGTGGTCGGAGACGGATCCGAGGACCGCGCGCCTGATGCCGCCACGCCCACTCGATCCCATCACGACGGCGATCGCCCCGGTGTCGGACGCCAGGTGGCAGAGTGCCGGCCCGGGTTGGCCGCCGAGCACCCGCGTCTCGAGTCCGGCCGGAAGCCCGGGGCCCGCCCTCAATGCCTCGATCGTCGCGTCGATGTTCGACTGACCGCGGGCCAGCGCCGCATCGTTCTCCGTCTCGATCTCCTCCGGTGTCATCGTCGCCGCTGCATGCCCGGTGGCGTCCTCTGCGAGGTCGGGATCTGCCAGATCGGCGACGGTCACGACCAGGACCTGGTCGGCCGGTCGCAGCAGTGCGAGGCCCCTCGACGCCGCTTCCTTTGCGGTGTCGGACCCGTCCGTCGCGATGATGATGGTCTCCATGAACGAGGCATTCTAAGAAGCATTGGCGGCGCCGGCCTCGAGGCCTCGTCGGCGCGGCCCTCTGCTCCCGCCGCGGTCGGATGGCCGGTACCCTCGCGGCGGTGGACGTGACGGAGGTTCCCGAGTTCTCGCTGCAGGACGCGGCGGTGCTTGCGGACGGCGTGGCCGATCCGTACGGAACCGACCACCTCGCCATTATATGGAAGCCGAAGGACCACCACGTGGTGGTGACCGAGGACGGGCGGACGATCGCACACGCCGGCTTTCTCCCGATCGAGGTCGAGGCCGACGGGACGCGACTGCTCGGAGTCGGTCTCGGCGGCGTGATGGTGCACCGGAGCCTCAGAGGCCGAGGCATCGGTGAGTTCCTCGTGAGGGAGACGACCACCAGGATGGGTTCGACGGGCCGTCCCTTCGGGCTGTTGTTCTGTCGCGACGTTCGGCTTCCCTTCTACCAACGCATGGGTTGGCGACGGGTCGAGGGCGACGTCACCGTCGATCAGGAGGGCGGTCCGATCGTGATGCCGCTCGAGACGTGCTGGTATTCGTTCACTCCGGATCACGAGGTCCCGGTCGCTGGTCTGAAGGTGCTCGGAATGCCCTTCTGACGCCTGTCTTCGACTGAGCGTCAGGGCGAGCCCGCCGAGCCGCTCTGTGCGAGATTGATGCAGTGAACGAGGAGCTCCTGGCGGGCGGCGTCGCCAACGCAGGCAAGGTCCGGCGCCGGGTCGATCGGGTCGTGCGCCCGTCCAACCGGAACTCCGAATCGATCCATCGATTCCTGAGTGACCTGCGCTCCGCCGGGTTCTTCGGCGCACCACGACCGGTCGCACTCCATGCTGACGGGACCGAGGAGCTCGTCTTCATCGAAGGCGACGTCGCAATCCCGCCTTTCCCCATGTGGGTGCAGACCGACGAGGCGCTCGCCTCGATCGTCCTCCTGATGAAGGGCCTGCATGCCGCTTCCTCGAAGGTCGAGCTCAGCGGGCTGTCATGGAGCCCCGAGATGGCCGATCCGGAGGGTGGCTCCATCGTGTGCCACAACGACGTCTGTCCCGAAAACGTGGTGTTCCGCGGCCGGAAGGCGGTCGGACTTCTCGACTGGGATTTCGCCGCGCCGGGCCGTCCGGAGTTCGATCTCGCGCACTTCGCTCGCATGTGCGTCCCGGTCGACGACGACCTGAGCGCATCCCGGCTGGGATTCGTTCCTGCGGATCGACCGACCCGATTGCGACTCGTCGCCGACACCTACGATCTCGACCTCACCGGGCGTCGAGTCATGGTGGATCTCCTGGACCGAACGATCGAGCAGGGAGGCGCGTTCCTCCTTCGGAGGGTCGAGGCCGGTGATCCCGGCTTCGTCGCGATGTGGAGCCAGATCGGCGGGATGGATCGCTTCGACCGGCGACGCGAGTGGTGGACTCGGACCCGCGGTGACTTCGTGAACGCGATGGGTTGACCGCCCGGCTTTCCGCCCGGCCGGCTCCTCCGCCCGCCTGACTAGGGTCTGCCCATGGACCACCCGGTCGGCCTGAGACGGTGACGCGTTGACCGCGCTGTTGTTCACCGGTGGGCCGATCCTGACGATGGACCCGGCCGACACGGTTGCCGAGGCGCTGGTGGTCGAGGGCGACCGGATCGTGGCGGTGGGTGATCGGGGGATCCTCTCGGAGTTTTCGGCCGGTACGGCCGTCGATCTCGGCGGGCGGACACTGGCTCCGGGTTTCATCGACGCCCACGCCCACCTCTGCATCGCGGCGCTCCATCCGCGATGGGCCGACCTCGGCGACGTCACCGATGTCGACGGCCTGCGGTCGGCCCTCCTCGCGCAGGCGGCCGCCGAGCCGGAAGCGGAATGGGTGCGCGGTGTCGGGTGGAGCGACCTCACCGCCGGCTTCCAACCGACGCGCGACGATCTCGATTCGCTCGGTCTCGACCGTCCGGTGATCGTCGTGCACTACAGCTACCACCAGTGCGTCGTCTCCTCGGCGGGTCTCGACGCGCTCGGGATCTCCGACTCGACGCCCGAGCCCGCAGGCGGGTCGTTCGGACGCTCGGCGAGCGGAGCCCTCGACGGCCTGCTGGTCGAGCGGGCGTTCAGCGATGCCCACGCCTCATCGATGGCGCCCTACCGCGATCCCGACCGGTGGGCCGACCACATCCTCGAGGCGGCGAAGGTGTTGCTCGCCGAAGGGATCACCTGCGTGCACGATGCGGCCTGCCCGCCCTCGGCCGAGCAGGTCTACGGCCGGCTGGCACGGGAGGGACGGCTTCCGATCAGCGTGCTCGTGATGCCCCACGACGAAGCCCTCCTCGGTCCCCTGGATCGCGCCCGCCTCGACGGCCCGGTGACAGGGGAAGGGAGCGAGTGGCTCCGAGTCGGCCCGGTCAAGCTGTTCGCCGACGGCGGCGTGCTCCCTTCCATCCACGGGCACTTCCAGGGGCACGTGATCTCGATGGGGCTGGTGTTCGACGGGCTCGAAGAGCAGGTATGCGAGGTGACCGCCCGGGGTTTCCGGGTCGCCGTCCACGCGATCGGCAACGGTGGGGTCGACGTAGCCCTCGGCGCATTCGAGTCGGCCGCGCGAGCAGCCGGCGACGGCGACCACCGGTTCCGGATCGAACACGCGACGCTGCTCGGTACCGGGCAGGCTCGCCGCATGGCCGGCATCGGCGCGGTGGGAGTGGTGCAACCGGGGTTCGTGCACCATATGGGCGGCGCGGTCGACGGCTTCGAGCTCGACGACGCGACGTGGATGCCCTTCGCGGAACTCGTCGAGGCAGGCGTCCCGATCGCCGGCTCGTCGGACAGTCCCTGTACCTTCGACGAGCCCCTGCTCACCTCCGCACGCGGCGTGACCCGGCGCACGTCGAAAGGGACTGTCATCGGGCCCGAGCAGTCGGTCCCCTACGGAACCTGGCTGAGGGCCTACACGGTTGGTGCCGCCCACGCCGGCGGCCAGGAGTCCGAGCGCGGCCGACTCGCGCCCGGGCTGCGGGCCGATCTGGTGATGCTCGAAGGTCCTCTCGACGCGGAGCGTCCGCCGAACGTCGCGGAGACCTGGGTCGCCGGAACCCGGGCGTTCTCATCGGGTGATTCATCGATCTCGGCAGCGAGATCGACGTGATCGTCGACCGCATGGAACCCTCGGAGCTCTCGAGTACGACGGTGGCGCTCGCGCGCGCGTTCCATCACGACCCGGTCCTCGACTTTCTGGTCCCGGATCTCTTGCAACAGGCGCGTGCCGCCCTGACCTTCATGGGGACGGTGCTCATCGACGGGAGGCCGTTCCACGAGGTCTGGGTCGCGCGGGAGGAGGACCTCATCGTGGGTGCGGCGGTCTGGCTCCCTCCCGGCGCCTACCCACGCGGTCGACGGCGCGACGCCGCCAACCTCCTCCACGATCTGCGATCGGTCCATCGCCTGGGCACCCGCGCAATTGCGGGAATGCGCCTCTACGGTGCGATCGACCGTGCCCACCACCGCGTCGACGAGCCACACTGGTACCTCGCGTTGCTCGGGTCCGACCCCGGGTGGCAACGCCGAGGCGTGGGCTCCGCGCTGGTCGGGACCGTCTTGGAGCGAGCCGATCGCGAACGAACCGTTGCCTACCTCGAGACCCAGAAGGCGGAGAACGTCCCCTGGTACCGCCGGCACGGGTTCGAGGTCGTCGACGAGCTCCGGCCTCGCGGCTGCCCCACCATGTGGGCGATGCGGCGCGAGCCGGGGTAGAAGCCGGTCGCTCCGCTCGCTCGGGCCGGTCCTCCGTTCAGTCCGAGCGCGGCCCCGATCAGCACCGCACCGGCCACCTTCCAACGTCGTCGGGACATGACACGATCAGGGCTCCTGTGTGCGTCGATCTGAGCAGAACGCCAGAAGCACTCGATCGCGCCCGCGACGAGGCCGACACCGAGCAGTGACACGAAGAACCCGGGCGCCTCCACCCGGTCCGAAACCTCGGTCGGTGCCGAGGCTCGACACACTCGGGCGCCGATCACCCGGGGGCCGATCAACCGAGAGCCGCGGCTCAACCGAGAGCCACGGCCTCTGCCCCGAACGCGTGCGACAGGCCGGGGGCGAGGAGCTGCTTCCCGGTGAACACGTCTTCGAACGCGTACCACCAGAAGTATCCGCCCACGTAGTCGGGGACGTCCGGACGGAGGCCGTAGGCCCACGACATGACCTGTGCAGCCGTGGCGCTCGTTCGCTTGGTCGCGCGCCGTGGAAGTCCGACCTCGCCGAAACCGAGGAGCGCGTTCGGGTAGAGGGCGTGGAGCTGGTTCATCTCCGAGGCGACCTGTGCGTCGGTCGGATAGGTGTCCCCGCATTGGGTGGGGTAGTAGCTCTCGAACACGTAGGAGAGCCCGTCCCGGACCTGCGGGGAGACGTACTGCTCCGAGTACTGCACGGGCGTCAGCTCGCCCGTACCGTCCCCGCAGTTGTCGCTCGCGTACTCGTTTGCGTAGAGCGTCAGCGCCGAGCGGCCTCCCGCCGCGGCCACGTCGGCGTAGGCCTCCTGGACCTTCGCGGCGCCGGTCGAGTACGGGCCCGTCCAGTTGCCGTTCACCTCGTTGCCGATCTCCCAGATGTCGACCGACGGGCCGAGGGTGAAGAGGTAGGACTCGACCCGGCTCTGGTACTCCGCCACGGTGACCGACTCGGCGGCGCTCGAGTCGAGGAGCTCGCCCATGACGGCACCGACGGCGTGCAGCTCGGATACCGCCTTGGAGTAATGGGTGGCCGGCTCGGAGGCGTCGAAGTAGACGCGGGTCGTCGGGTGCTCCGGGAGTGCCTTCTCGCCGGCGATGATTCTCGAGAGATTGCCGATGCGGTCGAGGGTGACCCCGAAGACCGGCGAGGGGGTGGTGGCACGAGCGGAGCCCGGCGCAATCGCGGTGCCCGTCACCCCGAGCGCGACGGTGACCGACACCACTCCGGCCCCATGGAACCACCTTCCGAGACGGCGTCTCACGGACCCGTTCTATCCACTTGCCTTGCCGGGCGCACGTGTCTTCGGGTGACCTTCCGATGGGGAGGCAGGTCACCACGACGTCCCGGGTGTGATTCCCCGCGATCTGATGAAGGTCTCTGCACCGTGGTGACGCCCGCGCCACCACTTCGTGCGGTCGACGACCGCCACACTCCGCGCGTTCTCCGGCGCCGCTAAGGATCGGGGCCGCGGACGCCGATAGAGGCGTCACTGGACGACTTCACCAGGAGGGAGGCGCACCCGCGGTTGCGGGTGTGCCGAACGGGGAGGGCAGTCGCATGATTGACCTTGACTACGATCAGTGCAGCCGATGCGAGCGTCGAGTCTGGAGCCGCGATCCCGCCTACAGGGAGTGGGAAGACGTCGACGGCCTGGCCGTCTGTCCCGACTGCATCACTTCGACGGAATGGGCCGGGCTCGACGAAGTGGTACTCGAGACGCGCTGTGGCCGCTGCGGAAGCCTGATCTTCGTGGAGACGATCGACGGGCTGGCGGACATCCCGATTGTCGAAGAGGATGGCGACGTGATCTGCGCCACTTGCTCGAGCCCTGACGGTCGCATCGCCGAGATGGGCGAGGGCGGGGCGCCGGTGACGCGGGACCGATCGTGACACTGGGCAAGGCTCGCAGCCAGACCTACCGCGTCGCTCGAGACCTCGGGAACGTGCAAGCTGCCCTGAAGGGCCCCTCTTCGTACTCCAAGCGGTATGTGCGGCGGGCCGTCCTCCGCAAGACCAACCGGTCGACCTACAAGGTCCTGCGCAGCTTCGGACTCTGACCCAGAGAGACGCACCCTTCGGACCTGGGCAATGCGGCCCCCGACCGGCGCGGAGCATGCCTTCCGAGGAGCAAGAGGGCCTGGCCCGCGTTCACTTTCGATTCACCTTCCGGTAACCTGAACGGCAAGCCCAGGTGCCGGTCGAGCGGGGATTCCGCCGCCCTTGCTCCCGGTTCCAGGGCCAAATCGAGGGGCACCAGTCACCCAGGGTGGGCCGCGGAGGACTGCCCTTCTCTGCGCTCGCCCTCGGGTGGTTCCCTCGTGTGGTGGTTCCCTCGTGTTGAATCGTGTCGAGCCTCTCGGGCACCTCCGGGCGCTTCTTCGAGCCTCGGTGGCGGGAGGCGAGGGCGCGAGCCTAGGTCGCGGCGCCGAGGGCGGCGCCGGTCGCCGAAAGGGCGTTGCGCAGCCTGCTCAGTCGCTCCTCGAAGGGGTGCGATCCGGGGCGCGGCCGCCATGTCCTCGGGAACCGAGTTCCACTCGCGATCGAGGAAGGCGGTCCTCCGCCTCCACCGGGTCGACCGCCGAGGTCGGCACCACATCGGGTCGGCGGCGAAGTCGAACTCGAAGCCGAGGAGTCGGAGGACCGCTGCATTGTCGTGCCTGCCGGGTCGGACCTCGGAATCCGGAGCTCGTAGCCGTGTCGATCCGCGTAACGCTCGAACGAGGGCTTGGTCACGTCGAGCAGTTGTTCGTGGGCGCCGAGACCCAACGAAGCCAGGATCTTCCGCCGCACAGAGGCACCATAGCCAACCTGCGATAATCAGAACCATGTCCGACACCCTCGACGTCCTGATCCTCGATCTCCTCGAGTGGGTCGCTCCGGAACCCCGCCCCTATGCCGAGGTGCTGGAGGTGTGGCGAACCTCGTGCCCACGCCTCCCGGTCTGGGAGGATGCCAAGGCGCGGGGTTTCGTCTCGTGTCATCGAGAGCCGGGGCGCGGTGAGTTGGTCTCGGTGTCTCCTGCCGGCGCGGCGCACTTGCGCACGTACCGCACGCGGAGGAGTTCCTGACGCCGAACGCGTACCGCGGATCGGCGAACGCTCCACGGGGCCGGCGAGCATCCTTCGGGCACTGGGTACCCTCGAGAACTAGCCTGCCGCCCGATGGGAATGCCGACCGACGTGGGGATCGTGGACACCATGATCGGCTTTCCGCATCCGGATCCGAAGGCGGCCTACCGCTTCGTCACCCGGCAGACCAAGGACGTCGAGTCTCGTGAGAAGTTCGCCTTTCCCGTCGAGTACATCTTCAAGGACGTTCCCGGGACGAAGCTGGCCGGCGCCGACGACCCGATCGGGGTCACCCTCCGCGAGATGGACCGGTGGGGCGTCGACAAGGCGCTCGTCGGCGTGGGTGACCAGGCAGGAATCGGAGCGGAGGCCCTTCGGCGACATCCCGAGCGGTTCATCCCCTCGACCCAGGCCGACCCCAACGACGGGATGGACGGGATCCGGCGGCTCGTCGAGCAGTACGAGACCTTCGGGATCAGGGCGGTCGGAGTCTTCCCTGCCGGCACCTTCCCGCAGGTCCCGATCAACGACAAGAAGATGTACCCGATCTATGCCAAGTGCGTCGAGCTGTCGATCCCCCTCTTCTGTTGCGCAGGTGTCCCCGGGCCTCGGCTGAAGGCCGCCTGCCAGCACGTCGAGCTGATCGACGAGGTGATGTTCGACTTTCCCGACCTCGTCTTCGTGACCCGTCACGGTTGCGAGCCGTGGACCGACCTCGCGGTCAAGCTCATGTTGAAGTGGCCGGGACTGCACTATTCGACCAGTGCCTTCGCCCCGAAGTACTACCCGAAGGACATCGTCGAGTACGCCAACACCAGGGGAGCGGACAAGATCATCTACGCCGGCTATTTCCCGATGGGGTTGTCCCTCGAACGGATCATGACCGAGATGCCCTCGGTCGGGTTCAAAGACGAGGTCTGGCCGAAGTTCCTGCGGACCAACGCCTTACGGGTCCTCGGTCTCGACTGACCACCGGGCTCTTCGCCCCGGTGCTCGCGGTCATCGGCTCTCCTCGTCGCCGTGTCCTTCCTCGTGCCGATCCGCTTTCCCTGGCACGGCTCTCACAGGTGAGGCCCGTCCGGGTCGTCCCGACGTCCGACTCGACATAGGGTCTCGTCGTGGCCCACTACGCCGAGACGTTCCGCGTCGAGCTCGGACAGTGCTTCCGCTTCGTGCATGCGGGCACCGGCCACGCGCAACACTGCCCCGGACCCGTGGTCCGCCGTGCGCAATTCGTGGACAGGACCGGGACACCCTGGACGGTCGACGCGTGCTCCGTGCACGCGGGTGACCTCGGCCGGGTTCGATGACGGAGGCGTCGTGTCAGGGCCGAACTGGGCCGAACAGGTAACCGCGATCGCGACCGCGGTCGGCGCGCTGGGTCTGCTCGGCGCAATCGGCGCCGCCCTCTTCGCCGGCCAGCAGGTCCGCGAGGAGAGGCGGACCCGTCAGGCCCACATGGCCGCCGATTTCTTCCGGAGGTGGGACGAGGACGCCCTGGTCGAGACCCGCCGCCTAGTCGCGCACTTCGACGACCCGGAGGATCTGAGTGCGGCCTTTCGACGCTACGTGGCCGACAACGCCCCCGAGGGTTACGTGCTCTATCGCGAGCTCGACTTCTTCGAGCAGCTCGCCGCCTTCGAGATCCAAGGAGCGATCGACTTCCACCTCATCGAACTGATGCTCGGTCCGACCCTCGTCGACCGCTGGGAGATGTGGAAGCCCACCATCGACGCTATGGAACGTGAACACCCGTATCCCAACTTCGAGTCGCTCGTCGCAAAGGTCCGCGCCACGACGTCCTGAGCGGGCCGAGGCCGGCCACCGACCCTGGTCGGCAGGTCGGCGCCGCTCACCGGTAACGAGCGTGCCCATCTCGTCGTTCCAATTCGGGCGGCAAGCCAATGGTGTTCCGTCCCCACGCCTTGGGTATGCACAGACGTGCCTGGGCCGGTTGAGCTGGGATCCGCCGCCCGGCTCCCGGCCCAGGGCGCCAGCTCCCGGTGGCCGCGGTTGCCGGTCCATCCGATCGGCCCTCGTGCGACTCCGTTCCTCACGACTCGACGCGGCCCGACCTGGTGACCGTTGCGCTTGCGAGGCGTAGCGTCGGTGGGCGCTTGTGGTCCCGCGCCATCGGCGTCGAAGCACCGGGACCGGAGGGAGTAACGATGGCGTTCACGAGCAGGGGATCCAAGAACGTCGTGCTCGCCGCCATGATCTTCGCGGTCGCCATGACCTTCATCGACCAGACGATCGTCTCCATCGCGGCGCCCAACATCCAGCACGAGCTCCACCTCACCAGCACGGGCATGCAGTGGGCCGTCAACTCCTATCTGTTGGCTCTGGCCGCGCTCTTCGCATTCGGCGGCCGGCTCGCCGACACGGTCGGGCACCGGAAGATGGTGGTGATCGGCGTGATCGTCTTCGCCGGCGCGTCGGCAATGTGTGGGCTGACCCCGGTCGGGAGCATCGCCGAGCCGTGGATCGTGACCTTCCGTGCCATCCAGGGTGCAGGGGGAGCGATCATGTTCCCTGCCGCTTTGGGAATCGTCGTCCAGACCTTCCCGATGTACGAGCGCGGTCGCGCGCTCGCGTTGTTCTTCGGGATCGCGGGTGGCCTCACTTCGGTCGGGCCGATCCTCGGCGGTTATCTGACCGAATGGACCTGGCGGGCGATCTTCTGGGTCAACATCCCGGTGGCCGTCGTGGCGTTGGTGCTGATCGCGATCTCGCGCCCGACGACCGACCACCGGTGGGCACCGATCGACTTCCGGGGTCTGGCTCTGATCGTCAGCGGCGTCGCACTCAGCATCGTCGGCTTCCAGCAGGCCGGGATATGGGGATGGACCAGTCCCTGGACGATCCTCTGCGTGGCGGCCGGAGTGGTCCTTCTCGTGGCTTTTGCGGTCGTCGAGCAGCGGGTGACGTCGCCGCTCATGGAAGTGCGGATCTTCCGGGTGCGGGCGTTCGCCGTCGAGAACCTCGTCCTGTTCGTCGCCATGCTGGCCTTTGTGCCCATGTTCTTCTTCGCCAGCGAGTACGCGCAGATCGCCCTCGGGAAGAAGGCCCAGGAAGCAGGTCTCTTCCTCCTCTACTTCTTCCTGGGCTTCGTGGTCGCGTCCCAGATCGGCGGTCGGATCCTCGACCGGCGGGGAGCGAAACGCCCGGTGGTCGCCGGTTGCGCCCTCGCGGCAGTGGGCTTCGGCCTCTGGGCGAGCAAGATGACCCAGCTCGACTTCTCGTCCCAGATCTGGCCGGTGGTGCTGGCGGGAGCCGGGATGGGCCTCATGCTCACCCCCGCGAGCACCGATGCGGTCAATCGAGCCTCCCGTCTTTCCTATGGCGAGGCCACCGGCATCACCCAGACCGTCCGGAACTACTCGGCGAGCCTCGGCCTGGCGGTCCTCGGCACCGTGCTCGTCTCGCAGCTCCGTTCGCATGTCACCGCGTCGCTGGTCCACTCCGGGGTCCCACCCGCCCGGGCAGCCGCCGAGGGTGCGAAGATCGCGCAGTTCCAGTCCCCGGGCGGAGGGAATGGCTCGGTCGCCGCCATCCCGCACTTCATCCGGTTGGACTTCGCGGAGGCATCGCGCACTGTCTTCTTCGTCATGGCCGCGGTCATGGCGGTCGGTGCGATCGTTGGTCTCCTGGGGCTCGAGTCCGGCCGTCAGACCGAGCAACCCGCAACGGCCGAAGCGGAGAGCGAAGCTCGGAACTTCGAGCGAATCGACGCAATTCCGCGGGGCGACTAACCGAGAACCGCGAACGAGGACGACGAACGAGGTGAGCCCACCTCGGCGCGGCCCCCGTAACCTCCTTCTGCGTGTTCGACCTCAGCCGTGGAGTGACAACACGTGATACACGACGAAGGCCGGCCACACCACGGCCTTCATGAAGGCGAGCAGTACCAGCCAGACCGTCCCCGAGTGGGTGTGCAGGTAGTAGACGAGCGCACCGATGAACCCGAGGAACCAGATCCCGCCGGCACCCTGGCACCCCGACCTCTTGCTCCGTTTGTCGCGTTGGACCCCGCTCGCCCTGCCGGCCTCCTCCTCGTTCATCGCTCGTTCCGTCCTTTCATTGGATGCGGGCGTCTTCTGATGCGGTCGCTCTTCTGATGCGGTCGCCTTCTTCTCGGGGAGCGGGTCTCCGACTGGGGTGACACGCTCCGGGATGAACCGGGATCTCCCGCCCGCATAGGGTCGAGATCCCATGCGCCGCTACGTCCTCACCATCACCTGCCCGGACCGGGTCGGCATCGTCGCAGCGGTTACTTCCTACCTTGCCTCGCGAGGTGGCTGGGTGACCGAGGCGGCCCAGCACGCCGACCCCGAAACCGGACGGTTCTTCCAGCGGATCGAGGTCCTCGCCGAGTCGTTGGACTGCGATGCTGACGCACTGGCCGACGGGTTCGCGCCGCTCGTTCGCGAGTTCGAGCTCGATCTGCGGCTCTCCGATACCGACCACCGAAAGCGGGTGGTGCTGCTCGCCTCGAAGGAGGACCATTGCCTGGTCGACGTCCTTCACCGAGCTGAACGGGGTGAGCTTGCGTGCGAGATTCCGCTGGTGATCGCCAACCATCGCGACCTGGCACCGGTCGCAGAACGCTACGGTGTGCCGTTCTCCCACGTCCCGGTACCACCCGAGGAACGCGATGCGGCAATGTCCGAGATCGCCTCCTGCATCGCCGAGGTGGCCGGCGAGGTGGTGGTGCTGGCCCGCTACATGCAAATCCTGAGCCCTGAGCTCTGCGAGCGGTACCGGGACCGGATTCTCAACATCCACCACAGCGCGCTTCCGTCGTTCGCCGGACCCCGCCCTTACCACCAGGCATTCGAGCGCGGGGTCAAGCTCATCGGCGCGACCTGTCACTACGTGACCGCCGAGCTCGACAGTGGCCCGATCATCGCCCAGGACACGGCGTCGGTGGGCCACGCCGAGTCGGTCGACGACCTGGTACGGATCGGACGCGACATCGAGCGCACGGTGCTCGCACGGGGACTGCGATGGCATCTCGAGGACCGCGTGCTGGTGAACGGCTCCCGAACCGTGGTGTTCGCCTAGACCGGCCTAGATCAGGTCGGGTCCGGTCGTCTTCGCAGCCTCAGCCGAAGCACCGTTGCGCTCCTCTCTGAACGGCCGGCGAGGGCGTTTGCCACGATCAGAAGTGGAAAGAAGCAGAGCAGGAGGGTTGCCGCAAATGTGCCCTTGTCGATGAAGCCCACTGCGCTGAGCCGAGGCCCGACATCTCCCGCCGAGGAGTCCGTGTAATGGCTCTTCAGCGTGCCCGCTCCGTCCTGGACCTGCCGGGCTCTGGGTATCGGGAGGAGTGGTCGTCCCCGGCTTCGCCGGCCCCGGTCGCTCCGCTTCGCCCTCCCTTTTCCGCCGGCGCCCGCTCCCTGCCCTTCGGGTTGCACCGCCGAGCTGGCGTCGCCGCCGTGACGCAGGCGACCTCGGCTCATTCGCAACGTTGCAGTAGCTCGATCCGTTACACCTCGAGGCGCGGTCGCGCCCCTCGGGCCGAGCAATTCCCCGCAGTGATGGACGGCACTTCCAGAAGGGTGTATGACTCCTCCAGAAGTCCGGCCGCTGGGGGAGAGGGGATCCGGTTGGACCAGGTTGTAAACGAGACGCAGCGATGAAGGATTTCAGGGGGAAGCTGTCCGCCGCGCAACGTGGTGATGAAGACGCGTTTGCGGCCATCTGGCGGTACTTCCAACCGAGCCTTCTTCGCTACCTGAAAGTCAAGGACAACGCGCTGGCCGACGACCTCGCCGCCGACACCTGGATCAAGGTGCTTGGTGCGCTGTCTGCCTTCGAAGGCACCGAAGCCGGCTTCCGCGCCTGGCTCTTCACCATTGCCAGGAACCGGCGCACTGACTGGTACCGGGGAGCGGCGACCAAGCTCGTGCTGGTCGAGACGTCCCAGTTGGCGCTGCTTCCGGACGGCAACGACGTCGAGTTGGATGCCGAGGAGGACCTCGCGACCGACGAGATCCTCAAGCTCATCTCCCAGCTCTCGGTCGACCAGGCCGAGGCCGTCTCGCTCCGCATCGTCGCGGGGCTCGACGTGTCGGCCGTGGCAACGATCATGGGGCGCTCCACCGGATCGGTTCGGGTGCTCTGCCACCGGGGACTCCGGGCTCTCGAGCGGAAACTCGACCGGGCGATCCCCGGAACCGAGACGATCGAAGGCGCGGCCCAACATGCGGCGCCCCAACGGACCGCTGTCCGCCGACATCGCCGATACCGCCGAGGGACCGGGATGGCAGCCGGAGGCGATCCTCCATGGTTGACGTCGGTCTTGGTAGCTTCGGTGACGACGGATTCGTGCGCCACGATCGCAAGCTCATAAGGTTCCCAAACGTGACCGAAGGCAGGCTCGCAGACGCGATCGCGCTCCTCAGGGCCCCGGGCACGGAGCGGGAGCTTCGGTCCGAGATGCAGTTCCGTCGCCTCTACCAATCCGCCACCCTCTCGTGGCCCGTGCCCCGGTCACGCGGCAACCGCCTGTCGGTGGTCGTCGGGGTGGCGTCGGTCGCCAGCGTCTTCGCCACTGCGACCGGGCTGTCCGCAGCGTCCGTCCTGCCGTCACCCGCCGCGCACGTCGTCAACAGCGTGCTCGGTCCTCTCGAATACCGCCGGCGGCTCTTCGACGACACCTCCCGCCACGGCGACGCAACCGTTCGGGTCCGGAGGAACCCCGACTTCCCCGACCGGGGTGTCGGTCGTCGCCGGTGCAGCTGAGGCCGGGACGAACGGGGCCGCTGGGAACACCGCCTGCCGGCACGGCAAGAGCTCGTGCACGGTGCACCATGTGCATTCCGTTCGAGCGGGTGCGGCGGCAACCGGCGCCGGCGGCGCCAACCAGGCCCTCCGCACCGTCCACGCTCCGACCCAGACCGTCGGTGGCACCGCGCCGGTCGGATCCTCCGCGCCGTCGACGGGAACGACCTTGGCGAACGGCGGCAGCGCCACCGGCGGTTCCGGCTCGACATCCGGAGGCAGCGGCGGAGGGATCGGCGGCAGCGGCACGGGCGCTTCCGGCTCGGCGTCGGGAACCGGGGGCAACCGCGGAGGAAACCTCGGGACCGGAACGGGCAGCAGCGGCACCGGACGTGGACGGGGTGCCGGTCACCGCGCCGGTCGGACCGGTTCCGGCGGCTCGGTGGGAGGCGGCAAGACGGGAAGTGGCAAGGCGGGAAGCGGCAAGGCGGCAGGCTCCGGCACCCGACATCACCGGGGTTCGGTGACCGGCGACACGGCGTCCACCGGCACCACCAACGCGAGCACCACCAGCACCACCGACACGACGACGTCGACCCCGCCGGGCGGATGAGCAGACGGCGCGTCCTCGCTCCGATCGTCGTGCTCGCGCTGGTGCTCCCTGGGGCCGCGCTCGCCGACACGGCGGTCGGCGCGGCGGCGGACACCGCGGGACCCTCGACCATCACCCACCCGGCGCTGCCGGCCTCGCCACGGCTCTCGCTGGGCCGGACAGGACTCGAGTCCTCGCTCAACTGGGCCGGCTACGCGGTGACGGGTACCACGATGTCCTCGGTATCCGGCAGCTGGGTTGTGCCGTCCGCCTCGTGTCCGAAGAACGCGACACAGGAGGACTCCACCTGGGTCGGCATCGACGGATTCGCGAGCACCGATCCCAGCGTCCAGCAGATCGGGACCGACTCCGACTGTGCGAAGACCAAGCGGAGCCACGTCGGCACCCCCCTCTACTTCGCGTGGTACGAGATGTATCCGGCGAGCGCCGTGCTGCTCCCGCAGTCGCTCTACCCGGTGGCTCCGGGCGAGGTGATCTCGGGCTCGGTCACGCTCTCGGGCTCGACGTACACGCTGTCCCTCACGAACGGCGTCTGGCATTTCTCGACCAATCAGACCCCCTCGAGCCGGCTCCTCAACGCGTCGGCGGAGTGGATCACCGAGGCGCCGACGCATTGCACGGGAAGCAGCTGCGCCGTCTTCCAACTCGCCGACTTCGGTGTCCTCGCATTCACCAATGCTCTGGCGGACGGTCAGGCGATCACCTCGCGGACTTTCACCAGCACCCAGATCGACATGGCCAACAAGAGCGGCAAGAAGCTGAAGGCCAGGACTTCTGCCCTCGGGCCAGGGGGCTCCTCCTTCACCGTCACCTGGCTCCACAAATAGAGCCGGTCGAGAGCAGTTCGAAGAGATTCGAAGAGAGAAAGAGAGCCGGTCGAAGAGCGCCGATCGCTCGCCGCGGAGTTCGACTGCCCGCCGAGTTCAACCGCCTGCAGCTACGTGCGGCGCAGGGCGACCACCGGGATCACCCGCCCCGCCTTCACCTGGTACTCGCCGAACCCGGGGAACCGCTCGACCTGCCGCTCGTAGATCTCGTCCCGGAGAGGGCCCGTGACCGGCATTGCCGCGGCCTCGTAGCGCTCGGTCCCCCGCTCGACGACGACCGAGGGATGCGCGAGAAGGTTGTGGTACCAATCGGGATTGGTCGGCGCGCCGGCCTTCGAGGCGAACACGTAGATCGTCCCGTCCCCACCGTCCTGGTAGACGAGCGGGGTGGTGCGGGGCTTCCCGGACTTGGCGCCGGTCGTCGTGAGCAGCGTCATCGGCGCGCCCTCGAACTGTCCGCCGACTCGGCCCTCGTTGGCCCGGAACTCCTCGATGATCTGGGTGTTGAAGTCGCTCACGTCGTCACCTCGTTTCCTACGGATCGGTCGCGTCAGCTGATCCGCGAATGGGTCCACGATAAGGGTGAGGTGGGAGTGCCCGTTCGCTTGCACGACAGCCTGCGAAGCGTTGCACCGACCCCGGAGGGTCGCGGAGACTGAGCGCATGGCGGCACCGGCGGCCTTCGACGACCTGCTGGGCGAGGCCGGGTCCGCAACCGTATCGGGCTGGGACTTCTCCTGGTTGGACGGGCGTGCGAGCGAGGAGCGGCCTTCGTGGGGATACGCGGCCACCCTCACCGTGCGGCTGGGAGGGTCGGAGTCGGTGCTCGACATCCAGACCGGGGGCGGCGAGGTCTTCGCCGAGGCTCTTGCCGGCAGCCGACGGCTTCCCCGACGCCCTCGCCGCCACCGAGTCGTGGCCACCGAATCTCGAACTCGCGCGTGAGCGGCTCGGCCACTTCGGCGTGCGGGTCGAATTGGCTCCCGACGGGGGACCGCTCCCGTTCGAGGGCGGTGTGTTCGACTTGGTGGTGAGCCGTCACCCGACCGTCGTGCCGTGGGTGGAGATCGCCCGGGTCCTACGGCCTTCGGGGACGTTCGTCTCCCAGCTGGTCGGGCCGGGTCGAACCGCGAGCTGACCGATTTCCTGATGGGTCCACAGCCGGTCAGCAACGTCCGGAGCCCAGAGCGCGCACTCGCCGACGCGCATGCCGCCGGGCTGGTCGTCGTCGACCTACGGGACGAGACCCTACGGGTCGTCTTCGACGACGTGGGAGCCGTGGCCTACTTCCTCCGCAAGGTCCCATGGACCGTTCCCGGCTTCACCATCGAGGAGTACCGGTCCGGGTTGCTTCGGCTCCATCGCAGGATCGAGCAGGACGGAGCCTTCGTCTCCCACTCGCGGCGGCTCTTCGTCGAGGCGCGGCGCCCAGGGGACGGGCGGGACGGAGAGCGGTAGGGAGAAGAGCGGTAGCTGAGCGGGGCGATGATGCGGTCAGAGACCCTTGACCTGGCTGAACGGCCAGACCACCGCCACCGCGCGCCCGACGATCAACGACCCGGGGATCGGCCCGAAGTACCGGCTGTCCTCCGAGTCGGTGCGGTTGTCGCCCATCACGTAGTACTCGCCCGCCGGGATGTGCACAGGCCCGGGCAGGTCGTACTGCGGATAGGCGTCGTCCGGCAGGGACCTGCTACAGCTGCTCGGTTGCTTGGGGAGCCACGGTTCGTTGAGCCGCTTCCCGTTGATGTACACGGCGCAGTTCTTGGCGGAGATGGTCTCGCCGGGCAACCCGACGACCCGCTTGACGAGGTCGGCGTACTGCTGGTCCTCGAGAGGCGGCCGGGCGAAGACCACGACGTCGCCACGATTGATGGAGTGCAGGTGGTAGCTGAGCTTGTCGACGACGATCCGGTTACCGACCTGCAAGGTGGGTTCCATCGACGCCGACGGGATGTAGAAGGACTGGATGACGAACGTGCGGAGAAGGACCGTGCAGATCGCCACCGCACCGATGATGATCAGCCACTCGATCGCGGTGCGGCGCGCACGGGATTGCTTCGGACGCGATGGGGACCGCTCGGGGTCTCCGTCCGATGGCGAAGGGGGCTCCGGCGCCAGCAGCGCCTTGCTGTCGAGATCGCCGGACACGGTCAACCCAGCGTAGTGGGCGAGCGGACACCGCCGACATCGGGCAACCGGTGGCTGCCTGTCTCGTTCTGGTGCGGAAGAGACGCCGCCGGCCGTCGATCCGGCCTGTCGGCGGTCCTCGATCGACTAGCGCTCGTCGTCGAGCACACGCCGGTCCGGTAGCGACTGCACCAACCGGCTGACTTCGGAGTACCGCCCGGCATCCCAGGCCTCGCCGATGGTCTGGTCGCCGAGCTCGCGGTGACGGGTGAAATTCCACCAACGCGTCACATCGGAGTCGGCGTAGCCCTTGTTGGCGAGGATGATGTTGAGCCTGGTGGCCTCCCATGCCGCTTCGTCGGAGTTCATCGGCTCGGACCGTGGGGGCTCGGGCGCCTGTTCGGAGCGCTGCTCCATCTCGTGGGCGAGCTCGCGATCGAGGTCGCGAGCGACATGGCCGCGGATCGTCTTCAGCGAGCCACCCGTCAAGGCTTGCCGTTCCGTGACCCGCCGTTCCTTCTCGCTCTCGAGGCTCCGCGACCACAGATGGTGGGCCGTGGTGTCGACGTCACCGGCGGTGACCCGGAGCCGCAGGCGTCGTTCGATCCGCTCCGCTGTCTTCTGCTGGGTCTGTGCAGGTACTTCGACCCGATGCGGCACGGTCTCCTCGTCGGGCGCCGCATTCGAACGCCGTTCGCGGGGGCCGCGGCGTCGCTCGGGGACCGGTTCTATGACGACCGGCCGCCCGGCAGGCATCGAGCCGATCGGCTCCCCCCGTTGCATCGATCGGGAGGCATAGCTCTCGGGCGCGAACACGTCCCCCGCTGTGCCCGCGATCGATGCTCCCAGGTAGGCGGCTGTCCACTCGCTCTCGCCGACCCCGACGGTCGCGACTCCCGTTGCGGCCAGGCGCGCCAGCGGCACGTCGAGACAGGCGGCCACGGCGATGGCCTCGGTGAAGCCGAGGCGCCGGTTGGTGGTCTCGACCTGGGCGACGGTCTCGCGGGTCCAGGGGATGCCTCTCAGCAGCATCTCGTCGGCGAGCCCTTGCTGTGTGAGGTTGGCCTTGGACCGCAGAGCCGCCACGTTGCGTCGCACGATGTCCTCGATGTTCCGGGTCGACTCGCCGTTCATGTTTCCAAGCCTAACAGTCGGTGTAAGAAATTTGAACAGGGCATCGGGATGGACCCGAGGAGTGTTCGCTTGTGAAATGGGGTTTCTCCGAGAAGCCCCAGCTGATGACGGTGGTTCTTTGAACAATTTCTGACTCAGTCGTGGTCTCCGCTGGCGATCCCGGAGGATTCCGCGGTTCGAGGGGAAGGGCGCGGGGCTTGGGAGTCGATCGTCCGGCGACGGAGCCGGGCGATCTGCTCGGCCCTTCTTCACTCGTCCGGCCTCTACCCGGCGTCGCCGTCGCCTAAGCAGCATGGCCGCCGGACGGGCCCCAAGGTGGGATTTCGGGTCCGGGTCGCTTTGCGTCGCCAACCCTCGACGAGCCTCCGTGGCGTGCCTCGACGAGCCCTGTGGGGTGCCACGGCGGCGCTCTCGTGTCCTCGCGCGCCTAAAGCTCCGGCACGGTGCTTCCGATCATCAAGGGGAACAACACGCAACACAAAGGGCAGGAAAACGAACGTGACGATCGACCCGTTTCACGTGCGGAGGATCTCCCAGATGCCGGGACGGTCCGACGCCGACTTCGACCTCGACGAGTTGACGTTGCCGGAACGACCGCAGTGGCATCGCTGCGGAGCCGTGCACTGCATCGATCGGGGTCCGTGGCTCGGAACCCTGGTCTGCTGTGTCCGAAGGAGCGGGCACGCAGATGGGCACTCGATGTCGCTCGGTGACGCAGGAGCCCACGATTATTGGCAAGAGACCTGGTACTGAGGTCGCGTTCGGCCCGCGACGGTTCACTCAACGATTAGCACTGCGCGACGACTCAGCGCGGGGATCACTACACGATCACCACTGCTTGGTCGGCCGCCAGCCGACCGTCGAAGGGTCGGCTCTCACCGGCGCCATCACTCGCCACGGCGACCGTGGATGCACCATCCGTCATCCCGGGTGAGCCCACGTCCCCGACGTCGACCGGACGCCCGGTGAAGTTGATCAACACCGTGCAGCTCGAGCCGCGCCCGGTCCTGCGGTAGCCGAGGACGCCGTCGGGAAGGTCGAGCGCGGTCTGCTCGCCAACGACGAGCGCGGGGGTGCTCCGCCGGAGGCCCAGCATGCGCCGGTACAGATGGAGGATGGAGCTGGGATCGCGGCGTAAGGTCGCGTAGTTGCGCTCTGCCGGGTCTGGGGGCAGTGGGAGCCACGGCGTGAGGTCCCCGTCGGTCGGCCAGCCGTGGTCGGCAGATGCGTCCCACGGAATCGGCGCACGGCAACCGTCGCGGCCGCCGGGATCGACCACCCGATCCTCCGGGACGACCGCGTCCAGCAGGCCGAGCTCTTCTCCCTGGTAGAGGAAGGGGCTTCCGCGCAGCGTGAGCAAGAGCACCGCAGTCGCCCTTGCACGTGCCTCGCTCCGCCGCGAGCGCTCGACTTCGTTCTCGCCGCCGAGGGCGGCTCCGAAGTCGTAACGGGTGCGTTGCCGCGGGTTGTCGTGGTTCGAGAGCACCCAGGTGGGCCATGCCTGCCGTACGTCGAGCGCCCGGAAGGTCCGGGCCAGGCACTTCGACCAAGCCGACGCCTGCCAGGGTGCGAGCAGAGGCGGAAAGTTGAAGCAGAGGTGGAGCTCGTCACCGGACCCGTAGTAGGTCGCCACGGCGTCGGTCGAGAACAGGAACACCTCCCCGACGACCACCCTGTCGTCGTAGGAGTCGACGAGCTTGCGGATCGACCTCAGGTGCTCGTGGGTCACCGGCTCGTCGTTGAAGACGCAGTGGGGGATGCCGACCCTGCCCTCCGGTTCGTCGGGGAGCTCGGGATCCTTTCCGATGCAATGGATCGCGTCGGCTCGGAACCCGTCCACACCGCGGTCCAGCCAGAATCGCAGGACGTCGTGCATTGCCGCGACGACCTCCGGTTCGTCCCAGTTGAGATCCGGCTGGCCCGGCTCGAACAGATGGAGGTACCACTGGTCCGACCCTTCGTCGAGCGTCCAGGCGGGCGCGGTGAGGTCGAAGGCGGACACCCAGTTGTTCGGCGGTGTGCCGTCCGGCCTCCGGTCGCGCCAGACGTACCAATTCCGGTGCGCGCTCGATCGGTCCGAGCGCGCGTCCACGAACCAGGGATGCAGGTCCGAGGTGTGGTTGGGCACCCAGTCGATGATGACCTTGAGCCCGAGCTCGTGCGCGTCGTCGAGCAGGCCGTCGAAGTCGTCCATGGTCCCGAAGATCGGGTCGACCGCGCAGTGGTCGCTGACGTCGTAGCCGAAATCGACCATCGGCGAGCGGTAGAACGGGGAGAGCCACAGCGCGTCGATGCCCAACCAGGCCAGGTCGGGCAGGTGTGCCCTGATCCCGCGCGAGGTCCCCGACCCCGTCGCGATTCGCGTCGGCGAACGAGCGCGGGTAGATCTGGTAGAAGACCGCGCGCTCCCACCACGGCGTGTCCGCGTACTCATGGGCCTCCGCTTCGGAATCGCCGGGTGACGCTCGGGCCACCACCGCCGATCAGGCCTCGGCCCGCGCCTTGATGCGTGCGAGCGTCTCGGTCATGTTGGCTCGGTTATGACCCTCGGGATCGAAGGTGGCACGGACGAGCGGACCGACTGCACGGAGCGCGACGCCGCGGTGGTCCTCGAAGCGCTCGGTGACGACGGCGCCACCTCTGCTCTGGGGTTCGACGCGGTAGCCCCATCTCGCGACCGCGAGCGGTCCGTACGTCACGTCCCAGGCGATCTCGTGTACGGGCTCGTAACGGACGATCGTGCAGGTGGTCGACCAGCGGCGCCAACTCGACTGGTTCCGTCCTCGGAACCGCGCCCCGACCTCCGGGCCGTCGGACCCGTCGATCCACATCATCTCGACGCACTCGGCGGTCAGATCGCCCAACGCGATCGGGTCGCCGACCATCGTCCACACCGCCCCCGGCGGCGCATCGATCTGTTCGGAGACCTCGACCACGGACACGGCGTGACCCTACCAACGCGGGCTTGACCCGGCTCCGGGTAGGGGGTCATTTCCAGGCCCCGAGCGGGCCATCTCCCAGGACCGGACAGGTGCCGGATCCGATGGGTTGGGGGTCAAGTTCCCCCGGTCCCCTGCCGAAGAACTCCTTGCAGGCGTGGACTGACCCAAGGAGGAGAGGGGCATGATGGTCGAACGTCGGTTGGTAGAGGACGCTCCGATGCTGGCCGAAGGGCTCGCCGGCGCAATCCCACCCGTGGTCTACGGCACCGGTCGCATCTGCCAGGAGGCTGAATGCGGCGTCCGGTTGTCCCGCTACAACAGCACTGACTGGTGCGCGCTGCACGAGAGCCCGGCGGCAATGCAGCGTCCCTACGACAGCACCGCTCGCCAGCGGGGCCGCCGTCGTAACCGGTCGAGCCGACGCAGGACCCAGGATACCGCCGCCGCGTAGTTCGCGGCTCGAGTGCCGCCGGCTCCGAGGCCGGCGCGACGCTGAGAACCGTCTCGTCGGCACCCCGTGGGAATCCGCGACGAGGCAAGGTAGCAGTCGCGGTCTCGGTACACTTCGGGCTGTCATGCGGCCGTTCTCCATCACGAGGTGATCGATGCGCGATGACGTGGAGTCCATCCGGCAGCTGAAGTACACCTACTTCAGGCTGCTCGACACCAAGCAATTCCGCGCGCTCGGGGAGTTGTTCGTTACCGACGGCACGACCGCCTACGAGGCGGGCACGCTCCGCCAGGAAGGGCGCGGTGCGATCGTCGACTTCCTCACCAGCTCCCTCGGTGATCACGGCATCGTCACCTTCCACTCGGGCCACCATCCCGAGATCGACGTCCACGACGACGGCACCGCGACGGGGATCTGGTACCTCGAGGACCGGGTGATCGTGCCCGCGTTCGACCTGGTCCTCGGTGGCACCGCACTGTACGAGGATGTCTACGTGTTCGATGACGGCCAGTGGCGGATCAAGCACACCGGCTACCAGCGGATCTATGAGGAGCGTCGGCGGCTACATAGCGGCGAGTTGATCTCCTTCAGCAGCCGGTTCGAGACGGCACCGGCGTCCTGACGTTCCGCCGGAGGGTACGAACGCGCCGGCCCGTCGGGGACGGATCGTGGCGCCGGGAACCCTGCCCGCGGGTCCGGGCGCCGCACCCGGTGTCGCATGCGGTGTCGTACCCGGTGTCGTAGGCGGGGTTCGAGCGTCGCGCAGGGTCCGGCACCGAGGTGGGTTGACGGGAGAAGAGTCGGTCGACTGAAGAAGGGGAGGATTCGATGAGTGAACAGCTGAAGGGAACCGTGGCGCTGGTCACCGGCGCGTCGAGCGGCATCGGCGAGGCGACCGCGGTCGCGCTGGCCGCCGAGGGCGCCGCGGTGGCAATCGCAGCAAGGCGGAGGGATCGGCTCGACGCGCTCGCGGCCCGGATCGGCGGCGACGTGCCGACTCTCGTGCTCGAGGCGGACGTGACCGACGAGGCGCAGGCGCGGGAAGCGGTGGACCGCACGGTCGCGCGAGCTCGGGCGACTTGACATCCTCGTCAACAACGCCGGGGTGATGTTGCTCGGCCCGATCGTCGGCGCACCGGTGGAGGAGTGGCGTCGGATGATCGAGCTCAACGTGCTCGGGCTCCAGTACTGCACGCATGCTGCCCTGCCCCACCTCCTGCGCGGCGGCGGAGACGGAACCCCGGCGGGTGGCCGACCTGATCAACGTCAGCTCGGTGGCCGGCCGGATTGCTCGTCAGGGCAACGGGGTCTACAGCGCGACCAAGTTCGGTGTCGTGGCGTTCTCCGAGTCGCTCCGCCAGGAAGTGACCCGCCGACACGTGCGGGTCACCGTTGTCGAGCCGGGTGCGGTGATGACCGAGCTCGCCACCCACAACCGTCCCGAGGTCATCGAGGGGATGGTGGCGACCTTCGGGGAGATGGAGATGATGGAGTCGAACGACATCGCCGAGACGATCCTCTTCGCGGTCACCCGCCCCCGCCGGGTCGTGCTCAACGAAATTCTCATCCGTCCGACCGAACAGGAGCGCTGAGTGGCGATGGAGGGGTACCCGCCCACCCACCATCTGCTCAGAGATCTCGGGATGGACGCAGAGGTCGTCTCGCCGACCGAGGCGCACGTCCGGATGGAGGTCACTCCGTACCTGCTCGGTCCCGACGGCGGGGTGCGAGCCGGTGTCATCGCCACCGTCGTGGACGTCGTGGGTGGCTCGGTTGCCCTCCGCGCGGTGGGGCCGGACTGGATGGCGACGGCCGACCTCGTCGTCCAGATGGTGCGGCCCGCTCGCGGACCTTGGATCGAGGCCCACGCGTCCCTCTTGCGCCGTGGGCGCACGACGCTCGTCGTCGAGGCGCTGGTCTTCGAAGTGGCGGATGCCGCCGCACAGGAGGATCGCCGGACTGGACCCTCACCGGCGGCCGAGTCCTCACCGGTGGCCGAGTCCTCACCGGCGGCCGAGTCCTGGCGGCCGAGTCCTCACCGGTGGCATGGTCCTCACCGGTGGCATGGGCCTCGATGACCTTCGCCATTCTCCCGGGCAGGATGAACACCGCCGTCGACGAGCCGCCCTCGGTCGACGCCGGCGCCGGAGCGACCCGCGCGATGGGCCTTCACCGGTGACGGCTTCGACCGACCTGTGCTCGACTCCCTCGGGATCGAAGTGGTCGATGCCCCGGCCGGTCGCTTGTCGATGCCCGTCCTCCCTTATCACCGCAATTCGTTCGGCGCCGCACAGGGAGGCGCAATGGCCCTGCTGGCCGAAGCCGCGGGCGGCGAGGCGATCCGTGCAGCCCGCGGTCCCGGTGCCGGTCCGGTCGCGGTCACCGGGCTCCAGGTCGCCTATTTGGCGCTCGGTCGGACCGGTCCGATCACCTCGCGCTCGAGAGTCCTCGACCCGGGCCCCCGTCCCGAGTCGGGCGCCGTCGTGGAGCTTTCCGACTCCGGGTCCGACGAACGCGTGACCACCTTGGTCAACGTCAGTGCGCTGGTCGCCGACGGTGCACTCGCCGACGTCGGCGCGGGCTCGCAGTGACCCGGACGGCCGACCCCACCGGCGACGAGGACCGCGGCTATCAGGCCGACCGCCGCCGACTGGTCGGCGACTACTTCCGCCTCGAGCGCTGGGAGCTCCCTCCGCCGGCCGGCGTGGAGGCGCCGTCCGAGTTCGGGGGAAGGGTGCCCGTCGACCCGCACCGGCGAGGGGCCGGCGGCGGTCTCGTTACGGGAGGCCTCCTCACCGTCCTCGACAACCTCGGCGGCTTCACCGGCGGGATCGCCGTCCTCCCGGAATGGGTCGTCACCACCTCGATGATGGTGACCTTCTCCGATCTCTCCCATGTCGGCCCGCTCCGCCTGCACGCGAGAGTGCTGCGTCGAGGGCGTAACGCGGTGGTCACCGGGCTCGACGTCGTCGACGAAGGGGCGGGTGATCGCGCCGTCGCGGCCGCCACCATGACCTGTGCGGTGCTCGATCCCGGGCCGAGGGACCTCGAGTTCGAACGGCCGTTCTCGATCGCCATGGCGCCGCTCGACCCGCTCGCCCGGCCACCGCTCGAGTTCTTCTGCATCGAGCCGGGCGCGGGTCCGCGCACCCGGCTGCGCCTCGAGGAGCACCTGCGGAATCCCTGGGGGATCCTCCACGGCGGCGCGGTCGCCATGCTGGCCGACGTCGGATCCTGCCGTGCCGCGGAGGGCTCTCTCGGAGAGCCCGTGGCCGCCGCCGACACGGTCCTGCACTACCTCTCGCCTGCCAAGGTCGGTCCGCTGGAGGCTCGTTGCGAGGTGCTCGGGGTGCGGGAACGCCGCGCGGAGGTCCGGGTCGCGATCCACGACGTCGGAGCAGGGGACCGGCTGGTTTCCGCCGGTTGCGTCTCCGTCCTTGGTGTCTGAACCCTGCCCGCGCCGCGCCATGCGGCGGAAGAGGCTGCGCCACTCGGTGGATGGCTGCGACCGGCCGCCGCGCGCATAGGCTCACCCAAGACGAGTCGTCGGAAGGTGGGATGTGGAGATGAGTACGGAGTGGGGCCCACTCGGGGCGTTGATCGGTGAATGGGAGGGCGAAGGCGGGCTCGACACCGCGTACTCGCACGCGAAGCGCGAGGTCCTCGGCACGCCCTACCTCGAGAAGTGCACGATGAAGCCGTTCGGCCCCGTGGACAACGGCGAGCAGCACCTCTACGGCCTCGACTACCGGTCGGCAATGTGGCGCGGCAACGAGGAGAACCCCTTCCATACCGAGGTGGGGTACTGGCTCTGGGACGCCGCGACCGGCGAGGTCCTGCGCGGCTTCGTCGTTCCGCGCGGTATCACCGTCCTCGCCGGTGGCACTGCCGACGCGGGCGCGGACCGCTTCACCCTCTGCGCGACCGCGGGTGGCGAGCGGTACTGCATTGGGGAGAACACCTACCTCGCCGAGAACGCGAGCACGCTGAGCTACGAGGTCACGGTCAGCTCGACCGCCGACGGCTGGTCCTACGACGAGATCACCATGCTCCGCATGAACGAGTTCGACGAGCCGCTCGCCCACACCGATCACAACACCCTGAAGCGGGTCGGCTGATCTCCGCGGGGTTCGTCGACGCGGGGTTCGTCGACCCCGCGGCGGATCTCCCACCCTTCCCTCAGACGCCCTGTCTCCGTGAACCCGGTGGCCCCCTGCCCTCAAACACCTGCCCTGGACCTCTGAACCCCGGGGCCTGAACCCCCTGCCCTGAACCCCGAGGGGGAGGGGATCTTCCCGGCTCGAGCGGCCGTCATCGACCACCCACGGTCGTGCTCGTTTTCACCCAGGGTCGCGTCCTGCTCACCCTCGGCGTCGCACCCGCTGCGTATCGGCGATCGGGTCAAGAAATCCCCGAAGAGGCTCTTGACACGCGGTGAAAATTAGGTTTACCTAAGGTTCTACTTATGAGTGGCCTTCCGAGGGTGCGCCGATGATTCCGACCTTCGTGATCTTCCTCCGTGAGGGGATCGAGGCGAGCATGATCGTCGCGATCCTGCTCGCCTATCTCGACCGGATCGGTCAACGCCGGTACTTCAGGGACGTGTTCGCAGGTGTTGCAGTCGCGATGCTGCTCGTCCTCGGCGGAGGAATCGCGGCCTACTCCCTCATCCGCCAGTACTCCGGATCCACCGCCCAGACGGTCTTCGAGACCGTCACATATCTGCTGGCGGCCTGCGTCCTCACCTACATGACGTTCTGGATGCAATCCCACAGCCGGACGCTGACCGCCGACCTCGAGCGCCGCTCGGCGGAGGCGATGAGCGGCAAGGCGCGCTTCGGGCTCGGGATCCTCTCGTTCCAGGCGGTCGGTCGTGAAGGGGTCGAGACCATGGTCTTCACACTGGCCATCGTCTTCGCCTCGTCGAACCAGGCAGCCACCGGCGGGCACGGTCGCGGTCTGCTGCTCGGTGCCATCGCCGGCCTGCTCGTCGCCCTCGCGGTCGCGTTCGTGATCTTCAAACTCGGCCGCCGGCTCAATCTCAGTGTCTTCTTCCGGGTCCTCGGCATCGTCCTGATGGTCTTCGCCGCGGGACTGCTCGCCGACGCGGTGGAGAACATGCAGCAGCTCGGTTGGCTTCCGTTCCTCGGTCACACGATGTGGAACACCTCGGGCATCCTCAGCGAGAACAGCTCAATCGGTGACGTCTTCCACAGCCTCGTGGGTTACGCGGACCAGCCGTCCGTACTCCAGGTCCTCGTCTGGGTCGCGTACGTCGCCACCTCCCTCACCCTCTTCGTTCGTCTGGGCCGGCGTCGGCCGAAACCTGTGCCCTCGGGCCCCGGCACGGCCGACGCGGCGATCCCCATGTCGGAAGGGGCGTCGGGCGCGGCGGGTTCCGGTGCCGTGGCGATCGGAGCGGCACGATTGACCGACGACCACCCGATTCCGACAGGTCCGACAATGCACCCCCCGGGCGTCACCGGTGCGGGGGTGGCCTGCTCGGACCCGTCGACCCGAAGCGTCGTCCAGACTTGATTCGGCCGGCGGAGCAGTGCCCGATCAGGCGCAGTGCCCCGCATCCGGCGCAGTGCCCCATCCGGCGCAGTGCCCGATCCGGCGGAGGGCTCGACCCAGCGTGCCCGACGCAGCGGAGGGCCTGACGCAATAAGGTCGCACCTGTCGCTCGAGGGTCGGGTCGATTTGATCGACCGCCGACCGATGGAGATCGAAGCCCATGGCTGCGCCGGACGTTCCGTCGATGGAGGGAAAGACCGTCGTCGTCACCGGAGGGAGCTCCGGCATCGGCAAGGCCACCGCGAACGCGCTGGCCGGTGCGGGCGCCAGAACCGTCTTGACCGCCCGAAACGAGGTTTCCGGCCGTGACGCTGTCGCCGAGATCCGCCGCTCGACCGGATCGGACGACGTCGAGCTCGCGATCTTCGACCTCGCCGATCTCGCCTCGGTGCGGACGGGCGCAGCGGACCTGCTCGACCGCTTCGGCCGGATCGACGTGCTGGTCAACAATGCCGGACTCGTGCTCACCAAGCGCACCGAGACGAAGGACGGCTTCGAAGCGACCTTCGCCATCAACCATCTCGGGCCGTTCCTGCTGACCACGCTCCTCCTCGATCGGATCATCGCGTCGGCGCCGGCCCGGATCGTCAACGTGTCCTCGACCGCTCACCGTTCGGCTCGCCGGGGACTCGACTTCGACGACCTCCAGTCCGTGCAGCACTACTCGGGGATGCAGGCCTATTCGCAGTCGAAGCTGGCCAACATCCTCTTCGCCACCGAGCTGGCCCGCCGCCTGAAGGGCACCGGGGTGACCGTGAATGCAGTGCATCCCGGCACCGTGGCCACCGGCTTCGCCCGTGACGGCGACACGACCGGGGTCTTCGCCTTCGGGGTCAAGGTGATCAAGCCTTTCGTGCTCACACCCGAGAAGGGCGCCCGGACCTCCGTCTATCTCGCGTCCTCACCCGAGGTCGCCGGCGTCACCGGCGAGTACTTCGTCAAGTGTCGGCCGTCCAAACCGTCGGCCGCAGCGCGTGACGAGGCGGCGGCAGCTCGGCTGTGGTCGGTGAGCGAGCAGCTGGTCTCGCAAGGGTCTCCGGCCGACTGACCTGGGCTCCTAACAGGCTCTCTCCGGGCTCTCTCCGCTGTCGTGGTCCACGTTCCGCCGAGAACGCGGTCGTAAGGTGATCCTCGCCGGACGCGGTCCGAAAGGCGGCATCCGTGGTCCGGGGAGGTCCACATGTCAGATCAAGGGGGAACCGGGGGGTCGGGTCTCTCCGACGGCGACGGCGACGTCCTGCAGATCGTGGGGCGGTCGTGGGGGTGGGTGCTCTTCTTCGGCATCGCGACCCTGATCCTCGGCTTGCTGGTCGTGATCCATCCGAGAGACACCGTCTACGCGTTCGCCATCGTCCTCGGGATCTGGCTCTTCGTTGTCGGGCTCTTCCGCATCGTCATGGCCATCGCCGACGACGAGGACGCGGGGGGACAGCGCTGGTTGATGGCCTTCCTCGGCGTGCTCGCGGTGATCATCGGTGTGCTGTTCCTTCGACGGACGGACGAGACCGTGACGACGCTCGGGTTCCTGATCGGCCTGTTCTGGCTCGTCGGAGGGATCATCGAGTTCTTCACTGCCTACAGCGACCGGGGGTCGGAGGGCCGGGGCTTCCGGATCGGGATGGGGATCCTCGCCTTCGGGGCAGGGCTCCTCACCCTGGTGTGGCCGAACATCACCCTCTCGGTACTCGCCTGGATCATGGGAATCTGGCTGATCATCTATGCGCTGATGGAGATCGTGCTCTCGTTCCAGCTGCGGAAGCTCGTCCACTGAGAACCAGGGCCGGGCGTCGGGCCGGGCGGCGCCGGGTCCCCGTGCCCGTCAGACCGGGTTGATCGCCTCCTCGGACGGGGACGGGTGGAGCAGCGCGCGGTGGGCGTCGGCGATCGCCTGCACGGCACCCGCGCCGTTGAAGGCGACTCCGATGGCGAACGCGACGGCGATCTCCGCCGCCGCGATCGCGATGGGCGTCCGTGCGTACGAGAGGCCGATCGCCACCAGTCCCGATACGCCTACACCCGAGGTAGCACAGCCACATCCGGAGTACGACCCGGCGACCCGGGTCGTCGGGCGGCAGGCAGTCACGAAGTGCCTGGTACGGGAACCAGAAGTTGACCACCGGGATGAACCAACTCCCCACCCCCAACCCAGGGGAATGGGCCGCGGGCATGTTGAGCATCTGCGCCGTCTTGGCAGCCGAGTACTGCCAGTTGAGGAGCAGGACGTAGATGGCGATCTCGAGCAGCACGACGAGCAAGGTGACGATGGTCAGCCCGACGGGCCGGTCCACGGTCACGTTGGTCACGCCGGCGTCGACCTGCGAGCTGACCTGCTCGACGACCGACCTCAGCCAGGCGCCCTCGGGCCACGTGGTGATCGCGACCAAAACGGCGACCGCCAACAGACCGGCGAACGCCCGTTTGGCCCACGGAGCCATGTCCCTCTCCGACGCGAAGCGCTCGTCGACCGAGTGGATCCTCGAGGCCCCCGCCCAAGGTCCCGTGTAGGGGCCTGCCGCTGGCGGGACGTGGGCACCACCCTGGGCCCAGACCTGAGGTTGCGGCGCTGGCAACGGCGGCCACGGAGGTGCCACGACCGGTGGTGAGACGTGGCCGGTCCACTGGTATCCGTCCCACCAGCGCCACGCAGTCGTTCCTGACGGATCTGGGTACCACCCCGGCGGCGCGGCACCGCTCGGGCCGGTGTGCATGGGGGAGCAGCGTATCGCCCGGATCTCGGGAGGAGCGGGCGGGATGGAGACGAGTCGCGGAACGATCGTCCCACGACGCGGCTCGCGACCGCAGCAGGGGTTGACATCGGACGCACATGCGCGCTCGGCAATGGTGTCCGGTTGCGCGCGCGTGTCGCTATGCTGGTGCGCGTGACATCCAAAGGGACTCGGAGCCAGAAGTCGAAGGGGCGTGAGCAGGAGCCCGCGGTGATTTCGATCGTCGAGGCGGCAGGTGGCGATCCGGCCCCGTCCTCGATGGCGGTATCCATTGCCGGAGTCTCGAAGGCATGTTCCAAGGATGCGCTCGCATCCAGTGCCAAGGCAGTACGGGAGGCACTCTCGACGGACTGACAGGTCATGACGATCTGAGACCGTCGAGGAGCCGCTTCCACCAGGAAGCGGCTCCTTTGTTTTTGGCTTGGCTCTGTCCCTTGGCCCGATTTCGATTTTCGCTTGTCTCGAGCCCCAGTCGCCATCGGGCAATCGGCTCGGCGACAAATGGCCGACTTGATGTGATGAACGATCCGAAAGGAGCAGACGATGTGTGCAGGTTTTCCCTCCAGTCCGTCATCCGAGCCTGCGCGATCCGACGACCCGGATCGTGAGCGGATGATCGTGCCACGGCCCGCTGCCGAGTGGTCCGTGGACCACGTCATCGCCGCTGGAGACTCACACGACAAAGGTGAGATCTCGCTCTGCGTCGGCGAGGCGGCCTGACGCGGCCCGCGCGCGAGCCCACGACCGAGTGAAGTTGATCAGGTCGCAGTGCCCGGCGGTGGGTCGGGCCCGAAGAGGCGTTGTCGCACGTCGGGTCGGAGCGGGGGTGGCCCGCAGGTCAGCACCTGGCCGTTCGGTTTCTCGAAGGTGACCGTGCCGTCGCGTCCGGCGTGGATCTGCCAGCCGCCTTCGTGGACCACCCGGTGGTGGCGCCCGCACAAGGTGACCAGATTGTCCGGATCGGTCGAGCCGCCGTCGGCCCAGTGGGTGACATGGTGGGAGTGGAGCCACCGGGTCGCCCCGCACCCGGCGAAGCGGCACCCCCGGTCCCTCCTCCGCAACTGGCGGGTGAGCCAGGCGGGCACCTGGCGGGTGGTGCGCCCGAGGCGGACCACCTCGCCGTCCTCGTTCTCGACGACGAGCTGCCAACGGCAGTCGCAGGCGAGGCGCCGTGCGGTTTCGGCGGCGAGGCGCCGGCCCTCGGCGAGCTCGGCCTCACCGTCGTCCTCTCCGCAGAGCGCGGCCGGGTCGGTGTGGACGACGACGAAGGGACGGTCGGGGTCGGCCTCCTCTCCCGCCCTCGTCGCGGCGAGCTCGACCAGGGCGTCGGCAGCCCGGGCCTCGAAGGGCTCGTAGGTGTCGGTGGCGGGGTCCTTCGGGGCCTCGTCGGCCAGCGCGGTGAGCACCCCGGTCACCTGGGCACCGGCCTCGGCCGGGAGGGCGCCGCGCAGGTGGAGGAGATGGGGGTCGGACCACCAGGTGAGCCGTCGTGCCCGGTGGGCCTCGTTGGCGTCTTCGACCTTCGGGGCCTTCGCCCGGTCGGCCAGGTGTCTCGTCTCGGCGGCCGACCAACCCGGGGCCGCTCCCGCCAGCACCTGGTCGGTGGCGTCGGTGGCGAAACGGGTGAGGGGGGCGAGCTGGTCCCAGGAGAGACGACCCTCGCCGACCACCTCGTCGATCGCGGGCAGCCCCCGCAGTGCACGGGCCACCCGGACCCACTCGGCCGCGGTCGAACGGGCGATCGAGAGACGGGCCACCAGCCAGTCGACCATCGACGGGCAGAAGTCCTCCCGCCACCGCTCCTCTTCGTCGAAGGCGGCGATCACCTCGAGGAGCCGCCGGTGGGTCACCACCTCGGTCGCGTGCAGCTGGGTGATCGCCTCGGAGAGCTCGTCACTCGTGCGAGCTCCGTCCCGGCCGACCCCCGGAGGTTGGTCCCCTGCCATAGGGAAAGCCTCCCACCCGGGTGTGACAGTCGACCGGGTGCGGCGAGGGGGGTGCGGCGGACGGGATCGCCGGCGGTACGTCGGGCCCATGCCGCACAGATCGCAGCAGAGAGGGCGGGCCGCGTCAGGCCCCGATGCGGGATGGGTGCGCCGCGGGACGTGTCAGGACGGGACGCGCAGTGAGTGGAGCGCAGGACGTATCGTCACGCAGGGGTTACGCGCTCTTCGTGTGCCCCGCGGTGACGGTGCTGCTCTCCCTGTCGGATTCCGCAGCCTCGTTGAGATCGTCCAGAAGTTCGCGGCATGAGTTGGGGAAGGTCGGCGGCGTTGGTGTGATCCGCAACCACGTGGAGCCGGTGGGAGTGCGGATCCTTCTGCACCTGGGCGAGGCGACCGGGACGACCCAGGTAGAAGCCCTGACCACACGGACAGCCGAGCGCGCGGAGCACCTCGAGCTCACCTTCGGTCTCGATGCCTTCCGCGACGATCGATGCATCGTATGCATCGAGCCCGAAGGTCAAGAGCGCCCGTCCGAGGGCACGTCGAGCAGGATCCTTGTCGATTCCACGGGTGAGACCGATGTCGAGCTTGATGACGTCGGGCCGGAGATTGAGGACGTGCTGCAAGCTCGAAAAGCCGGCTCCGGCATCGTCGACGGCGAGCCGGACACCCTGCCTCCGCAACGACCCGATCCCCTGACCGAACTTCGCGTAGTCGTTGACCCTGGTGTGCTCGGTCAGTTCGAGGACGATCCGCTCGGCCGGAACGCCGTCGATCCGCGACGCGAAGTCGTCCGACATGATCGTCTCGACCGACGCGTTCAACGACAGATAGAGGTCGGAGGGCAGTCGAGGAAGCTGTTCGAGTGCAGAGTCCAATGCGGCGACTTCGAGCTCGATCCCGAGCCCGACCTCGGCTGCTTCTGCGAACCACTCGTCGGGTGCTCTGACCGACCCGTCGACGAAACGCGAGAGGGCCTCCGTTCCGACTGCGTTGCCGCTCTTCAGGTCGACGATGGGTTGGAAGTGCGTCTCCCAGCTCCGGTGGGCGATGGTCGCTCGAATCAGGTCGATGCGCTCCTCGCGCAGCTCTTCGAGGATCTCGGCGTCGAGCTCCTCGGATGAGCCGTTGACGCCGTCGATGAGCCCGCGGAACTTGCGGGTCCGGAGCTTGGCCCGGCCGTTGCCGCGCGAGAACCTGCGCCTGCTCTTGCCGAACATGTCGCCGTTCATGTCAAGCGTGGTGCTCATCGTCTCTCGTCGTCAGTTGTACGCAGCCGGAACCGCGGGTTTGAGCGTGCATCACCGCAAGGTGCTGCACACCTGGTCAATTGCGGTATCGGCACCCCCCACCGTGATCTTGAGATGGCCGACCCCGCCCACGGCCTTTCCGACCCCGCCCACGGCCTTTCCGACCTCACTCACCACGCTGGCTGGAGGCGCCGCCTCGCCCGCCTTGGTTGGAGGCGCCGACCCCGCTCACCGCCCTGCCGAGGCTCCACACGGGGCCAGATAGGCCGCGTCAGAGGGGCCGCGGCGGGGGGCCGCTCTCGGGGAAGAACGCACTCCCTCAGGCGACGTGCCTGTGGCCCACTCCCTCAGGCGATGTGCCTGTGGCCCACTCCCTCAGGCGGCGACGTGCCTGCCTCACTCCCTCAGGCGACGTGCCTGTGGCCCACTCCCTCAGGCAACATCTCCCTCAGCCGAGTCCGGGTCGCCGTGCTCCTGGCGCTCGAACTGGATGCGGTACAGCTCGGCGTACTGCCCGCCCCGAGCGAGCAGCTCGTGGTGGCGTCCGCTTTCGACGATCCGCCCGTGGTCGAGGACGAGGATCGTGTCGGCCTGTCGCACCGTCGAGAGGCGGTGCGCGATCACCAGCGAGGTGCGGCCCTGCAGTGCGACTGCGAGGGCCTGTTGGACCGCTGCCTCCGACTCCGAGTCGAGGTGTGCGGTGGCCTCGTCGAGAACGACGATCTCCGGCGCCTTGAGCAACAGACGCGCGATCGCGATGCGCTGCTTCTCGCCGCCCGAGAGGCGGTAGCCGCGGTCACCGACGACTGTGTCGATCCCTTCGGGCAGCATCTCCACCATTGTCGAGATCTGTGCGCCGGCGAGTGCGGCGGCGAGCTCGGCTTCGGTGGCGTCGGGCTTCGCGAACAGCAGGTTCTCCCGGATGCTCTCGTGGAAGAGGTGCGCGTCCTGGGTGACGACGCCGATCGAACCCGTCAGCGAGGCTGTCGTGACATCGCGCACGTCGAGGCCGTTCAGTCGGATCGAGCCCGAGGTCACGTCGTAGAGGCGGGGGAGGAGCTGGCTGATCGTCGTCTTCCCCGCACCCGAAGGCCCCACCAGCGCGACGAGCTCTCCCGGTCGGGCCGTGAAACTCACATCGAAGAGCACCTGCTTGGAGACGGAAGTATCGAGCACCGCCACCGACTCGAGCGAGGCGAGCGACACCTCTTCTGCCGTGGGATAACGAAAGTCGACGTGGTCGAACTCGATGGTCGCCGGGCCTGACGGCACGGGCTGCGCGTCCGGACGTTCGGAGATCATCGGCGGAAGGTCGAGCACCTCGAAGACACGGTCGAACGAGACGAGAGCCGTCATCACGTCGATCTGGACGTTCGACAACGCCGTCAGCGGCGCGTAGAGCCGGGTGAGATAGGCCGCGAGTGCGACGACGGTGCCGACACTGAGCGTCTTGTCCACGACCTGCACGCCGCCCCAGCCGTAGACGACCGCTGTCGCCAGCGAGGCGGTCAGCATGAGTGCGGCGATGAAGAACCGGGCGTACATCGCCTGGGTGACGCCGATGTCGCGGACCCGGCCGGCTCTCTTCTCGAAGGACCGAAGCTCCTCACCGGGCCGGCCGAAGAGCTTGACCAGGAGTGCCCCCGCCACGTTGAAGCGCTCGGTCATCGTGGTGTTCATCTCCGCGTTGAGGCCGTAGGCCTCGCGGGTGATCACCGACAGGCGCCGCCCGACCCGCTTCGCCGGGAGCACGAAGATCGGCAGGATGATCAGACTGATGACCGTGATCTGCCAGGACAGGAAGAACATCACGATCAGGACCAGCGTGACGCTGATCAGGTTGGACACCACCGACGAGAGCGTGTCGGTGAACGCCTGCTGCGCTCCGATCACGTCGTTGTTGAGCCGACTGATCAACGCTCCGGTCTGCGTGCGGGTGAAGAAGGCGATGGGCATCTTCTGGATGTGCCCGAAGACCTTCGAGCGCATGTCGAAGATCAGACCCTCACCGACTTTCGCCGAGACCCATCGGATTCCCAGGGACAGGCCCGTGTCGACCATGGCCAAGAGGGCCGCCACGAGTGCCAACCCGACGATCAGCGCCTTGTCGCCGTGTGGAATGCCGTCGTTGATGATCGAGCGGAACAGAAGGGGGTTGATGACCCCGATGACCGCATCGAGGACCACTAGCACCAAGAAGACAACGAGGACCGCTCGGTAGGGCCTCGCGAACTGGAGCATCCGCTTCGCGGTGCCTTTGGTGACGTGCTGTTCGGTCACCGAGTCGTCGCGACGCATCGATCGCATCACCCCGGCGAACTGACCGCCTCCTGGTCCCATGCTGTGGCCGGTCATCGTCATCGGCTTCTCTCCCCAAGCGGCATGATTCGGACCCTAGTGTCCGGTGCGCCGAGCGCAGCCGCCGTGAAGACGATGCCCGCTGCGCAGGTGGAGACCTGCATCGCTGGGGTCCGAGCGATGAGCTCACATCGCGCCCGGCCTCACACCGCGCCCGGCCTCACACCGCGCCGGCCATACATCGCGCCCGCCCTCACACCGCGCCGGCCTCAAACCGCGACGCCCTTCCGCCCGACGCCCGCCCCCGCGGCCGGCCGCCCGTCGCCACCACGGCACAACCATGCGCCCACCGCCCACACGGCACAACGGCCCGGCCTCACGCCGCCTGACTCAGTTGACCAGTCCGCGCCCGTAGATCGGTGGGAGATCGAGTGCGGTGAGCAGACCAGGGGCTGCGTCGACAATCGCAGGGACCGCGTTGACCAGGCGCATCGCTGTCGCCTTGAGCCCCGCGGTGTTGTGGTCGCCGTCGCTCCCGAGGAGTTGCAGATCGAGGGTGTAGTTGGGCTCGCCGGTGATCTCGACCCGGTAGCAGCCCTGGCCGGCCGGCTGTGGCCATTCCGGCGCGATGTCGTCGTCGAGCCGGGTCACGTGCTCGAGGACGATCACCGCTCGCCCGTCTCGCATGCCCCGTACCTCGAAATGCAGACCCGCGGCACTGCCCTTGGCGATCGTGCCCGCATCGACGTCGAAGGACTCGGGCGCCGGTCGCCGTTCGTACCATTCCTCCACACCGTCGAGCTCGACCTCGAGCCCCGCGGCGAGCTGACGCACCACGCTGCCCCACGCCATTGTGAGCACACCTGGCTGGAGGATCATGGGCACTTCGTCGAGGGGACGCCCGAAGCCCATGATGTCGAAGAGGACCATGGGCTGGTTGTAGGTGTTGTAGTTGAGGATCTCCGAGACGCGCACCTGCTCGATCCTCTCGGAGATCCCGCTCAACACGAGGGGGAGGGCATCGTTGGCGAAGCCCGGGTCGACCCCGTTCACCAGCAGGGAGACCCCGGAATCGAGCGCGGCGGACAGGACGGGTTCGATCATCGAGTCGTCGACGATTCCGAAGGGGTACTGCAGGAACACCGGCCCGCTCGAGATGACGTTGACACCGGATCGCAGGATCCGCGCCAGGTCCGCCGAGCGCGTCCATCAGGCGATGGTCGGCCATCGCGGTGTGGATGACCACGTCGGGACGAAGGGCGAACAGCGCCTTCTCGTCGTTGGTCGCGGTCACGCCGAGCTCGCGCCCGAGGCCCGCGAGCTCACCGGCATCCTTCCCGACCTTGTCGGGATTCGAGACCCACACGCCGACGAGTTCGAGGTCCGGTCGCGCGTCGATCCCCGCGATCACGTGCCGGCCGACGTTGCCGGTGCTCCAGGCGACCACCCGGTAGGTCCGGGCCGTTCCGTCACTCATCGGGCCACCGCTCCGTCACTCACCGGGCCGGCAGGTTCGTCACTCACGGAGCCGCTCACAGGTCGGGTAGTCCCATGTCGAGGTTGGGGCTCTCGATGCCGCCGTCGACTTCGAGGATCTTGCCCGTGATGTAGGCACCGGCCGGGGATGCGAGGTAGACGATCGCGGCCGCGATCTCCTCGGGCTGTCCGAGGCGGCCGAGCGGCGTGGCACCCTCGAGCGCGGTACGCAGCTCGTCGGTCTGCATGACGATGTCGAGCGCCGAGGTGGCGACCGAGCCGACGGCGATGGCATTGACCCGGATCCGCGGGGAGAGGTCGGTCGCCGCCAACCTCGTGTAGTGGGACAGAGCGCCTTTCGCGGTCCCGTAGGCGATGTAGCCACGTGCCGCGAGTCGTCCCATCGCGGAGGAGATGTTGACCACCGATCCTCCGCCCCCCTCGAGCATGAGCGGCACCGCACGGAGGAGCAGCGCGTGCGCGGTCGAGACGTTGAAGTGGAATGCCTGTTCGAGGCGGCCCGGCGAGGTGTCGAGGAAGGGCCGGGGCATCGCGCCGCCCACATTGTTGACCACCAGGTCGAGCCGGCCGTAGGCGTCGCGGGCGCGGTCCGCGAGGGACGCGACCGAGTCGAGGTCGCTGAGGTCGGCCGGGACCGTGACCGCGCGCCTGCCGGCGGCCTCGACCCGCTTGGCGACTTCCTCGAGCTGCTCGGCAGTCCGCGCCGATATGACGACGTCCGCACCGGCTTCGGCGACTCCGATCGCGGTGGCGGCGCCGATCCCGCGGCCTGCACCGGTGATCACCGCCACTTTGTCCTGCAACTGGAAGCGTTCGAGCATCACCTGAGTTCCCTTCAGGAGGTTTGCGTGGGCGGGAGCCCCAGTTTCCGGTGATCCCACGAGACGGTGCGCTCCACGTCGACCCGCACCACGATCCGCTTGTGGAGCATCGTCTCGATGAACGGGCGGAGGTCGTCGGTGTAGGTGCCGCCGTAGTACCGCTCGAACACGCTGACGCCGAGCTCGAACATCTTCTCGGGGTCTTCCACGATCTCGGCTCTTCCGACCAGCTCCACGCCGCGGAGGTCCTCGTACTGGTCGCCGTCCTCGAACATGCAGGTGATCCTCGGGTCGCGCCGGAGGTTGACCGCCTTCTGGGACTTCGCCTTCGTCTCGATGGCGACCGATCCGTCGACGAAGCCGTACCACATCGCGACCGCGTGGATCGACCCGTCGTGGTTGAGGGTGCACATGGTCATGGGCCGACGTTCGTGGATGAAGCCGTCGATCTCTTCCGGCGACATCACGATGAGGTCGCGTTGCTTCACACCGTGACCCATCGCCGGGTTGGCCCGCCCCCTCGGGGTGCCTCCATCCTCGTTGCCACCGGTCGAGGCCGGCTGGCGTTCCTGGTCGTCGTTCATGGCTCCCGCCCTCGAAGTGTCGCTCACACTAGGACCCGCGCCGCGTAGCTGCACGACGAGCGTGCACAATGTGCGGATGGCGCGCCGGAAGGAGGAGCTCGACCGCGCGGCCGGCGGAGGGGGGATCGGCCAGGGAGCGAGGTTGCCGGTCCGACAGGTTTCGTCCGCCGTCCAGGTCACCTTCGTCTGCACCGGCAACATCTGCCGGTCTCCGATGGCGGAAGTGGTGCTCCGGACGCTGGCCGCCGAGTCGTCGCTCGCCGACGGGTCGAACCTCGGGGACCGTCTGGTCGTCTCGAGCGCCGGGACGACCGGCTGGCACGCGGGTGAGCCGATCGACCCGCGCGCACGGTCGGTGCTCGTGGCACGGGGCTATGTCGACCACGGTCACGTCGCCCGTTCCTTCGAGCCCGCATGGCTGGAGACGACCGACCTGGTGGTGTGCATGGACCGCGGCCACCGCCAGACGCTCGCCGGCCTGGCCCGCGGGGCGGCGGGGGACGACCGCCACGAGGACCGCCTCGTTCTGCTGCGCTCCTTCGACCGAGACGCGGGAGGTGCGGCCGACGTGCCCGATCCCTACAACGGTGACGAGATCGACTTCGAGACCTGCCTCGACATGGTCGAAACAGGCTGCAGGGGTCTTGCCACGCAACTCGCGAGGTCGTACGACGCAGCAGAGTGAGGCCGGTTCACCGGTCGTCCCGGTCAGCGGTGCGTGCGATCCGTCCTTCGCGGAGGTGCGCGAGGCGTTCGAGGAGAACTTCGCCGAGCGCGGTGAAGTCGGTGCGGCCGTTTGCGTGATCGTCGACGGGCGGATCGTCGTCGACCTGGTCGGCGGGTGGGCCGACGAGACCGGCACTCGGCCCTGGCAGGCGGACACCCTCGTCGACGTCTACTCGGTCGGGAAGCCGATCGTCGCGCTGCTCCTGCTGCAATTGGTCGACGCCGGACTGGTCGGGCTCGACGACACCGTCGGATCCGTCTGGCCGGAGTTCGCCACCGGAGGGAAGTCGGAGGCGACGGTCCGCCAAGCCCTCTGCCACCGCGCCGGGGTGCCGGCGATTCGCGAGCCCCTCACCAACCGGGATCTCTGGGACTGGGAACGAATGGCCTCTGCCCTCGCGTCGACCGAGGCGTGGTGGGAACCCGGCACACGGCACGCGTACCACACCAACACCTACGGCCATCTCGTCGGCGAGATCGTCCGGCGGGTCGGGGGAGGGTCGTGCGGCGAGCGGCTACGAGCCGTCGTCGAGCCGCTCGGCGCCGACGTCCGCTTCGGGGTCCCGGTTGCCGAGCAATCGCGGTGCGCGGACGTGATCTGGGCTGGAGGGGTTCCACCCGAACACCTCGACTTCTCGGCGCTCCACGGCGACGAGCTGATGATCAACCTCAGCTACTTCAACCCGCCCGGCTACTCCTCGCTGGGCGTGGTCAACACGACCGAGTGGCGGCGCGCCGAGGTGCCCTCGACGAACGGCCACGCCACCGCGGGAGGGGTGGCGAGGCTCTACGCGGCCCTCCTCGAGCCCGGCCGGATCCTTTCGTCGGGCCTGCTCGCCGAGGCGGTCTCCCCGCAATCCGAGGGGTACTGCCCGGTGCTCGGTGAGGAGGTCGTCTTCGGGCTCGGGTTCAAGCCGACCGTCCCGCGCAGACCGTTCGGACCGAACCCGGGGAGCTTCGGCCACTTCGGAACCGGTGGTGCGGTGGGCTTTGCCGACCCGAGCGCCGGCGTTGCCTTCGGCTACGTCATGAACCACGTCATCCCGCGGTGGCAGAGCTCGCGCAATCGGACGCTGATCGACGCGCTCTACGGCTGCCTGTGAGCCACCGGTTCGATGGAGGGTCGGCCCTGGGAGTTTGGCGCCCGGCGTCGTAGGCTTGCATCGATGTCGGTCGGAGGGACCGGTGCGGCGGAGCCGGACAGGGAGGAACTCGCTGCGCGGACCGAGCAGCACGAGGCGGAGGTGTGGGCTCGTTGCGCAGACCTTGCCGCGCGCCTTCCGGGCGATCCGCTCGGCGCGGTCGTCGCCCGTCGCGGGAGCCTCCCGCTCGCCGCGCTGACCAAGGTTCCCTCCGACACCGTCAACCGGGTGGTCGCCCTCGGTGTCGTCGAGCCGGCCACCTCGGAGGTGATCGAGGGGGTCGTCGATTGGTACCGATCGGTGGGCCAGCCGTGCTTCCGGGTCGAGCTCGCCCCGGTTGCCGGGCCACCCGGCATCGAGGAACGGCTCCGGAATGCCGGTTTGGATCCGGTGGCGGAGTCGGTCACCAAGGTCTGGCGGCCGCTCGACGAGGAGGACCCCGAGCCCGACGTCGGGCGCGACGAGGCGCGCGAGGCGGGCATCGAGGTCGTCGAGCTCACGAGCCGGCACGCCGAGGACGTGGCCGCGCTCAACGTCCGTGCCTGGGGTGCGTGGCGGACCCCGGTGTCGATGGCGCCGTGGTTCTCGGTCACCGTCGGATGCGAGGGGTTCCGTCACTACGGCATCGTCGTCGACGATCGTCTGGTCAGCACCGGTGCACTGGTTCTCGACGGTGAGCTCGCGTGGATCGGCTTCGACGCGACCCACCCTCGCCACCAGTCGCGGCTTCTTCGCCGCTCCCTGACCCTTCGTCGCATGGAGGACGCGCGGGATTCCGGGTGCCGACTCGTCCACGCCGAGGCGCGCACCGAAGCGCTGACGTCACGTGCTCGCCTGCTCCGGACCCTCTACCTCCGGCGGATCTACGTCCACCGGGCGCGCGTAGCCGGGGCCCCCACGGCGCCACGCCGGCACCACCGGAGCGCCGGTCCGACGGCCGCCACCCTGCCCGCGCCGAATCAGGCCCGCTCGGCCGCCGGGAAGTCGACGAACGACGCCGCCTCGTAGGCCCGCATCTGCTCGTAGAGCTCGCGCAGTTCCGAGCGGTGCGACCGGTCGTTGGCGAGATTGACGAGCTCGTCGGGGTCGGTGTCGTGGTCGTACCACTCGTGGTCGTTGTCGTCGAACGCACAGTCGGCGTCGAAGAGCTTGGTGCCGGGGGACTTGCCCCACAGCCCGGTCGAGGGCTTTCCACCGCCCACCCCGTAGTAACGCGCGTACTTGGTCTTCCCGTCGAAGAAGCCGCGCAGCGCGTAGCGAACCCGGTTGAGCTCGGTCGTCTGGGCGGAGTCCTGGGCGAAGAGGATGTGATCGCGGACGGTCGCGGACGGGTCCGCCAGCACCGGAGAGAGGTCGGTGCCCTGCACGGTGCTCCCCGCGCGAGCCGCATCGACCCCGGCGATCGAGCAGATGGTCGCGGCGAGATCGACATGTGAGCCGAGCGCGGAGGTGGCCGTGCCGGGTGCGGTGACGCCGGGGACCTTCACGTAGAGGGGGACCCGCATGATCTCGTCGTAGACGAACGGTCCCTTCGAGCGGAGACCGTGGGAGCCGCACATGTCGCCGTGGTCGGAGGTGAAGATGACCACGGTGTCGTCCCAGCGCGCCAGCGTCCTCGAGCGCGGTGAGGACCGTCCCCAGACTTCGGTCCGCCAGTTGGTGGAGGTGGACGTAATAGTCGAGGTGGCGGAGCCATGCGGCGGTGTCGTCGGGGTCGATGTACCCCCACAGGCCGTGCTGTTGGTCCCACCGCCACTGGCGGTGGGCCTCCGGCTTGGTGAACAGGTCGTCGTCGAAGTTGGCCGGGAGCCGGTCGCACACCTCGGGATAGGGGTCGGTGTAGACGGGGAGCGGATCGTCGTCCTTCCAGGCGGCGGACTCGAGCACCTTGCGGATCGCGCCGACCTCGTCGGGATGGCGCTCGCGGTAACCGGGCTGGTCGACCGGGAACCACATCACGTCGTGGGGATTGACCAGTGCGACCGTGAGGAACCACGGTGTGTCGCCTCCCGAGTCGGCCCCTCCCGAGCCGGCCCCCCCGCCCGAGCCGGCCCCTCCCGAGCCGGCCCCCCCCGCAGCTCCGGAGGACCGGTTGCCCTGCGCGTTCTCCTTCAGCCAGTGGGCCGCGTTGGTCGCGATGATCGGGTCGAAGTGCACGCCTGTTCCGGCCCAGCCCATGAAGTGACGGTCGTTCCCGTCCCAGTCGGCGAAGCCGTAGGCCTCCATGTCCGGAGTGGGTGAGTGGGAGAGGTGCCACTTGCCGATGTAGGACGAGCGATAGCCGGCATCCTCGAGCAGGGAACCGAGTGTCGGCGTCGTGGTGGGCAACTCGACGTGCTCGGGCATGATCACGTTGTCGCGGACACCGTGCCCTTCGAGGTAGCGACCGGTGAAGAGGCTCGCCCGGCTCGGTGAGCAGGGGCTCGAGTGGGTGAAGTAGTCGGTGAACTCGAGTCCCTCGGCGCGTAGCCGGTCACGCCAGGGGAGGGCGACGCTCTCGGGCAGCCAGGATCGCTGGCGCTCCTGGTCGGAGACGAGGAGCAAGATGTTGGGTCGTCCGTTCGCAGCCGCGGCCATGAGCCGCCACGGTAGCCCCCGGCCTGCGCCCGCCCGGACGGGGGGTGGCGCTCAAAAGTGAAATGTGTTCTACTTTTTCGGCGACGCCCGGCCTCGCGAGGACCAGCCCCGCGTCGCCCGGCCCGGCGTCGACATCGCTCGAAGCCGTCCGAGGAGCCAGGGGGAGATCCGCGATGCCACGACTCGAAGCGCTGCACGCGAGCCACCGGCTCGAGTACCCGTACTCGCGCTCGGTGGGACCTGTCATCGGTGCGTTCCTCACCGGACTCAGAGACGGCAGGCTCGTCGGAGTGAAGGGCTCGAACGGTGCGGTCATCGTTCCCCCGACCGAGTTCGACCCCGCGACCGGCGACGACACCGGCGAGATGGTCGAGGTCGGACCGGGTGGGGTCGTCGAGACGTGGGCCTGGGTCCCACATCCGCTCCCGAAGCACCCGCTCTCCCGGCCGTTCGCCTGGGCGTTGATCCGCCTGGACGGCGCCGACACCTCCCTGCTCCATGCAGTCGACTCCGGGGGGCCCGACGCACTGGCCACCGGTGACCGGGTCACGGTGCGCTTCCGCCCGGCCGCAGAGCGGGTCGGCGCGATGAGCGACATCGAAGCGTTCGAACCCGACAAGCAGCCCGCATCCGCCGGAACTTCCGGGCGATGACCGCCGCCTCCTCCGATACCCCTGCCGGCGGCGACGGCGAAGCGGGGCGCGGACCGGTGACCACGCTCTCGACCCCCATCCGCCTCGACTTCGAATTCACCCCCGGCGTCGCGCAGTCGAGGTTCCTCCGCGGCCTCGAGCAGGGCAAGTTCATGGGCCAGCGGTGCCCCAAGTGCAAGAAGGTCTATATCCCCTCGAGAGGCTCCTGCCCGACCGACGGGGTGCCGACCACCGAGGACGTCGAGCTGTCCAACTCGGGGACGGTCTCCACCTACTGCGTGGTCAACGTCCCCTTCGCCGGGCAGTCGATCGAGATCCCCTACATCTGCGCGCAGGTGCTCCTCGACGGCGCCAACATCTCGTTCATGGGCCTCATCCAGGAGATCCCCGCCGACCAGTTCCGGATGGGCATGCGGGTCGAGGCGGTGTGGGTCGATCCTGCCGACCTGACCCCCTCGCTCGCGTCGGTCAAGTACTTCCGGCCGAACGGCGAACCCGACGCCGACTACGAGACCTACAAGGAGTACCTGTGAGCGCACCGGCTCCTGTCTCCGCGCCTTCCGGCAGCGCCACCGGCCGGCGCCCCGTCCGGCCGGTCTCGATCGCGTCGTTCGCCCAGGCGAGGAACGTCCGCCGCGACGCCGAGCACAACGAGGTCGAGATGCTCATGCCGGTGATCGCCGACGTCTTCGGGAAGATCGGGATCACCAAGGACGACGTCGACTTCATCTGCTCGGGTTCGACCGACTACCTGGTCGGCGGTCCCTTCAGCTTCGTGACCGCGCTCGACGCGGTCGGCGTCTGGCCGCCACGGGCCGAGAGCCACGTGGAGATGGACGGGGCGTGGGCGCTCTACGAGGCCTGGGTCCTCCTCCAAGAGGGCGAGATCGACGCCGCCCTCGTCTACTGCTTCGGTCGCTCCTCGCCGGGGAACCTGAACGAGATCCTCTCGCTGCAGCTCGACCCCTACTACCTCGCGCCGCTCTGGCCGGACCCGGTGAGCCTCGCCGCGTTGCAGGCGCGTGCACTGCTCGACGCCGGCAAGGCGACCGAGGCCGACTTCGCGGCCATTGCCGCGCGCAGCCGCAAGGACGCGCTGACCAATCCCAACGCACAGGTCGCCGACGGATGTCCCGGTCGAGACGTTGCTCGGCGAGGAGTACGTCGTGTCGCCGCTGCGTCGGCACACCCTCCCGCCGATCACCGACGGTGCGGCGGCGATCGTCCTCGCCGCCGGTGACAAGGCCCACCGCTGGTCGCAACGCCCCGTCTGGATCACCGGCATCGATCATCGGATGGAGACCCACTCGCTCGGCGCGCGGGATCTCACCAGTTCGCCGTCGACCGCGAAGGGCCGCAGCGGAGCCGGGAGTCGTCGGGGGATCGGTCGACGTGGCCGAGCTCCACACGCCCTACGCGCCGCAGGAGATCATCGTGAGAGAGGCGCTCGGGCTCGAGGCCTGCGGTCGACGGCAGCGGTGACGGCGCGAAGATCAACCCCTCCGGTGGACCCCTCGCGGCGAACCCGATCGATGTCCGCCGGGTTGATCCGCATCGGCGAGGCAGCCGCACGACATCGGCTCGGGCGAGGCGGACCGAGCGGTGGCTCATGCCACCTCGGGCCCGTGTCTCCAGCAGAACCTGGTCTGCGTTCTGGAGGGTGCTGATGGAGCGGTGCGCGGTCGTCGGGGTCGGGCCAGACCCATCACAAGGCGAAGCGAGACGATGTCTCGATCGCCGGGATGGTGCGCGAGGCGGCCAAGATGGCGCTCGAAGACGCAGAGCTCAGCTGGGGCGACGTCGACGCGGTGGTGATCGGCAAGGCACCCGACATGTTCGAGGGTGTGATGATGCCCGAGCTCTACCTCGCTCCGGCGCTCGGGGCGGTCGGAAAGCCCATGTTCCGTGTGCACACCGCAGGTTCGGTGGGTGGCTCGACCGCGCTCGTCGCGGCGCACCTGATCTCGTCGGGGATCCACCGGCGGGTGCTGACGGTCGCCTTCGAGAAGCAATCCGACTCGGACGCGATGTGGGCGCTGTCGGTGCCCCAGCCGTTTGCGGCCCCGCTGCTCGCCGGGGCGGGGGGGTACTTCGCCCCGCACATCCGCGCGTACATGCGCCGCTCGGGCGCACCCGACCACATCGGCCGGATGGTCGCGGTCAAGGACCGTCAGAACGCAATGCGCAATCCCTATGCGCACCTTCACATCCCCGACATCGACATGAAGATGGTCGAGGACTCGATGATGCTGTGGGAGCCACTGCGCTATCTCGAGTCCTGTCCCTCCTCGGACGGGGCGGCGGCGATGGTGCTTTCCTCGGAGTCCACCCTCTCGGGCCGGTACCCGCCCGCCTGGATCCACGGGATGGCGATGCGTTCGGAGCCCACCATGTTCGCCGGCCGCGATCAGGTCAACCCCCGGGCGGGACGCGATTGCTCGGCCGACGTCTACCGGCAGGCGGGCATCACCGATCCGCGCACGCAGTTCGATGTCGCCGAGGTCTACGTGCCGTTCAGCTGGTACGAGCCGATGTGGCTCGAGAACCTCGGCTTCTGCGAGCTCGGCGACGGCTGGAAGCTCACCGAATCCGGGGCGACCGCCTTCGACGGCGACATCCCGTGGAACACCTCCGGCGGAGTCCTCTCGTCCAACCCGATCGGCGCTTCGGGGATGCTCCGCTTCCTCGAGGTGGCCATGCAGGTGCGGGGTCAGGCGGGGGAGCACCAGGTCGACGGCGCGTCCCTCGCGCTCGGTCAGGCCTACGGCGGCGGCTCGCAGTTCTTCGCCATGTGGGTCGTCGGCAGCGAGAAACCCTGACCACCGCGCACTTCGGCCGTGCCACCGCGCGCTTCGGCCGCGCCGGCACCCAGTTCGGCAGCCGGCCGAGCGGGGTTCCCGGATCCTCGGTACGGTGGTTTGTCGTGTGGTCGGGTGGGGCACCCCGAAAGGGAAGATGAGTAGCTCGAACGTTGCAACCCTGGCAGCGTCCGTGGTCGACCGGCTGGGCGGTCGGTACTCGACAGAGCTCGGCATCGACGTGGACGCAGGTGACGACGAGATCGAACGATGGTTCGTCGCCGCCACGCTGTTCGGCACCCGCATTTCGGCACCTATCGCCGAGCGCACCTTCCACGAGCTCGCCAAGGGCGGTATCGAAAGGATCGCCGACGCGGGCAAGGCCTCCTGGGACGACCTGGTCGCGATGCTCGACGCGGGGGGATATGCCCGCTACGACTTCCGGACCGCGACCCGCCTGCAGCAGCTGGCGACCGAGGTGACCGAAAGTGACGGCGGGGTCGCCGGGTTCGGTCGGCGATTCACCGATCCCGCGGAGCTCGAGGGCGCGCTCGACGAGCTCGCCGGCTGGGGTCCGGTCACGATCGGGCTGTTCCTCCGCGAGCTGCGCGGTGTCTGGCCCGGGCGCGCAACCACCGCTCGACCCGCGGGCAGCCGATGCGGCGCGCCACCTCGGGCTCGTCGCTCCCGGTACGAAGGGCGAGCTCGCTCGCATCGGCCACCTCGCCAGGCTCGCTCGATGCGACATCCGCGACCTCGAGTCCGGCCTGGTGCGCCTCGCGCTCGCGCACCGGCGGATGGCCGACTGCCCGGGGTGCCGTGCCTGCATGGTGCTGGACACGGCGGACCGGAGCCCCGACCTCCACGGGCCCCAGGACAGCCCCCGCCGACCGCAGGACAACTCCCGCCGACCGCAGGACAGCCCCCGCCGACCGCACCCCACCGCCCGACCGGCCGCCACCGGCAGGTCAGCCAACCGGCACGGCTGAACCGGATGCGGTGAACACGTCCTTTCCGAAGGTCCCACTCACGGTCTTCGCCTGCACGAGGCGGGAGAGGCCGAAGAGATCCTCGATGGTCGCGAGGGTCGAGTAGTGGTTGTAAGGGACGGTGGTGACCGTCCCACCCTTGATGAACGGGGAGAGGAGCACCGCACCGGTGCGGCCGCCTCCCGGTCCGGTGATCCCCGGGAGGGGGGAAGCCGGGTCGGCCGTCTCGTTGCAGCAGGCCGATGCATCGGAGGTGTCGGACTCGTCGAAGGTGATCTCGAGCAGTCCGTCCTTCCGGAAGGCCGGTGAGCGGGTGATCCGTGGCACCCAGCTCTGGAGGAAGGCGTCGATGTTGGTCTGCGCCGAGGGGCTCGCCTGCTGATTGATGCACGGCGCATCGTGCCCGTCGTTGCAGAGGTTCGGGGTGATGAACGAGAAGTTGGCGGTCGTGCCGATCGACCCGAGATCGGTCGCGAGTCCGGTCACGCCCCGCGGGGTGCTCTTCGGCAGTGACCCGGACGTCGTGCCGAGGGGGACGACATGGGTGTCGCAAAGCGTGGTGTCGTCGATGATGGAGTGGAAGTAGACGAACGGGTCGTGACGGGTCGCGTACCCGTCGCCCGACACTGCCTTCTGGGTGCCGTCCGCGGAGCCGACCGGTGGGTGGGCGCAGACGGGGGGCTCGCGCGAGGGGATGTTGCCCATGTCCTCCATGTAGGCCTTCCAGGTGAGGTGGGCTCCGTCGAGCTGATCGGTGACCGTCGGGACCGACGCCGGGAACACACAGCCGGATCCCGAGATCTGGCCCTCCGGTGACAACGTCGCACTCTGCGGGAAGTCGGCGAAGACCTGGCAATCCGCCTGGTTGAGCGGGTTCGGAGCCTGTCCGGAGATCATCGCGATGTAGTTGTCGTTCGAAAAATGCCCGATGCCGTAGTAGTCACTGAGCAGCGCTCCGCTCGCCGGCAGTGTGCTCGCCAGGTAGGGATCGCCCGAAGGGTTCCCGAACGTGGCGGCATACCCCTCGTTCTCCAGCACGATGACGAAGACATGGCGGATCGGCGGCAGTCCGGTGCCGCTGGAAGTCGAGGTCGTCGCGGTGGACCCAGGGGCCGCCTTTGCCGTGGATGAGGAAGTCGACGTCGCGGTCGAGCCGGTGCCGGTCGTGCAGGCGCCGAGGATCAGCACCGAGCGCGAGGGCGCCGGCGACAGCCACCGAGCCGGACGAGACGGCCGAGCGGACCCGGGCCCACCCGGGGATCCGACGCAACGGGAGGTCCTCGGACATGGGCCCATTTCTACCCGGTCCGCCGTCGTCCGGCACCGCGATCGACGAGACCGGATGCGACGAGGGAACACCCACCCGATCGGTACACTGGACCGCCGGCACGAGTTCGGCCAGCGGTTCGGGAGGCAGCCGATGAAGATTGTCGTGGATTTTGACGAGTGCGCCAGCAACGCGGTGTGCATGGGTATCGCGCCCGAACTGTTCGAGGTTCGAGACGACGGGTATCTCTACGTCCTGAACGATCATCCGGACAAGGAGCTCTGGGAGAAGGCCCGCCAGGCGGCCAACGGCTGCCCGACCGGTTCGATCACGCTGGTCGAGGACGACTAGCCGCGAGGTGCCCGGCGACGTCACGAGAGTTCGCTTCGCCCCGTCGCCCACCGGCTTCTTCCACGTAGGCAGCGCGCGCACCGCGCTGTTCAACTGGTTGGTGGCGCGCCAGTCCGACGGTGTCTTCGTCCTCCGTATCGAGGACACCGACGCGGAGCGCAATCGTGAGGAGTGGGTGGAGGGCATCGTCACCGCGCTTCATTGGCTCGGAATGGACCCCGACGAGGGGCCCTACCGGCAGTCCCTCCGTACCGAGCGCTACCACCAGGCGATCGACGCCCTCTGGGACGCGGGATGCCTGTACGCCTGTGACTGCACCCACGACCAGATCGAGGCCCGCAACAAAGCGGCGGGCATCCTCACCCCCGGCTACGACGGGTACTGCCGCGAGCGCCATCTTCCGCGGGGCGAGGGTCGCGCCCTCCGGTTCCGCACCCCCGACGAGGGAAAGACCACGGTGCAGGACGTGGTCCGGGGCGCGGTCGAGTTCCCGTGCGCGGCGATGGACGATTTCGTCGCGGTCAAGGCCAACGGCGCACCCCTGTTCGTGCTCGCCAACGTGGTGGACGACATCGACATGGCCATCACCCACGTGATCCGTGGCGAGGACCTGCTGCCGACCACGCCGCGGGGGATCCTGGTCTGGGAGGCGCTCGCCGCGCTCGGATGGACGACCGACGGCACCTTCGGTCCGGCGGGCGAGCCGGTGCCCGGGCTGCCGGTCTTCGCCCACCTCCCGATGCTGGTCAACGAGAAGCGCCAGAAGCTCTCCAAGCGGCGCGACCCGGTGTCGGTCGAGTCCTATCGGGACCAGGGCTACCTCCCTGCGGCCTTCGTCAACTACCTCGCCCTTCTCGGATGGGGGCCGCCCGGGCGGCGAGGAGGTCTTCACCGTCGGCCAGATGGTCGAGTGGTTCCGTCTCGAGGACGTGAACCACGCGCCCGCGTTCTTCGACGTCGCGAAGCTCACCCACCTGAACGGGGAGTACATCCGGTCCATGTCGGTCGAGGACTTCGTGAAGGCGAGCGCGTCGTGGCTGACCGGGGAGCACGCACCCTGGCCGCCCGCCCGCTTCGACCCCGGAGCCTTCGCGCAGTTGGCTCCTCTGGTGCAGGAGCGGGTGGCGGTGCTCGGTGAGGTCCCCGCGATGGTCGACTTCGTCTTCCTCGAGGAGCCGACCGATGGACCCCGACGCGTGGGCCAAGGCGATCGAGGGCGACGAGCAGGCGCCGCGCCATCCTGTCCGACGCGGTCACCGCCTACGGGGATCTCGTCTTCGACTGGAACCACCACACCATCCGCGCCGCGACCGAGGCCGTCGCGGAGGGGGTCGGTCGCAAGCTCGGCAAGGCGCAGGCACCGATCCGGGTCGCGGTGACCGGCCGTCGCGTCGGGCCGCCGCTCTTCGAGTCCCTCGAAGTGCTCGGGCTGGAGCGGACCCTCGACCGGCTGCGCGCCGCGCTCGCCCGCCTGGGCTGAGCGGCAGACCGACCGAGCGGCAGCCAGAGCAGCAGGCCGACGGGCCCGACCGAGAATCGTCGAACGAAGGAGTCTGGACGGAGAGGTGGGTCTCGTTGCCACATTGGTGTCGATCCGGTGGGTGCGGACCCTCCTCAAGGTTGCCCTCGTGCTCGCCGCCGCGGTGTTCGTCTATCTCCTCGTCACCGCGGTGCAGGTGTGGCTCACCGGGCGGCGCTACGAGCCGCACCCCGCTGGTGCCATCGTCGTGATGGGCGCTGCCCAGTACGACGGGGTGCCCTCTCCCGACCTGGCGGCGCGGCTCGACGAGGCAGAGCTCCTCTGGCGAGAGCATTACGCGTCCGAGGTGATGGTCACCGGCGCGAAGCAACCGGGCGACCAGTTCACCGAAGCGGAGGCCTCCGCGCGCTATCTCCGGGCCGCAGGGATCCCGCCCGGCGATATCCTCGAGGCCGGAGGGAGCGACTCTTGGGAGAACCTCGCGGACGCGGCGCCCGCGCTGCTGGCCCACGGCGACCGCACCGTACTGGTGGTCACCGACCCCTTCCACGAGGCCCGCAGTCTGGCGATCGCCACCTCCGTCGGCCTGCGTCCCTCCCCGACTCCCACTCGGAGCTCGCCCATCGAGGGGCTCGCCACCGTCCCGTACTACGCGAAGGAGACCGGGGGGGTCGCGCTCGGCCGGATCATCGGGTTCCAGAACCTCGACCGGATCCACGGACCGGTCGGATGAGCCGTTGATCGCCGGACCCTCCAGCGCCACGATCGAATGCACAGCGCCGGAGGCATGCCCTTGAATCGCAACGTCCTCTTCATCACGGTCGACCAGTGGCGCGGCGATTGCCTGTCGGCGTCGGGCCACCCGGTCCTCGAGACGCCCACGCTCGACAGGCTCGCGGCGAGCGGCACGCTGTTCGCCAACCACTGGGCCAACGCCGCGCCGTGCGGACCCTCGCGAGCCTGCCTCTACACGGGCACCTACCTGCATCACAACCGTTCGCTGCTCAACGGGACCCCGCTCGACGCGCGTTTCACCAACATGGCGCTCCTCGCTCGGGAGGCCGGCTACGACCCGGTGCTGTTCGGCTACACCGACACCAGCGTCGACCCGCGCACCGTCCCGGCCGACGACCCGCGGCTCTCCAGCTACGAAGGGATCCTGCCCGGGTTCCGGGCGGTCGTCCACGATCCCTTCGAGGCGGGCAGCCGGGAGTGGGGGCGGTGGCTCGCGGCCAAGGGCTACGACGTCCCGGCCGACCCGCACGAGCTCTACCGACCGACGGAGGGGGTGCCTCGCTCGGATCTGCACGGCTCGACGTGGGCGCCGACCCGGTTCGCCGCCGAGCACTCGGAGACCTCGTTCATGGTGGGATCGGTCGTCGAGTGGCTCGAGCAGAACGCGACGGATCCCTTCTTCGTGCACGCGTCGTTCATCCGCCCCCATCCGCCGCGGAGGAACCCGGCCGGCTACCACGACCTCTACCGCGCAGAGGATCTGCCGCCCTTCGTCGGGGCGCCGACCAAGGCCGAGGAGGCTGCGGCCCATCCGCTCAACGCGGCAGTGCTCTCCGCACCGACCATCGGAGCACCCGAGGACGAACGCGAGCGCCGCCAGATGCGGGCGACCTACTACGGCGCGCAGCGCGAGGTCGACGACCAGCTCGGTCGCCTCTTCGGCTACCTCGACGGGTCCGGGCTGAGCGAGAACACCCTCGTCGTGCTCACGTCGGACCACGGCGAGATGGGTGGCGACCACTGGTTGTTCGAGAAGCTCGGGTACTGGGACGAGTCGTTCCACGTTCCCCTGATCGTCCGCGATCCCGACCCCGCCTCAGCGGACGGGCGCGGCAGCGTGGTGGAGGCGTTCACCGAGTCGGTGGACGTCCTGCCGACCATCTGCCGGTGGCTCGGGGTCGAGGTTCCCCTGCAAGCGGACGGCTTCCCCCTACAGCCGTTCCTCGCGGGCGAGATCACGCCCGAGCACTGGCGCAACGAGGCGCATTGGGGCTGGGCGTTCTCCAACCCTGCCGATCTGATGGCGGAGCGGCTTCTCGATGTGCCCATGGCCCACTGCACGCTCGAAGTCGTGAGGGGAGCGGACACGAAGTACGTGCAGTTCGCGGCCGACGGCGGCATCCTGCCCCCGATCCTCTTCGACCTGACACGCGATCCCCACCAACTGCACGACCTCGTCCGCGAAGGGGAGGCGGATGACCTCGGCTGGCGTTCTGCCCAACAGCTGCTGCAGTGGAGGATGCGCACCGACGACCGAACGCTGACCGGCAACATGCTCACGCCCGACCGCGGTCTCGTCGTCGCCCGAGACGAGTGGTGGTAGGTCTCCCGCGCCGCCGCAGCCGACGGGGTCAGGGGACGAGCAGGGCGGGTAGGTCGGCGACCGAGTCGACCAGGTGGGTGTGTGGCGCGACCGAGAGCTCGTGGCGGGAATGGGCGCCGGTCAGGACCCCCACCACCGTCGACGCGCCGGCGCGGGTACCGGCGACGAGATCGTTCGCGGTGTCGCCGACCACCGCGACCTCTGCGACGTCGTCGATACGGAGGCGGAGGACCGCGGTCAGGATCATGTCGGGCCAGGGCCGGCCGCGACCCGCGTCGGCGGGGGAGAGCGCGAGGTCGATCCGCCCCTCCCAGCCGAGTGACGCGATGACCCGATTGCGGGTGGCAGGCGAGAAGCCGGTGGCCAGGCACAACCGCATCCCGGCGTCACGCAGTGCGCCGAGCGCGGCATCGGCGCCCCCGATCGCGGTCACTTCGCCCGCGTTCGACGGCTTGGTCGAAGGCGAGCTCGAAGGCATCGTTCGCCTGTTCCGCACGGTGGTGGTCACCGCCGAGGAGCTCGCGGAAGACGTTGATCTTGGACTGGCCCATGGTCCGCCGGATGTACTCGCCCGGGTCGCCTGCGAGGGTCCCGGCGGTCAGCCCGACCGCGTCGAGAGCCCGTTGGAACGCTTCCTCGACGGCACCACCGTCTTCGACCGTGGTGCCGGCCATGTCCAGTACGACCAGCCTGATCGGGACCTTCATCCAGCCGCCTTCCCGGGGCTCCACGCTGACGGCGTTGCTCCCGCTCTCCACCACCGACTGGTCGATCGTAGTGATCACCTGCGACGAGGATCGCTCGGGAGCCTCCCGAGGGGACCGCCCGGCCACTGGCTCGTCGGGTAAATTGGCGCTTCGCCCATTCGGGGGTGGCGCAACTGGCAGCGCGCATGATTCTGGTTCATGAGGTTGGAGGTTCGAGCCCTCCCCCCCGAGCGCACACGGGGTCTCCGTCGGGATGCCGTGCGACGAGCGCCCCAAAAGGGCGGGGGTCGGGAGCTGTTTGCGCAGCTGACGGCTCACAAGGGTCCCATCGTCTAGTGGCCTAGGACACCACCCTCTCAAGGTGGAGACACGGGTTCGAACCCCGTTGGGACTGCTTCACTGTCGGCCCTGGTAGGGATCGCTTTCGGCGCTCGGCCGGACCTGTGGAGAAGTCGACCGCACAGGGGGCCGCGCGCGCTACGTGCGCGAAGGATCGGCGCATCAGGCGCTTGCGGCACCGTCGCGGCGTCGACCTACCCTCGGCCCCTCGGCGGCGTGACCGGCCGGCGACAGTTCGGTTCCGTTCGAAAACTCACATCGGGACGGTGGCAAGCGAGCCACTGGTGGGATGGCACCCGGCATGTCGCGCCCCGAACGTTCGCGCTACAACAGAGGTGCAACTCGGTGGCTCTCGGTCATCGAGGCCGAACTCGCCCGGGGCGCGTGGGTCGACCTCGAGCCGGGGCAGGTCACATTCGCCGACTACAGCCGGCAGTGGCTCGCCTTGCGCACGGACCTCCGTCCACGCACCCGGGAGCTCTATGCGTCGTTGCTGAAGCTCCACGTCGTCCCGGCTCTCGGTTCGTTCGAGATCGGCCGGATCACACCGAGCGTCGTGCGGGTCTGGTACTCCGAGCTCAGCAGCGACGAGGGACCCGGTCGGGCGACAGCGGCTCGCTGCTACCGGTTGTTGCGAACGATCATGAACGCGGCGGTCACCGACGAGCTCACGATCAAGAACCCGTGTCAGGTGAAAGGCGCCGGGGCCGAGCGATCACCGGAACGCCCGATCGCCACGGTGCCCCAGGTGCACGCCTTGGCCGAGGCCATCGAGCCGAGGTTTCGGGCTGCCATCTTGCTCGCGTCCTGCTGCTCCTTGCGGCGGGGCGGACAGAGAGACGATCTGGGGCATGCGGGACGCGGGCGTGCCCGTCAAGCGCATCGCAAAGCATCTCGGGAGACAGAACTCGTCGCTCAGGAAGTTCATCGCCGACCATGGTGGAGCCAGACCGAGTGCACGTGAGCGCTCGGAGCTCCGTCTCTCTTTGGAGGAACGAGAGGAGATCCCCCGCGGTCTGGCCGCCGGCCTTCGATAGGGCGATCGCCGAAGGACTGCGGCGTTCCCCTTCGACGGTCTGCCGTGAGGTGAACGCCAACGGTGGCCGTGCCAAGTACCGGGCGTTGCAAGCCGATCGAGGTGCGCAGCGGCGAGCCCTCCGACCGATGCGGGCAAAGCTTTCCCGGTGCCGGCGGTTGCGGGGAGCCGTCGAGCGCAAGCTCGAGGCGCTGTGGTCTCCGGAGCAGATCTCATCGTGGTTGGCTGAGACCTATCCCGATGATCCGGAGATGCAGGTGTCCCACGAGACCATCTACCAGTCGCTCTTCGTCCAGGGCCGTGGCGCACTGCGGAAAGAGCTGCACTCGTGCCTGCGGAGCGGTCGGGCCATGCGAAGGGCCAAGGCCTACACCAAAGGCGGTGTCGGCCAGGGACAGCTCACCAACATGGTGATGATCTCCGAGCGTCCGGCCGAGGTGGCCGACCGGGCCGTCCCTGGCCACTGGGAGGGGGATCTCGTCTTCGGCAAGAAGATGACCTCCATCGGCACTCTCGTCGAGCGCCACAGCCGTTACGTCATCCTTTTGAAGTTGCCGAACGGCCACGGTGCCGAGGCAGTCCGCAAAGCCATGGCCAAGCGCATCCTCACCCTGCCGGCCCAGCTCCGGCGCTCCATCACCTGGGATCAGGGAAAGGAGATGGCCGAGCACGTCCAGTCACCGTCGACACCGGCGTGCAGGTCTACTTCTGCGACCCGAAGAGCCCCTGGCAACGGGGCAGCAACGAGAACACCAACGGGTTGCTCCGTCAGTACTTGCCGACGTCGTCCGACCTCTCCCAGTGCACCCAGAGGGAGCTCGACGCCATCGCCCGCTCTCTCAACACCCGTCCTCGACAGACCCTCGGCTGGATGACACCATCAAAGGCGTTCGCCAATGCCGTTGCGGTGACCGGTTGAGCACACAGGCGTTCTGGGACGGTCGTGCCAGCCCGTCAGTCGTGGCCCCACAGATCGTCGGTTTCTATGTTCAGGACCTCGCAGAGTCTGTTGAGGACATCGACTAGGAAGATCGGACGCGCCCTGAGGCTCTTAGGATCAATGGATGCCATGATCCGCCGCCGACCCTATTACATGCGCTTCGCCCGAGCGCACAGCTGGATAATTCTCCGCACCGGCGGTCGTCCTTCCCACCTAACCCTGCGCCTTCGGTGCCTAGTGCTCGAGACTAGAGGTCGCCGCTCGAATCAGCTTCACCGTGTCCCACTGCTTTACATGCCTGACGGCGATGATTTCGTCGTCATTGCGTCGAACTTTGGCCAGGAGCGCCCTCCGGCATGGTGGCTCAACCTCGAGTCGACGCCCGATTGCGTTGTCCAGATCAGAGGACTGCGCATCGCTGTGCGTGCTCGAGAACTGTCTGGGGAGGAGCGCAGGGAGACGCTCGGGCGCGCCATCGCCTACAACAAACAGTGGCGGGCCTACGCGACCTCAGTCCAACGCTGGCTCCCTGTTGTTCGCCTCGAACGGTCTATTCCGTGAGTCTCAGCCGAGGACGGGGAACCTGCGCTCGGCGGAGAGCCGATCGAGCGTCGACTGCATGGTCCGCACGAGCTCGTCGTAGCACGCGCGTAGAACCGCCTCGTCGTCGGCGGTCTCGGGGCCGTATCGATCGGACCAGTCGATCGGCTCGCCGAGCTCCACGGTGATCTTCGACGGGAGCGGCCAGGTGGGGATGCCTCCGGGCACGATCCCGAAGGGCGGACCGGCCACGAGGGGCATCACCTTGATGCGGAAGATCCGGTCGATGTGGAGCCATCTCGCCACCCGCTCCCCGCGGGCCAGCACGACAAGCGTCTCCTGCCCGCCGATTGATACGGCTGGCACCACGGGGACCCCAGTCCGCAGGGCCAGGCGCACGAAACCGAGCCGGCCGCCGAATTCGATCCGGTTGCGCTCCCACCACGGGCGGAACACCTCGTAGTCACCGCCGGGGAAGTCGATGAGGATGCCACCCGACCGGAGAATCTCCTCTGCCGCGTCCGGGCTCGCCTCGATGGCTCCGGCTCGCGCCATGATCCGGCCCACGGCGGGCAGTCCCAGGAAGAAGGAGTGGAACAGCGCGTACACGCGCTCGTCCTCTCCGCGCTCGCGCCACCAGGCGGTGAACAGGACCGGCAGGTCGGGCGGGATCTGGCCGCCCGAGTGGTTGGCGACGACGAGGAACGGGCCTTTCGGCGGCAGCCCGTCGAAGCCGCGAACCTCGGACCGGAAGTAGGCGGCGAAGCGCTCGAGAACGGGCCGCGCCCTGCGCAGGAATGCGGGGTCGCGCTCCGCCCCCGGCAGGAGGCCACCCTCGATCACGGTGACGAAGCGGAAGCGGCGCGTGCCTGGCACCCCGGCCGCGGCAACGAGCTCGGCGAGCGAGCCGGGCAAGGCCTCGGCGAGGGGCCACGGGTCGGGAAGACTCCGGGGACATCCCAGCACCGATACATGCAGGTTCGCGCCGTAGCTCCAGGCGGTGATGTTGCAGCCGATGCCCTCCAGGATGGGCCCGACGGAGTAGATCGCAATGAGGTTGGCGGAGCCCATGTGCAGCGGCGTCGGCGGCCCCGGGACGTTCGAGAGGACCAGATTGACGGGCGGGCGAGTCCGGTCGGCGAGTTTGGAGCGGGTCCACGCCCGGATGGCGAGCGAGTACAACTGCGGCGGGACGATCTCGGCCCGCTCCTCGAGGAGGTCGGTACCGAGCGCGGCGCGCATCTCTTTTGCGCCTCGGGCCACGGCGCTGATATGGCGCAGGCGCTCGACCGGGTCGGCCTCGTCGGTGGAGATCGTCACGTAGATGTTGTCCACGTGGTTCCCTCCCTTGCGCGGTGAGCTGGCCGCCGTCGACAGGGGGACGCTCGCCACGAGCGGTCGAGCGGGCAGGGCATTGCGCTCGAGCAGGTAGCCGCGCACCGCCCCGCTGCACACGGTCAGGAACACGTCGTTGAGCGTGGTGCCAAAGGCTCGCCGCACGGCCTTCAGGTCCTCGAGGGGCAACGTCGTCATGGCGAAGGTCCGCTGCGGCGTCGAGGGACACGTTGAACAGGCTGCGCGAGGTGCCAAGGGGCAACGGTGGCCGGATCCACGCGGCCCGCCGGCAGGCCGCCGCCAGGCGCAAGCCGGTGAAGGAGCGGGCCACGAACCAGGGAATCCGCCGCAATCTGCGGTGGTGGGCGCTGAGTGCCGTACGCAGCAGGGTCGCGCGGTCAGGGATGGGCTCGGGTCGCCAGGCCCGGCGCGCTCCTTGCGGATTGCCTGAGGCGAGGGCCTGGAGCAGCAGGGCGACCGAGGCGGCCCCGTCCGCCACGGCGTGGTGGATCTTGGCCACTGCCGCCAGGCGGCTTCCTGCGAGCCCCTCGACGACGGTGACTTCCCATAGCGGACGGTCCCGGGGCAGCGCGCGGCCGGCGATCTCCGCGACCAGGGCGGCGAGCTCCCGGTCCCCGCCGGGGGGCTCGACGGTGCGCCTGTGCATGTGCCGAGACAGGTCGAAGTCGGGGTCCTCGATCCACATCGGGTGGCCGAGTGCAAGCGGCACGAACACCACCCGCTGCCGCAACGGTGGCAGGCGGTCGAGACGGTGCTCGAGGTGGGCCACGATCTCTTCGAAGGAGATCCCGCCCGGCACGTCGCCCACGTCGAACACGGCGACCTTCAGCGTGTGCATGTGCGCGGTCGGCGTCTCGGAGTAGAGGAACTTGGCATCGAGCCCGAGCATCGGCTCCATCGTCAGGCCCCCGGCGCCAGGGTGTCGGCCTCCTCCGCGGAGGTCGGCGAAGCCGCGGTGAGAGACTGCTCGAGGAACCGGCTCACCTGGCGGCTCCACAAGTACCCGACGTGGTTCCCCGCGTACCAGCTGATGGGGGGCCTCCCCCAGTGCTCCCACAGCTGCATGGCCTGGTCGGGGAAGGCGAGGCGGTCCCCATAACCGGCGTAGAGGAACCGCCGCTCGTGGGGGACTCGAGGGGCGAAGTGCAGCGGGGAGACCACGGTGAAGACGTCCTCGGCCGTGCCACCCATGATGTTGTGCTCGATGGCCCGGGCGCGGATGTGCACGGGGCTGTGCTCGTGGAACAGCCGCGGGAAGTCCACCACGGGGATGCCCACCACCATGGCGTCGGCCTCCTCGATCCCGGCCAGCAGGGCGACCACGTATGCGCCGAGAGACACGCCATAGAGCACCACCGACGTGGCGCCCTGGCCCCGGACCCAGGCGATGAGCTGGCGGATGTCCCACACCGACTGGGCCAGACCGTGCACGGTGTTCATCAGGTCGAAAGACAGGAAGGGTTCGCCGCTGACACGCGTGACTTTGCGTGGCCCGTGCAGCGGCAGGACGGGCAGGGCGAGGTTGAAGCCGAGCCGGCGGTGCAAAAGCGCGGCCTGCAGGCCGACGAAGTCCATGAACGGGTACCCCATGCAGAAGCCGTGGACTCCGATCACCCAGGGGCGCGGCTCCCTCGCGTGGCGCACCACGGTGGCCACGGCTCGCCGATTGGGCTCGTAGGCCATCCAGCGCTCCCTGCCGGGCTCCCCGCCCCGGGGTGCGAACCGGCTCTCCCAGCTGATGCGCTCGTATCCCAGACCCGTGGCCCAGCCGTGCCCCTGCTGGACGTCGGCGTCGGCGAGGGGCGGCGGTGTGCGGTGGTACCTGGCAGGGTGGGCAAGCCAGCCCCGACGGGAGTAGATGCGCCGCGCCTCGGACAGCTCCTCGGACACTCGCATGTAGTCGGCCCGGTGGGGAAACCGGCTCGGGGTCATGGCCATGGCCAGAAGGGCCTCGTCCATGGCGACGCTGGCCGCGAAGCCGAGCGAAAGGGTCGGTGCTGAAACGGAGGTCGACACTTCCCCGCTGCGCGCCGATGCGCCGATGAAGCGCACCGTCCGGGGAACGGCGAGGGTTGCGCGGGCCAAGGCGCGCTGGCCGAGGAACTTGATCACCGACCGGTAGCCGCCGAGTACTCGCTCTGCGATCGACTGGGCCATCTTCTCCCCCTGTTCGCTGGCCGAGTCGCCGTCCGCCAACACGGCCATAATACGGATCCGCCGTCGGTCCACCGGGAACGAGGAGGTCGGCGTGGAGTTCAACCTGGCCGATCTCTTCGAGAGCGTCGTGGACGTGGCCACCGACCAGACGGCGGTGGTGGGCGACGGGCGCCGCCTGAGCTACGCCGAGCTCGAGGTTCGGGCCAACAGGCTGGCCCACCGCCTCGCCACCGCAGGCATCGGCACCGGGGACCGGGTGGGAGTCCAGCTCACCAACGGGCCGGAGTACCTCGAGGCGATGCTTGCCTGCTTCAAGATCCGCGCCGTGCCAGTGAACGTGAACTACCGCTATCTGTCCGAAGAGCTGCGGTACCTCTATTCGGACGCCGGGCTCACGGGCCTGGTCTTCCACAGCCGCTACCGCGCGGCCGTAGCGGGGGCGCTGGATGCCTCGACCGGGCCGCGCCTGCTCCTCGAAGTCGGTGACGAGTCGGGTCGGAGCGGGCTGGGAGAGGACTACGAGGAGGCTCTCGCCGGTCAGTCGACGAGACGCGACTTCGGGCCGCGGTCGGCTGACGACGTATACTGCATCTACACCGGCGGCACGACGGGCATGCCAAAGGGGGTGCTCTGGCGTCACGAGGACATCTTCTTCGCCGCGATGGGGGGCGGGGACCCGTTGTCGCTCGGCAACGTGATCGGAGGGCCGGAGGAGCTCGCCGGCCGAATCATGCATCCCGGGCTTGCCGCGCTCGCATCTCCGCCGTTCATGCACGCGAGCGGCCAGTGGCTCGCCTTCACCATGCTCTTCGGCGGCGGCAAGGTGGTGACCCTGCCGGCCGAGCGGTTCGATCCAGTGGCGTTGTGGCGCTTAGTGGAGGCAGAGGCGGTGAACGTGCTCGTGGTGGTTGGCGACGCCATGGCTGTCCCCGTCCTCGACTGGCTCGAGGCCCACCCCGGCGAGATCGAGACCTCGTCGCTGCTCGCCGTCGGCTCGGGAGGGGCTGCCCTGTCTGCCTCGACGAAGCGGCGGCTGGCTGCGGCGCTGCCGACCGTGATGGTCGTCGATGCTTTCGGGTCGTCGGAGACCGGTCAGCTCGGCGGCTCGGCTCCGGCGGACGACCCTTACGGCGCGCCGCACTTACACGTGGACGAACGGACCGCCGTGCTCGACGACGAGTTGCAGCCGGTCGTCCCCGGCTCGGAGAAGGTGGGCCGCCTGGCGCGCAGCGGCCACATCCCCATCGGCTACCTCGGCGACCCGAAGAAGTCGGCCGCCACCTTCGTGGAGGCGGGGGGCATCCGCTGGGCGCTCCCCGGCGACCTCGCCGCTGTCGGCGAGGACGGCACCATCACGCTGCTCGGCCGCGGCGCGCTCACCATCAACACCGGCGGCGAGAAGGTGTACCCGGAGGAGGTCGAGCAGGCACTTCGCGAGCACGGCGACGTCGCCGATGTCGTCGTACTGGGAGCGCCTCACGAACGCTTCGGCGAGCAGGTGGTCGCCGTGGTGGAGCCCCGGCCCGGCGCCCGGGTGGATGCCCAAGCATTGCTCGAGATATGCCGTCGGCGCCTGGCCGCCTACAAGGTGCCGAGGCTCGTCGTGGAGACGGACGCGGTGGCGCGTTCGCCGGCCGGCAAGCCCGACTACCGCTGGGCCCGGGCGCTGGTCGACCGGGCCCGCCAAGGCTCCAGGGCCGGGCCGGCGAGCACGGCGAGCCCGTTCCGGGCCGCCGCGCTGAGCGGTCCCGTTACCGGCGGTCGCATCATCGTGCCGGTGTGCCCCGTGCCGTTCGATCTGGCCCGGCACGGTTATGTGGAGGAGGAGTTCCTAGCCTCGGGCGTTGCCTCTGCCCTCGATGCGGCCGGCCCACTCACCGCCGAGGGGCGCTGGGACGTGGAACCGGGAGAAGCGGCGCCGTATGCGACGAGGATCGTCGTACGCCGGCCGGCAGAGTCCGTGCGATTCAGCGGCACGACCGTCGTGGAGTGGTGCAACGTCTCGGGCGGGGTGGAGGCGGCTCCCGACTGGTCCTACTTGCACGAGGAAATCCTGCGCAGTGGTCACGCCTATGTGGCCGTCTCCGCGCAGGCCCTCGGCGTCGATGGCGGAACGGCCCTCCTCGAGGTGCCGGGCACGCGCCCCGGGGGCGGACTCGTGGCGGCCTGTCCCGAGCGCTACCGCACGCTCACCCACCCCGGCGACCGCTTCGCCTTCGACGTCTTCTCCCAAATCGGCCGCTCCTTACGGGCACAGGGGGATCCAGATCCGCTCGGCGGCTTGCCGCTGCGGCACCTGCTGGCGATGGGAGAGTCCCAGTCGGCCTTCTTCCTGACCACGTATGTGAACGCATCGCATCACGGGGCCGAGATCTACGACGGCTTCCTGATCCACAGTCGAGGCGGCTCCTCGGCGTCGTTGTCGGGCGAAGTGACGAGCCACGACATGCCTGGAGGCGTGCGCATCCGCGAAGACGTGCGCGTGCCGGTCCTCATGCTCGAGACAGAGACGGATGTGACCGCAGTTCTCGACTTCGCCCCAGCCCGCCAGCCTGACACCGCGGCCGTCCGCACATGGGAGATTGCGGGGACCGCTCACGCGGACGCCTACCTCGTCGGCGCCTACGCCCACCTCCTCGGCTGCGACTGGCCGGTCAACTCCGGACCGCACCACGAGGTGGCGCAGGCCGCTCTGGACGCCCTCGTCCGGTGGGTGGCCGAGGGAGCACCCCCGGCTTCGGCTGCCCCGCTGGAGCTGGCAGGCAACTCGCCTCCCCTGCTCGCCCGCGACCGGTTGGGCAACGCCCTCCGCGGAGTGCGCACCCCCGCCGTCGACGTGCCGGTGGCGACGCTGAGCGGTGAACCGGCGGATGGCGCCAGCGCCATCTGCAGCCTCTTCGGGTCGACAGTCCCCTTCGACGGCCCGACCCTGCGACGCCTCTATGGCGACAAAGGAGGCTACGTGTCCGCATACGAAGAATCCCTCGATGCGGCCGTGGTCGCAGGTTTCATCCTCCCCGCCGATCGACCGGCGCTGCTCGCCAAGGCCCGAGCCTTCGTGTTCCCGAAGTAATGGGCATCAGTGTCGCCACTGCCATAGGAGCCGCGATCAGCGGGTTTTGGACGCATCGAGCATCCGGAGCATCCGACGGATGATGTGGTTGTCGGAGGGAGGTCCTACGACTCTGTAGGCGCCCGCAGATAGCAGCGACGTCCCCAGCATGAGGTCCTCCAAGCAGCGTTTACCGCGTTCGCAAACTGGGTCACTAGCGGTACACGGCCGCCGTCACCGAGCCCGTTCAATCTGAGCAGAACCAAACCACCCACCCTCGGGCTTTGACTCCCACGCCAACGCGATCCACGGCGGCTCCATCCTCGCCGCCGACGTGGCTTCGCTGCTCGCGCAAGCCCAACAGGTCGCGATCCCCTGACGCTCGCACTTCTTGGGCAACCCGTCCCGATTGAGGTTCAGCTACTTGGCGGGGTGCACCGAGTGCAATAGCGCGCGGGTGGGAATCCGCGTACCCGCGCCCTCGCCTTCTCCGTCCCAGTCGGCCCGACCTGGCCCTTGCTGCATGCGCCCGGTGTGTAACCGGCGACGCTCTGGGACAGGGCAGGCTTCCTCTACCGCACCACCAGGGCCGGCTTCACCACGAAGCTCGTCCTGGCGAGCCGCACCTTGCACCTGCACAAGCGGGCGACGACTCCGATGCGAGCAGATAGGTCAACCGAGAAGGCATTCTTGGGACCTTTGGCCCTTGAGAATGGACGCTTTTTTGACTGACCATCACAGTAGATGGTGGGGCGAGGGAAGGGAGCTCAAATGCAGGCTCGAGTTGCCCAAAGAATGGCGATAAAGAGGTGTCAGGAATCCCGGCAAGACCGATTGTCTCAGGTGTTGGAAGCCTTGGATGCTGGAGACAAAGATCGATTGGTCTTTCGTTTGCATCGGACCTTCCCAAAGGAACCACGGGGTGTCTCCTGTCGAGGCGACCTCACCGGAGAGGCCATCGAGCTGGAAGCGTCGTAGGGCTTATTTTTCGGGTCACCTCTCCGAGCTGAGCGGCACCTCTCCGGGACGAGGTCGGCATAGCCAAGACGGAGGGCACAGGAAGGGTAGCGCCGCATCGCAGGCACTGCCCCAGTCGCAGCACGAGCGGGGCACCCAGGGCACCTTTTGTTGCGGACGTGATCCGATCTTGACACCACCAGCAGCCATTTGAAGTACCCGATCACGCGAGCGCCTGTCTATATCCTCACCGGCCTCTTCAACTGGATTGCCGCAGGGTTCTCCACGAACAGCGTCACGCAGTCTGTTGGAGGATGCACCATCACGGGCCACTGCTGGTCCCGGACGGTGGGTACGCCAGTCGGGGCAAAGGGATTTCTGTTCAGCGCCTGCGTAGTAGCGCTGTTCACCATCGCAGCGTTGGCGAACGTGTTCATCTTGCGCTCAGTGATGCGGAGCCGTCGAGGCGGGTCTCCAGAACTAGGGGCATGAGCGTGGCCCATTAGGGCCTGCCCCTAAACGCCGGGAGCGGGTCGGTTATCGCGCGTGGCTGATCGGCACTTGTGGGTCACGCACGCCGCTTCCGTCGATGGCGTCACGACGCGAGGACGACAGACTTGCATCCGCGGTGGCACAAGCTCACGTCAATGCAAGCCTGGGTTCTTCCCGCGTTTCGGGCGTCGGTCGTTCGTGAGGTAGCTCTCGCGTGAAACCCAGCGAGAGCAATGCCAGCAGCCCGGCAGCTAGCAGCCCGGCCTTGAGGGAGCGGAGCTGCGCCGCCTCGTAATCCTCTACCAACGCCGTCGTCGTAGCGCTGTCGAGACCCGCCTGGGTGGCGGCACTCTGGACCTCGTTGGCCGAAACGAAGTTCGTATTGCTGCCAGCGGCCACACCCACCTGAGTCGCCACTTCGGCGCTGATCCGGGGGTCCTTCTCGATGTTGGAGATGAACGTGCCGGTCAGCCCGATGAGCACGATCGCACCGATGAGGGCCACGCCCAGTGACGAGCCGAGTTGCTGCCCGGTGTATTGGAGCCCGCCCGCCTCGCTGCGACCGGACTCCTCGACGGAGGACTGGATCACGTTGCCGAGCTGGGAGACCAACAAGCCCATGCCGACTCCGAGCACGCCCATGCCAACCGCGAACCCGACGTTCGAGAGTGTGGGCTTGATCGTGGCGAGCAAAATGAGCGCTCCGGCCATCGTGACCAGGAGACCGGTTCGGACGATCGACCTAACAGGAAACCGGTTTGAGAGCCGCGACCCGACGGCCGAGGTGAGGAACATCGTGATCGAGACCGGCAACATCTTGATGCCCGTCTCGAGAGCACTGAGGCCGAGTACGAGTTGGAGATAGAGAGGGATGACGAAGAAGATGCCCATGAGAATCAGGTTCTGACTGAAGAGCCCGATCAGCCCTGAGCGGACTGGGGGGATGCGGGCCAACGAGAGGTGCACAAGCGGGTCGCGCTCGGTGGCCTCGCGGCGCCGCTCCCACGTCACGAACCCCCAGAGCAGCACGCCCCCAGCGGCGATCACGAAGATGGTCAGCGAGAAGCCGAAGATCGTGATCGGGGAGTTCTTCGGCTTGAGCCAACCCCAGGTGCTCGATTCAAGGACACCGAACACGAGCGCACCAATCCCGGCGGCCGAAAGTACCGATCCGACAATGTCGAGCCGAGGGGTGGGATCGGGACGCGCGGCGTCGGAGACCTTCGGTGTCATTATCAAGATGAACGCGACGAGGAACACTTCTCCGACAAAGACGATCCTCCAGGTGACGTTCGTCGTCGCCCACCCCCCGAGGATGGGGCCGATAGCAATCCCAGCACCGGCGACACCACCGATGATCGCGTAGGCGACCTTGCGGCGAGCGCCCTCGAAGTTGCCCGCGATCAGAGCGGCGAGAGCTGGGAGGACGAGGGCGGCTCCGATCCCCTCGAGGATCGACCACCCGAGGGCGAGGACAGCCACCGACTGCGATGCCGCGGTCATGGCCGAACCGCAGGCGTAGATGATGAGGCCGATGACGAATGCCCGGCGGCGGCCGATGATGTCGCCGATCTTTGCTCCGGTCATGATCAGCATCGCCATCACTAGGCAGTACAGGGTGATGACCGCTTGGATCGTGGTCACCGTGGTGTCGAAGTCCTTGACCAGCGCACTGATCGAGACGTTCATCACCGACTGGTCGAGCACCATCACGAATTGAGCAGTGGCAAGTGCGACCAGTGCGAGCCATCCTTTGGATCCTGCCGACGCGACCATCACCCAGGCTCAGTTTCGTCCATGAACTGGTATCAAGCCCATCACCCTAGGAGACCAAGGGTTCAGAGTCGACGGAAGGGAGCCTGCCCCAGATCGCCGGCTCGGGGCCCCCTATTACGACCCTCGGCTAAGCAGCCACGCCTGGCTTCAAGGGCACGCGGGACGATGTTGGGTGGCCTTCCCACGATCAGGAGGAAGACCATGTCCATTTTCGATTCACCTGCTGCTTTGCCCGCCCTCCTCGCCGAGCCCTATCAACTCGGAGAGTCCGAGATGGCCGCAGCGGCCTTCCTGGCCAGATACAGCGGACGGACGCTCGACGCCTACCGGCACGACTTGCGCTCCTTCTTCCAGTGGGCCACTGACGCCCACGTGGACCTCCTCGAAGCCACCCGTCCCCACATCGAGCTGTCCCGCACCTCTCTGGAGGAGCGGTGCCTTGCTCCCTCGACCATCGATCGACGGCTCTCCACAGTGTGCGCCTTCTACCGATTCGCGCACATCGACGGCCGGGTGGCCGCCAACCCGCACAGCACGTCCGGCGCCCGAAGGTCCATCCCTCAGAGGGCCGGGGGCTTGATCGAAAGCAGTTCGGTGCCTTTCTCTTCACCGCCGAGCGGTTCGACCAGGATCACGCGGCACTCGCCGTGCTCCTCGGCCTGAACGGCCTCCGGGTAAGCGAGGCGTGCGGGACGAGTGTCGAGGACATCGCTTTCGACCACGGTCACCGCACGTTGCGGGTCCTGGGCAAGGGCAACAAGCCAGCCGTCGTCCCGTTGGTCCCGAGGCGGCCCGGACCCTCGACCTCGTGATCGGGGAACGCTCCGAGGGATCCATCCTGCGGCGGAAGGACGGTCAGCGCCTCGACCGCCGGACCGCTCACCGGTGGGTCCGCTCGATCGGCAAGCGGGCCGGGCTCGGGGTCGTCCACCCCCACATGCTCCGGGCCGCATTCATCGTGGCGGCCCTCGATGCGGGAGTCCCGTTGCGCGACGTCCAGATCGCCGCTCGCCACGCTGATCCTCGGACCACGACGATCTACGACCGCCGACGCGAGAACTTCGACCGCCATGCCGCCTATGTCGTCGCAGCCTTCGTGGCAGGTGGATAAGACACCAGCCATGCTCGCGATAACGCGCCCAGAGCCGGCGATAGGGTCACCCAGAACCCGCCCGATACCGGCACGTTGCGGATGGGGTGAGGAAGCCAGGCGCTCAGCCCCCGGGTGGGCGATAGTCGCCCCCGACTTTCACCGCAGAGTCGACCTCTTCCGGGGTCAATAGGACGGTGGTCTTGATGTCTACCTTGCCGCTGGCAGCGACAAGCAGAGCGACACCGGCCGCTGTCACATTGTTCGGCAGGTCCATGATCGTAACGACGTCCGTATCGCCGAACGCGTAGTAGAACGCGTCAAGCTTTCCGCCGACGCTGGAACACGCCTTTTCGACGACGGCTCGACGGGCCGATCCACCCTCCTGGCGGAGTCCCTGGACCCCATCGCCGATATAGGACGCTTGGACGAGGTACTTCGGCATGAGTCGTTCTCCCTTGGTCGCAGACGCCGTGAGTCTCGCACCCCTTTGTGGGTGCAGCAACGGACGTGCCGGGTCAGTGCTCCACGCGCGTGGATGTGCCGATCGGCCCCGGTCGATAACCGACCGGGGCCGGGCGTACTGAGGCACGCTGGTCCGATGGCCCGTGGTGGGTGGTCTTGGCTGATGGTGGCATCATTGCGACATGCCTCGTGCCGTGAGGTGGGCTCCATTTGAGGCGCGGGTACGTAGGTTGAGCGAACCAACCTGGAGGGACGCGTCATGATCGACCTGCACCCGGGCAGCACTCGGCTATCCGCGCTGATCGAGGAAGTTCCAGAAGAAGCTCTCGAAGATCCGACACCGTGCAGCGACTACTCGGTTGGTGACCTGCTGGACCATATCTGCGGACTCACCGTCGCATTTGGTGGAGCGGCGCGCAAAGCAGAGGGTGAGTCAGCAAACATGGGTCCGCAGGGCAGCGCGTCGAACCTTGATCCTGACTGGCGGGAGTCCCTGCCGCGACGCCTCGAAGCCCTCGCAGATGCCTGGAGAGACCCTGGGGCGTGGACCGGGATGACTCGAGTCGGAGGCCAGTACCTCCCAGGCGAAGTTGCCGGACTAGTTGTTTTCGGAGAACTGTGCGTCCACGGCTGGGACTTGTCACGTGGGAGCGGAATCCCCTTCGCTCCAGATCCTGGTGGAGTGCCTCAGTTGTTCGATCTGGTCCGACAGACTTTCGGTTCAGGGCAAGACGCAGCACGCGGAGTGGCTTTTGGCCCTGCGGTTCCCGTCGCCGCCGATGCGACCATCTTCGATCAGATTCTGGGCCTTCTGGGGCGTGATCCGGGGTGGAAGCCATAGTTGAGTTCACGATCTGCGTGTAACGACACCGACCCGGCCTTGTGAGACAGGTATAGGTCTCTCATTCGGGAAGCCGAGGGGAGCTTCCCGGCGGCGGTAGCGGCGGCCGTGGGCGGAAACCCAGACAGATGACGCCTCCTCCCACGAAGACAGCCCCGACCAAGGGTGCGATGATCGCAATAGGCGTAAAGGCGGCCAGAAGTGCGAAAGCGCACAGTACGGCCCCGATGCCGATCAGGATTCCGCCGAGGATGCCCATGGTTCGCGAGTATTGCCCGTCCCCGTGCCATGAGCCCCAGCGATAAGCGCCCCGCTCCCGGCGACGCTCCTATCACTTGTCAAGGCCAATTTCATCAGAGTGCAACCGAGCGGGCAGATCAATGATGAGTCACTCGATCTCGAGGACAAGCTCCTATGAGGCCACGGGTTGCAATGGGTTCCGGGCCGTGGGTCGACGAGTCGCCGGGAAGTCAGCCCGTCGGGTGGGCGACAGATAGGGGGTGAGCCAGACCCACGGCCGCGGTCTTCAGCCGCGAGGCAGGTAGCGGTAGACCTCGCGGGCGACGTAGCGCTTCAAGAGACGGATGATCTCGTGCTTGGGGCGCCCATCTTGCACTTTGCGGGTGAAGTAGGCCGTCGTCTCGGGGTGGTGGGCGATGCGCACCATCACGATGCGCCAGAGCGCGGCGTTGGCCTGGCGGTCGCCGGCGTGATCGACTCGGACCCGTCCAGAGGTCTTCCCGGAGCCGGCCGGGACGGGGGCCACCCCGCACAGATGCGCCCACGCCGGTTCTGAATGGAGACGTTCTGGGTTGTCTCCGGCACAGACCACCAATGCAGCTGCGGTGTCGGGACCGACGCCGAAGCGCCCGAGGAGGTCGGGGCAGCATTCCATGAGGAGCGCCTCGATCCGAGCGTCGAGCTCGGCCAGTTCGTCGTCGAGCCATTCCACCCGACGGGCGAGCGAGCACAGCGAGTCGCGGTCAATACCGGATCGCCGCGACGAGCCGGACGTAGGCGAGCCGCCTCGGTGGTGAGGGCGCGCACGGTCAGGCCCCGCAGACGGTCTCGCAGTTGGTCGGGGGCGGTGACGATCAGCTGGCGCATCTGGACGAGCGCGGCGGTGCGGGCCACTCGGGCCGAGCGTTTGGCGACGACGAGGGCTCGGATCCCCTCGACGGCACCGTCTTTGGACTTGGCGATGCTCTTCGCCTTGCCGCCGAGAGCAGCCCGGGCCGCCTCGATGGCGTCGAGGGGATCGGACTTGCCACTGCGGCGCCGCTCCTCCCGGTTGGGCCGGTTCACCTCGATCACCGCGACGCCTGCGGTGCGCAAGTACTTGGAAAGTCCCGCCCCATAGGAGCCAGTGCCCTCGACCCCGACCTTGGTCACCTCCCCGAAGGACCGGAGCCAGGACAGAAGCGACCGATAACCCGCGGGTGTCGTCGGAAAGTCGGCGGTGCCGAACAAGCCACCGATCGGATCCAGTGCGGCGGCGACGTGGACGTCGAGGTGCGTATCGACACCACCGGTGACCCCCCGCGCAGCTTCTACGATGGTCATGGCCATCCCTTCTCTCGTTAACTGGTGAGGGATGGCACGGCCGTTCCGGATCGGAGTGACGGGCGGTCCGAGTTGTTCGAGCAACCCGGACCAATCACCCTCTTTTCGAGACGGGGCGTGCCGTTCCTCTGACTGTGCTTCCGAACCTATTGAGGCCCAGTAGCGAAGCGGTGGACCCTCAGCCCAGTGTCATTGATCGGGGGGAGTCCAGCAGTGACGTCAGCCAGCCTCTCCTACGGCATCGAGGAACTGCTCCAGCGCCTGGTCCCATTCGTCGGGCCGATCGAGATGAAGGTCGTGGCCTGCTCCCGCAATCTCGATCTGCCGAGCGTGGGGGTTTCGTCCGGTCATGGCTTGACCCGATCCTTTGGGCAGGATGCCCTTTTCTGCCACGACGACGAGGGTCGGGCACTTGATGGTGTCCCATTCGTCCCAGTAGGAGTGACGAGCCGCCTCGCGAAGCGTCCGCTCCATCACCGCAACTTCAAAGGAGGGCCAGTAACGGTCCTCACGTTTTCGGAGTCCACTGATCCAAGCGTCAGCCGCGACTGAAGGACCGCCGAAGAACCGCACCGCTTGGTCCCGAGTCGCAAAGGGCACTGGCCACCCTCGAAGTGAGGCGACGACATCAGAAATGGCCGATGCGCCGATCGAGTCGGGATTGGCTTCCACCACGACCAGCGATCGCACAAGGTCAGGGCTTCGGGCGGCCACCTGAAGTGCGGTGAGCCCGCCGAGCGATTGACCGATCAGAATCACCGGCTGACGGACCAGCGCCTCGACAATGAACTCGACATCCGCGATGTGGGCAGCTCGCGAGACATCGGCCGGCTGCTGTTCACTGAGGCCGTGACCCCGAGCATCGAGCGCCCGCACGTGGAATCGCGGCACAAGATGACCTGCGGTCCGCGACCATTCGTTCGACTGACCCGCCAACCCGTGCAGGATGAGGACCGGTTGGCCTAGGCCCCCGAAGTCTTGGCAAGCGAGCCGAACCCCGTCCCGTTCAACGACCTCCCAGGTGGACATCATCGGCAGTCTTACCACCCAGCCAGGGTCGTCTCCGTCCCACTGAACCGGCGAACTGGGACAGTCGGCGCAGACCTGCATTGGTCATGGGGTCGCGCTGGCTAGCGGACCCGCTTCAAACGACCTACCACTGGACCCCGACAACCCCGGCCAACATCGGCTTCCTAGCGGGAAGCACAACGTTCCCAGCAGGCACGACAATCACACTCGTCTCGGCATCAACGAGAGCCGACATGACTGCCTGCAATGAGGATTGGTCTGCAGAAGTTTTGGTCATATATGGAGAAGGTAATGGGGTATCACCCCCTCTTGCGTCTTGGGCGCCCGTCGGCGCAGGTACCAACGTGTCGGGGTTGGCGCCCACGTCGACTGCTTCCGTGACCTTGACGAAAGCCGGCTCCATCCAGGTACAAAACCTATGCGGTGCATTCCCCACGTTGGCAGACCCCGCAGAAAGCTTCAACTTGACATTTACCGTCGTTCCACCCACCGTTACGCCTTATTCCTAAGTCTCCTTGGTGAAGTAACGGGCTCATCGCGCAACCGACCCCGGCTCGTCCGGGGTCGGTTCGCGTCTAATGCGAACAAGCGCCTGAGCTGTTAGGACAAGCCGACACCACTCCTGTTCTCCCGCGCCCGAACACTCTGTGTCCACACGCCCGGCAGATTCTGATTGAGACTGATGGCAGACGCTGCGGCTGATCCGTAGCGTTCAGAGGACCCGGCGGGGTTGCTCTCGAAGTGCCTGCCGATGGCTTCGGCTGTCTGGCTTTCGATCGAAGAGCTCCCTGCCGGGGTCCTTGCCGCCGAGTGGCTCGAAAGAGGAGCGTGCACTGCGATCTGAATCAGGAGTGCCCTGGCGGTTCCTAACCGACAAGCCAGGAGGTACTCATGTCCGTCATCATCGGGATCGACCCGCACAAGGCGACCCACGCCGCTGTTGCCATCGACTGTGGCGAGGCTGAGCTCGCCACGATCACGGTCCGAGCCACCAAGCGCCAGACGGACCGACTGCTCGGGTGGGCCGAAACTTTCGAGAAGCGCACCTGGGCGATCGAGTCCGCCGGCGGGCTCGGCTATCTGTTGGCTCAGCAGCTCGTCGACGCCGGGGAGCACGTCCTCGACGTCCCGGCGACGCTGGCGTCGAGGGTGCGGGTGCTCGGAACGGGGAAGTCGGACAAGAACGATCCGAACGACGCCCGTTCGGTGGCAATCGCCGCGCTGCGTTCACCAGGGCTGCGGTCGGTGCTGGCTGCCGATCATGCCGAGGTGCTGCGGTTGCTCGCCAAGCGCAACCAGGACATCGGGGATCTGCGCACCAAGCTGGTGTGCCGGCTGCACCAGGTGATCGCCACTCTCTCACCGGGCGGAATTGCCAAGGAACTCAACGCTTCTGACGCCGATTCGTTGCTCGGCGCCTTCGAGCCGTCGACCCCGGTGGAGCAGACCCGCCACCAGCTCGCCCTCGAGCTCCTCGAGGACGTCCGACGACTCGACCGGCAGCTGAAGGAGTCGCACCGACGGATCAAGACCGCAGTCCGGGCCTCGGGGACCTTGCTCACCGACGTGTACGGCATCGGCCCAGTGCTCGCGTGCGCCTTGATCGGTTACACCGGCGACGTTTCGAGGTTCGTCAACCGGGCCCAGTTCGCCGCCTACAACGGCACGGCTCCGATCGAAGTGTCCTCGGGTGGCCGGGTGGCCCACCGGCTGTCACGACGGGGTAATCGCCGGCTCAACCACGCCATTCACATGGTGGCCATCTGCCAGATCCGCCAGAGCCATTCGGAGGGCCGCGCCTACTTCGAGCGCAAGGTCGACGAGGGGAAGACAAAGAAAGAAGCCATTCGCTCGCTCAAGCGACAGATCTCGAACACCGTCTACCGACAGTTGGTCCTCGACTTCACAGCGATAGAGGGCCCGGGAGGACAAGTAGGAAACGACTCGAAGCCTGCGTGGTCGGCTCTGCATCCTGAAGGCCGGCTCTTCGGCGAAGTCACTCCCGGACCGACCCAACTCTAGGCATCTTCGTTCGGCAGAGCCGGCTGGATCCCGCGCGCCCGAAACGCGTTGAAAACTGCCCCTTGACTCAAAGAGGGTTCCGTCGGGACACATGTGCCTGGCGCGGGCAACGACGAGAGCAGGTGGGTGGTCGGTCCGGGTGCGCGCAAGCCCAGGGTGACAAAGAGGGGACCTCTCCTACGGGTTCAACCCAACCAGGGTGGCCGGCTCACGCCCTCTTCATGCCGGCTCTTCGGTTCGGTCAACGCCCGAGCTTGCGACCACGAACCTATGCCCAGACGGCCCGTTGTTCAACAGACTCCTATGCTGACCCCTGCAGCTGCATGACTATAATAGTGGTCATGGCCGAAACACTGCCCCTTGCCGAGATCAAGGCCCACCTCTCCGCGATCGTGGATCGAGTGGAATACGAGCACGACCGCGTGGTGCTGACCCGCAATGGCCGAGCGGCCGCCGTCATCATGAGCCCCGACGACCTCGAGGCGCTCGAGGACACATTGGAGCTGTTGTCCGACCCGAAAGCCCTCAAGGAGATCGGGAAGGCAAGAGAAGATGTCGCGCAAGGCAGGGTCCTCTCTGCCGAAGACCTTCGCGCCAAGTACCTGCGGCGGTGAGCCAGCCGGCATACCGGTTTATCGTGGCTGCCTCCGCCGAGCGTGGGCTGGCCCGACTGCCCGAGAAGGCCGCTGCAGCGGTCGTCGAGTTTGTTACCGGGGCACTCACCGAATCGCCACGCGCGGTGGGGCACCCTTTGCGGCGGGAGCTCACCGGACTGTGGGCGGCTCGTCGAGGCCCGTACCAAGTGGTGTACGACCTCGACGAGGAGGCCAAAACCGTAATTGTCCTACGTATCGACCACCGTGCCGACGTGTACAGGTCCCCTTGATCTTTGGACAAGTGATAGGAGCGTCGCCGGGAGCGGGTCGGTTATCGAGCGTGGATGCCCGGCACGACTCTGGCAGTCGGCGATCACTCCCGGCAGACGTCAAGAAACGCCTCGTCAAGGATGACGCCAGTCCCTTTGGCGGCAATCGCGGCTATGCCGATGTTCCAGGACGCCTCAAGTGTCCTCCACCCAGGACCGACTTTGGCCTGCCCGGTTTCGCCGATATGAAGCAGAGATCCGTACTCGATCCCCTGGGTGGGCATCGCCCTGATCAAGTCATCGATGCCGAGTAACAAACCAAGGTGTCGTCGACAACGCTTGAAGACACCGAGCGATCGATGTCTTGCCTCACGAAGATGCGCCGTTTAGGACGATGACCTGGGTGCTCACTGGGGCAAGGTAACACTGTCCCTGACCGCCGGATCAGCGGCCGTGCCCACATCCCTCGGCGCGATGGCTTGCCGACCGCCACTCACCTCGACTGATCTCGTAGTGACTTACAAGCACCTCACCTCTCTGGTCGTCGGCGGGGACCGCCACCTCTCGGACCAGTCTCATGCTCAAACGTTCGGCGACGCGGACGGACCGAGGGTTATCAGTCTGCGGTAGAGAGCACACCAAACTGAGTCCCATTGTCCAAAACGCCTCGTTCAGGGCAGCCGTCGCGCCTTCGGTAGCGTATCCGTTGCCCCATGAGGTCGGCGCGAACCGCCAACCGACCTCGATGGCCGGGAGAATCTCAGGCAGGAATGTCGGGATCGACAGGCCGACATAGCCGATCAGACGGTCGTCTTGACGCTCCCTCGCCATCCAGCATCCGAATCCGAACTCGTCCCAATGGCGAATCTGCGCCTCGAGGAAGGCCGCCGTTTCGGTGCGAGTCATCCCTCGCCCGTACGGGAACTCCCAGACCTCGCGCCTCTCGAAAACGCACGCCAGTTCGTCGAGGACATTACGATCGAATCGGCGGAGAACCAGACGCTCCGTCGTGACATCACGCAGGGGGGCTGCGATCGGTGGGCAAAGGTCATTCATCCGTACAGCTTGCCCGAATCGCCGGGTGGGTGGGACACAACACGCTGGCAGCAGTTTCTCGCCCCTAGGGTCCAGGGAGGCGGGTTGAACGTGGTCTGGAGGTTCGCGGCGGTGCTCAGTCCGGACACCGGGCCACCGTGTTCGACCATCAAGACTGGCAAGCTCGGGCCCTGACTGCGCCTATTTATTGGTGGGCATTCCTCAACGGAGCTAGTTGTGATTCCTAGAGAGGTTCTTCAGGGTCCCTGACGCGTGCATGGGCCTCCTTGAGACTCGAGTTTGCCGACTTGAGCACAAAAGAGACCCAATGCAACTTCACCGTAACGCCCGTTTGACCCCGGCTGGCCGACGCCTGCTCTGCGAGCGTGTCACCGAAGAGGGCTGGAGGGTCGGAACGGCCGCCGAGGGGCGTACATTTGCTCCCATGCACCGTCACACGGGCACCCGAGGAGCAACATGGCCAAGGTGATCTACGTCGCGAATGTGTCCCTTGACGGCTACACCGAAGACGCGCACGGCGGCTTCGAATGGACCGAGCCCAGCGACGAGGTATTCAGCTTCATCACTGACCTTGTGCGCCCCGTCGGCACCCACCTCTATGGAAGGCGCATGTACGAGACGATGGCCGTTTGGGAGACCGACCCCACCCTGGCCGCCCAATCGGAGCTCATGGCCGACTTCGCGAACGTCTGGCAAGCGGCCGACAAGATCGTCTACTCCACGACGCTGCACGCAGTCTCGACCGCCAACACGCGGCTCGAGCACCGCTTCGACCCCGGTTCGGTCCGCGACATGTCGACGTCCGGCGCCAGCGACTTGACCGTCGGCGGGCCGACCCTCGCGGCGCACGCGTTCAACGCCGGGCTGATAGATGAGTGCCACCTCTTCATCTATCCCGTGCTCGTCGGTGACGGCAAACCCGCATTCCCCAGCGACGCCCGCGTCCCGTTGGAGCTACTGGAGGAGCACCGGTTCGGCAACGGTGTCGTGTACTTCCGCTACCGCATCCAGAGCTGACCTTCCAGTCGGAAGCGCATCGGCGCCCCAGAACGATGCTCCTATGGAGTGTCAACACCAAATCGTGAGCGCGGCAGCGCCGCGAACACCTCCCGGACTACATAGTGCTCGAGGAAGCGGATCGCCTCCTTCTTGGTCCGCCCGTCTTTCATCGGACGCTCGATGTAATGGCGGTCCGTGGGTCGTTGACCATCCGGATGAAGACGATGTGCCGGACCCAGGGTCGTCGTCGCTCCACTGTTCATGCAGATAATTGTCCAGTCGCTGGCCAAGGTCTAAAGGAACGGTGCATTTCCTGATCAGGAGGCTCGCATTTGAAGCGACCTGAAACCTTCGTGCTGGCCAAGCCTGAACCCGCGAACGCTTGCAACGAGGGCCGACAAGACCCGACGAGGTTGGAACGGAGAAGAAGGCAACGGCAGTCACGGCTACCAGGAGGCACGGCGCACTCGCAGCCCCCTCATCAAGGTGTTCGGGACCTTGCGAGCACGACCGAAGCGGACCCGAACCCCCCATCAACATGTGTGGCTAACTGGCCGGGCAAGAAATCGAGTGGTAGCGCCCCGAGGCGCCTGAGGGGGTACCCCTGAACGCCAGTCAATGACCTCTCCCGTGTTTCCGCGACTCTGCAAAGGCCACCCAGAAGTTGCATCAGGGACCCACCCGCCGCAAGGTGAGGTAACGCGATTCGCCAGTTCAGCGTTGGTAAAAGTGCGTGAGGTACCTCGTCTCACGCTGGAGCGATCGCTTCGCCTAACTGAACAAGGAAAGTGGTGATCCAATGAGAAGGGTTCTTTTGGCGGCCGCCGTAGTCGCAATGCCAATCGGAGTGCTCGCAGCCAGCGGTGCTGCCTCCGCCAGTGTGGGCAAGGTCGACGTAAGCCAGGACAGTGTTGCCTGCACCCTGGGATCGGCGAGCGTCCAGTTGTCCCCCAAGGTGACGACAAACCTCAAGCACAGGGAAAACCTGCTCTTCGCGTTCGAGCTGAAGCGTTGTGTCGTCAGCGGACCGGACGCCGCCAGCTTCGCCGGCGTTAACGTGACCGGCGACGCCGTGGGCGTTCTCCACGGGCCAACTACCGGCATCTCAGGGCTTCCTGCAACCCTTCCCACAAAGGGCAAGATCACCATCGATTGGAGCGCCCCGGGAGTCCATCTCACGACAAAGCACAGCAAGCTCAGCATCGGCAGCGTGACGGTGAGCGCAGCGACTGATGGAAACGCGGTGGTCGCGATCGGAAATACCTCGGTCAAGGACGACTTCGGAGGCTCTGATGGCGGCGCGTCGTCTGTTTTGAGCGCTGAAACCACTGAAAGTCTGTCGTCACTCGAAAACACCGTTTCGACGACCGGCCTGCACGCCGTACACCTGACGGGCTCGCTTAGCCTCGGCTGATGCAATATTCGTCGGTGTGAGAAGGGGTGGAGCTTCGGCTCCGCCCCTTCTTCGCGTACGGGCTTCGATTCACTCGGCATGTCGCGCCTTCTACCCGCGCCCCGGTTAGTGCACGCATCGATGAGGCGCTAGCTCAGCGTCAATCTTTGGAGGTGAAGTGAAAGGTCATCGTCGGGACCATCGCTAGATGTCCCTGAGGTGCCTCCGATTGCGGGGTCCGTGGGGTGCTTGAACCGGCGTCGGCAAGACTGGCCTGGTGAGGTTCTGAGACACTTTGAGCCGTGACCTTCGAGGCGGCTGCGCAGCAAACATCTTGTGTTCGCACTTCGTCACCACGAGCCGAAGAACCACATCGTGGTCTACACAGCGTTCCTTCACGGCCCCAGGGAGCCAAACGAAGCCGGTCGACGCGTCCTTACGTGCGGGTGCGGACGTGGAGAGACCTCGCTTCTCTCGGACTCGGGCCGTTGACCACATTGGAAGCGTCGATAGGGACACGCCGCCCCAGGCTGCCCCACAATGCCGAACCCGTTGGGACTGCTCGATATTGGTGCTGGTCAGGACGGCATGATCAGGCTTGCGCTGGGCTCACCGGGCAGCTCCCCGAGTGACGGTCTCACGACGGGACTCCTCCGGATATCTCGAGTGGCGACCCAGGGGGCGCCTGCTTCCTGGACTTGCGTCCATCATCGGGCGCACGTGAGATAAGTCAAGACCAAGATGAGGTACGCATTACCTCGGGCAGTACGTCGCGCAGAGGACTGTAGGTCACCCAGAGAGCAGAAAGCCTTCGTGGCAGAAGACGGGACGACCAAGCAACCGGAGGGTACGGATGAATCGACGGCAGTTTCTCGGTGGAAGTCTGTTCGGCGCCACGATGGTGCTCGCCGGCTGTGCGAGTCGATCCTCCTCAGTAGCCACCACAACCTCGACCACGTCGACCCGCAAGGTCCTGCGAGCGGCAGGGTCGAGGCCCCGGCCCGATCTACCGGCAGGAACCGATCAAGTACCGGAGATCCAACACATCGTTGTCGTGATGATGGAGAACCATTCGTTTGACAACATTTTGGGACTCATCGGAAGAGGGGACGGGCTAACTGTCGGGCCGGACGGCGAGCCCACTGCCAAGAATCCTGACGGATTCGGAAACTACGTACACGCGTTCCACATGCCAACTGAATGCCAGACGAATGGGGTGGGGAACGATTGGAAGGTCAGCCACGAGGCATATGACGGGGGCACTTGCCAGGGATTCGTGACGAGCACAACGCCGGAGGCCATGGGTTACTTCACCAAGGAGGACCTCCCCTTCACCTGTGGGATCGCCGGCACGTTTCCGATCGCCGACCGCTATTTCTGTTCGGTCATGGCGCAGACGGATCCGAATCGCAGGTATCTCATCTCGGGAACCTCTCTCGGGCTCATCAACGACACTTTCCCGACTGAACTGCCACCGAACGGCGTCATCTATGAACAATTCGACAAGTACGGAATTACATGGCGGGACTACTACTCGAGCGCGCCGTCGCTCGGGGTCTATCTGCCTTACCTTGAAGAATCGAATCCTCTCTCGAAAGGCGTTATGAAGATCGATCAGTTCTATGCCGATGCAGCGGCAGGAAATCTCCCGTCGTACTGCCTGGTAGAGCCCAACTACGACAAGTCCTCAGAGGAAAATCCTCAGGATGTCCAATTCGGTGATCAGTTCATGGGCATGGTCGTCAACGCCGTCATGTCGAGTCCGAACTGGCCAAAGACCCTGTTGATCTGGACCTATGACGAGCACGGGGGCTATTACGACCACGTTCCGCCGCCCACGGCCATACCCCCCGACGACATTCCTCCTGCCCTCACACCAGGGGATCCGCCCGGAGGCTTCGACCGGTATGGATTCCGCGTCCCGTCGGGGGTGGTCAGTCCCTACGCCAAAAAAAACTTCGTCTCCCACACCGTGTACGACCACACCTCCATTCTCAAGACGGTCGAGGAGAAGTGGAATCTCCCGGCTCTTACACGTCGAGATGCCAACGCGAACAGCCTCTTCGACATGTTGGACTTGAAGGCAAGGCCGCCTTTCTTGAAACCACCGATACTCCCGGCCTCAGCGGACCCGGCGGCGAAGGCGGCTTGTCTAGGGACAGGCCCCGGCACGATCCCACCACCCTCGGCGGTCACAAAGGCCTGAACCCCGGCGGCAGTTGTCACTGTTTCGTTCGCCGGCACACTCGACCATTGGCCCCAGGTAGGGCCCCCCTCCGCACGACGGCCTGCACACAGACGCTCGCCTTCGCGTGGGAATGGAAGGCGGCGTGTGGACGACTACCTCAACCGCGGGGAGTGCCCGGTCGTGAGGCGTCGGCCCAGAGGTAAGCGATGACGGCGATGGCCGCACACCAGGCAACGGCTCTGCGGCCTTCCCAGGCGATCCCGGACCCGGTGAGAAGCCCTCGAAGGGTCTGGATGACCGGCGTGAAGGGCTGGTAATCGGCGAACCAGCGCACTCCGGGATGGCATCGACGCCGCGGGAACGAACGCGCTGCTCACGAAGGGGCGGTGGTGTTTCCCGTACCCTTCGTGCCGAGAAGGCAGAAGACCGATCCCCTTTTAATCTCGAGGTCGAGTCCGTCGAGGACCTTACTTCTGGCCGAAGGACTCCTCGAGTCCGATCACCTCCACCGCGGGTGCCTTCATGACCTCGTCCCCGTTTCGGAGCGAGCAGCCGCCCGACCGACCTTGATGTCGCCCATGGCCGTGTGCGCGCGGATCTCGGTGGTTTGCTCGTCGGCCGAGGGACGACCTATGTCCTCGAGCTGGTTGTCGACTCGGCCAAAGCTGGTGGAGAGATCCAACCAGGCGGTCACTCCGTCGAGCACTCCGATCTCGATCTGCCCGTAGGCGGTCTTGGCCTCGATACTGCCATGCGACAAGACGCCCAGACGGATGTCCCCGAAAGCCGTCTTGGCCGTCACGTCCGAGCGAGCGCTGTCCAATTGGATGGTGCCGTTTGCACTCTGCAGCTGTGCCGCGGCCCTCGACATCCCCGATGCGGGTGTCCCCGTTCGAGTTCTTGACCGTGGCCGAGCCGCCGACTCGAGCCGATTTCGATCCGACCCGATCCGGTCTTCACCTCAGCGTCGCCCTCGACTCGGCCGACGTTCACCTCGCCGAGGCCCGTCCTGATCCTCGTCGGACCGGCCTCGTCCACCCGGACGTCTCCCACGCCGGTCTTGATGTCGAGCTCGCCGAGGCGACCTGCACTGCGTACGGCCGCCATTCCCATGTCCGCGCTGACACGTGAGCCTTCGGGCAACTGGATCTCGACGTCGATCGAATCGTGGCTACCCCGTGATGTCCACTGGCGCCAATTCTTCGGGCCCCGCACGAGCAGGGCGCCTGACGCGTACTCGACCTGGGCCTGCTTCGCCGCGTCGACGTCCCCCTTCTTGGCGGGATCGGTCGGCTTCACCTCGACCAACGTCTCGGCGAGCTCGCCGGCCACGAGACGAAGATCGCCGACCCCGAACTCCAGCGAGACGGAGATCGGATCGGGCGTTTCGAAGATGGTCATTTCGCTTCCTCCTGACTACCGGCTCCAGCCGGTGTATCGCTGAGATCCAGTGGGGGCCCGTCGGTCTTTACGACGAGCCGAGGTGCTTCGCTCAAGAGCTGCACTCGTGGCGCGAACCAGCCAGCTGTTGATCGAGAGGCCCTCTCTCGCGGCTGCATCGTCCACCCGCGCCTTCAGGTGCTCGGGGAGGCGGAGATTGATCCGGGCGGTAGCACCCTCGTCTCCCTCGGGAGAGACGAGCCTGGACATGGAGAGCTCCGACTCTTCGGGCGGAGGTTCGGGTTGGGGGAGGCTCACGACGAACTCGGGATCTCGGCCTTTCAATCGCAGCTCGACCGAGCCGGGTGCCAGCTCGCAGGTGATCTCCTCGGCCGCAGCGGCTAGGGCATCCTGCAGAGCGAGGCGTAGGGCCGACTCGAGAGGGGCGAATAGCCGCTCGGCCTGCGCCTTCCCCTCATCTCCTCCCGCTTCTGCCGCCGCGGCGAACTGCGTACGGATGCTCTCGACGTACCCGGTCAATTCCATGGTGCCATAGTGACACTAGAATGGTGTCAAATCAAGGCCAAAGTGACGCTACCTGTGGTGCCGCCGAGCCGAGGTCCGCTATACATGTCATTTCGGTGGGTCACGACAGGGAGCCCGTAGTGACGGCAGCGGTCACGCGGGTTCTCTCAGGATCGGCCCGATCCCGCGACCGGGACAGCCGCCCGGGGATCTCTGTCGTGACCCGCGGTTGCACGGGAAGGCTCTGCGCGACCGAAGCAGAGCCTGCGGTCGCTGAACTTCAGCACCTTGAGGCCGGCGGTTCTTCAGCCGATGTTGACAACCAGGAACTCAGCGCCACCGGGCTGGGGTTGCCCGACCCATACCGGCGCGACGTGCGCCAGACCGACGTCCCAGGTCAAATAGCCCTCGAAGTTCTGGGTCTCTCGGATCTCCAAGATGTTCTGCGTGCCGGTCGGGAAGATATCCGTCGGGCCGGTGTAGCTGTCGGAGTCCGCCGGGTGGAGCGTGACCTGCAAGAACGCGTTGCCGGCCATGCGGACCGGAAGTCCGGACGGGCTCGTGGTTGGGGAGGCGACGTAGTGGACGTCGTAACCGGTCGTGGGCGGTGCTGGCGGAGCGAAGCGGAACTGCACCTGCTCGGTGCAGTCGCCGAAGAGAGGGTAGGCGTTGATTTCGGCGAGCGAGGACGGCGTGGAAGTCGGTGGGCCAGTGAAGGTCAAGGGGCCCATCGAACCAGGCGATGAGCAGAAGCCCGAGGCAACCAGCCAGTAACCCCCACCGTCTCCTGACGACGCCATGCCGACGAACCGCATGTACATCGGACCTACTGCAGGAAGGCCTGCCCCGTAGGAGCCGAAGTATCGGCTCGCACCAAACGCGAACACGCCGCCATCGGCCGCCACCTCCCAATAGCCGTGGCCACCGGGGTAGGCAGCGACGCCGGTGACAGGCTGAGTAAGCACCGTCCCACCCATCGAACCGAGGAACGGAGCGTCACCGAACGAGAAGATCCCGCCGTCGGCCGCCACCTCCCAGTAGCCCTTTCCGTCGGGAGTCGCGGCCATGCCCACCACCGGCTGGTTCAACCGGGTCCCACCCATCGAACCTTGGAAGACGGCGTCACCGAACGAGAAGATCCCCCCGTCGGCCGCCACCTCCCAGTAGCCCTTTCCGTCGGGAGTCGCGGCCATGCCGACCACCGGCTGGTTCAACCGGGTCCCACCCATCGAACCTTGGAAGACGGCGTCACCGAACGAGAAGATCCCCCCGTCGGCCGCCACCTCCCAGTAGCCCTTTCCGTCGGGAGTCGCGGCCATGCCGACCACCGGCTGGTTCAACCGGGTCCCACCCATCGAACCTTGGAAGACGGCGTCACCGAACGAGAAGATCCCGCCGTCGGCCGCCACCTCCCAGTAACCGCGTCCGTCCGGCGTTGCGGCCATGCCCACCACCGGGGCATGCAGGTCGACCGACGAGGTCGATCCGTAGATAGGCGCGTCTCCGAAGGCAGTCACGTCCGGAGCGGGCAACGCATCGTGGGCCCCTGTCGCGCCACCGGCGGCCAGCAATCCGGCGCTAGCGAGCACCGCCGCTGCGACCAACTTGCTGGAGATGGACAGTGGCTTGCTCGATCCGGTCACCTCCCCACTCACCCGGCCCCTTCGAACGGAGCGTCACCGAACGAGAAGATCCCGCCGTCGGCCGCCACCTCCCAGTAGCCCTTTCCGTCCGGCGTTGCGGCCATGCCCACCACCGGCTGATTCAACCGGGTCCCACCCATCGAACCTTGGAAGACGGCGTCACCGAACGAGAAGATCCCCCCGTCGGCCGCCACCTCCCAGTAGCCCTTTCCGTCGGGAGTCGCGGCCATGCCGACCACCGGCTGGTTCAACCGGGTCCCACCCATCGAACCTTGGAAGACGGCGTCACCGAACGAGAAGATCCCCCCGTCGGCCGCCACCTCCCAGTAGCCCTTTCCGTCGGGAGTCGCGGCCATGCCGACCACCGGCTGGTTCAACCGGGTCCCACCCATCGAACCTTGGAAGACGGCGTCACCGAACGAGAAGATCCCCCCGTCGGCCGCCACCTCCCAGTAGCCCTTTCCGTCGGGAGTCGCGGCCATGCCGACCACCGGCTGGTTCAACCGGGTCCCACCCATCGAACCTTGGAAGACGGCGTCACCGAACGAGAAGATCCCCCCGTCGGCCGCCACCTCCCAGTAGCCCTTTCCGTCGGGAGTCGCGGCCATGCCGACCACCGGCTGGTTCAGGCTGAGTCCCGCCAGTGAGCCGTAGCCTGCGGCGGTCCCGTGGACCGAGAGGTCGCCATCGACGTCCGCGAGGAGGTAGCCGGTGCCAGCCGAGTCAGCAGCCATCGCGACGACCGGGGCCACCAGCAGATCGGCATTGGGGCTCTGAACGATCGACCAGGTCCCACCGGAATTGGACTCGACGAGGGTCTGGCTGATGTTGGCGACGTCGGCGGAGTACCCGACCGCAATACACGACACAGGGTCGTTGCAGATCACGCCGTTGAGCAGATTGTTGTAAGGAGTCCGTTGAGGGCTGGACTCCACTGACCAGCTGCTTCCGTTCCACGCTTCGACCAGTGTCTGGTCATAGAGGAATTCGCCTGGCGCGATTTCGGATGTTCCCACCGCCATGCAACTGCTGGGGCCGGTACAGGACACGTCGCTGAAGAAGTTCCCGCGAGATCCGACGTTGGGACTCGGGAGGAGGGACCAGCTCGAGCCATTCCATTGCTCTGTCAACGTCTTCTGGGGAGCTGTTCCCTCGCTACCCACGGCCAGGCAGGAAGTCGACGTCGCGCAGGAAACTGCGTAGAGCTGATTGAACGTCGTGCTCGGATTGGGGTTCGCGACGACCGACCACGAGGTCCCGTCCCACGACTCGACGAGGCTCGATCGCGTCGAAGCGGTTGAGAAGCCACCTACCGCGACGCACATGATTGCGGTAACGCAGGTGACGCCGAAGAGATCGCTCCAGTCGCCCGGGGCCGGACTGGGCACGACTGACCAGTTGTTGCCGTTCCAGGATTCGGTCAGAGTGAGGCTCTGGTCCGGGTTGTTCTTGTAGCTCCCCACGGCAATGCAACTGCTCGGGCCCGCGCACGACACGCTGGAGAGGTCACTGCTCACCGTGCCAGGCCTTGGGGTAGGCACTACCGTCCAGCTGGTCCCGTCCCACCGTTCGGCCAACGTCGATTCGAACACCGGATTCTCCTCGGCATTGCCGACGGCCATGCAGTTCGTCGGGTCGGCACAGGACACGCTGAGTAGGTCGCCGTGCACGGCAGGCGAGGGACTAGCCCGCAAGGACCAGGCACTACCGTCCCAGGACTCGGTCAACGTGGCGCTGCCCGAGAAGGTGTCCTTGGTTCCCACGGCGACGCATTCGGCCAGTCCGGGGCAGGCCACCGAGTTCAGGAGGTTGGACATCACGCCAGTTCCCGATGCAGTCGGTGCCGCATGGGGCCGGTGACCCGAGTTTGCCGCGGCGCTGACCGGGCTGCCGTTGAGAGAGCCGGACACGATCGCCATCGCCAGGACGGTCGCCCCGAGGACCCGAAGGGTCCATCGCATGTTGCCCATTCCGTGATGATCCGCCCATGTCCGCTCCGGCAACAGGGCCAAGGGTCCCGAATGGCGAGCGGGCAGGGCAGCTTGGTGGAGCCATCGGACCGGCAGCCCGAGAGGGATGCAACAGGTCATGCGTCCTTGCGCTCGTCCCACCCGAGCACACGAGCGCTCACCAGGAGTTTCCTGCCTCAAAACTACTCCACCGATCAAGTGAGAGCCGTTCGCTGCCGATGACCGTCGAGTGAGGGTGTTGGGGGCTTCTTCGAAGCTGACTGCACTGGTTCGGAGCGTCGGCGTACTCGTCGCCGTCCTAGCCTTCGGGATCGGGCTGACAGTGAGCACCCCTGGGTCGACCGCGGCTGCACCCGATCTGTCTCAGGTGGTCCTTGCTCAGTCGTTGCCCGGCTTCGTGGTCGCACCGCCAGGTGAGTACAACGGCCCGATCAACCAGTCCAACGAGAGCATCCTCACGATCGGTTCGCCCAATCCATCGCCCATCCAACAGCAATTGGCGAGCGGCAATCTGACCGGATACGTGCGGTTGTGGGTCTCCACTGGCAACGCGGTGGGGATCGTCGCACTCAACTACAACGATTCTTCGCAGGTGTCTGGGTTGCTTGCCGGATTGGAGCAGGGGGCCTCCACCTCCGGGGCGGGCAGCTTTCCTGTGTCATCGGTAGCCGACGCCTCGGGCTTCGTTGCCGCGCCATCCCGTCAACGGTGTGCCGATGACCGTCTACTCGGTGACCTTCGCACGAGGCAGCACCGTCTTCGATGTGGTCCTGGCGACGGCGACCGGCACTCTCACCAGCACCGCTGCGGAATCGCTCGCAGCGAATCAGGCCGCAAAGGCAGACGGACCCGCGGTGTTGCCCAGCACGGGGCAGTCGAGCTTGGAAAGTCGTGCTGCCTATGACATCGGGGGGGCGGTCGGCACGCTCGCCGTCTTGGCGGTGGCGATCTTTCTCATCGTGCGGGCGTCGCGGAGGAACCGGACACGGGTCCCCACCAGGGAACCACATTGGGCCACAACTCAAGGCATGACGGTCGTTCCCAGCTTCGCCTCTTCGAGCTCGATTCCTGCACATACCGCGATGCCGGCGGGCTTGGCGTCGCTGCCGACGTTTGCTCCGATCGTCGAACCGAAGGCTCCGGCGGGGTGGTACCCCGATCCGACGGTCGCCTCGCTGCAGCGTTACTTCGACGGTAGCGATTGGACCGGACACACGGCTCCACGCTGATCTCAAGCCAAGGAAGGCCGCGGGACCTGGTAGTTGTGGCCGATTGCGGGTGATGCTTACTCCTCTTCGAATTGGGTGGGTAACGATCACCAGATCAAGGGGTCGGTGGCGGGCACCCGTCGCACGACGGCAGCGGGCGTCGGCGGCGAACGGGCCGCTCGGGACCGAAGTCGGATGCCCGTGCGTCGGGTCGTTCCAACCGACGGCGGCGGATTCGGGGAGCTCTGTGAGCGAAAGGAACCCGATGCCTTCGCGATAACCACTCGCCGACGTCGCCCGTTCAGGGGACGGTGATCGTCTCGGTCTTCGTGCCCGTTTCCTGCGCGAGCTCGGCCGAGGTATAGGCGAGGGGCACCCATTTCTTCTGCGAATAGAGCTCGGTCATGTTCCCGTGCCAAGGCGAGGTCGGGTTGGTGGCCTGCGAGTAAGTGAGGATTCCCTCCGACACAGGTCCGTTCGCGGTGAGCTCAGTGGTCATCACGAGCGACGACCCGTCGTAGACCTCGCCGTAGGCAGCCGAGTCGAGCGGGCCGCCCTGCCCGTCTGCCGCATAGATCGCGTTGAAACAGCCAGTGTCGCACCCGGGTATGGGGATCTTCCTCCCGTCGCGCGTCGCGTGTTGGACCTGGCCGTAGCCGGCGTCGAGCGCGACGTGGTGCTTCCGGAGGTTGACCACCGCGTCTGCCAAGGCTCGGAGAATGGCCGGGTTTGCCGTGTTGAGCAGCGAGGGCGTGGAGAGGGGCATGGACGGTTCGAACGAGTCGGACCAGAAGCCGTTCGACGGTGCATACGCCGCCCACTCGGAAAAGAGCCAACCGCCGGAGGCGTCCAGATTGCCGGTCTTGTCATAGCCGGCGAGCACGGTGCAAGCAGCAGAAAGGTCGACCGTCGTTCCGTCGGAGGCCTTCGCCGACGGGGTGGTGCGGCAGGTCCCGACGAGTCGGTCGAGGACGAGCTGTGCTTCGAGCGACTGGTTGCTCTCCCACATCTGCTGGAGCGAGCTGATTGTGAATTTCGGAGTTCCGAACCCATCCGAGCCGGCGATCCGCTGGGCGATCATCTGGTTTCCGAGGCGCGTGCGGAGCCCTTGGATGGTGTCGATGTTGCCGATGATCGGTGAGTACGCGGGAAACGGTGCACTGGGATTGGCCAGCCAGTACGAGTCGTTGGAGTTCTCGACGTAGTCGGTGCGGATGGTGTGGGGCATGTGATCGGCGCCGAAGATGCCGGGCACTGGCGTCCCCGGGTCGTTCTGCCAGGCGCAGGCCGAGCGCGAACCGTCCAATGTCACGACGCCGGCCAACTTGTAGACGAACTGGGGTGCTCCGCTCGGTGTGCACGATTGGATGAGGGAGAGGGGCACGTTGGGTGTGTTGCCCACGTCGCCGTACAGCGCGTGACCGGTGTCATCCGCGGCGACCGTATTGAAGGTGGGGATGGCCAGGTACTGGGACTCGACGGCCAGGAGGTTGGCAACCGAGGTCGACTGTCCCATCCGCAAGTACTGGTTTGCGGCCCTGAAGGCCACGTCGACCATCGAATCATCGACGGTGTAGGCGGTCGTGCCGGTCCAGTGGTATCCGGCTTGGGGGACCTCGACGACCGTTCCCCACCGGGTCGTGTAGAAGGTGTGTGTCGCCGTCCCGTGACCGGTGTCGACTCTGACCGTCGTGGTCCCCATCTTCTGAGGCTGCCCGTCGACCTCGTAGCTCGTCGGGTCACCCGGAGTGAGGGCGAGCTGGTAGAAGGTGAAACGGAAGCTGGTCGAAACGGTGTGGGTCCAAGCGAGGTGCTGGTTGAAGCCGATCCCGACCAGAGGAAAGCCCTCGAGGGTGCCTCCTTCCGCGTCGTACTGCCCGGGAACATCGAGCTGGGTCATCCAGAATCGCTCGGTCCCGCGCCAGGGGAAGTGGGGGTTTGCGAGGACCATCCCGTCGCCCGCAGCGGTGTCTCGGGAGCCGATGCCGATCCCGTTCGATCCGAGCGTGTCGTTCCCATCCGAACCGAAGGCCGCGACCAGCGCAGCGGGATCCAAATGCCGGGCCGCACCCGCGGCGCTGGCCGTGGAAGAGGTCGTCGAGCCCGGGGAGGTCGAGGCGGCAGCCGGGGGCTTCGCATCGACCTCCATGGAAATGAACTGTGCGCTCGAGGCCTCGGTGACGACCTGATAGCCGCGGAGGAACATGTCTTCGAGGTCGATCGGTCGGACCCACGGTTTGCCGGCGCAGGTCGGGTCCTTCAGGTCGCCGGAGTGCAGGTACTCGTTGTAGCCCGCGACGAACCCGTTGTAGATCGAGCGGATCTGTGGCAGCGGCCCGAGGGGCGGCGGCTGGTCGAGCTCCTTGGCGAACACCCCGCTCTGTTTGATCGAGGCCCAGAAGAAGTCGGAGTCGAGGTTGGTGTCATAGGCCCCCGCCGAGTAGTTGAGGCTCAACCCCTTCGGACCGAAGTACTTCGAGCGCTGACCGTTGACGGTTACGAAATCCCGGGCGAGCGTGCAGAAGTTGTCGGCCGAGAACGCGAGCGCCTCCCCGTAGCCGAGGCGGTAGAAGTTCGAGGCGGTGATGTGGGGAATGCCGGCACTGTCCCGCACGATGGTGACAGAGCCGCTCCCGCTCGAGGTCGAGCTGCTCGGGGACGAGCAGGCGGTCAGGCAGCCCGCAAGGAGTGCCGCTGTCAGGAACGCGGTGGACACTCGCAGGCGGTGCACCTGGCGAGTGTAACGGCGTCACGCCGACGAGCGATGGTGTTCCTGCCATGATCACCGCCCCGTGCTCGGACAACGACCCAAGCTGACTGCTCACACCGCACGGGTTCCCGGCCCGGATCACCGCTCGTGACGCTGTGCCACGGTCGGTCTGCACTCCCGACCATCGAATCTCGATGGTTGCGTGCCCGAGCGATCGTGGGTACCGTCAGGGGTCGCGACGGTCGCCTGCTGCTGGGCGGGTTGCCGGAACTCACTGAGGTGTGTCAGCTCTACGGATGGGTCACCAGCATGCATATGACGCTTCCAGGGAGCACTCGCAGTGCGGTCGCCGAACAGCCGGTTAGGGCGCGGTTGTCGTGCCATGCGCGCCGGGGAGCGTTGTGGCGTCGGTCGTTCTCCGGGCACGTTCCTGCGAATTCGTCAATTGACGGAGCGTGGCCGGTACCCGCTCCTCTCGGAGCTCCCTTACTTTGCCGACATCGGAACCGCGCGAGGCGAGCGACCGCGCAGGCTTCCGGTTCACCGAGCTCGACGACTGTGAATTTCGGCCGACCTCGGCACGGCGGCAACCCGGTGGCGACGCCGTGCTGGTCGACTGCGGACTGCATACACCGAGCTTCCTGGTCCGAGGCGGAAAGGTCTGAGCGTGGGCCGTCTCGACGGCAAGGTGGCCATCGTGACGGGTGGTGGCGGGGGTATCGGAGGGGCGACGGCTCGAAAGTTGGCGAACGAGGGCGCTTCGGTGGCGGTCGTCGACATCGATGGAGACCGAGCTGCGCAAGTGGTGCACGACATCGAGACAGCCCGTGGGGGCGCCCTGTCCGTCCAGGCGGATCTCTCCGAGGAGGCTGGAGTGGCTGGAGCCGTCCAGGCCACCGTGGGCGAGTTCGGACGCCTGGACGTCCTTCACAACAACGCGGCCCTCACTGAGTCCGGATTCCTCTCGCGGGACACGCGGGTAACCGAGCTGGCGCTGGAGGTCTGGGAACGGACGATGGCCGTCAACCTTCGAAGTCAGATGCTCGCCTGCAAGTACGCGGTACCCGAGATGGCCCGAAGTGGAGGCGGCTCGATCATCAACATGTCGTCAGGTGCGTCGCTGAAGGGAGACTCGACCCGGACGTCGTACGGGGTCTCGAAGGCAGGTGTCAACACTCTGACGATGTACGTGGCAACCGGGCACGGAAAGCAAGGAGTGCGAGTCAACACGATCGTTCCCGGCCTGATCATCACCGATGCCGTCCGGGCCCATCTCGACGAGGCCGTGCTCGAGAAACTGGGGCGAGCGACCCTTGTGCCGTTCTTGGGTCAACCCGACGATGTTGCCGCCCTGGTCGTGTTTCTTGCATCAGACGAGTCTCGGTACATCACCGGGCAGATGATCTCGATCGACGGTGGTATGTCGGCCCATGTCGGGAGGGTGGATCCCGACGGGCAATGAGCCGCGCCGAGCGATGTGGACCGGATGTGTCGACCGGTCACTTGCGCCCATGAGGAGCCAAGCCGCTCCCCGGTAGGCTTCGAGGGATCGGCTGCGACTCCCGACCGATGACGGCGGGCCCGTGATGCCAAGGAGAAGGAGTTCCGAGGTGCCGAGGATTGAACCGATTCCGATGGACCAGCTCGCCGAAGAGCCTCGGCGGATCATCGAAGAGGGGGTTGCTGCCGGCACCTACGCAACTCCCGTTCCTCTTCAGATTTTCGCGTACCGGACGAACCAGATCCTCATGACCAACGCCGCCCGGGGCGCCTGGGGTCAGCAATCGTTGCTCGGTGGCCGCATCCTCGAGCTCATTCGGATCAGGAGCGCCCAACTGGGAGAGTGCCAGCCGTGCATGCAGTCACGCAAGCACGATTCGATCACCGACGACGACGTGGCCTGTCTCGTAGCCCCCGGACACGGCACCCTCACCGACCAGGAACGTCTGGCCGTCGAGTTCCTCGACCTGCTCTCGGCCGACCACCACGCCATCGACGACGACATGTATCGAAGGCTGGGTGAGGTCTTTACCGCCGCGCAGATCATCGAATTGGGATTCACGTGCGCGAATGCCATGGGCCTCCATCGCTTCATCCATACCCTCGACGTCTTCGGAGATAGCGAACCGGTCATCCCCTTCGACCCCAGTCAGGTCGACTCGGCCTACTCGCCGGACTCGGACGAGGTCTCGGCGTGAGTCAGACGGTCTTCGTCACGGGAGCCACCGGGCTCGCCGGCGCCAACATCTGCAAGCTCCTCATCGAACGCGGTGACCAGGTACGGGCACTCGCTAGGGCGGGGGCCGATATCGGCCCACTGGTCGATCTGGGCGTCGAGGTCGTTGCCGGCGATATCACCGATGCCGACGATGTGCGTCGTGCCGCGACCGGATCCGATTCGGCGATCCACTGCGCGGCGCTTCTCGGCGGGGCGAGTCAGAACCTGCCGGACTTCGAAGCTGTCAACGTCGACGGAACGAGGCATGTACTGGATGCCGCCGAACGACTGGGCCTGGGTCGTGTGGTGGCGGTCAGCACCGGCACCTTCTTCGACACGTCCGACCCTCTCGAACGAGAGGGTGCCCCCGTATCGAAGACTCCGAGCTCGGATCCCTACACCCTCACCAAGATGGCGGCATTCCAGGACGCAATGGGTCGTGCCGCCGCGGGACAGGACGTGGTCACGACGCACCCTGGCGCGATCTTCGGGCCCTCGCCGGTGGCGAGCAACGCACTCGGTCTGACCAGCTTCAACCGGGTCCTGCTGTCGGCCCTCCGTCAACGCATCAGCCAATATCTGACATTCCCTGTGAGTTGGGTCTACAGCGCCGACGTTGCGCGCGGCTGCATCCTCGCCCTCGACAGCGGCGTCGCCGGAGAGCGCTACATGCTCGACGGCCGTCCCGAAGACGTGGTCAGCACGGCCTCGGCATGCAGTCGCATCTGTGAGCTGGCCGGGCTCGACCACCGGGTCGGGGAGGTTGCCCCGTCGGATGACCCGGAGCTTGCCAAGGTCTTCGGGCCCACCCTCGTCGCGATCGCGGCGAAGCGGGCAGAGGAGCCCCTGTCACGACGCAGCCTCACGGAATCGAAGACCTACAAGCGCCTGGGCTACGACCCGATCAGCCTGGACGACGGCCTCAGACCAACCATCGACTGGCTCCGAGAGCTCGGCAAGTTCGGCTGAACGGGTCGCGCGATCCGTCAAGAGCGACCGGGCGCGGTCGTTTCTCGAGGAGACGATCAGCCCGGTCGGCGAGGGGTGGCGACGAGGACAGGGATCCGTCGTTCGGTCTTCGTCTGATACTCCGCATATGGGGGATAGACGGCGACCGCGCGCTCCCACCACTCGTCCCGTTCGGGACCGTCGAGTTCGCGGACGGTGACCGGGAATGCCTCCGCACCGTCCTGGAGCCGTACCTCGTCGGGATGTGCCTTGAGGTTGTAGTACCAGACCGGGTTCTTCGGCGCGCCTCCCAACGACGCCACGAGGGCATAGAGACCGCTGTGCTCCACTCGCATGACGGGAGTCTTTCGGATCTTGCCGGTCCGGTTGCCCCGGTGGGTCAGGATGACGACCGGCATGTCGGTGTCCTGCAGCGTCACCCCCTCACGCCCGCCCGAACGCTCATAGGTCTCTACCTGTTGGCGCACCCATTCCCACGGGCTTGGCTCGTACTCATCCTCCGGGCTCATGCGCCGATCCTAGGCTCACGGCGGGCCTTGCGACCGATGGCAGAGGTTGCTCCGGGGACCGGCCAGGGTCTCACCCGATCCCCGGAGCGGGCGCGGGTGGGGAGTCGCCCGACGCGAACGAAGAACACTACGAAGTACGCAGCAGAATCGTTCAGCCTCGAGGTTCCAGTTCTCGGGGGTCTCGCCCAACAGCGAGAGTTCAGCGAAAGTCCGCACAGACAAGAATCAACACGGATCGCAGTCCCCTCCATCTGGCTGAGGTGATCACCGTGCACTCGAGAGCTCGTCTGCAACGAGCACGCCGGCCACTTGCGTGTCGGGCAGACGCTTTGAACGAGACCCGCCACCCTGTCAGCGGGGACCTCCTCAGCAGGGCTTCGGACTGGCGAGCAGACCGGTCTGTGAGGTGAAGAGATGGGCGATCTCCTCGCCGTAGATCCGAGCGCCTTCGTTGGTGAGGTGGATATCGTCGCTGGTGCGGATCACCTCGGTCGTTCCACAAGTGGCTTTGCTCGGGACCTCCTGCCCGCTCGCGCCGGCGAGGACGGACCCTGCGTCGATGACGTGATCCCCCGGTATGGTCTTGAACCCGTCGAAGATCTCTTGAGCGTGATTCAGCAGGGGGGACTCGATGGGCGGAGGAGCTGCCCAGTACATCTGCGCCCCGGTCGCTCGGACTTCGTTCGATAGTTGGATGGCCCGCTGCTGCCACGCCGCATAGAAGGCCGGACTGTTGCGTGGAACCGTCTCGTAGAAGGCGTCCGAGGGTGACGGTGGCCAGTAGTTGCCGACGAAGACGCCGATCACCGCGTCCGGATGCTCACTGGCCATGATGAAGGCAGTGGCCTTGACCCAGTCGACCGATCCCGAAAGGAGCCCGGTACCCGGAACCGCATATCGGGCGGTTTCGATCCCGACACCGCCCAGGCTGTTAGCAACCGCGGCAGGATGCCTGGTACATGATCGAATCGCCGATCAGTGCGACGCGACGAATGCCGGGTGAGACGAGGGGAGGATGACCTGTGGGCTGCACCATCTGCGGACAGGCCATCCCCGGAGCGGACGGTGACGCCTCGTCGAAGTAGCGATTCCAGATCGTGAAGCCGATGGAGGCGGCGAGCACGGCTCCCACCACGGTCGCCGCGACCACCACAGAGGAGCGGCGGCGGTGGGCGTGTGGAGAGGCCGGGTCTCGCCCGGCCACTTCTCCTGTCACCCGATCATCACGTTCGATCCCAGTGTGGGTCGAGCGGGATGGGGTCGTCAGATCAGAGGTAGGTGTCATCCCTTCGGACGATGTTGCCTCGGCCGTCGTCCACCGTCGTCCGATGACGGTGTGGCACAGCTCCGACCAGGAATCCGATGATCGAGAGGAAAGCTCCGACAGCACCTACGATCATCAGTATGACGCCGATGGTCTGAACATTGAAACCATGCTGATTGGGATCAGTGGTGGTCGCGAAGTCCAAGACCGCGCCGACCGCGAATACGACGATGCTTGCTGCCAGTCCTGCGGCCATCTTCCTGCCTCCTGCTACTGCGCCTTGATGACCCCCCCGTTCTTCCCGATACCGACGGACTCCAAACAACTGCAACGAGTCGCAGGTCCCGAGGAACTGTTTCCGCCCGCGATGGATCGGGGTATGTCCTGCAATGCAAGAACGACATCGCGGTTCGTTCTACGGACTGGCCGAGAAGCAGGAATCCGTTCAATGTCCGGAGTGTGCTAGCGGTGAACCGAGCCCGGTCCTATCTCGCGCTTCTCGACAATTGGCAGCGTGGCAACATGGTGTCCGGGGTGACCATCGCCGTCTTGAAGAAGTTCGGCGACGACCGGGCGAATCAATATGTGATCGCGATGGGTTGGTACGGGTTCATCGCGATCTACCCTGCGATCCTTGCGGCGATCACGATCTTAAGCTTGGTGGGCGCCGAGTCACTCGGCAACGGGCTGGTCACGACCCTGCATTCCTTTCCGGTCATCGGTGCCGAATTCAATCCGGAAAAGACGGCCACCTCTCTGCACGGCAGCCCGGTCGCGCTCATCGTCGGGCTACTCGGTCTGATCTACGGTGCGCAGGGTGCGACGTTGACAGCTCAGGGGGCGATGTCCCAGGTGTGGAACGTTCCGGATATCGAGCTTCCCAAGCTTCCCGTGCGTCTCGTGCGAAGCCTTCTCGGATTGATCACCATCGGCGGCTGCTTCGTTGCCAATGCGCCCTTGGCGGCGGTCGCGACGGCCTCGAGCACGGCTCAGTGGGCGGAGGGACTACTGATCGTGGCGATGATCCTCGTCAACGTGGTCTTCTACTGGGTCGTCTTCGTGGTACTCACGTCGGCGAAAGAGCGCCCTCGCAGCTTCCTCCCCGGCGCACTCGTCGGGTCGGTAGGTTTCACGTTGCTCATCACTGTGGCGGTCGGCCTGATCCAGCATCAGCTCCGGCACAGCACCGAGACGTACGGCCAGTTCGGTGCAGTCATCGGGTTGGTGGGGTTCCTGTTCCTGGTCGCGAAGCTCAGCCTGTATGGAGCCGAGCTGAATTCGGTCCTCACCCGTTGCCTCTGGCCCCGTGCCCTTCCGGGCGGAGATCCCACTCCTGCCGATGACCAGGTCCTTCGCGTGATCGCCCAACAGGGACTTCGACGGAAGGACCAACGGATTCATGTGACCTTCGACGATGATCCCACCGATGCGCCCGCCTCTGGGGACAGCGCGAGGACGGGATCGGTGCGGGGGGAGCCGGGGCAGAAGGCTGGGTCGGCCGAGGAGAGAGTCCCTACGAATGGAGGATGAACCGGACCCGCGGCAGAACGCGCTCGATGTGTTCACGTCGTCCGTCGAGTCTTCGTTCTACATCGTGACGACTGCGTCTCCCGACGGAGACATCGCGGGCTGCCTGGTCGGATTCGTCACGCAATGCAGCATTCTCCCGCCCCGTTTCCTCGTGTGCCTGTCGAAGGAGAATCACACCTACACCGTCGCGGCACGCTCGAACTGCCTCGGGCTCCACCTCGTCGAAGAACGCCAGAGTGACCTGGCGTCTCTGTTCGGGGAAAAAACGGGCGACTCGATCGACAAATTCGAACGGTGTCGCTGGCATCGCGGTGAGACGGGAGCTCCGATCCTCGACGACTGTGCGTCGTGGTTCGAGGGTGTGATCCTCGAACGCTTCGACGTCGGCGACCACGAGGCCAGCTTGCTTCGTCCGGATCACACCGGCGGCCATCGAATCCGCGCGATGACCTATCAGCGATCTCCTTCTCTTCGGCCGGGGCACCCGATACCTGAATAAAGCCGTAACCCAAGAACCAATCGCGTAACGCGTCCCAGCGCCGTCGAATGTGTCGTGAGTTTGTGTCGCGTTCGTTCGGGGCATGTTCAACGTCGATTGAGGGTAGACGAATGGACAAAGCAGGAGGATCTGATGATCGTATTGCTCGCATTTCTTATCGTGCTGTTGTTCGCGGGACTGGGTTTTGCTCTGCACTTCCTGTGGATCGTCGCCGCCGTCCTTCTTGTCTTGTGGTTGGTCGGATTCGCAATGGGCCGTGGAGAGAGCGCGGGTAGTCGACGCTTCTACCGCTGGTAGCACGCAGATCGTCCCGCAGAATCAGACCCTGGCGCAGAAGGAGGTCCATACGATGTCAGCGAAGAGATCCGGTCCAGCAGAGGGCGTCAAGGGCGTCGTCGAGGACGTAAAAGGCAAGGCCAAGGAAGCCGCGGGCGCGGCTGCGGGCAAGCGCTCGCTCCGCGACGAAGGCCGGGCTCAACAGGACAAGGCGCGGGCCGAACGTGAGGTGGCCGCCAAGGAAGCTGACGCTGATCGGTCGCGTGCCGAAGCAAAGGTGCACGAGAGCGAACAACGGGCGCACCAGCGGTAGGCGCGAGATCCGAAGCCATGCACTCCGATCTGCTCGCTCCCGAGGGACCTTCGAACACCGACGCGGTCGAAACGACGGTTCCAAGCAGGCTGGACCGCCTTCCCTGGTCGCGGTGGCACTGGACGGTCCTCCTCGGCCTGGGCGCCGTGTGGATCCTCGACGGGCTCGAAGTCACCATCGTCGGGGCCGTCGGCAGCACGCTCACCAAATCAGGGAGCGGCATCTCCATCACAACGGCCCAAATCGGTACCGCGGCGGGCATCTATGTCGCGGGGGCCTGCTTCGGCGCACTCCTGTTCGGGCACCTGACCGATCGGCTCGGCCGGAAGCGACTCTTCGTGGTGACGCTCGGCGTCTATCTGGTCGCCACGGTGCTCACCGCCTTTTCCGTAACCGCGTGGATGTTCTTCCTCTTCCGCTTCTTCACCGGGATGGGCATCGGCGGCGAGTACGCGGCAATCAACTCGGCCATCGATGAGCTGATTCCGGCTCGTGTGCGAGGCACTGTCGACCTCCTGGTCAACGGCTCGTACTGGTTGGGGACCGCGGTAGGCGCTGCGGCGACACTGGTTCTTCTCGATCCCCAGGTGCTCGCCCTCAACGTCGGATGGCGGGTCTGTTTCCTCCTGGGCGCAACGCTCGGACTGGGAATCCTCTTCATCCGAAAGGGACTGCCCGAGAGTCCTCGATGGTTGATCACGCACGGTCGGGCAGAGGAGGCCGAACGGACGGTGGACGCCATCGAAGGACGGGTCAAGGAATCGACACAGCAGGAACTCGACCCGGCGGGCGCTGCGATCTCCATCGACCAAAGTCGGACAATTGGGCTACTCGATGTGGCGAAGACGGTCTTCGCCGAATACCCGAGGCGATCGATACTCGGTCTCTCGCTGTTCGTCGGTCAGGCGTTCCTGTACAACGCGGTTTTCTTCACCTACTCGCTCGTGCTCGCCACCTTCTACGGGGTGAGCTCGAGCTCGATCGGTTACTACCTGATCGCCTTCGCACTCGGGAATTTCTTCGGGCCGCTCGTCCTGGGCCGGCTCTTCGACGTGGTCGGACGACGCGCGATGGTCGCGGGCTGCTATCTGCTTTCCGGCGCGATGCTGGTGGTCACCGCCTGGCTCTTCGATCAGGGCGTCTTGACGGCGACGACTCAGACGATCGCCTGGGTCGTGATCTTCTTCTTTGCATCCGCTGGGGCGAGCTCGGCGTATCTGACGGTGAGCGAGATCTTCCCGATGGAGACCCGAGCACTGGCCATCGCCTTCTTCTATGCGGTGGGGACGGGTATCGGGGGAATCATCGGCCCGGTCCTGTTCGGCAACCTGGTGGCCACCAAGCGCCCGTCCGCCATGGCCATCGGTTACCTGATCGGCGGCGGATTGATGCTGGGTGCCGGCATCGTCGAGGTCGTACTCGGTGTGGACGCCGAACAGAAGAGTCTCGAGGAGATCGCATCACCCCTCACGGCGGCAGACCAAGGAGAAGGGCCGGAGCGTCATGTTGGGGGTCCGGATATCCGGCGCACGCTGGGGCCGTCTCCGATACCCAACCGTCGGATCGGACGCTACAACTGGTCGCCGAGACCGCAGGTATCCACCTACCCGCAGGAGAATCCGTACCTGGCACCGGAGTTGGATCGGATCGTCGAGATGCTCCGTCGGGACGGTCCCATGCCCGGTGCGCACTTGGCGGCGGTGGTCGGAGCACGATATTGGGGACCGGGTCGCTTCCGAGCAGCACTTCGGTCGGGTGTCGCGTCCGGACGGATCCGGCGCATCGGCCGCGAGCGATTTGCGGCTGCCACCGATCATCCGAGCAGCGACGCGCGCGCCTCCTGATCGTACGAGGGCTGTCGAGACTCACTCATGTCGGAGCGTGGCGCTCGACCAGTGGCTCGAAACTCCGGGAGGAGAGATCCGCGCATTTGAGGGAAGTGCGCCGATGGCATCCGATGCTCGATGCGGTAGAGGCGGGCACGGCGACCTCCGGATCGAGCCCACCGCCACGACTCGCATGACCCGCGGCGACCTTTTCGAGGAGGACTGACCTCCGTCCGCCGGTAGCCTGCCGGCGATGCCGTCGGATGCCACGAGCGATCAGGTGCGAGTCGCAAGCCGGGTGCTGGGTGAGGCCAGCCGTGTGGTCGTGCTGACCGGCGCAGGGATCTCCACCGATTCGGGAATACCCGACTTTCGTGGTCCCGATGGTGTGTGGACGAAGGATCCGGCGGCGGAGCGCCTGGCGACACTGGATGTCTACCTCGAGGACGAGGAGGTGCGCCGTCGGGCGTGGCAGGGCAGGTTGCATTCGCCCACCTGGAACGCAGACCCCAATCCGGGACATCGTGCCCTCGTGGCCTTGGAACACCGGGGAATGCTCGACACGCTGGTTACACAGAACATCGACGGTCTGCACCAGCTTGCGGGCAACGATCCCGTCAAGGTCATCGAGATTCACGGGACGATCCGCGATGTCGTCTGCATGTCCTGTGGCGATCGAGGGCCGGCCTGGCTCACCCTCGATCGGGTGCGCGCCGGTGAAGAGGACCCCCACTGTGGGTTGTGCGGCGGCATCCTCAAGTCAGCCACGATCAGCTTCGGGCAGCCATTAGTCGCCGAGGATCTGGAGCGAGCCGAGCGTGCCGCCCACCGGTGCGACCTGTTCCTCGTCGTGGGAAGCAGTTTGACCGTGTTCCCCGCAGCGGGCCTCGTACCGGTGGCCGCAGGCAACGGAGCTTCTGTGGTCATCGTCAACGCCGAGGAGACACCCTACGACGACCTCGCGGCCGCCGTGATCCGAGATCCGATCAGTATCTCGCTACCGCGCATCGTCGAAGGATGAGTCGGTGAACCGAAGCGAGACGCCGACGTAGGCACCGCCCGGCGTCGGCGCGGATGACGTGAGCCGCAAAGAGCAGTGGAGGGTCAGCTCTCGGCGCGCTCGGCCGCCACCACTTGCGGGAGGAGCCAGGCCGCGAGCCACTCGCCCCCCGGCTCACTGAGATGCACTCCGTCGGCCGCTCGCACGACCACCCCGTCGATCGTCGGCGCGAACTGGTTGTTGGGAGAGAGATGCCCACCGAGGTCGATGAGCGAGACCTTCCCCTGTGTTGCATTCGTGATTTGTCGCGCGACCGTGTCGAGTGCATGCACCCGATCGGATTCACTTGGACAGTTCGGCACCGTAGTGGGCGGTGGCGCACAGAGTTCGGGTCCGGTCGCCAGCACGTAGGGAGCGGTGGCGACCACCACTCGCCCTCCCTGGCTGGACAGAATCCCAAGGGCCGTTCTGAGCTGGTCGGCGTAGTACGCGTCATACGCGGTCTGTCCGGGCGACAACCACTGCCCGTCGATCAGTCGGGCCGAGAGGTCCCAAGGACCGAGGACCAGAAGCGAGACGTCCGGTTTGTACTGCTCGACGTCCTGTGCATACGTAGCGGGCCAACCTGGACCGGTTGCGGCGCACGGACCATCCACCGCGAGCGCGATCGTGACACCGCGTGCCAGACCGCAACCGTCGATACCACCGTCGACCAACTCGATTCTTGCGAACCCGGAGACCCTGCCGACGAACTGAGCGAGCGTGTGGGCAAAGGAGTCGCCGACGACGAGGACGGTCATCGTTGCGGCGGCGGGGACCGGCGTCCCTCGGTTCAGGTCCCAGCTGGCACGGTCCGTACCGGCCGTCACGATCGTTCCCCCGTCCCCGACGGCGACACAAAGGCCGTCTGTTCGACAGTCGACGCCGAGCAACGTCTCCGTGTTCGGCGAGTAGCGCTGGACCCAGGAAACTCCTCCGGTATCGGTCACCAGGATCGTCCCATTGGCTCCGACCGCGATGCACTGGTTCGCCGCACTGCACGAGACGGCGTTGAGTGTCTGTGCCGTGATGGACGGGTAGACGAACCCCCAGGACGCTCCTCCGTCGTCGGAATAGGCAATCGTTCCCCGTTCTCCGACGCTCACACAGGTGGCGACGAAGCACGACTCCCCATTCATCGAATTGAGGGAAAGCAGGCCGATCGTCGGAATTGCGGCCGGGGACCAATGAGTCCCCTTGGTGGTTAGGAACGCCTCTTCCGCATTCGAGGTGACCGCGACGCATCGGGTGGACGAGCTGCAGGCGACCGCGTTCATGTCCTGAAAGCCGACGGAGAAACGCTGCCAAGACCGGCCGTCATCGGTCGATGCGACAATCGTGCCTCCGTCGCCGGTCGCAAAGCACGATGGTCCCGCCGGGCAAGTCACCGAGGAAAGCGGCTCGTGAGTTCCGCTCTCGACCTGCCTCCAATGTGCCAGCCCGTCGGAGACCAACACGGTCCCCGCGTCTCCGACGGCGACGCAGCGGGATCCAGACTGACAGGCGACCCCGAAGAGATAGTGGTCGCTCGGAACGACCTGTGGTGTCCAGCTGGCGGCAGCATCCTGACTGACGAGCACCCGTCCCGCACCCCCGACGGCCACACATTCCGTCGACGTCGGACATGCGACTGCGGCAAGAGGTTCCTCCAGGTTGGCCTCCGAAGCGGGTGATGATCCGTTGGCCTTCGGGGCTGGCTGTGAACGAGCCGAATGAGACGTGTGAGGGACGATCGTCGTGGCGATGGCACCCGCGGCGATGACGCCCACCACGATCGAGGTCCGGAGAATGGGCCTGTGGGAGGGGGCCCTGCCTTCGGCGACGCGGACGCGAGCCGCTGCCCGCATCGGCTTGTGCGGCCCGGCTGTGCTCTTGGTTCTGCGGACTCACTGAATGATGAGAGGAAGGTCCCCGGATCGGTCGAGGATACCGACACGATCGACCCGCGTGAGATCGCGCGCCGTCCTTCTCTACCCGCCCGGTTCCGTCCTCAGCCTTAGCCTCAGGTCCCCTCGGAATGGTCGTCCCGGTCCGGCAGCCGGCCGACGAGGCTGTCGACCTGTCGGCGCAGAGCGAGGACCTCGGCCGTGAGAAGTGAGATCGCTTCCCCCACCGCCGACCCGTCGGACCCGCCGGTCCGGTCGACCTCGCCATGCGAGGCTTCACCCGGCCCTTCGAGACTCCCGTGTCCGTCGTCGTCGGCGGCCTCTCGACCTGCGTCGTCGCGGTCGAGTCGGAAGAAGCTGGCGAGCGAGCCGGACAGCACCCCCAACACCGCGATCCCGGTCACCATGATGGCGACGGCTGCCCACCGGCCTGTCGGAGTCTTCGGGACGATGTCGCCGTATCCGACCGTCGTCAGTGTGACGATGCCCCACCACATCGCGTCGCCGACGGTGGCGAACCCCGGATTGGTCGGGTGCTCCGCGTAGTAGGCGACGAGGGAGCCGACCACGACGACGCCTGCCGCGAAGATCGCGATCCGGCCCAGCCGCTCGAAGAGCCGCCGCGATCCCCGGCTGGCGACGATCACCCGCGCGAGGCGGGCGAGGCGGAGGATGACGATGAACCGGCCACCTCCCGCTCCAGGGAGGAGGAACCAAGGTGCGGTGGCGACCACGACGAAGAGATCGAATCGGCCGTAACCGGTGTGCCGGTAGCGCTCGAGGTGCCGGACGTGGATGACGTAATCCACCAGGAACACCAACCACGTTCCGACGCCCACCACGACACCGAGCCAGCCGCTCGACTGAGGTACCACGATGAGCGGCAGGATGGCCGACACGACGATCGGCAACCGCATTCGGGCGTCGTACCGCTCGAGGAACGCGGCATCGGCTTCCGAACGCGGGGTGCCCGGTGCTCGCGCCGTCTCCTGGACCGAGTCCACGGTGCCGATCCTGGCCGTTCGCCCGATTCGACGGGTGGATGGGGCAGGCGACGTGAAGGAAGCCATCGCGGGGGACGAGGTCGAGGAAACCGCCCCGAGGGACGACGTGAGCATGCTGAGCCCCTGACGAGGGGAGGCGACGGTCGGTGACGGGCCGGGCGTACAGTTGTCGAGCACGTTCCGGGAGGGAGTTGGCATGGATCCGGGATTCGACCACTTGACCGTCGTCGTGGAAGACCTGGATGCCGCCCGTGAATTCTTCGGTCTGCTCGACTTCGTCGAGAAGACCGCAGTGGTCGTCTCCGGTGAGGAGATGGCGGGGTACATGGGAATTCCGGGGTGGACCGCGGACCACGTCACCCTGGTCCTGACCGGCGCCCGGGTCCACCAAGAGGTCCAGCTTCTGCGATTCCACGCCCCACGGGCAACGGTGGATGCAGCCGCCGGTTCCCTCGACCGGACCGGCTTCAATCACGTGTGCTTCCGGGTGGAGAACCTCGAGAGGACCCTCGCCAGGATGAAGGCGGCAGGTGTTCGTCAGCGGAGCGACATCATGGAGTTCCACGATCGGAAGCTGGTGCTGCTCGACGGTCCCGGACTCGTCGTCGAGCTCGCGGAATGGCTGTCGAACGCATCGTGACAGTGGGACGATCGGTGCCCATTGCCGATCTCACCCCTTGGCCAGCATGCCGGCGAGCCGGTTGATCGCATCGGGAGTGCGGGTTCCCCACCAGAAGAGGTCCCGTCCGTCGACGAACCTGGTCGGTCCGACCGACGCAAGTTCCGGAAGTTGGCGTTCGGTGAAGCGGTAAGGCTCGCTCGGCGCGAGGACGACGTCAGGGAGGCGCCGCCGGGCCTCTTCGAGACTGACGGTCGGGTACGGCCCCTCGTCCTCGAAGACGGTGGTGATCCCGAGGTGATTGAGGAGGGAGGCTCCGTAGGTGGGACGGCCGATCGTCATCCATGGACGTCGCCAGATCGGGACGAACGCGCTGAGGGTCGCGGGATGACGCGCCGGAAGTTCGGGCCGTTCCCACTCCACCTCGATCCGTTCGGCGAGCAGCGCAAGTTGTGACTCCACGTCCGCGACCGAACGGACCGAGAGAGCGAGCACCGGAAGACCTCTCGCGGTCAAGTCGTCGAAGTCTTCCCTGCGGTTCTCTTCGGTGTCGACGACAACCAGGTCCGGAGCGAGATCGGCAATCCGTGCGACGTCGGGGCTCTTGGTCCCGCCCACCTGGAGGAGGTCCGGACGCTCGCAGAACCGAGTGCACGCGAGCGGCTGACGACCCCACGTCACCAAGGTCTCGGTGACCGACGGGACCAAGCTGACGATCCTCACCGGAGGGTCACTCGGGCGATGGTAGCGAGCGGGGACCGTTCGATGCCTTCCGATCGGGTGCACCCGAGAGCGGCACCACCTGTGGCCGGTGATATCCCGGACCACGGGTGGTGGATGCTCCCGATCGATCGGTTGCCTTCGTAGGGGAGGCCGATCAGAAGGTGTGGTCGACGATCTTCGTGACGACGGTCGGGAGCTTGGCCTCGATCTTGCTGCCCTGGGCAGAGGTCAGCTTCCCGGCGGTGACCGCCTGGTTGACCCGGGTATCGGCCGCACCCACCAACGCATCGACCACGTTCTGCGGGTTCACGTTGTGCTGGCTGGCCACACCGGCGATCGAGTTCCCGGCCTTGAGATCGGAGCGGAGGGTCTGGGGAGTGATGCCGATGGTCTTGGCGCTGGTGTCCAGGCCGGCCCTTCGGAGCTCCTTGCGATGCGCGCGCACCCAGGTCCTGAACTGGCCCTTTCCGGCCTGTTTCGGGGCCGTCGTCGTGGCGGCCGGTGCGGCGGCATACGCCGTGCCGGCCGTCGCCACGCCTCCGAGGAGGGCTCCTCCGATGACGACGGGGACGATGAGCTTCTTCAACATTTCTTCTCCTGTTCGAGAGTGGATGGTGCTTGGTCACCGTCGATCTTCCCGGTCGCCAATTAACCCCCGGTTAGAAATGTGTGAGGATCCGATGAAGGCCGGCGAGCGACCTGGGACAACCCTTGTGCCAGGCGGCGAACCAGAATGACCGCTCTTAGAGAGGGCCCGTCGATGATCTCTTTCGGGACCGCCGCCGAGGTCGCGGCCGTGGTGTTCGTCGCGGCGTTGCTCCAGCGCGCGGTGGGGTTCGGATTCGCGCTCCTCGCCGTTCCGTTGACCGCGTTCGTCGTCCCGACCAAGAGTGCGGTGGTCGTGGTCTTCCTCACCGGGTCGGTCACCAGCGCATGGCTCGCGGCGCGCCTCGTCCGCCGGGTCGACTGGCGCACGACTCGCCGCCTGGGGGCGGGCGCGGTCGTCGGTGCACCCTTCGGTGTCCTCATCCTGAGCGCGGTCCCCTCGGCCACGCTCCGTCTGGTGCTCGGCACCACCACCTCGGCGGCCGCGATCTGGATCATCGTCTCTTCCCGACGCGTCCGTGCCCGGCCGGTCGAGCACAGCCGGGTGGCCACCTTCTCCTTGGGCGTGGGGAGCGGCGTCCTCAACACGTCTCTCGCCACGAGTGGGCCGCCCCTCGTCTACGAGTTGCGCCGGACCGGGTTCCACGGCGACCGGTTCCGGGCGACCATCTCGGCCGTCTTCGTCATTTCCAATCTGATCGGGCTGCCGCTGCTCGCCCTGGCCGGTTTGATCACCTCCTACGAGCTGGCACTGGCGGCGACGTCCCTTCTTCCGTGCCTCGCCGGGATGGCTCTCGGCGGCCGCATCGGCGACCGGTTGTCGCCGGAGCGCTTCGCCTTAGCCGTCGACCTCCTGCTCCTCGTGACCGGTCTCGTGACGATCGCGAAGGTCCTTTGACCGATCCCGCGCGGCCAAGTCGGTAGCGTGGCGCAAGTGGAACCGCCCCAGGCGCCGGGGGCTCTTTCGCCCGAGGTGAAGCGGCAGCGTGCGGGCAGCTTCGGCCGGGTGGCGGCCGAGTATCAGCGCTACCGCCCGGGTCCACCGGTCGATGCTGTGGATTGGCTCCTTCCGGACCGGGCGGAGACTCTTGTCGATCTCGGGGCCGGGACGGGAGCGCTCACCAAACTGCTGACCGGTCGCTCCGACCAGGTGATCGCCGTCGAACCGGACGAGCGAATGAGGACCGTTCTCGCGGATGGGGTCCGTGGCGTGACGATCGTGGAGGGTAGGGGCGAGTCGATCCCGATCGAGGACGGTGTCGTCGACGCGGTGTTGGCATCATCGTCGTGGCACTGGGTGGAACCGGTGCCCGCACTGCGCGAGGTCGCCCGGGTGCTGAAGCCCGGGGGTTTCCTCGCTGCGATGTGGGCCGGTCCTGATCCGGAGAGTCCTTTCATGCGCCAGGCCCAGGTGCTTCTCGGCGAGATCGGGCGACACGAGCGCGTGGCCGGGGCGGCATCCGACACCCTGCGGGCCATCTCGAGCGACACGTACCGTTCGATGGCCGTCCTGGACGTTCCCGGCGGCCTGCCCTTTTCCCACCCAGACCACGAGGTGTTCGGTTGGGAGATGGCGCTCACCGCCGACGATCTGATCGGGCTGCTCGGAACGTTGAGCTGGGTGATACTCGAGACACCGGATGAACGCGAGGTTCTCTTCGACACGGCCCGTCGGCTCCTTCGCGAGGCGCTCGGAGTCGAAGGCGACGTCACGGTCGATTTGTCCTTCCGCTGCGACGTCTACCGCTCAGCGTTCATCGGCTGACAACTTTGCGGCCCGCCGGGTCTGTCGTCCCGGCGATCGTTCGCGCAGCCGTCGCGCCTGCGACCCCGGTTGACAGAAAGAATGGATCGGGGCCTGGCCTGGGAATTTCCACCTAAAGATAGCGTCCGCCGCTCCCGATAACGACTCAGGGACACATGCCACGGTCGTTGTGACGACCCTGACAGAAAGCGGACGATGCACAGCGCGAGCCGAACGGCGGGGGGGATATTCGGCGCGGCGGTCACGATCGTGATCAGCCTTCTCTTCACGTCGACCGCGCTGGCGATGTTGTTGTTCCACGTTTCGATCCACCCGGTTCTCACGGGCAGTATGCGCCCGACGTTCGCACCTGGTTGGGCGATCATCACCAAGCCGATGCCGGTGAGCCAGGTGCGGCCCGGCGACATCGTGCTGTTCAAACCCCCCGGGGAGGCGGCCCCGTACGCGCACCGAGTGGTCACCGTCACCGGTTCGCCCGCGCACCCGGTCATCACGACCAAGGGCGATGCCAACCCCGCCCCCGACTTGTGGCACGCCCGACTCGACGGAAGCACGGTGTCCGAGGTCGTGGGAGAAGTCCCCGGCGTCGGGTGGGTCATGGTCGACATCAGGGAGCAGTGGTCACACGTCGTACTCGTCGCACTCTTGGGAATCGGGCTGTGCATCGTCGGGACGCGAGCGATTCTCGGAGGTTCCGGTGGCGGACCACGTCACCGGGCGAGGCGTCCCTATGCCCATGCGCCCAACTAAGTCGCTGTGTACAGCGAGATCAACAAAACAAATATGAGGAGGATGGAAATGATCAAGCGTGGAAGACACTCACGGTCGCAACGGCCGAATCACACACGGCGTGCGCTTGCTGCGGGCTTTGCCGTTTCGGTCCTGTTGCTCACCGGCGCCGGCGTCTATGCAGCGCTGACTGCGACCGCGACGGGAACGTCGGCGGTCACCAGCGGCACGCTGCTGATGACCCTCACGGCAGACGGCACGAGTGGTGGCTTGCCTGAGACAATCAGCAACATGGCCCCGGGTGACGTCTACAACGTGTACGTCAACGTCAACAACACTGGGACGCTTGCCAGCGCCGCCGGGATGACACTCGGTGCGGCGGCAAACCCGGTGACCCCGCTCACCAACGGCAGCATCGCGGGTGAGGGACTCACGGTCACTGTGACCCAGTGCAGCGTGGTGTGGACGGCTGGGACTTGCTCGGGTACCACCACGAGCATCCTTCCGGGCACCTTGCTCTCGACCTTTGCCAGCCCTCAAGCGCTCTCGAACGTCCCGTCCCTTGCCGCGACGACGGGCCAGCTCGCTCACCTGCAGTTCAGCCTGAGCATGGCCGGGACCGAGACCTCGACCAACGGGGTTCTGCCCGCCCCGACGATCCAGGGACTCAGCACGACGATCACCTGGACGTTCACCGAGCAACAGCGGGCAGGGCAGACGACCAACGCCTGATCGGCCGGTGGGTTGATCACGTTTCATCGTCTTCGAGCGGAATGGAGGAGGGCAGCCGTGGGAGCGGCTGCCCTCCTCACCGCGTCCGTCGCCATCCCGCAGGCCGCGGGCGCATCGTCTGGGGGAGGGGTGAGCCGGACGACCGCCGCGTCCAGCACCGCTTGGGGGGTGGTGGTCGCGCCGACGACGGTCACTGCAGTGCCTTCCTGCCCGTCGTCTCCCTACTGCGCCAAGTACTCGTTCACTCTGCCGGCGGGGAACACCGGTGCCTACCTCAACGCCTGGAACACAGGATCGGTCGTCATCACCGGAGTCAGCTACCTGCCGACGTGGACCGGCGGCGGACGAATCACGATGTACGCATGCTCGGTGGCCTGGAACACCGTCACCGGCACCTGTGGGGGAACGAGAACGACCGTCTTCGCGAGGCGCGGGAGCGGAACCTACAACGTCGTAACGAGGGCAGGGACCTTGCCGGCGGCCATCGGAGCAAAGACCTTTCTGCACGTCGTCACTGCGGTGCCGAGGCCGCGTGCCAACGTGGTGATCACGCTGTCCACCTCGGTCTGCTCGGGGGGCTCCACCTGTACGGACGGGACGACCGTGCGGCAGATCCGCGCCGCCCAGACCATCAATGCCTGACGAAGCCCGGGGTCGACATGTGCTCCGATCCTGTTGCCTCGACGTCCGGCAGACCTCGGATCAGACGACTCCGAGGCGCGTCAGAGCTTTGGCGAGGGGCCGCACTCCGATGGTCAGTGCCAGTGGCGTCGCGGCCCGGATGATCGGTCGCTTGTAGCGGAGCGCCAGGTAGGTGGTGCCACCGAGAATGATGGCGGTGGCGAGCGCCATCGCCGCGCCACTGGGCCCGTCCTGAGTCTCGACGAGGGTGGTGTCCATCCGTCCACGGTACCCGGCCCCGCCGACGCCCGTGCCGTCGGTTATCCGCCGGCATCTCTCCGACCGGCGGACCATGATGCACGCATGAGTGTCACTCGTGACGAATTCAGATCGCTCCACCGTGCAGGGTGCTTCGTGATGCCCAATCCGCATGATGTGGGGAGCGCCCGCCTGCTTGCGACCAAAGGATTCCGAGCGCTCGCGACGACGAGCAGCGGTTTCGCGGCTTCCCTCGGCCGACAGGACATGACGGTCGACCGAGCCGAGGTACTGGACCACGTCCTATCGATCACCCAGGCGGTCGACCTACCCCTGAACGTTGACTCGGAGCGCTGCTTCGCGGACACGCCCGAGGGTGTGAGCGAGACCGTCCGGCTGATCGCGGGTGCCGGCGCTGCGGGATGCTCGATCGAGGACTGGGATCCGAAGGCCGCCGCGATCGATCCCATGGACGTGGCGATCGAGCGCGTCCGGGCCGCGTCCGAGGCGGCCGACAAGAGTGGGCTCGTCCTGACCGCAAGGTGTGAGCATCGGTTGCGGGGAGTCGATGATTTGTCGGCAACGATCGAACGGTTGGTCGCGTACCGCGACGCCGGAGCCGAGGTCGTCTACGCGCCCGGACTTTCCTCGCTCGACGAGATCCGGCGCGTCGTCGACGAGGTATCGGCGCCGGTGAACGTGTTGCTCCTGCCAGGCGGCCCGTCGGTCGCCGAGCTCGCCGACGCCGGCGTGCGACGGGTGTCGACTGGTGGCTGGCTCGCCCGCGTGGCCTATGGGGCGGTGTTGGCCGCGGCGAATTCTCTCGCCTCGGAAGGACTCATCGAACCCTCGTTCCCGGTGCTCGATCGCGCGGTCGCGAGTCGGGCGTTCGTCTGAGAGCCGGGGCGCTGAGGCTCGGGGCGATGCTCCGGGGGACCGCTACGAGGCGAGGAGCGCGTAGTACTCCGAGTCGGTCCAGTCGCAGCCACAGGCCCGGCAACGCCAACTCGAGCCGCTCGTGTCGGGTCGAGGCGCCCTCACGATGAGCGTCGGGACCTCCCGCGATTCACAGAAAGGGCAGATCCGGAATGCCTCGGTCTCGTTCATGTGCCGACCTCCGACCAGGTGGCTTGATCGTGCCATGGACCGCGTGCCACTGCACGGTAACTGAGTACATCGACACTACCGCATTGATCTTGAACGGAAACGCCATTTACTCGATCTTCACGAGATCGGACGATCCGTGAAGAGCCGGTTTCCGAGTGTGGCCGATCGAGGCGTCTTCCGGCCCGATTGTGTCGGGAACGCGAACGTTCGATCGGTGTCGGCCGTCATCGGCACCCGCCGAGCAGCAATGCCCGCCGGCGAGCGGCGTCCTCAGGCGTGGGCGTAGACCTCGCGCACCTCCACCGTGACCGGAGTGACACCGGGCATCTCCGGCAGCGGATAGCCGAGCGCCTCGACGGCGTGTTCCTCCGAGTCGAAGACGATGACCGACATCCCGATGCCCTCCAGAGGCTCCAACCAGAGGGCGCTGACGAACCCGGGAGCCCGTCGCACCAGGGAGACCCTTGCATCCTGAAGAAGGTTGCGGGCGGTCTCCGGCTCGTCGACCCGCACCCTCGCGACCACCGCGTGCACCACTCGACTCCTTTGTTCCGAGTCCCTCTCTGCAGAACGCGAGCGTAGGACGGAAGCCGCGCGAGTGGCACGCGATGGCGTGACGTGTCTCCTCGATGAGGTCGCGGGGCACGCGTCCGACAGATGCAGACTTGAGAAGTTGAACCGGCAATTAGTCCATGCCCGACACGATTGAGTTGTTGACAACTCGATCCCTGTGACTCGTCGTCGGTCATTTCGACACTGTTGTGTTGTCGCTCACGGTGCGGCGAGAGTGCAGTATTGAGTTGGAGGGAGCGCGAGCGTAGGATTCAGCGCGAGAGGGCAGCGCGCAGCCGACCGGCTGGCGCAGCGACCAAGGGGCGGAGGTCATCATGAAGAACCTTGTTTCGTCGCGCGCCAAAAGAGCCGCGATCCTCGGTGGAACCCTCGTTCTCACCATCGGTCTGGCCATGCTGGGAACATCTGTTGCGGCCCAGGGGTCGGCCCGGAGTTCGGGGACCACGCAACTGCTGAGCCAGCCGAGTGGCCAGGTACCCCCGAACGACATCGACCACTTCACTTGCTACATCGCGAAGACGACGGCAACGGCAGTGCCACAGTTCAACTCGCCCGCCGCAGTGGAGTTGTCCGATCAGTTCGCACCACAGGGCTTCCTGGTCGGACTGGGAAGGCTCGTTCTACACTGCAATCCGACCGAGAAGTTCGTCGCGGGGGCACCTGTCACACCCATCGTCAACCCGCTGACCCATCTTGCGTGCTTCTCCGTCCAGGCCACCCCGGCCACCACGTCGGTGCAGCCGTCCTTCAGCGTCCAGGTGAAGAACCAGTTCGGAACCGGGACACTCGTCACCGGCCAACCGGTCCTCTTCTGTCTCCCTTCGTGGAAGAACCTCACCGCCGCGACGGCGCTCTCGCAACCACCGGGTCTCGACCATTACACCTGCTACTCGGTGGCCAATGCCGCCAACATGCCACCACCGCCGAGTCCGGTCGGCCTGCAGGACCAGTTCAACAAGGTGGTCAGGGGTCAGCAGACGACGACGGAGACCACGCTGGGCCCTCCGAACCTGTTCTGCCTTCCGACGTTGAAGACATTGAGCCCCCTGGCCGGCCCTGAGCCTCCCACGCTCTTCCATCCGCTGGACCATCTGACCTGCTACCCGGTGGTCGCCGAAACCGGAGCCGGCAAGCCCGCCGGGGGCAGGGTGACCGACCAGAACCAATTCGGCGCCGGCCTGGTCAAGATCGGCTCGCTACGCGAGCTCTGTGTGCCCTCGCTCAAGACGGTCGACAATTCCACCGGCACGCTCGTGATCCACAAGCTCGGGGTCGATCCCGCTTCGGGCGTCGGGATACCGCTCAGTGGCGCGACCTTCAGCGTGAACCCGGGGGGTCAGACCTGCACGACCGATGCGTCGGGTACCTGTTCGATCACAGGTCTCGCCACTCCCGGCACCTACACGGTGCACGAGGTCACGCCACCGCCCGGCTACGGCCCTGGGCCTGATCAAACCGTGACCTTCTCCGGTGGCCCGCAGACCATCAACGTCGTCTTCACCGACGTCCCCGGCACTCAGGGCTCGAACACCATCGACATCACGAAGCTGGCCGGCAACACCTCGGCACCGGTGCCGCTCGCCGGCGCGACCTTCACCGCGACTCCCAAGGTCGCATCGAACCCCTCGGGGACGTGCACTACCACGGCTACCGGTACGTGCCAGATCACCGGGCTGGCCACCGACACCTACACGGTCACCGAGACGGTGGCTCCGCCCGGCTACGGCCCCGGGCCTGCCCAGACGGTGACCTTCACGACACCGCCGCAGACCATCTCGTTGACTTTCAACGACGTGCCTTCGGCGACTCCGGACTCGAACATCCTGGCCATCGACAAGGTGGGTAGCTCTCCGAGCGCCGGCAACGTGCCGCTCCCCGGTGCGACGTTCACCGCGACCCCGTCGATCGCGTCGAACCCCTCGGGAACCTGCACCACCAACGCGGCCGGTACGTGCCAGATCACCGGGCTGGCCACCGACACCTACACCGTGACCGAGACGACCGTGCCGAGCGGTTACAGCGGGGCCGCCACCCAAACAGTGACCTTCACGACGTCACCGGAGGCATTGAACGCGTCCTTCGTCGACACGGCCGTGCCTGGGGGCTGATCGTCGGGCGCGCCGGCACCTTCGTGCGCCGCGCGGAGGGGGACAGATCCGGGGGCTGGGCTTCCCGCCTCCGGGTCTGCTCCGTCTCTCGTTCGCGACGAGCGGATTCCGCCACTCTGCGTGCTCGTGTCGAGCCGAAACGTTCAAGGTGCGCTCGGACGCCGCCGATACCGTCGGTGGTGCACAAGTGGTTCGGCGTCGGGTGGATCGTGCCCTCTCAAGCCCCTCAGCCCGCCGGCGAGCCCCTTGCTCCACCGGACTTGCTCGATCGCAAGGTCCGGAACCGGCGTCGCATCTGACACCACCACGTTTACGAGAGCGACCCGGTTCCGCTTCCACGTTGTGCCCGCGATCACAAGGAATCTCGACCGGTTGCTCCGGGTCTTGGCCGGTTCGACCCCGCTGACCGACGACCCCGCTGACGGACGACCCATGGTCGTCGGTGCAGTGTGGGGGAAATGATCTCGGCGTCGGGCCGGCGGGCGCCTGCTCAGCCCCCTGTCGGGGAGTCCTCGTCGGTGTCCGCAGCGCAGAACAGTGCGACCGCCGCGGCGCTCCCGAAACGGGCCAGGCCCGCATCGGGGCCCACGTAGATGGTCCCGGACGGCGTGCCCCTAGGTCGTCGACGGGCGCACCGCCGGAGTTCGCCACGTTGCCCGATTCGGCGGTGGCCGGAGTCGCCTCCTGCTCGGGCAGGAGAAGGACGAGGGCCGACATCGCCCCGGAGCTGGTCACCAGTCGGAGTCTGGGCACGGCGCGTCCCCCCTCTTCTCGTTGCGTCGTTTCCACGTGGGACTACGAACCGACGGGCCGACCTGTTCACCCTCGACGGGTACCGGGAGTGCCCCGTTCATGACCGAAGCCGGGTAGGCGGATCGGACTGATGATCCGGCCCGAGGGGCAATTCGGCTCGAGGGGCAATTCAAGAGATGCGATGGCGAAGCATCTGCTCGAGGCCAGGTACATCCTGGAGGGCCTCAAAGGACTCGAGTCGGACGGTGCTCGGCACGGGAGGAGGCCTGGCTTCGCTGTGCGAGAGCCTGGTGGGAAGGCTCGACTCCTTCGACGCGGCGTTCGGTGAGACCGATGCCGACGCGCTCGTCCCCGTGCCGCTCAGGAGGGATCGGCGTAGGAGCCGAGGCGGGGCGGACCGTCGGGTTCGTAGGTCGCGATCACGATCCCTGTCGCCGTCGACGTCGCGCCGGTCAGGCGTAGGGCCCCCGCCGCGCTGCCCTCACGGAAGAGCCTCTTGCCGGAGCCGAGGTGGACCGGGATGGTCATCAGGCGGTACTCGTCGACGAGGTCGCGCTCGATGAGTGTCTGGGCCAGGTCGCCGCTGCCGTGCACCTGGAGTTCGTCCCCAGGGCGCTCCTTCAGCTCCCGCACCTGATCGACCACGTCGCCGTCGATCAGCACGGCTCCCTCCCAGTCGACCGAACGCAGCGTCGTCGACGCGACGTACTTGGGCAGCGTGTTGAGCTTGGTGGCGATCGGGTTGTCCGGGTCGGTGACCTGCGGCCAGTAGGCGCTGAAGATCTCGTAGGTCCGCCGTCCCAGCAGGAACGCGCCGGCGCCGGCGATCCACCCGGTCACTGCAGTGCCGGACTCTTCCCCGCCGTAGGGGAACGACCACCCACCGTACGGGAAGTCGCCGTCGGGATCCTCGTCCGGTCCACCCGGCGCCTGCATGACGCCGTCGAGGGTGAGGAAAGTGTGCAGGGTCAATCGCATCGTGGACTCCGTGGTCGGTGAACGGTCTCCTGTGTCGCACCCCGACCGGATCTCGGGGTGGAGAGTGCCGGTGGTGCAATCGGTTGATCGGACGGGACTCGGCCCCAAAATCCATCGCGCCCCGATGCCCCGCCTCCTAGGAGCCGGCCGACAGCCGGTAGAGGAGTGGCCCTAGAGACGGTAGAGGCGGACGGCGTTGTCGCCGAGGATCTTGCGACGGACGGTCGGATCGAGGTCGCGCAGGTTCGCCTCGGCCGTCTTGAGGGGATCCGGGTAGAGGCACGTCGGGTGCGGGAAGTCGGTCTCGAACATGATGTTGTCCTCACCCACCGACCCGATCAGGGCGGCGAGGTTGGTGTGCTCGAACCAGGTCGTCGCGTAGATCTGGCGCTTGAAGTACTCGGACGGCAAGAGCGACATGTTCGCCTTCGCGGCCGGTGCGTTCTCCTCCATCTCGTAGTCGAGCGCCTCGAGGATGAAAGGGATCCAGCCGGTGCCGCTCTCCACCGACACGATCTTGAGCTCGGGGAACCGGTCGAGCATGCCGGAGCAGATGATGTTGACGACCACCCGCGCGTTGCCGATGAACAGGAGTGTCCCGCCGATGGCGAGCTTGGTGTCGTCGTCGTGTGAGTCCCACGGATAGGTGCCGAAGTAGTTCATCGTGGTGAGGCTCGCCCCGATGTGGAAGTGCACCGGCATCGACAACTCGCTGCACACTTCCCAGAGCGGGTCCCATGCGCGGTTGGCGAGGTCGGGCGCGCCGAGGTCCTGCGGATCCGATGTGAGGTTCACGCCGCGGAGACCGAGGCCGGCGGCCCGCCGGGCCTCGCGCACGCAGGCGTCGACGTCCCACGCGGGCAGGATGGCCATCGGGAGCAGCCGCTCCTTCGAGTCGGTCTGCAGCTCGGCGTTCGCGTCGTTGAAGATCTCGAGACAGAGCATCCGGAGCGCGACGTCTTCGACGTGCTCGGCGAGCGATCTGTCCGCCCAACCCGACCACTCCCGGGAAAGATGATCTCGGCCCAGATCCCGGTCTCGTCGAGGAGCTCGAGGCGCGCCGTCGGGTCGTACGACGCGACATGACCCTGTTCCTGTTCCCATTCGTAGAGCCCTTCGAACGAGCGGCCCTTCCGTCCCTCCGTGTCGATGACACCACCGGCTCCGGCGCGCCCGAGCTCGACGTTGCCCTCGACCACCCAGGTGGCGGCCCCGTCGATCCGGGTCACATGGGGGACCCGGTCCTTGAAGCCGCCGGCGCCCGCTTGGTCCAGAGGTCGTGCGCCTCGGTGAGATGGGTGTCGGCGTCGATCACCCGCACCGGATCGAGCGTGTCGGTCATGTGTGCTCTCCTCGCTGCACGGAGGACCCGCGCCGTCCCCGCCGACGATGCTAATTCTCAGGTCAGGGACCGGCAACGGATCGCGACGTGGGAGGTACCGATGGCAACCGCCGACATCGACGGAACGACAATTGCCTACGAGGTCATCGGCGACGGCGTCCCGTGGGTCATCACCCCGGGCGGTCGTTTCTCCAAGGAGACACCGGGCGTGCGCGAGCTGGCCGAGGCGCTCGTGGCGCACGGGCAGAAGGTCCTCATCTGGGACCGGCCGAACACCGGTGCATCTGACGTCTGTTTCGAGGGGGACTCGGAGTCCGAGATGCAGGCGGACCGGTTGGCAGGCTTGCTCGACCATCTGGGGATGGCGCCGGCGATCGTCGTCGGCGGCTCCGGGGCGCCGCGGGTCTCGCTCCTCACGGCTGTCCGCCATCCCGAGGTGACCGCGAAGTTGGCGATGTGGTGGATCTCCGGTGGGGTCTTCGGGCTGATGACCCTCGGGACGGTGTACTGCGCCGACTCGATCCGTGCGGCCTGGGAGCAGGGGATGGACGCGGTCGTCGAGTTGCCCGAGTGGGCGGAGGTGCTCGAGCGCAACCCGGCCAACCGCGAGCGGATGCTCGCGCTCGACCGTCACCAGTTCATCGCGGTGCTCGAACGCTGGATGCAGGTCTACTGTCCGGAAGCGGGTGCCACGGTGCCGGGTGCTCCCGACCGGGAGTGCGGGCAGCTCGCCGTTCCGACCCTCGTCTTCCGGAGCGGGGAGAGCGATCCGTACCACACCCGCGCCACCTCGGAGCGCCTGCACGCGCTCATCCCCGGGTCGCTCCTCGCGGAGCCGCCATGGGGTGACCGAGAGTGGATCGAGCGGAGCGGTGCTGCGAGGAGTGGCGCCGGCCACCTCTTCGAGCGGTGGCCGCTCCTCGCTCCCCAGCTGCTGGACTTCGCCGCGTCCTGAGTGAGCGCGCCGCCCGACGGGGAATGGTCACCGTTGACACCGGTCGCGATCGTTCGAGCGGCGAGAAGGAGGCGGGGAGCGAGGGAGAGGAGAGGCCCATGGCGAAGGTCGTGGCGGGAATCACTGTGTCGGTCGACGGTTACGTCGCGGGTCCCGACGACGGGCCGGGGTGTGGGCTCGGCGTCGGCGGCGAGCGGCTCCACTACTGGGTGTTCGGCGGGCCGTGGAGCTACGACTCGCCGGGTCGGGGCGAGGCCGTCGGTGAGGACAAGTTGTGGCTGGAGGAGACGATGGGGGCGAACGTGCCGTCGTCGCCGGGAGATCCACCTACGAGGCGGCCGGCCATTGGGGGGACGCCAACCCCTGGGACCTCCCGGTCTTCATCGTCACCCACCGGCCGGACGAACAGCCTCCGGGTGAGGAGTTCATCTTCGTCGACGGTGTCACCGAGGCGATCGAGCGAGCCGCGGAGGCGGCAGGGGACCGGCAGGTCCATGTGATGGGCGGGGCCGACGTCATCCGTCAAGCGCTCGTCGGCGGCCGGGTCGAGGAGTTCACGCTGATCGTCGCACCGGTGCTCCTGGGCGCCGGCAAACGGCTCTTCGACGGGTTCGACCGCTCGCTCGATCTCGAGCAGCGCAGCGTCCGCCAGTCGCAGTTCGCGACCTTCCTCGAGTACCGGCTCGCGAAGTGAGTCGTGCCTCGCGCCTCCCGGCCTCGGGTCGTCCCGCCGCCTGCCGTCAGGACGCGGTGGTCACGAAATCGGTGAGGGCGGTGAGCTGATCGGCGGTGCCGACGCCGATCAGCACGTCACCGGTCTCGATGGGCTGCTCGGGCGGGGGGTTGGTGATGAAGCTCCCGTCGGGACGGCGGATGGCGAGGACGAGGGCCCCGGTCTTGTCGTGCAACTTGGCGGAGCGGAGGCTCTGCCCCGACAGACGGGAGCGCGACGGAACCGGCAGCTCTTCGAGACGGAACTCGAGGGTACCGTCGTGCATCACGACGTCGATGAAGTCGACCACATGCGGCTGGGTGACGAAGGCCGCCATCCGATCGCCGCCCAGTTGTTGGGGGTTGACCACCCGGTCGGCACCTGCCCGCCGGAGCTTCGGCTCCGACGACTCGTTCCTCGCCCGGGCGATGATCTGCAGCTCGGGCCGCATTGACTTGCTGGCCACCGTCACGAAGAGGTTGTCTGCGTCGGTGTCCAGGGCGGCCACCAGGGTGGACGCCCGTTCGATGCCGGCGGCGAGCAAGGTTTCGTCGTCGGTGACGTCGCCGATCACCGAAGGGTGCGGGATGGTCTCGGCGAGCTCTGCGTTCCGGTCGACGATGACGATCCTCGATCCGGCCTGGGCGAGAAACCGCGCGACCTCGCGTCCCACGCGTCCCCAGCCACAGATCACCACGTGATCCGACATCCGGCGGATGTCCCGGTCCATTCTGCGCCTCCTCACGAGGTCCCGCATGTGTCCCTCGATGAGCACCTCGAGGACCGCGGTGAAGGTGTACAGGGCGGTGCCCACGCCTACCAGAATCAAGATGATGGTGAGGACCTTGCCGCCGGTCGTGCCCGACGCCTTCGCGCTCGCGCCGACTGTGGAGACGGTGTTGACCGTCTGGTAGACCGCGTCGAGGAGACCGAAGCCGAGCGCGAGGAACCCGATGGTCCCCAGCACGATGACCAGCGCGAAGAGCGCCAGTCCGATCCGGACTCTGCGAAAAGGGTCTCTCACCGTCGCATATCATGCCGACCGGAGCCGGCCGTGTGCACGGTCTTGTGCTCGCGTGGCGACCTCTACCAGAACGGGGACCATGCGCTCGTGCGCAGGAGCTTGCTCTCCCACTGGTCCCGGATCTCGAGCCCCTTCGCCATGTAGCTGCCCGGCCAGGTGGTCGGGTCGTACCGCTCGACGCTGGTGAGGAGTCCGCCCAACGCCGAGTAGTCGTCGATCTTCTGCATGAGGATGGCCTCGGGTCTGACCCCAGATCCGTGTGCGACCTGAAAGCAGGCCACGATGTCGAGAAGTCGCCGATCCTCGGGTATCTGCCGCATGAACTGCCAGTAGTCGCGGTCCCAGAGCTCGATGTAGTCGTCGAGGGGTGCATCGGGCCAGCCGGTGTCGTGCATGTAGAGGGACAGCTCGTGCTCGTGCCCGTCGGTCGGGACCGATCCGAGGTCGACGTCTTGCATCGCCGACCACTCGACCGGGGTCACGAGCTTCCCCACCACCTCGTAACGGAACCCGTCGAGCCGTGCGGCGAGTTGCCGCAGGTCGCCCTCGAGCATTCGCCGTGCGAGCGCCTCCCACGCCGCGCCGTCCGAGACCGCGGTGATGGTCACCACCTGGTAGGAGGGTCCGCTCCCCATCGCGTGGTTGAGGTACCAGAGAAGGCGCGCATCGCCGCGATCGGCGACCCGGGCCATCCATTCTTCGCGGACCAGCTGTTCGAATGCGGACGCGTGTCGGCCGATGATCTTGTGGGTCTCGTGCAGACAGAGCACCGTCACCCTCCTGCGGTCGCGTGGGTGCGAACCCGCCGCCGGCTCATGGGAGAGGTGACCAGGGGGCCGCTCGCAGCAGCCTGCTCCGCCACTGATCGCGGAGCTCGAGAGCGTCGTGCATCCACGAGCCGGGCTTGGTCACCTGGTCCGGCAGGTCGTTGGTCAGGAGGTGGACGAGCGAGGCCAGACTGCTGATGCGCTGGAGGAGGGTCACTTCGGGGAGCGTCCCGCGCCCGGCATGGTCTGGAGGGCGAGGGCGATCTTGAGCTTCACCTGGGAGTCGTCGCCGTGGATCGTCGGCTGGTAGACGGCGCCCGCCGCTTCGATGTACTCGTGGAGCTTCCCCGGGAAGGTCCACATGGTGTCCTCCATGTACATGGTCGGCTCGTGCTCGATCGGCTCGGTCGGTACGTCCTCCAGTGAACCGATCGAAGGCGACCACTCGAGCGCCGTCATCACCCGTCCGCGGGACTCGTGTTGGAGACCGTCGAGGCGTCGGGCCCACGACCGGAGGTCGCCGTGGGCGACACGATCGGACAACCGAGCCCACGCAGCACCGTCGGCCACCGCGGTCACCGTCACCGCCCGGTACGAGAGCCCGCTCCCGTGCGCGAGGTCGAAGTACCAAACCAGGCGCGCGTCACCGTCGGCGGCGAGCACCGGAAGCCATTCCGTTCGGTAGGCGTCCTCGAACTCGGCCGCCCGTTTTCCAACCACCGTGTGGACTTCGTGAACGAAGAGCACGATCCCCCTTCGAGGCAGCCTCGGGCACTCTACGTCGAACCGTCTGACCGACGTAGAGTGCGCCGGTGATCGAGGTGACGCGGTTCCGGCTCCGAACCGGTGTGGACGACGCCGATTTCCGGGCGACCGATGCCCGGTACCAGACCGAGTTCGCCTACCGACAGCCGGGGCTGCTCCGGCGGACGACGGCCACCGCCGGGGGCGCCGAGTGGATCGTGATCGATCTCTGGCGGTCGGCGGGCGACGCGGACGGCTGCCGTCGCCAGGCCGAGGACGATCCGCTGGCACGGGCCCATGCGGCGATGGTGGCCCCGGCGTCGGTGCAATCGGCGCGCTACCTCGAGCTCGACGCGCTCCCGTGAAGAGCCGTGGCCGTCGGGACCGGTCGCCGGGTGTCCGGTTCCCGAGAGCCGGCCTCCTACTGCTGGACGAGGCCGACGGAGTTGCCCTCGGGGTCGTCGATCGCCGCGATGGTCGGACCGTTCGGCAGGTCGAAGGGCTCGACCACGACGGTGGCGCCGAGTTGCGCGGCTCGGTCGAGCGACGCGCGGAGGTCGCGTACCTGGACGTAGATGCTCACCGCGGGTCGATCTCCGCCGCGGATGTGGCCTGCCGGACCGGGTTCGGGCCCACCGAGGCCGGGTTCGATCTCCATGATCGGACCCTCGCCGACCGCCCAGTTGAACAGCTCGCGATAGAAGGCCGCCTGGCCCTCGGGGTCGACCGCCACGATCTCCCAGTGGACCACCGGGCGTGCCCAATCACTCACGTCCGCACCATAAGGCAACGGCGGACGCGCGGATCGAACGCCCTTGCCGGAAGGCCTGCCGATCGTCGGGCCACGGTGATGTCGGGGTGAAGTACGGCCTCACGCTCCCGATCTTCGACGAGATGGCCCACCCGGGCTCCCTCGCCGACCTGGCGAAGGAGGCGGAGGACGCGGGTTGGGACGGGATGTTCGTCTGGGACCACGTCTACTACCGAGAACCTGCGACCAGCGCGACCGACCCGTGGATCGCCCTCGCCGCAATGGCCGCGGCCACCAGCGCGCTGACGCTCGGCCCGATGGTCACCCCACTCGCCCGGCGTCGACCGCAGGTGGTCGCCCGCCAGATCGTCGCACTCGACCAGTTGAGCGAGGGACGGATGGTCCTCGGTGTCGGGCTCGGCCTCGACTCGAGCGGCGGAGAGTTCCTCCGCTTCGGTGAGGAGACCGACGTCGCAGCGCGCGCCGCGAGGTACGACGAGGCACTCGGGTTGTTGCGCGCGCTGCTGACGGGCGACCGGGTGGATCACGACGGGCCGCACTATCGGGTCGCCGACTCGCGTTTCCTGCCCGGGCCCTACCGCGGTCGTCTTCCGGTCTGGACCGCGGCACGGTGGCCCAATCGGCGTCCGCTGGTGCGTGCGGCCCGGAACGACGGGGTGTTCGTGGTCGATCTCACCCCGGGCGACCTTCCGGCCGTGCGGGCAGCCGTCGAGGAGCGGCGTCCCCAGGGTCTCGACGGGTTCGAGGTGGTGGTGCAGGGCCCTGCCGGCAGCGACGCGCGACCGTGGGCAGAGGCCGGAGCGACCTGGTGGCTCGCGGCGTTCGACCCCTTCACCGCGACGCCGTCGGTCGTCCGGCGCGCCATCGGGCAGCACCCGCATGCGTGAGGTCCGATGCGCCCGATGACGGATCCGATGGCGGCTCCGGCCCGATGACGAGAGCGTCCTGGCCCGAGGACTGGGAGGCGCGCGTCGCCGGTGTGGCCATGTGGCCGAGCCGACCGAGCTCGACGCCGGGGCGGCGGCTCGGTACCGGGAGGAGGTGCTCGCCGCGGGTACCGCCCTCATCGGGGCGTTCGCACCCCTCAAGGTCAACTACTTCACCCTGGGGAACACGGTTCCACACCTTCACACCCACGTCGTCCCGCGCTACCGCGCCGACCCTTCACCGGGAGGTCCGATCGCCTGGGATCGGGTCGTCGGTCAGCCCGTCTTCACCGAGCAGGAGCTGCGAGCCCAGGCTGCGTCCCTGAGACGCGCCGGGCCCGGGTCTTGAGCGCGGTGGCCTACTCGAGAGGACTCGAGGCGACGTGGCTCAGCGCGAGCTGACCTTGCGGGAGGTCAGGTAGCTACTGACCGAGAGCTTCTCGGCGAACGCCGGTTGGAGCTCGATGGCGACGTCGAAGGAGTCGGTGCCGGTCTCGAGTTTCGAGGAGATGGCCGCTCGGGCTGCTGGCTCGGTCTCCCGCAGCAGCCGGCTCTGGGCGTGCAGGTCGAGCGTCGGAACTTCGATGTACCACCAGCCGCGGTACCGGGTCACGAGCACCCGGTACTCGCGTCCCCGTCTCGTGTGCTCTTCCACCTCGGCCTTCACCTCGAAGTCCATCCCTGGCCGCCTCCGTGCTCCCGGACCTTGAGGGGGAGCCCCTCCGTGCCGGCCGAAGGACGACCCGGCACGGAGGGGCTGCTACCCCACGGTCCGCCGACAGGCACAGGAACGTGGTGCTCCGGACCACCGCCTTTGTAGCACCGGGCTCTTACAGGACCGTCACGAGTTCCTTATCGGCCGATGAATCTTGCGCGCGGCCTCGGCGACGAGGGCTACTCGGCGGGGACGTCAGGGCCCGGATCGCCGCCCCCGACCACGGTCGCCAGCCGCTCGAGGTAGTGGTCCCAGCCCTGGGTGTGATCGCTGACCGCGTCCGCAGGGAGGCCACTGTGCACGAGCCGGATCCTCGTCTTCTCGCCCTCGGCGATCAGGCTGATCTCGATCCGGGTCGACCCGGCGGGGATCGGATGCTCCGGTTCGTCCCAGCCGAAGGTGAACACGACCTTCTGGTCGGGCACGATCTCGACGAACTCGCCGAGGGAAGGGTGCTTTCCCTGGACGAGCACCCTGAAGACACCGCCAGGCCTTGCGTCGATGTCTGCGTCGGTGCCCATCCACCTGAGCAACTGCTCGCGCTCGGAGAGGAATGGGAAGATGGTGGGGGGCGTGGCGTCGACCACGATCTCACGTTCGAGCTGGGCCATCAGTGCTGTCCTTTCTTTGTGGTCTGCTTGGTCTGCTTGATCTGTGGGCGCTTTGCCTGTTCGGCTGCTTCGGACACCTCGCGGAGGCGCTCGAGGCCGCTCGTCCAGTACTCGTCGAGGTAGTCGCGGAGCTTGGCCATCTCGTCCTGGTTGACCCGGTAGAGCCGACGGGTCCCGTCACGGCGCTCGTCGATCAACTTGGCCTCCCGGAGCACCTTGAGGTGTTGGGAGACCGCAGGCCGGGTGACGTCGTGGAACCGGGCCGCGATCTCGGTCGCCGGGAGCTCACGCGTCCAGACGAGGCGCAGGATCTCCCGTCTCCGGGGCTCGGCGAGGGCTTTGAGTGCGACATCCACTTCAATATTGTAAGTGATCTCTTACGTAAGTGTCAACTAACAGATATCGCCGGGGCAAGGTTGCCGGCCGTACAGTCGGGCGATGGGTCCTCCGGCCGCCACCTCCTCGCGCTTTACCGGAAAGGGTGTGCTGGTCACCGGGGGAGCCTCCGGCATCGGTCGTGCGACCGCGTCGCGGCTCGCAGTCGAGGGTGCGACGGTGGTCGCGGCCGACCTCGATGCCGAGCGGCTCGCGACCTTGCCGTCGGAGGTCGAAGGAGCGAGCGGCTCGATCCGGACCCGCCTCGCCGACGTGAGCTCCGCCGAGGCGGTCGCCGACCTGGTCGCTTCGTCGGTGGACGCGCTCGGTCGCCTCGAGGTGGTGGTCAACGTGGCCGGCGTGCTCTCGTTCTCGCACACCCACGAGCACTCGCTCGAGGAGTGGGACCGACTGCTCGCTGTGAACCTCACCGGCACGTTCCTCGTCTGCCGCGAGGTCATTCCGCATCTCCTCGCGAGCCACGGCACCATCGTGAACCTGGCCTCGACCGCCGCCCACAAGGGCCAGCCCTGGTCGGCCGCGTACGTCGCGTCGAAAGGGGGCGTGCTCGCGCTGACCAAGGCCCTCGCCGTCGAGTACGGCAGAGCCGGCATCCGAGTGAACAGTGTGAGCCCGGGTGCGATCGACACCCCGATCGCCGGGGCCTTCCACGTGCCCGAGGGCGCCGACGGCAAGTTGCTCGGCCGGATGATGCCGCTCGACGGGTTCGGCACACCCGAGGGAATCGCCGCGGCGATCGCCTATCTCGCGTCGGACGAGGCGCAGCACCTGAACGGGGCCGATGTGATCATCGACGGTGCGATGACCGCCTGAGGGCGCTCGGCGTCGACCCCGTGGATCAGCCGAGACTCGAGCGTCCCTCGGTCTCCCACCAGTCGGCCGTGACCTTCAGCCCCGCGATCGATCCCCTTGGAACCAGCTCCTCGAAGGTCCGGCGGTAGCCGGTGTGGGAGATCCGCCAGGTCCCACCGTCCTTCACGTACCGGTCGGTGTAGAAAGCCGCGCCCTGCACGGTCACCCCGACGTCGGTGAGGATGACCGTGTCCTCGAACGCCCAGGTGCCGTTCGCACCGCTGCGGTCCTGGTCGAGGTCGATCTCGGGATGGTGGCACCGATGGCTGGTCAGCATGGTCGTCGATCCCATCGAGGTCCGGAGGAACCCGACGATCGCGTCACGGCCCTCGAACGCGTAGACCCCGCCGCTGTAGCTGGCGGTCGCGTCCGGCGTGAAGCACTCGCCGACCACGTCCCAGAGCTTCTGGTCGAGGCACCGCATGTACTTGTACTTGAGGCGCTTGATCAGCTCGATCTCGACGAGGTCCTCGGGCGTCACCGGATCGTCCCCGCGCCGGCGATGAGGGGGAGATCGAGGGGGGTGACCCATCCCGGCGGGAGCTCGTTCACCGCGGGGACCGCGTTCAGTGCGCGGAGACCGGTGGCCAGGCAGCCGGCCGCCGCGGGGTCCCGTCCGCTTCCGTCAGTGAACCGGAAGGCGGTCTCCTGCACGATCGACGGCGTGCCCTCGATCTCCACGCGGTAGACGTCGTCCTGGGTGCCGCGGGGCCATTCGGGTGCCGCGTCGTTCCCGATCCGGTTGATGTGCTCGAGACAGATCCGCGGCTCGCCCCGGTAGATCCCGTTGATGGTGAAGCGGATGGCCGCCACCTCGCCCTTGTCGATGGTGCCCTTCGCCGTCGCGATCGGAGTGTCGGTGACCCACTTCTCCCACGTCGTGGTGATCTCGTCGAGACTGACGCCGACCGCGTGGGCAATCATCGGCACTGTCGCACCCCACGACATAACCAGGATCTCGCGGTGCTCGAGCAGTGGGACGTACTCGGGGGAGCGTCCGATGCCCATCTCCTCCTCGTAGTCGCCTTCGTAGTTGATGTAGTCGAGGATCTCGAGGGCGCGGACCTGGCGAACCTCGCTGCAGAGGCCCATCAAGGTCAACGGGAAGAGATCGTTGGCGAAGCCCGGGTCGATCCCGGTCGTGAAGCACGACGAGCGGCCCTGCTCGCAGGCTTCGGTGATCGGGTCGATCCAGGCCGCGGGGATCTGGGCCATGGTCGGCCAGACCCAGGGCGTCATCGCCGTGGAGCAGACGTCGATGCCTGCTCGGAGGAAGGCACCGAGGTCACGGATGTTGTCCGCGGCGTGAGCGGCGGTCGGTCCGTAGTGGACAAGTGCGTCCGGTCCCAGCGCGATCAGCGCGTCGAGGTCGTCGGTGGCCTCGATCCCGACTGCTCCGATCCCACAGATCTCGCCGACGTCGCGCCCTGCTTTCGCCGGGTCGTGCACGCCGACGCCGACCAGCTCGAATCGGGGATGACGAAGGACCTCCGGGATGACCATCCTCCCGACGAAGCCGGTCCCCCAGACGACGACACGAGCCGGATCGAAGCTCACCGCGACATCTCGCCGGAGTTGACCAGCAGGTACTGGCCGGTCACCGCCTTCGCCCTGTCCGACGCGAAGAACGCCGCGACGTCGGCCACCTCGCCGTCCTCGGTCATCCTGCGGAGCGGGAAGGTGCCCACGATGTCGTGGAGGACCTCTTCTTTGGAACGCCCCTGTTTCTCGGCCCGATAGTCGACGAGCATCTGGACCGGGGGGCCCCACATCCACGACGGGATCACCATGTTGCAGCGGATGTTGTCGGGCCCGAGCTCGTCGCAGAGGTAGTACATCGTGGTCAAGAGCGCACTCTTCGAAGCGGCGTAACCACCCTGGGGCATTTGCGGCTGGAACATCGACTGGGAGCCGATCAGCACGATCGAGCCTCCCCCGGCGCGCTGCATGGCTCCCGCGACCGGGCGGATCACCGTGAGTGCGCCGAGCACGTTGGTGTCGAACGCCGCGCGCCAGTCCTCGAACTTGAGGTCGTAGAGACCACCCCACGCGTGTTCGAAAGCGGCGACCTGGATGAGCGCGTCGACCGTGCCGAACCGCTCCGTTGTCAGCTCGACGAGGGAGCGACACGAGTCCGGGTCGGTGATGTCGGTGACGTGCACCGCCGTGCGGCCGCCACCGGGGTCGAGGTCCTTCGCGACGGACTCGAGCGTCGACGCGGTGCGCGCCGCGAGCACCACGTTCGCCCCGTCACGGTAGGCACTGGACGCGCACTCCCGACCGAGACCCTCGCCCACTCCCGTGACCACCACCGTCTTGCCCTCGAGGATCATCCGCCTCTCTTATCGGGTGGGCAGTGGTGTGTCAATCTGCGATCGGCCGCGCGGGGCGCTACGTCGCCATCCCGACCATCGGCTTGTTGAGGTGGAGGCTCCCGGCCGACGTAGGCGAAGATGCCCCCGTCGGACGCGACCAGCCAGTAGCCCAAGCCGTCCGGTGTGGCAGCCATTGCGACGATCGGCTTGTTGAGCCCGGTCGTCACTCCGGCGACACGGCGGTTCTACGCCCGGTGCGGCTTCCAGCCGTGAATCCTCAGCCCCCGATGGCGTCACTCCGTCGACGCGATCTATCCAGCATGGTGCTCGTCTTGCTGCTACACAAGGTCGCGATGCGCGGTTCCTCTCAACGCGAACGCAAAGAGTGGCGACGTGACCACCACTCACGAATCGCAGTTCCCGCGCGCACCTGGCTCTCGACGCGGTCGCGCCAGTCGTATCGTCCGCGTGGGGGGTACCGATGAGCGGCGGTCCTCCTTCGGACGACGAAGCGCCTCGCGTGCCCGATGCCGTCAGGATCGAACTGCCCGACGACGACCTCGCGGGGGCTCGGGCCGCGCTCGGAGCACGCGGGGAACCCGGCTCTCGTGATCTGATCCCGACGCCCGGCCTCGTTTGCGATCTCGCGCTCTTGCGTGAGAACGTCGCGGCCATGGCCCGGTCGGTCGCCGCCGACGGGCTCCGTCTGCGGCCCCACGCCAAGTCCCACAAGTCGGCGCTCATCGCGTCCCTCCAGCTCGAGCACGGTGCAGCCGGCATCGCCTGCGCGAAGGTGGCGGAGGCGGAGGTGTTGGTCGACCGCCTCGCTCCACTGTCAGCTGAAGATCGGGTCGACGTGCTGATCACCTCGCCGCTCGGAAGTCCGAGGTCGGCCGCGCGTGCGGCCGACCTCGCCGGACGGTGCGATCTCGCGGTCGTCGTCGACCGCGCCGCGGGAGTCGACGAGCTGGCGGACGTCGCGGATCGTGCCGGTACCTCGCTCGCCATCCTCTGTGACGTCGACGTCGGGCTCGGCCGGACCGGCGTGTCAGGGCCCGAAGGCGCGCTCGAGATCGCCGAGGCCGTCTCCCGCCATGGGCATCTCCGCTTCGGAGGGGTGCAGGGCTACGCCGGCCACGTCCAGCACACCCCGGCCCGGCCCGAGCGGATCTCCGGTGCACGCCATTCGGCCGAGCGTCTGTCCGCGGTCGTCGCCGCGCTCGAGGCTGAGGGCCACTCTGTCGCGGTCCGCTCTGGCGGGGGTACGGGGACCGCGGCGATGGAGGCCGAGCTCGGCGCTCTCGACGAGATCCAGGCCGGCAGCTATGTCTTCATGGACCGCGAGTACCGCGACGCACTCGGCGCCGACCCGGAGGGCCGGTTCGCGCAGAGCCTGACCATCGCGACGACGGTGATTTCGGCCAACCAACCGGGTTTCGTGACGGTCGACGCCGGGCTGAAGGCGATGGCGACCGACGCGGGCCCTCCCTCTGTCGTCGGACGCGATTCCGAGTATGCCTTCTTCGGCGACGAGCACGGGATGGTGACCGACGGGTCGCGGGGGCGTCTCCGCCCGGGCGACCGTATCGAACTGGTTCCTCCGCACTGCGACCCGACCGTCGACCGCTACGACCGGATCTGGCTCGTCGAGGGCGACGTTCTTCTCGGCTGGACACCGGTGGACGCGAGGGGTTGCTCCCAGTAGGACGGCCCGGGAAGGCCGGCTCAGTGCGCGGAGCCGGCTGCACGCGCACGCTCGGCGTCGAGCGCGGCGTCGATCTCGCGGGTCTTCTCCTCCTCGGCGCGGACCAGCTGCACCACGATCGGGATCATCGCGAGGATCATCAAGGTGTCGCCGCCGACCCACATGATCGCGCCCCCCATGTGCAGATCGGTCAGCAGCGACGGCCCCCACGAGCGGCGGAAGGTCTCGTAGAAGGGGAAGAGCTCGTGGCTGGCCGAGGTCAGCGCCAGCCCGCAGAAGGTGTCGATCGGCACGGCTGCCATGAGGTACACCAGCCGCATCCAGGGATTCAACGGGTGACGGCTCGGCTCGATCGCCACGACGGGTCGCCAGAAGAGGTACCCGACGACGAGGAAGATCAAGTGCTCGAGGTCGTGTGCCTGATCGTGGGCGAGCGAGTAGTTGTAGAACTGGGTGAGGTGGGTGACCGGGATGGTCACCGCGTAGAGGACGAAACCCACCAACGGGTGGAAGACGAAGTCGGCGACCCGTGAGTCGAGTGCTCGGACGACCACCCGGTGCAACCCGCCGCCGGTTGCGTGCCGGGCGAGCTCGAGCGGTGCCCCCATCGCGATCAGGGGCGCCGCGACCATGATCAACATCAGGTGCTGGACCATGTGGTCGTAGTAGAGCGCCGAGTCGTACACGCCGATCACCAGTTCGATCGCCACGAAGATGAGCGCCATCGCGCCGAGGAATGCGAGCGTCCGCCGTGGTGACCAGTGCGGGCTTCCTTCGGTGCGATTGACCCGCCGGACGCCCCAGAGGTAGAGCGCGGCGGCAGCGCCGATCAACAGGGTCGGAGTCAAGGCGATCTGGGTCGAGCCGAGGTTGCTCCAGATGTCAGGCAACACGGGATGAGGGCCGTTTCATGAGGAGTTCAGGACGACGTCATGAGGACGCCTGCGGGATGTTCTCGTGCAGCACCCAACCGAGCGTCGAGAGCGCGCTCGCCGGGGTCCAACCGGGCTGTGGGGGGTGTGCAACACGGCTCTGACCGAGCGGACTGAGGAAGTGTCGGAGGGTCGGATCGAGGCCACCGGAGTAGTCGGGCGAGGCCCCGGTCTCGAAGCGCACCACGCCCGAGTGGTCGATCAAGGCGTAGCCGTCCGAGTGGCCGACGTCGTAGGTGAGCGGTTGGTGGGTCCACCAGTCGATGCCGGGAGGGTGGTCCTCGGGATCGGTGTGCACGTACCAGCCGAAGTACTGCTCGAGGGCGGTGAGGCCCGTCGGCGACTCGGTCACCATCTCCCAGCTCGCGCCGGTCAGCTGCACGTAGGCCGCGAGTCGGGCCGGGGTGTCGCGGCCGGGGTCGACGCTCACTTCCATGAGGACGACCTTCGAACCGGCCTTCGCCCGGTCGAGCGCGCGCTGGACCTGCACCAGGTTCCCGGTGTCGAACGGACACATGTCCTGGCAGAGCGTGAGGAAGGGCACGATCATCACCGTCCGACCGTGCAACCCGGCAAGGTCGATCACGTGCCCGTGCTGGTCGGTCAACGGGACGTCGCCGATCGGTGCGGGAACCGGCCGCGCGAGCAATGCACCGGAGGAGGCCGGAGGCGGACCGGGTGCCCCCGCGGCCGCCGAGCAGGCAGACAGGAAGAGCGCGACCACGGCGAGGAGCGCGGTGAGGCGGGTCCGCCGAGCGGTCGGGAACGCGTTGCCCGGTTGTCTCATGGCTCCTTCGCCGTGGGTGCTGATGCCGCGCACGGTATCGACGCGGTGACCGACCGGGCAATTCGGCATACGGTCCGCTCGGGCCGACTAACCACGGAGGAAGGTCATGCGGACTTTGCGGCGGGGGTTGTCCGCGTTGGTGTCCACCAGCACCGCACTCTGCCAGGTTCCGAGGAGCGGAGTTCCGTCGGCGACCGGGATGGTGATGGACGGGCTCACCAGGACGGGCAGCAGGTGGTCGGCACCGTGACCCTCCGAGCCGTGGCGGTGCCGGTAACGGTCGTCGCGCGGAAGCAGGCGGTCGAGCGCCTCGTCGAGGTCACCTTCGGAGCCCGAGTCGACCTCCATCAGGGCGAGGCCGGCGGTCGCATGGGGAGCGAACACGTTGACCAACCCGTCGCCGCGACCGCGCAGAACCGCCGGAGCTCGCCGGTCAGGTCCACGACCGTCCTGCCTGTCGTGTCGAGATCGATCAACGTCGTGTCCACCGGTCCATTTTCGCGCTCGCCTCCTCGCCGGCGACCGCGGCGCTCCGCCGCCGGGGATAGCGTGCCGGCTGTGGCCGGACGAGAACCGCAACTTCGCGCGCAGCCGGCCTCGACGAGCACCGCTCCCGTCCGTGGCACGCGCTGTCCCTGGGCCGAGAGCTCCGAGGCGATGCGGGTGTATCACGACGACGAATGGGGCGTGCCCTCCCGCGACGACCGCCATCTCTTCGAAATGCTGGTGCTCGAGGGAGCCCAAGCCGGGCTCTCCTGGTCGACCATCCTCGCGAAGCGCGAGAACTACCGGAAGGCCCTCGACGGTTTCGACCCGGTACGGGTCGCCCGTTACGGCGCGGACAAGGTCGGCCGGCTGCTCGAGGACCCGGGGATCGTGCGGAACCGGCTCAAGGTCCGGGGCGCCGTTTCCAACGCGGAGGCGTTCCTCGCCGTGCGCGGGGAGCGCGGCTCGTTCGCGGACTACCTCTGGGAGTGGGTCGACGGAGCACCGCTCGTCAACCGGCCGGAGACCATGGCCGAGTTGCCGGCGCGGACCGAGCTCTCGGACCGAGTCTCGAAGGACCTTCGGTCGCGGGGGTTCACCTTCGTCGGGTCGACCATCGTCTACTCCTTCCTTCAAGCGGTCGGCGTGGTCGACGACCATCTGGTGGGTTGCCCGGCGAAAGCGCGGGTAGGGCGAGGTCCGCGGCGGCGACGTCGAAGAAGGGAGCAACCATGGGTCTGCTGGACGGCGAGCGAGCGGTGATCACCGGAGGTGGCTCGGGGATCGGCCGCGCCACCGCCCGCCGGATGGCCGAGGAGGGTGCTGCGGTCGCGGTGATCGACCTCCGGGGCGATGCGGGGGCGGAGGTGGCGAAGGAGATCGGGGGGAGTGCCCACTCGGCGGACGTGACCGACCCGGAGGCGCTGACCGCCGCAGTCGACGCGGCCGCCGAGGCGATGGGAGGGATCACCCTCCTCTTCAACAACGCGGGGATCGGCAACCAGTCGTCGCTCCACCGGTGGGACCCCGAGGAGTGGAACCGTCTGGTAGCCGTCAACCTGACCGGCGTCTACCTCGGATTCCGGGCGGCGGTCCCGCACATCCGGGCGGCCGGTGGGGGGAGCATCGTGTCCACCGCCTCGATCAGCGGGACGCGCCCTGCGGCCGGCGAGGCACCGTATTCCGCGGCAAAGGCAGGAGTGATCGCACTGACAGCGTCGGCCGCGCTCGAGTACGGGCCCGACATCCGGGTCAACTCCGTCTCGCCGGGGATGATCCTGACCGCACTGACCGAGCCGTGGCTGCAGTTCCTTCCGCACGAGCGCGAACGCTTCGAGCGCACGACACCCGTCGGTCGCATGGGAGAACCCGAGGACGTCGCGGACGTCGTCGTCTTCCTCTGCTCGGGCTTGGCGCGGTTCATCACCGGGCAGAACCTCGTAGTCGACGGCGGCCTCACCCTCCACGGCTCGGGGGTGGATGGTCTCTTCGAGCAGCTCTTCCCGCAGGCGCGCTCGAGCGGCCGAGCTCGGGAGAAGTGATTCAGCCGAAACTGATCTCCAAGAGCTGGGTGTACGTGGACCAGCCGCCCGGGGCCGACGGGTCGGCGTAGGTGTATCTGACCGTGGAGAACTCCTGGCCTGCACCGGTCTCGACCGGGTAGCCGAGCCACGCGCTGGCCGGGGCGGTCACGAAGGTGCCCCCTGCGCAGTCCGGCACGCACAGGTTGTGCGTGTAGCCGCCGCTGGCCAAGGCTCCGGCCGGCGTCCAGTACGACCAGGTGAGGTCGATCAGGCTGGCGTTGCCGTCCGCACAGGCGAGCGAGATCGTGCTCGGCTCCACCGCGGTCGGGTCGGAGGGTTCGTTGCAGTCGTAAGGGACCGAGGGCACCGACGAGGGGGGCAGGCTCTTGATGGTGGGGGCGAGCCAGTAGCCGTCGCCGTCCGGGGTGGTCGCCATGCCGACGACCGGGGTGCTCCCACTCGCCGGCGTCGCGCCGAGGGAACCGTGGAAGACGGCGTCCCCGAAACTGAACACACCCCCGTCGGCCGCGACCAGCCAGTACCCACGGCCGTCGGGCGTGGCGGCGATCCCGACGATCGGCTCGTTGAGCGGGATGCCACCCATCGAGCCGTGGAAGACGGCGTCGCCGAAGCTGAACACACCTCCGTCGGCCGCGACCAGCCAGTACCCGCGGCCGTCGGGCGTGGCGGCGATCCCGACGATCGGCTCGTTGAGCGGGTGGCCGCCCATCGAGCCGTCGAATGCCGCCTCGCCGAAGCCGAACACGCCACCGTCGGCCGCCGCCAGCCAGTAGCCGACGGCTCGGGGGATCGATGCGATCCCGACCACCGGCGCGTTCAGGGACAGCCCGAGGGTGGGATTCTCGTCGGGCGCGTCCCCGAAGTTGAAAGTGCCGCCGTGGTCGGCGATCCAATACCCGCGACCGTCGGGAGTGGGGGCGATCCCGACGACCCCGATGAGCGGGTAGGGGAATCCCCCGACACCGGAGCCATAGAAGCCGGCGTCCCCGAAGCTGAACACACCCCCGTCGGCTCCGACCAGCCAGTATCCCTTGTGGTCCGGAGTGGATGCGATCCCGGCGACTCGGGTGTTCAGCTGACTCGCGGCCGGTGCGCTGTACGCGGTGGCGTCCCCGAACGCGCTGACCCCGCCACCCGAGCCGGCCGCTCCGGCGACGACGCCGATTCCCACCGCGGGGGCCACGGTCATGACCAGACCTACCAGCGCGGCACCGATCACCGGTCGGAGACTGCGCCTCCCGTTGGTAGTCCGGTGCGGCCGTCCCTCGACCCGCTGAGCCCACTGACCCACACCGCACATCTCCCACCCCGCTTCACGTCGCCGGTCGCTTTGTCTGTGGCGTTGCGACCTGCTCGTAAGTAGAACCTATCCCGGCCGGTTTCGCCATCGGTTGTGTCGACGACGAGATCAGCGGGGCGAGGTCGAACAGGACAGCGACCACCTCCACCAACCGAAGGAGCTCCGCTTCGGTGTTGTAGTAGTGCGGCGACGCCCGGACCACCGCGGCGGGCCTCGGTGCGGCCATGTCGAGCAGGGCCCAGGGAGATGTGCTGACCGAGACGTTGACTCCCGCCGCCGATGCGGCCTCGGCCACGACCTCGGGCGCAGCACCGGCGGCGGTGAAGGTCACGATCCCCGCACGACGGGTGCCCCCGTCGTGGATCTCGACACCTTCGAGCGCCGCGAGCTCGGTTCGCAGCGTCTCGGCCAGGGTGCCCACCCGGGCAGCGATCGCCTCGAGCCCGAGCTCCAGCGCATGTTCGACCGCGACGCCGAGCCCGAGCTGCGCGGCGATCGGTCCCTCGAACTCGGCGAAGCGCGCCGCGCCGGGCCGCAACTCGTAGTGCGCCGGGTCGAGCCAGCGCGCGGACGCCTCGCTGATCCCCGGAGGTCGGAGCCGCTCGGCGAATCCCTCGCGGACGTAGAGGAAGCCGGTGCCCCGTGGCCCGCGCAGCCATTTGCGCCCGGTCGCAGTCAGCAGCGTCGCAACCGATGTGTCCGACGTCGACCGGCAGCTGGCCGGCGCTCTGGCACGCGTCGACGAAGAAAGGTACGTCCGCGCCGCGGCACAAGGGCCCGATCTCCTCGACCGGGTTCACGAGTCCTCGATGGGTGCCGATCTGGGTGGCCGCCACCAGGCCGACCGGTCCGGACGAGAGCGCCGCCGCCAGCGCGGCGACGTCGAGCGTTCCGTCAGCCGCACTGGGTACGACCTCGATCGACCCGCCGGTCAGCTCGCAGACCTGCAGGAGACCCAGGTAGTGGCTGTTGTAGGCCATCCGGTCGACGAGAAGTCGGTCGCCGCTCGAGACCGCGCCTCCGAGCGCGAGGCCCCACATCGCCTTCACCCACGCCTGGGTGTCGGATCCGGTCAACGCGACCTCGTCCCGTTCCGCGCCTATCAGGCGCGCGACGCCGACCACCACCGCCTCCAGCCGGTCCGAGGCTGCGGCCGCGGCTTCGTAGCCCCCCCGTTCGGCCTCGAGTCGGAGATGCCCGAAGACCGCGTCGAGCGTCGGTTGCGAGGGGAGAGCCGCTCCGGCGTTGTTCAGGTGTGCGACCCGGCTACTCCCAGGCGTCTGCGCCCGCTCGGCCTCGACGTCGATGGCGGCCGCCATGCGTGCGCACGTTAGCAACGGTCGTCTGCCGAGCCTTCCGTGCACATCGGCTCGCGGGCCGACTGCGACCCCTGGCTAGGGTCGCGGTCCATGGAGTCCACGGGCGAACCACTCGACGAATCGACCGTCGATCCGGATCCGCTCCTCTTGTTCCACTGCTGGTTCGACGACGCGGCCGCGGTGATGGCGATGCCCGAGGCCATGGCGCTCGCGACGGCCGACCGAGACGGGATGCCGTCGGTCCGCATGGTCCTCCTCAAGTCCTTCGGAACCGACGGGTTCGTCTTCTACACCAACTACGAGAGCCGCAAGGGTGATGAGCTCGTCGAGAACCCTCGCGCCGCGCTCCTCTTCCACTGGGAGCCGCTCGGTCGCCAGGTGCGGATCGAAGGACCGGTGACGAGAGTCGGTGGCGACGAGTCGGACGCCTACTTCGCGACGCGGCCCGCGGTAGCCAGCTCGGGGCGCACGCCTCCCGTCAGAGCCGGCCCATCGGCGACCGCCGCTCGCTGGAGGCGGAGGTCGCCGCGGTCGATGCGCGTTTCGTGGGGATGGACGTGCCACGACCGTCGTGGTGGGGAGGGATGCGGGTCACGCCGACCTCGTACGAGTTCTGGCAGCACCGCGACGATCGCCTCCACGACCGGGTCCTCTATACGCCCTCCGAAGGCGGGTGGCACCTCGCCCGGCTCCAGCCCTGACCGAGGCGGTAGGTTCTGTCCGTGGTGACGACCGTGGAGCAGGGCGAGACCGTGGTCGAGGAGCGGCTCGACACCTTGCTGGGCGAGCTCGAACCGCAGCGGACCGACGTGGTGGAGTTCCGTTCGCGGCAGTTCGACCTCGGGCTCGCCTGGGTCTCGTTCCCCGAGGGATGGGGCGGGCTCGGCCTCGCACCGAACCTGCAGCGCATCGTCGATCGCCGGCTCGCCGAGGCGGGGGCACGACCCTTCACCGCATTGGAGTTCTTCGGGCTCACCATGGCCGGGCCGACCGTGGTGACCCACGGCTCCGACGAGCTGCGTCGGCGGATCCTCAAGCCGACCTTCACCGGCGAGGCCTCGTGGTGCCAGCTCTTCAGCGAGCCGGGCTCGGGGTCCGACCTGGCCGGCCTCGCCACCCGCGCGGTGCGCGACGGGGACGAGTGGGTGGTGACCGGGCAGAAGGTCTGGAACACGCTCGCCCATGTGGCGGATCGGGGCATGCTCGTCGTGCGCACCGATCCCGAGGCCCCGAAGCACAAGGGCCTCACCTACTTCGCGTTGGACATGCATCTCCCCGGTGTCGACGTCCGGCCCCTCCGGCAGATGACCGGCGAGGCGGAGTTCAACGAGGTGTACCTGACCGAGGTGCGGGTCCCCGACGCCGATCGCATCGGGGAGGTGGGTGAAGGCTGGAGGGTCGCGATGACCACCCTGTCCAACGAACGCACCTCCATCGGTGGAGCCGGTAGCGCGCCGGCCCGTGGATCGGGGGCGATCGCGGAGGCGGTCTCGATCTTCGCCCGCGACGGCTCACCGCGCAGCCCTTCAGATCGTGACCGGCTGATGCGCGCATGGATCGAGTCGGAGGTGCTCCGGCTGACCAACATGCGCGCCGCTCAGAACCGCAAGGCCGGCAACCCCGGACCCGAGGGCTCGATCGCCAAGCTCATGTTCGCCGAGGTCAACAAGCGGATCTACGAGCTCTGCATCGACCTGCTCGGTGCCGAGGGACTCGTCGAGTACGACTACACCATGCGGCGCTCGGAGGTCCTCGGCCTCGTCGGGCCACCGGGTTCGGCGCGCCGGATGTTCATCCGCTCGCGGGCGAACTCCATCGAGGGGGGCACCTCCGAGATCCAGCGCAACATCCTCGGCGAGCGGATCCTCGGGCTTCCCGGCGACGTCCGGGTCGACAAGGACCTCCCGTGGACGGAGGTGCCTCGGAGTTGAGCCGACCGAAGCGGGTGCGAGGAAGCGGATACCCCGCACCGTGACGCAGGCCCAGGAGTTCCTCGGCATGCAACGGGTCGGCGACGACCTGCGGTGGCGGCTCACTGTCACTCCCGAGCTGAGCACACCGGGCAACTTCCTTTTCGGCGGCTGCGGGCTCGGAGCGGCCCTCGCCGCGCTCGAGGCGGCAACCGGGCGTCCCACCGTGTGGGCGACTGCGCAGTACCTCTCCTACGCGGCAGACCGGCTCGGATCTCGAGCTGGGCGTGATCCTCGCCGCCGAGGGCCGTCGGGTCACGCAGGGTCGCGTGGTGGGACACGTCGACGGGAAGGAGATCTTGACCGTCAACGGCGCCGCCGGGACTCCCGGTTCGCTCGGCGTCGACGGCGTCTGGGTGGAGCCGCCCGAGGTGCCACCTCCGGAGGAGTGCCCACCACGGCGGATCCCCGCGATCACTTCGTCCTCGATCTTCGACCGCGTGGACGTGCGCCTGGCACGGGGGCGCAGCTTCGAGGAGATCATGTCGGGCTTGGAGGGTCCGGGAGCAGCGGACAGCGCGCTCTGGGCGCGGGTGCCCGGTCATCTCGAACCCTCGGCCGCCACGCTCGCGATCATCGGCGACTACGTGACGGGGGCCGTCTCGCAACCCCTCGGACGCCGGGTCATGTCGAGGAGTCTCGACAACACCTTGCGCGTCGTGCGCCTCGAGCCGACCGAGTGGGTCCTCTGCGACATCCGCATCCAGGCGGTCGTCGACGGGTACGGGCACGGTGTCGCCTACCTCTGGTCGCAGCAAGGCTCACTGCTTGCGACCGCGAGCCAGTCGATGAGCGTTCGACTCTGGGATTGAGCGACCCCACCTGGTGCCGCAACAGCCATTGCAGTCGGAACGCCGCTCGGGCATCGCCGGGCGTCGACCCTGCGCGCACCGCGTGTCGCGAGGGTACCGTGGAGGCCCCTGGCGGAAAGGGAATCGATGACCACCCAGAGCGTGGCCCTGCTCTTCACCGATGTGGTCGGCTCGACCGAGCTCGCCCATCGGCTCTCGCCGGATGCGGCCGACGAGATGCGTCGCGGCCACTTCGCGATTCTGCGCAGGAGCCTGGCTGACGCCGGCGGTACCGAGGTCAAGAATCTCGGCGACGGCATCATGGCCGTGTTCCCCTCGGCGTCCGCCGCCTTGCAGAGCGCCGTTGCGATGCAACAGGGCGTCGAGAGGGACAACCAAGCGCGCGAGGACCCTGTCGGCCTGAGGGTCGGAGTGAGCGGAGGCGAGGTCATCCGCGAAGACGGCGACTACTTCGGCGACCCGGTGGTCGAGGCGGCCCGCCTCTGTGCGCGCTGCGTTGCGGGTCAGATCCTGGCTGCCGACGTCGTCCGCCTGATGGCCGGTCGGCGATGTCACTACGAGGTCCGCTCGGTCGGAGAGTTCGTGCTGAAGGGAGTGCGCGATCCGGTCGAAACCGTCGAGGTGCTCTGGGAACCCCTCGCGCGTTCGTCCATCCCGCTTCCGCGGCGATTGCCTTTGCCTCCTGCGAGGGGCTTCTCCGTCGTGGGTCGTGAGTCCGAGCTCGCCCACCTCGCCGATGCCGCGACCCGCGTGTTCGCGGGCGACGGCCGGGAGGTGGTACTGGTCAGCGGCGAAGCAGGTCAAGGCAAGACCACTCTCGTCGCCGAGGCGGCCCACCTCCTTTCGGAGAAGGGGGCCTGTGTCCTCTTCGGTCACTGCGAGCAGGATCTCGCGACCCCCTATCAGCTCTTCGCCGAGGCGCTCGGCCATTACGCGGCACATGCGGGCGAAGCCGACCTCCGTGGGTTGCTCGAGACACACGGGTCTGAGCTGGCGCGCCTCGCGCCGGCGATCGGCGAACGCATCGCGGACCTGCCGCCGTCGAAGGCTGCCGATGCCGACTCGGAGCGATATCTGTTGTTCGCCGCCGTGCCGGGGATGCTCGCTTCGGTCTCGAAAGACGAGCCGGTGGTGGTCGTGCTCGAGGACCTCCAGTGGGCCGACAGCGGAAGCCTGGCGATGCTGCGTCATCTGACTGCCGCAGAGCAGTCGATGCGACTTCTCGTCCTCGGTACATACCGAGACAGTGAGCTTCCGAAGGCGCCGCTGCTCAGGGAGACCCTCGGCACCCTCTGGCGCCACCAAGGTGTTTCGCGGGTCCAACTCAGCGGCCTCGACCGTCAGGGCGTCGCATCACTGGTCGAAGTGGCCGCGGGCGACTCGCTCGACGATTTCGGTGTCGAGCTGGCGGGCGCGCTCCACGCCGAGACGGACGGCAACCCCTACTTCGTGACCGAAGTACTCCGCCACTTGAGGGACATCGGTGCGATCCATCAAAACCTGGCAGGCCGGTGGGTCGCCAACGGTGCCCTCGATCCGTCCGCTCTGCCCGAGAGTGTCCGCGAGGTGATCGCCGGCCGGGTCGTGCGTCTCGGTCCGGATGCCGAGCGGATGCTGGCGACCGCGGCCGTCGTCGGTCGCGAGTTCGACATCGGTGTGGTCGAGCGCGCGACGGGGATCCCTGCGGACGTGCTGCTGGATCTGCTCGACTCCGCGGCAGCCGCGTCATTGGTGGTCGAAGCCGACGACGCACCCGGGCACTTCCGTTTCGGTCATGCACTCGTGCAACGCACGCTCTACGAGGACCTGGGTACGGCTCGGCGTGCGAGGACCCACGAGCAGGTGGCGTCCGCCCTGGAGGAGATGTGTCGCGGCGAGCCGGGTGCGAGGATCGGAGAGCTCGCTCGCCACTGGGTCCACGCGCCGTCGCCCGGGAACCTCCAAAAGGCTGTGCGTTACTCGTGCGCAGCCGGTGACGCGGCACTCCGTTCGCTCACGCCGGGCGACGCGCTGGCTCACTATGCGAAGGCGCTCGAACTCTCTTCCCGCGTGATCGGAGCCGATCCGATCGCTCTCCTCGACCTGGCGATCGGGCTCGGGACCGCGCAGCGGCAGATCGGCGATCCCTCTTTCCGTGCCACCCTTCTCGATGCGGCTTCGGAGGCGACACGGCTGGGCGACGTCGAGCGGCTGGTCGCGGCGTGTCTCGCGAACGACCGTGGTTTCTACAGCGCGGTGGGCGCCACGGATACGGAGAAGGTCGAGACGCTCGAGACCGCGTTGCGCCTTCTCTCCGTCGACCACCCCGATCGCGCGCTGGTCCTTGCCACGTTGTGTTCCGAGCTCGCCCACGGGAGCTCCCTCGATCGCCGGCAGGCCATTGCCGGGGAGGCCGTCGCTATTGCGGAACGCTTCGGCGACGACGCGGTCGCGGTGAGGGTCCTCAACCACCTCTTCATCCCGCTGCAGGTGCCCTCGCTTCTCGAGTCCACTCAGGCTCGCTCGAGAGAAGGGCTCCAGCGGGCCGAGCGGGTCGGCGATCCGGTCCTCGAGTTCTGGGCGGCGACCTGGCGTGCCGAATCGTCGGCACGGGTGGGTGACCTCGGGGAGATGGAGCGGTGCATGGCGCTCCAGACCAGGCTGGCCGAAGAACTCGACCAGCCGGTGTTCAGCTGGGGTCGCCACTTCGTCCGTTCGTTGCGTGCCCAGATCGCAGGGGACACCGACCTTGCCGAGCAGTACGCCACCGAGGCCCTCCGCATCGGCACCGAAGGCGGACAGCCCGACGCGTCGCTGATCTTCGGTGCGCAACTCAACATCGTGTCCGGCCAGCGCGGGACGCAGCACGAGCTCATCCCACTCATCGAGGAGATGGCGTCGGCGACTCCGGACATCCCCCGAACGTTCTTCTTGTCGCTGCTCGCCAAGGCGCACGTCGAGGTCGGACGACTCGACACGGCGCCGCGAACTGCTTGACGAGTTCGCGGCTACGGGATTCGAGCTACCCCTCGATCAGCTCTGGCTCACAGGCATGGTCGACTTTGCCGAGGCTGCGATCGAATGTGGGGATGCCGCCTACGCCTGTCCTGTCTTCGAGCAAATCGCGCCGTGGGCGGACCAGCTGCCGGTGACCGGAGCATCGGCCCTCGGTCCCGTGAGCCACTACCTCGGCGGACTCGCCACCGTGCTCGGTCGCTTCGACGACGCCGACGATTACTTCACGCGAGCCCACGCGTTCGGCCGGCGGCTCGGGGCGAAGTTCTTCGTGGCCCGAACCGAACTCCTCTGGGCGCGGATGCTCCGCGAGCGCGGCGCACCCGGCGACAGCGGACGGGCAGGTGCTCTGCTTCGATCAGCCGTCGGTGCCGCCGAGGCTCAGGGGTACGGTGTCGTCGAGCGTCGCTCTCGCGAGCTCCTCCGGGACTTGGCCTGAGCGGCGGCGCGGCCGGCTCAGTCGCCGCTCTCGGTTTCGACGATCAGCAAGTCACAGGCGATTCGCCGCGACACCTTGTTGGCGATCGGGCCCATGAGGAAGCGCGCGGTCTTGTGCATGCCCTTGGAGCCGACTACCAGCAGCTCCGCCCCCTCGTTCTCGGCCACCTGGATCAGCGCCTCGGCCGGCTCGCCCCCGATTGCAAGGGTCGACACGTTCTCCACGCCGCCGGCCATGACCCTCTCCGCGGACTCGGCGGCGCACTTCTCCGCCGCCGACTGCCGCGGCTGCTGCCCACCCGGCGTCGAAGGTCATTCCCGCAGCCGCAACCCCGCTCGGCGCCCTGTTGTTGTACGCGGTGACGATGATCAGCTGGGCGCCGAGTGCCTTCGCCAGCGCTGCGGCGCGGCGAACGGCGCGCTCGGCGGTCTCCGAGCCGTCGGTGCCGACCACGATCTTGGAGGGAAGCCCGCTGTCCTTGGTCTTCGTGTTCGCCATCGATCCGCCTCCGTCGTCACTTTTCGGCTGCGTGCCCGGTCCTGACCGAGCTACGCCTGGTCGCGGTTCGCAGGATAGCCAACGGCGGTCCCCGACGCTCCGTGTCGCCGGTTCCGTGTCGCCCGCGGCGATGCTGCCGGGCTCGATGTGCCTTTCGGGCTCAATAGGATCGGTCCCGGTACGCCGGAAGGCCGCACCGGCCGACGTCATGCCCTGGTGCATGGAGACCCGCAGCGGGAGGACCGATGAAGATCAGCACGATGCTCAGCTACTCGGGCGGCTTTCGACGTGCCGCAACCGAGGTGGCCGAACTCGAGAAGGCCGGCCTCGATCTCGTGTGGGTGGCCGAGGCGTATGGTCTCGACGCGCCGAGCATGATGGGCTACCTGGCGGCGCTCACCGAGAAGGTCGAGATCGGCTCGGCGATCCTCCCGATCTTCACACGGACACCGACCCTCCTCGCGATGACCGCGGCCGGATTGGACACGCTGTCGGAAGGCAGGTTCCATCTCGGGATCGGATCGTCGGGTCCCCAGGTGATCGAGGGTTGGCACGGCGTGCCCTTCGACGCGCCGATCGGGCGGACACGCGAGATCGTCGACGTCTGTCGCCAGGTATGGGCGCGCGAGGACGTGCTCGTCCACCATGGCCCTCACTACGACATGCCGCTCCCGGAAGGGCGCGGCACCGGGCTCGGCAAAGCGCTCAAGATCATCGCCCATCCGGTCCGCCCGTCCATCCCCATCTGGATCGCGGCCCTCGGTGAGAAGAACGTGGCGATGACCGCCGAGATCGCGGACGGGTGGATCCCGATGCTCTTCGTCCCGGAGAAGGCCACGTCGGTCTGGGGTGCATCGCTCGAGGCCGGCCGCGCGCGGCGTGATCCGTCGCTCGGCCCCCTGCAGATCACCGTCGGCGGGATCTTCGCGGTCGGCGAGGGTGACGAGGTGCTCGCGCTCCGCGAGTTGGCCCGGCCGGTCGTCGCACTCTACGTCGGGGGAATGGGCGCGAAAGGACGCAACTTCTACAACGACGTGGTGAAGCGCTACGGTTTCGAGAAGGAGGCCGAGCAGATCCAGGACCTCTACCTCGAGGGCAAGAAGGCCGAAGCCGAGGCCATCGTGCCCGAGGAGCTGCTCGAGGCGATGTCGCTCTGCGGTCCCGAGAGCTACGTCGAGGAGCGGATCGCCGCGTTCGCCGAGGCCGGCGTCACCCATCTCCAAGTGGTGCCGGTGCCGATCGGCGGCCAGCGCCCGGTAGACGTGATCGCGAAAGCCCGCGAGCTCGCCGGCTGAACCGGCACCGCCGCGCCGCTCCGGTCTACTCGGAGTCCACCGACCCGCCGGCGGTGTCGATGTCGCCGTCCGCTTCGCTCGGCAGCGCGGGGTCGGGCAGGGTCAACAGCTCGTCGAGGCGGGCGGCGGTGCTCTCGATCTCGTCCGCTTCGTAGTAGCTCCGGTTGAGGGTCAGGGTGAGCTGGTCCTGCACCAGAGCGAGCGCCTCCTCCGCGGCAGCCGCTGCGTCGTAGACCGAGAAGAGCCGGGCCTGCATGGCCCTCGCCGACACGAGACGGGTGCCCCGCTCGCGAGCCTCGGCCGGCAGCGACCGGAGCGCGTCGCCGGGACGTGCGAGCTCGGGAACGCCGATCGGCGGCGCGACCGGTCCCGCCCGGTCTGCGGTCTGCCCCTTGGTCCGAGCGTGGTCGTCGACGTCGTCCATGCCGGTTGCCCCCTCCTCGTACGGCCCACCCGGTGGGCCGCCCTCCTCTCTCCATTTAACACCCCGAACCGGCGAGCCCGCCCTGCGGGGCCCCGACCGTGCCGGATTGCTGCGCAACCTGCCCCTCCTCGGCTGCTCGGGTCCGCTCCGGCAGGAGCAGGATCCCGCCGGCGAGGAAGCAGAGTGCGCCGACGAAGGTCCCGAGATTCGACAGCTGTTCGCTCAGGAGCGCTCCGCTCGACGGCACGACGAAGGCGGCCACTGCGGAGACCCCGAACGCGACCGAACCGCTCAGGTTGAGGAGGGTGATCCACCAGTCGAGCTCTCGGGGGGACCACCCGGCCCAGCCGTGGCAGACCTCGAACCAGGCGAGCGCGCTGGCGACGAGGAAGCAGATCGACCCGAGGGCGTCGGGTCGCCACACGTGCTGGCGCAGCGCGCTCGCGGTCAGATCGGTTTCCACCGCGGCGCCGGTGCTCAGGTTGAACCAGAGGGTGCCGAGGAGCTGGATCGCGGTCGCCAGCCAGTCGATCTGGCGGGGACGGAAGACGAAGACCCGTCGTCCCTGCGGCCGTCCGCCCTCGTCGACCGACTCGCGGTATTGAAGGAACGCCGCGGAGGTGAAGAAGAGCGACCCGACGAAGAAGGTCGCAGAATCGACCTTCGTGCCCGCCGCTGCCGCGTAGCCCGGCAGCGCTCCCAGCGCGAAGAGGAACGAGCCGATCGCAAAGAGGACTCCGATCCACCAGCCTCGGGCGGCCGGCGCGATCCAGGTCGACCCGCGCAGGGCGCGGGTCGCTCCTTTGCGGTGGCGGCGCGACTCCCAGCGGGCGAGCACGCCGTCCGGGCGTTCGTATTCGATGAAGGTCACGAACGGACCGAGGCCGCGCGTCGCCCGGATTCGGAGATCGGGTCCTGGCTTGCCCGCCCGCAGTGCACTCACGCTCGCGCCGGTCCCCCTTCGGCCGAACTGCCGTCGTGGTGCACGGGTCCAGTATCGCCGCGACGGCCGGAGCCCGTGACGTGGCGCGCCGGGCACCCCGCGGCCCTCTGCGAAGATGGCGACCACGGGTCGCCCCGTCCGGGGGGCCCGACCGGGAGGTCCTGAGATCGCACATTCCATCCACGACGCCACGCGCGACCGCCCTGCTGCGGGCCGCCCTCGCCCGGGTCGGGCGCAGGGAATTGACCGGCGCGCTCGCCGACTCGGTACCGCTGCCACAGGCCTCGACGGCTGCACGCAACGCCTTCAATGCGCTGCGCCGCCACCGTGACCCTGCCGCGGTGCTCGACCGACCGCAGTACCGGGCCTCGCTGCCGCTCGTCGCCGCCGCGGTTTCGGAGGACTGCCTCGCCGCTTGCATCGAGCACCTCGGCGACGACGCGGACGATCCGACCCGAGAGCAGCTCCTCGAAGCGGTCGATCGCCTCGGCGCGGGCTTCCCGTCTACCGTCGTCGCGGTGATGCTGACCTCGGTGGCGGACAGCACGATGCCGGCATCCGATCTCTGCTTCGAGATCGTCACGACCGACGAGCGGTTCGGACTGACTGGTGTCACCGGAGAGGAGACCCAGGACGAGGTCCTCGAGGAGGACGACCGCGACGAGGAGCGCGCACAGGAGGCGAACCCGCCGGGGGAGGACGAGGGGCCCGATCGCCGGGAGGAGCGTCGCCTGCGGCGCCGGCGCGACGCCGAGGCTCGCCGCAAACGCTCCGACGCGGCACGCCGTTCGGCCGAACAGGTCCGCCGGGCGAGACGGCGCCGGCCCGACGCACCGGCGCACGACGGTGCCCGCTCCACTTCGGCGGTCGCCGGGCCGGCGAGTGCCGCGCCTCGGCTCCGACGGAGGGCGGTCCTCGCTCCCGCCCAGGAGCGCGAGTTCGACCGGGACGACCCCTGGTCGGGTGCGGTCGTCTTCGCGTGGATCCCCTTCGACGGCGGCGAGGAGGCTCCGGAGCTCGACGGGAAGACCCGCAGGTGCGTGGTGATCGCCGGTTCGCCGGACCATCTCCTGGTCCGGCCCGGTTACTCCGAGGGCGGGTCGAAGAGCCGCGACTGGAAGGCCGTCGAGCTCCGCGGGTGGAGACGGGCCGGCTTCGACCAGCCCACCTGGATCGACTTCGAGGCGGTGCGCGTCGAGCGCGATCCGGCGGTGACACCGGTCGGCTGGCTTTCGGCGGACGACTGGAACGCGCTGTGGTGAGCGCGGCGAATCGAGGCGCGGGTCAGCTCGCCGGGGGCGCGTCGGCGACTCGGACCGTGCGTCCGACAGGGCCCAGCGGATCGTGCAGGTCCGCACCGGCCGGCGGCGACTGCGAGGCCCGGATGACCTCGAGGATGTCGTCGCCGATGAGCTCCTCCCGCTCGAGCAGGGCATCCCGCAGGGCCTCCACCACGTGGTGGTGCTCCCCGAGCATCTCGGCGACCGACTGCTTGGCGCCGGCGAGCAGCTCTTCGACCTCTTCCCTCCCGTTGTCGTTCGAGAGGACCTTCGAGACGATCCCGCCACCCGGGTACTCGATCGCGGCCGACGACACGAGGGTCTTGCCCATGCCGAGCTGTCCCACCATCTGGCACGCGTGACAGGGTCGCCGACTGGAGGTCGGATGCGACCCCGGTCGAGGCTTCTCCGAAGAACAGCTCCTCGGCGACCATGCCGCCGAACGCGATGTCGATGAGCGCCCGAACCTCCGAGCGGGTCTTGGTGAAGCGCTCCTCCTCCTCGGAGTGGCTCAGCAGGCCGAGCGCATCCCGCCGCTTGACGATGGTGAGGACCTCGAGCTTGCGGCCCTTCCCGACCAACCATGCCACCGTGGCGTGCCCCGCCTCGTGGGTCGCGATGGTCCGCCGCTCCGCCTCGGTGTACTCGACCGGCTGCGCGAGCCCGATCTCCTCGGTCATCTTGGCGTGCTGCAGGTCGTCCCACGACAGCTCGAGCGCCCCCCGGCGAAGCGCCCAGACCAGCGCCTCGTCCATCAGGTGTTCGATCATCACCGGCGAGTAGCCGGCGGTCAGTGCGGCGAGCGTCTCCCGCTTCCCCGGCTCGTCGAGCTCGGCGGAGTGAGCCTTCTTGCCCAGGTAGTAGCCGATGATGTCGAGGCGTCCCGACCGGCTCGGGAGGCCGAAGTAGATGCTCCGGTCGAAGCGGCCCGGGCGGAGCAGCGCCGGGTCGAGGTCTGCCGCCCGGTTGGTGGCGCCGATCACCAGGATGTTGGCCGGGGCCGCGACCGGGCGCTCCAGCTGGCGATGGTGCGGCAGCCATGCGTTGACCAGGTCGACCGCGCGACGCCTTCAGCCGCACCGACAGTGGCGTCTGCTGCTCGAAGGACTGGAGCTGTACCAGCAGTTCGTTGACCACCCCGGGGACGCCCTCACCGTGACGTGGGCCCGTCCCGCGCACCCCGCCGATGGCGTCGAGCTCCTCGATGAAGCCGATCGCACCACCCTCACGCCGAGCGTGCTTGCGGAGGGTCCGGAAGAACGCACGGATCTTCCGGTTGGTCTGTCCGTAGAACATCGACTGGAACGCCGACGACGACACGAAGAGGAAGGGCACGCCGGCCTCGGCGGCCATGGCCTTCGCCATGTAGGTCTTACCGGTGCCCGGCGGGCCCTCGAAGAGGATGGCCTTGCGTGGCACGCCACCCATCTGCTCGGCGAACGTGCGGTGCGCGAGGAAGAGGTTGAGGGTCTTCGTGACCTCTTCGACGAGGACGTCCGATCCGCGCACGTCGTCGAAGCTCACGTCGAGCTCGTCCGGCCGGTAGAGGATGTGCGGTGAGCGGCCCGCGCCCATCAAGCGGCACCACCATCACCAGCATGAGGAGGAGGATCATCACGATCGCCGGTGTCATCGGCTGCCACGACGCGGGCAGGTGCGGCACGGGCAGCGGAGACCCCGGGAACAGCAGGTCGCGGAGGACGAGGACGAGGGCGATCACCGCGAGGAGGGTCGCCAGCCGGCGCAGCCTCAGGTGGCGTGTCCGCTCGCGGTGTGCGCCGACGTCGCTGTCGGCGAGGGCGGTGACCCCGGTCCCACCGAGCTCGGCGAGCCGCCCGGTCGAATCTTGCAAGGGCTCCTGGGCCGCACGTTCGCTCGACACTGCCTGCCCTCCAGATGTTGTCCCACGACTGTCGGTGCCGCAGGACGGCTCATGCTCCGGCCGGTCCTGTCGTCCGACCGAGTGCCCCTCCGTCGGTCCTGCCCGTTACCTACCCCAAAGGGAAAGCTCCGGTCGAGGCTGAACCTAGGGTGCGCGAATCCCCACGTCAACCAGGTTCTCTGTCCGTGTCGGCGTGTGGGCGCCGAGTGGGGGATCGAGGCGGTTCCCACCCAGATGCGCGCGGATCGCCGCGCGCACCGTGAGGGTTCCGGTTCAGTCGATCGCGGTCGGCCGGGCAAGCCTCGCCAGCTTGTCCGGGTTGCGGACGACGAGGATGCGGACGACCCGCTCGCTTTCGACCTCGAAGGTCATGACCTGGTCGATCTCGCCGTCGAGCGAGAGGAGGACGCCGAGGTCGCCGTTGACCTCGACCCTCTCGACCGAGATGTCGGCGGCGTAGCGCCGGACGAGGTTGATGAGCAGCCGCGCGACGCGATGGCTGCCGACGACCGGGCGTCTCGCCGCCCGGCGGTCGGGGCCGCCGTCCGACACGCAGACGACGTCGGCGGCCACACACGCGAGCACCTGATCGGTGTCACCGGCCGCGATCGCGACGAGCAGGGCCTCGATCACAGTGCGGTCGGCGTGTCGGTTACACGGTCGACGGGGCGGGGTCACCTTGACCCGAGCGCGGTGGGCGATCTGCCGGCACGCGGCCTCGCTCTTCCCGACGGTGGTGGCGATCTCCGCGAACGGCACGTCGAACACATCCGCGAGAAGGAAGACCGCGCGCTCGATCGGCTTGAGCTCGTCGAGAACCGCGAGAAAACCGAGGCGGAGTGAATCGGCCAGCTCCGCCGTCTCGGCCGGTCCGAGGTCGGTGACCACCGGCTCCGGCAGCCATGGCCCGACGTAGGCCTCGCGCCGCCGGCGCGCGGCCCGGAGATGGTCGAGGGCGATGCGGGTGGTCACGGTGGTGAGCCACGCCTCGGGTCGCTCGACGCTCCCCTCCGGGACCGCCTGCCAGCGCAACCACGTCTCTTGGACGACGTCCTCCGCGTCGGCGACCGTCCCGAGCAGGCGGTAGGCGAGACCGACCAGGTGCCGTCGCTCTCGCTCGAAGAGCTCGGTCGGCGAGGACGGGTGCGCGACGGTCATGCGACCATCTTGGAGGAGTCGCCGACGCCACGCCCCGCCGCCAGACCGGCCATTCGTCCGCTCGCCAGCGAGGCATCCGCGAGGAGCCCCTCCGGACCGCCAGTTGCGCCTTGCTCCGGGGGCCGAGCGCGCCGGTGCGGAGGAGGCGAGGCGGGGCCGGTCGGGAGGAGGTGCAGCCGATCGCCGACCCGGGCCCGGTAGCGCGCGAGGGGCGGGGAGCACCTTCCGGTGCCACCCCGAGCGCGGCGAGGGCCTTCGCTCCCGCGCCGCGCACGTAGAGGGCGTGGGCCCCCATGTTGAAGGTGAAGCCGTTTCGCCGGGCACACCGTGCCCGTCCTCCCGGCCGGTGCGCCTCGAGCACCAGCACCCGTGCCCCGCACTGGTGCGCGCTCGCCGCCGCCAGGCCGGCCAGATCGGCACCGACCACGATCACGTCCGCATCGGTTCCCATACTTCTTTCGACGCCGGTGGGGGCGGGGTTGTGACAACCTTCCTGGTCGTGGGCGCCGGGGGAGATCCAGGCACAAATACTTGACGTCAACGTTAATGTAGATTCACGTCAGCGCAATGACCGGAGCGGGTTCCCGATGAGCGTCCTCAACCAGAGCAGCTCGAAGGGCAACGAGTCGGCCACCGACCTCGCGCCGGCACGCAAGTGGGGTTCCCGCCACAACCACGCGGTCTCACCCCACTACAAGTGGATGGCCCTTTTCATCTCCACCCTCGGTGTGTTGATGGCCACCATCGACGGGTCGATCGTGCTGATCGCGCTGCCCGACATCTTCCGCGGGATCGGCCTCGACCCGCTGGAGCCGGGCAACACCTTCTACCTCCTCTGGATGATCCTCGGCTTCCTCGTCGTGACCAGCGTCCTCGTGGTGAGCCTCGGTCGCATGGGCGACATCTACGGGAGGGTGCGCACCTACAACCTCGGCTTCGCCATCTTCACCTTCTTCTCGCTGACGCTCAGCATCACCTGGATGACCGGAACGGCCGCGGGCATCTGGCTGATCACCGGCCGCATCTTCCAGGGCGTCGGCGCGGCGATGCTGATGGCCAACTCGGCGGCGATCCTGACCGACGTCTTCCCCGACAACCAGCGCGGGATGGCACTCGGAGTCAACCAGGCGGCCGCCTTCAGCGGCTCGTTCATCGGCCTCGTCCTCGGCGGGTTGCTCGCTCCGATCAATTGGCGGCTGATCTTCCTGGTGTCGGTGCCCATCGGGCTCTTCGCCACCGTGTTCGGCTACCTCAAGCTGCGCGAGGTCAGCCAGCCCCGCCCGGCTCGCATCGACTGGCCGGGCAACGTCACCTTCGCGCTCGGTCTCGTGCTGGTGATGGTGGGGATCACCTACGGGATCGAGCCCTACGGCAACTCGACCATGGGCTGGACCAACCCGGTGGTGCTCGCCGAGCTGATCTCCGGAGTGCTCCTCCTCGTGCTCTTCTGCTACATCGAGACGAAGGTGCCCGAGCCGATGTTCCGGCTGCAGCTCTTCAAGATCCGGGCATTCACGAGCGGGGTGTTCGCCAGCTTCCTCGCGGCGTTCAGCCGCGGCGGACTCATGTTCATGTTGATCATCTGGCTCCAGGGCATCTGGCTCCCGCTGCACGGGTACGCCTTCGAGGTGACGCCGCTCTGGGCAGGCATCGCGATGCTCCCGCTCACCCTCGGGCTACTGGTGGCCGGTCCGGTCTCGGGCGTCCTCTCCGACCGGTTCGGGGCCCGCCCCTTCGCGACCGGCGGCATGCTCGGCACCGCCGCCTGCTTCGCACTGCTCGAGATCCTGCCGGTCGACTTCCCCTACTGGGCCTTCGGCATCCTGTTGTTCCTCGCCGGGCTCACCATGGCCGCGTTCGGCTCGCCCAACCGTGCCGGGGTGATGAACAGCCTGCCTCCCCAGCACCGGGGCGCGGGGTCCGGCATGAACACCACCTTCCAGAACTCGGCCCAGGTCCTCTCCATCGGGCTCTTCTTCTCGCTGATGATCATCGGCCTGACCTCGTCGCTCCCGCAGCATCTCGAGCACGGCCTCATCCTCCACGGGGTGCCGGCGGCGACCGCCGTCCGCGCGGCGCATCTCCCGCCGGTGTCGACGCTGTTCTCGGCCTTTCTCGGCTACGACCCGGTCACCCATCTCATCGGTGCGCACACCCTCGCCGCACTGCCGCACGCCCAGCAGGCCGTCCTCACCGGCCGCAGCTTCTTCCCCGGGTTGATCACCGCGCCCTTCGAGGCGGGATTGCACGCGGCGCTCGACTTCGCTCTGGTGGCGAGCCTGTTGGCCGCCTGGGCCTCGTGGTTGCGCGGCGGCAAGTACGTGTACGTCGAGCCGAGCCGGCCCGTGCGGGTCGAGCGAAGGGCGAAGCCGAACGGTCAGGACCTCTCGGGCAACGGTGCGCTCCGGCCGGTCGCGGCACCGGTGGAGGGTGCGCGAATGAGCCCGCGCCACACCACCACCGAACGGCCGCCGGTCGTCCTCCGCATCGGTGAAGTGGCCAAGATGTGCGGCCTCACCACCCGCACGCTGCGCTACTGGGAGGAGCTCGGCCTCATCCGGCCGAGCAGCTACCGGGGGAGGGGCGAGCGCCTCTACTCCCCGACCGACATGGCCCGGGTCGAACGGATCCGCGATCTGCAGGAGCTGCTCGGCTTCTCGCTGTCGGAGGTCCGGGTCGTCCTCGACACCGAGGACGTCGAGGTGCTCGACCGGGTGCGCTCCGAGTACCACTCGGGCGAGGTCCCCCCCGAGCGCCGTCGCGAGCTGCTCGACGAGGCGATCGAGGCCAACGACAAGCTCCTCGATCGTCTCGACACGACCCTGGCACGGATCGGCTCCTTCCGCGACGAGCGGGCGGCCAAGGCGATTCGTCTGCGCGAGGCGCGCCGCGAGCTCGATGACGACGATGGCGGGTGACACGAGCACGGAGTGCCCGAGGACGCACAGAGTGAGAGGACGGACCGAATGACAGGAGTGGAACCGTGAGCGACGCGATGCGAGCCGAGACCGTCGAGATCAGCGGCGACGGAGGGGACACCGTCGAGGCCTATCTGGCCCAGCCCGTCGACCGGCCTCCGACCGGCGGGGTGGTGGTGATCCATCACATGCCCGGCTACGACGAGGGGACGAAGGAGATCACCCGGACCTTCGCCGTGCACGGCTATCTCGCCCTCTGCCCGAACCTCTACAGCCGCGAGGCGCCGGGGGCGAGTCCCGACGACGCGGCCGCGGCAGCCCGTGCGAAGGGAGGCGTTCCCGACGCGAGGCTCGTGGGCGACGTCGCCGGCGCCGCTGCCTACCTCCGCGCGCTCCCGGCGTCGAACGGGAAGATCGGCACCATCGGCTACTGCTCCGGCGGGCGTCAGTCGTTCCTCGCGGCGTGCAGCCTGCCGCTCGACGCGGCGGTCGACTGTTACGGAGCCTTCGTCGTCGGCACGCCTCCCGACGGGTTCCCGATCGACGTCGCACCGATCGTCGGGATGGCCGGCACCCTCTCGTGCCCTCTGCTCGGGCTCTTCGGCGCCGAAGACCAGTACCCCTCCCCGGCCGAGGTCGACCAGCTCGAGAAGGCGCTGACCGATGCCGGAAAGGAGTTCGAGTTCCACTCCTTCGAGGGTGCGGGCCACGCCTTCTTCGCGGTCCACCGGCCGAGCTACCGTCCGGAGGTGGCGACCGAGGCGTGGAAGCTCATCTGGTCGTTCTTCGGTCGCCACTTGAGCGCCTGACGGGAGGAAGCCATGTGCACCTATCGGACCACTGCGCTCAGCGTGCGCGGGAGCGGGAAGGGAGCCGACGGCTGGTTCCCCGTGTCGGACGCGACCGTCTACTTCGACCACCCGGTGCATGCCGGCGCGGAGCACTCGCTGAACATCGACGTCCTCAACCCGGCCCGTGGCGCGAGCGCGCGGGTCGCCCTCGAGCTCGACCCGCCCTCCGCCGCGAGCGCTCGCCCGTGCGATCCTCGAGACGCTCGAGTCGGCCCCTGACGATCTGCTGGCCGGAGCCTGATCTCGTGGACGAGCGTGCATCGGCACTCGAGGTCGCGGCGGCGATCCGCGCCAAGGAGGTGAGCCCCCTCGAGGTCCTCGACGAATGCCTCGCGCGTGTCGAGGCCCGGAATCCCGCTCTCAACGCGGTCATCTGGCGCAACGACGACGAGGCGAGGGCCGAGGCCCGGGCGCTCGGCGACCGGATCGCCTCGGATGCGGAGGACCTGCCGCCCTTCGCCGGGGTGCCCCTTCCGATCAAGGACCTCCTCGCGGTCGAGGGCCAGCCGCTCACGCTCGGCTCGCTCGGCGCGTCCGGCGAGCCGGCGCCGGAGAGCGAGATCATCGCCGACCGGTTCGTCGATGCCGGGTTCGTCCTCACCGGCCGGACCAACACTCCCGAGTTCGGCTCGATCACGATCACCGAGAACCTCCGCTACGGTGCGACCCGGAATCCTTGGCAGACGGGGCACACTCCGGGGGGCTCGAGCGGTGGCGCCGCCGCGGCAGTGGCGTCCGGCATGTTCCCGCTCGCCCACGGCGGTGACGGGGGCGGCTCGATCCGGATCCCCTCCTCCTGCTGCGGACTCGTCGGGTTGAAGCCGAGCCGCGGCCGGGTGCCCTCCCGGGTGCCGATGTGGATGGGGATGGCCACCGAAGGCGCTCTCACCCGCACGGTTGCCGACGCCGCGGCGGTGCTCGACGTCATCGGGGCACCGGACCCGCACGGGTGGGCCAACGCGCCGGTACCCGACCGGCCCTTCGCCGAAGAGGTCGGCGCGGATCCGGGCCGGCTCCGGGTCGCGCTCTGCACCGTCTCGGCCCTCGGTCTCCCGGTGGGCGCGGAGCCGCTGTCCGCGGTCGAGCGGGCCGGAAAGCTCCTCGAGTCCCTCGGTCACCACATCGTCCGCCTCGACGCCGACGTCTTCGATCCGTCCGCGTTCGGGCCGTTCCTCCACGTGGTCAACGCCGGTCTCGCCGAGCTGGACGGGATCGACTGGTCGAAGGTCGAGCCCCACGACCGTGCCGGCTACGAGGCCGGCCGGGCTGTCGACAGTCTCACCTTCGTGCGGTCGTACTTGGAGCTCGCCCGGTTCACCCGCAGCGTCGTCCGGCGCTTCGACGACGAGTTCGACCTCTTGGTCACTCCGACCATGACCATCGAACCGCCGAAGGTCGGAGTCCTCGAAGGCGTGCACGCCGCGGCCGGTCCCACCACCGAGATCGTGGCGATGGCCGCGTTCACCGCGGTGTACAACATCACCGGCCAGCCGGCGATCAGCCTCCCCTTGCACGTGGCCGCCTCGGGTTTGCCGGTCGGCGTGCAGATGGTGGCCGGCCCGTGGCGTGACGCGCAGCTGATCCGGGTGGCGACCCAGCTCGAGTCGGCCGATCCGTGGGCCGGGCGGCTCCCCCCGCTGCGCTGAACCTCAGCGGGCGGCGTCGGCGACCGCTTCGGCCTCGGCGCCCTGGGAGTGGCGGACCCAGGTCTCGTACATCTCGGCGTAGAGGCCTCCCGAGGCGACCAGCTCGGCGTGGGGCCCGACCTCGACGATGCGCCCGCCGTCGACCACCGCGATCCGGTCGGCCCGCATCGCGGTCGAGAGCCGGTGGGCGATGAGGATGGCGGTCCGGTTCTCGAGCAGGACGTCGAGCGCGGCCTCGATCTTCGTCTCCGACTTGAGGTCGAGGTTGGAGGTCGCCTCGTCGAGCACCAGCACGCGAGGGTGGGCGAGGAAGGCACGGGCCAGCGCGATGAGCTGGCGCTCGCCCGACGAGAGGGTCTGGCCCCGCTCGTGCACCACGGTGCCGAGGCCGTTCGGCATCGCGTCGATGACGTCGGTCAGTCCGACCCGATCGACGGCTTCGCGGATCTCGCCGTCCGGAGCGGTCGGCCGGGCGAACGCGATGTTGTCCCCGATCGTCCCCGCGAAGAGGAACGGCTCCTGGGGCACCACCCCGAGCTGGCTGCGGAGCGAGTGGAGGGTCACGTCGCGCAGGTCGTGCCCGTCGATGAGCACCTGTCCCTCGGTCGGGTCGTAGAAGCGGGTGACCAGCTTGGCGAGGGTCGACTTGCCGGCGCCCGTCGGGCCGACGAAGGCGACCGTCTCGCCCGGCTCGACGGTGAGGTCGACGTCTTCGAGGACGAGGACCGACGGGTCGTAGCCGAAGGAGACCCGGTCGAAGTCGATCCGGCCGGTGATCGGGGGGAGTTCGGCCGCGTGGGGCGTCTCCGTGACTTCCGGTTCGGTGTCGACCAGCGCTCGGAGCTTGATGATCGAGGCCTGCCCCTGCTGGAAGGTGTTGTACTGCTGGACGAGCAGCTGGATCGGCTGGAGGAAGCGGTTCAGGTAGAGGAAGAAGGCGACGAGCGCGCCGATCGACAGCGAGTGGTGGAGCACCATCTCGCCGCCGATGCCGAGCAGGGCGGCCTGGCCGAGCACGCTCAGCATCTGGGTCCCGGGGCCGTACAGGGCGTTCACGTGCGCGGTGTAGACGTTGGCGTCGCGGTAGTCGCCGACGACGTTCCGGTGGTGGACGACGTTGTGACGCTGGCGGTTGTGGGCGGTCACGATCCGCACGCCGTGCAGGTTCTCCGATAGGTCCGCGAGCACGTTGGCGATCCCGTCGCGCACGCGCACGTAGCCGCGTTCGGACGCCCGCTTGAACCAGAGTGAGGCCACGACCAACGCCGGGACGATCAGCAGGATCGTGATCGCCGCCAGCGGCACGTTGGTGGTGAAGAGGATCACGGTGATGACCACCATCGTCAACAACTGGATCGCCAACTGCGAGAGACCGTCCTGCAGGAGCTGCTGGAGGTTTTCGATGTCGCTCGTCATCCGCGACATCACGACTCCGGCCTTCTCCTCGGTGAAGAACCCGAGGGAGAGACGCTGGAGGTGGGCGAAGATCTGGACCCGCAGGTCGTTCATCATCCATGCGGCGAGGCGCCCGGAGACCCTGACTTGGAAGCGCTGGGCCAACGCGGTGACGACCACGGCGACCAGATACGCGCCGGCCATCGCCGCCACGATCGCGAAGTTCTTGTGGACGATCCCGTCGTTGATCGCGATCTCGGTGAGCTTCGGTCCGGCCTGGGAGGCGACCGCGATGACCCCGACCAGGAACGTGGCGAGCACCAGCATCGCCCGGTACTTGGTGAGCAGGCGCCAGAGGGTGAGCCGGCGCAGCTCGCGCTCCGATGCGGTCTGACGGAAGACCGCGTCGGGTTCACGGTGTTCCGGCTCCGACGCGAGCAGGCGGTCGACGCCGTCTTGCAGCTCGGAGGGGATCCCCGCGAAGGGGAGCCCCGGAGCTGCCGGCCGGCCGAACCCGCCCGGCGCACCGCCGAACCCGCCGCCATCCCACCGCCCCAGGTCATGGCCGGCCCCCCGGCGTGACGACGTCGAGCAATTCGTCGAGCCGTTCGCCCTCTTCGCGGTCGGCCGCGTTCTCGAACTCGGAGGCCTGGGCGAGGATCTCGGCATAGAGCGGAGTGGTCTCGAGGAGCTCGGTGTGGGTGCCGTCGGCCACCACCTTGTGGTGATCGAGGAGGACCACCCGGTCGGCCAGCGCGATGGTCGAGAGCCGGTGGGCGATGATCAGCGTGGTCCGGCCCTCCATCTGGACCCGGAGCCCCGCATGGATGGTCTGCTCGACCTGCACGTCGATCGCGCTGGTGGCGTCGTCGAGCACCATGATCGGCGGGTTGACCAGGAGAGTGCGAGCGATCGCGATGCGCTGGCGCTGTCCGCCCGAGAGCGTGTAACCGCGCTCGCCGACCACGGTGTCGTACCCCTCGGGCAGCTCCGCAATGAACTGGTCGGCCCCGGCCGCCCGCGCGGCTCGTTCGACCTCGTCGAGGGACGCAGAAGGCCTCCCGTAGGCGATGTTGTCGCGGATCGACACCGAGAAGAGGAACGGTTCGTCGAGGACCACGCCGACGCTCGCCCGCAAGCTGGCGAGCGTGAGGTCCGCCACGTCGTGACCGTCGATGCGCACCGATCCGTGTTTGACGTCGTAGAAGCGGTTGAGGAGACGGGCGACGGTCGACTTGCCCGAACCGGTGCGTCCCACCAGGGCGACGGTCTCGCCGGATCGGATGTGGAGGTCGAAGTCGGCGAGGACCAGCTGCTCGGCGTCGTCGGTGTAGGCGAAGTCGACATGGGAGAACTCGATGTCGCCCTTGGAGTCGACCAGGTCGATCGCGTCCGGGGAGTCGGTCACGGTCGGCTGCTCGTCGAGGATCTCGTAGATCCGCTCGGCGGAGGCCGCCGCACGCTGGCCCATCATGATCAGCATTCCGAGCATCATGAAGGGCGCCTGCAGCATCAGGAGATACGCGGGAAAGGCGAAGATGGCCCCGAGGCTGAGGGTGCCGTGGATGACCATGTAGCCGCCGACCAGGAGGACCAGGGCAAGGCCCACCTGCGGCAGGTTCTGCACCAGCGGCGTGAAACGGGCCCTCAGGTCGGCGTCTTTGATGTAGCTCCACTGGAGCCGGTCTGCGGCACCCTGCAGCGAACGCAGCTGGTTCTGTTCGGCGGCGAAGGACTTGACCACGCGTACCCCGTTCACGTTCTCGTCGACGACGGTGGCGACATCGGCGAGCCGGGACTGGATCAGCCACGACACCGGGAACATCGAACGGCGCATGCGCACGCCGGTCAGGTAGACGAACGGCATGGTCGCCATCGCGAGGAAGGCGAGCGGCACGCTGTAGGAGAGCATGTAGCCGAACGCGACCACGGCGATCGAACACTGGACGAGGATCATCGGCGCGAAGGTCATGTACATCTGGACAGAGCGGATATCCGAGTTGGCGCGCGAGATGAGCTGGCCCGACTGCACCCGATCGTAGAAGGAGAACGACATCCTCGTGAGGTGCTCGTAGATGATGTTCCGAAGGTCGTACTCGATGTCGTACGCGGTCTCCATCAGGAACAGACGCGAGATGTAGCCGGAGATCCCCCCGACGATCCCGATCCCGACGATCCACCAGACGTAGTGGGAGATGGGCACGTGGTGGGTCACGATCGAGTTGTTGATGGCGTTGTTCACCAGGTTGGGGATCTGGACCTGGAGGATCAGGCCCACGAACGCGAGGGCCAGCGAGGTGACGAAGATGCCCTTGTGCGCACGCATGATCGGGAGCGCGCGGCGCAGCCACGGCAACGAGCGGTCCGGATCGATGCCGGCTCGGGGCGCCTCGGTGTGGGCGGTCTCGCCGACCGGCTCGAACCTCGTACCTTCGACCGCCGGCACCGCGTGCCGGTGGCGCAGGAGCCGGATGCTCATCGGGCCTTCTTCCGGGCGAGCCGGTATGCGACGAATGCCCGACGCCAGGTGGCGAGCCCGGCGAATGCATCACCGACATCCTTCGGATCGCCGAGGCACCCGGCGATCTCCTCCAGCCGCTCGTGCACCGCGTCGTCCGCGAGAGCGAGCACCCTCCGCCCGTCGGCGGTGAGCACGTGGTCGACGAGCCGGCGGTCGGCCACGACCGTCCGGCGCTCGACCAGACCCCGGGCGACCAACCCGTCGACCACCGCGGTGACCGTCGGGGGACGCACCGCGAGCCGTTCGGCGAGGTCGGAGGAGACCGCGGACCGCTCGTCGAGCAAGCCGAGCACCCGGTACTGGGGAAGCGAGAGGTCGGCGGTGCCGAGCCCGATCTCCACCTGCTTGGCCAGCCATGCCGCGGTCCGACCGAGGCTCCGGCCGCCCGCCTCGGCGGCGCCCGGGTCGGCGGTCGCTGGTTCGGTCGGTTCCGCTGCCGGGACCACGTCGGCTGCCCGGTCCGCTGCCGGGGCCACGTCGGCTGCCCGGTCGCGGGCGGTGTTCAGTTCGGTTTGTTCGGCGGGCACATAGTTAGACTATCGAATGAACTGTCGGGTCCGTTCGCCGTCCGTGCCCGATCCGTCGTCGTCGCCCTTCCCCTTCCCGGGCCCGTTTCCGGTCCGGCTCGGGGCGGCCCCCACCTCGGCGGGGCGCGCTCGTTCCGTCCCGCCCTCGTCCGCGGGAGGTCCGGCAGGGGGGAGCTCCGGATCGACCGACAGGTGGGGCAGGGCCCGGTCGAGCCACGCCGGGGAACCACCAGTTGGCCTTGCCGAAGAGGAACATCAGCGACGGCACGATCGCCATCCGGATGATGACCGCGTCCATGAGGATGCCGGCCGCCAGGCCCGAGACCGAACTCCTTGATCACCCGCTCGCCGCCGAGGATGAAGGACCCGAAGATGAGGATCATGATCAGCGCGGCCGCGGTGATCGTCTTGCCGGTGGCGGCCACGCCCTTGCGCACCGCGGTGCGGTTGTCCGCCGAGATCAGAGCCACTCCTCGTGGATCCGGGTGATGAGGAAGACCTCGTAGTCCATCGAGAGACCGAAGAGGATCGCGAACAGCATCACCGGAAGGAAGGCCTCGATCGGGCCCGGCTCGGTTGACCCCGAACACCGGACCCGCCCAGCCCCACTGGAAGACCGCGACGAGGACGCCGAAGGCCGCGCCGATCGACAGCAGGTTCATCGCCGCCGCGGTCAGCGGGATCAGCGAGGCTCCGGAACACGATGGCGAGCAGGACGAAGGACAGGGCGACCACCAGGCCGATGAAGAGCGGCAGCTTCGAGGTCAAGCACGTTGGCGAAGTCGACGAAGATCGCGGTGGTCCCGCCGACGTCGACCGTCTCGCCCGGTCCCCGCCACGGTCGCGGGGATGGTCTGGGTGCGGAGGTGCTCGATCAGGTCGGTGGTGGCCGCGTCCTGCGGTGATGACGTCGGGTACACGGTGATCAGCGACACCTGTTTGCCGTCCTTCGGCGGCATCGACACCGGCGGCGTCACGTCGCGCGACGTCGGGTTGCGCGCGCGACTGCGGCCTGCAGGCTCGTCGAGGACTTGCGGGTCGGCACGGCCGTCGGCCGAGGCGACCAGGAGGAGCGGACCGTTGAAGCCGGGTCCGAAGCCGGCCGCGAGCATGTCGTAGGCCTGGCGTGTCGTGGTGCCGAGCGGATCGTTGCCCTGGTCGGAGGAGCCGAGACGCATCGAGAAGAAGGGGAGCGCCACCAGCACGATGACCACGAGCGCGGCGACCGCCGGAAGGACCGGGCGCTTGTCGATGAACGTCGGCCCACCGCGGCCAGAACCCCCTGGTCCCTGTCACCGACGATGCGGGGGCCGTCGACCGCCAGGTTCCGCTTCTGCCGGCGGGAGAGGACCCTCGGGCCGATGAAGCCGAGGAGCGCAGGCAAGAAGGGTGAGCGCCGCGATCATCGTGAAGAGCACGCCGATCGACGCGGCGATCGCCATCCCGTAGAGGAACGAGATCCCGAGGGCGAACATCCCGAGCAGCGCGATGCAGACGATGATCCCCGCGAAGAGCACGGCTCGGCCGGAGGTGTCGACCGCGGTGGCGATCGACTCCGCGACGTCCCTGCCGGCGATGAGCCCCTGCCGGTGGCGGGTCACGATGAACAGGGCGTAGTCGACGCCGACGCCGAGTCCGATCAGCAGCACCAGCTCGGTCGAGAACTCCGGCATCTTCAACAGATGCGAGAGCATTCCGATGACCGCGACCGCGGTGCCGAGGGAGGCGAGGGCGGACACCAGCGGGAGCGCCATCGCGAACACCGAGCCGAAGACGAGCAGCAGCACGATCCCCGCCAGGAGGATCCCGAGGCCCGCACCGCCGAAGGACTGCCGGTTGGCCGCCTCGGCGACCTGACCCGCCACGGCGACCTGGACGTTCGGTCCGTCCGCGCGCTGCGCGGTCGAGACGAGCTGTCGGGCGACCGAATTGGGGATGTTCGACGAGAGCCGGTCGAAGGTCACCGTCGCGAACGCGGTCGTGCCGTCGCTGCTCACCTGCGATGCGCCTTCGGGTCCGTACGGACTTGCCACCGAGGTCACGTGCGGGACCTTCTCGACCTCCTGGAGCATCGTCGTGACCGACGCCATGACCGCGGGGTCGGTCACCTTCGCCCCGCCCGTCGTGTGGAACACGATCTGCTCGCGGTCGCCGGCGACGGCCGGGGCAGCTGCCTGCAGGAGCGAGAGCGCCCGGGTGGACTCGGTGTTCGGGAGAGAGAAGTTGTTGGAGTAGGCGGTGCCGATCGAGCGGCCGATCAACGTGGTGACCACGAGCGCGGTCAACCAGAGCACCACCACGATCACGCGGTGACGCACGCACCAACTGGCAAGGGCCTTCATCGTGGCTCCTGTGGAATCTCGGGGGCGAGGGGGCCCCTGGCGGGGGGGAGGGGGAGTGCCGGACTGTGTCGCTCCGACCTCTCCATTCTCGCCGATCGAGTGGGCGCGGGGGCGACACCCCGTACTGCGGCGGACGGCGACGGATCCCCGGAGTCCGGGGCCGTCATCGACCGGGGCCGTCATCGACCGGGTCCGTCATCGAGCAGACCGGGCATCGAGCAGACCGGGCATCGAGCAGAATGGAGTGGTGGAGACGCCCGACCGCCTGGTCCCGCTGGCCGGCGCGTTCAATTTCCGCGATCTCGGCGGTTACCCCGGCCTCGACGGGCGGATCACCCGGTGGGGCCGGCTCTTCCGGAGCGACACCCTCCACGAGCTCACCGAGCCCGACGTCGAGCTGCTTCGCTCGCTCGGCCTCGCCACGGTCATCGACCTCCGCACGACCCGTGAGGTGGTGCGGACCGGCCGGGGCCTCCTCGAGCCCGAGCCCGTCCACTACCGGCACCTCTCGGTGATCGTCGAGGAGAACGGGGAGGCAATGGCGGCACCGGCGCTCGCCGGCGACGACCTGGCCGAGCGGTACCGCTGGTACCTCGAAGTGGGCCGCGATGCCCTGGTCGAGGCGCTCGAGCTCGTCGGTGATGCCCGTCGCACGCCCCTCGTCTTCCATTGCGCAGCGGGCAAGGACCGCACCGGCGTGCTCGCTGCGCTCCTCCTCGACATCCTCGGCGTCGACCGGTCGGTGATCGTCGCCGATTACGAGATCACCGCTGACCGGATGGAGCTGATCCTCGGCCGGTACCGGTCGGACCCGAAGTTCGCCGCGCGGATGGCGGAGCTGCCTCCCTCCCGTTTCGGCGTGGAGGCGGCGACCATGGAGCGGTTCCTCGACCGTCTCTACGACGACTTCGGGGGGGCCCGGACCTGGGCGCTCGAAGCCGGGGTCAGCGCCGTCGCGATCGCCGACATGGAGGAGCACCTGCTGGAGGCGGGTTGACGGCCGCGGTGCGGGGCCGCGGATCTACACTGCTGTCGTGAGCGCGTCCCTTGTCGGGCCGGTGGTGGCGGGAGCAGTGCTGTTCATGGCGGCCTTCACCGCAGGGCTGCTCGTCCTCGGGTTCCTGCTCTGGCGGTACGGACGGAGGAAGTGGCACGCGGTCCGCAACCACGGTCTGGTGCTGGGCGCGACCGCGGTGTGGGAGGCCCAGCGCGTCGCTTCGTGGGCGGTGGACACCGCCACCGAGCGACGTCGGGCGGTGGACCGCCCGGCAGGCGCGCCGGCAGATGTGGCGGACGGTCGACCAGGCAGAACGTGCGGTGCGTGCGGCCGACGGCATCGGTGCCTCGACGGTCGGGTTGACGTCGATCTGTGCCCGGTTGCGAGCGTCGGTCGCCGACCTCGACACCGTGTTGCGCGTCGAGCCCTCCGGCGTGCTGCCGGTCGAGCTGCGTGCACAGGTGGGCGACGTGTTGCGAGCCGCCTCGGACGTCCAGCGAGCCGCCGTAACCTCCGCGGGTGATCACAACGGTCAGCGGGTGCGTGCGCTCGTACAGGACGCGGACCACGAGCTCCGCTGCCTCGACGCCGGGCTCGAGTCGGCGCGCACCGCTCTGCCTCGGTAGCGCCTGCTTCTCGCGCGCTGGTTCCGGGGTGGGCCTCATCCCGGTCCCTCCCGGGTCTCCGGGTCCCTCCCGGGTCTCCCGGAACCCTCGTGGGTGCCCACGGCACTCGCCCGGGCCTCGGCAGGGATCCCACTGACGTTGCCCGACCCCCGACCTGGGTGGGGCGCCCCCTGTCGTGACCGGCCCTCCGAACATTTGGACAGTGTCCAATGTTTCGCGGAGGTAGTAGCGGCCCTCTCCCTGGGACGGATTCTCCCTGGGACGGATCCCGCCTCGGCTACATCGGATTCGTCTTGATCACTCCGAAGGTCGCGCCCTGCGGATCGGTCAGCACCGCGAACCGTCCCGCCGGAATGTCGGTGGGCGGCACCAGGACGTTGGCTCCGCCCCCGGTGGCCTTCGCCACGGCGGCGTCACAGTCGTCGACCGCGAAGTAGGCCATCCAGTACGACGGGACCTCGGCCGGCACCATCGGCGGCATGGGCATCATGCCGCCGATGGTCTTGTCTCCGAGCTTCCACTCGGTGTACTGCATGTCGCCCATGTCGCTCGACTGGGCGCCCCAGCCGAAGACGCCCCGGTAGAACGCCGACGCGGCCGCGGTGTCGCGAGTCGCCAGTTCGTTCCAGCAGAGCGCGCCCGGCTCGTTGACGAGGCCGGCACCCTTGTGCGCCTTGGGCTGCCAGACAGCGATCGCCGCGCCGGTGGGGTCGGCGAAGACGGCCATCCGGCCCACGTCCATCACGTCCATCGGTTCGACGAAGACGGTCGCGCCGGCCTCCTTGGCCTTGGCCACGGCCGCGTCCGCGTCCGCCACCGACACGTACGTCGTCCAAGCGGTCGGCTGTCCTTCCATCATCGCGGGACCGGCGCCGGCGATCGGCTCCTCCCCGATCCGGAAGATGGTGTAGCCGCCGGCCTCGGGACCCTGGTCGTCGGGATCCCACCCGAACAGTGTCGAATAGAACGACACCGACGACGGAAGGTCCGGGCTCGCGAGGTCGACCCACGACGGGGTCCCGGGTTCGTACTCGTCGATCTTCGGCATGGTTCCTCCTCGGGCATGGACCGCCCGCTGGGGCGGGAACAGGTGGTGCTGGGTGGATCGATACCCACGATCTCACGATCGGATGCCGAGCGCTCGCCGCGCTTCGAGGACCTGAAGGGGCGACCGTGCCGAGCGGTGCCCGTCAGGCTCCGAAGTTCCAGCTCTCGCCCTTCTCGTACTGGTGGAGGATGTTCTTCGCCATCAGGATCTTGTGGACCTCGTCCGGACCGTCGGCGAGCCGCAGCACCCTCGCCGTCAGGTACATCTGGCCGAGCGGCAGGTCGTTGCTCACCCCGGCCCCGCCCCACACCTGGATGGCCCGGTCGACGACCCGGTGGTACGCGGCGGGGACGAACACCTTGATGGCCGAGATCGCCGTCCGGACGTCGGGGGTCTGCTTCGCCACCTTCTCGGCGGCGTCGATCGTCATCAGGCGCGCCGACTGCACGTCCATGTAGCTCTCGGCGATGAAGCCCTGGATGAACTGCTTGTCCTTCAGCAGCCCACCGTGGACCTCCCGGCTGAGCGAACGCTCGACCATCAGGTCGAACGCGCGCCACATCTGACCGACCGAGTTCATGCAGTGATAGACCCGTCCGGCACCCAACCGGTCCTGGGCGGCCTGGTGGCCCTCGCCCACCCGTCCGAGCGTGTTCTCGATGGGGACCCGGACGTCCTCGTAGCGGATCTCGCAGTGATCGGACGTGGAATGCCCGAAGATCCCGATGCCCCGGATTATGTTCACACCCGGAGCGTCGGTCGGGACGATGATCTGGACCATCTGACCGGGCTTCCCGAGCTCGCCGGTCGGATCATTGGCCCGACACATCACGATGAAGAAGTTCGCGTCGATGCCGTTCGAGGTGAACCACTTGTGGCCGTTGATCACCCAGTGGTCGCCGTCCCGCACCGCCTCGGTGCGGATCGAGCGCGGATCGGACCCGGCTCGGTCCGGCTCGGTCATCGAGAAACCCGACTCCATCTCCCCTTCGATCAGCGGGAGCAGCCACTTGCGCTTCTGCTCTTCGGTGCCGTACTTGACGAGGACGGTGGCGTTCCCGGAGTTCGGTGCGGCGATGCCGAAGAGGGACGAGGCACCGATCGCATAAGCGAGGATCTCGTACATGTAGGCGAGCGAGAGGAAGTCGAGTCCCATGCCGCCGTACTCCTCGAGGAAGGTGAGGGGCCCACAGACCCGCCTCGTTGACCTTGGCCTTGATCTCCTCGCGCAATTCGATGCTGGTCTTCCGGCTGCGCTCGCGATCGGCGTCGGTCTGTTCGAAGTCGCGCCGCGAGCGCCAGAGCGCGGCCTCGTTGGGAAGGATCTCCCGGTTGATGAAGTCCGCCGTGCGCAGACGAAGCTCGTTGATCTGAGGGTCGAGGCCGGCGATCGGTGTCACGTTGATGGCCACGGTGGCCTCCTTCTCAGCTGCGGGTACCTCGCCTCATCTTTGTCCGCTCGGGAGCGACCCGTCGTCGGCACCGCCCAGTGGTGCGCCATCCGAGTCCGCGCCCGCGGACTCGGCGGCGGGGCCGTCCCCCGACCCGGGCGGCGTGAGGGGCAGGCGCACGGTGAACGTCGTGCCCACCCCCGTCTGGCCCTGCGCACCGACGCTCCCTCCGTGCGCCTGCACGATCGCGCTGACGATCGAGAGACCGAGTCCGGCTCCGCCGTGGAGACGGGAGCGTGACGGATCGGAGCGGTAGAAACGCTCGAAGATGTGGGATGCCTCCTCGGCGGCCATTCCGGGCCCGTCGTCCGCGACCGCAACGACCGCCCCCGCGGCGTCGCGGGCGACGGTGATCTGGGCGGTGGTGCCCACCGGTGTATGTGCACGCACGTTCCCGAGCAGGTTGTCGACGACCTGCCGCAAGGCGGTGGCGTCGCCCATCACCTCGATGGGCTCGGTGGCGACGAAGGTGAGCGGCCACTCGGGACCGACGGTCGACGCGGTCTGGACCGCTTCGGCGCAGAGCGCGACCAGGTCGACCGAACGCAGGTCCAGGGGTCGGCCCTCGTCGAGGCGGGCGAGCAGCAGAAGGTCCGCGACGAGGTGCTCCATCCGCCCGGTCTCGCCGCGGATCCCGTTCATCACCCGTTCGAGGTCCTCCTTCTGCTCGGAGGCGCCACGGCCGAAGAGCTCGGCGTACGCCGAGATCGCCGCGATCGGGGTGCGTAGCTCGTGGGACGCGTCGGCGACGAATTGCCGGAGCCTCGCCTCGGACGCGCGGAGCCGTCGTTCGGACGCGAGGCGGGCTCCGAACGCGGACTCGATCCGCGCCAGCATGACGTTCAGTGTCCGAGCCAATCTGCCGACCTCGGTGTTCTCGTTCTCACCGGGAACCCGCTCGGTGAGGTTGCCTGCGGCGATCAGCTCAGCCGAGCGCTCCATCTCGCGGAGCGGCCGGAGTCCGAGGCGGACCAGCCACAGGCTGCAGAGCAGGGCCACGATGATCGCACCCGCCGTGACCGCGAGTTCGATGAGGAAGAGGCGGTGGAGCGTGCTGTTGGTGTCGCCGAGCGGCTGGGCGACGACGAGGACCTGGCCGTTGTCGAGTGTGGACGCGCGGCACCCGGAACCCGGGTCCGCTGCTCTGTGTCGGAGGCGCGTCGAAGTAGGCGACGCCACTCCCGTCCGAACCCTTCGAGAAGCCGCTGATGGCTCCCTGGATCGACGGCGTGTACGGGGTCCCGTCGACGTAGGCGGGGCAGATCTGGCCATCGACGACCGCGCCCGAGGTGGTCCTGACCTCCGCAGCCGGCACTTGGAGGCCCTGGAGCGGGCCGGTTGCGGGGCCGACTCCCGCCCCGCCCGGTTCGCCCGGTCGGCTGCCGGGGATCCGTCCCGGCTCGAAGCAGACGAGGGTCAGCCCGTTGTTCGCCCGCTGTTCGTAGGCCCCGTGGAACTGGTCCAGCTGCTGGTCCACCCGTTGGTAGAGGAAGTTCTCCAGTGCCCGGTAGGTCGCGACATCGGCGGCGACGAGGGCGACGAGGGCGACGATCCCGATCGCGACGAGCAGCCGGCTCCGGAGCGACAGCGACACCGGATTACTCCGTCGCCGGCTCGCGGAGGGCGTAGCCGACCAATCGCACGGTGTGGATGACCGGCGGTCCGGCCACCTCGAGCTTCTTGCGCAGGTAGCTCACGTACGTCTCGACGACGTTGCCGTCTCCGCCGAAGTCGTAGTGCCACACGTGATCGAGGATCTGTGACTTGGAGAGGACGTGCCGGGGGTTGAGGAGGAAGAAGCGGAGGAGGTTGAACTCGGTGGCGGTGAGCGGGATCGGCTGGCCGGCCCGGCGGACCTCGTGCGCGTTCTCGTCCATCTCGATGTCGGCGAAGCGGAGGATCCCGCTCTCCTCAGGCTCGCTGCCGACCCGCCGGAGGATCGCGTGGACCCGTGCGACGACCTCGGCCAGAGCGAAGGGCTTGGTCACGTAGTCGTCGCCACCGACCGTCAGTCCGGCCACTTTGTCCTCCACCGCGTCGCGGGCCGTGAGGAAGAGGATCGGGACGCGCACGCCGTCCGAGCGGAGGCGACGGGTGACCTCGAGCCCGTCGAGGTCGGGCAGCATGACGTCGAGGACGATGAGGTCGGGACTGCGTTCCTGGGCGGCCGCCAGGGCGAGTCGCCCGTTGACCGCCTCCTCCACCTCGAATCCCTCGTACCGGAGCGAGGTGGCGACCGCGTCGACGATCGACGCTTCGTCGTCGACGACGAGGATCCGTTGGCTGCGGGTCGGTTCCACGGTCCTTGCTCCTCTCTCCGTCCGTGGTGCGCGTCCATGCCTGAGCTGCGCCTTTCCCCACCATCCCATCACGGCTTCTTGGGTGGTTGTGAGCGGCCTGTGAGCCCGCTGTGAACCGGCGGACGGTCCGTCGCAGGCGCCCGACTCGTAAGCTCGCTGCGTGCGCGGGTGGCGACGCCGGGTGATGGTGGGTCGCGAAACCGACCGACGAGCGGGGCTCTTCGCCCCCGAACGGCGCGGGTTGACCGTCGGCCTCCTGCTCACGGTCACCCTGGTCGCGTCCGAGGCGCTCGCCGTCGTCACCATCATGCCGACCGTCGCGCGCGACCTCGGGGGGCTGCACCTCTACGGCTGGGTGTTCAGCGCGTTCCTCCTCGGCAGCATGATCGGGATCGTCGTCGCCGGTCGCGAAGCGGATCGGTCCGGCCCGGCCCGGCCCTACGTCACCGGCCTGCTGCTCTTCGGTGCAGGTCTGCTCGTCGGTGGCCTCGCGCCTTCGATGCAGGTGCTGGTGGTCGGCCGCACCCTCCAGGGCTTCGGAGCCGGCGCGGTCCCGGCGGTCGCGTACGTCGCGATCGGGAGGAGCCTTCCCGAGCTGCTCCGCGCACGGATGATGGCGATGCTGTCGACTGCCTGGGTCGTCCCGGGTCTCGTCGGACCCCTGGTCGCCGCGGTGGTCGCCCACCTCTTCGGGTGGCGGTGGGTGTTCATCGGGCTGCTCCCGTTCGTCGCGGTGACCGGTGTGCTCGCGCTGCCCGGCCTGGCCCGTCTCGGCAAGCCCGATGCCTTGCCCGAGGTCGAGCACCGCGTCCTCGACGCGGTCCGTACCGCGGCCGGCGCGGCACTCCTCGTCGTGGGCCTGACCGTCGCCGAACCCGTGGTCGCGGTGGTGATGGTGGGCGCAGGAGGCGTGCTCCTCGTCCCGGCCCTTGTCCGGCTCCTCCCGGCCGGGACCCTCCGCGCCCGGCCGGGGCTCCCGGTCACCATTCTCACCCGTGGACTGCTGACCTTTGCCTTCTTCGGGACCGACACCTTCGTGACCCTGGCAGTGGTGACCGTGCGCCACCGCAGCGTGGCCTTCGCCGGCGTCGCACTGACCTGCGCGACGTTGACCTGGACGCTCGGCGCGTGGAGCAGGCCCGGCTCAACCAGGTGTGGCAGGGGCGGAAACTGGTGCGGGTGGGCCTCGCTCTGATCCTCGTCGGGATCGTCGGCATGCTCCTGGTCCTCCACCCGCAGTTTCCGGTCGAGGTCTCGTTCGCGGCATGGGCCGTCGCGGGCCTCGGGATGGGCCTCGCCTACGCGCCCCTCTCCCTGATGATGCTGCGGGAGGCCCCCGCAGGACGCGAGGGATGGGCGTCGGCCTCGCTCAGCCTCACCGACGTCCTCGGGGCCGCGCTCGGCGCGGGAGTGGGCGGCGCGGCCATCGCCGTCGCCGAAAGCCACGGCTGGCCGCTCACCGTCGGTGTGTCGGTGGCGT
>CAWAQF010000008.1:0-12899 GCA_963784155.1 uncultured Acidimicrobiaceae bacterium
ACTGGATGGCGACCTGGGCGAGCTGCGGGCAGCGCTCGTCGGACCCCGGTGCGAGGGGGATCGAGGCCGCATCCCCGACCACGAAGACCCCCGGTCGGCCCTCGATCTCGAGGTTCGAATCGACGAGGAGCTGTCCGGAGCGTGTCGCCCTCGCCCCGAGGGTGGCAGCGGCCGTCCCGTCGACGGTCACCCCCCCGGCCCAGATCACCGTCCGGGTCGCGAAGTCCGACCCGTCGTCGAGCTCGATGTCGTCGGGACCCACCCGGGCGACGAACCGACCGAGGTGCAGTTCGACCGTCCGGCTCTCGAGCGTGGTCTGCGCGTAGCGCTGTGCCGAGGAGGCGAACGGGGTGAGCAGGTGGTCGACGCCGTCGATCAGCACGATGCGGGCGTCGTCGCGATCGAACCGGTATCCATCGCGGCGCACGGACATGTCGAGCAGCTCGGCGATCGCGCCGGACACCTCGACCCCGGTCGGACCGCCGCCGACGATCGCGAAGGTCAGCGTCCCGTCCCCGAGATGGTCGGGACGGCCGTCCGCCTCTTCGAGCCGGAGGAGGATGTGGTCGCGGAGTCGGCGGGCATCCTCGAGCGTGTAGAGGGGAAGTGCGTATTCCGCTGCGCCGCGGACCCCGACGAAATTGGCCACCGCACCGGTCGCCACGATGAGCGAGTCGAACTCGAGATCGTCCTCGCAGCCGCGAGAGCCACGGGGGTGATCCGCATCGGTCCCCGCAAGACAGACGATCCGCTGGTCGAGATCGACGTCGGTGACAGTGCCCAGCCGGAAGCGGACGTTGTCGGCGTGACCGACCGCCGCCCGGACCGGGTAGGCGATGTCCACCGGATCCAGTCCCGCGGTCGCCACCTCGTAGAGGAGCGGCAAGAAGGTGTGGAAGTTCCGCTGGTCGACGAGAGTGACGTCGACGTCCGTTCCGGCGAGGGTCCGGGCGGCGGAGAGCCCGGCGAAGCCGGCGCCGAGGACGACGGTGCGATGCACGTTCCCATCGTAGGTGGACAGGCTCGCGGCGGACCGGGCCGGTAGCCGGTCGCCCCGGGTGACCGTGGCTCTCGCCGGCGGCGCTCGATCTCGACTGGCTGATCCAGATGGCGGATGGCGGGTTCGGACCCACCGAACCGAGCGTGGAGCCGCACCCGACGCGATCACGAAGTAAGCGGTCGCGTCGGGTGCCCTGTCGCACCCTGTTCCGGATCAGATGCCGTGCCCGATGCAGGTCTGCGGCGTGGAGCTGGCGCTGTTGGTTCCGTCCGGACACACCGTGTTCGACCAGGTGGCGCCGAAAACGGCCGACGCCGGAACGGTGGCACCGGTCAGGTTGGCGTTGGTGAAGTTCTGGTAGTCGCCGCTCGCACCCGTCCAGTTCGACCCGCCGAGGACTGCCCCGGTGAAGTTCATCTCGAAGACATCTGCGTTGGTGAAGTTGATGTAATAGCCGTCCACCCCGCTCAGGTTGGCGTAGGGCACGCTCGCCCCGGTCAGATTGGCCGCGTAGAGCACGGCGCTGCTGAGGTTCACATTGGTGAGATTCGCACCCTGCAGATTGGCCCCGTAGAGCCCCATGTTGTTCATCGCCGCATCGATGAATGAGCTGCCGTGCAGATCCATGAAGTACCAGGACACACTGGCGAGGTTGCAAGCGTTGAAGTTGAGGTTCGGAGCAGGTGGCGAGCTGCAGGTGTTCACCGTCGCACCGGCCGGCCCCTGTGGTCCGGCCGGCCCTTGCGGACCGGCAGGTCCCTGCGTGCCGTTGGCGCCCGGCGCACCCGCCGGCCCCTGCGAGTTCCAGGAGATGACCACAGCCCCGGTCCTGCAGGTGGGGGAGGTCGTGCCGACGCCGGTGAGCTTGCCCGACTTGAGGCAGGCGTAGTAAGTCGTCGAAGGCCCGCTGGCCCCTGCGGTGGCCGCGACGGTCGCCCCGAGGCCGATGATCGCTCCCGCGACGGCGGCGACGATGGCCACCTTTACGGTGTGTCGAAGCTTCATTTTTGATGCTCCTCGTGATGGTTCATTGTGGAATTCGGAGGTATACCTCTCCGTCGATTCCACCGGTTGACAGGTCCATTTGACTTCAGCAATCCCCGATTTGGCAACGGACACTCTTCGAGTGACCGATGAACCGCCGGCAACCGACCGAACGCCGGGCGAGAGGGGCATCGCCGGGTCGGGGCCGGAGCTCTTGTCCGGGGCGCGGGTTCGGAGCGATGCTCTGGTGGTGGCACGGAAGACGAAGACCGCGTGGTTCGGACCGAAGCGTTGGGGCTGGGGTTGGAGCCCGGCGTCGTGGCAGGGGTGGGTGGTCACCCTCGCGTTCTCGGTCGCGGGGCAGATCGTGCGACGTCGCGCCCGGTCCTCGAAGGAGCGGCTGGTGGCGAACCTGGTGCTCGTCGCCTTCTTCTTCGGCGTGATCGCGCTCACCGGCGATCCGCCCGGGTCCCGCAGACGGATGGCCGGAGCCGAGGCCGTCGACGAGGTCGCTCCGTCCACCTAGGGCGGTCCGGGCACCTGGTGTGCTGCGTCGCCCGGGCCGACCGACCGACTCGGTGACTGCGGCCGGGCCGCCGACGAGCGGCGCTCCGGGCTGCGATCAGGGACTTCAGCGATGCCCGGTTCGCGCCGATAGTCGACCGAGGGACGTTCGTGGAGGGGACGGCGGTGTCGGCGGTCGAGACAGCGGATGCGGAGGCGGTGGACCCCGGTCTCCCAAAGGAGGCTCTGCGGACCACGTCCAAGAACGCCTGGCGTTGGTTCCTCGCGTTCGAGGCCGTCCTCGCGCTCGTGTACTTCCCCTTCGGGGTCCCTTCGGGGCGGCCGCTGATCTTCGGCTTCCTCCCCTGGATGGAATGGCCGGGCCAGCCCTTCGCCTGGGCACTGATCGGTCTGTCGGCAGTCTTCGCCATCTTCTACGGCGTCTGGCGCAACCGCCCCGACGCGCCCGTCGCCTGGTGGTTCCTCGGGGGAGGGGTGCTCCTCTTCATCACCGGCGACACCATCTACAAGTTCTGGCACCAGATCATCGGCCAGCAACAGATCCCGTTCCCGTCCTTCGTCGACGCGATCTACATCACCATGTATCCAGTCCTGGCGATCGGCCTTCTCCTCCTCGCCCGGGCGCGGATTCCCGGGGGGGACCGGCCGAGTCTGATCGATGCGCTGACCGTCACGCTCGGCGTCGGCCTCCTGTCGTGGATCTTCCTCATCGGCCCGAACGTCCGCGCGTCGGGCGGGATCCTCGCCCGACTGACCGCGGCGGGCTATCCGCTCGGCGACGTGTTGGTTCTCGCCATGCTGGCCCACCTCTGGAGCGCGGATGGCTTCCGGCTCCCCGCAGGACGGCTGCTCGCCACCGGGGCGGTGGGCACTCTCGTCTCCGACACGCTCTACGGACTGGCGAAGCTTCACCCGTCGTGGAACTGGAGCGACGGCAACCTGATCGACCTCGGGTGGATCCTCTTCTACTCCTGCTGGGGCGCGGCTGCGCTCCATCCGTCGATGCGCGAGCTTTCGGAGCGGAAGTCCGCGCCGTCCTCCCGGATGACCCGGACTCGTCTCGTGCTGCTCGCGTCCGCGTCGCTCGTCGCGCCCTCGGTCCTCCTCGTCGAGGCGCTGCTCGGCAACCCGATCGACGCGCCGATGATCGCGGTGGTGGCCGGGGTGACGTTCGTGCTGGTGCTGGTCCGGATGGCGGACCTGGTGTGGGAACGGGAGCAGGCCGAGGCGAGAGAGCAGGTGCTCCGACGAGCGGCCGCAGAGCTCGCCGCCGCCCCCGGCCGTGATGGGATCCGCATCGCCACGATGGCCGGGCTCTGCCGCGCTGACGTCGGGTCAGGGCGACATCGTCGACATCGTGCTCGCGGAGGTGGATCCGAACGGGGAGCCGACCGTGGTGGCACGGGCAGGCGACGGGTCCGCCGACGTGGCGCACTACCTCGAGCACATCCGCACCGAGGGCCATGCGGGCGAGCGAGTCGGTCGCGCGCACAGCTGGATCGTCGAGGCGAATCTTTCCGACGGGCACGCCGACCACCAAGCCTCGGGTGAGGCGATCGTCTGCCCGGTCGGGCCGGCCGGCACCCTGCAGGGGCTCATCGTGGCCCGCAGCAGCACCAAGGTCCCCTCGCAACTGGTCAGCTCCTTCGAGGCGCTGGCCGCGGTGGTGGAGCTGGCCTTGGACCGCGAAGCCATGACCGAGACGATGCACGTACGCCGGAGCGAGGCCCGGTTCCAAACCCTCGTGCAGAACGCATCCGACGTGATCCTGATCGTCCGGCCGGACATGACGATCACCTATCAGACACCGTCGGCCAAGCGGACGCTCGGCTACGCACGGGGCACGCTCGAGGGCCGCTCGCTCACCGGGCTCATCCATCCCGACGACGTCGAGCCCGCATTCGCGCTCATCTCGGGCGTGGCCCTCCGGGAAGGCGCATCGGTCATCACCCAGTGGCGAGTCCGGCACAAGAGCGGGTCGCTGCGCCACGTCGAGGTGAGCGCCAAGAACCTCTTGAGCGACGAGACCGTCGACGGGATCGTGCTCACCCTGCGGGACGTGAGCGAGCGCAAGCGGCTGGAGGAGGAGCTGAAGCACCAGGCGTTCCACGACGCCTTGAGCGGTCTCGCCAACCGGGCGCTCTTCCGCGACCGTCTCGAGCACGCTCTGGCACGTTCGGAGCGGTCGAAGGCGTCGCTCGCCGTTCTCTTCCTCGACCTCGACGACTTCAAGGTCATCAACGACAGCCTCGGTCATGCCGCCGGTGACGCACTGCTCATCGAGGTCGCCAACCGTCTGAGCGCCTCCCTGCGAGGCGGCGACACCGCCGCCAGGTTCGGCGGCGACGAGTTCGCGATCCTGATGGAGGAGCTCGTCAACACCGACGAGGCATGCGACGTGGCCAGCCGGATCCTCGCCGACCTCCGCGAGCCGCTCCACATCCTCAACCACGAGATCCACGTCCGCGCCAGCATCGGCATCGCCTTCAACACCTCGGGCGCCGAACAGCCTGCCGAGCTCATCCAGGCCGCGGACGTGGCGATGTACTCGGCGAAGGCTCTCGGGAAGGGCCGCTACCAGGTCTACAAGCCCGAGCTCCAGATGGCCGTCGTCGAACGCCTCGAGCGGACCGTGGACCTCCAGCGCGCGGTCGACAACCGCGAGTTCGAGGTGCACTACCAACCCATCCTCAGCCTCGAGGGAAGCCATACCCAGGGGCTCGAGGCCCTCGTCCGGTGGCGCCATCCCGAGCGCGGACTGCTCGCGCCGAGCGAGTTCATCTTCCTGGCGGAAGAGACCGGCCTGATCGTGCCGCTCGGGAGATGGATCCTCGACACCGCCTGCCACCAGGTCCGAGAGTGGCAGGCCCGGTACCCGACGGAGCCCGGGCTGTGCGTCAACGTCAACATCTCGATCAGGCACTTCCAGCACGACGACTTCGTGGAGCACGTGTCCGGTGCGCTCGCCGACTCGGGTCTCGATCCCCAGTTCCTCGTCCTCGAGCTCACCGAGAACGTGTTGCTCCAGGAATCGGACTCGGTCATCGAGCGGATGCAGGAGCTGAAGGAAGTGGGCGTCGCCTTCGCGATGGACGACTTCGGCACCGGGTACTCCTCGCTCAGCTACCTGAAGCGCTTCCCGATCGACATCTTGAAGGTGGACAAAGCCTTCGTCGAGGACATCGTCGAGGACGGTGTGCTCGCCAACACGATCATCCAGCTCGGCAACACGTTGAAGCTGCAGACGGTGGCCGAGGGGATCGAGCAGGCGCGCCAACTCGACACCCTGCGCGGCTACGGCTGCCAGTTCGGCCAGGGCTTCTATCTGGGCAAGCCCCTGCCCTCGAGCGAGACAGCCCTCTATCTGGCCGGCGGCCGGACGGGATCCGTCGACGACGGCGCATCGCGGACCGAGGAGACGGTCGGGTGACCGTTCCCGTCACCGCCGCACCCGAGGAGAATGGACCTCCGGCCCTCGTCCCGACCCGGTCCGATCCGGTCAGGAAGGACCGCCGGTGGGAGGATCTCGAGCGCCTCCGCTCGTCTCCGATGATGGACGCGGTCATCGACGAGGTCCGCGGCCGTCAGATCCGGATCGGAGATCGCTGGCAGATCCGGATCGGAGATCGCTGGCTCAGCGACTTCGCGCCCTGCATGCCGGAGGTGGACTGAGCTCAGAGGGGACGGTGTCGAAGGCCGTCGAAGACCACTTCGATCAACCGTCGGCGCCCCGCGTCGTCGAGGCCCTGGGTCTTCGAGGCAGTGCAGGTCGCGACCACCAGTCCGAACAGCTCCTTCGCCGCGACGTCCTTCCTGATCGCGCCGTCGGCCTGGGCGCGGACGATGAGCGACTCGACGTTCGCGGTCATCTCGTCCATCACGTCGGCCATCTGGGCCTTCACGTCGATGCCGGCCTCTGCGAGCGCGTCGGCGAGATCGTGCTTGACGGCGACCTGTGAGCCGAGGCGATCGGCGAAGGCGAAGAGCGCGGCACCCGGGTCCGGGTCGTCCTTCGCGGCGCGGGACTGCTCGCAGAGCTGTTCGAGGCGGGTCGCCACGACCGCGGCGATCAGGGCCTCTTTGGTAGGGAAGTGCCGGTAGAGGGTGCCGACCCCCACCCCGGCACGCTCGGCGACCTCGTCGACCGGCACCGCCACCCCCCGCTCGGCGAAGACCTCCTCGGCCGCAACCAGCAGCCGCCCGCGGTTCCGGCGGGCGTCGGCCCGCAACGTCCGGCCGCCCACGTCGTGGACCGCGGTGGGCGATCCGACACCGTCGGGGCTCACCGCGACGACCGCCGCGGGTGGCCCGACCCGCTCTGATAGCGGGTGATGCCTTGACAAACGGAACGATGGTTCCGTATTGTCTCAACCGGAGTCATCGTTCCGATTGTACTCCTCACGACGGCATCGGGCCACCGTCACCCCCGCTCGGGCCCGCCGGAGCTGCCATGACCCTTCTCGATTCCACCGCAGCAGAGCCAGGTGCCGACCCGCGCCGGTTCCGTGCCCTCTTCTTCCTCGCCCTCGCCCAGCTCATGGTGGTTCTCGACGCCTCGGTCGTGATCGTCGCGCTGCCCTCCGCCCAGCGCGCGCTGCACATCTCGGTCGCCGACCGCCAGTGGGTGATGACCTCGTACACCCTCGCGTTCGGGAGCCTGTTGCTGCTCGGGGGCCGGATCGCCGACTACGTCGGCCGCCGCCGCGCGTTCCTCTTCGGATTGATGGGGTTCGCGTTCGCCTCGGCGCTCGGCGGACTCGCCCAGAGTTCCGCCATGCTCTTCGGCGCACGCGCCCTGCAGGGTGCGTTTGCCGCGGTCATGGCACCGGCCGCCCTCTCGCTGCTCACGACGACCTTCGTCGAGCCGCGTGAGCGGGCCCGCGCCTTCGGGGTCTACGGAGCCATCGCCGGCGGGGGGGCCGCGATCGGCCTGGTGCTCGGGGGGACGCTCACCCAGTTCGCGTTCGTGGCGCTGGACGCTGCTCATCAACGTGCCCATCGCCCTCTTCGCCGCCGTCGGCGCCTCCCGCGTGGTGCGCGAGAGCCGATCGGAGGTGCGGACCCGCTACGACATCGTCGGGACCCTCCTCGCGACGAGTGGGCTCTTCCTGCTCGTCTACGGGTTCACCACCGCCGACACCGACGGGTGGCGAGCGCCGCTCACCCTGTTCCTCCTGGCCGCGTCGGTCGTGCTGCTCGCGGCGTTCGTGCTGCGTGAGCAGCGGGTGCTCCACCCCCTGCTCCCGCTCCGCGTGGTCCTCGACCGCAACCGTGGCGGGTCGTACCTCGCCTCCTTGCTGGTCGGGAGCGCGATGCTGGGGACCTTCCTCTTCCTCACCTACTTCTTCCAGGGGACGCTCGGGTACTCCGCGGTGCGGACCGGGTTCGCCTTCCTCCCCTTCTCGGGCGGCATCATCCTCGGCGCGGCGCTCTCCAGCCGACTGCTCCCCCGGCTCGGGCCGAGACCTCTGATGGTCACCGGCCTGCTGATGGGCACCTTCGGGTTGATCTGGTTCACCCGCCTCACGCCGACGAGCTCCTTCGCCACCCACGTGATCGGTGCGGAGATCCTCACCAGCCTCGGAATGGGCCTGGCCTTCGTCCCGATGAGCAGCACAGCGCTCGTCGGGGTCGACCCTTCGGATGCCGGAGTCGCCAGCGCGCTCGTCAACACCACCCAACAGGTCGGGAGCTCGCTCGGCACCGCGCTGTTGAACACCCTTGCCGCTGTCGGCAGCTGCGTCCTACCTGCTGGTCCACGCCGGAGCGCCCGGCGCACGCCAGGCCGCCGCCGTCCACGGCTACACGACGGGTTTCACGGTGAGCGCGGTGCTGCTCGGTGTCGCGGCAGCGACCACCGCGCTGCTCGTGCGGGCGTCACGAGCGGACGTCGAGCCGGCCCCGGAGTTCGGAGCGCCGGCGATGGTCGAAGAGCCGGTGCTCGTCCTGGCACAGGAGACCGAGCCGGTCTGAACCCTTCGTCGCCGGCCACTGCACCGATCGGGGGGCCGTCCCCGACGGTGTAGGCAGTACGGATGCAGCTGTGGGAACTGACCGCCCGAGAGGGGATCCGCGACGCGCTCGCCGCCTACAACTGGGCCGGCGACGCCTATCGGCTCGACGAGCTGGCCGAGACCTTCTGTGAGGACGGCGAGCTCGAGATCCGCGGGCGGGATCCGCTGCGAGGCCGCGAGGCGATCGTCGCCTTCCTCGGGCGCCACACCGAGCCGGGGGACGACGAAGCCCGCCGGGCGGCCATGGCGGAGGCCGCAGCAGCCCGCGGCGTACGACACCTCGTCCGCCACACCCTCACGAACGTCCGCTTCCTCGAATTGACCCCGGACGAAGCCAGGGTGGCGTCCTACTTCACGGTGTTCACCGAGGTCGGCCTCGACCACTACGGCCGCTACCGGGACGTCTTCGTGCCGGTCGGTGACCGGTGGTCGATCCGCCATCGCTTCGTCTCGACCGATTGGCGCAGCCCGTCGTCGACCATGGCGCCGGTCGAGCCCGGCTCCTCCTCTCCTTCGGACGCTCCGTCGTAGCCTCGAGTTTCTCCCTCGGATCGTCCGTCGTAACCTCGAGTCCGTGACGATCGGCGACGTGGCCGTACTCGACGTCGACGGGCTCGACGCACTCATCAGAGCGCTCGGTGCGCAGGGCTACGAGACCATGGGTCCGGTGGTGCGCGACGGCGCGATCGTCCCGGGTGCCATCTCCGCGGTCGCCGACCTCCCCTCCGGCTGTCACGACCATCAGGAGCCGGGGCACTACCGCCTCGAGCACCGGGGCGACGACGAGCTCTTCGGATGGGCCGTCGGTCCGGGCTCCTGGAAGGCCGAGCTGTTCCCGCCCACACAGGAGCTGTGGCGCGGGAGGGTCGACGGTGACGCGGTAGAGCTGGTCGAACCCGACGACGATGGGCAGCCGCTCGCCATCGTCGGCGCCCGCCCGTGCGAGGTGGCCGGACTCGGGGTGCTCGACCGGGTCCTGGCGGGCGGCGCGGTGGCCGACCCCCGGTACCTGCGCCGGCGCAGCGGGTCCTTCGTGGTCGTCGTCGAATGCGGCGCCCCGGCCGCCACCTGCTTCTGCACGTCGATGGGGACCGGTCCCGAGGCGACCGAAGGCTTCGACCTCTCGTTGAGCGAGCTCCACGACGACAGGGGTCACCGCTTTCTCGCCCGCGCCGGTACCGAGCGCGGTGCCGCCCTGCTCGACACCCTGCCGACCAGCGACGTGACGGAGGAGGACGAAGGCGCACGCCGCGCCGTGCTCGAGGGTGGCCGAGCGGCCATCGCCAGGACCCTGCCCGCCGACGAGGTGGCCGGGCTGCTTGCCCGCAACATCGAGCACCCCCGCTTCGAGGAGGTGGCCGAGCGGTGCGTGGCCTGTGGGAACTGCACGCTCGTCTGCCCGACCTGTTTCTGCAGCGACGTGACCGACACCACGGATCTGTCGGGCGGAGATCCGGCGCACCCGCACGTGGGCCTCGTGCTTCGACCTCCAGCATTCGCACCTGCCGGGCGGCCCGGTCCGTCCCACGATCTCCTCCCGCTACCGCCAGTGGCTCACCCACAAGCTCTCGACCTGGTGGGACCAGTTCGACACGTCGGGGTGCATCGGATGCGGACGTTGCATCGCCTGGTGTCCGGTGGGCATCGACCTCACCGAGGAGGTGGCCGCGATCGCGGCGACCGAGAGGCAGGCCGAACGGGCAGCCCGCGAGGACCGGGGGAGTCGTGAGACCCCGACCTCGGTCGCGGAGCTGGTGGCCCAGCACCCCTTGCTCGCCGGTCTGCCGGGCGACGCGGTCGACCAGGTGGCAGGGTGCGCCCGCAACGTGGCCTTCGGGACCGGCAAGCTGCTCGTCGCCGAAGGGGATCCGGCGGAGACCCTCTACCTCATCCGCCGCGGACGGGTGGCCGTCGAGGTGCACGTGCCCGGACGCGGAGCGGTCGTGGTCGAGACCGTCGGACCCGCGGGCGTGGTCGGATGGAGCTGGCTCTTCCCGCCGTACCGCTACCACTTCGACGTCCGCGCCCTCGACCCGGTCGGGGCGATCGCGGTGGACGGTGCCTGTCTGCGGGGAAAGGCCGAAGCCGATCCGGCGTTCGGCTACGCGCTCATGACGAGGGTGTCGGGGCTGCTCCTCGAGCGACTGCAGGCGACCCGGGTCCGCGTGCTCGACCTCTACGGGGACGGTCGTGCGGATTGACCCCGCCGGGGCGGTGTCCCCGCTCGACCCGATGACCCCGACCGCCTACCGGGTGGTGGCTCGCCGGCAGGAGACCGTCGACGTGACGACGTTGTCACTCGCACCCGGTCGGGCGAGCCGCTCGCCTTCGAGGCCGGCCAGTTCACCATGCTCACCGCCTTCGGCGTGGGAGAGGCTCCCATCTCGGTCTCGAGCAGCCCGCGGGACGGCGGGCCACTGCAACAGACGATCCGCGACGTCGGGCCGGTGACCCATGCCCTGTGCCGTTCCGAACCGGGTGACGTCGTCGGGGTCCGGGGACCGTTCGGGACCAGTTGGGGCGTCGAGGACGGGGACCGACCGGACGGGTCGGGGGACGTGGTCGTCGTGGCGGGGGGGATCGGCCTCGCCCCGCTCCGCGGGATCGTGCAGGAGCTGGTCGGCGGCGGGTCGACCGGTACGCGCCGAGTGGTCGTGCTGGTCGGGGCACGCGAGCCCGAGCAGGTCATCTTCGGCGACGACCTCGATGCATGGCGGACCGCCGGTGTGCAGGTGGAGGTCACCGTCGATGTGGCCGGGGCCGACTGGGACGGACAGGTGGGCGTGGTCACGACTCTGCTGGCCGATGCCGAATTCGATCCGACCGGTGCGGTCGCACTGGTCTGCGGTCCCGAGGTGATGTTGCGCTTCGTCGCCCGGGCGCTCGTCGATCGGGGCGTCCACCCCGACCGTGTGCGGGTCTCGCTCGAACGGAACATGCAGTGCGGGATCGCATGGTGCGGGCACTGCCAACTCGGGCCGATCCTCGTCTGTCGCGACGGACCGGTCGTGTCCTATGCCGGCGTCGTCGATCACCTGCTCGCAGAGCGGGAGCGATGAGCCCGACCCCTGGCGCAGACGGCGATGATCGGCGTCCGACCCTTGCCGTCTTCAAGTTCGCGTCGTGCGACGGGTGCCAGCTGAGCCTGCTCGACTGCGAGGACGAACTGCTCTCGTTGGCCGGGGCGGTCCGCATCGTCCACTTCACCGAGTTCTCGCGGGCATCGCTCTCGCGGTCCCTACGACCTCTCCCTCGTCGAGGGGTCGATCACGACCGACGCGGACCGCCGACGGATCGCGGAGGTGCGGGCCGCCTCGCGGCGGCTCGTCACCATCGGGGCCTGCGCAACGGCCGGCGGCATCCAGGCGCTCCGCAACTTCGCGGCGGCGGGCGAGTACCGGAGCACGGTCTACGCCCACCCCGAGTACGTCGAGTCCCTCGACACCTCCACTCCGATCTCGGCACACGTGTCGGTGGACTACGAGCTGCACGGCTGCCCGATCGACCGGCACCAGCTGCTCGAAGTCATCCTGGCCTTCCTCGCCGGTCGGAACCCGGCCGTCCCGGCCACCGGTGTGCCAGGAGTGCAAGGGGCGGGGCACGGTCTGTCTGCTGGTGGCTCACGGGACCGCATGCCTCGGGCCGGTCACCCGGGCCGGCTGCGGCGCGCTGTGCCCGGCCGTCGGGCGCGGGTGCTTCGGCTGTTCTGGACCGGCCGAGACCGCCAACACCGGGTCACTCGCCGCCCGACTCCGGGACGACGGAGCCACGCCCCTCGAGCTGTCGCGGCTGTTCGCCACCTTCAACGTCGGCACCCCGGCCTTCGGCCGAAGGCGGCGGCACAGGCGGGCCGGTCGCGGGTCACCCTCGGCCCTTCGCACCGGCGCGATCGAAGAAGGAGGGCGGATGACCGATGGTTCGGGCAGTCCGGACGATCGGCGTCAGCGGTCTCGCGGGTCGAGGGCGAGGGCTCGCTCCGGGTGGAGGTGCGGGACGGTGCCGTCACCGATGTCGCCCTCGAGATCTTCGAGCCGCCGCGCTACTTCGAAGCGCTCCTTGTCGGCCGCGCCTTCGCCGGAGGCCCCCGACCTGACCGCCCGGATCTGCGGGATCTGCCGGTCGCCTACCAGATGAGCGCGTGCGCGGCGATGGAAGACGCCTGCGGGGTGGTCGTCGACGACCGGATCTCGGCCCTCGCCGGCTCCTTTTACTGCGGCGAGCGGATCCAGAGCCACGCGCTGCACGTCTACCTCCTTCACGCCCCGGACTTCTACGGCTGTGCCGACGCGGTCAGCTGGCCAGAGCGGGATCGCTCGGCCATCGAGCGGGGCCTCGCCCTCAAGCGGACGGGCAACCTGGTGATGGAGACCGTCGGT
>CAWAQF010000009.1:0-39991 GCA_963784155.1 uncultured Acidimicrobiaceae bacterium
CCTCTCCCCGGTGTCCCCCTCCGGAAAGCTTGACAGTGTCCAATGTTTCCGCGAACGGATCACCGGGACCAGCCGACGGGTCGGGGTCCGAGGCCTCCTCCAGCCCCGCGGCCCCTGGAGGCTGCCCGCCGCGGCCCGCGACCGCCCGTCCGAACGGGTCGGTCGGCTCGTCGCCTTCTCGGTCTCGTCGCCCCGCCGGCCGGGTCGGCCCGAGGCCACCCCGCCGCCCAGCGGGCGGAGGTCACGACGCCGGCCGCCGCAGTCCGCACGGACACGCCGGTGAACAGGACGAGCGCGACCACCACCACGGCGACGAGCCGGTCGCGGCCCCGAAGCCTCCGAGGCCGGCGCGCAGCGGGTTCCCGATCCCCGCACCCACCCATCCCCCCGCCCCCGCCAACGCCGCGGCCGGCCCCCGCAGTGGAGGCGAGCCACCGGCGAGGGCGGCCAGACCGGTCACCGCCAGCAGGGTCAGCGAGGCGCCGACGACCACCCGCGCCGGGTCACGCCCCACGCTCCCCTCTCCCCGTTCGTCGGTGCGCCCCATCAGTAGCCGCACGCCGACCGCGACCAGTGCGAGTGGCAGGAGGAACCGGCCCCAGCCGAGGAGTTCGCCGACCACATGGCGGGCACCCCGGCCTGCCGGCCCGAGCGACCCCGCGTAGAAGGCGAGTGCCGCCAGGATCCCGAGCGTCACCGCCGCCACGCCCCAGAGGTCGGTGGCGTGCCCGGCGACGACCGCCCCCATCGAGCCCAAAAGCCGCGTCTGGCGTTGCCGGCGGCCGGACCGGCCGCGGGCCAGGAACGGACCGCTCTGGCGGTGTGAGGTCGCGACCGGGATGTCGGTCTGCGGTGCGAGCGCGACGTCCCGCGCCGACGTGCCCGTCGGGTGGTGGCGGTCGTCACAGTGTGCACCAGGGTACCCGTCGGGCATCGGTCCCAGGGGGACACCGACCCGACGTCGTGCTCACACCGTCACGATCACCGGGACGATCATGGGACGCTGGCGGGTGCGCTCGCCCACCAGGCGACCGACCGCCTTGCGCGCCACCCGGTTGAGGGTCTCGTGGTCGCTGTTCCCGGCGGAGAGCGCCAGCTCGAGGGCCTTGGTCACCTCCGCCGCGTGCCTCGTCGAGGAGGGCCTCGGTCTCACGGTCGGTCGCCCACCCCCGGGTCACGATCTGGGGGACGCCGACCACTTCCTCGCGTTTCACGTCGACGGTGGCGACCGCCATCACCACGCCCTCTTCGGCCAGCACCAGCCGGTCGCGGAGGACGCCGTGACCGACGTCGCCGACCGTGGAGCCATCCACGAAGAGGTAGCCGCCGGGCACGGTGCCGTCGCGGCGGAGACCGGAGGAGTCGAGGCGCACCGCGTCGCCGTCCTCGCAGAGGAGCGCCCGCTCGCCGGTGATGCCCATGGTGGTCGCCAACCGCACGTGGTTGGCCATGTGGCGGTACTCGCCGTGGACCGGGATGAAGAACTCGGGCCGGGTGACCGAGAGGAGCATGGCGAGCTCACCCTGTCGGGCGTGTCCGCTCACGTGCACCGCCTCCACCCCCGAGTGGATGACCTCGACCCCTCTACGGTGCAGCCCGTCGATCACCCGCCCCACCGACCACTCGTTGCCCGGGATCGGGTGCGCGCTGATCACGACGACGTCCCCCTCGGTGAGGCGGAGGAACCGGTTCTCCCCGGACGCGAGGCGCGCCAGGGCCGACATCGGCTCTCCCTGCGAGCCGGTCGACAGCACACACACCTTCCCCGGCTCGAGGTCGTCGATGTCCTCGATCTGCACGATCGAGGCATCGGGGATGTGCAGCGCACCGAGGCGGCGGGCGAGGGCGACGTTCTTCTCCATCGAGCGGCCGAGGGTCGCGACCACCCGGCCACCTGCGATGGCCGCGTCGGCGACCTGCTGGACGCGGTGGATGTGGCTCGCCGAAGCAGGTCACGATCAACCGGCGGTCGGGACGGGCGAGGAAGACCTTCTCCAGGGTGGAGCCCACCGTGGATTCCGAGGGCGTGAAGCCTGGCTCCTCCGCATTGGTCGAGTCTGAGAGGAGGAGGCGGATCCCGGGATCGGCGGCGAGCGCGCCCATCCTCGCCAGGTCGGTCCGCCGGTCGTCGACGGGGTGGAGGTCGATCTTGAAGTCGCCCGAGTGGAGGATCACCCCCTGGGGCGTGTGGAACGCGGTGGCGAACGCGTGGGGCACCGAGTGGGTGACCGGGATGAACTCGACGTCGCACGGCCCGATCCGCCGGCGCTCCCCGTCCCGGACGGGGACGAACTGCGCACGCTCGGCGAGCCCCGCCTCGTCCACCCGGTTCCGGGCGAGCGCGAGGGTCAGCTCGGACCCGTAGACCGGGACCGAGAAATCGCGGAGCAGGTAGGCGAGCCCGCCGGTGTGGTCCTCGTGACCGTGGGTGAGGATGATGCCGTCGACCCGCCCCGCGTTCTCCCGCAGGTAGGTGAAATCGGGGAGGACCAGGTCGACGCCGGGCATGTCCGGGTCGGGGAACATGATCCCGACGTCGAGCACCAGGATCCGTCCCTCGACCTCGACGCACGCGCAGTTGCGGCCGATCTCGCCCAGTCCCCCGAGGAAGACCAACCGGACCGGTGCGGCGTCCGCCTCCGCCGTGGGCCCGCCGGCACCTCTTCGTGCGCGGTCCGGGCGTCGGTCAGGCAACCGACCGCTGCGCCGGGTCGGCGGCGCCCGACCGGGCGATGATCGAACGGGCCAGCTCGTCGAGGTCGGCCGGCGCGGGTGCATTCGGGAGGCGGCACTGGCCGACCGGCAGCCCGAGCGTGCGGCAGGCGGCCTTGGCCGGCACCGGGTTCGGGTACTCCTCGGTGGACTCGAACCGGTAGGACTCCGCGAGCCGCCGATTGAGCGACGCGGCGCGGTCGACGTCGCCGTCCCGGTGCGCGTGGATCATCTCCGCGAGGACCGGGCCGGCCCAGTGCGAGGCGACGCTGATCACCCCGACCCCGCCGATCGAGAGGAAGGGAAGGGTCAGCGGGTCGTCGCCCGAGTACACCTCGAACCCTTCGGGTGCCTCCGCCACGACGACCGCGGCCGCCGGCACGTCACCGGTCGCGTCCTTCACCGCCACGATGGTGGGAACGTCGCGGGCGAGCTCGACGATCAGCTCGGCACCGATCCGACGGCCCGACCGCACCGGGATGTCGTAGAGCACGACCGGCAGATCGCTGCAGGCGGCGACCGTGCGGAAGTGCGCGGCGATCCCTGCCTTGGAAGGCCGGTTGTAGTAGGGGGTGACGACGAGGACGCCGTCCGCACCGCAGGCGGCCGCCTCCTCGGTCAGCATGACCGAGTGTGCGGTGTCGTTGGTGCCGGTCGACGCGATCACCGGCACGTCCACCGCGCCGATCACGGTGCGGAAGAGCTCGATCCGTTCCTCGTCGGTGAGCACCGGACCCTCGCCCGTGCTGCCGGCGACCACCAGACCGTCGGTGCCGGCCGCGACCAGATGGCGGGCGAGCTCGGCGGCGACCTGGTGGTCGACCCTGCCGTCCTCGCCGAACGGGGTGACCATCGCGGTGACGACCGAACCGAAGCGGGGCACGTCAGCCTTCCGTCCGGCGCGAGGTCAGCAGGAGGGACACCACGCGTCGCAGGCTACCAGCAGGCGCTCCCGCGCCATGAGGTCGTGCCCCCCGGGTCGATGCGGGGATCAGGCCGGTACAGGACGCTCCACGGCGAGGTCCTCGTACTCCTCGGAGGTGTCGACGGCGGACTCGAACTCGATCACGCCGAGCTCGGTGAACTTCGTTCGCAGCCAACCGTCCGCTGCGTCGAGCAGCCCGAGCTTCTTGCAGTTGGGAACGATCTTCGAGAACAGCAGCGCCTGGAATTCGCCACGCTCCGGAGCCTGGTAGACGACGGGGACGATCGCCTTCGGGTCGATCCCCATCCGGTCCCACACCTCCTGTTGGAGGAATCGGTCCCGCATCCGCACCGCCGCTTCGAACGCGAACTCCTGCCGTTCGCGCAGCTCGGCCGAGGAGAGCCCCTGGTAGTACTCCTGGAGGCTGAGCACCCCGAAGGCGACGTGGCGGGCCTCGTCGGCCATCACGTACTTGAGCAGCTGCCGGAGGAGTGGGTCCTGGGTCGTCTGCTGCATGAACCCGAAGGCGGCGAGTGCGAGGCCTTCGACCATGATCTGCATTCCGAGGTAGGTGAGGTCCCAGCGCGAGTCGGTGATGATGTCGTCGAGCAGCATCCTCAGGTGCGCGTTGATCGGGTAGTGCCCGGAGAGCTTGTCGTCGAGATACTTGGCGAACACCTCGACGTGGCGGGCTTCGTCCATCACCTGCGTCGAGGCGTAGTACTTGGCGTCGATCCAGGGCACCGACTCGACGATCTTCGCGGTGCAGATCAGGGCTCCCTGCTCACCGTGGAGGAATTGCGAGAGGGTCCAGTTCTGGCTCTCGACGCCGAAGGTCACCCACTCCTTGTCGCCCCACTTCTCGACCGGGGTACCGGTGAGGTCGAAGCCGGCCCCGAAGCCGCCGCCCGCCTCCGCCTCCTCGCGGACCAGCCGCTCCTGGTCGACCTCGATCTCCCACGGCAGGTCGGTCTCGGCGTTCCACTGGGCCTTCTTCGCCTTCTCGTAGAGCTTGGTCAGCTTCGGCCGTGCCCCCTTTTCGTAGTCCCAGGTGAAGATCGAGTCGTACTGCGACGCGACCGGATGGCGGCCGTCCGCCTCCTCGGTGCCGACCACCGCGAGGATGGCCTCGAAGTCGTTGATCTCGGTTCGGCCGATGATGTCCTTGGTCTCGCTCATCTCAGTGGTCATCTCTGTCTCCCTTTGGAACGCGAAGCGTGGTGTCCATTACTCGTCGAACTCCTTCGTGCCCGGTGGACGGGCGATGCCGTGTCGGCCAGGTCGCCGTTGAGGGCGCGGATCCCCGGCATCAGGAAGGTCTCGACCAATCGGGTGGTCGAGACCGGGTCGGTCAGGTCGGTGGTCGCGCTCGGGGCGATCGCATAGGAGAGGACGATCCTCGTCGCCCACTCGGCCACGCGCTCGGCCTCCGGCGGGCTCATCCATCTGGTGAGGAACGGCGCGGTGAGACGTGACGAGGTCACGAGGAGGTGGTCCGCCTCGTCGAACGCGAGGTGCCCGAGGATGGTGCCCGGCTCGTGCGCCACGAGATAGCGGACGGCCGGGTGCTCGACGATCCGGGTGGAGGCCTCCACGATGCCGGCGACCAGCGCCGCGGAGAGGTCCCTCTCCCCTGCGAGCTTCGCCCCCACCGCGGCGAACAGTCGTGCCGCCTCGGTGTCGACGACCGCCCGCAGCACCTCGTCGCGGCCCCCCGGGAATGCCCGGTACACCGTGGCTCGCGACACGCCCGCCGCGCGCGCGACGTCGTCGACCGTGGTCTTCAGCGTCCCGTGTCGCGAGAGGCACACCACTGCGGCTTCGATCACCCGGATGCGCAGCGAGGGCGCGGCCGGCGGCTGCCGGTGATCAGGGCGCTCTGGCGCCGCCTCGGTGGCCTCGGCCACCAACGTTCCCCCCGGTGCGGGCACGTATGAAACAGTAGGTCGGAATTTCGTCTCACTGTCAACGAGCTCGACGAGCCGACGAGCTCGACGGGCGCCGGGTTCAACGCAGTTCAACGAGTGCGCCGGATGGCCCGCAAGGGGGTTTCGGGGTGCGACACCACCCCGGCGATGAGCTCGGAGCGCACCAGACGGGCCACCTGCACCGGGTCCTCCAAGTCCCAGCGTCCCGGCTGTCCCATGTAGGAGAGGAGCATCCGGGCGAGGAAGTCGGAGGCCTCGTCGGGATCGACGCCCTCGGCGATGCCTCGCTGTTCGAGGTAGGGAACCAGGAACGCCGCGATCCCCTCGCGGATCCGGTTGCTCTCGACGGTGAGGGCCGGCAGCAGCTTCTCCGGCTCGGTCTGGAGCACCCGCTGGAGGACCTCGTGCTCGAGGATCGCACGGTGGGCGAACACGATCCCCCGTTCCATCACCTCCTCGAGCGTGGACGCGTCGCGGACGTGTTCGTAGAGCCGCACGAAGAACTCGAGTGTCGCCCATGCGACGACGGCGTCGATCAGTTCGTCGCGGCCGCCGGGGAAGATGCGGTAGACGGTTGCTCGGGAGACCCCGGCCTCGCGCGCCGCGTCCTCGACGGTCGTCTTGGCGAGGCCCCGGCGGGCCACGCACGAGTAGGTCGCCTCGATGATCTCCTGGCGGGACGCCACGGCGAACCGCGCGGCGGCTAGAGGCCGAGCAGCGGCTCGAGCCCCACCGTCAGACCCGGTCGGGTGGGCACCGCCTCGACGGCGAGCAGCACGCCCGCCATGAAGGAGACCCGGTCGGTCGAGTCGTGCCGGATGGTCAGTGTCTCGCCGTCGGCGCCGAAGACGACCTCTTGGTGGGCGACGTATCCCGGCAGGCGCACCGAGTGGAGGCGGACCCCACCGGGGCCGGCGCCGCCCGGGCACCTTCGACGAGCCGGTGGACGGTGCGGTCGGCCGGATAGCCCTCCGCCCCGGCCACGTCGCGGGCCGAGGTGTCGGGGGCGCTCGCCCGCAGGGCCGCGGCGATCCGTTCGGCCGTGCGCACGGCGGTCCCCGAAGGCGCATCGAGCTTCCCCTCACGGTGGAGCTCGATGATCTCGGCCCCGGAGAACCAGGGGGCGGCGAGCTCGGCGAAACGCATCATCAGCACCGCGCCGACCGCGAAGTTGGGCGCGACGATGCAGTTGGGTGCCCGGCCGGCCCCGGCGAAGCGGTGCTCGAGCTCGTCGAGGTCCTCGGTGGTCAGCCCGGTTGTGCCGACCACCGCGTGGATACCGGCCTCCGCACAGAACGGAAGGTTCACCCGGGCGGCCTCGATCCGGGTGAAGTCCACCACGACCTCGACGCCCGCCGCGGTCACCGCGTCGAGCTCACCCGCCACTTCGAGATCGCCCGCGTCGACGCCGAGCAGCGGTGACAACTCGGCTCCGCGGCATCCCGGGTCGACGGCCGCGGCCAGCTCGAGGCCGGGCCGAGCGAGCACCGCGCGGCAGACCTCACGGCCCATCCGGCCTCCCGCGCCGAGCACCCCGATCCGCACAGGGGCACCCTACTGTGGCCGGCTCGGCGTGATCGCGTCCCGGTTGCCGCTCCCGGGGGAACCCTCAGCCCGGGTGGACGATCCGGGCGTCGAGCTCCTCCCGGTCGAACGGACCCACCGCGGAGAGCGTCCATGGCGTCGCGGCCAGTTCGCGGTCGCGGCCTCGTGCGCCTCTTCACGTGTCACCGCGTCGATCCGAGCGAGGACGTCGTCGACCGAGAGCACCTCACCGTGGAGAAGGAGACCGGCGCCGATGCGGCTCATCCGCGCGCCCGAGTCCTCGCACGCGAGCAGCGTGTCGGCCCGCAGGTTTCCCTTGGCGATCGCGAGCTCTCGTTCGGTGATGCCGTCCGCACCGAGCCGACCCAGTTCCGCGGTCACGATGTCGATCACCTCGCCGACGTGCTCGGGCGCGGTCCCGACCCCGACGCTCACCGCACCGGTGTCGGCGTAGGCGACCCGATCCGACCAGACCGAGTACGCAAGTCCCCGGCGCTCGCGGATCTCCTGGAACAGGCGGCTCGAGAGCCCCCCGCCCAGAGCGTGGTTGAGGACCGCGTAGGCGTAGCGCCGGGGGTCCGACCGGTTGACCGACCGGGCGGCGAGGACCACGTGCGCCTGTTCGCTGGCTCGCCGGGTCACCCGCACCCGATCGACGCGGCCCCCCGGGGCACGACGCCGGGGAGCGGCACCGCCCGTGCGTCCGCCGAAGCGCGCCTCGAGGCCCTCGGCCACCATGGTGTGGTCGAGATCGCCGGCCGCCGCGGCGACCATGTTCCCCGGCCGGTAGTGCTCGCAGAAGAAGGCGCGCACGGCCTCGACGGACATCGCCTCGACCGACGCTTCGCTTCCGAGCACCTCGCGTCCGAGCGGATGGTCGGGGAAGAGCGCCGACGAGCTCTGCTCCGACGCCTCCTCGGACGGCTCGTCCGCGTGCATCAGGATCTCGTCGAGGATGACCTGGCGCTCCGCCTCGAGGTCCGATGCCCGCAGGGCCGGACACCACATGATGTCCGACAGCACGTCGAGACCGAGCGGGAGGTGCTCGGCGAGCAGGCGGATGTAGAAGGAGGTGTACTCCTTGGTGGTGTAGGCGTTGAAGTCACCGCCGACCTCGTCCACCGCTTCGGCGATGGCCGACGGCGACCGGTCCTCGGTCCCCTTGAAGAGCAGGTGCTCGAGCACATGGGACGCGCCCGCCTGGCCCGGGTCCTCGTCGCGTGAGCCGGTGCCCACCCAGAAGCCGATCGCGACCGACCTGGCGTCGTCCATGCGCTCGGTCACGAGCGACAGTCCGCACGGCAGCCCTTCGGTGGTGATCACCGCCGGCTCGGGTCGATCGCGACCGCCGGCCTCCGTCGTTCGCCGGAACGGATCTCCGGCGGCCCGCCTTTCGATGCGGTCAACGCCGCCGACGACCACCACCCCGGCCGCCACCACCTCCCGACGACCGGTCGTTCGTCTCGACCGCCGGACCGAGGTCACCGAACTCCTGGAGCAACTCCTCCTCGAAGACGTCCTCGAAGGTGGCCACCCCGCTCGGCGCGCTCTTCGGCGCCTCCGACTTCGGACCACGACCCGCGCCGCGGCCTCGGTCGTCACGACGGGAGCGGGTGTCGCCCTCGGGCGCGTCCGACGCGGGCTCCTCGCCGGCGAGCGAGAGGGAGACCTTCCCCTGCGGGTCGATGTCGTCGACCCGCACCTCGACCGGCTGGCCGAGCTCGAAGACGTCCTCCACCCGCTCGACGCGCTTGCCGCGACCGATCTTCGAGATGTGGAGGAGGCCGTCGCGTCCGGGAAGGATGTTGACGAACGCACCGAACTTGGTGATGTTCACGACCTTCCCCTCGTAGGTGGCCCCGACCTCCGCGAGCGGCGGGTCGAGGATGGTCGCGATCCGGCGGCGAGCCTCTTCGACCGCTCCCCCGTCCTTCGCGCCGATCGTCACCGTGCCGACCATGCCGTCGTCGTCCACGGCGATGTCCGCGCCGGTCTCGAGCTGGAGCGCGTTGATCACCTTGCCCTTCGGACCGATGACCTCGCCGATCTTGTCGATGGGGATCTCGAAGGAGACGATCTTGGGCGCGGACGCGGCGACCTCGGCCCGCGGCTCGGGGATCGCGGCGGCCATCACCTCGAGGATCAGGAGACGCGCCTCTTTGGCCTGGAGGAGCGCTTTGGTGAGCACGTCGAGCGGGAGACCGTCGATCTTGGTGTCGAGCTGGAGGGCGGTGACCACTTCTCTCGTCCCGGCGACCTTGAAGTCCATGTCGCCGAACGCGTCTTCGGCACCGAGGATGTCGGTCAGGGTCACATAGGCACCACCGTCGTGGACGAGACCCATCGCGATGCCGGCGACCGGCGACTTGAGGGGCACCCCGGCCGCCATCATCGACAGCGTCGAACCGCAGACCGACGCCATGGAGGTCGAACCGTTCGACTGGAGGACGTCGGAGACCAGCCGGAGCGTGTAGGGGAAGTCCTCGGCATAGGGGACCACCGGGAGCAGTGCCCGTTCGGCGAGCAGGCCGTGACCGATCTCCCTCCGCTTCGGGCCGCGCATGAACCCGGTCTCGCCCGTCGAGAAGGGCGGGAAGTTGTAGTGATGGAGGTAGCGCTTGGAGTCGTCCGGTGTGATGGTGTCGAGCTGCTGGGCCATCCGCGGCATACCGAGGGTGGTGACGTTGAGCACCTGGGTCTCACCCCGCTGGAACAGGGCCGAGCCGTGTGCCGTCGGGAGGAGATCGACCTCGGCGCTGAGCGGTCGGATGTCGGTGACCCCCCGTCCGTCGATCCGGAGACCGTCCTCGACGATGCGGGTGCGGACCAGCTGCTTGGTGAGGCTGCGGATGGCGGCCTTGATCTCGTTCCCACGCTCGGGGAACTCGTCGGAGAGCTCCTCGACGATCGCGTCGGTGGCCTCGGCCAGCGCGGCGTTGCGTTCCGCCTTCGCGGTGATCGTGTTGGCGGGGCCGAGCAACCCGGTTCCCGCCTGCTCCACCCGAGCCCAGACGTCGTCCGCGTAGTCGACTTGCGCCGCGAACTCGACGGAGGCGATCGGCCCCCGGGTCGCGACGTAGGCCTCCACCAGCTGCCGCTGGAGCACGATCGACTCGCGGATCCACCGCTTCGAGGCCTCCAGGCCCTCGGCCAGCACCTCCTCGGTGACTTTCGGCGCCCCCTCCTCGTAGTACTGGAAGGAGCGTTCGGTCCCGCCGGCCTCGACCATCATGATCGCGATCTCGGCGTCGTCCGCATCGGTGAGCGCCCGACCGGCGACGACCAGCTCGAAGGTGGACTCGTCTCCCTCTTCGAAGCTCGGGTGGGGGATCCATTCGCCGTCGGTCGAGTACGCGACCCGCACCGCACCGATCGGGCCGTCGAAGGGAATTCCCGAGATCATCAGTGCGGCCGAGGCGGTGTTGATCGCGAGGACGTCGTGTGGATTGACCTGGTCCGCACCGAAGACGGTGCCGACGATGTGCACCTCGTTTCGGAACCCCTTGGGGAACGAAGGGCGCAGCGGCCGGTCGATGAGCCGGCAGGTGAGGATCGCCTGGTCGGAGGACTTGCCCTCGCGGCGGAAGAAGGAACCGGGGATCTTTCCCGCCGCGTAGGTCCTTTCCTCGATGTCGACGGTCAGAGGGAAGAAGTCGGCTCCCTCCCGTACCGAACGGGCGGCGGTCGCCGTGGCCAACACGACGGTGTCGCCGATCCGGCCGACGACCGCGCCGTCGGCCAACTGGGCGAGCTTGCCCGCTTCGAATGTGAGTGTCCGCTCGGTGCCGCCGATCGGCCCGGAGACGGTGATGGCGTCTGACATGACGCTCCTCGCTGGCTCGGGGACTCCCCAGCCAGTTCCCAGTTGTCGATCACCCGATGGGACCGGGTGGTCGGCAACTGGTGACTGACCTCGATGGAGCCCGTCTTGTCTGTCTTGGTTCGGGACCCGCCGCCGCGGCGTCGGGCCGTCCTCCGCGCCGGCACGGTGCCGACTCGCCGCCCGCCGGGCGTCTGCCCGGTGGGCGAAGTGCGACCGCCCGGCCGAAGCCGGGCGGTGGTGTTGCGGTCCGCCTAGCGGCGGAGGCCGAGGCGACCGATGATCTCGCGGTAGCGCTCGACGTCGTTGTCCCGCACGTAGGCCAGCAGGCGCCGGCGTCGGCCGATGAGCTTGAGGAGGCCTCGGCGGGTGTGATGATCGCCTTTGTGCACCTTCAGATGCTCCGTCAGGTGCACGATGCGCTCGCTCAGGAGGGCGATCTGCACCTCCGGTGACCCGGTGTCCGCCTCGTGGAGGCGGTACTCCGAGATGGTGGCCTGCTTGTCTGGCATAGGGGAATCGACCTCGAACGAAGGAGTGCCGCCAACGGAACGGTGCACGCCGGCGCGTCAATGCTAGCAGTCGACCTGGTCGCGGAGCGATCCGGCCGGTCGCGCGCCCCGGGCACACTCGCCCCGTGACGCGGGACCGGCCTCGGCGCCGAGTCCCACCCGTGTGGCGGGGCACCGCTACTTGTTGGGCTGTGGCGTGACCCGCAGGTAGGGCTTGAGGGCCTTGAACCCCTTCGGGAACCGCTCCTTCGCCTCCTCGTCGGAGACCGCCGGGACGATGATCACGTCCTGGCCCTCCTTCCAGTTGACCGGCGTGGCCACCTTGTAGTCGGCGGTGAGCTGCAGCGAGTCGAGGACCCGGAGCACCTCGTCCACGTTGCGCCCGGTCGACGCGGGGTAGGTCAAGGTGAGCTTGACCTTCTTGTCCGGCCCGATGATGAAGACCGAGCGCACGGTGACCGTGTCGCTCGCGTTCGGGTGGATCATGTCGTAGAGGTCGGCGACCTTGCGGTCCTCGTCCCCGATGAGCGGGAAGTTGAGGGCCTGACCCTGGGTCTCCTCGATGTCGCCGGCCCACTTGCCGTGGGACGAGACGTCGTCCACCGACAGCCCGATGAGCTTGGTGTTGCGCTTGTCGAACTGGGCCTTGGCCTTCGAGAAGGCGCCGAGCTCGGTGGTGCACACCGGGGTGAAGTCCTTCGGGTGCGAGAACAGGATGCCCCAGCTGTCCCCGAGGTACTCGTGGAAATTGATGGTGCCCTCGGTCGTCTCGGCGGTGAAGTCGGGCGCTTCGTCGCCCAATCGGATTGCCATGTGCTGCTCCTTTGATCGCGATGGGTGGGGATCGCACGCTGGGTCCCGCCAGGCGGGCCCCGATGCGCGCTCAGGTTAGTCGGCTCCGCGGCAATAGTCGACCGAGTAGGTCGAGTATTGGTTCCGCTGGCCGCGACCCGCGCGCGTCCAGCATGCTGTGGGCGTGTCCGCCACTGTCGAGGTCCGCACCGAGGGCCCGGTCACCGTCGTCGCCATCGACCGGGCGGAACGGCGCAACGCGGTCGACCGGCCCACTGCCGAGGCGCTGCTCGACGCCTTCCGCCGCTTCGAGCGCGACTCCTCCTCCGCGGTCGCCGTGCTGACCGGCAACGGAGGCACGTTCTGCGCAGGTGCCGACCTGAAGGCGATCGCCACCGGGCAGGGCAACCGGGTCACCGAGGACGGACCCGGTCCGATGGGGCCTACCCGGATGGTGGTCGGGAAGCCGGTCATCGCGGCCGTCGAGGGGTTCGCCGTCGCCGGTGGCCTCGAGCTGGCCGTCTGGTGCGACCTGCGGGTGCTCGCCGCCGATGCGGTCCTCGGGGTCTTCTGCCGCCGGTTCGGCGTCCCCCTCGTCGACGGCGGCACGGTGCGGCTCCCACGGCTCGTCGGCCACGCGCGTGCACTCGAGCTCATCCTCACCGGGCGTGAGATCGGCGCGGACGAGGCGCTCGCCATCGGGTTGGCCAACCGGGTGGTCCCCGCGGGCACCGCACTCGAGGCAGCGATCGGATGGGGCAGAGAGCTGGCCGCCCTGCCCCAGGAGTGCCTGCGCAACGACCGGCTCTCCGCCCTCGGCCAATGGGGGCTCACCGCCGAGGACGCGCTGGCCCTCGAGTACCGCTATGGCATCGCCAGCCTTTCCTCGGGCGAGGCCGTCGCGGGCGCCCGTCGCTTCGCCGAGGGCGCCGGTCGGGCCGGAGCCACCGTCGATCCCCCGGCCACCGGCACCTCCGCCTGAGCAGGCCGCGATGCCCGATGTGGCTGCCTTCGACTTCGACGGGACGGTGATCCGGGGCGGGAGCGTCTTCGGCTTCCTCGTCGCGGTCGCGGGACGCCGCAAGGCGACGTTCGCCGCGGTCGGGCTCCTCCCCCGACTCGCGCACGCCGCGGTGGTCGGCGGCGGAGCGGCCGACCGCACCAAGGAGCGTCTCTTCGAACGGGTGCTCGCCGGCGTCGGGCCCGGACACCTCGACCGCGTCGCGCACGTCTACGCGGAGCACCTCTTCGACCGGGTCCGCCCCGAGATGGCCGAACGCGTGGGTTGGCACCGCGAGCGGGGCGACGCCGTCGTGATCGTCTCGGCGTCCCCGGAGGTCTACGTCGGTCTCGTGGGCCGCCGACTCGGCGTCGACGGCGTCCTCGCGACCCGGCTCGCGGTCGGCGACGACGGGCGGCTGACCGGCGGGTACGACGGTGCCAACTGCCGGGGGGAGGAGAAGATCCGGCGGCTCCGGCGGTGGATCGATCGGTCGGCGATCGCAGCGGCGGGTCTCTGGGCCTACGGGAACAGCCGCGGCGACCTGTCGATGCTCGAGGCCGCCGATGTCGGCGTCAACGTGGGCAGGCTCGGGCGACTCGGGCGGCTCCGCCGCTATCCCCCGCTCCGGAGAACCGGTCCCCCGCTCGGAGAGAGCGGAGGGGCCCCGGGGGTTCAACCCGCGGCAGAGCCGTAGAAGCCCGCGTCCCCGAAGGCGAAGACCCCGCCGTCGGCCGCCACCATCCAGTACCCCCTCCCGTCGGGGGTCCCGGCCATCCCGACCACCGGACGGACCAGGCGGAGCGAGCCGGTCGACCCGTAGAAAGGCGCGCTCCCGAAGGAGAAGATGCCGCCGTCGGCCGCGACCAGCCGGTACCCGTTCCCGCCGGCAGCCGCCGACATCCCGACGACCGGACGGTTGAGGGGCCGCCCTCCCATCGAGCCCTCGAAGTTCGCGTCGCCGAACGCGAAGACGCCCCCGTCGGAGGCGACCAGCCAGTACCCCTTCCCGTCGGGCGTCGCGGCCATGCCGACCACCGGCTTGTCGAGCACCAGGTTGCCGGTCGAGCCGAAGAAGCGCGCGTCGCCGTAGCTGAAGACGCCCCCGTCGGAGGCGACCAGCCAGTACCCCTTCCCGTCGGGCGTCGCGGCCATGCCGACAACCGGCTTGTTGAGCACCAGGTTGCCGGTCGAGCCATAGAAGCGCGCGTCGCCGTAGCCGAAGATCCCCCCGTCGGAGGCGACCAGCCAGTACCCCCTCCCGTCGGAGGTCGCCGCGGTGCCGACGACGGGCCGGTTGAGGGCGAGGCCGTCCGCCGATCCCTCGAAGGTCGCGTCGCCGAACGCGAAGAGCGACCCGTTCGCACCCACCACCCAGTAGCCGCGCCCGTCCGGGGTCGCTGCCATCCCGACCCCCGGTCCGGTGATGGTGGTCCCGACCGTGAACCAGTCCGACTTGAGACCGAGCGCCGCGGCGAACGCGTCGCCGCTCAGCGAGACGTTCGAGGCCGATCCGACCAGTGTCATCGCGGTGACCCGGCCTCCCCAGTCGCCGAACCCGTTGCGCGCGGTCACCTCGATGGTCTCCAGGTCGCCGAGCCGTGGCCATGCGGCCTCGACGGACGGGACCGGGATCGACACCGACCAGGTGTGGTCCGGGTTGCACGCCCCCGGCACACACACCTCGTCGCCCGGGTCCGGCACCGCCGGAAAGGTCCCGGGCGCGGTGTAGCCGCCGGTCGAGGCCGAGTACTGGGTCGAGGCAACCCCGCCGCCGGGGAACTCACGGACCTCCCCGGCGGTGTCGGTCACCGCGAGGTCGCTGATCGCGGACTCGTTCCCGGTGCCCCGGTAGGTCTGGCACGCGAGATCGCAGATGTCCGCGTACCCGCCGTAGGACCCGAGGCCCGCCATCACGTACGAGCGCACCGCGACCGCCTGGGCCTCGAGCTCCTGGAAGCCCCAGGGCTGTCCCTGCGGCCCCGGTCCGCCGAGGGTCCCCCACCCCGCCGACGACTCGTTGGGCACCACGCCCGACACGTACTGCTCGAGCGGCACGATGTTCACCGTGCGGGGAGCCCCGTCCGAGTTGTAGGTCGCCTCGATCGAACCGCGCAACGCGAGGTTGCCGCCGATCTGGCAGAGCTGGAGGGCCTTCGCTCCGGTCTGCGGATCGCCGAGGCCGGGGTCGGAGCTCGGCTGCGCGGTCGGATCGGAGAGCGTCGCCCGGGTTGCCCAGGGGCCCCCGCACCCCGGATCCGACCGCGACCGTCCACACTCCCCCGCCCACCGGTCCCATCAGCACCGCCTGACCCGCGCCGACGGCAATCGACGTGCCCGCCACCGTGAAGGGCGAGCCGGAGGTGACGATCACGGTGTTGCCGTCGTTCTCGGTGAGCGCGACGCGCACCGGGTGGGATTCCTGACCGGCGGAGAGCGACGCGGCCGACGTCCCTCCGTAGTCGTGGCCGAGGACGCCCTGGTACCCGGTGCCGGCCAGCGCAGAGCCGAGCGCGCCCCACTGCCCCATCCCGTGCCCGTGCCCGAAACCGTGCCCGGTGAAGGTGACCGTCGACGACGGGTACGCCGAGGCGGCCTGGGGGAGCACGACGGCACCGGCGGCGCCGAGCAACACCACTGCCACCGACGCCACCGCCCGCCGGGCGGCCCGGTGGCGTACGGCGGCCCTGCAACGGCGACCCTCTGCGACGTGCACCTCGCCGGCCACGGTAGTTGCGGCGGCACCGGCGGGGGTGGACCGGAGGCGAGGCGACCGGCCGTTGCCGCGACGTGCCGCTACGTGGTGGTACCTCGGGTCGACGACGCGGTCGGCGCGAAGGGCTCAGTCGGTGCCGATGGCATCCGAGAAGAGCTGCGGCACCGATCCGTAGAAGCCGACGTTGAAGGCGAACATGCCCCCGTCGGCGGCGACCATCCAGTAGCCGCTCCCGCGCCGACCCGGTGCCATGCCGACCACCGGTTGCACCAGCGCGAGCGAGCCGGTCGAGCCGTAGAACGGTGCATTGCCGAAGGAGAAGACGCCGCCGTCGGATGCCACCAGCCAGTACCCCTGCGCGCCGTTGGAGGCCATGCCGACCACCGGTCGGTTGAGCGGATGGCCGCCCATCGAGCCGTCGAACGCCGCGTCGCCGAAGGCGAACAACCCGCCGTCGGACGCGACCAGCCAGTAGCCGCGCCCGTCGGGCGTCGCGGCCATCCCGACCACCGGTTGGTTGAGCACCAACGAACCGGTCGAGCCGTAGAAGCCGGCGTCGCCGAAGGCGAACAGACCGCCGTCGGACGCGACCAGCCAGTAGCCGCGCCCGTCGGGCGTCGAAGCCATGCCGACCACCGGACGATTGAGCGCGAGCGAACCGGTCGAGCCGTAGAAGCCGGCGTCGCCGAAGGCGAACAACCCGCCGTCGGAAGCCACCTCCCAGTAACCGTGGCCGTCGTGGGTGGACGCCATCCCGACGATCGCCCGGTTGAGCGGATGGCCGCCCATCGAGCCGTAGAAGGCGGCGTTGCCGAAGGCGAACAACCCGCCGTCCGACGCGACGTTCCAGTACCCCCTGCCGTTGGCGGTCGAGGCCATCCCGACGATCGGCTGGTTGAGGTGCCCCGGTGCCGGCTGGTTCAGCCAACCGGTCAGCTGCGGGTTCTGGTGGAACATCGGCCAGGACCGCTTGCCGAGCGAGCGACCCGCCGAGCCGGCCACCTCGTAGTGCTGGATGATGCCTGCGTTGCCCGCGTCGTAGCCTGCGATGGTGATGCCGATGGCGCCGTTCGGATCGACGGTGACCATCGGAGAGCTCTGGAGCCCGATGGCACCCGCACCGAGGACGGCGACCAGCTGTGCGCTGCGGCCGTCGAAGATGGCGAGGCCGGAGGTGGTCGGGACCAGCAGGTCGTTGTAGCCGCCACCGCTCAGGTCCGCGGTGGTGATCCCCCCGATGATCTGGCCGGCGACCGCCTGGGGCCACCCGGGCATCGCGGTCCCGGTCGCACCGTTCAGCGCCCAGACCAGGCCGCCCGTCCCGGTGTTGGCGCCCTCGACCACCTCGACGTTGCCGTCACCCTCGAGGTCGCCGATCGCCGGACTGTCGGTCGTGACACCTCCGAGGTTCGCCTGCCAGACGACGCCGCACGCGCCGTTCAGCGCGAGGAGCGTGTTGGTGTCCGGCGCGCCGGGGTAGTACGACCCGGTGCCCACTGCGATCCCGATCTGACCACCGGCGAGGAAGTTGCCGACCGCGGTCGAGGAATCGACGGTCTGGTTGGTGTCGTGATCACAGATCAGGTTGCCACCCGGACCGAGGACCCGGACGTGACCGCCGTTGGTGTAGGTCTGGCCGAACGCGATGCCCGCCGTCGAGTCGCCTCCTTCGATCACGTCGGTCTGGCCGTTCCCGTAGAGGTCGGCGAGCGAGGGGGTCGAGAAGCCGCTGTCGGCCGTGAAGAACGGCCAACCGGGCAGCACCGCACCGTTCACCGAGTTGAACGCGTACTCCTCTTGACCGAGCGAAGGTGCGACGACCGCGTTCACGCCGTTGAGCGAGCCCACCGACATCGATCCCTGGACCCCGTGGTTGCCGTTCGGATCGCTCGCGTTGTGGCCCCAGATCTGACTGCCCGCGTGATTGAACGCGTAGTAGCCGCCGACGTTCGGGTTCGCTGCGTTGCCGGCTCCGACGAAGACGTCGTCGGTGCCGCCGCCGTCAGGGGTCACCGACGGGGTCGAGTCGATCGGCGCGCCGGTGTGCGCGGGCCAGCCCGCGACGCCCGATCCGTTGGAGAGGTGGAACGCCCACACGTTCCCGGCGCGGTCGCCGACGACGGCCGCCGGGCCGCTGCCGTCGAGGGTCGCCTCGGACGGCGAGCTCTGCCCGATCGGTGCTCCGCCGTCGGGCAGCACCTGCTGCCAGGTGAGCGAGATGGGGAGCCCGGCATGGGGAACCGAGGGTCCCACCGAGGCGGCGCCGGGCGACGCCGCCAGGGTCGCGACGATCGACAGTGCGGCAGCTCCGCAGGCCGTCGACGCGCGTTGCCACCGGCTCCGTGCGCCGGTCGTGCTCCGGACTCGTGCGTCCTCCATCGAACAACCCCCTCCGACCCGGCGTGCCCACCGGTCCCGATCGTTCTGCGGCTCCGTCCGATGCCCCGAGGACACGGCGACGGCGCCGAGCCTCTCGCGTATCGGCGTCCGCGGCCCCGAACTGAACCCCGAAAGGGAGCCGCCCGGCGCTCTGCCCGGGGCGTCGTCGCCGGCCCGGTATGCAGGTGGCCGGCGGACCTGCCCCGGTACCCTGAGCCATGGCCCCGGACCGCTCCGCCGTGCTCGTGGCCAGCCCCGACGCACCGGCGACCCCGGCGGAGGTCGTGGGACGGCGCCGCTCCCGCGAGACGACGTGGATCGCCCCCTGCGCCATAGGGGTGATCGCGGTGGTGCTCCGCCTGCTCACCGCGGCGACGGGACCGACCGACTGGGACTCGGCCCAGTACGCACTCGCGACCGGACGCTACGACGTGACCCACGGGCTGCCCCAGCCCCCCGGATACTGGCTCTACGTGGAGTCCGGGCGAGCGCTCTCCCACTTCGGCGGGCTCGGGACGGTGCGCGCGCTGGTGGTGGTCGCCGCGCTCGCCTCGGGTGCCGCCGCCGCGCTCACCGTGCTCGCCGGCCGCGACCTCGGCGGGGCATGGGTCGGTCTGGCGGCCGGCGCGGTGGTCGCGACCTCGCCCTTCGCCTGGTTCAGCGGGTCGGTCGTCGCCACCTACTCCTTCGATCTCCTCGCCTGCCCGCTCCTGATCGTCCTCGCCTGGCGGGCGCGGCCGGGCAGCTGGCACGGCGTGGCCGCCGTCGCCGCGATCGGGCTCCTCGCGGGGTTCCGCCAGTCGATCGTGCAGTCGTTCGCGTTGCTCGCGCTGGTGCCGGTGGTGGCCTCGACGCGGACCTGGCGCCTCCTTGCCGCGACGGTCGGGGCTGCCGTCGTCTCGGTCGGCGTCTGGTTCGTCCCCATGGTGGCGACCCAACCGGGCGGTCTCGGCGCATGGGTGCACGCGACCCGGATCGAGGCGACGGGCGCGGCGCAGGCCACCTCCGTCCTCGACCATGCCCCCGGCGGGGCGACCAACCTCGGGACCTTCGCCGGAGCCACCGCGGTCGCACTCGCGCCCCTCGCGCTGCTCGCGGTCCTCGCAGGTGCGGTCCTCTTTGTCCGCGCCTTCTCCGGCTCAGCCGGGACGAGCGCGTCGGCAGCCACCATCGCTTCTTCGGGTGGACCGGTCCGCCGCCGCCCGTGGTACCAGACGAGAGCCGCTGTCCTCGGCGCGGCGCTGCTGCCGCCGATCCTCCTCGTCGCGCTGGTGCAGTTCGCAAAGGGGGGCTACCTCCTCGCCTATCTCCCCGCCGCGGTGATCGCGATGTTGGTGCCGCTCGGCGCGCTCGACCGGCACACTGCCGGAGGGCGGCCGCACCGGACGACGTCCGCCACACGCCTCGCGGGCCGAGCAGGTCTCCCTCCCCTGGCTGGCCGTCACGACGGTGGGTGTGGTGGCCGTCGCCGTGCTCGGCGCGCAGCGCTTCCTCGCCGGCGACGGCGTGTTGCCGGCGAGCTGGGTGCGGAGCACAGGCGCCCTCTGGTTGGTGCAACCGAGGTACCAGGCTCCCTATGCCGCGACACGGTCCTCCGTGCGTTCGGCCGACGCGGTCGACACTGCGTTGATCGGCCTCGGTCCGGCGGTGGACCGGGCGCGTGACGTGGTCGTCTTCGACACGATCGACGGCGGTGACGTCATCTACCGCAACGCCGGATGGGCACTGCCCGCGGACCGCATCGCGCTCATCGCCCCGGGGGCGGTCCAGTACAACGAGCTGCACGGCGCGCTCTACTACGCGTCGGGGTCGACGGTCGCCGTCGGACCGGGCGGATCGGTCGTCCTCGTCGCCTCCCCCGCGCTCGCGGGCCTCGCATCGCTCGCGACCGATGGGTCCGCGCAGCCGCTCCGGACCTCCGAGCCGATCGGGGACTACCTGGTGTTCAAGATCCTGCCCGGCAGCTCGCTGCTCGGCGTGAAGGTGGTGTCGACTGCGGGACCGCGCCCGCTCGGCACCGGCATCTTCCCCTAGCCGGCTGCGACCACCGCCTCGACGAATGTCGCGTAGCGGTCGACGACGAGCGGCCACCGGAACCGCCGATCGACGTACGCGCGCCCGCGCTCACCGAGCGCGCGTCGCGCGTCCGGGTCGGTCGTGAGGCGATCCACGCCGACCTCGAACTCGCCGTAGCCGGCAAAGGTCAGCCCTCCGCCCGATCGGCGGCAGTGCTCGACGGTCGCCGCGCACTGCGCGTTGACCATGACCGGGGCGCGGGCGCTCCAGGCCTCGGCCACCACCAGCGAGAACGCTTCCCACGACGAGGGGGCGACCAGCGCGTGGGCACCCTCGAGGAGCGCCCACTTCTCCTCGTCGGAGACCGGACCGACCAGGTCGACGTCGGGCGCGGCCCCGGGAGCCTCGACGATCGGGCCGGCGAGCACCAGTCGGAGTGGTCCCGGGCGGCGCTCCTTGTAGCGCTCGAAGAGCGAAACGAGCAGCGACGTGCCCTTCTTCGGTTCGACCCGGCCGAGGCAGAGCAGGTAGGGAGCATCCTCGTGACGAGTGGAGCGCGACGGCGCGCGCCGGCGCTCGGGGAGCCGGTCGGGATCGTCCACCCCAAGCCCGAGCAGGAGCTGGCGACGGGTCGCCACCGGAAAGAGCCCTTCGACGAGGTCGCGCTCGGCTTCGGTCTGGAAGACCAGGCCGTGCGCGGCGGCGAACACGGGCGGGAAGACCGGGAGGCGGAGGGCCGGCTCGTCGTGGGCCGCGGGGTGGAGGACGGTCGGCTGGTGCACACGGCCGATCACCCGCACGGTCGGGTAGTAGAGGTACGGGTAGAAGACCAGCGCGTCGGCGTCCGAGGCGACGGCCGCGTCGACGAGCTCGGGGACGACCGGTCCCTGGAGGTCGATCCACCGCTCGGCCTCCGCGAGCGTCGAGCGCTCGGGTGCAGCGAGGAGTGCCGCCGAGTACGGGTGGAACGAGGGGTCCCGCCCGCGCTCGGACTCGAACCGCGTCACCGACACGCCGCCGATCCGCTCCTCGCCGGCGGGACGGACGTCGGCCCACGTCACGAAGTCGTCCGCGCAGCCGGTGAGCACCTCGACCTGCCAACCGTCCCGGGCCGCGAGGTGCTCCGCCAGCAGGCGTGCCGCCGTCTCGGCACCGCCGACGATGTCCGGCCCGTAGCGTGGCAACACGAAGGTCAGCTTCATCGGGTCGAGCGACGCCGCCCGCCGTCCGCCTCACGCGGCGAACGCGCCCTCGAGAGCGGAGGCGAACCCCTCCTCCACGCGTGGCAGGGCGAACGAGGCCACACGCTCGGAGGCCGCCCGGGCGAGTGCCGCACGGAGGCGCTCGTCGTCGACGACCCGGCGGATCGCGGCGGCCACCCGTGCCGGGTCCTTGTCGGGGAGGACCAGCCCGGCACCCTGGATCGTCTCGGGCACCGCGGTGTTGGTGTGCGCCACGATCGGAAGACGGTGGTACATCGCCTCGAGAAGAGGGACGCAGAAACCCTCGTGATTGGAGAGGCAGACGAACACGTCGGAGGCGGCGTAGTAGGCGATCAGCTCGTCGTGACCGACCGAGCCGGCGATGTCGATCGCGTCGAGCAGGCCGAGCTCGTCCGCGAACCGTTCGAGCGCGGTCTGGTACCCCTCGCTGATCGCGCCGCCGACCAGTCGCAGCCGGGCCCGTGGATCGTAGACACGCCGGTAGGCCGCGAGCGCCTTCACCAGATCGTGCTGTCCCTTGTGCGGCGAGACCTTGCCGACGAAGAGCAGGTCGATGCCGCCCGACGCCTTGTCCCGCTCGAGCCGGGCGGCGGTTGCCGGGTCCGGCGATCCGGCGAAGCCGTCGAGGTCGATCAGCAGCGGCACGGTGGTGGTCGAGCGGTACCCCGCCGCCTGCAGCTCGAGCTCGTTGAAGTGCGAGTCGGCGATGGCGAACTCGGTGACCGGTGCGAGGTCGCGGAGCTGGGCGCGTCCCCAGCGGACCTCCTCACCGACCTCGGGCACCCATGCCTCGAGCAGGTCGGCCGGGGTGATGTTGTGGTAGTTCACGAACTTGCGCTCGCCGCGCTCGCGGAAGATGTCCGCCACTCCGCTCCCGATCGAGAGCTGGTAGAGGAGGACCCGGCCGGCGGACGGACGGTCGCCGATCTGGCTCACCGGGAGGCCGTGGTCGAGCCGGTCGGCGCTCGCGTTGCCGTAGAAGATGTCCGATCGGTAGCCCCGCGACCGGAGCAGGTCACGGAGCCGGAGCACGTGGCCTCCGATGGCGTCGCGGCTGGCGAGTGTGGGGATGACCTGGTCGATGCGGCCGACGCTCACGAAGCGCTTTCTTCCCAGCCGGCGAGGGGTCCGAAGGCGTTCACCGCCGGAACCTCGCCGGTCAGGCCGGTCGAGCGCCGGCGGAAGCTCACGTCGAGCGGGAGCCGCACCCGTCCGGTCGAGCGACCCGGGTTGGCAACCTCGAACTTGGTGACCTGGTCCTGCCAGTCGAAGATGGTGGTCGCCGTCGCGCTGCGGACGCCGACGCTGACCGAGTAGGTCCCGTCCAGCAGGGGAACCTCGGGGAAGTGGAACCGGAGGGTGCCGCCACCCTCGGGGACCTCGACCGCACAGGCAGGGTCGTCGGGATCGGATGCGAAGACCACCTCGTTCTTGTCGTCGTAGATCGCGATGGTCGCCATGGCGTCGTCCACCGCGGCCAGGCTGTCGAGGTCCGCGATCACCGTCAGCGACTCTCCCGGGTACATGTGGCCGCGGGCGCCGTCGCCGCCGTGCTCGGTGCGCACCGTGCCGATCGAGAAGGCGTTGCCCCCGCCGCCCGCTTCGGCGGCCGCCCGACCCGTCCCCACACCGAGCAGGTCCGCCAGGTAGGCACGGATCGCCTCGCCCGGTTCGTCGATCGTGATCACCTGGCCGTGGTTCATCACCATGGCCCGCACGCAGTTCTGTCGGATGGTGTCCGTGCCGTGACTCACCACCACGATGGTCCGGCCTTCGCGCTGGAACTTCTTCACGTGGTCGAGACACTTGCGCTGGAAAGCCGCATCGCCGACCGCGAGGACCTCGTCGACGAGGAGCACGTCGGGCTCCACGTTCACCGCGACGGCGAACCCGAGCCGCACGTACATGCCCGACGAGTAGAACTTGACCTGGTTGTCGATGAAGTCCTCGAGCTCGGCGAAGGCGACGATCTCGTCGAAGCGCTTCTCGATCTCGGGCCGGGAGAGCCCGAGGAGCGAGCCGTTCAAGTAGATGTTGTCGCGACCGGAGAGCTCCGGTTGGAAGCCGGCGCCGAGCTCGAGCATCGCGGCCAGGCTGCCGCGGACCCGGATCTCGCCGGTGGTCGGCTTCAGGATGCCGGCGATGCACTTGAGAAGGGTCGACTTGCCGCAGCCGTTCCTCCCGAGGATGCCGAAGGTCTCGCCCTGGTTGATCTCCACGTTGACGTCGCGCAGTGCCCAGAACGGGGTGTAGGGCATCTTGCCGCCGTGGATCACCCGCTCCTTCAGCGAGGTGTGCTTCTCGTGGTAGAGGCGGAACTGCTTGGAGATGTCGGTGACCTCGATGGCGAAGGCCACGGTTCAGAGCTCCTCGGCGAAGTTCCCCTCGAGGCGGCCGAAGACGACCATCGCGAGGAGAAAGAGGCCGATGCCGACCGCGAGGACGATCCCGCAGACGCCCGCGTACCCGAGCGGACCCCAGTTGGGAAGGAGGTGCACCACGGTACCGGAGGAATTGGTGAACTGGGCACGTCCGTAGATCGCGCGCTGGAAGGTGAGCACGATCGGGGTGACGGGATTGCAGAGGTAGACGTACTTGACCCAGACCAGCCCCGCGTGCTTCGCCACCGAGTTCGCGATCAGCCCGTAGTAGTAGACGATCGGCGTCGCCCAGAACCAGGCCATCAGCAGCACCTCGGTGAGGTGCTGGGTGTCGCGGAGGTAGACGTTGACGGCCGAGAGAAACACCGAGACGGCCGCGGTGAACACGATCAGCGCAACCAGTGCGAGGGGGAGCACCGCCACGTAGGCGAAGTCCGGGCTGATGCCGAAGACGAGCAGTGCGAGCACCAGTACTACCAGCTGGAGTACGAACATCACCATGGCCACCCCGACGACGGAGAGCGCGAGGAGCTCTCGGGGGAAGGCCACCTTCTTCACGATGCCGGCCTTCCCCACCACCACCCCGGTCGAGCCCATGGCCGCTCCGTTGAAGAGGTTCCAGGCGAGCAGTCCGGCGAACAGCCAGATCGCGAATTGCGGCATCCCGTTCTTGCTGACGATCGAGAAGACCGCGTAGTAGATGAGCAGCACCAGGGCCGGGTTGAGCATCGACCACAGGTAGCCGAGCACCGAGTTCTTGTACTTGACCTTGAGCTCGGTGCGAGTGAGCTCTCCGAGCAGGTCGCGGCTGTGCCAGAGGTCGCGCAGCCGCTGGCCCAGCTGGACCTTGCCGTTGACGACGGTGATCTGGGTGTTGCTCTCCCCCGGCACGAACCGGGTGCTGCCGCCGATCGCCGAAGCGCGTTGCGATGCCGCCGGCGCAGGCTTCTCCACGCCGAGGCTCACGGGCTGGCGGCCCCCGAGCCGGCCGACGGCACCTGCATCGCGTCCTTCTGGATCACCTCGTCGATGAAGCCGTACTCACGGGCTTCCTCGGCGGTGAACCAGCGGTCACGATCGGAGTCGGCCTCGATGCGCTCGACGGTCTGGCCGGTGTGGAAGGCGATCCGCTCGGCCATCATCCGCTTGAGGTAGATGATCTGCTCGGCCTGGATGGCGATGTCGGTGGCCTGACCCTGCATCTGCCCCGACGGCTGGTGCATGAGGATGCGGCTGTGCGGGAGGGCGAACCGCTTGCCCGGCGTCCCGGCACAGAGCAGGAACTGGCCCATCGAGGCCGCGAGGCCCACGCAGATGGTGCGGACGTCGCAGCGCACGTACTGCATCGTGTCGTAGATGGCCAGCCCGTCGGTGACCGAGCCGCCCGGCGAGTTGATGTAGACCGCGATGTCACGGTCGGAGTTCTCGGCCTCGAGGAGGATCAGCTGTGAGCAGACCAGGTTCGCGGTGGTCTGGTCGATGGCAGAGCCGATGAAAACGATCCGCTCCTTGAGCAGGCGCTGGAAGATGTCCGCGCTCGGGCCGACCTCGGTGTTCAGCTGTGCGGAGGGGGCGATCGGTGCGTGCGCGCCCATTCGACGCAAGTCGTCCATGGCCCGGAGCCTACTTGGTCGAACCTCCGAGGGGACGCGACGCTCCGGTGGTCACCCGGTGGCGCGAACCGGTGATCCGAGGCCGCGCACCGCCTCGACCAGCCGTTCTCCGGCACGAGCGAGGTCGAGCTCGTCGAAGCGGACCCGTCCCGCCTCGGCCAGCCGGTCGCGCTCGCCGGGGTCCCCGAGCAATCGGGCAACGGCGGTCGCGACGTGCCGCGGTCCGGTCCGCCCGAGGACGACGGCCGCGTCCCCCACCACCTCGCGCACGGCCCCTGTTTCGCCCGCGACGATCGGCAAGCCCTGTCCCATCGCCTCGACCAAGGGGACGCCGTACCCCTCGTGTCGGGAGAGCATCACCAAGAGGTCGGCGGCGCGATAGTGCGCGGCGAGCCGCTCCTCATCGATGCCGGCGACGAAGTCGACCGCCTGGAGGAGCCCGAGCTGCGCCGCGTACCGGACAAGGGCGCCTGCGTACGAGGGTTCGGTCGGCGAACCGACCAGGGTGAGCGTCGCCGCGGGATCGGCGGTCGCCCGGGTCACGAACAGCGCGGCGATCGTCCGCTGGTGCGCCTTGTTCGGTGCGAGCCTCCCGACCGACAGCCACCGCGCCCCCGGGCGCGGATGGGCGGCCCGCAACTCCTCGACGAGGGCGGGGGGAGGCTCGAGCGGTGGCACGCGGACGTTCGCCACCGGTATCACCTCGACTCGGGCGCACCCCGCCGCACGCAGCTCGCCCGCGTCGAACTGCGACACCGCGATCCCGAGTGCCGCCTTCGGTGCGAGCAGGGCCAGTTCGGAGCATGCTCCCACCTGGAGCCGGGTGATCCGGTCGTTCCACCGGCCGAAGTACTCCGGCGGGGTGATGCTGTGGTAGTTGACGACGACCGGCTCGGGCCGCGCGGCGAGCCACCCGGCGATCACGGAACGGGTCGCGAATTGGTAGACGAGGACGTCGCCTGCGGTCGCGTCGGCCTCGTAGCGGTGGTAGGGAACGGTCTCTTTCGCGGTCGCCGGATCGGGGAGCTCGGTGTAGATCCGCGACGGGATGCCCGCCGCGACGAAGAGGTCGCGGACGGTCCGTGCGTGCTCCCCCACCGCGTCGTAGCGGTGGAGCATCGGGACGAACTGGTGGACACCGGCTGCCGGGCTCACCGCTCGAACCTCGCCACCACCGCGTGCACGCTGCCGCGCTCGGGCCGGTGCCACGTCGTCTGGGTCGCCCCATGCCGCTCGAACAGGAGCAGCCACGTCTCGGGATGGAGCGGGCGGCCGGGCAGCAGGTCGCGGGCCGGCGGAGGGAGGACACGGTCGAAGGCGGCCTGATCCGACGCGAGGACGACCACCGAGCCTCCCGGTGCCACCACCCGCGCCCCTTCGCCGAGCAGGCCGACCTTGCCCGGAAGGTCGAGGCGGTCGACGCATCCCGCGAGCACCACCGCGGCGACCGACTCGTCGGGGAGCGAGGCGAGGTGACCGGCGACCTCGTCGATCACCAGGTCCGGGGTGCTCCGCCCCACCCGCGCGGCACCGAAGGCCCGCCAGACCGACGCACCCCGCGGGTCGACGCCGCGCACCGGACGCTCCGCCTGCGCGAGCGCCTCGAGCACCGACCCGTCGCAGAGCTCACCGAGGACGATCGCCTCCCGCTCGCCGACCGGCCCGCACCACGCGCCGATCGACGCGGCCCACTCGGTCAGGTCCGGGACCGGGAGGTCGAGTGCGGACGCGGGCGACCCGAGCGGATCGGCACGCACCTCGAGCGCCTCGACCCTCGCGGCCAGGTAGCGGAGTGCGTCCCAGGTCGCGACGAACCGGTCGCCGTTGACCGCGGCCACCGCGGCGTCGGCCGCACTCCGAGCGTCCGCGGCGAGCAGCTCGGCGAGCACGCCCGCGACGTCGCCGACGAAGCGTTTGCCGATCTGCGCCGATCGTCCGCGGTTCCAGAGGTCGTCCGGGAGACCCTGCCAGGGTGCGGCCCCCGCGGCGGACGCGATGTCGGGCTGGTCGACGCGGCGCAGAGCGTCGTCGAAGCCCCATCGCAGCGAGCCCTGTGGGCTCAGCCGGTCGAACGCGGCGAGCAGCTCGCGCTCGTCGGGATCGAGCTCCTCTTCCTCTTCTTCTCGCTCTTCGCCGGCCGGCGCGCCATCCGCCATCGGTCATCCTCTCCGGACGTACTCGGCACCGCCCGTCGGAACCTCCAGCCGCTCCGACCGCAGCGGCGCCCGGTGGCCCCGCCCGACGACGGCTTCGAGGAAGGCGATGTAACGGTCGATGATCGCCGGCCAACGGTAGTAGCGGGAGGTGTAGCGGTGCCCGGCCGACGCCAGCGTCCGCCCGAGGGCCATGTCACCGGTCAGCCGGTCGACGGCCACTTCGAACGAGCGGAACGAGTCGAACCAGAGGCCGCCGCCCGATCGGCGGACGTGCTCCATCGTCGCGGCGCACGCGGCGTTCACCAACACCGGCACCTCCACCGTCCAAGCCTCGAGCAGGACCAGCGAGAACGACTCGTAGGCGGACGGGGTCACCATCGTGCAGGCTCCGGCAAGGATGTCCCACTTGTCCCCTTCGGACACGGTGCCGGTAACCACCACATCGGGGTGGTGCGGCGCCTCGTCCGAAACGGGGCCCACGAACGCGAGCGCCAGAGGACCCGGGTGGCGCTCCTTGTAGGCCGCGAAGTACTCCGCCAGCATCCCGCAGCCCTTGTGCTCGTCGACGCGGCCCAGATAGCAGAGGTAGGGCCGGCCGGGGATCCCGAGCAGTTCGTCACCAGCGCGACCGGTGCCGGCGGGCTCGTCGACCCCGAGCCCGAGCACCAGCTGAGGCCGGGCGCCCACCTGGAACACGTGCTCCATCAGGTCGCGCTCGGCGCGGGTGTGGTAGGCGAAGCCGTCCACATCGCGGAAGCTGCGGTGGAACGCACGAAGGTAGAGCGCGGGTTCGTCGTGTGCCGCCGGGTGGAGCACGCTCGGCACCGGCGACGCGGCGATGCCGTCGACGGTGGTGGCGAAGAGGTACGGATAGCAGGCCAGCACGTCCGACGTCGTCGAGGCGACCGCGTCGACCAGGTCCGGGCACAGAGGGCCGTTGAGCGCGATCCACCGCCGGCCCTCCTCGAGGGATGCGCTCGCCGGTGAGACCCGGAGACGACCGTCGAGCTCGAAGTAGTCGAGCAGGCGCCGGCTGGCGGTCGGAAACCGGTGCACGGTGACCCCGTTGAGCGTCGAGGTGCCCGGCGGTTCGACGTTCTCCCACGTCAGGTGGTCGAGCGCGCAGCTGGTGCAGACCTCGACCTCCCAGTCGGGACGGTCGGAGAGCCGCTCGGCGAGCATCCGCGCGCCCGATTCCGCCCCGCCGATGACCCCGGTCCCGTACCGGGGGGTCACGAAGGTCAGTTTCATACCGCTGCCCGTCTCGCTTCGTCGAGGGCGCCGAGCACCTCGACGAAGCGAGCCCGGGTTGATGCCGGTGAGAACGCAGCGAGTCGTCGTCGCCCGGCCCCCGCGAGGGAATCGGCGAGCACGGGATCCTGCCGCACCCGGGCGATCGCGGTCGCGACCACGCTCGGGCGCTTCGAGTCCAACAGGAGGCCTGCACTCCCGAGGGTCTCCCCCACCGCGCCGGCCGCGTAGGCCACGACCGGCAGCCCGGAGGCCATGGCCTCGAGGAGCGGGATACAGAACCCCTCGTGTTCGGAGAGGCAGACGAAGACGTCGGCATCGGCGTACCAGGCCGCGAGCTCGCCACGAGTGAGGTCCTCGCCGTGGCGGACCGCGTCGGCGAGGCCGAGCTCTTTCGCGAAGCCGAAGACCGCGCGGGCATACGCGGGCGTCACTGCGGGCCCGACCAGGTGCAGGCGGGCCGAAGGGTCGAACCAGCGTCGGTAGAGCAGCAGGGTCTCCACCAGATCCTGCTGGGCCTTGTTCGGCGAGAGCCGGCCCACGAACAGCAGGACGGTCGACGATCCGTGTGCGCTCGCGAGGCGTGCCCGCTCCGACTCGTCCGGCGGTTCGCTCCTCCGCTCGGTGTCGACGATGATCGGCACGACCGCGGTCACTCGGCATCCCATCGCTTCGAGCTCCGCGGCGTTGAAGGCGGAGTCGGCGATGCCGAGTGCGGCGCGTGGCGCCAGCGCGGCCGCTTGCTCGCGGGCGAGCGCGACCTTCTCGCGGGTGTGGTCCTCCCAGCCGTCGTAGAAGGAGGCGGGCGTGATGTTGTGGTAGTCGAGGACGAGCGCCTCCTCGCGTCCGAGCAGGAAATCGGCGACGGGCGAGGCGGTGCCCAATTGGTAGAGCAGGATGTCGTCGGGCCTCGCCCGTTCGGGGTAGCGCTCGAAATAGACGGCTTCGTTCCACAGGTCGTCGTGCGCGGCTTCGACGAAGATGTCCGAAACCCAGCCGGCATCCCGCAGGGCGTCCCGGAGGGCCAAGGTGTGATCGCCGGTCGCGTCCCGTGGCAACAGGGCCGGTACGAACTGGTGGACCGCGGTCACCGCTCCCGGACGGCGACCAGGACGTACTCGGCCGGGCCGAGCAGCAACGCGTTGACCACGTCGATCGCCGCGTTCACCGCGGCCGCCTGCTCGCCGCGATCCGCGATCCGTTCGAGCCGGCTGTCCCCGCCTCCGAAGGTGACCTTCGTCTCCCCGAAGCCGTGTTCGGCGAGAAGGTGTGCCCAGGTCTCCGGATGCAGCGGCCGGCCGGGCGCGAGGTCGGACAGGACGTGCGCCGCCTCCCGTGCCCACGCCTCCGGCGTCGTCGAGTGCACGACGAGCACCCCGCCGAGTGCGAGCCGGGACGACACCATCTCGATCAGCCGACGGCGCTCGCCCGGGTCGAGCCACTGGACCGAACCGCTCAGCACCAGACCGGCGAGCGCCTCCTCCGCGACGACCGCGAGGTGGTCGAGGATCGCTTCGGCCCGCACGTCGAGACCGCGGTCCGCGGCGATCTCGGCGTTCGACTCGGCGGGGTCCACCCCGTACGCGTCGACTCCGGCAGCGAGCAACCCGTCGAGCAGGCCGCCGGCCCCGCACTCCGCGTGGAGGACCCGCCCTCTTGCGTCGGCGAGGGCGGAGAGAGCCAGCGGCGACCACCACTGCGCACCGGGATCGACCTGGGGGACCGCGCTCGGCGGCAGCGCCGGCCTCCGCTGCGACTCGACGGCCGCCTCGAGGTCCTCGACGTGGTCCACCAGCACGTGGAACATCCGCGAGACGGCCCAGGCGAACTTGACCACCTGGTGGACGATGAAGCCGATGTACCAGCCGAGCGCCTTCCGGATCGTCCGCTTGACCATCCCGCCGAGGGCCTTCTGCGACGCGGTCGGGACCGCGGTGTCGACATAGGCCGACCCGTCGACCAGTGCGAGCGTCTCGCGGAGGCGCGCCTTTCCCTGCAGGCCGATCGGGGAGAACTCGAGGAACAACTCGTCGAGCTCGCGCTCGAGGCCGGCGGGGAGATCCCCCGAGGCGCGCCGGCGGCGTACCTCGGCGTCGATCTCGGCCATCACCTGGTTCAGGTAGTCGACTTCCGCGGTTCCTTCGAGGTCCTCGCTCTTACGTTCCTCCTGTTGGAGGGGGGCGGCCGGGGGTGTCGAGGACTGCGTGGGCGGCACAGCAGGACTATAGGCGAGGCACCTCTCGGCTCCCGTGTTCTGGGTTGCCACGGGAGCACGCGGGACGCGGTCGGACACACCCGGCGAATTAGCATCGGACGACACGCGGGTGTGGCGGAACTGGCAGACGCGCCGGGTTTAGGACCCGGTCCCTTCGGGGGTGGGAGTTCGAGTCTCCCCGCCCGCACTCCCCTCAAACGCGCAAAGGGGTCCGAGCCGGCGCCGATGCAAGACCTCCGGACGGCGGGGTCGGGCCGACCGCGTCGGCGAGCCCGAGAAACGTCACGTCGACGCCGGTCGCGGCCAGGGCCTCGAGGCTCGCCCTCACCCGGTCGCCTCGCAGATTCGCACGGGTCATGTCCACCGTCACCTTGGTCTTCGGTGGCAGGACGTCGAGTGCCATCCAGAGGTGATCGACGGCGAAGGAGTCGACCTCTCCCTCGATCTGCACGCCGTCGTCGTCGGCGAACAAGAGGAACTGCGGTACCGGCTCGGTTCGCGAGGACAACGGGTGAAGGGTCGAGAGGTGACGGAGTGCATCGACGGTGACCCGGTTCCGGTCGAAGGCGCAGAGACCGGTGACGCTGTGCTCCGACATGAACCGGTCCGCGGTGAGCTCCCAGCGGATCCAGGAGTCGAACCGTTCGGGCGTCCCGACCAGCGGTGAATTGTCGGCCGCGACTCGGATGCCCGTGTACCCCTCTGCAACTGCCGTCCGCGAAGCGGCCATGAAGGTGGCACGCTGCTCGCCGGCATCGGCGATGCCCGACGGACCGTAGACCTCCGCGATGCTCGAGACCTGGAGCAGCATCGGGTCGAAGGCAGCGACCAGCTCACCGAGCTCCGCCGCGTCGGGGTCTTCGGCGACCAACATCAGCGCTTCGCCCTTGGAGGCACCTTCCTGCAGGAAAGGCCGCACCAACCTGGCGAACTCGTCCATCCCCGAGTACACCCACCCGATGTGGTCATGGGGCTGCATCGGTACGAGCTCGAAGCGTGGACCGTGGTTTCTCATCGCCGTCTCCCGTCCACGCGCGGCCTGGAGGTCTCCGCCGTGACCCTACCTCCGCCTCGGCGTGCTCCCCGCCCGCACGCCCCTCAGACCAGGCGAGCGCGCCGGCTCCGCGTGACGAAGAGCTGGGCGGCGCCGGCGAGATCGGCCTGCACGCCGCGTTGGGACTCGAGCAGCTGGTCGGCCCAGAGCATCCGGAGCACGATGCGCAGCCGGTCGCCGCGTCGGTGAGCCCGGGAGTCGTCGAGTGCCTGTTGCAGCACATGATGGAGGGTCCGCCCGTGATCCTGCGCGGGCTCGAGCGCGTCTCGGCGGCCCGCCAACAGCTCCGCGAACTCCTCGTACCACCGGTGGTTGACGGCATACGCGTCGCGCAGCATTGCCGCGGCGACGGCCACCGACTCGAGCTCGGGACGGCCCGGCTCGAGGGTCACCGCCGGCAGGCCGGCCAAGGTGTAGGCGGCCAGGCGGATGCGGTTGGCTCCGGTCACGAGGCGCGCCACCGTGTCGACGGGAACCACCTTGGCACCGCGTTCGCCGAGGAATTGGCGGAACGCGTCGTCGGCGCGCAGGTAGCACCGGTGGGCCGCCCGGTGGGCCGGTGCGGTGTCCACCTCGTGGTCAGAGGTCACCAGCCGGTCGACCGCATCGGAGAGGTAGCCCGAATTCGCCGCGAAGGCGTCGGCCAGCGCGCGGCCGAGCGCGGCGGTCGCACCGCGCAGCCAGAAGAGCAGGCCGACCACGATGCTCACCGCACAGCCGATGGACACGTCCTCGATCCTGGTGAGGCCCACCCGCCAGCCGGAGGGCTCGATGAGGTTGAAGAGGATGACCACCATCACGGTGAACCCGGCCTGGCCGGCGGCGAAAGAGATCATCGACGGTGCCATTCCGGAGACCAGGACGGCGATCGGGAGGAGCGCCCAGAGCGCCGGCGAGTGTGACCCGATTCCGACCAAGAGCGCGGAGCCGATCACGAAACCGACCGCGGTCCCACCGATCGCCCGCAGCGCGGTGGACCCGGTGCCGAGGGCGTTCGAGCGCAGCACTGCGAGGGTCCCGAGCACCACCCAAAATGCATGTTCGACGTTCGCCACCTCGGCGACCGCGACCGCGAGCGCGAGGCCCGCTGCCCCCCGGACCGAGTTGCGGAACCAGACCGACTGGAGCGAGAGGTGGCTCGCGAGCCGCGGCCAGAGGAGGGCACGCGACCCGCCGGTGCCCTCGGGGGGCTCGAGCGCGCCGGCCGGCTCCGCCCCGGCGGCCTCGAGCGCGGCGTCGGCCACCATCGCCGTCGCGATACCGAGGGCGCGCGCGTGGAATGCCGGATCGAGCAGGGTCTCGACGCCCGGATCGGCGCCGCGCTCCGGCGAGGGCGCCGGCCGTTCGAGGTCGGGTCCCTCACCCGAGGCGACCATCCGCGAGACCTCGGCGTCGAGGTCGTGGTGGACGAGCGCGTCGAGCCGGTCGGTCGACACCCGCACCTGCTCGTCGAGGGGAACCTTCGCGTCGCTCCGGACCCGTCCTTCACCCACCAGGCGGGCGCTCAACTCCAGCGTGTCCGCGACGCCGGTGAGGATCCGGCGGACCGGGGCGCGGGCGAGCTCCCCGGCGTTGCGCTCGTCGAGCACGGCGTTGTCGGCGACCCACTCGGTCCGGCCGACCAGCTTGGCCAGCGCGACGGCACCGGCCGACGCACCGGTCGGCGGGTAGGGCGTGGCAGCGAACACGTGCTCCAGTGCGCCGAGCTCGGTGTCCACGGCCTGTCGCGCCGCGGGGTCGCGGCGTCCGTCGCCGTGGGCCGCGGCGAGCCGCGCCACCGCCAAGAGGGTGGAGGACAGGTGGCGACGCAGACCGTCGTGCCAGTGGACCGGCCAGACGAGCAGGCACGCGGGAATGGACACCGCCCCGGCGAGCGCGAAGCCGCCGAGGCGCGGCCCGATCGAGGAGACCGGAGCCGCAACCGCCACCGGAAGGACGAAGGTCAACAGCGCGGCGGTCGACGCGGTCGCGGCCTGCGGTGCGACGATCCCGGCAAAGAGGACGACGAAACCGACCACTGCCATCGCGGCCACCGCGGCCACCTTGTGGGTCGACGCCGTGGTGCCGACCGTCACGAACACCGTGCCGGTCGCGAAGAGCGCGAGGTAGGAAACGAGCCGGGTCCGCGGCGGGCCGGCGAAGTCGACCAGCAGAAGCAGCGCGAAGGACCCGAACGACGCGAAGAGGCTGACCTGCGGATCGGCGAAGGCGACGTGAGCGATCGCGAAGACACCGGACACGGCGACCGCGGCCCTCACCGACCGCTTGGTCGCGACCAGTCCCGGGTCCTTCGCACGGAACCAGGCAGCTGCATCCGGCCGCGTCGGGGCGATCGGTGGTCTCGTTGCGTCGGTCACCGGGCGACCCGGCACCTGACGGTGGTCTTCCCGAGGCTCAGCGCGGCTTCCTCGCCAGGACGGCGAGCAGATAGCAGTTGTCCGCGTCGTGGTAGATGCCATGGTTGCCGGCGAGGGCCGCGGGATCGAACAGGTCGGAGCGGGGACCCCCCCAGTTGAGCCCGCGTTCGGTCAGGATCTCGAACCCCGCTCGCAGCACCTTCTCGCGCAGCTGAGGAAGCGTGTACTCGACCTTGTGGTCGGGGTCGATCAGCTCGGCCTGCTGGAGACGGCAGAGCCGGCCGTTCGGCGTGTCGATCGCCAGGTGGCCCCCCGGGCTGAGGATTCTCGCGGTCTCCCCCAGGACGAGGTCACCGTCGGCCTCGGTGACGTGCTCGATCGACTGGCCGCTGTACACCAGGTCCACCGTCCCGTCCGCCGCGAAGGAGAGATCCGCCATCGAGCGGTACTCGTACCGGACCCGGCCGCGGGCGGTCTCCTCCGGTCCGAAGCGCTGGGAGCGGTACAGGGGATGCCGGTCGTCGGGGGGGAGGTCGACCACGACGAGCTCGTCGAAGTCGTAGGGATAGCCGAGGACGACCAACGCGCCGCGCGGGTCGACGGTGTGACCCCCGCCGAGGTCGACGATCCGCTTCGCGGGCGGGAGCCCGATGATGAACTCCGCCCGGCTTGCGTGCAGCGAGCTGTGAAGGCTCGCCTCGCCGATGGGCACCTGGGTCCGGAACTCGCTCGAGCAGCGTATCCGGTCGATCACGTCGTCATGGGAGAGGGCACCCGACGCCATCGCCTTGGCCTGCTCGGTCCACGCTGGCTCGTCCGGCTCGCGCCGGAGCAGCACGTTGTAGGCCATGCGCACCGCTTCCCGCGGTGCCAACTGGGAGTAGGACAGGCCGGCGAGGCGGTTGACCTCGCGGCGCACCTTGCGATCGATACGCCGGAGCTGGGGCGAGACCTTCTCCAGCCTCACGCCGTCGGAGCGTGTCCCACGTGTGCCGGACTCAACCTGGTCCCATCCGCTCACGCCGTCCCCGTTCGCACTCGGCCGATGGGGCCGAACCTACCATCGGCCTTACGCTGTCCGATCTTGCGGGAGGGCCGCGCATCGGCCATGCTTCCCCGGTTCCGCCGCGGCCCAGGCCGTGGACGGCCCTCGACACGGGATACAGGAGGACGACATGGGACTGCTCGACGGCAAGGTGGCGATCGTCACCGGCGCTGGCCGGGGGATCGGGCGCGAGGAGGCGCTCCTGCTCGCGTCGGAGGGCGCCAAGGTGATCGTCAACGACGTGGGTGCCTCCGTCTCGGGCGAAGGAGGCGACAAGCACCTCGCCGAGGAGGTCGTCGAACTGATCAAGAAGTCGGGGAGCGACGGTGCGGTGAACGCGTCGGACGTGAGCACCTGGCAAGGCGCGAAGGACCTCGTCGACCAGGCGGTCGACACGTTCGGGTCACTGGACATCCTGGTGAACAACGCCGGCATCCTGCGGGACAAGATGAGCTTCAACATGGACGAGTCCGATTGGGACGACGTCATCCGTGTCCACCTGAAGGGCCACTTCGCGCCCTCCCACCACGCCGCGGTCTACTGGCGGGGCCGTTCGAAGGCCGGCGAGTCGGTCAGCGCGCACATCGTCAACACCGCCTCGGAGGCGGGTCTCTACGGGAACGCGGGCCAGGCCAACTACTCGGCGGCGAAGGCGGGCATCGCGTCGATGACCTGGGTTCTCGCCCGCGAGCTCGAGCGGTACGGGGTGACGGTGAACTCGATCTCGCCTCGCGCCCGGACCCGCATGACCGAGAACCTCTTCGGGGAGATGGCGAAGGCCAAGGAGGGCTTCGACGAGTGGGACCCGCGCAACGTCGCGCAGCTGGTGACCTTCCTCGCCTCCGACGAGGCCTCGGACGTGACCGGCCAGAACTTCGTCGTCTTCGGCGGGAACGTCTGGGTGATGGGCGGCTTCCACCCGATCGGGGAGATCCACCGCGATTCGATGTGGAGCCCCTCGGAGCTCGCCGGTGCCAAGGGCGAACTGTTCAAGGGCATCTCCCCGGGGATCCCCAAGTTCAGCTTCTTCTGAGCAGCTTCTTCTGAGCAGCTTCCGGCGCCCCCCCGGGCGGGGCGGCGCGGGCCCTGTCGGATCAGGTTCGACTCGGGACTGCCGCGGTCGCCTCGCCGACCACCTTTTCCTCTCCCGCCGCGTTGGCGAGCCGCACGTCGAGGTCGACCAGATGGTCGTCGCCCTCGACCCGTTTGCCGGTCACCACGACCTTGGTGAGCAGATCCTCGTCCGGCCAGGTCTGCTTCGCGAAGCGGACCTGGAACCGGCGTACGTTGCCGATACCCACGTAGTCGGTGAGGGCCGAACCGAGGAGTCCCATCGAGAACATCCCGTGCCCGAACACGCTGGGCTGCCCGGCGGCGACCGCCAGGACCTCGTCGTGGTGCATCGGGTTGAAATCGGCCGACGCCCCTGCGTACCGCACCAGGTCGGTGCGCGTCAGCTTGTGCGACCGGACCGGTCCCTCGTCCCCGACGGATACGTCCTCGAAGTACACCGCGGCGTCACCCATCGATCAACCCTCCGTCATCGTGCTTGGACACCGTCGATTCTCGCACACCCCGAGAGGGCTCCTGCGAAGTCACCGGCCCGGCTCGGGATCCCGTGGCAGTCCGAGCAGCCGCTCCCCGATCACGTTGCGCTGCACCTCGCTCGTCCCTCCCGCAATGGTCAGGCACTTGCTCTGGAGGACACCGTGCGCCCAGCCCGCCGCCGCGCCGTCGGCACGCGCGCCGTCCGGGCCGAGGAGATCGAGACCGAACTCGTGCACCCGCTGGTCGAACTCGGCACCGGCCAGCTTGCGGACGCTCGACTCGGGACCCGGCTCGAGGCGGCTGACCGAACGGACCGTGGCCCGGAGACCGAGCTGCGCGAGCGACTGGGCCTCGACCATCAGGGCGCCGAGTCGGTCGAGGGTGACCGGGTCGCCGAGGTCGGGGCGGGAGGCCACGAGCGCGAGCACCTCCTCGAGCGCCCCGCCGAACGCGCTGTCCGACGAGAGCGAGACCCGCTCGTTGGCGAGCGTCGTGCGGGCGAGGAGCCAGCCACCGTGCACCTCCCCGACCACGCACTCGTCCGGTACGAGACAGCCGTCGAAGAAGACCTCGTTGAAGAGCGCCGCACCGGTGATCTCGCGCAGCGGTCGGACAGTGATCCCCGCCGACCTCATGTCGACCAGGAAGTAGGTGATGCCACGGTGTTTGGGCGCGTCCGGATCGGTGCGAGCGAGGCAGATGCCCATGTCGGCGCGTGCCGCCACCGACGTCCACACCTTCTGTCCGTCGAGCGACCATCCCCCCGGCACCCGGGTCGCGCGGGTCGAGAATGACGCGAGGTCCGATCCCGCTCCCGGTTCGCTGAACAGCTGGCACCAGAGCACCTCGCCGCGGAGGGTCTGCATCACCCAGCGGTCCCGTTGCTCGGGCGTGCCGTGGGCGATGATCGTCGGCAGTGCCCACGCGGCGACCGCGAGGTTGGGGCGGCGAAGGTCCGCGTCGTGGCAGACCCGGTCGATCACAAGCTGTTCGACGGGTCCGGCGTCCCGTCCCCACGGCGACGGCCAGTGGGGAGCGAGGAGCCCTTCTTCGGCGAGCGCCCGTCGCTGCTCTGCAGGGTCGTCCATCGCGGCGATCGTGCGCACCACCGGGCTCAGCCGGACCTGCAGCTCGTCGGCCTCGGGAGGGAGCTCGACGCTGAGCGCCCGCCGCGTCCCCGAGAGGGCGAGGCGGGCCGCCTCGGCCCGCAGGCCGCGCCGTGCCGCCCACCAGCTGACGGAGCGTCGTGGCCCGGCGAAGGTGGACGTGCGCGTCGTGCTCCCAGGTGTAGCCCATCCCGCCGAGGACCTGGATGGTGCCGTTGGCAGCTCCGACGTAGCCGTCGAGCGACGAGCAGGCGGCGAGCTGCACCGACAGGTGGGCTTGTGCCGTGGCCTCGCTGTCGTCCTCGCTCCCGGACCGTTCGTCCATCGAGGTGGCCGCGTCCCAGGTCGCTGCCACCGACTGCTCGATCTGCACCAGCATGTCCGCCAGACGGTGCTTCACGCCCTGGAACTGGCCGATGGGCCTGCCGAACTGGTGGCGGCTGCGCGCGTGCTCCGCGGCGGCCTCGAGGCACCAGCCTGCGCCGCCCACCGCTTCTGCGGACAGCGACAGCAGCGCGAGGTCGCGGATCCGCTCGGTCGTCGCCACGGTCAGGATCCGCTGCGGCGGGACCACGGCACCCTCGAGCGTCCACGAGGCCGAGGTCGACGCGGGGTCGAAGCTCGGCAACGCCTCGTTCGCCGTCGCGTCGCCCGTCTCGAGCAGCGCCCAGAGCGTCGACCCCTCCGGTGCGACCGGCGCCAGCATGAGCCTGACGACGGTGCCGTTCACCAACGGCTGGAGGGTGCCCTCGACCACCATCGTGCCGTCGGCACGGCGGGTGCCGACCAGTCCGGGCGGTGCGAGGCGCCCCCGTCGGCCGCCACGACCGGGTAGACGAGCGACGCCGGTGTCGTACCGTCGACGAGGGCCGGAAGGAATTCCTCGCGGGCGCGTCGTGGTCGGCGAGCATCGCGGCGACGACGACGGTAGTCGCCCAGGGACCCGGCGCGGCCGCCCGCCCGAGCTCCTCCGCGGCCACCGCCGCTCGACCAGTCCCGCCCCTTGCCCGCCGAACTCCTCGGGGACGTGGATCCCGAGGGGTTCCCTGCGCGGCGAGCTCGTCCCAGAACGGCGGAAGTGCGTCGGCCGGTGCATCGAGCGCCTCACGGGTCACCGAAGGCGGGCACCACGACTCGCACCAGCGCCGCAGCGAGAGGCGGAGCTCCTCGTGCTCGTCGCGGATCCCGATCGGCATCCTCAGGCCCCGAAGAGGTGGAGCAGGTGGTCGATCGACCAGATGTCCCAGGCGTGGGTGCCGAGGACCACGACGGCCGCCAGGATCATCATCAGGTTCTGGCCCTGTTCGGCCCAGTCGGTGATCATCAGGACGAAGTACATGATGTTCAACAGGATGCTGGCGAAGGCGGCGATCGGTGTGAGGAAGCCGAGCACGAGGCCGAGGCCGACCGCGAGCTCGCCGAAGACGACGACGTAGGCCATCGTCTTCGGGTGGGGCTTGACGAACCGGTCGAAGCTCGTCTTCACGAACCCGAACTTGTGCTTCTCGGCCACCGAGGCGCCCCAGGCGATTCCGGCGCCACGGGTCAGCCACGCCGCCTTGTCCTTGTGGCGGAAGCTCTTCGAGCCACCAGCGGCCGAGGCCGATGCGCAGGACGGCGAGCCACTCCGCCGTGGTCAGCCAGGTCGATTTCACGGCTGAGTTTCTAGCATCTCGGACCGAGCGCCAGCCCGGGGC
>CAWAQF010000010.1:0-35920 GCA_963784155.1 uncultured Acidimicrobiaceae bacterium
TGTGTCGCACTTGGTTCAGTTACGTATTTACTGAGAGAGGAGCAGCCGGACGGACCGGGTCACGGAACTCGGTCGTCTTTCGTCGGAGCACGTCCATGTGGGCGGCGGCCCTCTGGAACGAGGTGGTGAGCTCCTCGTACACCCCGCGCCGATTGGCCTCTTCCCAGCCGAGGAAGGGCCGCGTCGAGCAGATCGAGACGACGAGCGTTGTGGTCGCGCATGCGCCGTACCAATTGGTAGAAGACGTAGAAGCCGTAGATGCCGAGGGTGAGGACGGTCCAGCCCAACGCCGTCCAGTAGTCGAACAGGTAGTCGGTCTCCGGGCGGCGGTACCAGGCGGCGTAGAGCCGATCGGCGTTGGACATCGGCGGGGGTCCGGGCGACCATCCCGAGGGGGGAACCAGTTCGAGGGGGACCCGGTCCCGACGGGGGAACGGGTCCCGAAAGAGGCGGCGGTCCCGAGGGCTGGGCCGGTGAAGGAGCCGGGCCAGGCGGCTTGCCGGTGGCCGGCGGTTCCGGCTCGGTCCGGCCGAGGCCGGTGGGCTCGTTCGCGTGGCGCCCGGTCGTCCTCGTGGCCGTCATCCATCAGCAGCCTCCACCCGTCGAGATCTCTGTCGGTGAACGGTCGACGAGGTGGAAGGAGGGAAGCCTAGGGAGGCGATGCGCCGGGCGCACGGACGGTCAGAATCCCGCGGGCCGAGCACGCCGCCGGTGGGGTGCCGGCGGCCACCGTCGGATGAGCGAACGTGGCCGGTCCGAAGGCGGACTCAGGAGCCGGCGAGTGCGAGCAGGGGCTCCCCTTCGGGTGCCGCGACGCCGCGGCCCCCTGTCACGAAGACGGCGCTGACCAACGCCGCAAGGAGCAGAATGCCAGCTCCGACGCCGAAGGCGACGCCGTAGCCGTGGACGAGGCCGGCGAGCGCGAAGGCCGGACCATGCGCCGGGATGTAGTTCGCGGTGGCGGTGGCGGCAACGGTGTTGAGTAGGGCGATCCGAGCGATCCCCCGATCTGCTGGGTCGTGTTGACCAGCGCGGTCGCGACCCCGAGGAGTCGGCTGGTCGGACGTTGGTGAGCGCAGTGCTGCTGAGAGCGGGAAAGGCGAACCCGAGACCGAGGCTCATGAGGATCTGCGGACCGAAGACGTAGAGCCAGAACGACGTGTGGACACCGATCTGCGTGAGCCAACCCAGTCCGATCGCCCCTACCAACAGACCCGAGGCCATCGGCACTCGTGGTCCGAACCGTGGGACGATGGCCGAAGACGCCGCGGCCGCTACGATCACTCCGCCGCGAACGGGAGGAAGGCCACTCCAGCCTTGAGTGCCGAATAGTGCAGCACCGACTGCATGTAGTAGCTGAGAAACACGAACATGGCGAAGAGCCCGGCCCCGAGCAGGAACGACGCCAGGAACGAGCCGCCCCGGTTTCGCTCGGACACGACCCGGAGGGGCAGGAGCGGCTGCGACGGAGCGGCTCGACGACCACAAAGGCGTGAGCAGCACGAACGCGAGGCTCAGGAAGGTCAGCGTCGGCGCCGACGTCCATCCGTCCGGGCTCGCCTTGGTGAACCCGTAGACGAGGCTCACGAGCCCCAAGGTCGGAGAACAGCCCCCGGGAGGTCGTAGTGGGTCGTCCCTCGGCCCGGCTCTCCTGGAGACACGCAGCTCGCGGCAGGGCGGCGACGAGCGCGAGGGGTACGTTCACGAGGAGGCACCACCGCCACGACGCGTACTCGGTCAGCAACCCGCCGGCGAGCACGCCGATGGCGCCACCCGCGCCCGACACCGCGCCGTCGGCACCGAAGGCCTTGGCCCGCTCGGCCGGGTCGTGCTGGAAGGTGATGGTGAGGATCGACAGCGCCGCCGGCGCCATGAGCGCCGCGAACGCCCCCTGGAGCGCCCGTGCGCCGAACAGCATCGCCTGGTTGACCGCCGAGGCCGCCGAGGCAGATGCGGACGCGAAGCCGATGAGCCCGACACCGAACATCCGCTTTCGTCCCCCGTAGTCGGCGATGCGACCCCCGAGCAGCAGCAGGCCGCCAAAGGCGAGGGTGTAGGCAGTGATCACCCACTGCCGGTTGGCCACCGAGATGTGCAGCGATCGCTGTGGCAGACGGCAACGCGATGGTCACGATCGACGCGTCGAGCACGACCATCAACTGGGCGATGATCACGACCGCGAGGATCTGCCAACGCCTCGGATCGGGGGCAGAGGTTGCCGGTGCGGTGCGTGCGTCCTCGATCGTCTCGCTCACGTGGCTCTCCTACCGTCGGGGACCCGTCCACCTCCGACCGGCCGCTCTGTGGCGCCGACCGCCGCCGGATGGCATCTCTCCGGCCAACACCGGTTCGGCCCGATTCATTTCCCAGGCAAGGACCGTCGGTCGCACCCGGTCGCAGGGGCCGAACAGGCAACATCTGTTACCGTCAACCGACGGCAGCCGACCGGCGTGTCGAATCAGGAGGCACCGGTGGACGGACAGGCAGAGCAGGGTCTCGCCGGCTCCGGCGGAGCGGGCGCGGCCCGGCCAGTCGTCTGTTGTCTGCACTCGGGGGGTTGACCGCTGTCGTCGTCGTAGGGGTGGCGCCGGTGTCGGCGACAGGGGCCGCCGCGCACACCCGGTCGGCCGTGAACGTGACCGACTCGGTCGTCGGGGCGGCCGCGTCGCGGGCGGCGAGCACCGCGGCCCGTGCCGGCTTCGAACCTTCGTCGGCTACCGGCGCCACGGCACACGGCGGCGGCACCTCGTGAGGTCACACCTGACTGCACGTTCAACGGCAATCCCGACGTCGTGCAGAACGTGACACCCGGTGCGTCGATCGCCGTCCGCTGCACCGGCTGGCCGGCCGACGACGCGATCGCAGCAGCCGAGTTCAGCCCGCTCATCGTCCTGACCGGATCCGACACCGACATCGATCCCAACTTCCAGTACTTCACGTCCAACGCCGAAGGCGTGGTCGACACCACCGTCACCGTGCCCAAACCGTTCAGCGCACCCGATCCGGACGCCACCTGTCCGCCCACGCCGGTCCAGATCTCGCTCGGCCTGCTCGCCTGCGGCATCGTCATCGCCGACCAGAACGGCATCGGCACGGGTGCCGCCCTCCTCTACTCCGGCCAGACCCTGCCCGGCCCGGCGCCGGGGGCGGCGCGGTCGGCATCGCCTCGACGGCGGACGGAGGGGGGTACTGGACTGCCTGGTCCGACGGCACCGTGACCTTCCACGGGGACGCGGGGGCCTACGGTGGCACGCGTCCGGCTTCAACCTCAACCAGCCGATCGCCCATATCGTCGCCACGGCCGACGGCAAGGGGTACTGGCTGGTGGCCGCCGACGGTGGCACCTTCGCCTTCGGTGACGCCGGCTTCTACGGCTCGACGGGCAACCTCACCCTCAACCAACCCGTCGTGGACATCTCCCCCACGCCCGACGACCACGGTTACTGGCTCGTCGCGAGGGACGGGGGCATCTTCGCCTTCGGCGACGCGGACTTCTGGGGCTCGATGGGCGGGCAGACCCTGAACCGGCCGGTGGTCGGAATGGCGGCCGACCGGGCGACCGGCGGGTACTGGTTGGTCGCCTCTGACGGGGGCATCTTCGCCTTCCACGCCCCGTTCTTCGGGTCGACCGGCAGCCTGGTGCTCAACCAACCGGTCAATGGGATGGCCGCCGAGCCGAACGACGCGGGCTACCTCTTCGTGGCCTCCGACGGGGGCATCTTCTGCTTCGGCCAGGCGTCGTTCCTCGGATCGACCGGCAGCCTCGTCCTCAACAGCCCGATCGACGGGGTCGCCATCGACCCGGTCACCCCCGGCTACTGGCTGGTCGGCGGCGACGGCGGCGTCTTCGCCTTCGGGAACGCCCCGTTCCTCGGGGCGGGCTGACCGCCTGCAGCTCCCCTGGCGCTCGACCGGAGACCCGGAAGAGCCGTACCCGGCTAGGGCAGCGAAACCCCGCCGACGGTCACCGTCGCGGTCGAGCTCTGACCGCTGCCCCCACCGACCGCCTGGTTCGACACCCCGTGGCCGGCGACCGAAGTGGTCGTCGTGGTCGGCGGGGTCGTCGTGGTGGTCGTGGTCCCCGCCCCGTTGCCGCCGTGGCGTCCCGAGCCCGAGCCGTGGTTCCCGTGTCCGTGGCCGCGACCGGTCGTCACCGGCGGCGGGGCGGCCGGAGGCACCACCCGTCCACCGACGAGCACCGGGCCGGTGCCACCGGAGGTCGGCGTCGGAGTCGTGGTCGAGGTGCCCGACGTCGGGCGCCCGCCCGAGGCTCCGGCCCCGTACGCTCCCGCACCGCCGCCCTGTCCCGATCCGCTGGAAGACCCCCCGGCCGGTGCGGCGACGTCGTCGCTGCCGGCCGGTGTGCCGCTTCCGCCGACCGAGTGGGGCACGGTCGCGGTCGGGCTCACCGCTGCGACGCCGTGGGGCGGCGTCGAGCCGAGCACGGCCGTGGTTCCCGCCGCCGTGCTCTGTTGCCCTGCCCCCACACTCGCCGTGCAGCCGGTCGACCCGGTCGAGGTGGCCGACGAGGCGCCCGCGGACGGGCTCGAGCCTGACGATGCCGGGACACCTCCCCCGCCGTTCTGTGCGTTGTCCACGCCCGATCCCGGCTGGCCGTTGGTCGGGACGTGCACGTTGATCCCCATCTGCCGGAGGACCTGGTCGACGATGCGGGCGGCAGGTCCGGGGAACCCGGTCGCGGCGGCGAGGCCCCCGGAGGCGAGGAGGAAGGTCGCCGACGCGGCCCCGGCCATGACGAGTGGGCGCCGGAGTCGGGGACGCCGGGGTGCCGCCCACTTGGCCGCCTCTGCCCGGAACATCGCCCGAACAGCCGATTCGCCTTCGAGCTCCTTCGGGTGCGCCGGTGCGCGTGCTTGGTCGAGCACCTGGCTGAGCGCCGCCGACAGGCCGCCGGGCAGCGACCAACCCGCGTCGAGCACCGGCGATGCTCCACCGGTCAACAGGCGCATGGGCGTGGGCTCCTCAACCATGCGCTCGCACCTCCGACGTGCCGGCCCGGTCGTGCCGCGGCCGTCGCCAGCGCGAGCTCGCCGTGGCGGGCGTCTGCGTCGTCTCGATCATGATCCGAATCGAGCAGTTTCTCGAGCCGGCGCAACCCGCGGTGGCAGAGCACCCGTACCGCGCCGGGTGACCGCTTCATCACCCGAGCCACATCCGCCACGCTCAAGCCGGCCACCGTCCGGAGCATGACCGCCTCGGCCTGATCCGGTGGAAGGCTGGCGATGAGCTCGACGGCCGCGTCGGTCGCGCTGCGTTCTTCGACCTCGCCCTCGACGGTGGCGGACTCCGCCAGGCCGAGCATCCTCTCGTGGTCGATGACCTCGGGCCGCCTGGCCCGCGCCCGGTACCAGTCGATCAGCCGGTTGCGTGCCGAGGTGTAGAGCCAGGCGCGAAAGCGGTCCTCGTCTCCCTCGAAGGAATCGAGGAGCCGGACCACCCTGCTCCAGGTATCGGCTGCGAGATCCTCGGCATCCCGTGTGGCGGTGACTCTCAGGTAGCGGAGCAGACCGGGATTGAGCTCGCGCCAGATGCGCGCAAATGCATCTTCGTCCCCCTGCTTGGCCGCCTGCAGGCAACCCCCGAAGTCGATCAACTCGTGTGCTCGCAGTCTTGGACGGGTGCACGGGCGATCGCCCGGTTCCGCTCCCAACAGTCTTACACCCGCGCCTCGCGACCGTCTATGGCGCGACGGCATCCCGATCGCGGTGCTACGGCGCGGTAACAAAACGAGGAACGGGGTCGTTGGCCAGTGCACGACCCCGGGACACGATCGGGTCGGCACGGCCACGGCGTCCCGACCTCGGTCGGGGTCCACCACCTGACCAGCGACGATGTAGGGACGAGGAGCCAACGGTGCAGAACGGAACGGTGCAAGAGAACGGAAGCCTGGACCAGCACGCCCGACGTGCGGACGCGGACGGGAACAATTGGCAGGGAAACGGTCATAACGAACGCATGACCGAGCTCGAGCCGCGGGTCCAACCAGGACCGAGGTTCGATCCCCGCGCCGGCTCGGATTCCGAGCGGTCGGGCCGACGGTGGTTCCGGTCGGGCCAGCACGACGCGGCGATCGCCGCCATCCACCGGCTGATCGAGGCCAACAAGGAGGCCCGGCGCACCATGCAGGCCGACGAGCGCGTGCTCGAACGCACCCTCCGCTCGCTCGAGGCCGGGCACGGGATCGCGGGCACCTTCGCCCGGGTCCCGACCGAGGCCGCGAGGCGGACCAGCAACGACGCGGAGCGCGCACTGCTGCGGGCCCGCCATCAGCTCCGCCTGACCGTGTTCGCCGCCGGACTCGTCGAAGGTATGAGCATCGCGGAGCTTCGCGCGGTGCTGGGGTTTCTCGCGCCAGCTCGGCGCGCGGCTACGTGAAAGAGATCCGGACACGGCGCCCGGACCTGATCTCCGACACCCCCGCTCACGAGACGAAGTCGCCCATCCCGTCGTGAACCGCTCAGCGGGCGGCGGGTCGAGGCGCCCCGTGCGGCCTCGTCCTCGCCCTTGATCCGCTCGAGCGTCGTCTGATCCTCTCGAGCGTCGTCCGCATCTCGTTGCAGTGACGGCCGGTCACTTCTGGTCACGTCGCTCAGGAGATCCGAGACCACATGCGGTCCCCTCGAGTGCACGGTGTCCGAGTCGCGCCGTGGCCCGGCGCGGTAGACAAGAGGCCGACAACGGGCGCGGAGTGATGCGGCCCGCAACCCTCGGAGGGTCGATGCGCGGTGTGAAGGGCACGGGCGGGGGTGTCGCCGTGGTCGAGTGCGGCGACGGTCCCGGCCAAGGGGTGCGGGTGGCGGTGGCCGCATCGGGGATCTGCGGGTCGGACCTCCACCTGGTGTCGCTCGGCCCCACCGGTGTCGTCCTCGGCCACGAGTTCTCCGGGCATCTCGACGACGGCACCCCGGTCGCTGTGTGCCCGGTGCTCCCCTGCGGGCACTGTCCCCGCTGTCTGGCCGGCGACGGGCAGCAGTGTGCCGACGCGCTCGGCTCTCTGTACGGGGTCTCCCTCGACGGTGGGCTCGCGGAAGCGGCCTTCGTCGACGAGCGGTGCGCGAGGCCGCTGCCGGCGGGTCTCGCGGTCGAGCACGCCTGTCTGGTCGAGCCGCTCGCCGTCGCGCTGCACGGGCTCCGGAGGGCCGGGGTCGATGCCGGCTCGAGGGTACTCCTGATCGGCGCGGGCGCGATCGGTCTCGCGGCCGTCGCCGCGGCCCGCGTGGCGCACGTCGAGGTCGACCTCCTCGCACACCGGCCCGAACGCCTCGCAGCCGGCGAGCGGCTCGGCGCGTCCACCTCGGTCGCGACCGGCTACGACGTCGTCCTCGACGCGGCGGGCACCCAGAGCTCCCTCGACGCCGCGATCGCACGGGTACGGCCGGGCGGGACGGTGTGCCTCCTCGGCAGCTTCTGGGACCCGGTGACCGTCGGCCTCGGATTCCAGCTCAAAGAGGCCGCCCTCGTCCCGGCCTTCCTCTACGGCCACCACCACGGGCAGGCGGAGTTCGACCAGGCCACAGCCGTGCTCGCGGAGAGCCCCGATCTGCCGGGGGTCATGATCACCCATCGCTTCGCCCTCGACGACGCCGACCAGGCCTTCCGGGTGGCGGCCGACCGCGACGGCGGCGCCATCAAGGTCGTGCTCGAGCCCTGATCCCCTCCTGGCGGTCCGAGGGCCGTGTCCGATCGGACAACTAACTCCGACCCGCCTAGCATCCCGGCCCGTGAGGGGCAGAAGTGCAAGAAGCAGTGGTCGCGTCGCTGCCCACCGGCGGGTCGAGCGCGGCCCCTCCGGGGCAGGTCCCCCCGTCCGACCGGCGTCGCGTCCGGAGCTCGAGAACCCAGGCCCTCATCCTCGATGCCCTCGTCGACCTGGTCGAATCCGGCAGGCCGCAGCCGAGTTCCCGTCAGATCGCCGAGCGAGCCGGCGTCGCCCGCCGCTCGATCTTCCACCACTTCGACGACATGAACCTGGTCTATCTCGAGGCCGCCGAGCTGCAGGCGTCGCGGTACCGCTCCTTCGTGACCGCGGTCCCGCCCCGGGGACGCGTCGAGTTCCGGACCGGCCTCCTCTGCCACCAGCGCCGTGAGCTGTTCGAGGCGGTCGGCCCGGTCTTCCGGGCCGCGTCGGCGAGGGTCGGGGGGCCGGCCGGCCTCGAGTTGCACCTCGCAGCACTCCGCCACCTGCTGCGCCGTCAGCTCGCCGAGACCGTCGCTCCCGAACTGGCCGCCCGCGGGCGCGGGTCGGGCGTGCTCCTCGACACGCTCGAGCTGGCCACGAGCTGGGGTCACTGGGAAGCGCTGCGCTTCGAGCAGCACCACCCGGTCCCCGCCGCCGAGCGGCTGATGGCCTATGCGGCGATCCGACTGCTGCGCTGAGCGACCGGCCGGCGTCGCTCGGAAGCCGGTTCAGCCCGGAGCCGACCAGGGCGTCTCGTTGTAGCGGTCGAGGACCGGCCCGGCCGGACCCCACCCGATCCGAGTGAGGGACCCGGTCGCAAGGTAGAGGCGCCACACCCCCTCGTCGCCGAGGCCGAGCGACCAGCAGGTCGCCGCCTTGATCGGTGAGACGTGGCTGACCACGACCACCGGAGCCGGCCCCCGCGCTCCGGTGCCGTCCTCGGCGAACAGCTCGGCACAGGCCTCCCGCACCCGGGTGCCCGTCTCGCGGAGCGACTCGCCGCCCGCGGGCGCGAAGCCGGGGTCGGCCCGCCACCGCTCCCAGAGCGTCGGCGGAACGCTTGCCAACGTGGCCCCGTCGAGCTCCCCGTAGTCGACCTCGACCCAACGCTCGTCGACCTCGACGGTGAGCCCGGTCCCGAGCAGCTCGGCGGTCTCCCTCGCCCGGGCGAGCGGGCTCGAGACGAGCCGTGCGGCACCCGCGACCGCCGGCCCGAGCGAGCGTGCCTGAGCCCGGCCGCGCTCGGTCAGCGGCGCGTCGATCCTCCCGAGGAGGCGACCTTCGGCGTTGCCGGTCGACTCGCCGTGCCGTACGAGGATCAGCACGGGAGCGGCTCGGGGCCGTGGCTCAGCGAACCAGGATCCGGTCGCACTGGGTGCAGAGTGCCAGCTCGTCGGGTGGCAGGTGGCGGATGTGCTCGACGTCGACCGCCGGCAGGGTCAGATGGCACCCGTCGCAGCGGTCCCCGATCAGGCGTGCGGCCCCCACCCCGCCCCGCTTCACCCGCAACGCCTCGTAGCGCTCGGCGAGGTCGGCCGGCAGCCGCGCCGCGGCCTGCACCCGGGACGCCCGGGCCTCCACCGTAGACGCCTCGATCGCTGCCTCGGCCTCTGTCACCGCCGTCTCCAGCTGTTCGCGCTCGGCCCGGAGCCGCGCGCCGGTCTCCTCGTGGCGGGCCAGCGCCTCGTCGAGCGGTTCCTCCTCCTCGAGAAGGAGGATCTCCTCCTCCTCGAAGTGGGCCTGGCGTGCCGCCAGCTGTTGGGTCTCGTGGTCCATCGCCTCGAGATCGCGCGTGGCGAAGGCGTCTCCGGACAGCATCCTCCGCTCGATCTCGTGCCGGCGGGCCGCCGCGGCCGCGATCTGCTCCTCGAGCGCCTGCTGGCGGGCGGTCAGGTCCTCGACCTGGCCTCGCACCTCGGACGCAGCCGCCTCGAGCGCACCCGAGCGCTGCTCGAGGTCGCGAAGGGCGGCTCGCTCGGGCAGGGTCTCGAGCCGGTGGGAGAGCTGGTCGAGCGCGGTGTCGTGTTGTTGCACCTCGAGCAGGGTGTCGAACGGCTCGGCCACGGCCGTCAGCCCCTCACCGGCCCGCGGAGCCGCCCGCGGGCGGCTCGCAAGGCCCCCACCAGGGCAACGTCTGCAAGCGAGTCGGCCTCCTCCCAGGAGAACCAGGCGACGTCGGGGCTCTCGCCGGGCGCCGGCGCAAGCTCGCGGTCCCCTCCCTCGAGCAGGTAGCGCAGGTCGAGGTGGACGTGACCCCGCGCCGCCTCGTGCACGTCGAGGTGCACGAGGCACGGTCCGCGCGCCGGATGCACGGCGTCGAGGCCGGTCTCCTCACGGACCTCTCGGAGGACCGCGTCTTCGGGGGCCTCGCCGGGCTCGAGGTGGCCACCGGGTTGCAACCAGCGACCGAGGAGCCGGTGTCGGTGCAGCACCACGCCCCGGGGACCGACGACGACAGCCGACGCGGTCACATGGGTCGGATCGGCATCCTGGTCGAAGGGTCGTGGGAGACGGTCGAGCTCGGAGAGCATCCGCTCGGCGGCGGCCGCCTCCCTCGGGTCAGCGGGTCGGTGCCGGCGAACCTCCGCCGCCACGCGCCGGAGGGTCTCGCTGAACGCCGCGTCGGGCGCGCCGGTCGGCGGCGTGCCGATCAGGCCGACTTGCGGCGCTGACGGTGGATCCGGCGCCGCTCCCGCTCGGTGGTGCCACCCCAGATCCCCTCGCGCTCCCGGTGCGCGAGCGCATGCTCGAGGCACGCCTCGCGTACCGAGCAGCCCTCGCAGATCTCTTTCGCCTCGTCGGCCTCCTCGTCGGAGACCGGATAGAACACGTCTGGATCGATGCCCCGGCAGGCTGCGTGCTTGCGCCAGGTGGCACTCATGGGAAACGTCACTTCCTGTGTACTGTCGAGCTACTGATCGAACTGCCGGACGGGGGCCTTCGTGACCTGGGACGATGCGGTCCACCCACCGGATCTGGCAGAACAGACAGTATGACCCACCTGGGCCTTCTCTGTCCACATCCGCCCCGGCCTGCCGAGGGCGGCAGCCCCGCCGAGTAGTGTCCGCCGGGCTGCCGTGTCCGGGGGCAGCCGAAGGGGGAGGCAATGGCGCCAGCACCGATTCGTGGCCGCACCGTGGTGGTCGCCGGCGTCACCGGCCAGGTGGCCGAGCCGGTGGCGATCGCCCTCGCCCGCGACAACCGGGTGGTCGGCGCCGCCCGCTTCCGCGACGAAGAGGCCCGCCGCAGGCTCGAGGAGGCCGGCGTAGCCTGCGTCCCGGTCGACCTCGCGGCCGGTGAGGTGGGGGCCCTCCCCGGGGACGCCGATTTCGTCCTCAACTTCGCGGTGGCGAAGACCAACGACTGGGAGACCGACCTCCGGGCCAACAGCGGGGGGCTGGCCTGGCTCATGGAGCACCACCGGGCGGCGTCGGCCTTCGTGCACTGCTCGACGACCGGCATCTACAAGCCGATGGGGCACCATGTCTTCGCCGAAGGCGACGAGCTCGGTGACAACCACGGTGTCTGGCCGTTCCTGCGCACCTACAGCATCTCGAAGATCGCGGCCGAGGCCACTGCCCGCTGGGCCGCCGACCGGTTCGAGCTGCCCACCACCATCGCCCGCCTCTCGGTCCCCTACGGCGACCGGGGCGGCTGGCCGGCCATCCATCTCGAGATGATGCTCCACGGCAGCGAGATCCCGGTGCACCTCGACGCGCCGAGCGTCTACCACCCGATCCACGAGGACGACATCGTCGCCATGATCCCTGGTCTGCTCGACGCGGCGGCCACCCCGGCGACGACGGTCAACTGGGGCGGCGACCAGCCGGTGAGCATCGAGGAGTGGTGCGGCTTCGTCTCCGAGCTCACCGGCCTGCCGGCTCGCTTCGCGCCGACCGCCCAGACCATCGACAGCGTCCAGATCGACCTCACCCGCATGCACGAGCTGGTCGGCCACACCACCGTCGACTGGCGCGACGGGATGCGCCGGATGGTCGCCGCCCGCCATCCCGAGCTCCTCGACGGGGCGGGCGCTCAGTCGCCGGTCGCCGGGCAGTAGAGGGAGCCGACCGACCAGGCTTCTCGCACCGGGTCGGGACCGACGCTCAAGGACGCGCCGTTCTCGAAGATCGCGGTCAGCACCCCGTCGGTCGAGGTCCAGAGCCACCGGAGGGACCCCGGGAAAAGCGAGAGGAGCGCCCCGAGGCCATCGGGTCGGCAGGGGTCGAGGCGGTGGACCACCCCGTCGGCGCGAACGACGAAGGGGGCACCGATCACCACCTCGGTGTCGCCGAACTCGAGCCGCGACCCGCTGTCGATCCGGATGGAGGAGAGCGCGCCGTCCTCGAGGACGAACTCCTGTCCGCCGTCGGGCAGCTCGCGCAGCGGCGGCGTGGGATGCACGGGTCCATGTTCGCGCCGTGCGGCCCGCGGGCGCACCTGTCACGTCGCTCTGCGCGAAGGGATCAGGCCCCGGCCCGGTTCGCGTCCTCCTCGTCGTGGTCCGCATCCGGCCAGAGCAACCCGGCGAGCTCGCCGGTGAGGGCTGCGAGCTCCTCGGCCGCCGCACGGTAGCCGGCGGGGGGTCCTCCGTAGGGGTCGGCGACCTCGTCGACCGAGGACCGATGGGCGAGCTCGGCACGTGTGCGCCCTTCGTGCACCGTCCCGATCCACGCCGCGGCATCATCGGGCGCCCGGTTGGGACCGACCGCGCGCCCTGCGCCGGACCAGGTCCTTCAAGGTGAAGGCGCGGGGCCAGACCTCCGGCTCGAGGACGACTGCCTCGCGGACGTGGCGCCGCCCCATCCCGACGACGAGGTCCGACCCGCCGACGAGCTCGCCGGTCATCCGGCGGCTGCGGTGGCCGGAGAGGTCGAGGCCGTAGGGCGCCATGACCTCGAGCACCTCGGAGGGCACCGCTCTCCCCCCGGGGAGAAGTCCTGCCGAGGCGGACTCGACGCCCCCGGCCCGGCCCGGCGCCTCGCGGGCGAACAGAGCAGCGGCCATCGGGGAGCGGCACAGGTTGGCAGTGCAGAGGAACAGGACCCGAACGCGCCGAGTGTAGCGGGGCACCCGGCAGCGTCCCGGCCGACGGGATGAGCGGGGCGCGGGTGGTGAACGTGTACGCTCGGTTGCCGGGCCGGGCGGATCGGCCGGCCGGCACCATGCAGGGACGGAGACAGCCGATGACGACAGAGCCCCTGCGCTCGAACATCGACACCGTGCGGGCGGTCACTCGAGGCCCTCGGGCGTGGCGACCTCCTCGCGGTGATGGGGATGGTGGCGAAGGACGTGCGCTGGGCGGTCAACGCCGCCGATCGCGAGGCAGCGCCCTGGTTCGGCATCTACCAGGGCAAGCGGAGCCTCCCCGATTTCTTCGCCGAGCTGGCCAAGCTGACCTTCACCGACTTCACCCTGAAGGCCGTCCTCTCCGACGGGGACCTGGTCATCACCTGGCTCCACGTGGCCTTCACCAGCCCGCTCGGACGCGACGTCGACATGGAGGAGGTGCAGATCTGGCAGCTCGCGGACGGGAAGGTCGCTTCGGTCGACACCCTCCTCGACACTGCCGCAGTGGCTGCCGCATTCGCGTGCGAGGGCCACCAGGTCGGTCGCGCTCGTCCACGACTACCTGACCCAGCAGGGCGGCGCCGAACGGGTCGTCGCCACCCTGGCGGCCGCCTGGCCGGACACCCCCATCTACACCTCCTTCTACCTTCCTGCCGCCACCTTCCCCGAGTTCGCCGCCCACCAGGTCCACACCCTCCCTCTCGACCGGATCGCACTCCTGCGCCGCTACCACCGGCTGGCCCTCCCGCTGCTCGCGTCCGTTCTTCTCTCGGCTGCGGGTCGACGCCGAGGTGACCGTCTGCTCCTCGTCCGGTCGGGCCCACGGTGCGCAGGTGAGCGGGCGCAAGATCGTCTATTGCCACACCCCGGCACGCTGGCTCTACCAGGCGGACCGTTACTATCCGGCGTCGCGCCCGGCAGCGGCCGCCCTCCGCCTCCTCGGGCCCCGTCTGCGCCGGTGGGACGCCGCGGCGGCCGCCGGCGCGGACCGCTACCTGGCCAACTCCCATGCGGTGCGCGAGCGGATCGCCGACCTCTACGGCATCGACGCCGAAGTCGTGCACCCCCCCGTCGACTTCGCGGTCGAGGGCGAGGTCCGGGCCGTCGAGGGGATCGAGCCCGGGTTCGTGCTCTGCGTCTCGCGCCTGCTCTCCTACAAGAACATCGATGCGGTCACCGCTGCCGCCGCCGAGCGGCCCGCGTTGTCGCTGGTCGTCGTTGGCACCGGACCCGAGGCGGAGCGCCTGCGTGCGCTCGCCCCACCCAACGTGACCTTCCTCGGCTCGATCGACGACCCGACCCTCCGGTGGCTCTACCAGTCCTGTGCGGGGCTTGTGGCCGCGTCCTTCGAGGACTTCGGGCTGACCCCGGTCGAAGCGGCAGGGTTCGGCAAGCCGACCGCCGCGCGTCCGCTGGGGCGGCTACCTCGACACCACCGTCGAGGACACGACCGGGGTGTTCTTCGACCGGCCGTCGGCCGAAGCGATCGCGGACGCGCTCGACCGCATGGTCGGCATTGTGTGGGACCCCTCCGCGCTGGTCGCCCACGCCCGACACTTCTCGCGCGTGGCGTTCATCTCGCGGATGGACCAGGTGGTGGCCGACGAACGGGCCCAGCTCTGACTGCCGGCGACGGACCGGCGCCGCTCAGGAGGCGCCGCGGCCGTTGAAGACGGTGCTCGGCGTCTGCCAGAGGATCTGCATGTCCCACCAGAAGGACCACGAGGCGACGTAGAGGTAGTCGAGCCGGCAGAGCTCGAGATGGGAGAGCTCGTTACGGCCGGAGACCTGCCAGAGACCGGTCATCCCGGGACGCACCTCGAACCGCTTGCGTGCCCACCCCTCGATCAGAGCCGACTCCGCCACCACGAACGGGCGTGGCCCGACGAGGGACATGTCGCCCTTCCAGACGTTGATGAACTGGGGCAGCTCGTCGATGCTGGTCCGCCGCAGGAACCGCCCCACCCGGGTCACCCGGGGGTCGTTGGTCACCTTGAAGAGCGGCCCGTCCATCTCGTTCAGGTGGTCGACTTCGTCACGGCGCGCCTCGGCGTTTTGATACATGGTCCGGAACTTGAGCACCGAGAAGGGGCGCTCGTCGCGGCCGGTCCGCAACTGCCGGAAGAACACCGGTCCGGGGCTGGTCACCTTGACCAGCACGGCGCAGACCACGAGGACCGGAGCGAGCAGCACCAAGAAGGCCGAGGAGACCAGAAGGTCGAAGCTCCGCTTGAGCACCCGCGGCCCGGTCGAGAGCGAGCTCGGCGGGATGTCGAGCATCGGGAGACCGAAGAGGTCCTCGACGTGTGAGCGGCTGGTGATCAGCTCGTAATAGCGGGGCACGATCGACACCCCGACCTTGCCGGCGAGGCCTTTCAGCATCTCGGTCGTGCGCTCGGGGTGGGTCCGCGAGAAGCAGACCACCACGTGGCGACTCCGTACTCGCGGCAGAGCTCGGGAAGGTCCTCGAGGGCACCGAGGACGTCGCCACGGCCGAGCGGGTTGTCGTCGACGAAGCCGACGAAGTTGACGCTCGAGTGCGCGTGGTAGGTGGCTGGCGACGGTCTGGGCCAACTTCCCGGTCCCGACCACGATGATCGGAACAGGACCGAGCGACGTACGGCCGACCAGACCGAACGCGACCGCCCGAGCGACCGGCACCGTGACGAGGGCGACCGCGCGTCATGGCGACGATCTTGGCGACGCTCAGCGAGTCGTAGCCGGTGGTCACCTTGGCCAGGTAGCCGACGATCGCGTAGAGGAACCCGCTGATCATCAGGCCGTGTGCGATGTTGCCGAGGTCGCTGAAGACGCTCGTCGAGATCCGGCGGGTGACCCCGCGGTAGAGGCCGTAGAAGGCGAAGACCGCGACGAACGCCGGGATCATCGCCAGATTGAAGAAGTAGACGCCCCACTCGTTGACCGGCGTGCTCTGCGGATTGTTGGAGACCGCGGCGACGAGGAGAGGCCCGATCAGCGAGGCGCAAGCCAGCCCGACGACGTCGGCGACGACCAGCCGGCGGAGCGCGTGCGACGGCGGACCGTGGCCGCGCCACCCGGATGGTCGGGCGAGGGGCCGACCAGGTCGGACTCGACGAACAGCGCGCGCGACTCACGGAGGATTGCTTCGACTTCTGGATCGAGAATTGCCATACCAGCCGGCCTGCCCTTTCCCGCACCGGTGTCCCGCCGCCGCTCCGCTTGCGTCGTCGGGTTTGCTCGGCATCACAGGTACGCCGAGCGAATTTACGATAGACGTGCCGTACGGGCCCGCACAAGGCCCCCCGTCTCGTCGGTCGAGACGTTTCGGTCCGCCTCAGGCAATGATACGAGCGGTGGCGACCGAATTGAGCGTGCGGACCACACCGGTCGGGATCTCCGGCCCACCACCCGGTTCGGGCAGCAGCCCCACTTCTTTCAGGTCCCCGGCGCGAGGTGGAACCATGAGTCCGGGGCACGTACCCGGGCACGTCGATGCTCACGAATTGCGCGAGCTCTGCGTGGAGACGGTCAGTCGCCACGAACCGTCGTGGTTGCCCGGTCGCTCCTCGAGCGTTGCCGACAGCCCCACCTCGTCGACCTGTTCGTGGACGAGGCCCCCGGGAAGATAGAGGCGGCGGTCGCGATCGCGCGTCCCTCAAGATCGGAAAGCGTCGCGGTGATCAGCTCGTAGCTGCGCGGGCCGAAACGATAGGCGTAGGTGAGGTCGCGGACCCGCTGAACAACCCGTCGGCCGAGAGCTCGGCTCCTCCACGCGCGGGCACCTCGACCCGACAGCTCGTGGCCTCGACCCGGTGCAGCGCGGTCCGCGAGCTCGACGGTGAGGTCGCCGGCGACCGGTTCGGCGGAGTCGTTGACCAGGTGCACACCGAGGCCGTTCAAACCCTCGTCGGTGAGCAGCACTGCGAGCGGACCCGCCCCGCGGTAGAAGGTGAACCAGTTGGCCTTCGGGCGGCCCCTGCGTCGAGGACGCCCCACCCGCACCCATCCGCAAGTCGCGGAACCCGACGAGTACGAAGCCCGAACACGGCGAGCCGGGCCGCCGCCACTCGGTCATCGCCTCCCCGACCACGTGGGCGACCGCCGCGCGACCGAGGTCCAGCGCGCGCTCGGGGTCGGTCCGGCGCAACAGGGCGGGGTCCACCTCGAAGAATCGCTGCACGTAGTGGTCACGCACGTCCTCGAGGTCCCACGAGCCACCGGTGTCGTGGTGGATGGCCTGCTTCCACGACGGGTCGTGTCCGGCGCGGCGCGCCCCGCCGCAGTAGCGGTCGACGGTGCTCGCCTCGGGCGGCATCGACAGCGCGATCCCCTCGCTCACGAAGCGCGGGGCGGCCCGGCGGAGATCCCCGAGGTCGCGGGTGAACACGCCGACCCCGGTGTAGTGGCTCACACCCTGGTCCGGCTGGAAGGGAAGCGGACCGCCGGTCGGCGACGAGGTGAGGTAGGGCACCCCCGGCGCGAGCCCCGCGGCCAGCTCGGCGAGCACCTTGGTGAGCAGCGGTGTCTCCCAGCGCTCGCGGTCGAGGCCGAGCATCGCCGGCGCTCCTCGAGCTCTTGGCCGCCGCAGACCACCGCCAGCGCAGGGTGGGCGGACGCGTACGGCGAGCGCGGCCGGTCACCTCCTCGACCACCGCGTCGATGAAGCCCTCGTCGTCGGGCGGGTCGAGGAAGGCGAGCATGGTGTCCTGCCAGACGAGCACCCCGAGCCGGTCGCAGGCGGCGAAGAAGCGCTCGTCCTCGTAGACGGTGCCACCCGGCACCCGCAGGAGATTCATGCCGGCACGGCGGGCGAGCTCGACCGTCGCGGTCGTCTCTTCCTCCGACGGTGCGAAGCCGACCGGGTCGGGGGTACCAGCAGGCACCCCGGCAGAAGACCGGCACCCCGTTGACCGCGAGCTGGAATCCTCCGTCGCGGGTGTCGGCCTCGACCGTGCGGAACCCGACCGCGCCGAGGTCGAGCGTCTCGTCGCCGAGGCGCACGCTCGCCTCGTAGAGGGGCTGGGCACCGTGGGTGTGCGGCCACCAGCGCTCGACGGAGCCGAGCTCGACCGTGCCCCGGGCGACGGCGTCCTCTCCGTCCGCCTCGAGAGCCAAGTCGACCGCGACCTCCCCCACCGAGAGTGGTGACCGTTTCGGCGCGAGGCGGCCCCGGCCAGCGCAGCGCGACCCTCGACCGTGCCCCCTCCCCCCTCGTGACACGCGCTCAACAGCCGGCGCTCGAGCAGGTCGGCCGCAGAGCTGGGTGCCAGACGCACCGCCCGCCAGGGCCCGACCGGGGCGGGGGTCACCGTCCATCCGGACTGGCGACCGAGCAGGGTGGTCCGGAACCAGCGGAGGTTCTGATCGGCGACCGACGGCGACTTCCAGCGCGGCCGTTTGCGGCGCAGCGCGAGCAGCGGAGCGAGCGCCGCGAAGCGGAGGCAGAGCTCGCTGCCTTCCCGCCACTCCACGGCGGAGACCCGGAGCGGGGCGAACATCGACTCGCCGTGGGCGAGGTGCCGTCCGTCGATCCAGACGTCGGCGACGGTTGCCAGTCCGTCGAGGTGGAGCACCCAGGGCCCCGCCGGGCCGGTGGTGGCCGGGAGCCGGCATCGGAACCACCAGTCGGATGCGTCGAGCTCGGCCGAGGTGGGCTCGGTGCGGCCCGCGTCGAGATAGGCGCCGGCGACGGTCCCGGGGACCCGGGCCGGCATCCAGCGGAGCGGGAGGGCGTCGAGCTCGGTCGGGTCGGCTGCCTCGTCGGGCGGCGTGCCCGCGGACTCCCAGGTGACGCCCGCGAGCAGGTCGGGCTCAGCCCCCATAGCGCTCCTCGAGGACCGCCATTCCCTCGGCCGCACTGCTCGGCCATCGCACCGAGGATCGCCTCGACGCCGCCTTCCGCCGCCGAGAGATGCGGGCGAGCGCGTACTGGAGCGCCTTCGCCCCCTCGGCGACCGCGCGGAAGGCGTCGGCCGCCCGCTCGGTGCCGGGCCGGTCCATCCGGTTGAGCCACTCGACGAAGGAAGCGGCGAGCTCGTTGGTCGCGCCGCACTGCCGGCAGGTCCCGAAGGCATAGAGGTGGAAGGTCTCCAAGTCCTGTGCGGCGAGCCAAGCGACGTCGTCGGTGATCCGGTCCCCCATCGCGAGGACGGGATTCTCGACCGCGCGCCGCGCGAGGTGTTCGCGGGTCAGCGCGACCGCCCGTTCCACCAACCCGTCGCCGTCCCGGCGGAGCCGGTCGAGGCGGATGGTCTCCACGTAGGGGGGCAACGTGGCCGGGTCGGCGTAGGCCCCGCGGTGGAACACGCCGTCGAAGTCGTCACCCGCGAGCTCGAAGTAGCCCGCGTTGTGGAAGTAACCGAGGTGTCGCCGGTCGACATCGACCATCTGGGGCACGACGGTGCTCTTCGTGTGGACCTCGCGGTAGGAGTCGCCTCGGGTGTCGGGGAGGAACCACGAGTCGGCCTCGACCGTGCAGAGGCGGCCGAGCCCGAGTTGCTCGACCACGTGGTCGAGCAGCGGCTTCCACACGTTGAGCTCGGTCACCTCGAGCCCGTAGAGCGCGCGCAGGTCCTCGGGCGGGATCTTGAGCAGCGTCCACTGGTCGCCCTCGAACCCCGCGCTCAGCGTGCAGGCACCCGCTGCGAGCGGGTCGAGACCGAGTGCGTGGAGCACCTCGATCCAGATGTCCATGTAGCAATTCGTCTCCGACCAGCTGCGCGACGCGTCGTGGAGCGAGTGCGGCCGGAACCCCTCGACCCCGATCGGGAGGAGGGAGCAGGTCACCGCGGCGGGTGCCGGGGCGCGGTCACGGCCAGAGCCGGGCGCGCACGCCCGCTGGCCAGCGCTCCGGGTCGAGGCCGTGCCGGTCGAGGAGGGCGAGGGTGATCCGGTCGACACCGAAACCGAAGCACGCGGTGTGGGCGACCTCGCCGTCGGCGGTCTCGATACCGAAGGGGCGGCCGAAGTGGTCGAGGTGGCAGTTGGAAGAGGAGATGGCGGTCGACCGCCCGCTCTCGAAGACCGGGGTCACCAGCTCGAACTTGAGCTCCTCGTTGCGCTGGTTGGCGGCCAGCATCCGTCCCGGGCGCCCGAAGAACGGGTCGTTGGCGATCACCGAGCTCACGGGGAGCCCGAGCCCGGTCAGCGTCTCGAGGCCCCGCTCGATCCAGCGGTCGCGGTGGGCACGGGCGCCGTCGGGGGTGCCCAGGTAGACGTAGTCGTGCTGGCGGAACGACTGCATTCGGAACGGGTCGGGGCTCGGCTCGTGACGGAAGCAGTAGCCGTAGACCTCGACCCGCCGGCCCCCTTCGGGGAGCACGCCGGGCATGGTCGGGTAGAGGGGATGGCAGACCGCGGGCAGAGCACGAGGTCGGTGGTCTCGAGCAAGGACCCCCGGTCCTCGTGTGCCTCGGCCCGGGCCAACAGCTCGGCGTGGCGCTTCTCGTCCCCCCGGAAGGTGTGCACCGACCCCATCTGGTCGGGGAACGACTCGAGGTAGCCGTTGCGCTCGAAGACGGTCCAGGGCATCACCGGAGGGAAACGGACCGAGCTCGCCCCCTCGTCGGCGCCGACCCGCAGCACGAGGCGGTCCATCGCCTCGGCGATCGACTCGTAGACGGCCGAGCGGCCGTACACCCCCTCCACCCCGGTCGGGATCAGGGTGCCCGACTCGAACAGACGCGACCGGAACCCGTCCCAGGGATGCTCCTCAGCCGGGTCCGGGCGGGGACCGGCCGGCTCGCTCGCGGTGCCGGCGCCCATCGGTCACTCGCCCCTGTGGACGAGGAGCAGCTGCGCGTTGTTCCCCATGATCCGGTCGTTGTTGACCATCAGCGACGCGCCCATCGCGTCGCGCAGGTGTCGTCCGAGGCTGTAGGGGGTGCCCAACAGGTAGGAGGCGAGACCACAGATGAGCATGCACTCGCGCACCACGTCGACCACCAGGGTCGAGGTCGAGACCTTGAGGGAGTTCATCGACACCGCGAATCCGATCGCCGACAGCTCGTCGGGGTCGTCCTGGATCGACTCGTAGCGGGTGACCGCGCCGTGCAGCAGGTCGGCGAAGCCCTGATGGACCGCGGTGACCTCGGCGAGGCGCGACGCCGCAGTCGGAGTCGTGCCGGGGTGTTTGCGCGCGTCGGACTGCACGAAGCGTCGCGCCCTGTCGAGCGCGGCGGTCGCGATGCCGAGCCACACCGAACTCCAGAGGATGTGGCTGATCGGGAGCATGGTCTGTGCCGAGATGTCCGCGTAGGGATCGTCGAGCATCGCTCCGATCTCGCCCTGTGCGCGCAGGACGAATCCGGGGCTGTCGGTCCCCCGGAAACCGAGCGCGTCCCACTGGCCGACCTGCTCGAGCGAGAGACCGGGCGGCGTACAGAGCACCAGCACTTGGTCGCTCGGCGGGCTGTCCTCCGTCCGACGGGCCGTCGCGAGCACCGCGTCGGCGTGGGTCCCGTAGGAGATCACCGGCGCCTGCTTCTCGAGCCGGAAGCCCTCCGGGGTCCGTTCGACCGCGGAGATGCTCCGCCGCACGTCGCCCCCGGTACCCAGCTCGGTGGTGGCCGACGCAAGCAGGTACTGCCGCGCGACCAGCTCGTCGAGGTAGCGACCGATCAGCTCGCTGCGTCCGTGGCGGACCAAGCAGGCCACCTGGATGTGGTGCATGGCGACGACCATGCCGGTCGAGGCGCACCGGCGGCCGAGTGCGACCACCCCTCGGGAGATCTCGCCGATCGAGGCACCCATTCCGCCCCGCTCGCGGGTACCAGGGCCGACAGGAGCCGCGCCTCGACCAGCGCGGCCACCGACTCCTCCGGGAAGCGGGACTCCGCGTCCACCGCCTCCGCGAGGGGCTCGGTCACCCGCTCTGCGATCTCGGACATCGCGGCGACCACGCCGCTCGAACCGGGTGCCTCGGGTGCCTGGGTGGCCGTGTGGCTCACGGCCTCACGCGTCCTGCATCTCGAGCACGCTCGCCCGGATGGCCGCGATCGACTCGAAGGTCGACTTCTTCAGCATCTCCTCGGCGAACTCGATGTCGAAGGCGTCCTCGAGCGCCAGCATGACGTTGACGCTCGTGTGCGAGGTCATCCCCCGCCGAACAGATCAGTGGTGTCGTCGAGCGACGCCACGTCCACGGCCAGGCGACCGTGTTCGGCCAGCACCTCTCGGATCGTCTCGTCCATGCTCACTCACGTCCCTCCCCGCACCGGGCGACCACGACCGCCGCGGCGACGTCCGGCTCGTGGGAGATGCTCACCGCGAGCTCACCGATGCCGGCGTCTTCGGCAAGGTCGGCTGCACGTCCTCCGAGGCGGATCTCGCACCAGCCAGCGGTGTCGCGGCAGACCTCGATACTACGCCACTCGGGTCGCGCTCCTCGCGGACGCAACACCTTGACCACGGCCTCTTTTGCCGCGAATCGGGCCGCGAGTGCTTCGGTCACGTACCCGCCGCCGTTCCGCCGGCAGCAGTCGAGCTCGTGCAAGGTGAAGATGCGCTCGAGGTAGTGCGCCCCGTGGACGGCGATCGATCCGGCGACGTCGCACACGTCGACCAGGTCGACTCCGACTCGGATCCCCCCCACCTCCGCGAGATCGGCGGAGAGGCGGGCGACGAGCTCGTTGCGGCGGGCGCTGGCAGACGCCCCGCGAAGGACCGGCGCGAGCGTGCTCATCGGACCCATTCTCCCTGATCAGCCCGCTGCATGCCACCATGGAGAACGGCCCGTCGCTCCGGGAGGACCTCCGCGTAGAGCGCGCGATACCGCCCGGCCACCTCGGACCAGGCGAACGCGGCGACCCTCTTGCGGCCGGCCCGGGCGATGGCGTTCCGTCGGGTGGCGTCGCCGAGCAGCATCTCGAGCGCGCCGGCGAACCCGCTCACGTCGAAGGGATCGACGAGGACCCCGTCCTTGCCGTCGCGGACGAGCTCGGGTGGGCCGCCTCGGTTGGTGGCCACGACCGCGGTCCCGGCTCGCCAGCCCTCGAGGATCACGATGCCGAAGGGCTCGAGCCGGCTCGGTACGACCAGCGCCTCGGCCCCGGCCATCGCGTCTGCGACCTCGCCGCGATCGAGGCGCCCGACGAAGTGCACGCCGTCGGTGACCCCGAGCTCGCCGGCGTGGCGCGGAGGTCGGCAAGGGCGGGGCCGTCGCCGGCGATCACCAGGTCGACCGCGTCGCGCCGGGTCGCACCGAGCGAGGCATAGGCGGCGAGCAGGAGATCGAACCCCTTCTTCTCGACCACTCTCCCAGCGCGAACAGATAGGGCTTCCCGAGCGCCGCCAGTGGTGCCGGGGGGGTCGTTCGCCGCGATTGGTCGTTGAGGTCGACACCGTTCGGGACCACCCGTCCACGCCGTGCCCGAGGCCGAAGCGTGCCTCGGCGTCGGCGAGGGTGAACGCGGAACAGCCGGTCACCACGCTCGCTCGGCGGATGGCCGACCGCAGCGAGAACCGGAGGACCCGGGAGGTCTCGAAGATGTCGGCGTCGTCCATGACCGTCTCTCCCTGGAGCGTGATGACGAGTGGCAACCCGCTGAGGCGCGAGAGCGCGGTCGCGTACACGCCGTTCGGACCGAAGCACTGCACGTGCAACAGGTCCGGTCGGAAGGCCGCCACCGCGCTGCGGAGCGAGAACAGGGTCTCGACGCCGGTCGTCGCCGAGCGACGGACCGAGGGCCAGTTGGTGGCCGGCAACGGGAACGGCAGCCGGCGGACCACCAGCCGGTCGCGGATCTCGGCGGTCTCTGCAAGCCGGTCGTCGTGGTGACCCGTCCAGACCTCGACCTCATCGCCGGCTGCGCTCAACGCGAGCGCGAGGTGACGGGTCAGCTCCTCGACACCTCCGAGGGCCGGAGGGTACGAGCTCGGGATGAGGGCGATGCGGGTCATGGGACTCGGGCGGCGCGGCAAGCCGCTGGTGCGGACGGTGAGCGAGGTCGACGGTAACAGGGGGGTGACCCACCGCCGGTTCGCGGGCATTGGGTGCACGGCGGTCTCCTAAGGGATCGACGGGTCGAGCCAGGGCGCGACCGCGGCGAGCTCCGAACCCGACGGCTCGGGAGCGATGGTGGCCCACTGCCCGACGCCCGGCGACCAGTAGTTCGAAAAGGCCGCCGCGTACCACCCCGAGAGGTACCCCTGCTCCGCGCAGTCGCAGTCCGGAGCCCAGGACGCCGGATGGAGACCGATGATGTTCTCGATCTGGGTGTGGCCACCTTGTGGGTCGACCGCGGCTGCGTCGACCTCGTGGGCGATCTCGAAGGCGATGATCCCGGCCAGCTGCTGGACGGTCTCGCCCGAAAAGACGTAGAGCGTCGAGGTGCCTCCGGTCTGACCCCAGGTGAAATCGGTGTTGCCGTAGAAGCCCGACGAGGGAGCGTCGCTGATCGGCAAGAACTGGATCGAGTACCCCGGAATCGACTGCCAGGGGTAGCGCACGAGGGTCAGTGCCTCGGCACCGAGCTGCTGGGGGGTCGGGTCGGCGGGGGGGGCTGTGGTCGGCGGCGTGGTCGGTGGCGTGGTCGCTGGCGTGGTGGCCGCCGGCGGAGCAGCGGCCGCGGGTGCAGCGGTCGTCGCGGTGGTCGAGCTCGGTGGGGTGGTTGCCGGCGCGGCCGGACGGGAAGCGGACCCGGTCGTCGGGGTGCTCGCCGTTCGGTGCGAGGAAACGGTGCCCGCCGTCGCACCGGCGCTTCGTACCGCGGACTCGGCTGGCGGCTTCGCACTCGGCGCGGGGAGCACCAGAAGCGCAACCACCACCGCCGCGACGACCGTGGCGATCATCATCTCGATGCGGAGCAATGACAGGCGCTGGCCGAAGGTTGCCCTCCGAACCCTCGCCCACCGGCCGACTCTCCGCCGGTCCGAACCGACGTAATCCTCGCTGAGGACAAGATCCTCGGCGTGCAGGTCGCCGAGGAGGGTGGGGTCGAACGGCCCCTCCGCAGCGGGGAAGTCGAGTTCGGGAATGGCGACGGGCCCGTGCACGTCGCTCACCGGCGCGAGCACGTCGGTAGGGCTCCCCAACTCCCCCTTCTCCATACGATTGGATCGGCACGCTCCGCCCCAAGCTGAAGGGGTCCGCAGGCGGGCGAAAGGGTCCAGGTCAGCGAGGGAGCCGACGCCCGGATCGGCCGATCAGCCGGCGGCACGACGCGCCAAGCTCCCGGCGGGCGATCCGTGCGGCCCGACGGGACTGTCGCGCAGCTCGGCGTTGCGCGGCGGCCGCCGCGCGAGTGGTGCAGATGCTCGTTGCGCTCGACGCGCAGGACGGCGACGCCGCCGCGACGTTCCGCCGCTCCGCTCTCGCGGGGCCCCGTCGTGGCGTCCGTGCGGGCGCACCGCGCAGAGAACGGGTGCTCGCCGGTCCACCGGCGGCGCGGGTGCCGGCCGACGTCGCGGCGGGGACCGGCGACCTCGAAGGCGGGACCGCTACCGACGATGCACCGGTCCCCGCACTGCGAGGACCGAAAGGAAAGCGAGCATGCACGACGCCACGACCGCCACGAACCGACTCCTGCCGACGACGGGGGTGGATACCGCTACGTTCGGATCCGAGGGAGTCGAGGGCGATGACGAGGCGTGGATCCTCGAGCTCGGCGAGCAGCTCGGCCAGGAGGGCGACGTCGACTGGGCGTGACGGGCAGCGGACCTCCCACCGGTCGGGCTCGATCCACGGTGGCCGCGCGAGCCGGTACGCCGCGCCGCGGCTACCGCGGTTGCTCGACCAGTCGACTCGGCACATGGTCTTGTCGGCAGACCCGACTCGCGGCTGAAGTGGAGCGCGGGTCACGATCGCTCGCTCGAGGTGCCGGGGTTCAGACGCCGAGTCCGAGTGACCGATAGACCTCCGCGGTGGCCGCGGCGCTCTTCTCCCAGGTGAGGGGCGCGACCCGCTCCCGTCCACGGGCCGCGAGCTCGGCCCTCGCCGCATCGTCGGCAAGCAGCTCCCGCAGCGTCGAGGCAAGCCCGTCCACGTCGCCGGCCCGGAACGTGGCGGCCGCATCTCCGGCCACCTCGACGATCGCCGGCACCGGCGTGCTCACCACGGTCGCGCCACAGGCCATGGCCTCGACGGGCGGAAGACCGAAGCCTTCGTAGCGAGAGGCGTAGCCGACCAGGTCGCCGCGCCGTAGAGGGCGGGGAGATCACCGATCGGGACCTGGCCGATCGCGAGCACGCCGGCGGGTGCACGGTGACCCCACAGGCCGCGTCCGGTGACCACGAGCGGCACCGCGACCCGGCGGCAGGCCGCAGCGAGGGTCTCCAGGTCCTTGCGGGGCTCGATGTTGCCCACGTGGAGGACGAAGCGCTCGGGAAGTCGGTAGGCGCCGCGCACTCGCGCGATCTCCTCGCCACCCGGCGGGGAGAAGCGATCGCCCGGCGCAGAGTGCACGACGGCTGCCTGCCTTCCGGTCAGGGCCGCCACCCGCTCGGCGGTGAACGCGGACACCGCGATCACCGCATCCGCGCGGCGAAGCGCGTGGCGCACGACGACCCGCTCGCCGAGCGCGCGGGTGCCGCGGGAACGCCCACGGCACGTCGAAGACCGCCATATCGTGGACGGTCGAGACGGTGAGAGCCCGCGCCGCGAACGGGAGGTCGACGTCGAGCCCGTGGACCAGGTCGGCAGGGCCGAAGCCGATCGCACCGGTCAGCGTGCGGCGCACCCCGTGGCTGGCAGCCTTCACCAGCGCGGTGACGCCGGGTGGGAGCTCGCCTGCGCCGTCGGGTTGGACCGCGGCAACCAGGTCGGCGTCCACTTCGCCAGCCATGGCGCCGAGCAGTCCACGGATGTAGGTCGAGACACCGTCCGCCGACGGCCCGAGCGGGAGCGCGTTGAAGACGACCCGCGGTGACCGATCGCTCACCCCGGCGCCGGCGCGCCGTGGTCGCCTCCGGGCCCGACGAGCGCCGCGAACCGGGCGCGGACCGGTCCTCGGGGCCGCTGCGGCGCGCCGTGTGAGCGGGCGGGGAACCCGAACGCGCCGATCATCACGTCGAAGGACGTCGGCTCGAGTGCGATCGGATCTTCGTGCGCGGTGGCGTGGTCGGCCATCCCGAGGCACACCCCTGCGATGACGAAGGGAGCGATCGTCGACGCGCCGATCCAGAAGGTGTCGAACAACCCGCCGACGTAGTGGCCGAGGAGGATCACCAGTCCGAGTGTGCCGAGCGATCCCGGCAGGCGGAACATGGTCCGCATGGTGATCCAGACCATGTAGAGAAAGGCGATCGATCCGACGATCCCGGTCGAGGCCAGGTTGTCGATGAACACGTTCGGCGGCGCGGTCACGCTGATGAATTGCGGGAGGTTGTAGAAGCGCATTCCCTCCCCGAGCACCGGGCTCAGGTGGTACACGTGCAGGGCGGCGCTGATCTGGTCGAACCTCACCGAGACCGAGTTGAACCTCGGGTTGTTCCGCGCCGCGAGGGAGAAGGAGTAGTACAACACGACGACCAGCGGGACCGCGCCGACCAAGATGAGCTTCGAACGGCGCCTCGCCTCGGGGTTGAGGAGCACCGCCACGACCAGCGTGAAGATGAGCAGGATCAGGGACTGCCTCGACTGCGATGCGAGGAGCCCGCCGATGCAGAGGTACTTGGCGACCCGGGTTTCGGCCTTGCCGAGGCCGGCCCAGTCCGGGTACACCTGGGCAAGGACGATCGCCACCCAGAGGATCGAGCCGATGGCGTTCTTCTGGTACACACCCCACTGGGCCGGCTGGAAGTGCATGGCCACCGCGTGCTCCATGGCGACAAGGGAGAGCACCGTGGAGCCGGCGAGGAAGAGTCGGAAGGTCTGGCGAATCCGCCCTTGGTTCGCCACCACCCAGCCGACGAGCACGCTGCCGGCCACGTAGGAGAGCCGGTGGAACCACTCGACGACGTTGTAGCGGTTGGGGTGGTCGAGGACCACCAGGATGAGGACCGCCTGGTACCAGACGATCCCGTGGAGGAACTGCTTGAGGAAGGTGGCGTCCTTCCAGCGGATATGGAACAGGCTGACCACCCCACCGATGAAGACGAGGAGATCGGCCACACTCAGGTTGGTGCTCGAACCGCCGACCCGCTGGATGAGGAGCGAGCCGGGCAGCACGATGACACAGAGGAGGATCGGATCCGCGACGAAGATCCCGAGCAAAGGACGCCCGCCCCGACGGCCACCCCGATCTTGGTGCTGCCCGCGGCGGCGGCACCCGCCGCGGCGGCGACCGCCACGATGGCCACCCAGGACGCGAGGGTCGACGCCGCGCGTCGTCGGCCCCGGGGCGTGCGCAGGTCGTCTCGCACCCTCTCGAGGACGGGCGGACGGAGCGGGCTCATGGTGTGGTCGGACTGTCGCGCATCTGACCTCGTCGGTCGCCGATCTTCCAGCGTACCGCCCGGATCGCGGCAACCGGGTCCTACGAGATTCGATCTCAAGCTCGACCGCCGGCATGTCGACGCTCTCTACGATCCCAACCCCCACGGTCGGGCCGAGTGGCCCGTGCCGCCTGCACGGAGCACGGAGCGGGTATCGAGGAACGGACATGGCGACGGAGAGCCGGAGCGACAGCATCGTGATGACGACGGGAACGACGCCGCCGGCTACCTCGTTGGTCGTCTGCTCGCTCGAACCGTGGACCGAGGTCCGCCGGAGGATCCGGATCCTCGTGGACGAGTTGGTCGATCTCGATCCGGCACTGCACGTGCTCTACGTCGCCCCGGCCCTCGACTACCTGCACGAGCTGCGTCAACGGCGCCCGGTCCGCGGGCACGGCCCGCGGCTCGAGCAGGTGGCGCCGCGGATCCACGTGCTGGTTCCGCGCAAGTGGCTCCCGGCGGTGCTCGGCCCGTTCGCCGATCGGTCGCTCGAGCGACAGGTGCTGGACGCGATCCGCTCCCTCGGTCTCGAGCAGCCCGCTCGTCTGGGTCAACGACGCGTCCTATGCCGCGCCTGGCGGTGCGCTCCGGTTGGCCCGTCCTCTACGACGTGACCGACGACTGGCGGTTCGCCGCGCTCTCGTCCCGAGAACACGATCGGCTGGTGGCCGACGACCGGCTGCTCCTCGAGCACAGCGACGAGGTAGTCGTCTGCTCACCGGCCCTCGAGCGCTCACGGGGCCAGAGGCGCACCGTCGAGCTCATCGGGAACGGCGTCGACGTCGATCTCTTCGGACGCTCCTACCCCCGGCCGTCGGACCTCCCGCCGTCACCGGTCGCGCTCTACGTCGGGACGCTGCACGAGGACCGGCTCGACGTGCCGCTCGTGGTCGAGCTGGCCCGGACCCGTCCGGACCTGGCGGTGGTGTTGCTCGGCCCGGACAGCCTCACCCCGGGCGCCTCCTCCGCGTCCTGCACGATCTCTCGAACGTTCACTTGGTCGGTGCCCGTCCGTATCTCTCCATTCCGGCCTATCTGTCCCACGCCGACGTGGTGGTCGTCCCCCACCTGGTCAACCCGTTCACCGAGAGCCTCGACCCGATCAAGGCCTACGAGGCGGTCGCGGCAGGGCGGCCGACCGTGACCACACCGGTTGCCGGATTCCGCCACCTCGGTCCGCCGGTCGTCGTCGCCGAGCGGGACCGGTTCGTCCGGGCGACCGTGTCGGCGCTGGCCTCGGCCGAGAAACCGGGTGGCGCGGCCGCACCACGACCTCACGGGTGTCCCTTCCTGGCACGACCGGGCGCTCGCGATGGCCTCGGTCATCGAACGGGCCCGCGAGGACTGACCGGTGAGTGCCTTCCATCGCATCCGGTGCAGCGACCTCGGGGTCGGGCGGCCACCTGTGCACTCTCTGGTGTCCCTCAGGCCGTATCCTCTTAGAGAGGACCATGGGGCTCTGCTCCACCGACCGCGGCTCATCGAATGGCGGCCAAGTGAAAGCGAGCGACCACTGACCATCCACCAGTTCCTCTCCACGCTCTGGCGTCGCAAGCTGACCATCGTGGTCTGCGTCGTCGTCGCGGTTCGGCGGTTTCCGTCGGCTACTCGAAGGTCGTCAAACCGAAGTACCAGTCGACCGCGCTCGTGCAGATGACCGCCTCCACCCAATCGGGGAACAGTCAGTCGTCCTCGTCGGTTCGCGTTCCCCGATCCGGTTCAAGAGCTCAACAGCACCGACGTCCAGTCCGAGGCGGCCAAGATCCTCGGACAGGGGAACAACTCCACGGTCTCCGCGGAGGTGACCGGCAGCGTCGATCCCAATACGGGCGCGCTGACGATCACCGCGTCCGATCCCGACCCCAAGCAGGCCCAGGCAGTCGCCAAGGCCTATTCGACCGCGTTCGTCGACCAGATCCAAAACGTCGCCCAGCACCAGATCGACAAGATCAACGTGGAGATCGCCCAGCTCAACAGTCAGATCTCCTCGCTTCAAGCTCACCGGCGCGACGACCAACGCCATCACCACCGCCCAGATCGCCTCGCTCACCAGCACCGTGAGCAACCTGCAGACCGAGCTCTCCAACATCAAGATCGGTGAGCCCTACGCGTCCGTGCAGGTCGCAGCCGGACTGCCCGGCGCCCCAACCGGTCTCTCCACCACGAAGCTCGCGGCCATCGGCCTCATCGCCGGACTGCTCGTCGGCTGCGGCGTCGCGCTGATCCGTGAAGAGCTCGGACACCCGTCTGCGGACGAGCCCCGACGTCGAGTCGATCACCGAAGCACCCGTGCTCGCCGAGCTCCCCCAGGATTCCGACGTGCGGGGCGGCAAGGTGGCGATCGCCGATGGTGCAGGCCCCACAGTCGATGATGGCCGAGTCGGTGCGTGAGCTGCGGACCAGTCTCCGCGTCCTCCTCGACGAGACGCCATGCCCGATAGTGGTGGTCACCTCGCCCGAAGCGGGTGACGGCAAGACGTTCGTGACCGCCAATCTGGCCGCCGCCTGGGCGATGAGCGGGAGCAAGGTGGTGGTGGTTTCCGGAGACTTCCGCCGGCCGCGGATGGAGGAGATCTTCGGGATCGAGCTCGGCCAGCCCGGCTTCGCCGACGTCATCGAGGCCAACTGGAAGACCCCCGACGAGGACGTCCGACCGCACCCGGGCCAGTCGTCGGCTGGCAGTTCCACTCGGCAGGGACCGGCGCCGGTGCCCTCGAGTCCGACGCGGAGGGGCGGCACGCGAGGCACTCGAGACCTCGGTCTCCCCGCTGCTCATCCAGACCGGGATCCGCGGGCTCTCCCTCCTGCCGGCGGGCATCTACCTCGACAACCCCGCAGAGCTGTTCGGCAGCCCGGGAATGCAGCCGGTCATCGACCAGCTGCCCTTGCTGGCGGACATCGTGCTCATCGACACACCACCGGTCCTCGCGGCCCCGACACCGCCATCCTCGGGAGCATGGCCCACGGCGCGGTCGTCGTCGCCAGCGAGGGGCGGACCGACAAGGCGATGCTCGGGCGGACCATCCACCGGCTCGAGACGACCCACTGCCATGTGCTCGGACTCGGTGCTCAACCGCTCGCGCCACTCACAGCTCGACTCCTACCAGTCGTACGCCTACCGGCATTGAGGCACCGCCGACGGGCGGTGCGCCGACGGTTACCGACGACGTCGAAGGACTCGTCGATCGCGTTCGGTGCGGCAGCGCTTCTCGACGAGTGCCTCCGAGGGCTCGAGGGTTCCGTTCCGGTCCTCGTCGTCGACAACTCCTCTGACCCCGAGGTGCGTGCCGTCGCGGCTCGCCACCGCGCTCGCTACGTCGACCCGGGGCGCAACCTCGGTTTCGCCGCAGGGGTCAACCTCGGCCTGTCCCAACGGTCCCGTCCGTCGGCAGATCTCCTGCTGTTGAACCCGGACGCCTCGATCGGGCCCTCGGAGATCGCCCAACTCCGCCACTGCCTCCATCGACGCGAGGACCTGGCCTGCGTGGCGCCGACCCAGTCCGACCCTTCGACCGCGGCGACCCGGATCGGGTCGCCTGGCCGTTCCCCACTCCGCTGCGGCGCCTGGGTCGAGGCGTTCGGTCTCGGCAGGCTGTCTCGCCGCGCCGACTTCCTCATCGGGTCGGTGCTCTTGCTGCGGGCGCGACGCGGTGCGAGACGTCGGCCCCTTCGACGAGCAGTTCTTCCTCTACGCCGAGGAGACCGACTGGCAACGGCGCGCGCGCGCGACCGCGGCTGGGGAGCCGCGCTCTGTCCCGAGGTGGCCGCCTCTCACGTAGGGGCAGGCACCGGCGGCGACGAGTCCGTCCGCGAGACCCATTTCCACGCGTCGACCGAGCGGTACGTGCGCAAGCACCACGGGACAGCCGGTTGGTGGGTCTTCCGCACCGGGGTGATGACCGGGTCCCTCCTCCGTTCGGTGCTCCTGCCGGCGGAGCGGGCGGCGTCGGCGGCCTTCCGACTCCGCCTCTACCGGACCGGCCCCTGCAACGCCGAAGAGGCACTCCTCTGACTCCAGTCCCCCGCTGGCTCAGGACCGAAGACGAGCGCTTCGACCCGCTGCATGACCGCATCCCTCCGGAACTCGTCGACGGAGGTGGCGGCCTCCTCGCCCCACGCCGCGAGGTCGACCGAGCCGGCCCGGCGCAGCAACGCCGCCAGCCCCTCGACGTCGTAGGGGTCGTCGAGGATCAGCCCGGTACGACCGTCGCGGACGGCCATCGGACGCACCCGCCAGTCGCGTGGTGAGCACTGGCACCCCGCTCGCCAACGCCTCGACGATCACCAGGCCGAACGGTTCGTACTGGGTGGGGAGCACCAGCAGGTCGGCGGCGGCCAGGTACCACCCGACGTCGGAGGACACACCGTGTGCCACGACCCTCGGGCTCGAGACCCAGACGCTGGATGGTCGCCCGGAACGGACCGAGGGCGAGCTTTGCCCACGACGTGGAGGGTCATCGAGGGGTCGTCGGCCAACGCCATCGCCTCGAGCAACTGGCCGAAGCCCTTGCGGTGCAGCTCGTTGGCGACGAAGAGCAACGCGAGGTCGTCCGTCGCGGAGACCGAGCTCGCGCCGCGCCCCTCCACGGTCGCGGGAGCGACGCGCGGGGTTGAACTGATCGGGGTCGAAGGGGTTCGGGACGACCGTCGTGCGGGCCGGGTCGACGCGGTAGTAACGGGCGAGGTCCTCGACTTCACACGGCGAAGTGCAGAGGATCGCGACGCGCTCGGCTTCCCTCGAAGTACTCGCGTTCCATCGCGAGCAGCGCTCGGTGCCGCGGCATCAGGAAGCGGACGGAGGCGGGGAGCGTCACCCGTCCGACCCTGACCGTCCGCGCCACGTGCAGCCAGGCCCGGTGCACGCTCGGGACCCAGAGGACGTCCCCCGGGGGCACGACGGATCCCATGGTGACGCTCACCCGCGGGTGGAGCGATGCGACCACCTCGCCGAACCGGTCGCGTCGGCGCCGCATCCCGATCGGGGTCGGCTCGACCGGACCGGGCACCTCGACCATTCCTACCCCGGTCGGGAGTCCGTCCGGCGCGCTCTGGCCGACGAAGACCGTCTCATGGCGCGGCGCGAGGTACTCGAGCAGGTCCCAGCAGACCCGCTCGATCCCGCCGCTGCGGTGCACGGCGGGAAACACGACCGCGACCTCGGGACCGCTCACGATGTCATCGCTCCTCGCCTCTCCGAGAGGCCGACGTGCCCACCGGCAAGGACCCGGCCGACCGGTCAGGCATGATAGGAGCGGCACCGGCCGGTCGGGTGCGGCACCCGCCTCGTGCCACGCCGGCCGATCGAGAGGAGCTCCGTGTCCCCCAACGCTGGCGGCCGAGCAGCGCCCGTCGACGTCGAGGGACCGCTCAACGTCGTGCAGGTCGTCCGCAGCGACGCGTTCGCCGGTGTCGAGCGCTACGTCTCACAGGTGAGCGCGACCCTCGCCACGCGCGGCCATCGCGTCAGCGTCATCGGTGGCGACCCCACACGGATGCCGCGAAGAACTACCGGCCCGGGTTCCCCACCTGCCCGCCCGGACGGTGGCAGGTGCGGCGGTGGGATTGCTGCGTCGACGGCACGCCGACATCGTCCATGTCCACATGACCGCAGCCGAGACGGCCGCCTGGCTGGTGCACCCCGTACTGGCGGCGCCCATCGTCGCCACCCGGCACTTCGCAGCCGGCCGGGGGACCGGTGCGCCGGCACGGCTGCTCGCGGGCTGGTCCGCACGGTCCGTCACACGGGACCTCGCGATCAGCCGGTTCGTGGCCGACCACGCCGGCGGACCCACCGTGCTGTTGGAGAACGGCGTCGCCGAGTGTCCGCAGGCTCTGCTCGACTCCCCGATCGCGGTCATGCTGCAGCGGCTCTCGCCGGAGAAACAGTCCGCCGTCGGGCTGGAAGCTTGGGCGTCGAGCGGCCTTCCGACCGCGCGGCTGGCGGCTGGTGGTAGCCGGGGAGGGCGACTCCGCGGACCAGCTCGCTCGCCTCGCCGGCGACCTCGGTGTCGCTTCGAGCGTCGAATTCTCCGGAGCGGTTCGCGATACCGACGCCCTGCTTCAGGGCGCGTCGATCTTCCTCGCCACTGCGCCCGAGGAACCGTTCGGACTCTCGGTCGTCGAAGCCATGGCACACGGTCTGCCGGTGGTCGCCGCCGCGGGCGGGGGCCATGTCGAGACGGTCGGGGACGTCGGCCTGCTGTTTCCTCGAGGTGACCCCGCTGCGGCGGCATCCGCACTGGTCGAGCTCGCGCACTCCCGCGATCGCCGCCTCGAGGTCGGGCGGGCGCTGCGCCGGCGCCAGCACGAGCAGTACTCGCTCGCACGGCACGTGGACCGGCTCGAGGAGATCTACCGCGAGGTGCTCGCCGAGCGGCCGGTGACCCGTCGGTAGAGCGCGGACTGCGTCGCGGCCACCTCCGACCACGAACACCGACGCGCATCAGCGGGGCCCGCTGCGTGGAGCCGCTCCCAGAGCTCCGGCTCGTCGAGCAGCCGGGCGAGTGCAGCACCGAGGGCTGGAGGATCCCCAGGTGCTACGAGCAGTCCCGAGTCGCCCACGACGTCAGGAGACGCGCCGCTCTCACTCGCCACGACGGGGACGCCCGAGGCCTGTGCCTCGACCACCACCCGGCCGAACTGTTCGACCCAACCTGGCATCTCGACCGAGGGCACTGCGAGGACGTCGAACTGCGGGTAGAGGTCCGGCAGTTCCGCTTCGTCGACGTACCCGCGAAAGCGCACCCGGTGCCCGATGCCGAGCGTCATCGCGAGCTCTCGAAGCGCATCCTCCTCGGTCCCGGTACCGACCACGTCGACCACCATGCCGCGGATCGGACACCACCGCCGCGCAGAAGGACGTCGACCCCTTTGTGGCGAATCAGCCGCCCGACGAAGCCGACCCTGAGGGATTCGACAGGTGGAGGGCGGTCGACCGCGGTGAACCGATCGACGTCGACCCCGAGCGGGAGCAGCACCTGTTCGCCGCGCAGACCCTTGCGACGCAGGATCTCGCCGGCCTCGACGTTGCAGGTGTAGGCGCCCGCCGCGTGACGAAGTGCGGAGCGTTCGAACCAGCGGAACGGGGGCGGATACCGCTTCTCGAGGTTCTGCGCAGAGGAGAGCACGTAGGGGACGCGGGGGCGACGCAGACGGCGGATGGCGAGGATTTCGGCGACCGCGATCCCGAAGGGCTCCTCGTGCATGTCGATGAGGTCCCATTCCCTCGAGGCGAGCAACCGCCAGAGGACGCGGGGATCGTAGAGGAAGAGGTTGGGATGACGGCCGAAGGTGCGCAGCGGGACGGCGAAGGTGTCGCCGGCGGGCTCGAAGGAGACCAGGGCGCCGCCCTCCTCCCAACGCGACGCGGTGACGAGGGTGAGGTCGACGCCGTCGGCACGGAGCTGGCGCTCGCGCTCCCGCCACGCGGTGACCACCCCGCTCTTCGAGATCCGGAGCACGCGCAGGCGATCCGGCGCGCCGGTCGATCGACTCCGCGCCGCGGGTCTCGCCACACCGCGGATCGTACTGTCGGCGGGCCGACCTACCGGGTGAGGCCGCGGACCTCCCCAGACCACCATCTCGGTGCAGCGATCTCACTCAACGTGCTCGCCATTTCGCCATCCTCAGTGAAATTCTCCTCAAGACTCCACGCCCACCGCCGATGGGGCACATGTGGAGCGGGGAGCAGGATTGGGCGTAGCTCCTCACGTCCCCGACGGGTTTTCGCCCTCGGATCGGCCGCCGTCCTGGTAGCGCTGGTGCCGACCTTCGCCGGGCTGGTGGCCCCGGCGCACG
>CAWAQF010000011.1:0-227500 GCA_963784155.1 uncultured Acidimicrobiaceae bacterium
CGACCTCCATGCGACCGACCTGCGCTTCCGCGCCTTCGACGTCGAAGCGGCCCGCCGACACCTTCGCCCAGCTCGAGCTCCGAACTCGTGGACCCGTTTCACCGCACTGATGAGCGAGGGCTTCTTCGGTGAGGCCGCCTCGCCTGCGAGCGGGGAGGGCTCGGGCGTGGTGGCGTCGACCCTCGCCGCGGCCACGCCGGAGTGGCTGGGGGACCCCCAACTGGTCGTGCCCACGACCGCGGCTGCGGCGAAGAAGGCGCTCGAGCGGGTCCTCGCCGAGGCGCGCGGCGCGGCCACCGGCAACGTGGCGGTTGCCGCGGCGTGGACCGGTGATCCGGGGCGCTCGCCCCTTCGTTCGCTCACCGCGACCGTCGAGGCGGTCGATCCCGCGGCGAAGGGAACGGTCGTCCACGTCGGCGTCGATGCGAAGGGCGGGGCGCTCGCCGGACGCAGCCGGCGGTCCTCGAGGTGCTCGGGTCGGGACTTGCCGACGGGATCGGGGTGATCGCCCACGACGCGAAGGAGATCATGCGGTCGCTCCTGCCCCTCGGGGTCGACGTGTCGCGACTGGTGATGGACACCGCCGTCGCGGCCTATCTGCTCGATCCGAGCACCGATCGCTACCGACTGCCCGACCTCGGGCGCGTTTCCTCGGGGTCGAGCTCGGCGACGGCGAAGGTGCCGAGGGTCAGGGCGTCCTCGCGCTCGCGGACTCCTCCGACGCGGCGGCGCGGACGGCGTCGACGTCGAGGCCCTCGGCGGCGGCGCACCACGTGAGCGTGCTGCCGCACGGTTGCGGGCCCCCGTCTCGATGCGCTCGGAGCGACTGGCGAGACCGATCTCTTCGAGAACGTGCGAGCGAACCGCTGGTGAGAGTGCTCGCGGCGGATGGAGGTGACCGGCATCGCGGTCGACCGGACGGTGCTGCGCTCGATCGGTGCGGAGCTCGCCGAGGAGTGCAGTTCCCTCGAGGCCACCATCCACGATCTCGCGGGCGGGCCGTTCAAGGTGAATTTCGGTCCCGCAGCTGCGCGAGTGTCCTCTACGAGCGGCTCGCTCTCTCCCCGGTGCGCAAGACGAAGACCGGCTTCTCGACCGACGCACGCACTCTCGAGCTCCTCCGCGGGCAGCACCCGATCATCGAGGCGCTGCTCCGCTATCGCGAGATCGAGAAGCTGCGCTCGACCTACGGCGAGAGCCTGGCCGACGAGGTCGGCGACGACGGCCGGATCCACGCCACCTTCCGACAGACCGTCGCCCGCACCGGCCGTCTCTCCTCGGACCGTCCCAACCTCCACAACATCCCGGTCCGGACCGACGAGGGCCGGCGGTTCCGCGAGGCGTTCGTCCCCTCCGCAGGCCGGCGCCTGCTCGTCGCCGACTACGACCAGGTGGAGCTCCGGGCGATCGCCCATCTCTCCGGGCGACCCGGGGCTCGACCGCTGCGTTCGCCGCCGGCGAGGACATCCACCGGACGGTGGCCGCCCGTGTGTTCGGCATCGAGCGGGACCAGGTGACCGGCGCACAGCGCTCGACCGCGAAGATGGTGTCCTACGGACTCGCCTACGGGATGGAGGCGTACGGCCTCTCGCAGCGGCTCGCGGTCCCCGTCGAGCAGGCCCAGGAGATCCTCACCGCGTACTTCGCCGGGTTCCCCTCGGTCCGCGAGTACATGGACCGAGCGGTGGCCGAGGCACGGACCGTCGGCTACACGGTGACCGTGTTCGGCCGGCGTCGTCCACTGCCGGATCTCGCATCGAGCAACTACCAGCTGCGCCAGGCGGCCGAACGGCAGGCGATGAACGCCGGCATCCAGGGCCTCGCCGCCGACCTGTTCAAGATCGCGCTGGTCCGCCTCGACGGAGGGTTGGAGCGCGGAGGTTTCGAGTCCGACCTGGTCCTCCAGGTCCACGACGAGGTGCTCGTCGACGTGGTCCCCGACGAGTCCGACGCCGTCGCCGCGCTCACCGAAGAGGCGATGACCGGCGCGGCAGCGCTCACCGTGCCGCTCAAGGTGGCGATGGCCTGGGGCACCTCCTGGGCCGACGCGAAGGCCTCCTGACTCGCGTCGTGGGCCTGCCGACCATGGACCGCGGGCCTGTCGAGTACCATCGAAGGCCGGCCAGTTGGCCCTGTTTTGCCGCCGCGGCCTGACGGCCCGGCGAACCTGTCCGGAAAGCGAGCTACCTCATCCATGTCCGAAACCCAAACTGTGTCCGACGGCACCGCCCTGCTCTCCCCCGAAGCGATGGGGAGCTTCGACGAGAACGGTGTGTACACACCTCGTTCGGTGACCGAGGACGACCTCGGCGGCGCATCGCTCGAGGACGCGATGGCCGGGACCATCGTCGAATTCGACGACGGGGACCTGGTCGAGGGCACGGTGGTCAAGATCGATCGCGACGAGGTGCTGCTCGACATCGGCTTCAAGTCCGAAGGCGTGATCCCGGTACGGGAGCTCTCCATCCGCAACGACGTCGACCCCTCCGAGATCGTCCACCTGGGTGAGCCGATCGAGGCCCTGGTGCTCCAGAAGGAGGACAAGGAGGGTCGCCTGATCCTCTCGAAGAAGCGGGCGCAGTACGAGCGGGCGTGGGGCACGATCGAGAAGCTGAAGGAGGCCGACGAGGTGGTCACCGGTCCGGTGATCGAGGTGGTGAAGGGCGGTCTCATCGTCGACATCGGGTTGCGCGGCTTCCTCCCCGCCTCTCTCGTCGAGCTCCGGCGGGTCCGCGAGCTCCAGCCCTACGTGGGAAAGACGATCGAGGCGAAGATCATCGAGCTCGATCGCAATCGCAACAACGTCGTGCTCTCGCGTCGCGCCTGGCTCGAGGAGACGCAGAAGGAACAGCGCGGCGAGTTCCTGGTCAACCTGAAGCCGGGCGAGCGGCGCAGGGGCGTCGTCTCCTCGGTGGTCAACTTCGGCGCCTTCGTCGACCTCGGTGGGATGGACGGACTCGTCCACGTGTCGGAGCTCTCGTGGAAGCACGTCGACCATCCGTCCTCGGTGGTGTCGGTTGGCGACGAGATCGAGGTCGAGGTGCTCGACGTCGATCTTTCGAAGGAACGGATCAGCCTCTCGCTCAAAGCCACCCAGAACGACCCGTGGCAGGAGTTCGCGAACTCCCACCAGGTGGGCGAGCTGGTCTACGGGCGGATCACCAAGCTGGTCCCCTTCGGTGCTTTCGTGCAGGTGGGCGATGGGATCGAGGGCCTCGTGCACATCTCGGAGATGGCGAGCCACCACGTCGACCTCCCCGAGCAGGTGGTCACCCCCGGCGAGGAGCTCTGGGTCAAGATCATCGACATCGACCTGCAGCGGCGGCGGATCAGCCTGTCGATCAAGCAGGCGGCCGAGGGCGGGGAGGTCTCCGAGGAGTACCGCGAGGCGTTCGGCGAGCACGCCTACGACGCAGAGGGGAACTACCTCGGTCCCTTCGAGTTCTCCGAGGGGGACTTCACTCCTGAGACCGAGGCGCAGGCGGCGTGGGCCGAGTACGCGGCGGAGCACGGGACGGGGAAGCGGAGGCCGAGGGGACACCGGCCGCGGACGCCGGAGCGCCGGCCGCGGATGCCGGAACGCCTGAGGCTGCCGGAGCGCCGAGGCCGCCGGAGCGCCGGCCGCGGCTGCCGGAGCGCCAGAGGCTGCACCCGAGGGGTCGAGCGAACCTCCGTCCGAGGGCTGACCGCTCGAGCCGAGGGCTCGAGCGGAGTATCGGGCCCGCGCCCGCTCAGGCGCTGTCCGTCGCGGCCCCCTTCGTGGCGTCGACGTCAGCCGATAGCGACACGCTCGTGCGCGAGCCGTTGGCCTTCTCACCGACGAGCGGGAAGTGGCAGGCGACCTGGTGCCCGGGCGCGACTTCGCGCAGGAGCGGCTCCTCGTCGGCACAGCGCTGCTGTGCGTACGGGCACCTCGTGCGGAAGCGGCACCCCGACGGAGGATCGAGCGGCGAGGGGATCTCGCCCGAAAGGGCCCGATGCTCCGAGCGCCGTTCGGGATCGGGTTCGGGGATCGACTGCGAGCAGCGCTTCGGTGTAGGGGTGGGCGGCCGACCGGTAGAGCGCGTCGGAGCCCGCGATCTCGCACCAGCTTGCCGAGGTACATCACCGCGACCCGGTCGCTCACGTTCTTCACCACGGCGAGGTCGTGGGCGATGAAGACCATGGTGAGCCCGAAGCGCTGCTTCAGGTCGGCGAGGAGATTGAGGATCTGGGCCTGCACCGACACGTCGAGCGCGGAGACCGGCTCGTCGCAGATCAGCAGGTCCGGTTCGGCCATCAGGGCTCGCGCGATGCTGATCCGCTGGCACTGGCCGCCCGAGAACTCCTGGGGGCGTCGGTCGCCGGCGGCGTCGGGGTCGATCCCGACCGCCTCGAGCATGGTTCGCACCCGTTCGGCCCGTTCGTCGCGGCTACCCCGCTTCCAGATCACCAGCGGTTCGGCGACGATGTCCTTCACCTTTCGCCTCGGGTTCAGCGACGAGATCGGGTCCTGGAAGATCATCTGGATCTTCGTCCGGAGCTCCCGTTGCTCGTGCGTCGAGAAGGAAGCGAGGTCCTTCCCCCGGAAGACGATGCGCCCGGAGGTGGGTACCTGCACCTGCACCAGGGTCCGGCCGGTGGTCGACTTTCCGCAACCGGACTCTCCGACCAGACCGAGTGTCTCGCCCTGGCGGATCTCGAAGCTCACGCCGGAGACCGCGTGCACGTGCCGGTGCCCGCTCCGGAACTCGACGACGAGGTCGTCGACGACGAGCACCGGCTGGTCGGCCGTGGCCGCCGGGCCGTTCGTCGCCGGACCTTCGCTCACGAAGGACGGACCTCGGCTGTCGGACCGGTCTCGTCGGTCGGGACGACGGCAGGCGCGGTCCCGTCGGTCGCGGCCGCGGCAGCCGGCGTCGCAGTCGGCGTCGTGCGGGACCTGTCCGGTGGGCTGGCCGTTGACCAGCGGGAACCAACAGGCGAAGAGGTGGTCCGGCGAGCCCGCCGTGCGGAGCGGCGGCTCGGCGGCCCGGCACTTGTCCTGTGCGTAGGGACATCTCGGAGCGAAGCGGCATCCGGGCGGCGGGTGGATGAGGTCGGGCGGTCGTCCCGCGATGGAATGGAGCCGAGCCCCGGAGGGCTCCGACAGGCGGGGGATCGAGTCCATCAGCGCCTGGGTGTAGGGCATGCGGGTGTCTGCGAAGAGCGTGCCGGTCGGGGCGCGCTCGACGATGCGCCCGGCGTACATGACCACGATCTCGTCCGCCCGGTGGGCGACCACCCCGAGGTCGTGGGTGACCAGAACGACCGCCATCTGCCGCTCGCGTTGGAGGTCGGCGAGCAGGTCGAGGATCTGGGCCTGGACGGTGACGTCGAGCCCGGTCGTCGGCTCGTCGGCGAGGACCAGCCGCGGTGCGCAGGCCAGCGCGATGGCGATCATCACCCTCTGGCGCATCCCGCCCGACAACTGGAACGGGTACCACTGCACCCGTTCCTCGGGCGAGGGGATCCCGACCGAGCGGAGGAGCTCGACCGCGGTGGAGTTGGCATCGGAACGGGCCATGCCCAGGTGGAGCCGGAGGGACTCGGTGATCTGGGTGCCGATCCGCTTGACCGGGTTGAGGGCGGTCATCGGGTCCTGGAAGATCATGCTCATCTCGGCGCCCCAGACCTGCCGGAGCTCGTCGGGCGACATCGCGGTGATCTCGTGGCCGGCGAAGCGGACGGTCCCGCTCTTGACCACGTCGCGGACCGGAAGGAGCCCCATGATCGAACGCGTAGAGCACCGTCTTGCCCGATCCGGACTCGCCGACGATCCCGAGCGTCTTCCCCGCGTCGACCGTGAGGGAGACCCCGTCCACCGCACGCACGGTTCCCCGTGTGGTGCGGAAGGAGGTGTGCAGGTCCTCGACGACGAGCAGCGGCTCGGTCCGCTCGGTGGCGTCGGGGAACTCGAGGCTGCCCGCCCTGCCCTTGGACCGGAGACGCCCGATCACAACAGGCCTTCTCGGATGTCGAACCGCTGGCGGAGCCGGTCGCCGATCAGGTTGATGGAGAGGAGCAGCAGGAACATGGCGAGTGCCGGCCACAGCATGATGAGTGGGTTGGTCTGGATGTTGCCGTTGGTAGCGCCTTCGGAGATGAGGTTGCCCCACGACGGGGTCGGCAGCGCGACCGACAGACCGAGGAAGGCGAGCGACCCTTCGATGACGATCACCCCGGCGACGGTGATCAGACCGAAGGTGAGGGCGACCGGGACCACGTTGGGCAGGATCTCGCGGAAGAGGATCCGCGAGGTGCTCGCGCCCATGGCGCGCGCGGCCACCACGAAGTCGCGGCTCCCGACGGAAAGGGTCGAGGCGCGCACCACCCGGAACATCAGCGGAATGGTCCCGATCCCGATGATCAGGGTGAGCTTCCAGACCGACGACCCCCAGAAGGCGACGATCGCGATGACCGCGACGATCGCGGGGAATGCGAGGATCACGAAGGCCCCCGCGTTGAGAGCGAGGTCGAGGCGGCCTCCCTTGTAGCCCGACAGGAGACCGAGAGTCCCTCCGACCAGGAGGCCGATTGCGACCGAACAGAACCCCACGATGAGGGAGACCCGAGAGCCGTAGATGATCCGGCTGAGAAGATCACGCCCGAGATCGTCGGTGCCGAGCAGGTGGTGGATGCTCGGACCCGCGTTGATCGCCGCGTAGTTCTGGTAGTTGGGGTTGGTCAGGGGGAGGAGATCGGCGATCACCGCCAGCAACACGATCAGGGAGACCCAGCCGATCGCGAACCAGAAGAGGATCCCGAAGGACCTTCTCACGATGACGTCGTCGGAATGGAGCGTTTCGGTCTGGCGCGAGAGCACCACCTCGTTGACCGCGGCCTGACCCGGCACCCGGTCGGCGAGCAGACGGGTGGCGGCCCGAGTGCCGGCCAGCTCGCGGTCGTCAGCCATCGCTCACCCCCGGACCACTCTCGGGTCGACCACCGTGAAGAGGAAGTCGATCAGGAACTGCAGCACCACGTACACCAGGGCGACCACCAGGGTGATGCCCTGGACGACGAGGTAGTCACGTTGTTGCACCGCCACGACCAGCGAGTACCCCAACCCGGCGAGAGCGAACAGATACTCGACGATGAAGGTGCCGGCGATGAGCGCCCCGATGTTGACGCCGGCGGCCGCCATCAGCGAGAAGGTCGAAGGCCGGAACGCGTGGCGCCACATGATCCGGCGGTCGGAGAGGCCCTTCGAGCGGGCCATGGTGATGAAGTCCTCCTGCAACGTGCTGATCAGGTCCGAGCGCAGCAGCCGGTAGTAGATGGCGATCGAACCGGCCGTGATCGCGAGCGAGGGAAGCAGCATGTCCTTCAGGTTGGTGGCGGGGTCCTGCGAGAAGGGCACGTAGCCGGTCGCGGGGAACCAGTGCAGTCCCACCGCGAAGATCGCCACCATCACCGGCGCGATCACGAACGGCGGGAGGGCCAGCATTCCGAAGGTGCCGGTCGTCGCCACGTTGTCGACCGGCCGGTTCGGGCGCCGCGACGTCACGAGGGCAAGGGGGATGGCCACGGCGAAGGCGATGACCTGGGAGATGATGATCAGCTCGAGGTCGATGGGGAACCCGGTCGCGATGATCTTCGAGACCGGCTCGTGGTCGAGGTAGGACTGACCGAAGTCGCCGTGGAAGAGGTTGGTCAGCCAGATCCAGTACTGGTCGACGAGCGGCTTGTTGAGGCCGAGCTGCTTGAAGAGCGCCGCCCGGTTCTGGGGAGTGTCGTTCGAGCCGAGGATGGTGTTCGACGGGTCACCCGGCAGTAGGTGGACGAGCAGGAACACCAGCACCGAGATGATGAACGCCACCACCACCAGCTGGACGAGCCGTCGGAGGAGGTACTTCGTCATCGCGCCGAGTCCCTCGACCTCGTCGCTATCCGGCCATCCAGATCTGCGTCGGGAAGAAGATGCCTTCGTCGAAGGCGTACCCGGGAGATCCGCTGGGAAGGGTTGGGTTGGCGAAGTTCTGCACCCGGTCCTGTGCGACCTCGGAGAAGAAGTACTGGGAGATCCAGAGATACGGCAGGTCCTTGGCCAACCGCTCGTTGACCGTCTGGTAGGCGGTCGCCCGGGTTGCCGAGTCGGTGGTGTGGCGACCGGTGAGGAGGGCGGTCTCGATCTGCGGATCGGAGTTGCGGGGGAAGTTGAGGCCGATGCTCCCGACCGGTGCGACGGTGGTCGTCGAGAACCAGACGTAGTTGAGATCGGGGTTGACCGCTCCGAACTGGTAGACGGTGGCGGCCTGGAACTCGCCGGTGATGAAGTCGGTGATGATGGTCGCCTGCTCGACCTCGCCGAGCGTGACGACGAAACCGACCTGCTGCCACATCTGCTGGATGATCTGGATGAGCTTGATGTAGAGGGGGTCGGGGATGGTGTACAGCTTCAGGCTGGGCGTCCCGTGCTGGGCCTTGTACTGGTCGACCAGCTGGCGCGCTGCCCGAAGGGTCGTAGGTCGGGTAGCCGGTGTCACTGTAATAGGGCGAATTGGAGAGGAAGAGGCCGTTGATCGGCCCTCCGAAGCCGGCGTCGTAGAGCTTTCGGATCTCGGCGGCGTCGGTCGCCTTCGCCAGCGCCTGGCGGATCCGGAGGTCGTTGGTGGGGGCGACCTCGGTGTTGAGCATGACGAACGCGACAGTCGGCTGGCCGATCACCCCGGTCACCGAGTCGACCACCTGGAAGCCGCTGCCCCCCGACCCGGAGAACCGGGCGATGGTGTTGGGGTCGGTCGACTGGATCATGTCGACCGCCCCGGTCCGCAGCGTGGACTCGCGTTGGGTGGTGTCGGGGATCGGCTTGAAGGTGATCTGGTCGAGGTAGGGGAGGCCGGACCGCCAGTAGTTCGGGTTGCGGGTGGCCGTGAACGAGCTGTTGGGCTGCCACTGGGAGAAGACGAAGGGCCCGGTGCCGACCGGCGTGGGGGAGCTGTTGGGGTTGGCCTTCGCCTGATTGATCATTGCCTCTCCCACCACGTAGCCGACCTGGGTGGTGAGCCCGGCGGGGAAGGTCGGGTTGGGCGCCTCGAGCGCGAACTGGACGGTGAGATCTCCCGTCACGGTGACCGAGGTCACCTGCTTGAGCGCCGGACCGGTGAGCGCGGAGGTGAGCAGCGCGTCGTAGTTCGCCTTCACCACCGCCGCGGTCAGGTCGGAACCATCGTGGAACTTGATGCCCGGACGGAGGGTCAGCGTCCAGGAGTCGTATGTCGCGTTGGGATTCATCGACTCGGCGAGGTACCCCTGGATGCTCCCGTCCGCGGCGACCGCCATCAGCGGGTCGTAGATGGCGTGGGCGTAGTTGAAGCCGTTGGTGTCCCAGTGGTTGGTGGGCGGGTAGAAGCCGTCGATGTCGGCGAGAACTGCGACCGTGAGCGAACCGCCCCGGACCGGCTTGCCGCTCCCGACACCGGGTTTGGACCCTGACGACGTGGTGGGCGACCCGCTCGAACTCGACGAACAGGCGGCGAGTGCCGCCGGGGCCGCCGCGCCGAGCGCGACCGCCCCTCCTGTCGCCGCCGTCCGGGACAGGAAGGTCCGGCGGTCGATTTCGTTGCGCCCTTTCACCTGCTCCCCCCTTACCTTCGGATGCTCGGTGTGGTCGCTTCGGTCCGGTGCCGTGCGTACGACGTCGGACGACTCTTTCACAGCGGCGTCGAGTTCGGGGGGCACGTTACCGCCAAGTATGCCCAGGGTCCATGGTCTGGGGCACGTGTCGCTCGCGCCACCTCGCGCTGCAGCCTGGTTACCATGCGAACCATGGACGCACCTCCCTCCGGGACCTCCTCGGTGGCGGAGGCCGACCAGGTCGGTCCGGCCCGTCCGGAGGAGGGCGCCGCACCGGTCGAGGAGGGCGGAGAGGCCGGGGCGCCACGTACGGATCGCCGGCCGAGGGGCGCCGTGCCGGGCGGTCCGGAACAGGGCGCACCCCCGGCGGCGGTGGCCGATCCCGAGGGGAGGCCCTTCGGCGCGCGGACGGTCCGCCTGTTCGTGGTCGCCACCGGGGTGATCCTCGTCGCGGCGCTGGTCCTCCGCTTCTGGACGAGGTCGGACCTCTGGCTCGACGAGGCGCTGACCGTCAGCATCGCCGGCCAGCCTCTGCACCAGCTCCCCTCGCTCCTGCACCGCGACGGGGCACCGCCGCTCTTCTACGTCCTGCTCCACTTCTGGATGGGGGCGTTCGGGACCTCGGATCTCGCCGTCCGTGCCCTGCCGGGCGTCATCGGCGTCGCGACGGTGCCCCTCGCATGGGTCGCCGGCCGCCGGCTCGGCGGCCGCACCGTCGGATGGGCCGCAATGCTCCTCGTCGCCACCTCTCCCTTCGCGGTCCGCTACGACACCGAAGCGCGGCATGTACTCCCTGGTCGCCTTGCTCACCGTGGTCGGGTTCCTCGCCCTCGATCGGGCACTGGCGCGCCCCCGTGCGGGGAATCTCGTCGCACTCGGGACCGTCGTCGCGCTGCTCCTCTACACCCACTACTGGTCCCTCTACCTCGTCGGCACCGTTGCGCTCTGGTTGGCCTGGCAGGTTTTGAGGGGACGGCCCGAGTGGCGGGCCGGCGCGACGGCCTGCCTGGTGGCGGGCGCGGTGGTGCTGCCTCGCGTTCCTGCCCTGGGTCCCGACGTTCCTGTTCCAGTCGCGCCATACGGGTACCCCGTGGTCGACGCCGGCCAGCTTCGGCGCCGCGGTCAGCTCGATCGCGCAGTTCGCCGGAGGCAGCACCAGCCAGGGTCGTGCGCTCGCACTGATCTTCTTCGCCCTGGCGGGGCTCGGTCTCTTCGGGATCGCCCGTGACCGCCGGCACATCGACCTCGACATCCGCACCCGCCCGCTCGGCCGGCCGATCGCGATCGTCATCGCCGGCACCTACGCGGCCGCCATCGCAGGTGGTCTCCTGACCAACAGTGCCTTCGACCCGCGGTACGCGTCGGTCATCTTCATCCCGCTCATCCTGCTGGTCGCGCTCGGGCTGACCGTGTTCCAGGACCGCCGGGTGCGGGTGGGGATCCTCGTGGTCGCCGTCGTCGGCCGGCTTCGCCGGCTCGATACCGAACATCTACACCAACCGGACCCAGGCCGGGGAGGTCGCGGCGGCGATCGCTCGTACCGCGCAATCCGGGTGACGTCATCGCCTACTGCCCGGATCAACTCGGTCCGGCGGTGAACCGCCTTCTGCCCGACGGGCGGTACAGCCAGACCACCTTCCCGCGGGGCATCGGTCCGGAGTTCGTCAACTGGGTCGACTACGAGGACGCGGTGCATGCCGCCTCGCCGGCCCACTTCGCCGTCGGACTCGAGTCGTCCGCCGCGGCCGGCAACCGGCAGATCTTCGTGGTGTGGGCCGGCGGCTACCAGGGGTACGGGCTGCGCTGCGAGCAGGTCGTCGAGACCTTGCAGGCCAACCCGCACTACCGGGTGAGCGAACTGGTGATCGGGAACGACGTCACCTTCTATCAGCCGATGTGGCTGATGCAGTTCACCCCCGTGAACCCCTGATCGCGGTGGTCGGCGAGCCGCACGGAGTCGTCGAGCTCGAACGGCCGGGCGCAGCGCCCTCCGCACCCGCCTCCCACGCGCGCCGCGACCGTTTCGCGGCGGAAGCCCGCGTCGTCGCCCGGACGGTCCTCGAGGTGCTGCCCGCCTGGATCGTGGCCCGCGCGCTCGTGCTCGGCAGCCTCGCCCTCGCCCACGCGACGGTCGCCGACGTCCGTCCGGGCAACCCGGGTGCGGCGGCCCGTGTCCACCAGGGGCTGCTCGTATGGGACGCGGGATGGTACGAGTCGATCGCCCGGCACGGTTATGGGTCGAGTGGCCTCCAGTCGGTGCGCTTCTTCCCGCTGTACCCCTTCGCGGCCCGGGTCCTCGGCTGGGTGCCGGGGATCGGGGTGGGTCCCGCGCTCCTGCTGCTCGCCAACCTCTGCGCGCTGGGAGCGATGGCCGCGTTGGTGGTGCTGGTCCGAAGTGACCTCGGCGAGGCGGCGCTCGCCCGACGGTCGGTGTGGCTGCTCGCGCTCGCACCCTCCGCGTACTCCCTCGTGCTCGGCTACGCGGACGCCGCGCTCCTGCTCTGCGCGATCGTCACGTTGCTCGCCGCACGGAAGGGCCGCTGGTGGTGGGCCGCGGCAGTGGGCTTGCTGGCCGGGGGGCTGCGTCCACTCGGCATGCTGTTGGTGGTGCCGGTGCTCCTCGAGGCCTGGCGCACCCGCCGCGAGCCGCGATCGCCGCTGCGATGGGGAGCCACCGGCGCCGCGGCGGTCGCGCCGCTCGCCGGTGTCGCGGCCTATCTCGGCTGGGTCCGCGCCCAATTCGGCGACGCGTGGCTTCCCCTCCGCGTCCAGCAGCAGGGCGGCCATCGCGGACCCCTCGCCGCACCCTTCGCCGCCATGTGGCACAACGCGAGCTCGGTGCTCCACGGCCACCACCTCGGGAGCGCACTGCACATTCCGTGGGTGCTGCTGTGCGTCGCCCTGCTGGTGGTCGCGTACGCCAAGCTGCCGGTCTCCTACGCCGCGCTCGCGACCGTGGTCCTCGCGGTCTCGCTCACCAGCTCGAACCTCGACTCCTTCGAGCGCTATGCGCTCGGCGCGTTCCCGCTCGTCGTGGCCGCCTCGACGTTGACCTCGCGCCGGTGGATCGAGGTGGCGGTGTTGGTCGCCTCCGGCGCGGCGATGGCCGGGTACGCCTTCCTCGCCTTCGTCGGGGTCGTCGTGCCCTAGGGGGCCGGCGTCCACCCGTCCCCGTGGGGCGAGGAAGTATCCTCGGCAGCGAAGTTCACCACCGGAGGTGCCTCGTCGGGCGGCCCGCCAGCTCGGACCCGTAGGAGGCGGGTCTCCGGTCGTCGTGTCGGCGCAGAACGTCGAGCGGTCGTCAGGCAGTCCGGCCCAGGTCGCCCGTGGGCCAATCGGCCGTCCGGATCGCGGAAGCGGAGGTTCTCTGCGCCCGTCCGCGGGGCACAGGAAGTCGAGAAGAGAGGACGGAGCAGGCCGCATGGCACCACCGACAGATCGAGCCGCCGGCGCAGCGGGTGACCGCTCGCCGGGCGACCCGCCGGTGGTGGTCATCGGCGGCGGTCCGGCAGGGCTGACCGCCGCCTACCGGCTGGTGTCCGCCGGGGACCGGACGGTCGTCGTCGAGCAGGACAACGTGGTCGGCGGGATCAGCAGGACCGTCGAGCGTGACGGGTGGCGCTTCGACATCGGCGGCCACCGGTTCTTCACCAAGGTCAAGCCCGTCGAGGAGTTCTGGCACGAGATCCTTCCTCAGGGCGATTTCCTGCTGCGCCCGCGGATGAGCCGCATCTACTACCGCGGGAAGTTCTACGACTATCCGATCAAGATCGGCAACGCCCTCTCCAACCTCGGGATCCTCGAGGCCGTCCGGTGCGGGCTCTCGTTCCTCTGGGTGCGGATCCGGCCGCCGAAGAACCGCAGCACCCTCGAGGGTTACATCGTCGCCAACTACGGCTGGCGTCTCTACCACCACTTCTTCAAGACCTACAACGAGAAGGTGTGGGGGATCCCTGCGTCGGAGCTCTCGGCGGACTGGGGCGCGCAGCGGATCAAGGGCATGTCGCTCTGGAACGCGGTGTGGGAGCCGATCCGTTCCTCGGTGGCCGGCAAGCGGCGCAACTCCGCGAAGCAGGTCACCAGCCTCATCGACGAATTCCAGTATCCGAAGTACGGACCGGGGATGATGTGGGAGCGCTGCGCTGAGCGGGTGGTCGACATGGGCGGCCGGCTCCGGATGGAGACCTCGGCCGTCGCCGTCCACCTCGCGGGACGGGAAGGCGGTGGCGGTCACCGTTGCCGACGGAGGGGGCACCGAGCGGCTTCCCGCCTCGCACGTGATCTCCTCGATGCCGCTGACCGCGCTGGCACGGATCGTCGATCCGCCGGTGCCCGACGAGGTTCTCCGCGCCGCGGACGACCTCCACTACCGCGACTTCCTGACCGTGGCGCTCGTGGTGCCCGAGGAGCGCAGCTTCCCCGACAATTGGATCTACATCCACTCGCCCGACGTCCGGGTCGGGCGGATCCAGAACTTCGGGTCGTGGTCGCCCTACTTGGTGAAGGACGGGCGCTCCTGCCTCGGGCTCGAGTACTTCGTGAACGAGGGTGACGACCTCTGGAGCGCCACCGACGAGGAATTGGTCGCGCTCGCCACCAAGGAGCTCGCAGCCATCGGTCTGGTCGAAGCGTCCGACGTCGAGGTCGGGTACGTGGTGCGGATGCCCAAGGCCTACCCGGTCTACGACGACGTCTACCGCGACAACGTCGAGGTGATCCGCCGCTGGTTCGAGCGGCATGCGAGCAACGTCCACCCGGTCGGACGCAACGGCATGCACAAGTACAACAATCAGGACCATTCGATGTACACGGCCATGCTGACCGTCGAGAACATCCACGGCGCGCATCACGACATCTGGTCGGTGAACGTGGAAGAGGAGTACCACGAGACGAGCGAGGAGCGCGCGTCCCGTCCCGAGCCACCGAGCGGCACCGGCCGCGACGCGCCCCTCTACCCACGCCGCACCGTCCACGCCGCGAGGTAGTGGAGGAGGGGGGCCGGGCTGCGGCCCGGCGGGGGCACGCTTTCGTATGGTGGACCACGGTGTCCTGCGCAGTCGGCCTGGCGATCCGGCTGCTCTACGCGTTCGTGGTCAAAGCGGGCGCGCCGCTCCAGGGTGACGCCCTCTACTACCACGGACAGGCCAGGCGGAACCTCGAGGGCTACTGGTTCGTGAACCCCTCGGTGATCGGCGCGCGCCATCACCCACCGGCTCTCGTCCCCTCCGCCCAGCACCCGCCGCTGTTCACCCTGTTCCTGACCGCCGGCGACGCGGTGGGCCTCGGGAGGCTCGGCTCCCAGCTGGTGCTGGTGTGTCTGGTCGGCACCGCGACGATCGCGGCCACCGCGCTGGTCGTGCGGGACCTGGCCGGTCCGCGGGCCGGAGCGATCGGCGCGGTGCTCGCCGCGCTCTATCCCGGGTTCTGGGTGTTCGACGGCGAGGTGATGTCCGAGGCGCTGGTGATGCTGCTCGCCGCGCTGGTGATCCTTGCGGCCAACCGCTGCTTCCGCCGCTGCACGCCGCTGCGGGTCGCCACACTCGGACTGCTGTGCGGTCTCATCGCGCTCACCCGCGCCGAGCTGGTCCTCCTGGTTCCGCTCGTCGCGGTGCCCACGGTGCTCTGGCAGCGCGGGATGGCGTGGCGGCGGAGGGCCTCGCTCTGCGGGCTGGCCATCGCGGTGGCGGTCGCACCGATGCTGCCGTGGTTCGCCCGCAACCTCGCGACCTTCCACCACCCGGTGTACCTCTCGGACCAGTTGCCGGTCACCCTGGCGGCCGCGAACAACCCCTCCACCTACGCGGGCCCGTTGACCGCATCGTGGTGCTACACCTGCCTGCTCGGCACCAGCTTCCCGAGGAGCGACGACGAGTCGGACATCGCCTCCTATTGGGATGCGAAGGCTCACCGCTACATCGAGGCGCATCCCGCCCGGGCCCTCGAGGTCGCATTCGAACGGGTAGGTCTCGAGTGGAACCTCTACGCACCGGTACGACAGGCCTCGGAGGACTTCCTCGAGAGCTGGCCGGTGCCGGTCTCCGACGCGTGGCTCGCCTGGTTCTACCCGATGGTGGCCCTGGCGGTGGCCGGCGGGGTGATCCTCCGACGTCGGCGGCGACCCGTGTATCCGCTGGTGGCGATGGTCGTCATGACCACCGTCACCGCTTTCGTCGACCTACGGCAACTACCGGTTCCGGTCGGAGTCCGAGGTGGCGCTCGTGATCCTGGCCGCCGTCACCCTCGACGCGCTGTGGGCCTCGCTGGTCGGTCGCTCCCCCGTAGAGGTGCTAGACCGACCGCGTCGCCACTCGGGCGACAGCCCCGTCGTTCGGCCACCGGAGGGCGTCACGGTATGAGCGAGCCTCACTCCCGACCGGGTCCTCCGGCCGATGCCGAGCGCGCCCCCGCCGAGCGGATGGAGGTCTCCCCGGGCGACCGCGAGCCCCGCGACGAGACGGCGGACGCCTCGAAAGACACCGGCCGGCGCGGGTCCGACGAAGGTCACGGGCCGGGACTCGAAGTGATCCTCGAAGAGATCGACTCGGTGACCGATCCGGTCACCGAGTCGGTGTCGATGGCACCGGCCGTCGGGATCGCGGTCGCAGGTGGGCCGATGATCGCCTTGCCGGAGGGAGAACCGGCGCCGGGCATCGAGCTCGAACGGAAGGGCGACACCGTCCGCTCGGGTCTGACCCAGGCGGGTCCGGTGGCCATCGCCGGCATGATCGTGAACGCGGCCGGTGCGCTGGTGGTCGTGGCCGTGGCTCGATTGGTGACACCCCGGCAGTACGGGGAGATCGCGCAGCTCCTCGGGTTGTTCTTCATCGTTTCGCTGCCGGGCTCGGCCGTGCTGGTGGGCGTGGTGCGGCGGGTCACCGCGCTGCAGACCTCCGGTCAGGGGCGACTGGTCAAGCGCTGGGTCGGCCGGGCGCACCGGCTGGTGCTCGCCGCTCTCGCCGTCGAGGTGGTCGTCGTCCTCTTGCTCCAGGGATGGATCGCGCGCCTGCTCTCGCTGCAGAGCAGTCAAGGCGTGTTCCTCGTGCTGGTGGCGGCCGGCATCTGGATCCTCCTTTGCGTGGACCGGGGTCTGCTCCAGGCGCACCGGAACTACTGGCCCCTCGCCGGCAACCTGTTGGTCGAGGGCGCGGTCCGCACTTTCTTCGTCATCGTGTTGGTGATCGGAGGATTCGGCGTCGGCGGCTACGCGGTCGGCCTCTTCATCGGCGAGGTCGTCGCCGCGACGCAGGCCCGCTGGCTGTCCTCGCGTGCCTGGGCGGACACCTCGAAGATCCCGGTCAGGGCGGCGAGCACCGACGGGCAGACGGACAGCAACCTGGCTCGCCGAAAGCTGGTCCTCGACGTGTCCGCCGCATTCGTCGGCCTCGCGCTGCTCGGGCTTCTCCAGAACGTCGACGTGATCCTCCTCGGAGCGCTCGATCACAACAACGTGGGGCCGTACGCGGCGATCTCGGTGGCGTCCAAGGCGCTCGTCTTCGGCGCGCTGGCCCTCGGCGCGTACCTGCTCCCCGAGGCGACCATCCGGTGGAACGAGGGTGGCCACGCGGTGCGCCAGCTCGGGGTCACGTTGATCTTCCTCGCCCTCCCGGCCGGGCTCCTCCTGGTGATCGCCGAGCTCGTACCCCGTCAGTTCCTCACGATCGTGTTCTCGGCCAAACTGAGCACCGCGGCGCCGGCGTTCTCGACCCTGGTCGGCGCGATGATCTTCCTCTCGTTCTCGGTGCTCGTCACCAACTACCTGTTCGGGACCGGGTCGCGCTGGATCGTGCTCCTGCTCGTCGGCGGCTCGATGCTCGCCGTCGGACTGGTGGCCGCAGCCGGTGGAGCCGTCGTCGCGACGGCCCGGGCCGACCTGATCGCGCAGGCCGCTCTCGCCTGCAGTATGGCGATCGCGTTCGTCGCGATCCACCGGCGGCATCGGAGCGGCCACTTGCCGGCGCTGCTGGAGCGCCGTGAGCCGCGAGCCGATCCCGGCTGACGCCGCGCTCAGATGCCGGTCGTCGCCTGGACGTTCCCCGAGCGGATGGCGTCCACCAGGGCTCGGTGGTCGAGGTCGTTCTGTTCCGCGTAGGCGGCCGCGAAGTCGACGATCGCCCGGTCGAAGACGTCGCCGGCGCCGAGGTAGGCCCCGATCGCCGTCGCGTCGCCCGACCGCGCGTGCCCTCGGGCCAAGGTCCACCCACAGATCTGCGCGTAGAGGGGCAGGTTCTCGGTCTGCATGGTCTCGACGTCGGCCGAGATCTTCCAGTCCCAGAGCTGACGCATGTAGTAATCGCGGGACTTCCCGTCGACTCCCGGGACGGTGTCCCACCCGAGCATGATGTCGCTCGCCGCCTGCATGAGGCGCTGACCCTCGACGACCCGTTGACCGTGGTTCGAGTACTCGCTCTTGCGGAGGTGCGGTTCGAGCACCGAGGCCTCTGCTTCCTTCACCTGGAGGAAGAGCGGGTCCCGCTCGTCCCGCCCGAGGAGGAGCGCCACCCAGCACCGGGTCCCCACACTGCCCACGCCGACGACCTTTCGGGCGAGGTCGACGAACCGGTAACGGTCGAGGAGGTGGCGGCGGTCGCCGGCGAGGGTCCGGCGGTAGGAGCGGAGCGCCCGGCTCACGGTCTGCTCGATCTGGTCGGCCTCGACCCCTGCCACGAGCTCGGACACCGGCACGAGCAAGGGCGGGTCGCTCACGAAACGGACGACGCCGTCGTCGACCCGGGTCAGCTTGTCGAAGGCCTTGAGCTGGTTCTTCCGCTCGGCCTTGGCTCCCATGCGCTGCATGTTCTCCACGGTCTCCGCGCTGGCCTGGTTGCCCCACCGGCTCGCCATGCCGGCGAGATCGAGCCTCGAGTACCAGAGGTCGAGCATCCGCATGCCTGCGAACTCGCGGATCGCGAGCCGGTAGGCCATTACTCCGGCCGCGACCACCTCCTGGCGGAGCGAGCGGCGCACGTCGCGGTCGCCGCGCGGCGATCTCGAGGCTCGCGGCCAACCTCTTGACGTCCCATTCGAAAGGTCCCGGCAGGGTCTCGTCGAAGTCGTTGACGTCGAAGACGAGGGTGCGGTCGGGAGCGGCGAACCCGCCGAAGTTGACCAGATGCGCGTCGCCGCAGAGCTGCACGTCGAGTCCGGTCTGCGGTTCCGCAGCGAGGTCCGACGCCATCACGGCGGCCGCGCCGCGGTAGTAGGCGAAGGCCGACGCGGCCATGCGGCCGTGACGGATCGGGACGAGATCGGGGAGCCGCGAGCGTTCCTGGCTCTCGAGGATCGAGAGCGCGTCGGGGCGCCCGGTTGCCGGCGCCCACTCGCCGTGCCGCCGGCGGGGGACCGTTTCGCGCGCACGCTTTCCGCGGGCGACGCGCTCGTCGACGGATTCGTAGGCGGTCGAGGGGAGCGCGTCCGGTGCAGTCATGCTGCCATCATGCACCTCTCCGGAGGCCGGGGCCCCCGAGGTGGTCAGCCGGTGTTCGGGCCCGGGGCGCGCGGCGCCGCGTCGGAGTCGGTCTGCTCCTTGGCCTGTCGCCGGCGGAACACGATGTCCACGACGCCCTCTGCACCGAGGAAGACCGCACCGGCCCACGCCCACCGGCTCGCGACCTGGAATTTGGTCGGCCAACCGCCGTTCGCCGGGACGTGGAACTGGGCCTGGTGCACCGCGGTGTAGATCCCGGCCATGACGATCCCGGCGAGCGCCGCGAGGCCCAGGATGATGCGTAGCCGGGGGACGAGGAGGACGAGGAGGGTCGCCGCGCCGACCGCGGTTCCGGCCACTTTGCCGGCGATGACCGCGGCGAGCGCGCCGGCGACGACCCCGGCGATCAACGCCACCCACACCGGTGCGCGGGGGGACTCGGCCGAGAAGGGCACCGCGAGCACCGGACCACCCGTCGTGCCGCCAGCGGGCTCGGTGGGACGGACCGCATGCACCCTGCGCTTCCGCCGACGTCGGCGCACCATCGGGAGAAGCACGATCAGCAGACAGGCGACGACGGTCAGCGCCGAGACGACGAGGGCGACGTCGATCTCTCGCTGCGGCTGCCAGGTGAGGACCACGTGGAGGGTCCCGTCGTGCAGCGCACCACCGAGGGTGGCCGGGTCGACCCGCCAGCCGTTGGCGAAACCGTCGACCAGGATCGGTGGCCCGAGGCTGCTCCCGCCGACCACCGCCGCCTTCCACCCGGTGTTGTTGCTCTCGCCGAGGACGAGGTCGAAGGGCGACGCCGTCGCGCCCGGTCCGACGCCGGTGACCGAGAGGTCGAGCGAGGTCGCCGTCTCCGAAGTCACCGCGACCTGGGGCGCCGGCGCGACGGTCGGGGCCGCCAGGTCGGTCGGCGAGGCGAGGGGCATCGGGCCGCCCCCCGGGGCGGAATCGAGGGCGAGCTGGTCGATGTCGAACCCACTGAGCTGGCCGAGGGTCGATCGGAGGGTGTGGGTCCCCGGTCCGAGGGTCAGGCCGCCGGCGTCGGGGCCGCACAGGGAGACGGTCAGCGCCTGGCGGTCGAGCGCGGTGGTGGCGGTGCCGGTGATGTCGACCCACACCGGCGTGCCGTCGACGCCGAGCAGGTCGTCACGGCACGAGGAGGGGATGTCGGCGGCGACCGGCGCAGCGTGGAGCCCCGGGATCCCGACCTCGGCGATGCCGATCGGCAGCCCGATCGGTGTCTGCGAGTAGTAGTTGGGGGTGTTCTCGATCCGGACGGCGTCGAAGGTGATGCGGATCGACTGACCTCGCAGCGTCGGGAACGAGACGGGGACGGCGACCGTGGAGCCCGCCACCTGGCTGTCGGCGAGGGGGGAGAGGGACCGTCGCGCTGCCGCTGTCGGTGGCGACGGTGAGCTGTGTCGGTACCGAGTGCTCGGCGTCGGCGACGACCTGCAGGTCGAGGTGGTCGAAGCTGATCGGGCGGGGGAGCGAGTACTGGAGCCAGTCGCCCGCCTGGTGGCCGGCGCCGAACCCCGGTTCCCAGAGGGTGCTCGGGTCGTCGTCCAGGGTGGCGATCGCCCCGGCACGGAGATCGCCGGGTAGCCGACCGGTCGAGTAGGCCACGATGCCCGAGCCGTTGGCACCCGGCCGTCCCACCAGGCGGTCGATCTCGTCGTCCGGGATGAGCGGCGAGATGCGCGCGCTGCCGGTCAGCGAGAAGGTGCGCGTGGTGGGGAGCCAGAAGGACCGCGCGAGCGACGCTTCGACGTCGGAGCGGGGCGGTGTCCCCGAACTGCGCAGACGGGTCATCACCAGGCTCAGCCGGTCGAACAGGGAGGACGAACCGGCCGTCCGCAGCAGGTCGCCGGGCATCGCGATGCTCTGCTCGACGGTGATCCCCGGAATGCCGACCTCCGCGAACCCGACCGAGCTGCGCGACCCGACCGGCACGCTCGGATCCGCGAGCGCCACCGAGTCGACGGTGATCCGGAGGGTGGTGAAGGTGCGGGACGGGAAGGTCACCAGCTGACCGGTCGCCGCCCGCGAGGCCGGGCCGAGGGCGACCGTCACCGGATTCGCGCCGTCGAAGGAGAGCGTCGCGGAGGTGATCCAGCGATCGGGGTTGCCGGTCTGGGGCTGCACGAGCACGAGCGAGTTCTCGGTGACCGGCGCAACGAGACCAGCCTGCCACCACTGGCCGATCTGATCGGCGAACGAGTCGGTCAGCCACGAGGTCTGCGTGTTCCCGTCGAGGGCGGCCGACGGTTGGTGTTCGGGGAGGTAGGTGATCGAGGAGCCGTAGGAGGAAGCGGCCACCGAGGCGATCCCGCCGTAGGTCGCGGTGGTCTGCACATCGGCGGGTGCCTCGGGGAACAGATCGATGGGGAAGTCGGCAGGGTTGGAGGTGTCGGGGGGCTGCGGGGCGGTTTCGGTGTAGCCGGTGTTCTCGTTCAACGAGTTCCAGAGGTACGCCTGTTTGCGGTTGGTGTCGGTGACCACGAGGTTGGAGGGCCGGGTCAGGGTCTGCTTCCGCAGTGTCGGATCGGTATCGAGGGTTCCGGAGTAGAGGACGGTGGGATTGCCCTGCAGGAGACCGACCGAGGAGGCGTTCACCAGACCCGAGGCGTCGCCGGCCACGACCACCGGGTCCGCCGTCGGCTCGGCCCGCACGATGGGACGCGGGTCGTCGACCGTGTAGGAGACGAGCGGGGGTGGCCAGGCCGAGTTGGCCGGGAGGGCGAGCGTGGCTTCGTCGAAGTGCGGCACCAGCGACACGTTTGGTCGCGGCGTGCCGTAGGAGACCGGGTCGCTGAGCCCCGGTGGCGTGGCGGCGAGCTGGGCGGCGACCTCCTGGGGGATCGGGGTGTCGAAGCGCTCGTAGGCCTGGTCGTACTGGACGAGCACGTCGCCGGCGCTCATCAACGAGGCCATCGGGGCGAGCGCGTTCCAGTTCATCGTCCCGTCCTGCAGTGGTGTGTCCACCGCCTGCAGCAGATCGGCGGTGGCGATCGAACCCATGATCTGCTGCTCGCGGGTGGCGAAGGGCCGGGTCATCAGTCCCGGATAGACGGTGTCGATGGTCTCACCCCAGCGATAGGCGCCGAAGTCGTTGCCGGGGAGGGCATAGACCCGGGTCCCCGGATGGCTCGCATCGAGTGCGGCCGCCGCCTGGCGCACATACGCGGGGGCCGTCGCGGGCTGGGTGAACCCGTTGGCGATGATCGCACCGGACCAGAGGGGCGTCGTCGCCCCGACGACGGCGCCGGCCGCCAAGATCCAGATCACCACGCCGATCCGCCGTGCACGCGCGTAGACCGCGCTCACCCCGGCGCCGAGGAACATCGCGAGGCCGAGGATCACCAGCGGCGACGCGCGATCGGTGGATCGCATGGCGAGCCCCGCCGTGGTGTCGACCATGAAGGCCTTGAGCACCGAACCCACCGCTGTCGGGTTGTCGTAGGGATTGGGACCGACGGCGAGCACCATGCCGACGACGGTGACGACGATGAAGTAGGAGCGGTACCGCCAGCGCGAGAAGAACGCGGCGACGAAACAGAGAGCCGGCACCACGAAGCTCGAGCGCGATGAGTTGGACGTTCTGGGTGTACTGGACCGACGACTGGGTCCAGGGCCCGAGGCGGTCCGAACCGTAGAAGTACCAGTAACCGAGGCCCCGGACGATCTCGGAGGCAAGCGAGGCCCCGCTGGTCGCCTGCACCGTCTCGGTGTACTTGAGGACATTGACGCCGTAGGCCGCCTCGATCTGGAGGCCGATCGCCCACCAGAGGGACACCAGGGCCGTGAGCAGGCCGGTCTTCCAGGCGACGCCCCAGACGCGCCGCCAGGTCGCCTCCTTCGAGACGAGTACGGCGTAGAAGAGGAAGAGCACGGGCGCGATGCCGGCGTAGAGGATCGAGCTCGCGTTGATGCCGCTGACCAGCGCGACCACCAGCGCGAACAGCGCCGGGTACCGCCAGCCCGGGCGCCTGACGGCGAGGATCACGAACGCGATCATCCAAGGGAGCCCCGCCCACGGCATGAGGATCACCGAGATGCGTCCCGCGTACTGCAGCACGTAGGGGGTGTACATGTAGCCGAGAGCGCCGACGTAGCGACCCGGTCCGACGAGACCGATCACGCGGCAGAGGTAGAGCGCGCCGGCACCCGCACCGAAGAGGAGCGCGCCCATCCAGAGGCGCTGCGCGACCCAGAGCGGGACGTGCAGCTCCGCCATGACCCAGAAGTAGGGGCCCATCGGAAGGAGGTAGCCGACGTTCTCGTGGGTGACCGTCCCGAGCCCGATGCTCGGATCCCAGAGGGACGCCGCCTGCCGGACATACCGGCCCGGGTCGAGGTAGAGGTACGTCTTGGTGTCGTCGGTGACCGTGCCCGGTTGCGATGCCAGCATCGGGACGAAGGCCACCAACGCGAGCGCGAGGTGGTCGACCACCGAGCGGAGCCGACTGGGGAAGCGCAACCGGTCCCAGAACGAGCGAGGGCGTCCGGGGAGCGGAGCCGCGGCCGGAAGAGGAGGCGCGACCGCGGTGGAGTGAGGTTCCTGCACGAGTGCTCGGTAGTGTAAACAACCACGGCGTCGGGGTGTCATCAAGCCCGGGCCGGTTCGGCACCACCATGAGCCCCGCGAGGAGCGAGATGAAGGACGAGACGTCGGGGGCACGATCGGCCGGCGCAACCGTACCGGTTGCACACCGCCGCCCTGCCGTGCGGCTGACCGGCGAGCACCCCCGGGAAGGGGTCACTCCCGACTCGCTGCTCGCGCTCCATGCCGCGGGGTATCGGAGCGTCCTCGAGCGTCTCGGGACTGGGATGCTCCTCGACGTGGGGTGCGGAGAGGGATTCGAGTCGGCCCGCTTCCTCGCCGCCGACCGAAGGGTGGTCGGAGTCGACTACAGCGCAGATGCCACCGGCGAGGCTCGACGTCGTTTCGGTGCTGCCGGCCTCCACGTCGCGCAGATGGACGCGCTCTCCCTCGGCTTCGCCCGGGGCACCTTCCAGTGGGCGTGCTCCTCACACCTGATCGAGCACTTCGAGCAACCGGCCGGGCACGTCGAGGAGCTCGCCAGGGTGCTGGCCGACGACGGTACCGCCTTCTTCCTCACTCCCAACGCCCCGGCGGACTTCGAGAACCCGTTCCACATCCACCTCTTCGAGTCCGAGGAGCTCCGCGAGACGCTCGGATCCTCCTTCGAGGAGGTCCGCGTCCAAGGGCTCGACGCCGTCCCCCCGGTGAAGGCCGATTTCACCGCGCGCCGGATCAAGGGCGAGAAGGTGCTCCGGCTCGACGTCTTCGACCTCCGCCACAAGATCCCGCGCTCGTGGTACGTGGGGCTCTACACGCGCATCCTCCCACTCACCTACCGGCTGATCGCCCGCGGCGATGCGGGCGGGGCGACCGGTATCACTTCGGACGACTTCTTCCTCACCGACGAGATCGATCCCACCACGATGGTCCTCTTCGCCACTGCGTCCCGACCGCGGCGGCCGGCGCGGGCGCGCTGAAGAACCGGTGCTCGCGGTCGGGCTCACCGGCGGCATCGGGACCGGGAAGTCGACGGTGGCCGCGATGCTCGAGGAGCGGGGCGCCGCACTGGTCGACGCGGACCTGATCGCCCGCGAGGTGGTCGAGCCGGACGGCGCGGCCTATCAGCCGCTCGTCGACCGGTTCGGACCGGGGATCCTCGACTCCGAGGGCCGGGTGGTCCGGCCCGCGCTCGCCGACCTGGTCTTCGGCGACCCGGACGCGCTCGCCGATCTCAACGCGATCACCCACCCGGCGATCGGCGTCGAGATGATCGCCCGCAAGGACGGCTTCGCCGGTACCGACCGGATCGTGGTCCTCGAGATCCCGCTCCTGCCGCGCCGTCCACCGCGACACGCTCTCGCTCGCGGCGGTGGTGGTCGTCGACGCCGCGCCGGAGGTGGCCCTCGAGCGACTGGTCACCGCCCGCGGGATGGACGAGCCCGACGCGCGAGGCCCGGATGGCGAGCCAGCCCGACCGGGCGGCCCGACTCGAGGGTGCCGACTTGGTCGTCGACAACTCGGGCGACGAGGCCCACCTCCGCGCCGAGGTGGACCGGGTGTGGGGCGCGCTCCTCGAACTACGCGACAAGGGAGCCGGGGCGCCGGTCGCCTCGGCCGGGGGCTGACCGAGCCACCCGACCGGCCGGTCCCGCCGTCACAGCCGACCGGTACCATCCGAGCGGTGCCCCGATTCGAGGTCGACTCGCCGTTCCGACCGGCCGGCGACCAGCCCCAGGCCATCGCCGGGCTGGTCGAGGGGATCGAGCGCGGCGACCGGTACCAGACCCTCCTCGGCATCACCGGGTCGGGGAAGACCGCCACCATCGCCTGGACGGTCGAGACGGTGCAGCGCCCGACCCTGATCATCGAGCCCAACAAGTCGCTCGCCGCCCAGCTCGCCGCCGAGCTGAAGGAGCTCTTTCCCCGCAACCGGGTCGAGTACTTCGTCTCCTACTACGACTACTACCAGCCCGAGGCGTACGTCCCCTCGTCCGACACCTACATCGAGAAGGACTCCTCGATCAACGACGAGATCGACCGGCTCCGGCACGCCTCGACCTCGTCGCTGCTGCTCCGGCGGGACACCATCGTGGTCGCCTCGGTCTCGTGCATCTACGGGCTGGGCTCGCCCGCCGAGTACCGCGACCGGATCGTCGTGCTCCAGCCGGGGGAGGTGCTCGATCAACGGATGCTCCTCCGACGCCTGGTCGATCTCCAGTACACGCGCAGCGAGGCGACCCTCCTCCGCGGGCAGTTCCGGGTGCGCGGCGACACCGTCGAGATCCATCCCGCGTACGAGTCGCGCGCGGTCCGGGTCGAGTTCTTCGGGGACACGGTCGAGCGGATCCGCCCCTTCGACGTGCTGACCGGGGAGATCGGGGGAGAGCTCGAGGACCTGGTCGTCTTCGCCAACACCCACTACGGCACCGGCGAGGAGCGCATGCGCGCGGCCATCGCCGGCATCGAGGTGGAGCTCCGCGAACGACTCGCTCAGTTGACCGCCGCGGGGAAGCTGCTCGAGGCCCAACGGCTGCGGATGCGCACCGAGTACGACCTCGAGATGCTGGCGGAGACCGGGGTCTGCAGCGGGATCGAGAACTACAGCCGGCACCTCGACGGCCGGTCCCCGGGCGACGCCCCCTTCACCCTTCTCGACTACTTCCCGAAGGACTACCTGGTCGTGCTCGACGAGAGCCATGTCGCGGTGCCGCAGCTGCGCGGCCAGTACGCGGGCGACCGCTCGAGGAAGGAGACCCTGGTCGACCACGGGTTCCGCCTTCCCTCCGCGCTCGACAACCGGCCGCTGCGCTTCGAGGAGTTCATCGAGCGGACCGGACAGACCATCATGCTGTCGGCGACTCCGGGGCCCTGGGAGCTCGAGCACAGCTCGAACGTGGTCGAGCAGGTGGTGCGGCCGACCGGCTTGGTCGACCCGGAGGTGGACGTCCGTCCGACCACCGGTCAGATCGACGACCTGCGCCTGCGGATCGAGGCGACCGTCGCGGCCGGTGGACGGGTACTGGTGACCACCCTGACCAAGAAGATGGCCGAGGACCTGACCGACTACCTCGCGGAGCAGGGGGTCCGCGTCCAGTACCTCCATTCCGACGTGGACACCATCGCCCGGGTCGAGCTCCTCCGCGAGCTGCGCCTCGGCGTGTTCGACGTGCTGGTGGGGATCAACCTGCTCCGCGAGGGGCTCGACCTGCCCGAGGTGGCACTGGTGGCGATCCTCGACGCGGACAAGGAGGGCTTCCTCCGCTCCACCTCCTCCCTCGTCCAGACCATGGGCCGCGCCGCGCGCAACGTCAACGGCCGGGTGGTGATGTACGCGGACACCGTGACCGAATCGATGACCGCGGCGATCGGGGAGACCCAGCGGCGGCGTGCCCGCCAGATCGCCTACAACGAGTCCCACGGCATCGACCCGAAGACGGTCACCAAGTCGGTGACCGACATCCTCGAGCGGGTGCGCGGCGACCTCACCCTCGAGGAACGTCCGGGCCGCGGGGCGCGCTCCGGACCGGCCGGGGAGGACGGGCTCGCGCCCCGCGGTCGATCCGGCCGCAGTCGCCGCCGAGCTCGCGCGCTCCCTCGGTCCGGACGCCGACGAGCTCTCCGCGCTCATCCACCAGCTCGACGGCGAGATGCGGAAGGCGGCCGCCGAGCTCCGGTTCGAGGAGGCGTCGCTGCTCCGCGACGAGATCGCCGAGCTCCGTGGGCTCGTGCTCCGCGACCCGGTGGACGGGGCCCCCGTCGGGCTGGATCCCGGGGTGAAGGTCGGGTCCGACCCCGGCGCCCACTGAGGCCGGGCGGCCTCCGGTCACCGGTATCCTCGGCCAGATGGCAGACCGACTGGTCGTACGCGGCGCGCGCGAGCACAACTTGCAGGACGTCTCGCTCGACCTGCCCCGCGACCGGTTGATCGTCTTCACCGGGCTGTCGGGTTCGGGCAAGTCCTCCCTCGCCTTCGACACCATCTACGCCGAGGGCCAGCGACGGTACGTCGAGTCCCTCTCGGCGTACGCACGCCAGTTCCTCGGCCAGATGGACAAGCCCGACGTCGACTTCATCGAGGGACTCTCACCGGCGATCTCCATCGACCAGAAGTCCTCGTCCCGCAATCCGCGCTCGACGGTCGGGACGGTCACCGAGGTCTACGACTACCTGCGACTCCTCTACGCGCGGATCGGCCGACCGCACTGCCCGAACTGCGGCCGTCCGGTCGCCCGCCAGAGTCCCCAGCAGATCGTCGACCGTATCCTCGCGATGGAGGAAGGGACCCGGTTCCTCGTCCTCGCGCCGGTGGTGCGGGGGCGGAAAGGGGAGTACAGCGCCCTCCTCGACGACCTCGCCAAGCAGGGATTCGCCCGGGTCCGGGTCGACGGTCAGGCGGTCGAGCTCAGCGACCGGGCCGACCTCGACCTGGCCCGCTACGAACAACACACCATCGAGGTGGTGGTCGACCGTCTCATCGTGCGCGACGGGATCCGCCGGCGCCTGACCGAATCCCTCGAGACCGCCCTCGCGCTGGCCGCGGGGATCGCCGAGATCGTGGTGGTCGACCCCGAGGGGACCGAGCAGGAGGCGATCACCTTCAGCCAGCACCTCGCCTGCACCCACTGCGGACTCAGCTTCGAGGACCTCGCACCGCGCAACTTCTCCTTCAACTCGCCCTTCGGTGCATGCCCGGTCTGCACCGGGCTCGGGACCAAGTTCGAGGTGGACCCCGAGCTGGTCGTCCCCGACCCGGGCAAGTCGATCGTCGAGGGGGCGATCGCGCCCTGGGCGGGCGCGCGCAGCGAGTACTTCTCCCGCATGCTCGACGCGGTCGCCGAGCTCGGCGGCTTTTCGGTCGACACGCCGTGGCAGAAGCTCCGCAAGTCGGACAAGAAGCTGGTCCTCTACGGTTCGGGTACCAAGCAGGTCCACCTGCGGTACCGGAACCGCTACGGGCGTCAGCGATCGTTCCACGCGCTCTACGAGGGGGTCGTCCCCTGGCTCGTCCCGCCGCCACACCGAGGCCGAGTCGGACTTCCAGCGCGACAACCTCGAGGGGTACCTCCGTGAGGTCCCGTGTCCCGAGTGCGGGGGCGCCCGGCTCCGTCCGGAATCACTGGCGGTCACCGTCGGCGGCTACTCGATCTTCGCCCTCTGCTCACTGCCCATCTCGCGGGCGACCGAGGTGGTCGCGTCGCTCGACCTCTCGGACCGGGACCACCTCATCGCCGACCGCGTCCTGCGAGAGGTGCGCGAGCGCATGCAGTTCCTCCTCGACGTGGGACTCGACTACCTGACCCTCGCACGCTCCGCAGCGACCCTCTCGGGTGGCGAGGCGCAGCGCATCCGGCTCGCGAGCCAGATCGGGAGCGGCCTGGTCGGTGTCCTCTACGTCCTCGACGAGCCGTCGATCGGGCTGCACCAGCGCGACAACCAGCGCTTGATCGGCACCCTCAAGCGGCTGCGCGACCTCGGCAACACGGTCATCGTGGTCGAGCACGACGAGGAGACCATCCGCGTCGCGGACCACGTGGTCGACATCGGCCCGGGTGCGGGCGAGCACGGCGGGCGGATCATCCACTCGGGCCCGGTCACCGGCGCCGGGGGCCTCGAGTCCAACGAGGACTCGCTCACCGGGCAGTACCTGGTCGGCAAGCGCTCGATTCCGGTCCCGACCATGCGCCGGCCGGGGAGCCTCGAAGCCCTGACCGTCGTGGGTGCCCGCGAGCACAACCTGGCCGACGTGACGGTCGGGTTCCCGCTCGGGCGCTTCGTCGCCGTCACCGGGGTCTCCGGCTCGGGGAAGTCGACGCTGGTCAACGACATCCTCCTGCGCTCGCTGGCGAAGGAGCTCTACCGGGCGCACGCGGTCCCCGGGTTGCACCGCGCCGTCAAGGGCGTCGAGTACGTCGACAAGGTGGTCGAGGTCGACCAGGCGCCGATCGGGCGGACGCCCCGCTCGAATCCCGCGACCTACACCGGCGTGTTCGACCACATCCGGCGTCTGTTCAGCCAGACCTCGGAGGCCAAGGTGCGCGGCTATCTGCCGGGCCGGTTCTCGTTCAACGTGAAAGGCGGCCGCTGCGAGGCATGCTCGGGCGACGGGACACTCCGTATCGAGATGCACTTCCTGCCCGACGTCTACGTACCGTGCGAGGTCTGCCACGGCGCGCGCTACAACCGCGACACCCTCGAGGTCACCTTCCGCGGGAAGACGGTCGCGGACGTGCTCGAGATGTCCTGCGAGGAGGCGCTCGCGTTCTTCGCCAACCAGCCACCGATCGCGCGGCATCTCCAGACGTTGGTCGACGTCGGACTCGGCTACATCCGGCTCGGCCAACCCGCACCGACCCTGTCGGGCGGCGAGGCACAGCGGGTCAAGCTGGCCTCCGAGCTCTCGCGACGGTCGACCGGCCACACCCTCTACGTGCTCGACGAGCCGACCACCGGCCTCCACTTCGACGACGTGCGCAAGCTCCTCGACGTCCTCAACCGCCTCGTCGACCAGGGCAACACGGTCATCGTCATCGAGCACAACCTCGACGTGGTGAAGAGCGCCGACTGGATCATCGACCTCGGGCCCGAGGGAGGGGACCGCGGCGGCACGGTGGTCGCCGAAGGCACCCCCGAGGAGGTCGCACGGAGCAAGGAGAGCTACACCGGCGAGGTGCTCGCGCCGGTCCTCGGGATCGAGCGTCGGTCCAAAGCGAAGTCGCCGAGGGCCGCTCGAGCGAAGAAAGCCCAGGTGAAAGGGGATTCGCCGAGCGCCAACGGAGCACGCTCCGCCAACGGCCGCAAGGTGGCGGTGAGCTGAGCCCGAAGGGCTGAGGACCCGACTCAGACCGTCTCGAGCATCCGCTCGAGCGCCACGCGCGCCCAGCGGGCGGTCGCCTCGTCGACGGTGATCCGGTTGCGGACTTCGCCCTCGAGGAGGCCGTCGAGGACCCAGGCGAGGTGGGGGAGGTCGATCCGGAACATGGTCGAGCAGGGGCAGACCAGCGGGTCGAGCGAGAGCACCGTCTTGTCGGGGTTCTCGTCGTCGAGGCGCTTGACGAGGTGGATTTCGGTGCCGACACCGATCACCGAGCCGCCAGGTGCCTCACCGACCGCCTTGATCAGAGCGTCGGTCGAGCCGACCTGGTCGGCGAGCTCGACCACCTCGTGCGCGCACTCGGGATGCACCAGCACGATGCCGTCCGGATGCTCCGCCCGGAACGCGGCGATCTGCTCGGGCCGGAAGCGTTGGTGGACCGAGCAGTGGCCCTTCCAGAGGAGCAGCACCGAGGACTTGAGCGCCATGTCGTCGAGCCCGCCGCGAGCGGCGACCGGGTTCCACACCGCCATCTCCCCGGGCGCGTAGCCGAGCTGGAAGCCGGTGTTGCGACCGAGGTGCTGATCGGGGAAGAAGAGGACCTGGTGGCCGCCGGCCCCGCCCGAGGACTCCTCCCCGAGAGCCCAGGTGAGCACCGCACGGGCGTTGGAGGAGGTGCAGACCACCCCTCCGTTCCGGCCGACGAAGGCCTTCAGGGCCGCCGAGGAGTTCATGTAGGTGACCGGTACCACCCGGTCGATGTCGGTCACCTCGCCGAGCACCTCCCACGCCTCCTCGACCGCGTCGATGTCGGCCATGTCGGCCATCGAGCAGCCGGCGTTCAGGTCGGGCAGGATCACTTGCTGGCCGGGACCGGTGAGGATGTCGGCCGACTCGGCCATGAAGTGCACGCCGCAGAAGACGACGAACTCGGCCTCCGACTGCGCCGCGGCGATCCGGGAGAGCCCGAAGGAGTCGCCCCTCGCGTCGGCCCACGCCATCACCTCGTCGCGCTGGTAGTGGTGACCGAGGATGATCAGCCTCGAGCCCAGCTCCTCCTTCGCCCGTCGGACGCGTGTCGCGAGCTCTTCGTGAGCTGCCGCCGTGTAGCGCTCGGGCAGTGCCTTCTGCAGCCGGTACATGTCGTATGACCTCCCTGTGGAGGCGCTCCGGTCTGGCCGGCGGGGACAGCCTGGTCGCCCATCCGCGGGTATGTCGGCCCCGGAACGGTAGATGTCGCCGGATTCCAGGCCGGCGTTGCGCCCAGTGTAGTGGCGCGGTCGTGTCGCGGCGTCGTCCCGCTGCTCGGGGGACGGGTCACGCGGTGGACACGGCACACTGTGGGTGTGGTCCACCGTCCGCCTCCCGGAAGCGTCCCCGACGTCCCCGGCTCGTACCAATTCGTGGACCGCGACGGCCGGGTGCTCTACGTGGGAAAGGCCAAGTCGCTGCGGTCGCGGGTCAACTCCTATTTCCAGGACCCGCTCGGGCTCCCGCCGCGGACCGCGCAGATGGTCGACCAGGCCGACCACGTCGAGTGGATGGTGGTCGACTCCGAGTCCGAAGCGCTTCTTCTCGAGCACAACCTGATCAAGCGGCACCAGCCCCGCTACAACGTCCGGCTGAAGGACGACAAGAGCTATCCGTGGCTCGCGGTCACCGTCGGCGACGAGTGGCCGCGACCGGCGGTCGTGAGGGGGCGGAAGCGGAGCGGCGTCCGCTACTTCGGCCCCTACGCCAACGTGGGCGCCATCCGGGACACCCTCGATCTCCTGCTCCGGACCTTCCCGGTCCGGAGCTGTTCCGACGCCAAGTTCCGGCGGCACCAGCGGCTCGGCAGACCCTGCCTCCTGTACCACATCGACCGCTGCTCGGGACCGTGTGTCGGCGAGGTGGACCGCGCCGAGTACGACCAGATGGTGGCCGACCTGACCTCCTTCCTGAGCGGGGACACCGCACCCCTCGAGCGCGGACTCGAGGCGGCCATGCGCGAGGCGGCCGACGCGCTGGAATTCGAGCGGGCCTCGGCCCTGCGCGACAAGCTCGAGGCGGTGCGGGCCGCGGACGCGGTCCGCCAGATGGAGCTGGACCGCCCCGAGGACCTCGACGTGGTCGGGATCGCCGAGGACGAGCTCGAGGCCGCGGTCCAGGTGTTCCACGTCCGGTCGGGAAAGGTCGTCGGGCGGATGGGCATGTTCGTCGACAAGGTGGAGGACCTCGCCGCGCCCCAGCTCGTCGAACGGATCCTGGTCGACGTCTATGCCGATCCCGCGTCGGGTGTGCCGAAGCAGATCCTGGTCCCGATCTTGCCGGGCGACACCGAAGCGGTCGCCGAGTACCTCGTCCGCCAGCGGGGCGGGCCGGTCGAGCTGCGGGTCCCGGTGCGCGGCACCAAAAGGGCGCTCCTCCGCACTGTCGAGTCGAACGCGAAGGACGCGTTCGTCCGGCACCGGTTGCACCGCAACGCGGACCACAACAGCCGGGCCCGAGCGCTCGAGTCACTCCAGCGGGAGCTCGGACTTCCCGACGCGCCCCTGCGGATCGAGTGCTACGACATGAGCCATCTGCAGGGGAGCGACTACGTCGGGTCGATGGTGGTCTTCGAGGACGGCCTGCCGAAGAAGAGCGACTACCGGCATTTCCGTGTCGCCGCGGTCGACGGCAACGACGACTACGCGGCGATGGAAGAGGTGCTCACCCGGCGCCTCACCACGCTCCTGACCGAGGACGGGCCGACGGGCGACGGATCGGTCGCGGGCCGGAAGCGCTTCGCCTACCCGCCGCAGCTCCTGGTGCTCGACGGCGGCCTCGGGCAGCTCAACGTCGGAGTCCGGGTGCTCGAGAACCTGGGACTGACCGAGCGCATCCCGATCGCCGCTCTCGCGAAGAGCTTCGAGGAGATCTACCGACCGGACGACACCCGACCGATCCGCCTGCCCCGCCAGTCGGAAGGTCTCTACCTCCTCCAACGGGTCCGTGACGAGGCACACCGGTTCGCCGTCTCCTACCACCGCACGCTGCGGGGAAAGCGGATGACCGCGGGCGCGCTCGACGGGGTCAAAGGGCTCGGCCCGAAGCGGCGGCACCGCCTGATCGAGGAGTTCGGAGGTCTCGCCGGTCTCCAGAAGGCGCCGAAAGAGGCCCTGGTCGGCCTATCGTGGCTTCCGGCCGAGGTGGGTGCCGCCGTCTTCGACCGGCTGCACACACCGCTCTCGCCGGCCAGGCCGGCACGAACAGGGGCCGGAGTGGAGCGATGAGCGAGTACCTGGTGGTGACCGGGATGTCGGGTGCCGGGCGGTCGACGGCCGGTGCCGCGCTCGAAGACCTCGGCTGGTTCGTGATCGACAACATGCCCTCCGCGCTGATCGCCAAGGTGAGCGAGCTGGTCGACGGCACCGGATCGGAGATGGAGCGGGTGGCCTTCGTGGTCGGTCGGGCCGGCGGCGACCTCGACGACGTCCTGCCGGCGGTCGACGCGCTCGCGACCGCCCGCCACCGGGTCCGGATCCTCTTCCTCGACGCGGCCGACGACGTCCTGTTGAAGCGCTTCGAGGGGACTCGGCGCCGGCATCCTCAGGGCGCCCGCGCCGTCGGCGAGTCGATCGCCGACGAGCGGACGCTGCTCGGACCGCTCCGTGACCGCGCCGACCTGGTCATCGACACCGGCGAGCTCAACGTCAATCAGCTCCGGGCCCGGCTGATCGAGGCGTTCGGCGCCGAGGAACCCGGGACCACCATGCAGACGTCGGTGGTCTCGTTCGGGTTCAAGTACGGTGTCCCGCTCGACGTGGATCTCCTCTTCGACTGCCGCTTCCTGCCGAACCCGTACTGGGACGAGGCCCTCCGGAACCACAGCGGTCTCGAGCCCGAAGTGAGGGAGTACGTGCTCGACCGACCGGAGACGACCGAGTTCCTCGCGAAGCTGGAGGACCTCGTCACCATGTTGGTCCCCGCCTACGTGCGCGAGGGAAAGTCCTATCTGACCGTCGCGATGGGATGCACCGGCGGAAGGCACCGTTCGGTGGTGCTCGCCGAGGAACTGGTGCGCCGCCTCGAACGGCACGAGATCCCGAGCACCGTCTTCCACCGGGACGTCGAGCGATGAGCACCCGGGGCCCGAGGGTGGTCGCGGTCGGCGGTGGTCACGGGCTTGCGGCCACGCTCCGCGCGGTGCGCACCTACAGCGACGCGGTGACCGCTGTTGTGTCCGTCGCCGACGACGGCGGTTCGTCGGGCCGTCTCCGCGAGGTGCTCGAGATCATCCCACCGGGGGACCTGCGCAAGTGTCTGGTCGCGATGGCCGCGTCCGACTCGGCGCTCGTCTCGCTGTTCGACTACCGCTTCGGCGACGACGTGCTGTCCGGGCACTCGCTCGGCAACCTCGTCCTCGCGGCGTTGATGGATCGCGCGCAGGATCCCGTCGAGGCCCTCGACGAGGCGTGCGCGCTCCTCGGAGTGCGCGGACGGGTCCTCCCTGCCACCACCGAACCGGTGGTGCTCAAGGCCGAGGCCGACTCGGGACCGGTGGCCGGTCAGGTCGCGGTGATGGCGACCGGGCACATTCGCCACGTCTCGTTGGTCCCGAGCGATCCGGTGGCACCGCTCGACGCGGTCGACGCACTCGCCGATGCCGAGCAGATCGTGCTCGGACCCGGCTCGCTCTTCACGAGCGTGCTGGCTGCGATCGCCGTCCCGGGGATCCGGCAGGGGATCGAGCGGTCCGGCGCGACCAAGGTCTACGTCTGCAATCTCCGACCGCAGGTCCCCGAGACCGAGGACTTCGACGTCGCGATGCACGTCGAAGCGCTGGCCGCGCACGGGGTGTCGGTCGACGTGGTCCTCGCCGACACGTCCGGGCTCGAGCTCGGGAGCCCGGTCGTCAGGGTGGTCGACGCCCCGCTGGCCCGGCCCAACGGGATGGCCCACGATCCGGCCAAACTGGGCGCCGCGCTCTCGGACCTGCTGGAATGACGGCGTTTGTCACGAGATTGACCTACCGTGGTAGAGGTCTCGTGCACCAGATAGGGGCAATCACGCCGAAGAGACGGTGCGGCGCGTACGCGCCGGTTGAGGAAGGGTAGGGCACAGGCAGCATGACCGTACGGATCGGGATCAACGGATTCGGGCGCATCGGTCGCAACTACCTCCGGGCGGCCCGGTCGATGGGCGCCGACGTGGAGGTCGTCGCGGTCAATGACCTCACCTCGCCCGAAACCCTCGCCCACCTGTTGCGCTACGACTCGACCCACGGGCGTTTCGACGGGAAGATCGAGGTCGCCGAGTCGGCGATCGTCGTCGACTCGGAGCCGATCGCGGTGCTCTCCGAGCGCGAACCGAAGGCGCTGCCCTGGGACTCGCTCGGGGTCGACGTGGTGGTGGAGTCGACCGGACTCTTCACGTCGCGTTCGGCCGCCGCCTCGCACCTCGAGGCGGGCGCATCGCGGGTGGTCATCTCCGCCCCGGCGAAGGACGCCGACGCCACGTTCGTGATCGGTGTCAACGACGACGAGTACGACCCGGCGAAGGACTTCGTGGTGTCCAATGCGTCGTGCACCACCAACTGCTTCGTGCCGATGGTCAAGGTGCTCGACCAGGCATTCGGGATCGACACCGGGATGATGACGACGGTGCACGCGTTCACCAACGACCAGAACCTGCTCGACCTCCCGCACCGCGACCTGCGACGGGCGCGCGCCGCCGTCGATCAACATCGTGCCCGCGTCGACCGGCGCGGCACGGGCGACCGGCCTGGTGCTGCCGGAGATGAAGGGGCGGCTCGACGGCACCGCGCTCCGGGTACCGGTCCCCGACGGGTCGATCACCGACTTCGTCGCGCTGATCCCGAAGAAGGTCACCGTCGAGGAGGTCAACCAGGCATTCGCCGAGGCGGCGTCCACCGGCCGGCTCTCGAAGGTCCTCGAGTACAGCGAGGACCCGATCGTCTCGACGGACATCGTGGGCAATCCCGCCTCTTGTATCTTCGACGCCGATCTCACCATGGTGATGCCCTCTTCGACCGGCGTGAGCCTGGTAAAAGTCCAAGGTTGGTACGACAACGAGTGGGGGTACGCCAACCGGCTCGTGGATCTCTCGTTGGTGATCGGCGCAGGGTCCTGAGCCGTGGGGCGCCCGGGGGGACGCTGAGGGGGTCGTGGCAGTGCACAGGGGAGAGGACAATCCGTTACTGAGGGGGTTGCCCCTGCTCGGTGACCTACCCGAGCTGAGCGGGGCGAGCGTCCTGGTGCGGGTGGACTTCAACGTCCCGCTCCGCGAGACCGAGGACGGTGACACCGAGGTCGCCGACGACTTCCGGATCCGGGCTGCGCTGCCGACGCTCCAGTACCTGCTCGATCGGGGCGGGGCGGTCACCGCGTGCACCCACCTCGGTCGCCCGAAGGGGGCACCCGACACTCGCTGGGAGATCGGCCCGGTGCGCGAAGAGCTCGCCCGCCTGGCTCCGAAGGTCGAGTTGCTCGAGAACCTTCGCTTCGACCCGGGCGAGGAGCACAACGATCCGTCCTTCGTCGAGAAGCTGATCAACGGCCACGACGCCTACGTGAACGACGCCTTCGGCGTCTCGCACCGCCGTCATGCCTCGGTCGTCGGGCCGCCCGCCCGCCTGCCGAGCGCCGCCGGCCTCCTGGTCGAACGGGAGCTCGACGGTCTCGGGAAGCTGCTCGGCACACCGGACCGTCCGTTCGTGGCGGTGATCGGCGGTGCGAAGGTCGCCGACAAGCTGGGAGTGCTCGAAGCGCTGCTCGAGCGGGTGGACGCGCTCCTCGTCGGAGGAGGGATGGCGTTCACCTTTCTCGCTGCCGCGGGCCATGCCATCGGTTCCTCCCTGGTCGACACCGAGCGACTCGAGGAGTGCGCGCGCGGCTCCTTCGCTCGCCGAAGGTCCACCTCCCCTCTGACCTGGTGGCGCTGGAACCCGGCGCCGCGTTCGGATCCGGGTGCGACGAGGGGAAGGTGGTCACCATCGGGCCCGAGGTGCCCGAGAAGTGGCAGGGCCTCGACATCGGCCCCGACACGGTAACTGCGTTCGCGGAGAAGATCTCCGGTGCCGGCACGGTGCTCTGGAACGGGCCGATGGGGGTGTTCGAGGACGAACGGTTCTGCGGAGGGACGGCCGGGATCGCCCGCGCCGTCGCCGAGTGCCCGGGCTTCACCGTGATCGGAGGGGGCGACAGCGCGGCGGCCGTCGACGAGCTCGGCCTGACCGACCGGATCGGTTTCATCTCGACGGGTGGTGGCGCCGCACTCGAGCTTCTCGAGCACGGCGACCTGCCGGGGCTCGCCGCGTTGCGCAGCGCGAGCAACGCACCCGACCCCGGCCCTCGCGTTGAAGGGCGCGACGGACGACGAGGTGGTCGTCCCGCCCGGTGAGTGATCAACCGACGGTCCGGCGACCTCTGGTCTCCGGCAACTGGAAGATGAACTTCGACCACCTCGAGGCGATTCACGCGGCGCGTGACCTCGGGCTCCGGCTCCAGCCCGCCGACGCGGCGCGGGTCGACATCTCGATCCATCCTCCCTTCACCGATCTCCGCTCGGTCCAGACCGTTGTGGAGGGCGAGGCAGTTCCGGTCGCGCTCGGCGCCCAGAACTGCGCCGTCGAGGACGCGGGCGCGTTCACCGGGGAGGTGAGCCCGCTGATGCTCGCCAAGCTGCACGTCGAGTACGTCATCGTCGGCCATTCGGAGCGGCGGCGGTTGTTCGGCGAGACGGACGAGATGGTCGGCGCGAAGCTCGCCGCGGTGCTCCGCAACGGGATGACCCCGATCTGCTGCGTCGGGGAGACGCTCGAGGAGCACCAGGCGGGGATGACCAAGGAGCGTCTTTCCGGCCAGGTCGAGGCCATCGTCGCCGCGGCGCCACGCACGTCGGTGGGTGGACTGGTCCTCGCGTACGAGCCGATCTGGGCGATCGGGACCGGCGAAGCCGCCGACACCCGACGGACGCGCAAGAGGCCTGCGCGTGGATCCGCGAGGTCGTGGCCGGCTCGACGGGAGCCGCGGTCGCCGACCAGGTCCGGATCCAGTACGGAGGCTCGGTCACCCCTGACAACACGGAGGAGCTGGTCGCGGGCCCGGACGTCGACGGTGTGCTGGTGGGCGGCGCCAGCCTCGACGGCGCAGCATTCGTCGGGATCATCCAGGCCGCGGGCAGCCGAACGCACTGAGTTTGGTAGCGTTTCCCACGGTTCCGAGGCTCAGGAGGACGTCCGCGTGCTGACCGCCATCATCGTGGTGCTGCAGATCTTGTGCTGTGTCGCGCTGATCTTCCTCATCCTCATGCACAGCGGCAAGGGCGGCGGCCTCTCCGACATGTTCGGAGGCTCGGTGGGCTCGGCGGCGGCGGGGTCGACCGTGGTCGAGAAGAACCTCGACCGGATCACGGTGACCGTGGCGGTGATCTTCGCCTTCACCAACATCATCCTCATCCTTCGTCTGCAGTGACCGGGCCCGGCGCCGAGCCGGTCGACCGCCGTCCCCGAATCGCGACCTTCTGGCGAGAGCACCGGGCTCGGTGGTCGTTGCCACTCGTGATCATCGTGATCATCGGCGTCGTCGCGCTCATCGACCACCTGGGCTCGCGACGGATCAGCCAGGCTGTGGTGCCCCGACCTCCCGCCCTGGTGACCGCCGCCGGTGGCTCGACGGAGGTCACCCTCGATCAGCCATGGTCCGGTTTCAACCCGGGCACACCGGCGGGGGCCACGTCCAGCACGCCGACGCTGCTCTCTTCGGTGCTCCCGAGCGCTTACGTCCTCGGGCCGAAGCTCGTCCCTCTGATCAACGGCGATCTGCTGCTCAGCGTCGAGGCCACGTCGACCTCGCCGCTCACCATCCAGTACGTGATCAACCCGTCCGCGGTCTGGTCGGACGGCGTGCCGGTGACCGCAGACGACTTCGTCTACGCCTGGCAGTCCCAACGGGGTGGCGCGGTCGACGTCGACGGGCAGCCCGAGCAGGTCGCCTCGACGGTCGGCTACCGCGACATCGCCTCGGTGGTGGGCACCAAGAACGGAAAGACGGTCACCGTGGTGTTCAGTCAGCCCTTCACCGACTGGCGGATCCTCTTCGACCACATGCTCGCCGCGCACGTTGCGAGGCGAGTCGGGTGGAACACCGGTTTCGACGCGTTTCGATCCTTCGGTCGACCTGTCGGCGGGTCCGATGCTCCTCCAGTCGGCCACGAACACCCAGGCGGTCCTCGTGCGGAATCCGCGGTGGTGGGGCACGCCGGCGGTGCTGGAGAAGGTGACGGTCACCGTCGACCCGAATCCTGCGACGTGGATCGGCGCGATGGGGGGCAACAGCGAGACCGTCGTGCAGGTGACCAGTTTCAACCTGGCGACGATCGGTGCGGTCACCGGGTTGCCGAACACGCAGAGCACGGTGCGGCCTGCGCTCGACTTCCTCGAGTTCGACTTCAACCTCCGTTCGATGCTCATGAACCACGTCGCGCTCCGACAGGCCGTCGCCCACCTGATCGACCGGACCACCCTGCTCACCGAGGCGTTCGGTACCATCGACCCGGGGTTGGTGGTGAACGAGGACCACCTGGCGACCCCTTCGCAGACCCAGTACCTCGCATCACCGGCGTCGAGTGCGTACACGACGCCCGACGTCACGGCGGCCGACACGCTGCTGCGAAGCCTCGGGTACCACCTCGACCCGTCGGGCGCCTATGTGGATGCGGCCGGCCGGCCGCTCACTCTTCGGATGGCCGTGGAGAAGGGCGACCCGTGGATCGAGAGCGTCGCCTCGGAAGTCGTCGCCCAGCTGCACGGTGCGGGGATCGCGGTCCAACTCGACCCGGTCGACGGAGCGTCGGGGATGAACCAGGCAGCGCAGGCCGGGACCTACGACCTGGCGCTGGTGACCCGGGTGGGGAGCCCGTTCCCGACCGTGACGGAGGCCTGGTACTCCGACGCGGGTGGTGCGGCGGGCTCAGGCCGGACCGAGGACTGGAGCCGCCTCGCCGATCCGCAGATCGACCGGCTTTTCCTCCAGGCGAGTCAGGCACTCAACCCGGTGACCGGTGGCACGTTCTATGCACAGATCGACAGCCAGCTCTGGGACCAGATGATCTCGTTGCCCCTTTTCGAGGAGCCGGTCCTGCAAGCCAACGGAGTCAGGATGGCCAACGTCCTGTACAACCCCTCGGAGGATGGGCTGCTCTGGAACGTGGACACGTGGACGACGCTCAAGCCCGGCCCTGCCAACCAGAAGGCGTAGGGATCGTGGGGCATCCAAACGTCCGCCGGAGCCAGCCCAATCGCTGCTCCGTCGGCGGGGTCCGGCGAGCCGTGGTCCGGGGAGTGGCGCGCTACCATGCGAGACGCCCGATCACCGATCGGCGCCGCTTCGTCGGAGTGGCGGAATAGGCAGACGCGCTAGCTTGAGGGGCTAGTGAGCTTCGGCTCGTGGGGGTTCAAGTCCCCCCTCCGACACGCATGTGATGTCGCGGGTCATCGTGGGATGTCGGAACCCTCAGAACCTTCCGCCCAGATGTGCGGTCGCACCCGGAGGAGCGGGCCCACCTCGCGCCCGTAGACGAGATCCTGCTCAGGGCCCCCAGTCGGGTTTCGGACCATACGCGCTGAAGATCTCGGCGTGTTCGTGCCACCGTTGACTAGCCTGACCGCGGTGAGTTCGACGGCGGAAGGGGCACTGATGCAGAAGCCGATTGCGAACGTGTTCACCTGGCCGGCCGATGATCCGCAGCTGCTCGGTGGCCAGTGCGAGCGCTGCGGCGCGGTCACGTTCCCGGTGCAGTCGAGGTGCCCGCGCTGCAGCACCCCGGGGATGGCCGAACTACTCCTGCCCCGCCGCGGCACCCTCGTGTCCTGGACGACCCAGGAGTTCCCGCCGAGCTTCAAGTACAGGGGCGATCCGACCGGTGAGTCCTTCGAGCCTTTTGGGATCGGGCTGGTCCAACTTGACGATGTCGTGCGGGTTGAGTCGCGGCTAACTGAGAGCGATCCCCAGAAGCTCGAGTTCGGCATGGAGGTCGAGCTCCGAATCGTCCCGTTCTATGTCGACAACGATGGCAACGAGATCATTACCTTCGCCTTCGCGCCCATTGGCGCGCAGAACACCTAGGAGAGCTGAATGGACGATGTCGCGATCATCGGAGTCGGCCTCCACCCGTTCGGACGGCACGGCGACAAGTCCGCGTACGAGATGGCCGCCGACGCCGTAGAGCTGGCTTTAGCCGACGCAGGCGTGACGTGGAACGACGTCCAGTGCGCCTTCGGCGGGAGCTGGGGGGTCTGGACCGACCCACTCACCGGTCTTGTCGGACTGACCGGCCTTCCCTTCATTCACGTGTTCAGCGCGTGCGCAACCGGCGCTGCCACGATTCAGCAGGCCGCAAACGCCATTCGCGCCGGCGACGGTGACATCGTCGTGGCCGTCGGCACGGATAAGCACGCTCGGGGCTCGTTCAAAGGAGATCCGACGACCACCAACGTGCCTGCTTGGTATGGCGAGAACGGGCAGTACGTCACTACCAAGTTCTTCGGCATGAAGATCAACAAGTACATGCACGACTATGGCGTCTCCCCGGCGACGTTGGCCAAGGTGGCGGCGAAGAACTACCGCAACGGCGCTCTCAATCCGAAGGCCTTCCGTCGCAAGCCGATCAGTGAGGAGGAGATTCTCAGTTCCCAGATGCTCAACTACCCACTTACCTCGTACATGTTCTGTGCTCCCGACGAGGGCGCAGCAGCAGTAGTCCTTTGCCGTGCCGACATAGCTAACCGCTTGACCGATACGCCGGTGTACGTGAAGGCGACCGCTATCCGCACGCGCAACTACGGCTCCTACGAGGTAAACACCACATGGGCCCCTGTAGAGGAAGATGTTGCCCCCACCGTGTACGCGTCTCGCGCTGCCTACGAAGACGCTGGAATTGGGCCCGACGACGTTGATGTCATCCAGGTCCAGGACACCGATGCTGGCGCTGAGGTCATCCACATGGCTGAGAACGGCTTCTGTGCTGACGGTGACCAGGAGAAGCTTCTCGCCGACGGCGCTACCGAGATCACGGGTTCAATGCCGGTCAACACCGACGGCGGCCTCATCGCCAACGGCGAGCCGATCGGAGCCTCTGGCCTTCGCCAGGTCCACGAGCTCGTGCTCCAGCTCCGTGGCCAGGCCGGCGACCGCCAAATTCAGGGTAACCCACGCGTCGGCTATGCCCAGGTCTACGGGGCGCCCGGCACCGCCGCCGCCACGATCCTCACCCGCTGAAGACACCGACGTTCTGCAGTCGGCCCTAGACGTCACGTCTTATGGCGCTCTGCCTGAGTCGCACCTTTCTAGTAAGGCGTGGAGTGTCTGCTTCCATGCGGTAAGCGCCGGCGGACCAACCGCCGATAGCCCACTTCTCCTCAATGCACCCATTGCAGGCATCGCATCCACCGCAGACGGCGGCGGTTTACGCGTGGTCGCAGGGAGTGTCGCGAGCAGAGGCAGCGAGCAGTGGGCCACAAACTCGATACTGGATACGATTCGTCGATGTCAGGCCCCCGATTCAGGCGCAACTCGCAGCGGTCTCGAAGATTGCCCAGATTGGTAATTGCTTCTATCGCAGGTCTGTTCCTGGTCATAGCAGGAGCCGTACTGATCGCTGACTCGTTTCCGGGGTCTTCCCAGCCTGCGCCGCTCGAGGCCGTGACCTGTCCGACCCCATCTGAGTGTCTTGCTGTCGGTGGCTCCGGTCGGCTGCTGATAAGCACTGATAGCGCCGCCAAATGGTCCCAAGTCTCACTTCCAAGTGAGCACTTCCTGTACGGAGTTGCTTGTACCAGTGATGCAAGGTGTGTGGCCGTTGGGGACGCCGGTACGGTTCTTGTCTCCAGAGGGGGCATTGAGGATTGGAGCCAGGTCCAGAGCGGGACCCACGAGCCTCTCTCATCGGTGACCTGTCCCGGAGCCAAGAGATGCTACACGACCGGCGACGGGGACACCATCCTCGTGACGACCGACGGCGGCGAGCATTGGGAGTCAACCAGCCTCGGCCTCGATCCCTTGGACGCGGTTGCTTGTAACGGGGTCGACCAGTGCGTCGCGGTCTCCTCGAACGCAGAGAACGCGTTCTATACGCCCGACGGGACTCACTGGTCCGCAGCTCGAATCCCCACCGAAGGGCTCCTTGCACTTCGTCCGATGAACGGTGTCTCGTGTTCATCCTCCACCTGCGTGAGTGTCGGCGGACACAGGCTCGTCGCCGACTCTCAGGATGGCGGTGCGACTTGGTCGTTCGTCAATCCATCCAGCAATGCGGCCGCAGTGACTCTGAACGGGATCTCTTGCGTAGCAGCGAACCAGTGTGTCGCCGTTGGCGCTGCGGGGACCATCGTTACGACCGATGACGGGGGAGCATCCTGGAAACGACTGCCCTCTCCGACAGATCAGACCTTGCTTGGGGTGAACTGTCAGACCCGCGACCCGATGCATTGCCGTGGGGGACGGAGGCACGGTTCTTTCGACTGAGGGGCCGCTCCCCCGCTGGACACATCGTCAAGGAGCGCAAGTCCCTTCCAATGGGCGCATCTCGGTGCTCGTGGTGGGCGATTCCTTCGCGGCATTCCACGGCCCTCTATGTCGGCCGTGTTTCGTCGTCCTATGGAGTGACGATGCTTGACGGAGGCCTCGACGGATGTGGTTTGGCTCGCGGAGACACACTCGGGGGTTCAGGCCAAGCGCTTGGAGTCGTCCAGCACGTTCTGGGACCGTGCTCCTCGACCGGACCCGGGTGGCCGGCGTTGTATAGGAGTGACATCAACCAGGCGAAACCGGATGTCTCCCTACTGGTCCTTGGTCCGCGGGATCTTTCCCCTCGTGAAATCGGCGGCCAATGGTCATCGCCTGGCCAGGAAGCGTATGACGCGTACTACCGCAGGCAGCTCGAGTCCGCTGTCGGCATCCTCACCAGCAGGGGTAGCCCCGTCATCATCACCTCGGTGCCGTACGTCCTGGCGACAGGGCCACAAGTGTGCATCCCGCTCCCTGCCACGGTTACGAGTTGTCCCACTGAGGAAGAGAGGGTCGCAGCTCTGGATAGGTTGGCCAATCAAGTCGCAGCAGAACACCCGGGTCGTGTCTCCGTGCTCAATCTCGGCCAGCGACTCTCTCCGCAGAATCGCTTCACGCCGACAGTGGACGGTGTCGATGTTCGAGCAGCCGATGGGGTCCACCTGAGTGAGCCCGGGGGACAGTGGCTCGCGCCATGGCTCATTCCCCAACTCATTTCAACCGCGAAATCTCAACGCTAAGTGTGGACGACGTTTCTCGTGGATTGACGAAAGCACGGCTGCCGGACTGGGCGGCTACCTGTGCAGGATCGCAATGCCGAGCGCATGGGCTAGCACCAACCGGAGATCAATTGGCCCACGTGGCTGTGATGTGGAGACTGTCGACATAGACCTCGTAGTGCCCGATGACCGGTGAGCAGACCGTCGAGCAGAACCAGGAAGTCGGGTCGATGTACTCGACTCCCGAGGCCTGGGCCGTGGATTGCTCGATCCGATTGAAGGGAGAGATAGCTCTCCGGACGGGTGACATGCAGTCCCTGACGTTGCCGGGATGCTCGGCCAGACATTGGGGTGGCTGCGGAAGGGAGGGTGTGCCCCCGAGGAAGATCAACCGCCCTTTCGGAACCGTGATGGAGCGAAATAGAGCTATCAGCCCCTGTTGCCACCGTGCCGGGGAGTAACCCTCAAGCGGCCGCCCAGCTGAGCCAGGCTGGTCATAGGCATTGAACTGGCTGATCACGAGCAGAGACGGATGGTGGGTGTTGATCCATCGCGTCGCCCATCTGTGCCATTGGTCGCACGGGGCGTCGACCCCTGAAGGCGAGCGAGCGTAGATACTCAATGGCTCGGCGGGACAGTAATCCTTGTTCAAAAGGACCAGTTTCCAATGGGCGGACTTCGCGATGAACTCGAAGGCGGGTAGCCACATCTGTGCACGGGAATCCCCGTAGACGACCATCAGGCGGTTGCTCCTCGTATCGCCGAGGTAGCAGATGTGCTGACTCGATTGATTCCCCCCGGCGTAGCAGTCAGCCGGCTCGACGCTCCCGCCCCAGTCACCAGGGGCGGATGCGAGCGAAGGCTGGATCGGCTTTGGGACGTGGGTGACACTGGCAGCGGCGGCGACCTCTCGGAGTACGACCTGCTCGTTAGCGGCCGGGACAACACGGCGAACGATGCTCGGTGAGGACTGACTGAAGATGCATGCCGAAAGGATCGCGACGGTGGCGAGCACCAGGGCAATGCCGCCAACCACCGACCTCTGCGAGGTCAGTCGCCAGTGTCGAATCGGGTTCTCGATGGCCGAGTAGCTCACCCCGGAGAGGACGACGGCAACCAGAACGAGCAGCAAGCTCTCCCCGACTGGGAGACTGGTTCTGCCCACCCGCTCAGCCGCAATGATCAGAATCGGCCAGTGCCAGAGATAGAGCGAGTACGAACGTCGCCCGATCCACTGGAACGGAGTGGTGGCAAGAAGGGATTCGGCCCCGGCCCTTGGGATCGCTGCACCAGCGCCAATGAGCATCGCGGCACCGACCACTGGGACGGCGACGAGTGAACCCGGATAAGCGGTCTGAGCGTTGAGAGTGAACGCGCTGTACACGATGGCCCCGAGGCCCACCCAGGTGAGTAGAGCGGCTACTTGCTGTGGCATCCGTCGCAACCACGTCGCCCCGATCGCCACCAGGGCACCAAGCGCTAGCTCCCAGGCCCGGGTCAGAGGCGAGAAATAGGCGAGCGAAGGGTTCGACGCCGTCTGGGATATCGACAACCAGTACGAAGCGACGATCACTCCCGCCAAGAACGATGAGCAGTCGCACCCGCAGCGTGAAGAGCCGCTTGGCGCTTGCCACCAGGAGAAAGAGCGTGGGATACACAAGGTAGAACTGCTCCTCGACCGAGAGTGACCAGTAGTTCTGCAATGGCGAAGGCGGACGACCTGCGGCGAGATAGTTGGTGCCGACCGACTCGAAGTGGAGATTGGCGAGGAAGACGGCCGCCCAGCGCCCATCATCGGCGGTCGCATTGCCGCTCACGAAGCCGAGCACCACGTAGGTGGCGAGCACAGTGGCGAGGATGACCAGCGTCGCCGCGGGGAGAATGCGCCGGCACCGCCGAGCGTAGAAGTCGAGAATCGAGGTCCGTCCCGTGCCGCTTCGCTCCCGGAGCAATAGTCCGGTGATCACGAATCCGGAGATCACGAAGAAGACGTCGACTCCGACATAGCCACCTGTCAGGCGGGGCACGTTCGCGTGGTAGAGGACCACGAGGAGTATCGCGACCGCGCGGAGCCCTTCAACGTCGGGCCGGAAGCGCCGGTCGTCGGGAGCGGTGCCCGCCTCCTCGCCTGAAGCGAGGAAGCGCTCGCGCGCGGCGACCTCTTCCAGAACCTCCATCCACCCCCCTTGGCCTCGGCTCACCTGAGACCCGAACCTCTCGCGCAGTGTAGATCGTGCCCCATAGATGACGATCCCACGGCACAAGCCCTCAAGCGGGCTGTGTCCTTCCCGCGAGGCGGCTGAGTGCCCCGGGCGCCGTCAACAAACGTTCGGGTCGAACCCTAACCCCAAGCCCCCTGGCCTCCGCGCCCCGCGCCCCGTTTCCGGTGGCGCCGCACCGCGGCCATTGCCCCGCCGCCGCGACGCTTTTGGCCCGCCGCGCTGCGCTTCTCCCTCTCTCCCCGCCCTCAACCTTCTCGTGACTCTGTCAGGAATCGAACCTCATGAACCTGAGGCAACTCCTGGAGGCGCGCTTGCTAGACTGACTTCACGCCGCCCATTCAGTGCGCCAGAGGGCACGGTGGGCTGAAGGTTCCACACGACCCTCCGACTCGCACCTTCTCCGACTTCCTTCGCTTCGTTGGTCGGGGTCCTGACGGTTTGAACAACCGAGTCAGCATCGATGAACACACGCGTCACCGAGGGAGCATCTAGGACCGTGTCGGACGTAAAAGAGAGTGGCTTCACGATCCAACCAGACACCGGGTCTTCAATCTCGCCTCCACGACGAGACATACCCCACCCTGACCGCTCCTCGGCGATCGCGAACGGAGCCCTTGCGGTGGCTCTGATTGGGACGGCTCTATTCCTCTTGCTGGGTTTCACGAAGGTCTGGTTCAACCTGGACGAGTGGGACTTTCTCGCCCATCGCGGCCTGCGATTAGCGAACGCTGGAGTCTTCTATCCGCACAACGCACACTGGACGACCATCCCGATCATCGTTTGGCGGGCAATCTTCAACGTGGTGGGCGTGCGTGACTATTGGGTCTACGCTCTTCCGTTGGTTCTTGCGCATCTAGGAACGGTGTATCTGCTTTGGCGCTTCATGCTGCGTCATCAGGTCGAGGTATGGACCGCGACGCTCCTCGCGATCGCCTTTTCCGTCGTCGGAGTGGGTTCGCAAGACGTCACGTTCGCATTTCAGTTGACATTCGTCGGCTCCGTTGCTTTCGGGCTGCTGGCAATCGACGCGATCGAGACTGACCGAGTCTGGTTGGCCCCTTTGTGGGGTGTCTGTTCGCTCATGTGTTCAGACATTGGAATTCCGATGCTTGTGGCTTGTGGATTCGTCGCGTTGGTACAACGGAAATGGCGAGAAGCTGTGATCGCGGTTGTTCCCCCAAGTTTCATCTTTCTGGTCTGGTATGCGGCCATCGGACGTCAAGGGGTGACATCTGATTCCGCATTGGCAACGGGCAACATTGGTGACCTGCCGAGTTACATGTGGACAGGTCTCACATCTTCGTTGAGCGGATTTCTCGACGCTCCGCACTTCATCGGCATCCTTATGGTGCTTTTACTCGCCGCGAGCGCGGTGGTTTATCGCAACGCGCCCGCCGCCCTTGCGGCTTCCGTCCTTCCCCTGTATGGGTTTATAGGACTTGGGAAATTGCAACAGGGCACCAACCAAGCCGCGACCTCTCGTTACGCGTATGTGGCCGTTGCCATGGTCCTGCCACTGGTTGGGTTCTTGCTCACACGGTTGGTACACATCGTTCATCTGCGACCCGTCGTCATGGTGGCCCTAGGGTTGCTCGTCGCAGTGAACGTGGTCGTGCTCCATCGACAGCAACAGCTCGCTCAGTTGTACGTGGGTAATTCAAACCCCGAGAAGACACAGATGGAGGCTGCCGCCTTCCTACTCAATCAGGGCAAGGTGTACCCGGGTCGCTTTCCAGTTTCTAGCCTGTGTGCCATCTTCCCAATTGACACCCAATGTATTGCCTACGATGTTCCAGACGTCTCGACGCTCCGGGCATGGGTCCAGAAGAAGCAGTTCCCCGTCCCGATGCACGTCGCGGCAGGAGTGCTCCAAGCCGAGGAGTCCGTGCTCAACGTTTCGGTCTCATCGGCGCCGAGGTATCACCGAGGTTCGAACTCGTCGCCGCCTGGTGCGTGTGCAACGGTGCACGGTGATACGTCCCTCACAATTGAATCATCCTCACCCGTTTCCCTGCCCGTCGCTGTCGAGCGGTCAGAGCTCTCGGCGACCGCAACTGTCACTTTTCCTGCTCTCGACGGAGCGAGATCTACATCCACCCTGGTGCCCTTACCGGCCGGAAGCTCATGGCTCAACTTGCCATTGGGTCATTTTCCTCGCGCTGTGATTGCATCAGTCGACCCGGTCAAGGTCTGTTGACAGTGAGCGTCAAGTTGAGCGGACAACAGCGAGTACGGGCTGGCACGGGTTACCAACTGGGCGACGGCGGGAGAAGCGGCCGAGATGATCGACCGCCAACGGGCATGGTCTGCGACGTCCCAGAGCCGCCCCGTCGAAGCAGACGTTGCACCGGGATCTGAGCTGGCCGACCGATCAACGTGTCCGCGCGGCGCGCTCGCAAGGGCTTGACAACGGTCACAGTTTGTAATCGGATGTTCGGCGGGCGAATGACGAGAGGCAATCGCGGTTGCCCGGGGGGTTGGTCGGCGATGGACAGTGGAGTTGACCGCTATTGCTTTCCCTCTCGTCGGCGTGTCTTCGTTGAACCTCGACGACGGGACCCACAAGGACGAAGCGATGGACGGCTAGAGCCGATGGAAGACTCGGGTCGCGACCGTTGACTGAGTTCGATCAGGCTGCGATCGGCGGAGTTCCGATGTCGCGCAATACGGTAGGAGCGGACGGTGCCAGCCAGGTAGCGTCCGCGCAAGCCAAGGTGATCGGGGCAACAGCGGTCGCCGAATCTCCGCGTCTCCCGAAGTCTCTGAGCGACCTGGTGGAGCTGGCGCGGACGCCGGAAGGGCTCAAGCTCCTCCGTTACACCGCCGTCTCCGCCATCTCGGCGCTCACGTCGCTCGTACTTCTGACACTCATTTACGGAGTGTTCCGCCTCTGGGATGCGCTGACGAGCGTGCTCGTCGCCAACGTGCTCGCCGGCATTCCGTCGTACCTTCTCAATCGTCAGTGGGTCTGGGGAAAGGGTGGTCGATCACACCTCTGGCGAGAGGTACTCCCTTTCTGGGTCGTCTCGCTCACAGGGATCGGCTTCTCCCTTGTCGCGGCTTCGGTGGCCCGCAACATCGCCGACACGCACCACCTGGCCCATCTGCCTCGTACCGTGCTGGTTGTGGGCGCCAACGTGAGCGTGTTCGCCCTCGTCTGGATCCTCAAGTTCCTCCTCCTCAACCGGGTGTTCGCCCAGATCGCCGACCACGAGCTCGGGCCCGAGTCCGACACCGAGGCCTGATCCGACCGGTTCGGGGCGAACCGCCGGCGGCCGGAGAGTGGGAGAGCTCCACTCCTTCGGCGGCCCGTGACGCTCCTTGTCGGCGCAGAGCAAAATCCCTAGCTGGCGTGCCACGACCACTCTGCGCAGCCGCACCGCCACGGTGCGTTCCGAGATCAGAGTCTCTCGCAAACAATCGCATCGACCCGTTGCCGCAAGGGTAGAGGCGTCGATACCGTAAAGGGGTGGGCGGATCGTTCGAGACCGACGTGGCCATCTTCGGCGGGTGCGGCCACGTGGGTCTGCCTCTCGGTCTTGCGTTCGCGTCGGCCGGTCTGGGCACCGTCCTGTACGACACCAACCTCGCCGCCGTCGACATGGTCCGGTCGGGCAAGGTGCCTCACCGCGAGCCTGGCGCGCCGGATCTCCTGCGGAGAACGCTCGACGTCGGAACACTCGTCGCCACCACAGAACCGTCGTCGATCGCCCAGGCCGAGCACGTCGTCGTCGTCGTCGGCACACCGGTGGATGAGCATCTCAATCCCGATCCCCAGGCGGTAGTGAAGGCACTGAGGGAGGTTGAAGAGCAACTGCGGGACGGTCAGCTCCTTATTCTTCGGAGCACTGTCTTCCCCGGCGTCACCCGCATGGTCGAGCGGTACGTGAAGCGACTGGGACGTCAGATCGACGTCGCGTTCTGCCCCGAGCGCATCGCCGAGGGCAAAGCCCTCGAGGAGCTTCGCACCCTGCCCCAGATCGTTGCGGCGCGAACCCATCGCGCCCACGAGCGCGCCACAGAGCTCTTCAGCCTGCTCGCCGATCGCATTCTTCGATTGAGCCCCGAAGAGGCGGAGCTCGCGAAGCTCTTCACCAATTCCTACCGGTACATCAAGTTCGCTGCCGCGAACCAGCTCTACATGATGGCCAATGACTACGGCCTCGACTACGACCGGATCCGCCATGCGGTGATCGAGGACTACCCTCGGGCCGCCGACCTTCCGGGCGCCGGCTTCGCTGCTGGGCCGTGTTTGCTGAAGGACACCATGCAACTGGCCGCCTTCAACAACAACAACTTCGCCCTCGGTCAGGCCAGCATGCAGATCAACGAGGGGCTCCCGCTCTACCTCGTCTCGAGGATGGCTGCCCGATTCGATCTGAGCGAGATGACCGTGGGAATTCTGGGCATGGCATTCAAAGGCGAATCTGACGACCGGCGGTCAAGCCTCGCCTACAAGCTCAAGCGTGTCCTCCAAGTGAAGGCGTCACAGGTGCTGATCACGGACCCTTATGTGGCGGACGACCCGAACCTCTCGCCGCTCGACGTAGTACTCGACCAATCCGATCTGCTCGTCATCGGGGCCCCTCACCGCCAGTACGCGGAGCTCGCGATCGCTCAACCGGTTGTCGACATCTGGAACCTTCGGGGTGAAGGGGTTCTGGTATGAAGCCTCGGGTGTCCGTTGTCATCCCTGCCTACAACGAAGAGGACGGGATCGATGACGTGCTCTCGCGACTCGGCGAGGCCATCCAGTTCCCGTGTGAGATTGTCGTGGTGGTCGACACTCCCGACGACTCGACGGTCCCCTACGTCGAGAAGTTCGCCCGCCGCGACCCGAGGGTCCGGCTTCTCGTGAATGACATCGGGCCCGGTCCGGCCCGAGCGATCCGCTATGGGATCGAACAGGCTGTCGCGCCGGTCACCGTCGTCACGATGGCCGACGGGTGCGACGACCCCCAACAGATCGATCAACTGGCGCGCCTGGTCGAGCGAGGAGTGGTCATCGCCGCAGCGTCCCGCTACTCGCGCGGCGGTCAGCAGGTCGGCGGTCCCGCTCTCAAGTCGATGTTGTCCCGCCTGGCCGGCTTCTCGCTCTGGGCGCTGGCACGGGTCGGCACGAGAGATGCCACCAACTCCTTCAAGGCGTACGACACCAACTTCGTGCGCACCGTCGGGATAACGTCGAACGCCGGATTCGAAATCGGCATCGAGCTGGTGGCGAAAGCAAGGAGGGCGAGGCTTCCGGTCGCGGAACTTCCGACCATCTGGCTCGAGCGCCACCAGGGCGTTTCCAACTTCAAACTGATGAGCTGGCTGCCTCATTACCTTCGCTGGTGGCGATTCGCCTTCGGTCCGGCGATCCCCGTCGAGGAAGTACGGGCAGCCGCCGGATCGCAAGGAGTTCGATGAGCACGGTACTGGTTTCTGGTTCTGCCGGATTCATCGGTGGGTACGTCGTGAAGGAGCTCCTCGAGCGCGGCCACGACGTGATCGGGATCGACAACTACTCCAAGTACGGACCTGTGCGCCGCTCTTACGACGACCATCCGAACTACCGATTTGTCGAAGCCGACGCCCGCGATGTCGACCTTCTGACCGATCTGCTCGGCGAATGCGATCACTTCATAGCCGGCGCGGCGATGATCGGTGGCATCTCGTACTTCCACACCTACGCCTACGATCTGTTGGCAACCAACGAGCGGATCACCGCGTCATCGTGCGACGCCGCGATCGCCGCCCATCGAGACGGCCGTCTTCAGAAGATGACCTATCTCAGCTCGTCGATGGTCTTCGAGTCCGCGGACAGGTGGCCCTCCTACGAAGGCCAGGAACACGAAATCCCTCCTCCGATCTCCTCGTACGGATTCCAGAAGCTCGCCGTCGAGTACTTTGCCCGGGCGGCTTTCCAACAGCACGGCCTGCCTTTCACCATCATCAGACCGTTCAACTGCGTAGGCACCGGCGAGCGACGCGCTCTGGGTGACATCGAGATCCTCAGCGGGAACGTCCGACTGGCCATGAGCCACGTCGTGCCGGATCTCGTCCAGAAGGTCTTCAAAGGACAGGATCCGCTCCACATCCTTGGCGATGGAACCCAAGTCCGTCACTACACGTACGGCGGCGATCTTGCCCGGGGCATCGTGACGGCAATGGAGCACCCGGCCGCTCTCAACGAGGACTTCAATCTCTCGACGCGACGCTCGACCACGGTCATGGAGCTGGCCGAGGCGATCTGGAAGTGCATCAAGGGAGCCGATGTCCCGCTCCGGTGGGTTTCGGACGACCCCTTCCCACACGACGTCGGCCGCCGCGTCCCCTCTGTGGAGAAGGCGCGGGAGCTGCTCGGCTATGAGGCAACCACGAGTCTCGAGGACATCCTCGACGAGGTCATCCCGTGGATAGAGAAAGCGATCGCCGACGGTTCGATTTGACCGTTGCCGCGGAATTCCCGCGCAGCACGGCGGTCCGCTTCAACCCCTCGGCCGGCTGAGCGACCGCTAGGCGGGGTCGCTCCGGCGACCCAGTACCAGGAACTGTTTTCCCAGCACTTTCCAGACAGGCGACAGCCTCAGGTACCACCTGGTCATCGCCGCCGACGCCGGCAAATTCCCCCGAAACGAGAAGGGGAGGAACCGCGGCACCACCCGCTCCACGTTGAAGCCGGCCGCATAGAGATGCTCGGCCACCGCGACATGCGTCAGAGCCAAAGTATGGTCGGCGCAGTCGAAGTATTCGCGGCTGCAATACCTGAAATTGGGGCCCAGAACTGCGATAGTTGCCGCCGGTGCGCAGACCTGACGCATGCGTTCGAGGAAGGTCGCCACTTCTTCTTGGCTCCCCAGATGCTCGAGGAAATTCGAGACGAAGACGCCGTCGAAGTACTCCGTGGGCAGCTTGGCGCCGAAGATGTCGGTCGTCAATCCTTTGATCCCAGGGTGCCGAAACGCAGAGTTGTCCACCTGATCGATGCTCCAGCGCTCATCGGCAGGTATTGCGTTCAGAAACTCACATCGTCCCGCGGACGGATCAAGCACCCGCGCAGGTTCGCCGAGTAGTCGGTAGACGAACGTGCCGATCTCGTTCCACACTTCCTGACGCTTGGATTGATCGACGTCTCGAAACCGGAAGTCGTAGAGCCGTTCGTAGTCCATTACTGCACCACTCCATCCATCTGAGCGGATGGCGCCACTTCAGGGTTCACTCGCATTCGCCGCACGCCTCTCTCCATCCTCCGAAAACCCGCTGTGCGAGACCGACATGATGTATTCCAGCTGAACAACGAGCGAGACATGGACGACCGGTGCCGATCACTTCCGGTTGGCGTGAAGGCCCCGCAGCTGGAGATCAACTGTGGTCGCCCCGAGGCGAGTACGACGAAGTGGCAATGGCGTGTGCAACGCCGGACGCATGCGCACCAGACGAAGGTGGAAGCGCCTCTGTCTGGTGCCTCGGAAGAACTCCACCACTGCTCCCGGGGGGCGCAATGGGAACTTCGAAGAAGGAAACTTCTATCCCTTGAGCGGTGTGGTGCCCACCTGCGACCGAGAAGCGGAGGCTTGAGACCGGTACCCGGAGGAAGTCACTGCCATAGCCAAGGGTCGATGCGTCACGTAGGACGTGTGGTTCCGCTGAGGTTGCCGTCACGAACCGGTAGAAACGGCTGTGGTCCCCGTTGTACTGGATATAGACGTGTGCCGGCTTGAACGCGACACCCTGGAGACCTGTGAGCCATCCGAGCGAAAGCTGGAATTGGGCCACGACAGCTCGACCCGGTGGAGCGGTGGGTACTGGTATCCAATGACCGAACCCGGCACGTGCAACACCGAGGCTCTTCATTGGTCCGCAGCGATCATCACCGTGTTGGAGAAGTTGCCAGGAAGTGGTGCTTGCAACCTGATGGTAGCGGCACTCAATTGCAAGTTGGGTCGCTGGTGGTTCGAAGGTAGGATCTCGCTTATCGATCGACCGACCCGGTGCGCGGCAGGATGAACTGGGGAGCGTCCGAAGAGGCGAGATACTCGGCGTCGGTCCGATCAAGGGATGAAGTGAAGGCGGTGTAGTCCTGGATCACCGGCAGCGGGTCGAAGCGAATTTGGGGATAGGCCCAAATGACAGTCTGTTCCCATGGCGAGACATCGACCGTGCGGCCGCGCATCATCGTCAGCATTTCACTCGGAAGACCGTAGGTGTCACGTAGCGACCGACGAGATTGTCCGATAACTGCAGCCGTACGAGTGCCCGACAGGAGGGTGTTCGTCTCAGATCCCAAAGAATTGACTGCGGTGTCCGGGCGAGGAAGAAGTGGCGCGTGGCCGCCGCTGGCCACAAGAGCGTAAAGAGCTGTGAGGGCAAGAACCCCGGGCAGTAATGCCCACGGGCTCCTCTTTGGCAGGAACGCGATGAGGAGCACCGGTGCCACTGCAAAGAAGATGACGTCGTGAAGGTGGTCATGGCGCACGAATCCTTCCTTGAAGACCACCCAAATGGCCACAAGGGCAAGCGCGGTGATTCCAGCAGTCGGTCGACGGGACAAGCCTTTCCGGCTGGTCCACGCGAAACTCAAGATGAGAACGGCGGCGGCGGCGGCCAACCAGTAGACGTAGGCGCGGCCGGCCTGTTCGATGGCCATTGCCGATGAGTATCCGGAAATCAGCGCTGCTGAGTTCTTTGCAAATGGAACGATGTTTCCGAAGGTATTCCCCGTTCCGAACCACGAGACACAGAACGCAGCTACTGCTCCGATGCCGATTGCCTGCAGTGCACGCCATCTTCCGAACGGCATGCACGCCAGGGTGATGACGAGAAGGAGAGCGATGGCTGGGCACAGACTGACCTTCAGGAGTGAAGCGACAACGAATACGGCGCCCAAGCTGATCCACATCCACCGGGGAGGTGGGTCGGTTGACTCGCGGTTCACGATGGCGACGCAAGCGATCAGGACGAGTCCAACCAAGTACTCGGCGTCGAGGCCCGAGCCCAGTGTGACAGCTGTGACGATGTAGGTGACCACGACACTGAGTGCGAGTGGCACGGCGCGGCGCAATGACCAGACAAAGGCTCCGCAGACTGCGACGCTCAAGAGGGCAAGGAAGAGAAAGCTGAGGTCGGACGTCCAGACGTAGTTGAGCTGCAACGACTGGAGAAAGCCCAATGGTCCGTAGGTAAAGATCACGCGCGATCCGACTGGCATTCCGGCGTGAGCTGCCATCGCAAGACTGCTTCGCCAAGATCCGTCCAGCCCCGGACTGACGATGAGGGAGTTCGTTCGGTATGGCCATGTGAAGATCGCGAGAACTACACCCCAGAAAACGTTCGAGGTGACGATTCGATGGAGACGGCCAGGCGTCAGTTCTTGAGAGTCGACCTCCAAGTGATCGACTTGCGTCTGGGGATCGACGATGGTCATGAAAGATCCGGTAGGAATCGCCGAACTGCGGATACGAGAACTCTTGAGAGCGAGAACTCACCGATGGGAGGGAGTCGAATCCCCGCCCGATGAGTCGCGGTACGGCCGTGTTCGTCGAGCCGGCCAAGAATCGATGCTGAGCCCGCGCTCAGATCAGGGGTTTGACATCCGCCAATCATGACCCGGCATGGTACCTGCGTGAACCGGCCGTTGTATCGCGTGTGCCGCGAGCCCCCAGCTGCAGCCCGTCTCGCTCGAAAGCATCCCCCTTGCGAATTGACAAGCCCCCGCCGGATACGCACTCAACCATCGACGGTTGTCCTCGCGGGCTATGTGGTGGAAGACGCGGCGCCCGGCCCCTTCATGAACGGCGATCGGAGGCACCGTGGATCTCTCCAAGATCGAATGGCTGCATCCGGTGCCCGCCGGGCTCGATTCCATTCCGACCACGGTTTGGTTGAGGAGAAGATTGCCCGTGGAAGCGAAGAACGGCACGTCGAAGGCAAATCGGGCGCTACGAGACGTGCGAATGACTCGGACTTGGGGTCGGGCGGCAGAGTGCGAAGAGCTCCTCCGCTACACGGCGCGTTGGTACGAGGCCTCGGAGCCCGGCTCTCGGCCGGGGCGCTCCTCTACCACGACTTCTGCATCGTGGATCAGACGGAGCACCTGGTTCTCTCGCCCGTAACCGAGTGGAGTGAACACAATCGAGTCGAGCGGGAACCATAGGCCGACCCAAGCCAAGATCCACCCACCTGTGTTGAGCACGAGACCGCCATTCCCCGAAGGATTGGTCAGCTTGGCCCCGAGAATGACGACGAGCATTCCGATGGCAGCGATGGGCAGCCCAACCAACAGCGAAGCGGCTCCATCGAACCGGATGGCCCGTCGCTCCCGATCGTTGTAAGCGATCCGATGGTTGCAGTACCGACGCATCGTCCGACCGATCCGCTCCGCTACCTCAGCGTCCACCTCGGTGTCTGGGAGGGAGACCTCGAGCCGTATCGGGGCCTTTGTTCGTTGACTTCGTAGCTCGCTGATGCAGTAGTCCACGCCAGTGAGGAAGTTCCGGTACTCGGAGAACAAATCCGACTGGGGCATCTCAAACATCTCGGTGGCGTGGTTGAGATAGAGAAGGATGACCCTTCGTTCCGCTGTCCTCATGGGGTCATGTCTAACGGAAGCCACGAGCACGGCGCACCCGGCGGCCTCGGCACCCGCTGCCAAAGAGTCCTGCCGTTGCGGGGGCATCGAGGGGTCGTACGAAAGTGGTGGTAAGCGGCACAAGTGCCCCACCCGGTCCTGATGTGATGAAGGGGCGGGCACCCCGCCCTCGAAGAAGAGGAAGCTCGCATGGACGACAGTATGCCGGAATCGACTTACACCACCGCAGCTCGACCGTCTAACGCGTCGCCGAATGGCTGGTAGCCCACGGGTGCCCGTGACAGAGCCTCGCTCTCCCTGATGGGAAGTTGACGACAGGGGCATCGCTCCGCTTTGAGGATGCGGCACTCGTCGCCAACGTCAACGCCGAGACCATCGGATGGCTCCACCTGCGTTGACCCCGGGTTCCTCGCCGCCGGCGCGCCCCCACACAACACGACGGCGAGAGTTCAGACACGGGAAGAACCACCGAATCCGCTGACACGGCTCCGCCTCTTCGTGAACGGCGGCAGGAGGCACCCTCCTTGTGGAATTGCTAGTCCGTCGCGATCCAGCTGGCCCCGATGATTTCAGGGCCACCGTGAGCGCCGATGATCGCGCCGAGTTGCCCCACGCGAAGCGATTCCCGAGGAAATCGAGGAGCGATGAGATCGAGGAAGTCGTCGATGTCATATGCACCACCGTGCATCACGGCGACGTGGTCGATCGATCCTGCCTCGATCATTCGTTCGTAGAGCATGTGCATCGCCTTCTTCCGGGTCCGAGGTTTGCCAGCCTCCTGGACCTCGCCGGTGCTGATGTCAATGAGCGGTTTGATCGACAAGATGGATCCGAGCATGGCCTTTGCCCCACCGATGCGGCCTCCCTTTTTCAGATTCTCGAGCGTGTTCAGCGCGGCGAACACGTGGGTCCTCGGAATGAGCGATCGGAGCCGCTCCAAGACGGATTCGACAACAGCAGCCCCGCGGGCGAGCCGCGCGGCCTCCAGTACGAGGGTTCCGAGCCCGCTCGAAACAGACTTGCTGTCGACGACATGAACGGGGATCTGCCCTGCCACAGCGTTGGACGCCGTCATGGCCGACTGCAAAGTATTCGACAATTCGCCAGAAATGTTGAGACAGACCACCGAATCGGCGCCAGCGACGCTGGCCCTCCTGAACGCCTGTTCGAAGGCACCGGGGGATGGGCAGGATGTCTGGGGCAGTTCGTCAGCCTGTGCCATACGGCTGTAGAACTCAGCAACGCCCAACTCCAGTCCGTCGACGAACTCTTCGCTCCCGAACCGGATGCTCAGCGGGACAATCTCCACCTCGAGCTGATCGATGTCATCCGAGGTCAGATCACACGAACTATCAGTAACGATGTGAATGCCGGGCACTACGTGATCCCTCCTCACCGACGACCGTTCCGTCGCTCGACCCACCGACCCCATCCGACTCGGACGATTGCGCCAGGTCAGAGTAACTCGGCCACCGTTCGAGGTCATCGTCGGATTCTCCGAGCGGGCGGCGCGTCTTGCTTGTGCTGTCCTCCTTCCCCATCATCATGGGGTTTGGACTCGCACAACAGGTGGATCAGTTCACGGGGCCGCGGTCCTTCGGCTCGAAATGGGCCGTAGGACCCTTTACGGTGCCCACCAGCGAGCCGAAGCTGGAAGGGCGAAGTACGAGCCGGAGGTACCTGAGATCGAAGGGGACGCGACTCCTGCTTCGAATGTGGCCGACTCACTCGGCCTGAGCAACGCCGAGGTGGCAGATCGGCGCGCTCGTGGTCGGATCAACTCGAGCCCGGAGCGCTCGAGCCGGACGGTGGCCGAGATCCTCCGGGCCAACCTGTTGACCCGCTTCAATTTCATCCTCGGCAGCCCTGCTCGCCGTGATCCTCGTCGTCGGCCAACCTCAGGACGCCCTGTTCGGGATCGTGCTGGTCGCGAACGCGCTGATCGGCATCGTTCAGGAGGTGCGTGCCAAGCGCACGCTCGATCGGCTCGCACTCTTGAACACGCCGAGGGCGAGAGTCGTCCGCTGCGGTACAGCTCATGACATCTCGATCGAAGACGTCGTCCTCGACGATCTGATCGAGGCAGGGTCGGGTGACCAGGTGGTGACCGACGGCATCGTGCGGGAAAGCGGCTCCCTCGAAGTGGACGAGTCGCTCCTCACCGGCGAGTCGCGGCCGGTCCGGAAGGTGCCGGGCGACTCGGTGCTCTCAGGCAGCTTCGTGGTAGCGGGCTCTGGGTGCTACCGGGCCACGGCGGTGGGGGCCGACGCGTATGCGCATCGCCTCACCGTCGAGGCGCGGCGATTCTCGCTGGTGCGATCGGAGCTGGTGGACGGGATCGATCAGATCCTGCGCTACGTGACGTGGGCGATCGTCCCGGTGGCGATCATCACGACGGTGAGCCAGCTCCACGCCGACGACTCGGTCGACCGAGCGCTCAGCGGCACCGTGGCGGCACTGGTCGGAATGGTGCCCACAGGGACTCGTCCTTCTCACCAGTCTCGCCTTCGCAGTGGCGGCCGTGGGCCTGGCCCGACACCGAGTGCTCGTGCAACAGCTTCCGGCGGTCGAGGGCCTCGCCCGGGTCGACGTCGTCTGCTTCGACAAGACGGGAACCCTCACCGACGGCACGCTCACCTTCGACCGAATCGTGCCGTGGAACCCGGACGCGCCGGTCGCCGACGCGCTCGGCGCCATGGCGCACGGCCCCGACGCGAACGAAACGCTTGCAGCCGTCGCCCGCCGTTTTCCCGCCCCGCCGGAGTGGGAAGTCCGTCGACACGTCGCCTTCTCGTCCGCCCGGAAGTGGAGCGCAGCGGACTTCGGAGACCGTGGAACGTGGGTGCTCGGAGCACCCGAGATCGTCATCGGGGCGGCTCTCCGGCGGTGGAAGAGGCGGCCGGTCTGTCGGCCGCGGGTTACCGGGTCGTCGCCGCAGCTCGGAGTCGGTCACCGATCGACGGTGACCGTCTGCCGTCCGACCTGGAACTTGCCGCACTCGTGGTCCTGACCGAGCAGCTCCGACCCGAGGCGGCCGCCACGATTGCGTACTTCCGAGAGCAGGGCGTGGCACTCAAGGTGCTGTCCGGGGACAGTCCGCTCACGGTCGGGACGGTGGCTGCCGGAGCAGGTGTGCCGGGCGCAGAGGTGCCGGTCGACGCGCGGGAGCTCCCTGACGACCCGATTGCCCTGGGCGGGTTGCTCGACGAGCGGTCGGTCTTCGGTCGGGTGGGACCGGATCAGAAGCGGGCAATGGTGGAGACGCTCCAGGCGAAGGGCCACACCGTCGCCATGACCGGTGACGGCGTCAACGATGTGCTCGCACTGAAGCTCGCCGACATCGGGATCGCCATGGGCAGCGGAGCTCAGGCGACGAGGGCGGTCGCCCAGATCGTTCTTCTCGACGATCGCTTCGACCAGGTCCCCTCGATCGTCGCCGAAGGCCGCCGGGTCGCCGCCAACATCGAGCGGGTGGCCAACGTGTTCCTGACCAAGACAGTCTGGGCGACGGCTCTGGCTCTGGCCGCCGGTGCGTTCCTGTTGCCCTATCCCTTTCTCCCGCGCCATCTCACGGTCATCGACGCCCTGACCATCGGCATCCCGTGCTTCTTCCTGGCGTTGGCCCCCAATCACCGCCGGTTCATGGCAGGTTTCGTCCGGCGGGTGCTGCGGTTCGCGATTCCGGCGGGCATGACCATTGCCGCAGCCACCTTCGTCACCTTCGTCGCTGCCCACGCTCGCGGCCTGACGCTGGACCAGCAACGGACGGCGGCGACGGTCGTCACCCTCGCCCTCGGTCTCTACGTGGTGGTTCTCGTCGCCCTGCCGCTTACCTGGTTACGAGTGCTCCTGGTGGTGGTGCTCGCGTCGGGGTTTCTCGCCTTGTTCCCCTTTGAGGCGGTCCGGCGTTTCTACGCTCTGGAGGTCCCACATGGATTGCTCGCCGTGTCGCTGCTCGAGCGCGGCGGGAGGGATCCTCGTGCTGACCCTCGTTTGGGGGCTGCTCCATCGTCCGGATCGGACCGGCCCGGAAAGGAGGCAGGTGGACCCCGGCTAGGTCCTCGGCGGAGTTCGGCTGAGTCGTTGGACACGTCGGTCTCGGCCAGGGAGAGATAGCTCTCGTCCTCCTGCACGGTGTGGAGCTTCAGGATGGCGTGAAGCCCGTAGAGGATGCGTCGGAGCTCGACGAGATCGGCCTCGTCCGGTTCGACAGGGTCGATCTCGTCGAGGAGGGTCCCGAGTCGCCGGACCAGGTGAGCGATCTCGGTATGGGTCCTGCTCATGGGGGCCAGGGGGTCGCTGCCGCCGAGCACCCTGGCCAGCGCCGGATACAAGGTCTCGTCCTCGGCCTGCTCGTGGGGGAGCACTTCGTCGACGAGGAGCCTGTGCACGTTGCGGACCTGCGAGATCGCGGTGCGGGGTGATTCGGTCCCGAGCGCGTCGGCCGCCCGGCGGATCTCTTCGAGATCCGCCCGGATGGCCACGTGCTCCGCCGAGAATCGCTGTGCCATCTCGGCCTCTTCGTCTTCGAGACGAGGGCCCGCCGTCTCTGGCAACAAGGCGCGCAAGGCGTTGAGGATCACTGCAACATCGATCGCCTCTTGGAGCAGCGCACCCCACACGGCGGGGAGATATCCGAAGGCGGCCACGACCATGGCGATCAAGGACATGGCCATACCGGCCACGACGCTCTCGATCGCCATCCGGCGGGACCGCCGAGCCACCAAGGTGGCGTCGGCCAAACGATCGAGACGATCCACGGTCAGGACCACGTCCGCCGCTTCCGATGATGCCGTGGCGCCGCGAGCGCCGATGGCCACCCCGACGTCCGCCATGGCGAGCGCGGGAGCGTCGTTGATGCCGTCGCCCACCATGATCGTCGGCGTGCGCGCGCGCTCCGTGCGGACGGCGTCGACCTTCTCGGCCGGCGTCCGTTCGGCGAGGACCTCATCCACCCCGACCACCGCGCCCACCGTCTCGGCGACCGAGGCCCGGTCGCCGGTGACGAGGACGACCCGGTCGATACCACCTCGACGGAGTGCTCGGACGGTGCGTCCGGCGTCGGTGCGAATAGGATCGTCCAGGACGACGAGACCGGCAGGCGCGCCGTCGACGCCTACGAAGAGAGTGAGAGCGCCCTCCAGTTCGGCGCGACGCCGAGCCCGGCGCGCCCACTCGACCCCGGCAGGGACGCCGACCCAGTCCGCCCGCCCCACGGTGACGTCGTGCTCGCCGACCCGTCCCCGTGCTCCGTGTCCAGGAACTTCCTCCGTCGCGCTCGGAAGCATCAGGGTCAGGTCGCGCTGAACGGCGGCTTGCACCACGGCGCTCGCCAGCACGTGGGGTGAGACTTGTTCGAGTGAAGCCGCGAGGCGCAACACCTCGTCACCGGAGAGGGTCCCGCCGGGAATCACGGCAGCCACCGTGGGTGTCCCGGCAGTGATCGTGCCTGTCTTGTCGAAGAGGAGTGTCCGACATCGTGCGAGTCGTTCGAGGACGCCACCTCCCTTCACGATGACTCCGCGTTGGGCGGTCCGCGACAGCCCCGAGACGAAGGCGACGGGCGCGGCCAGGATGAGTGGGCACGGTGTGGCCACGACGAGGACCGCCACCGCTCGAGACAGCTCACCCGACGCCGCCCAGGCGATTCCGGCGATGACCAGGGTTGCGCCCAGGAACCACACGGCGAAGCGGTCCGCCAAGCGCACAAAGGGCGGTGTCGACGTTTCAGCAGCCTCGACGAGCCGGAGGATGCCGGCATAGGTGCTCTCGGCTGCCGACGTGGTCACTCGCAAGTCGAAGGGGCTCCCGGCATTGACGACTCCGCTGCGAACAGCGTCGCCGGTCGGGTGCTCGACGGGAATCGGCTCCCCGGTGAGAGCCGATTCGTCGGTGATGGCGGAGGGACCGACGACCAATCCGTCGAGTGGCACCACTTCGCCTGGCTGCACCAGGATCAAATCGCCCGGCACGACGCTCTCGAGGGAGACGGTCTCGAGCTCTTCGGTCCCGTGACGATGTGCGTGCCGGGGAGCGCGCTCGACCAGTGCTCGTAGCTCACGACGGGCCCGTCCACCGGCCCAGGCCTCGAGGGTGCGGCCGGTTGCCAACATGACCGCGATGACGGCGCCGGCGAGCTCCTCGTGCACGACGAGTGCTCCACAGAGGGCCAACAGCGCAACGACGTCCACCCCGAGCCGGTGGTGTCGGAGGGCATCGCCGACCCACCATGCCGCTGCGGCAGCGCCGACGATCGTGGTGACCGTCCATGCCAACGTCGCCACACGGTGCGACCCCGAGAGAGAGGCGAGGGTGCCGGCTCCGAGGCCCGCAAGCGTCACCAACAGGAGCACCCCCTCCCAGGGCACGCGTCGAGAGGCGTTGACGTTCATGGCTGGGAGACGACCGGCTCCTCGGCATCGTTCGCTGCCGAGCCGGCGTTCTCGGTCGCCAGGTGCTCGGCACGCTCCTTGATGCCGAGGAGCATCTTGCGCTCCATGATCAGACTGCCGGGTTCCATCACGTAGCGGTAGAAGCACCGCATGGAGCCGGAGGCCCCCGGGGTGGCGATCCGGTTCCGGCTCAGCAGCCTCGTTCCTTGATCTTCGGGCCGCAGGACGAACGCCCAGATCCAGTTGCCGTCATCGGAGCGAAGGACGAGCGCGCGCTCCTTCTCGCAGATGGCCACCCGCAGGGTCGGGCCCTTCTTTCCCAGCGTCTGCGCATCGCCCACCTTCACGTCCTGGAACTGGGGAAGGACGACGTCGACGCTGTGCATGTGAAGTCCGAGGAGATTCTCGATCCAATCGTAGGTATAGACCCCGCCGCGCCCCGAGCCCATCTGGGCCAACCACGGCCAGACCGCCTCCGGCGGCGCGTGGATCGTGACGGCGCGGGTCGAGGTCACATCGGCAAGATCACCCTGCCCCAGCAGGTCGTCGCCGGGAAGTCGGCGAGCCACTTCTTCCGGCCGTGCGCCCCACGAAAGGCACCAGGGCCGCCAGCGAGGGTAAGTGGCGACGAACGCCCCCGCGCCGACCGCCAGCCCCGCGGTCGCGAGGGTCACGAGGTCTCGAGGAGCATCCTTCCGTCCGGTGATACGCACCCTTCCATTGCCGCGCAGGGCGTGGCCGCCGTCTAGGGGAGAAGGACCGTTCGAAGGGTCCCAGGGCGATCCAGTCCGCCGATGGAGGCGCTCGGGCTCGGCGCCGTCCTGACTCTACGGCTGCTCGTGTCGCTCCAACTCACGGTCGACGTCGGCCTCGGTGATCGGCCTGCGCCAGAAGACGTCTCGAGCGTGGAACAGCAGCCCGACGCCCCAGATTCCGATCAGCCAACCGGGCCAGAAGTACCCCTGCCCGGTGAATGCCCAGATCACCACTACCAGGCCGTTGACGACCGCGTAGGCAAACAGGTGATTGTAGAAATCGCGCCGGGAGGCGATCCGTTTCCGTGCTTCCTGCCGGACGGCGTCGCCCCCTCCGGATACCTCAATATTTCCGAAATGCGGATGCGTCATGATCGACCCCAGCTGTCGCTTCCTCTCGCGACGCTAGGACGCGCCCATCGATCACGATAGGGCCGAAGGTCCTCGGCCCTCTCCTACGGGAGGAAAGGTGGTTCGCAACAAGGCGAACGGACGGCATACGGCCCTGGCACGAGTTGTGCGATACACCGCTGGGGGGTGCGACGACGAGCATGAGAATGTTCTCATGTCGGCGATTGAGGGTTGACCTTTTTTTGGGCGTCCGTGAAGATCCCCTGGAACCATCGGGTCCGGGCTCAACGACACCGGAGGCAACGGCGGCAACGGGGGTGGTATCGACAACAGCGGGACGGTGTCGGCAACCAACAGCTCGCTGAGCGCCAACTACGCCGGGACTGATGGACCCGGAGAGCAGCAGGTACCTGGCAATGGCCGTCGCCGGCGGTTCGAACAGCCCACCACTGGCCGGCCTCGCTTGAGGACGGGGTGGCGGTTTGGGAGCATGGTCAGGTGTCCGACGATATCGACGCAGGCCCGACCGACCCTGGAGACCTCGGGCGTCGTGTCGCCTTTCGAAGGGAGGAGCTCGGTCTGACTCGGGAAGAGCTCGCGGCGCGGGCCGGCATGTCGCCCGGCTACCTCGACTACCTCGAACAACATCCTGCCGAAGTGACGGTCGCTTCCGTCCTTCGCCTGGCCGCGGCGCTGGGTACCACTCGAGCCGATCTGCTCGGCGAGGGCGTGGGGATGCCTCCGGGTCGAGGTGGAGCAGCCGCTCGCCCGGTGCTCGAGACGCTGAGTGACGACGAGTGCAGGAGACTGCTCGCGGCGGGAGGGATCGGGCGGGTGGTCTTCGTCGATGACCGGGGGCCTGTCGCGCTCCCCGTCAACTTCGCCATGTTCGGCGATGACGTCCTCTTCCGCACCTCTCCGGAGTCCCCTCTGGCAGGCGCCGAGGGACGAGCCACCGGATTCGAGCTCGACCACATCGACGATGCGATGAGGGAGGGCTGGAGCGTCCTTGCGACCGGACGGCTTCGGCGTGTCACCGACCCCGAGGAGCTCGTCGAGGCGCGTCACGTCAGAGTCGATCCGTGGGCTGGAGACGAGGGGCGGGACACCTACGTACGGGTGCAGATCGAACAGATATCCGGGCGTCGCATCCGTGCGACGACGTGAAGGCTCGGGTCGCCCTCGAAACGAACCGTGCCGGCCGGGGCATCTCGCCACGAGATCGCGGTGACTGAAGGCTGATCGTTGGGGACGCGACTGCCGATCGGCGACCTCCAGGCGGTCATCTTCGACCTCGACGGGGTCCTGACCGACACCGCCCGTCTCCATGAGCGCGCGTGGAGCGAAACCTTCGATGCCTTCTTCGCACGAGCGGACGCGAAGGAACATGACGCGATCCGCTCCTTCACGGCCGAGGACTACCGGCGCCTCGTCGATGGCGAGCCGCGCGAAGACGGTGTGCGCAACGTGCTTGCGGACCGCGGCCTCACCCCGAGCGAAGAGACCGTGGACTCGGTCGCCGAGAGCAAGGACGGACGGTACCTCGACCTGCTCACGAAGGTAGGACCTCGCCCATCTCCCGCAGCCGAGCCGCTGCTCCGCGACATCCGTGAGCGCGGGCTGTCGGTGGCGGTCGTTTCGGCGAGCCGCCACGCCATCCGGGTCCTCGAGCTTGCCGGACTCCTTCCGCTCGTGGACCTGGTGGTCGACGGGGTCGTCGCCGACGTGATGCACCTGCCGGGAAAGCCCGATCCCGCCACGTTCGCAGAGGCGGCGCGGCGCCTCGGCGTGGAACCCGGGTCTACCGCAGTCGTCGAGGATGCTCTTGCCGGCGTGAGCGCCGGCAAGAGCGGCGGATTCGCCACGGTGGTCGCGATCGACCACTTCGGACAAGCCGAGGATCTCCGCCGGAGCGGAGCGAGCGTCGTGGTTCGCGAGCTCGGAGAGCTGGAGATCGAGGGCGAAGGCCCCGCCGAAAGCCCGTGGTGGTTGACGGTCGACGATCCCGACTCCGCCGACGAAGGCCGGACCGAGACGATCTTCACTCTTGCCAACGGGTATGTCGGGACCCGGGGAGCCCGCCCGTGGAGCGATGACGACGGCACGTCGTACCCGGGCACCTACTGTGCCGGCGTCTACAATCGCTTGAAGAGCCAGATCGGTGCACGCGTCATCGAAACGGAGACCCTGGTCAATCTTCCGAACTGGCTGGCGTTCGACCTACGCGCCGCCGGCGGCGACTCGCTCCGCGAGGGGGCGGAGATCTCGTCGCACCACCTGCAGCTCGACATGAGATCGGGGTTGCTCATCCGTCGTTGTGTTGTGCGCGACGACGCCGGAAGACGGACGGCCCTCGTCGAGCGCCGAGCGGTGTCGATGGCGGATCCACACCTCCTCGCTCTCGAGTTGACGGCGGTGGCGCTCGACTGGTCGGGAGAACTCGAGGTCCGTCTCGGTCTCGACACCAGGGTGTCGGACGACGAGACACTCGAGGGGCGGATGCTGGCGAATCGTCATCTGGAGGTCGTCGACCAGCACGCGGACGGGGAGGGTGGGCTCGACTTGCGGGTTCGGACGGTGCAGTCACAGGTGGTGGTCGCCGTCGCTGCTCGGTGCGAGGTGTCGGGTGCCACCGCCAATCCGATCCGCCGAGGCGAAGTCGGGCCGAGTGGTCCCGAAGAGGTGCTCTCGGTCGACGTGCGCGCCGGTGCACGGGTGACCTTCGAAAAGGTCGTCTCCCTCTACACCTCCCGGGACGTGGCGATCTCCGAGCCGGGTTTGGCCGCCCGGCACCTCGTCGAGGAGGCTGCTGGGTTCGATGCCGTGCTCGCTTCGCACCGGCGTGCCTGGAGCCGCCTGTGGGAGGGAGTCTCACCCGTGGTCCCCACCACGGAATGGAACCGGCTTCTGCGACTGAACGCCTTCCACCTGCTGCAGGTTGCGTCGCCGCATCTCGCAGAGCTCGATGCCGGTCTCCCCGCCAGGGGCCTCCACGGTGAGGGGTACAACGGTCACGTCTTCTGGGACACCCTGTTCGTCCTTCCGGTCCTCGCCTTTCGATGGCCGTCGACCGGTCTCTCGCTCCTCAGATACCGAGAGCGTCGGTTACCTGCCGCACGGAGAGCCGCCGAGCTGGAAGGGCGGCGAGGTGCCCGGTTCCCATGGCGGAGCGGCAGCGACGGGCGAGACGAGACCCCTGGGACCTTGTACAACCCCCGTTCGGGCCGCTGGATGCCGGACAACTCGGGGTTGCAGCGGCATGTAGGTCTCGCCATTGCGTACGAGGCGTGGCTGTTCTGGCAGATAACGGGGAACCGCGAGTTCATCACCGGTGAGGGTGCGGAGTTGATCATCGAGATCGCCCGGTACTTCTGCGATCTCGCGGTCTTCGACCCGGCGATCGGTCGTTACCGGATCCCGGGCGTGATGGGACCCGACGAGTTCCACGACGGCTATCCCTGGAGCGAGGAGCCCGGTCTCACCGACAACGCGTACACCAACGTGATGACCTCGTGGCTTCTGTGGCGGGCGCTCGAGTTGGTGGAGATGCTCGAGTCGGAGCGACCGGCGACGACCGCATCACGGCTCGCGCTGGACCGGTCGGAGCTCGAGCAGTGGGACTCGGTGTCCCATGGACTCCATGTTCCCTTCCACGGCGGCATGATCAGCCAGTTCGACGGTTACGAGCGCCTCGGGGCCTTCGACTTCGACGCCTACCGCGCCCGCTACGGGGACATCGGGAGGCTGGACCTGATCCTCGAGGCCGAGGGCGACAGCGTCAACCGCTACCAGGTGTCCAAACAGGCCGACGTCCTGATGCTCTTCTACCTGCTGTCGGCCGAGGAGCTGGGGGCCGTCCTCGGCCGGCTCGGCCATGCGGTCGGTCCCGACCTGATCCCGCGAACCGTCGAGTACTACTCGGCGCGGGTCACCCACGGATCCACGCTCTCGAAGGTCGTGCACTCGTGGGTGCTCGCTCGAGGGGACCGGCACGCGTCGTGGCGATACTTCCTCGATGCTCTCCGGACCGACATCGCCGATGTCGCTCGCACGACCAGAGAAGGGGTGCATCTCGGGGCGATGGCGGGGACCCTCGACCTCCTGAGGAGGTGCTACACAGGGTTGGAAGCGAGAGGCGACGCCCTCTGGCTCAATCCGGTGCTTCCGGTCGAGCTCGACGAGCTCCATTTCGGCGCGCACTACCGGGGGCACGATCTCGCGGTCGACGTGAACCATCGTCGTCTCGTGGTCGCGTCGGAGGACGGCGTCCGCGGTGTGATCACCTTGATGCTCGCTGGTGAGCCGGCCACCCTGAGCGGCGGTCAGACCATCGAGCTGGAGCTCCCGGTCTGACCCGGCTGGCCCCCTGGGAACTCCGTGACGTTCGGCCCTATCGGAGTGTGAGGATCGATGGTTCCCTGTCACGGAGCGGACAGGAGAACAAGGCGCAGTGACGGGACGGAGCTGACCGAGGAGAGTGCCGATGACCAAGATCAAAGAGGCCGCGACGGAGTTCCTCTCACACAAGCGAGTGGCGGTGACCGGGGTGTCCCGGACGCAGCAGGGACACGGCAGCAACGTCGTGTACAAGCGACTGCGGGATCGCGGATACGAGGTGTACGCAGTGAATCCCAATGCCGAGGAGATCGAGGGCGATCCGTGCTACCCGGATCTCGAATCGATACCCGGCGGTGTGGACTGGGTGGTCATCGGTACCCGACCGGAGAGGGCGGACACGACGGTGCACGAATGCGAGAAGCTGGGGGTCGAGCGGGTGTGGATGCACCGGGCCTTCGGCGAGGGAAGCGTGTCGGACGAAGCGACGGAGTTCGGTCGCATGCGCGGCATGACCGTCATCGACGGAGGTTGCCCGTGCATGTTCGACCCGACCGCCGACCCCGGTCACAAGGTCATGCGGACGATGTGCACCTTGACGCACAAGGTCCCGAGGCGGGTCTGACCGCCGCGAGTACCCGAACGGCGACGACCTGTTCGGGGCCTCTCTCGTGCACTTATGCTGGGGTACGTGCCTCGCATCGACGTCCCCGCCGGCCCCGGGGGAGAAGCGTCGAGAGTATGGCTGCTTCGCCCCGAGATGGGGGCGATGGTCGAGACCATGGTGCGCACCGTCTACGGGTCGAGCATCCTTCCGGCTGCCGAGCGTGAAGCCGCACGTATGAAGATCGCCCAATTGAACGCCTGCCACGCGTGTTCGACCTTCCGGGCGCCTTCGGTCACGGCAGCAGGGGTCGGGGACGACCTCTATGCGCACCTCGACGACTACGAGTCCTACGAGGGCTACACCGAACGCCAGCGACTGGCCGTCGAGTACGCCGCCCGCTTCGCCACCGACCACGGGTCGATCGACGACGACCTGTTCGCTCGGTTGCACGCCGCGTTCTCGGGCCCCGAAATCCTCGATCTGACGATGTGTGTCGCCGCCTATCTCGGACTCGGCCGGGCACTCGTGGTCCTCGGAATCGAGGACCACGAGCCGCTCGAGCTCTGATCGCCGAGGGTCGACGAGTCTCCGTCTGCACCCTGCCGCAGCTCCGATTGACGCGGGGACCGACGCCTTTGCCGTCGACACCGGGCCGGCCGATCGCGGGGTGCGGACGACCTCCATCGTCCTCGCTGCCTACCAGGGCTGGATCGACCTCCCCTGACCACGCCCTGCCGGACCTCGGAGGCAACACCTGTTGCGTAAGACGTCTTGTACCGATACCGACCGGGGCGTACGGTGGGGGGTAGGCGGCGGTTCCGAAGAGGCGGCAGACAAGGGGTGGAAGCGTGGCTCGACGTGTGCTCACCGGTGCAGCGATCGCACTTCTCGCGGTGGTCGGCTCTCTCGCGATCCAGGGCGTGGCATCGGCCGCGTCCCAGATCCAGCTCGTCCTCTCACAGGGTGCAGCCTTTTCGATCCTCGGCTACGACTGCGGCGGCATCCAGGAGCAGACCTTCGCGACGGGATTCGATCCGAGCACCGGCTATCCGACGGGCGACGCCTTCCTGAAGACGATCTGTAGCGCAGGGGGCAAGGGAGGCCATTCGGTCACCATCACCAAGTGGGGGAGCGCCGAATGGGACTTCACCGGCGCGCTCATCTCGGATGCGGCGCTCTCGGGCGCTCCATCCGTCAATCCGGCGCTCACAGCCTTCGATTTTCACGGGAACGAGGTCGAGAACCTCTCCAACAACGCCTACCTCGTCCTCGCCCCCGGCTATGTCCCGGTGCCGCGATTGCTCGGCATCTCGGCGACCTACGGTCCGGCCTCGGGTGGGACCACGGTGAGCATCACGGGTACCGGATTCACCGGTGCCACCTCGGTCGACTTCGGCGGTGTGGCGGTTCTCGCGCCGGGCTTCACCCTCAACAGCGATACCTCGATCACGGTGGCCTCGCCGCCCTCGGGTGCCGGTACGGTCGACGTGACGGTCACGACCGCCGGGGGCACCGACGTCACCAGCCCGGTCGACCAGTTCACCTTCTATGCCCAACCGACCGTCTCGGGCCTCGAGCCGAACAGCGGGCCGTACAACGGTGGAACGGCCGTCACCATCGCCGGTACGGGCTTCACCGCCCCCCCGGCGCTGACCACGGTCATGTTCGGTGACGTGCAGGCGGCCTTCGTGGTCGACAGCCCCACCGCGATCACCGCGTTCTCGCCGAACGAGGGCAATCCGGACAATGCCAGCGTCACCGTCACGACGCCGGGCGGCACCAGTACCGTGACTCCCGCCGATCAGTTCACGTTCACCGCCTCGTCCGGGTGCGGCACCGGATGCCTCTCGACCGTGCAGTGCGCCAAGCTGTCGGGTTCGTTCACCGGGACGATGAAGATCTCCGGGTGCACACCGGCATCCCCGGCCGATCGAAAGGCGTCGATGGCATCCTCGTCCGACACGTGGACCTGGTCGAAGAGCGGCCTGACCACGGTGGTCAGCATGAACCCGCCCGTTTCGGCGGGTCAGGACGGCTGCCCGACCGGGCGGACCGAATACGACTTGAGCGGGGCGGTCGTCGGCGGGACCTCGACGTACGCCAACCTCGGGGACGCGGTCGGGGCGCGGGTCTGTGTGAACCGGTCCGGCAGGCTCTCCCTCGTGCGAGGTACCACCTTCGCCCTCTGACGACCAGGTGGTGTCACCGGGCCCCGATCGGCTCGGGAGTGAGCGCTAACGTCGCGTGGTGATGGAGCGGGTCACCAGCACCGCGTGGTTCGGGCCCAAGCGTTGGGGTTGGGGCTGGAGCCCTGCATCCTGGCAGGGCTGGGCGGTCACCCTCCTGTTCGCACTACTGGGGCAGGCGGTGAAAACCTTTTCGCCGCGCCGGCGGGTGGCAGCCACGGTCGCCCTGGTGATCGGCTTCCTCGTCGTGGTGATCCTGACCGGTGACCCACCCGGGTCGCGATCGAAGGCGACTCAGAACGGCGTCGGGATGTAGCGCATCGGCAGCCGGGGCTCGACGTACCCGCCGGGATGCTGGCGTTTCGGCAGCGCGACCTCCCCGGTCTCGAGCGGCTCGTAGGGGATCTGGCTCAGCAGGTGGCTGATGATGTTGAGCCGGCCGCGCTGCTTGTCGTCGGTGCGGGCGACGAACCACGGTGCCCACGCGGTGTCGGTGGCGGCGAACATCGCGTCGCGGGCCCGCGAGTAGTCGTACCACCGACTGTAGGACTTGAGGTCCATGTCGGAGAGCTTCCAGATCTTCCGCGGGTCGTGGATGCGACCCTCGAGACGCCGGGTCTGCTCGTCGGGGCTCACCTCGAGCCAGTACTTCACCAGGATGATGCCCGACTCCACCATGGCCTTCTCCACCTGCGGCAGCTGCTCGAGGAATCGGTCGGCCTGCTCGGGTGTGCAGAAGCCCATCACCCGTTCGACGCCGGCCCGGTTGTACCAGCTGCGGTCGAAGATCACGACCTCACCGGCCGCCGGCAGGTGGGAGATGTACCGCTGTATGTACATCTGCGACTTCTCGCGTTCGTTCGGTGCAGGGAGCGCGACGACGCGGAAGACCCGAGGGCTGACTCGCTCGGTGATCCGCTTGATGGTCCCGCCCTTTCCGGCCGTGTCGCGTCCCTCGAAGACGACGCAGATCTTCGCTCCGGTGCGCTTGACCCACTCCTGCATCGCCACCAGCTCGCCGTGGAGCGTGCGCATCTCGCGCTCGTACTCCTTGCGCGTCATCCGAGGCAGTGCGTCAGTGTCGCCGTCGCCGTCGCCGTCGCCGTTGCCTTTGCCGGTGGCGTGCTTGGCCACCGCCTTTCCCTTGCCGTCCCCTTTGGACATGTCTCTCCACTCCCAGGCGGTCCCGGCGCGCAGGTGTGCCGAGGTCGCGCTCAGCTGTTCATCGTGCGGGTCCCGGCCGGGACCGGCCCTCCCGGTCCGGCCGTTCGCGCCGGGCTCCGGCGCCGTGCGATCGCCTTGCCCCCCTCCCAGCAGCCGAGGAGTACGACGGCCGTGAGCAGGCAGAGCCCCCACTGCCGGGCGGTGAGGAGGGTGGTCCCGAGCAGACGCCGCATGAAGTCGGCCTGGGTGATGAGGAAGGCCCCGGCCAGCTCGGCAACTGCGATCACGTTCATCCGCGGACTGTTGAACGTGTCGACGCCGAAGATCGACTCGGTCTCACTCCGAGCCTCGAAGGCCGCCACCACCAGCATCAGCGAGAACGCCACCAGTCCCATCGACTGGCCCAGCACGACGCTGCCGTAGTGATTCGCGCCGAGCGCGATCATGCCGAGGTTGGCCGACGCGACGAAGAGACCGGCGAGCCCGCAGGTCACCATCACGCCGGAGGTCAGGATCGACTCACCGCGGGGCCGGGGTCGGCGCCGCATCAGGCCCGGTGTCTCCTGGTCGAAGCCCAGGGCCACGCCGAAGGGAGCGTTGACCAGGAAGTTGATCCAGAGGATCTGCACCGGAGTGAACGGCTGGCCGCCGGCGATGTTGAGCAATGTGGCGCCGAGGAAGGTGAGCACGAAGGCCACCAGCTCGAGGAGCACGAAGCGGATGTACTTGTTGAGATTGTCGTAGAGCTTGCGGCCTTGTTCGACCGCGTAGACGATCGTGGCGAAGTTGTCGTCGGAGAGGATCATCCGCCCGGCGTTCTTCGCCACCTCGGTGCCACTGCCCATCGCCACGCCGATGTCGGCCGCCTTGATGGCGGGGGCGTCGTTGACCCCGTCACCGGTCATGGCCACGACGTGTCCCTTCTTCTTGAGCGTCTCGGCCAGCAGCACCTTGTGTTCGGGGGCGACCCGGCCCACGACGCCGATGTGCTCGATGCGAGCGAGCCGTTCCTGCTCCGACAGGGCCGCGAACTCGGCACCGAGGATGGCCTCGCCGGGAATGTCGAGCTGTTCGGCGATCGCCGCGCCGGTCACGACGTCGTCGCCGGTCACCATCCGCACCCGGATGTGTGCGGCAGTGGCGTCGGCGACCGCGGCCTTGGACTCCGCACGCGGCGGATCGACCATTCCCACCAAGCTGGTCATCTCGAGGCGCTGCACATAGCCGAGCAGATCCCCCTTTGCATCGAAGCCGGCCGCATCGACGTCCCGGAAGGCACCCGCCATCACTCGGAGCCCGGCTCGTCCCATCCGCTCGACGTGCTCGTCGGCCCGCCGACGCAGCGTGTCGTCCCAGGGCACGCTCCTCCCGTCGGCGAGTGCGGTCGCCGCCCGCTCGAGCACGGCCGGTGCCGCCCCCTTGACGAAACAGCGAACCACCTCTCTTCCCGAAGGGTCGGTCACGCGGTTGAAGGTCGCCATCAGCTTGTAGCCGGGGTCGAAGGGCAGCGTGGCCAAGCGGGGCAGCTGCTCTCGGGTGGCATCGGCGTACACGCCGGCCTTGTGCGCGAGCACGAGCAGCGCGCCCTCGGTGGGGTCGCCGACGACGGCGCCGTCGACCAGGGTGGCGTCGCTGGCCACGACGAACGGGAGGATCGCGGCGTCGAGCGCGTCGCTCTTCCCCGCGGGATGGGTGATGGTCCCCTCGAGGCCGTAGCCGGTCCCGGTGACCGAATACCGGCCGGTGACGCTCACCACTTCGACCGCCGTCATCTGGTTCATGGTGAGGGTGCCGGTCTTGTCCGAGTTGATCGCCGAGGTGAAGCCGAGCGTCTCCACCGAGGGGAGGTCCTTGACGATCGCCTTCTCCTTGGCCAGCTCGACGCTGCCGAGGGACAGGACCACCTGCACGACCATGGGGAGTGCCAGGGGGATCGCGGCGATCGCGAGGGCCACCGCGGTGTCGAACAGCGTCTTCCACGTCTGACCCCTGCTCGCGCCGAGGGCGAACATGACGAGCATCGTGAAGCCCGCTGCGCTGACGATCCACAGGGTGAGGGTGTTCATCTGCTTGGTGAGCGGCGTCTCCTCGGTGGCGGTCTGGCCGAGCATGTGGGCGATCTTCCCCATCTCGGTCTCGCCGCCGGTACCGGTCACGAGCATGACCGCGCTGCCGTGGGTCACCGGGGTGTGCATGAAGGCCATGTTCGACTGCTCGCCTGCGCCGAGGTCGCCGTCGGGCATGGTTGCGGGATCCTTGTCGGCCGGCACGCTCTCGCCGGTGAGGGCCGACTCGTCGATGGTCAGTGCGCTGGAGGTGACGATGCGGCCGTCGGCGGGCACCTCGTCTCCGGCAGCGATGAGGACGACGTCTCCGACGACGACTTCTTCGGATACGACCACGGCCTCGGTGCCGTCCCGGCGGACCCGCGCGGTCGCCTCCATCATCTGCTGGAGGGCGTTCATGGCACTTTCGGCCTTGCCCTGCTGGCGCAGCCCACCCACCGCGTTGAACAGCGAGATGGCGAACAGGACGATCGCGGTGCTCCATTGCGCGACGACGAGCGACACGACCGCGGCGCCGACCAGGATGAGCTGCATGTAGCTCGTGTACTGGCCGAGGAGGCGCCGCAGGCGCGAGGGAGGCTCCTCGACCGGCAGGGCGTTCGGTCCGTCGCGGGCGAGGCGTGCAGCCGTCTCGCCCGAGGAGAGTCCCACCTCGAGGTCGACGCCGAGGCGGGACGCAACCGCCGAGGCGTCGAGCGCATACCACCGTGTGCGCTGGTCCCCCTCTTCGGTTCTCGCCTCGGTCACCGATCCCATCGACCCCGCTCGCTCCCGCCACCCGAGGCGGACGTTCCGTCCCCAGTCAACCACCCTTCGGGCGCCGCCGACGCTGGCATGCCCGAACATTCGGCCGGCGCGGTCTCTTCGCGGCAGAATGGCGACACCATGCCACGGTGCCGACTCCGTCCGAACCGTTCCCGCGCCCTCCCGGATCGACCGGCGCGAGGACGCTTGGTGCGAACGCCGGTGTACCGGACGCGCGCCCGAACGGGGAGGACGGGCGAGGTCGTCGGATGACCGAGGCCACGCGGGCCGGTCGGCGCCCCGACCCCGAAGCACCGTCGGGCGGCAACCCCGAGCGTGCTTTTTCGGCGTCGTGGCGCCGGCGTCGGCTGACGGTGGAGGAGCGGATCGCCCGGGGAAGGCCGCTCGGACGAGCGCGCCGAGGTCGAGCCACCGCGGCTTCGAGCCGGTGCCGGATCGGCTCGGACCCGGTCGGCCTCCTCGAGGAGCAGGGTGCAGATCGTGTCGGAGAGCTCGTTGCCCATCCGCTACGGACGGATGCTCGAATCACCGTTCACCTTCTTCCGCGGCGCCGCCGCGGTCATGACCGGCGACCTGGCGCGTCTCACCGGTCAGCGGTGTCACCGTGCAGCTCTGCGGCGACGCCCACCTGTCGAACTTCGGACTGTTCGCGACGCCGGAACGGCGGATGATCTTCGACATCAACGACTTCGACGAGACCCTTCCGGGCCCGTGGGAGTGGGACGTGAAGCGCCTGGCGGCGAGCTTCGAGGTGATGGGCCGCTCCCGCGGGTTTCGCCCGGAGCGACCGGCGGGACATCGTGCAGGAGTGCGTGCGCGAGTACCGCTGCCGGATGCGTCGTGCCGCCGAGGCGGGGACTCTCGAGGTCTGGTACGACCATCTGGAGGTCGGGCACCTCCTCGACGAGGTGAAGGCCGAGGTCGCGGCGGGGCCGTCTGAGCCGCAAGGAGCACCGTCACCTGCGTGGGCTCGGTCGAAAAGGCGCGCTGCACGCGGGATCACGTCCGGGTGTTCACCCGTCGGGTCGGCACCGTCGGCGACGACCTCCGCATCGTCGCCGACCCGCCGCTGATCGTGCCGATCGAGGATCTCGTCGAACCGGGGTCGGCGTGGGAGCAGAGCGAGGTCTTCGTCAAGGAGCTGCTCGCCTCCTACCGGCGCACCCTCGGTGTCGAGCACCATCCCTTGGAGGAGTTCCGCTACGTCCACGCCGCCCGCAAGGTGGTCGGTGTCGGCAGCGTGGGCACCCGTTGCTACATCCTCTTGCTCGTCGGGCGCGACGACGACGATCCGCTGATCCTCCAGGTGAAGGAGGCCCAGGCCTCGGTCCTCGAGCGGTATCCTCGGACCGAGCGGCTTCCCCCACCACGGCACCGCGGGTGGTGGCGGGCCAGCGGCTGATGCAGGGGGCGACCGACGCCTTCCTCGGGTGGCAGCGGATCGAGGGCCTCGACGGGATCGACCCGCGACTACTACATCCGCCAGCTCCACGACTGGAAGGGCGGTGCCGAGGTCGACGTGCTCGAGCGTCACCGGAGCGACGCTCTATGCCCGTATCTGCGGTGCGACGCTCGCCCGCGCGCACGCGCGCTGGGGCGACCGGATCGCGATCGCCGCCTACCTCGGGAAGAGCGACCGGTTCGATCGCGCGGTCGCCGACTTCGCCGAGCACTACGCCGACCAGAACGAGCGGGACTACGAGGAACTGGTCGGGGCGGTGAAGGCCGGTCGCCTCGAGGCGGTCACCGGCATCTGAGTCTCAGACGATCCGACGCTCGGTGGCCCAACGGGTGAGCTCGTGGCGGGTCGAGAGCTGGAGCTTTCGGCAGCACCGAGGAGACGTGGGACTCGACCGTGCGCGCGGAGATGGTGAGCTCGCGAGCGACCTCCTTGTAGGTGTAGCCCGGGCGATGAGCCGGAGCACCTCGCGCTCGCGGGGTGACAGCTGCTCGAGCTCGGGGTCGAGCCCGGCGGTCAGCGACGAGGGGACCGCGTCGTGGGCGAACGCGTCGAGCACGAAACCGGCCAGCCTCGGCGAGAAGACCGCGTCGCCCGCCGCGACCCGCTCGATCGCCTGCCGGAGCTCGGTCCCCGAGATGGTCTTGGTCACGTAGCCACGCGCACCGGCCCGGATCACCCCGATCACGTCCTCGGGCGCGTCGGACACCGACAGCGCGAGGAACTGGACCTCGGGATGGAGCGGGGTCACACCCTGCAGCACCGCCTGGCCGCCGCCTCCGGGCAGGTGCACGTCGAGCAGCACCACGTCGGGAAGGCGCTCCCGATGAGCTCGACCGCCGCGTCGGCGTCGTCGGCCTCGCCCACGAACTCGACCGAGTCTCGCCGAGCTCTGCGCGGACCCCCGAGCGGAACATCGCGTGGTCGTCGACGAGGAAGACCCGTGGTCGGGCGGTCTTCATGCGGCGGGAGCGTGGCGTGGCATCGAGAGCTCGACCTCGGTCCCTTCTCCCGGCGCGGAGTGGATCACCGCGGTACCGCCGAAACGCGCAACCCGGGCCCGGATGGAGTGGGCGATGCCCTGGCGATCCTCGCCCACCGTGGCCGGGTCGAAGCCGCGGCCACGGTCGCGGACGTAGAGCATCACCGACGTGGCGTCGACCTCGGCGAAGATCGCCACCTGCGAGGCCCCTGACCACTTGGCGGCGTTCACCGTCGCCTCGCGGGCCGCGTCGAGCAGTGCGCGCAGCGGATCGGTCAGCGGGCAGTCGCCGACCACCACCACCTGGATGGTGAGGCCGTGGTCGGCTTCGATCTGGCGCTCGATCACCTCGATCCCCTCGGCGAGCGTCGAGGCGTCGTCACCGACCGTTCCCGGCGGTCGGCCGTCGAAGAGCCACGAACGGAGCTCCCGTTCCTGCGCTCGTGCGAGACGCACCACGTGCTGGGGATCGTCGGCGGAGCGCTGGATGAGCGCGAGGGTCTGGAGCACCGAGTCGTGCACGTGGGCAGCCATCTGGGCGCGTTCCTCGGCCAGCGCGCGGGCCTGGCGCTCGGCGAGGAGGTCGCGGATCAGCCCGAGCCACCAGGGCCCGAAGAGGACGACCATCGCCGCGACCACCAGCAGGCAACCGACGATCGGACCGAGGAGGGCACCGGTCGGGTGGCCGAGGACCAGCAACAGGAGGCCGCTGACGCCGACCGCCACCCCGACGGCGAGCCGGGCGACGATCGACCAGCGTGTCCGCCGGCGGGTTCCGACGTGCAGCATGGGCATCAGGTCGTGGCTGATCCAGCCCCGCTCGTCGTCGCTCGCGTTGCGGCTGATGAGGATGGCACCGGCCGCAGCGAGGAAGAGCGGCACGCTGATCGAGCCGAGGTAGCCGATGTGGCGGGAGCGGGCGGCGAGCTGCACGAGGAGCAGCAGGGGGACGACCGCGATCACCAGTCGGATCCCGCGACGGTCGTTGACCGCGCGGGTCAGGATGGTCGTCTCCTCGCCCTCCAGGGGCACGAGGAGCCACGCCACCGCGTAGACGAGGATCCCGATCCCGCTCCCGAGGGTGAGGAGGACGACTGCCGATCCGGAGGAGGGTCACGTCGAAGCCGGTCGCCTCCGAAAGGCCGCCGCAGACCCCCGCGACCACGCGGACTGTCGCGACTGCGTCGGAGCGGGCCGCGGAGTCGGAAGTGGCGGTGACGGTCCCTGCGGCCCCGTCCGGTCCACTCGTCGGGCATGCCCGCGTGCCAGCCGCTCCAGTCCCGGCGGCACCCGGCAGCCCCGCCGGTCTCCGGATCGGGGACCGTGGTCTCGTGATCGGTGGACTCGGCGATACCTGATGTTCGCGCACCCCGATTGCCCCCATCCATCAGGGACATCCCGGATCGGGGCCCGGGTGCCCTCCGGGGAGGACCCGGGACGCTCCGGATGGTGGTCGCGCTCCTTCCGTTCCAAGCTGGACGTATGGACACCACGTCAGGTCCGAGCCCGACCGAACCGAACGAGTCGCAGTCGCCTCCGCCTGGCGAGCCCGATCGGGCTCCGACCGGTCATCCGTTCGGGGCGGGCCGCCTCCACCGGCGTCGGGACGGACGCATGCTGGCCGGGGTCGCGGCCGGGCTGGCCGACTACTTCGACGTCGACCCGACGCTCGTGCGGGTCGCCTTCGTCGCGCTGGCGGTCCTCGGCGGCCTCGCGGTGCCTCTCTACCTGGCGGCCTGGCTGCTCGTCCCCGAGGAGGACGCGGAGGTCTCGCTGGCCGAGGAGCTGCTGGCCCGCGAGCGAGCGGCACGCTGATCGATGACCACCCGAGACGACCGACCAGGAGGTGTCGGAGATGTATTCCCGGTTCGACTGGCGCGACGCGACGGGCCGCTCCCGGGCCTCCGTCGCGTCGCAGGCCCACCTGCGGGTGTCGGACGCCGAACGCCACGAGGTCGCGGACCGGCTGTCGAGGCACTTCGCCGACGGTCGGCTCGACCAGACCGAGTTCGACCTGCGTCTCGGACGCGCGACCGGTGCGGTCACCCGCGGAGACCTCGACGGTCTCTTCGACGATCTGCCGCCGCTGTCGGACGAGATCGTCCGCCCGCGGCGACGGCGGCGGTTGATCCCGCTCCTCGTGGCCATCGCGCTCGTCGCCTTCGCACTGGAGTCGGTGCTGTCGGTGGCACACGTGCCGTGGCTCCTGTTCGTCGTGGTCGGGCTGCTCCTCTGGCACCGCTTCGGGGGCCACGATCGCGACCGCCACACGACGTCGGGCCTCGCCCGCTGAGCAGGGAGGTGGGAGAGTGTCGCGATGGAGCTCGAAACGGAGCGGCTGCACCTGCGACCCTTGGCGCTCTCGGATGCCGACCGGCTCTCCGCACTCCACCGCGATCCGGAGATGCAGCGGTACTTCGGCGACGGCCACCCCTACGACCGCGACGAGAGCCGCACCTGGCTCGAGTGGCACGTCGGGCTCTGGGAGGTCGAGGGCTACAGCTTCTTCGCGGCCGAGCTGCTTGCGGATCACCGGTTCGCCGGATGGGTGGGACTCAACAGGATCGCCGACGATCCCGATCTGAACGGGCAGACCGAGATCGGCTGGTTCATCGACCGCGCGTTGTGGCGCCAGGGGCTCGCTACCGAAGGCGCCCGCGCGGCGCTCGACTTCGGGTTCGGTTCACTCGGGCTCGACCGGATCATTGCCCGCTACCAGACCGACAACATCGCATCGGGGAGGGTGATGCAGAAGATCGGCATGCACTTCTGGCGGGAGGTCCCGAGCCCCGCGGTACCGGGTGTCACCCTCACCTTCTACGAACTGGATGCACCGCCGTGGGCAGGTTGAGCGGCCGGCGCTCGCGGACGCGGGCGTACGACTGGACTGAGCGATCGGACAGAGGCCCTGTCCGAGGGCCTCAGCGGGCCGCCCCGAGCAGATGCTCTTCGATCGCGTCGACCATCGCGCGCTGCGAGAAGTGCCAGCGCGACGTGTGCGGAGCACTCTTCGGCGAGCTGGGGCCGCTGTTCCCTCCAGTCCAGTGTCTCGCGCACCTTGGCGGCGATCGCGGCGGGGTCGGACGGCGGCACCAGAAAGCCGGCGAGCTCGCCGGTCAGGATCTCGGGGATCCCACCGACCGACGAGGCGACCACCGGTCGGCCGGTGGAGAGGGCTTCGATGACCGTCCGACCGAACGCCTCCTCGCCCTCCGAGGGGACCACCACCAGGTCGGCCGCGTGCAGCGGTGTCACCACGTCGGTGCGCATCGGGAGCTGGTGGATCCGCACCCGGTCGGTGCCGAAGATCCGAGCGGCGAAGGCCTCGTCCGGCTGGGGCCCGACGACGAGCAGTTCGACCGAGTGCGACCCGTCGAGGCCCTCGAGCGCCTCGACCAGGGTGCCGATGCCCTTGTCCGGCACCACCCGGCCGTAGAACATCACGAGGAACGGGTCGAGGGGGAGACCGAGCGCGTGACGGGCCGCCTCGCGCTCGGTCGGACCGCCCGCGGGATATTCGGCGGGGTCGATGCCGTTGTGAACGACGTCGACCCGGCGCGGGTCGGCGCCGAGCTCGACGAAGCGGTCGCGCACGAAGCGCGAGACGCAGAGGAAGCGCGCGGTGAACCGTCCGAGCGCGCGGTTGACCGAGGGGACGTCGATCCCGACGAACCCGTGCACGTGGCAGACCACCGGTGCCCGCGCGAGGGCCGAGGTGGCGAGGGCCCAAGGGAGCGGCCGATAGCGGTTGACGTAGATCACGTCCGGCTTGGTGCGGACCCCCGCCCACACCGCGGGGAGGACGCGCGGCCGTCGCGGAGGATCGCCCGTGGTTCGACCTCGAGGTCGAGGCGGCGCACCTCCCGCATGGAGTCGCAGAAGCGCGCGAACTCCCGGTGATGGGGGCCGTCGGCGAGGTAGAGGAGATCGACCCGGTGTCCCCGCTGCGCGAGCTCTTCGGTGACCTGGAGTGTCTGGATCGAGATCCCGTTGTTGGGCACCAGTTCCCCGGTGTTGGCCAGGATCCTCATCCGCGACCTCTCGTATCGGCGCTGTCCATCACGTCTCGATCGGGTTGTCACGCGCGGCTCGGTCCGCCACGAGCGGGATGCCGAGTGTACCCGTGCCCACTCGGCGCACCCGGACCGCGGTCGACGGGGCCGGAGGCGACGCCGTCTGGTAGACACACGGCGATGGGCGCCCGTGGCAACCGGAGGCGTGCGATGGTCACCGGAGCGACCCGCGGGATCGGGAAGGCCACCGCGCTCGCGCTGGCGAGTTCGGGATGGGACGTGGTCGTCACCGGTCGCACAGTTCGCGAAGGCGAAGGGCGCGACACCTCCGACACCGGCGGAGGACGCCCGCTCCCCGGCAGCCTCGAGGCGACCTCTGCGTCGATCCGCGACCTCGGCCGGCGCGCGCTCCCGTTGGTCGCGGACCTCCGCGACCTCGAAGCGGTTCGTACGGCGGCAGCCACCGCGGTCGACGAGTGGGGCGGGATCGACCTCTTGGTCAACAACGCGGTCGATACCGGGCCGGGGAGCATGGTGCCGGTGCTCGAGCTCACCGTCGAGCAGCTGGAGGGCAAGCTCGCGGCCAACGTGGTCGCCCAGATGGCGACCATCAAGGAGCTCCTTCCCGGGATGCTCGAGCGCGGAGGCGGAACGATCGTGGACGTGTCCTCCCACACCGCGACGGCCGATCCCCCAGGGCCGGTCGGGAAGGGCGGTTGGGGACTCGCCTACGCAGCCTCCAAGGCGGCGTTCCACCGCTTCGCGCCCCTTCTCGCGATCGAGCTCGGCGCGGAGGGGATCCGCGCCTACAACATCGATCCGGGTTACGTGGAGACCGAACGCCAGCGGGTGAACGCCGAGGCGCTCGGGCTCGAGGGCCAGGTACGCCGGCGCGCCTCCCTCGGTCCCGGCCGCCGCCATCGCGTGGCTGGTCGACCATCCCGAAGAGGTCGACAACGGCGCAACGGTCCGGGCTCTCAAGCTCGCGCTGGACCGTGGCCTCCACCCCGATTGGCGTGAGCGGGCCGAACCGCCGTCCTGATCCTTCGAACCCGGCTCAGTGGGGGAGGGGCGCGCCCGCGGAGACGGCGAGGATCCCGATCAGGCCTGCGCCGACGAGCGCGGGGACGACGCTGCGACGAAAGACGAACAGCCATCCGACCGCGGCGACCAGGATGCCGAACTGCCAGAGGTGGGCGATGGCCGCGGCGAGCGGCACCGCGGAGCCGGCGATGGCCCCGATCGACGCGGCACCCGCACCGGTCAGGAACGCCTGCATGCGCGGATCGCTCCGGATCCGGTCGAAGTGGCTCGCCCCGAGAAGGATGAAGGCGAACGACGGAGCGAATGCGACCGCGGCCGCCAGCAGTCCGCCACCCAGTCCGGCCGCGGCGTACCCGACGACCGCGACGGTCTGGACGACCGGACCGGGCGTGATCTGCCCGAGGGCCACCGCACCGAGGAACTGATTCACGCTCATCCAGTGGTAGGTGTTGACGGCGTCGTGCTGCATCAGGGGCACGATCACGAATCCGCCGCCGTAGGAGAGCAGCCCGACCTTCAACGCGACCCAGGCCAGTGCGGCGGTTCCCCCGGCACCGACCGCGACACCGAGTGGAAGCGGAACGAACGCGTGGGCGCGCCGGGCCCGGTGGGGTCCGGTGCGGACCACCGCCTCGAGGATCCCGCACGCGGCGAGGACCAGCACGAGCCAGGGGCCGACCGTGGCGGCCGACACGCCGCCCGCGAGCGCGTAGCAGGCCCATCGAGTCCGTGCTGCCGTCTGCGAACCCGCCCGGCGCCAGCTGGCCGGCACGAGGCCGCGGCGGCATGGACCGCGACCGCCGGCACCGCCGCGCCGGCACCCGCAGCCGCGCCGGTCACCCACCGGGCGGGGTGAGGCGCGAGGTAGAGCGCCGAGAGGACGAGGATCACCATCAGCCCCGGCACGATGAAGCAGAGACCGCCGACCACCGCGCCGATCGCACCGCGCAGGCGCCACGCGCAGAAGATCGCGAGCTGGGTGGAGGCCGGTCCGGGCAGCAGGTTGGTGGCGGCGATGCCGTCCTCGAATTCGGTCGGGGACAGCCACTCGTGTTCGGTGACGCAGAGGGTCCGCAACAACGCGATGTGCGCCGGCGGGCCGCCGAACCCGATGCAGCCGATCCGGCCCCAGTCGCGAGCGATGGTCGCGAGCCCGACTCGTGGCGACGCCCCGGTCCCGTCTCCTTCGGCCGGACGCCCTCCCGACCCGTTCATCGCCGGTCTCCTTCGCGTTCGACCGCGGGAAGGCGACCGCGGGCGCCCACGCTAACCGGGTGGTCCGGCCGGGGGCGGTTCAGCCGATCAGGTGAGCGATGTCGACGACGACGAGCACCGCCACCATCGTCCCGACCACCGCGTAGAGCGCCGAGAAGGCCCACTTCCGGTGGTGGTCGGCGAGCCAGAACCGCCGGATCCCGAGGTAGTCGAAGACGAGCGCCAGCAGTCCGATCGGGATGCCGATCGCCGGACCCACGCCGCGTGCGACCCCGACCAGCGGGAGCACGATCGGCAGCACGATGTAGCTGAGGAGACAGCGGGTGGCCGACAGCAGGATCGAGATACTGAAGATGCGGTGGGTCGCCGACTCGTCGATCGGGGCCCGGTCCCCGGGTATCCGGAGCAACCTGCGCATCCCGTCGTCGGCCCGTGTGCGCACGGCCGGAACCGACGCGTCGTGCAGGGCGACGGGTCCTCGTTCCACGGTTCCATCGTACTCAGCGGCACCGTGCGCCAACCAGGCAGGAGCGAGGCGACCTCGCGAGACCGGCCGAGGTCACGTGTCACCTCGGCGGTTGGTCGTCGGGACACTCGGTTGCCGGCCCGTAGCGCGACTGGTCGGTGGTCCAGGCACCGTTTGCCCAGTTGGTCGCGGCCGGTGGGAGGTGGAACATCGGCCGGATCTGGGAGGTGAGGGCGCCGGCGAACACCGCGGCACCTGCCGGACAGAAGTGGGTGTTGTCGACCTTGCGCGCCCGCACCCATCCGCCGTCGACGGTCGGCAGCCATGCGGAGTACCGCCCGTGGACGTCGAGGGCCGCAGAAGAAGGCAGCCAGGTGACCCGCCCCGGGTCGCGAGCCGGCAATCGCGAAACGATCGAGTCGAACGCGGCGCGATCGGCTTCGTCGGAGGCCAGCGTCTGCTGTCGTCGGGCGGGGTCGATGATCGCGTCGAGGGGGCCGACCTTCGGGAATTGGACGAACGCGATGCCCGAGACACCGTCACCGGGCGCAAGGAGTGTGTCGATCGCCCCGCCCAGCAAGCGGCGGAACGTGGCCGGGTCGCGACGAGCCAACCCGTTGTCCCACGACCACATCATGAGCACCACCTCAGGGTGGTCCTGGCCGACCGCCTGGGCGAGATCGGCGGTCAGGTGGGTGTCGTTCTGCAGTCCCCATCCCGGATCGGCGTGATCCGAGAGCGCGACCGTGCCGGTCGCGGAGAGCGCCGCGCCGAGGGCAGGCTCCGCGTCCCAGAGCACGCTGTCGCCGATGGTCATCACTCGCAGGGGGTCGGTTGCCGAAGGGATCCGACCGGCGGGGAGGAGGATCGGCGGGGGCAGCGGGTTCGGCGCCGTCGTCGGCGGCGACCAGGCTGACCGGAGCCGGTGGATGGGCGACCGGACCGGGCTGCGCGACCGCGGTCGTCGCGCCGAGCACCACCGCGGTCACCGTCGCGGCGGCGCCGGTGGCCATGACCCCGAGGAACGGCCAGCCCTTCCACTGGTAGCGGCGGACCGGACGTTCGACGAGGTAGAAGCTGATGGTCGCCGCGCCGAGCGTCGCCGCGAGGCGTGCGACCAGCAGGCCGGCGCCGGAGAGCCCGGTGGTGATGTCGGTCATCAGCACGTAGACCGGCCAGTGCCAGAGGTAGAGGCCGTAGGAGATGCTGCCGATCCACCGGAGCGGTCGGAGCGAGAGGAACCTCCCGAAGGTCCCCGGGTCCGGCTGTGCGACGCCGGCGATCACCACTGCGGCGAGGAGACCGGCGACGACCAGTCCTCCGCGGAACATCCAGGAGACCGGGTTGCCGCTGTCGTCGCCGGCGGTGACCCAGAGGACGCCGAGCGCGACCGCGGCGAGAGGGGCGGCGAGGTGGAGGGCCCTTCGGACCGCGGGCGGGTGCTCGGGCCGGTCGGTGACCGCGAACGCGAGGGCTGCACCGATCAGGAGCTCGAAGGCACGGGTGTCGGTGCCGTAGTAGATCCTCGAGATGTCGGCGCCGTGCCGGAAGAGAAGGACCATCTCCGCGGCCGAGGCCGAGGCGAGCGCGACGGTCGCGCCGACCGCCACCGATCGGCGACCCGGTCGACGGTCGCCCTGCCGGCGCCGTGGCGCGGGAGGGTGGCCCGGCGCCGCCGGAGGAGGCCGAAGCCGGCGACGAGGAGGAGCGGCCACACCAGGTAGAACTGCTCTTCGATCGCGAGCGACCAGGTGTGCCGCAGCGGGGAGGGGGCGGCGAACTGCGCGAAGTAGGACTGGTGGGTGAAGATCAGGTGCCAGTTCGCGTAATAGAACAGCGTCGCGATCGCGTCGCCGCGGAACACCGACGGGGTGATGTTCGGACCCCCGAGCGCCGTGTAGACGGAGAGGGCCACCAGCAGCACCATCACCGCCGGCAACAGGCGCTTCGCCCGCCGGAACCAGAAGGACCGCAACCCGATGGTGTGCCGTCGGTCCCACTCGCCGACGAGGAGCCCGGTGATCAGGAAGCCCGAGAGCACGAAGAAGAAGTCGACGCCGAGGTAGCCGCCGTTCGCCCAGTGGAACCCCAGGTGGTAGGCGATCACCCCTGCGACGGCGAAGGCGCGCAGACCGTCGAGCGCCGGAAGATAGTGGTGGGCTCCCGACACCGGCGGGATCTCGACCGCGATCGCCACCTGGTCGGCGTCGGTCGCGAGCACGTCGTCGGTGACCGGGACCGCGGCCCGGGCCACCGCGCCGGTGGTCTTGGTCGACGCTCCCTCCATCCGTCCATGCTCGCACGCTCGCCTGGCCGCGGCCGTTCGCCGCACACCGCCTCCGACCAGGAAGTGCGCGACCGAAGCGGTAACGTGCCTCACGTGGGTGAGACGGCGTGACCTCCAGGTCGTCGGGTGGTCGGCGCGCTGCGACCACCGGAGGGGCGTCCGCGATGTGGGTCCTCCGGGCCGCCGACGGCAGTGTGGCCACCGGCTGGGCGCTCATGCCGCTCCGTCTCTTCCTCGGCGGCACATTCGCCTTCGCCGGATTGCAGAAGATCGCCAATCCGGACTTCTTCCGCAACGCGAGCCCGGTGTCGATCCACACCCAGCTCGCCGGCGCCGCGCGGACCAGTCCGATCCACGCGCTCCTCGGCCACCTGGTCTCGATCGCCCCGTTGATCGGCGGACTGATCGCCGCCGGCGAACTGGCCGTCGGGATCGGGACGCTGCTCGGCCTGCTGACCCGGGTGGCCGCGATCGGCGGGATGGTGGTGTCGTTCTCGCTCTTCCTCACGGTGAGCTACCACTCGTCGCCCTACTTCACCGGGTCGGACATCGTCTTCTTCTTCGCCTGGACCCCCCTCGTGCTGGCCGGAGCCGCCGGTGCACCCGCCCTCGACACCTGGTTGTCCGAGCGCAGCCGGGCGTCGGCCGACCGGCCGGGCTCGGTCTCGCGGCGCGACGTGCTCTCGCGTCGGGGCGGTCGCCGGTCTCCTCGCAGGTGGCGCGGTGGTCGTGGGCGGCCTGACCGCGCTCATCGGGCGCGCGGCGGGGGGCACCACCTCGGTGTCGGGTTCCCCGACCCTCAGCACCGGTGGGACCACCCCGACGACGAAGGCGCCTACGGCCTCGGGATCCCCGACCACGACCGGCACGGCGCCAGCCGGCACCACGGTCGGTCCCGCGTCGAGCGTTCCCGTCGGGGGGTCGGCGAGCTTCACCGACCCGAAGTCGGGGGACCCGGCGCTCGTGATCCAGCAGTCGGCAGGGCGCTTCACCTCCTTCGACGCGGTGTGCCCGCACGCAGGGTGCACCGTCGCCTACGTCCCGTCCGCGAAGATCATCGCCTGCCCGTGTCACGGCTCGGAGTTCGACCCGACGACCGGGGGTCTGCTCCGGGGTCCGGCACCGACCGGACTGACCCGGATCACCATGGCCGAGGGACCCAATGGCGACCTCTACGTCGACTAGCGCGCCGCCGGTGTGCCGTTCATCCGGGAACCTGTCCGCTACGGTGTGGCCCGTGCCGCGCCCAGGGTCCCCTTCCACGCGATGAACCCGACGTCGGCCGAGCCGACCCACTCCGATCGAGCGGCACCCGAGGGAGGGGACCGGATCGAGTGGATCGCCGCGATCCCCTTCTTCGCGATGCACCTGGCGCCATTGGCGGCGGTCTTCACGGTGGTCACGTGGGAGGACTGGGTGCTCTGCGCGGCCCTCTACCTGGTCCGGATGTTCTGCATCACCGCCGGCTACCACCGGTACTTCTCACACCGCAGCTTTCGGACCGGACGCGTCGTGCAGTTCCTCCTCGCACTCGGGGGCACGACCGCCCTCCAGAAAGGCCCCCTCTGGTGGGCGGGTCACCACCGGATGCACCACCGTCACAGCGACCTGGACGACGACCTGCACTCGCCCCGTGACGGCTTCTGGTGGAGCCATGTCGGCTGGATCCTCTCCAGCCGCTACAAGGCGACCGACCTGGCCGCCATCCGCGACTTCGCGGCCTATCCGGAACTGCGCCTCCTCGACCGCTACTCGGGGGTGCCCCCCTGGGCGCTCGGGATCACCTGTTTCCTCCTCGGCGGGTGGGGCGCGCTGCTGATCGGGTTCTGCCTCTCGACGGTGCTGCTCTGGCACGGGACCTTCGTCGTCAACTCGCTCACCCACCTGTTCGGCCGAAGGCGGTTCGCCACGTCCGACACCAGCCGGAACTCCCTCATCATCGCGGTCGTCACCGGGGGCGAGGGGTGGCACAACAACCACCACTACCTGCCGGCCTCGGCCCGGCAGGGATTCACCTGGTGGGAGTTCGACCCGACCTGGTACGGGTTGCGCGGTCTCGCCGCCCTCCACCTGGTGCGCGATCTGAAGGATCCGCCGGCCCGTCTCCTCGACCAGGCCCGGGTCCGCGACGGTGCCTTCGACATCGGGATGTTCCGTTCGTATTGGGACCGCGCGGCGAAGGTCGCCGGCGAGCGGATCGCCGACCTGAGCGCCCGCCCGCTCGGCCGCTCCGCCGAGGCGCTCGCGACCGGCTCCGAGGGTCCGGTGGAGGAACCGGTGAGCGAGACTTCCGTGGCCGCTCCGTCCGGTTCGCACGAGCCGCTGGCCACCCTCGCCGGGTTGATCGGCAAGGCCCTCGAGTCGGCGGACCAGCTCGCCGCCTCGACCCGGCGCATCCGCAGGGAGCTGAAGACGACCACGACCGAGCAGGGGAACGCCGAGCGCACCGGCGAATGAGCGGCGAGGTGGAGGGCGACCCCGCGGGGCTCTCCGGTGCCGCGCTCTGGATCGTCGACCTCGACGGCGTGGTCTGGTTGTCCGGCGTCCCGATCGGGGACCCGGCCGGCGCGGTCGATACCTTGCGTGGCCGGGGGGTGCGGGTCGCCTTCGCGACCAACAACTCGGCACCGACCACCTCGGAGCTGCTCGCGCGCCTCGCTGCCGTGGGGATCGACGCGACCGACGCGGATCTCGCGACCTCGGCGACCGCCGCGGCATCGCTGCTCGAGCCCGGCCATGCGGTGCACGTGCTGGCGGAGGAGGGCGTCCTCGAGGCGCTCGACGCCCGGGATGTCGCGATCGACGGGCCACGGGTGGACGCCGCGGTCGTCGGATGGACCAACCGTTTCGACTTCGCGTCCTTGTCGGCCGCGGCCCGGGCGGCCCGCACAGCGGGACGTCTGATCGGGACGAACGAGGACCCCACCCATCCGACCCCGGACGGGCTCGTCCCCGGATCGGGCGCGCTGCTCGCCGCGGTCGCCACCGCGTCCGGGGTGGATCCCGAGATCGCCGGCAAGCCGCACGGCCCGATGGCGGACCTCCTGAAGGCCCGCTTCGGCTTCTCCGAGCGCGACCCCGCGGTGCTCCTCGTCGGGGACCAGCCGCGGACCGACGGCCGGCTCGCGGAACGACTCGGGATCCCCTTCGCACTGGTGGACTCCGGGGTGACGCCCGCGGGCGCCGGCCAGCTCGATTCCCCCTTTGCGGCGCGCGCCCCCGACCTGACCGCGCTGGTCTCGGCGGTGCCGAGCAGCTGAAACGAGTGCTTGCTACCAGCTAGCACCCCTGGTAGGATGCGGAAATGGCCAACAGGGACGCGTTCCAGCGATACCTCGATGCCGGTGTCGCCTTCACCAATCTGACCCGGGCCCGCGCCGAGGAGCTCGTCCAAGAGCTGGTCAACAGCGGCGAGTTCCCGAGTGCCGATGCCCGCGCAAAGGTGGAAGAGCTCATCGAACGAAGTCGCACCGCCCGGGAGGCCCTCGTCACCCAGGTGCGACGCGAGGTCGACCACCAGCTCGAGGGCCTCGGCTTCACCAGCCTCGAGGGCCTCGCGAGACAGGTCGCCGCAGTGCTCCAGCGGACCGCAGACGTCGGACGCGCGTCGACCGGACGTGCCAAGGCCGCAGCGAAGAAGAGCGCGGCGAAGAAGAGTCCCGCCAAGAAGAGCCCTGCGAAGAAGGCCGCGGCCAAGAAGACAGGTGCCAAGAAGGCCGCGGCGAAGAAGGCCGCGGGAAAGAAGGCCTCGCCGAAGAAGGCCTCGGCCAAGAAGAGTCCCGCAAAGAAGGCGGCCGCCACCAAGGCGACGCGGTCGCCGAAGCCGGCGGGTGGCGCGGGCCGCATTTCCGGCCACCGTCAGGGACCGGCAGGCTGAGCCCGACCGCGCGCCGGCGCCTCGACCGGGCGCTGGTCGAGCGAGGGCTTGCGCCGAGCCGCGCCCGTGCCGCGGCCCTCGTCGAAGACGGGCGGGTCCTGGTGTCGGGCGCGATCGCCGAGCGCCCCTCGCGCCTCGTCGCGACCAGCAGAGCCGATCGAGCTCCTCCAACCGCCGCGTTTCGTGAGCCGCGGGGGAGAGAAGCTCGCCGCCGCGCTCGAGCGCTTCGCGCTCGACGTCCGGGGCGCAAGGGCCCTCGACGTCGGGTCCTCGACCGGCGGCTTCACCGACTGCCTGCTCCAGGTGGGCGCCGAGACGGTCGTCGCGGTCGACGTCGGTCACGCCCAGCTCCACGAGCGCCTGCGCCGCGACGCACGAGTCGTCCTCCACGAAGGTCTCGACGTCCGAGAGGTGACGCCGGCCACGCTCGGCGGTCGCCCGGTCGACATCGTCACGGCCGATCTGTCCTTCATCTCCCTGCGGCTGGCCGTCCCGGCGCTCACCGGGGGTGTGGCGGTCGCCGGTGCACCCTTGGTCCTCCTGGTCAAGCCCCAGTTCGAGGCCGGTCGCGCGGAGGCGTCCCGGGGAAAGGGCGTGATCCGCGACCCGGAGGTCCACCGGCGCACGCTCGGAGAGGTGGCAGGCGCGCTCCGGAGCGCCGGAGCAGCCATCATGGGGGCCATGCCGTCACCGATCACCGGACAAGCCGGCAACGCCGAGTTCTTCCTGTACGCCCGCGTCCCGCTCGATGAGGGGAGCTCGCCGGCCGGGTCGTTCGACCCGATGCTGGAGCGCGCCGTCGCCGAGGCACACGACCGGTGAGCGGAGCGGACCGTTGACCACCGTCGCCTTCTACGTCCACCCCGAGCGGCCCGAGGCGGCCGAACTCGCCGAACGCGCCACCAAATGGCTCGAGGAACGGGGCCACCGTTCGATCGTCGGAGCCGTGCAAGAGGGGACGGTGTCGTGCGACGGCGCCGACCTGGTGGTCGCCTTGGGCGGCGACGGCACGTTGCTCCGCGCGGTCGCCATCGCGCTCCCCGCCGGCGTGCCGGTGCTCGGCGTCAACATCGGGCGGCTGGGCTACCTCACCCAAGTGGAGCCGGCGGGCCTCGAGGACGCGCTCGAGCGCTTCCTGTCCGGGAGCTACGGGGTCGAGGAGCGGATGACCCTCTCGGTGACCGTCACCGGTCCCGACGGAGCGGTCCAGACGCACAGGAGCGCCCTCAACGAGGCGTCGGTCGAGAAGACGGTGCCGGGCCACACGGTGCGGGTCGCCGCTTCGATCAACGAGCGCCCGTTCGTGACCTATGCGGCGGACGGCCTCCTCGTGTCGACCCCCACCGGTTCGACCGCCTACAACCTCTCGGCGCGGGGGCCGGTGCTCTCGCCCCGTCTGCGGGCCATCGTGATCACCCCGGTTTCGCCGCACACCCTGTTCGACCGCGCGCTCGTGCTCGACCCGACCGAACGGCTCCGGCTCGAGGTGCTCGAGCCGCGGGCGGCGATGCTGGTGGTCGACGGGGTCGGACTGGGTGCGCTCGAACCGGGCAGCACGGTCGACTGCCACGAGGGCGAGCGGCCGGCAAAGCTCGTGACCTTCGGTGCGCGGGACTTCCATGCGATCCTCCGCGCGAAGTTCCACCTCGCCGATCGGTGAGCCGCGGGGCGCAAAGCCGGTGAGCCGGGTCCTCTCGGAGCTCCGCGTACGCGACCTCGGGGTCATCGACGACGTGACCGTCGCGCTCGCCCCGGGTATGACCGCGCTCACCGGTGAGACCGGCGCGGGCAAGACGCTCCTCGTCGAGGCGCTCGGCCTGTTGCTGGGCGGCCGTGCGGACGCCTCGGTCGTACGGGCCGGTGCCGACGAGGCGATCGTCGAGGGCCGCTTCACCGACCTCGAGGTCGGCTCGGACACCGACCCGATCATCCTCGCTCGCGCGGTCGCGCGGGGTGGTCGCTCGAGAGCGTGGATCGACGGGCGGATGGCCTCGATCGGCGCCCTCGAGGAGATGGCCTCCGGTCTCGTCGAGCTCCACGGGCAGCACCTCCACCGTGCCCTCGTGCGGCCGGAGGCGCAACGCCGCGCGCTCGACCACTACGCGGGGATCGACCTCGAGGCGTTGCGGGCGGCACGGGCGCGGCTCGCGGCGCTCTTCGCGGAGTCCGAGCGGCTCGGGGGCGACCCGCAGCAGCGGGCTCGCGAGGTGGACATGCTGCGGTTCCAGGTCGACGAGATCGCCGCGGCGGCGATCGAAGGCCCCGACGAGGACTGCCGGTTGGAAGAGGAAGAGGAGCGGTTGGCCGCGGCCGGAGCGCACCGCGATGCGGCGGCCGAAGCGCTCTCGGCGGTCGCCGGTGAAGGGGACGGGGCGATCGACCGGCTGGCCGCGGCCTCGGGCGCGCTCGGCGACAAGGGATCGCTCGCCGAGCTGCACCATCGGGTGCGCGCGGTCATGGCCGACGCGGCCGACCTGGCCGGCGAGCTGCGGCAGGTGGTGGAGACATGGGAGGACGACCCGGCGAGGCTCGAGGAGGTCCGGGGTCGCCGCCACCTCTTCCGCCAGCTCGAACGCAAGTACGGTCCCTCCCTCGCCGACGTCGTCGAGTTCGCCGACGGGGCGCGCGCCCGCCTGGTGGCGATCGAGGCGGACGTGACGAGGGCGCTCGCGCTGGACGACGAGATCGCTGCGGCCCGAGCGGACGTCGAGCAGGAGGAGGACGCGGTGGCGGCCGCGCGCCGGGGCGGCGCCCCCCGGCTCGCGGCGGACGTCGAGGGCACCCTGCACCGGCTGGCGATGGGGTCGGCACGGGTGGAGGTGCACGTCGAGGGCGACGGGGCCGCCGACGCGGTGACCTTCCTGCTCGGGGCCAACCCCGGTGAGCCGGCCCTGCCGTTGGCGAAGGTGGCTTCGGGGGGCGAGCTCGCCCGCACGATGCTCGCGGTGCGCCTCGCGCTGACCGATGCGCCGCCCGTGCTCGTGTTCGACGAGGTCGACGCCGGTGTCGGCGGGCAAGCGGCGACTGCGGTCGGTGCCGCGCTCGCCGAGCTGGCCCGCCACGCGCAGGTGCTGGTCGTGACCCACCTCGCCCAGGTCGCCGCCCAGGCCGACCGCCAGTTCGAAGTCGCGAAGACCGAACGGCGCGGCCGGACGACGACCGAGGTGCGCCCGCTCGACGACGAGGGACGGGTCGTCGAGTTGAGCCGCATGCTCTCGGGTCGACCGCAGAGCGAGAGCGCGCGGCGCCACGCGAGAGAGCTTCTGGAACACGCGTCGAGCGTGAGCTCGCGCTGAGAATCGAGCGTGAGCTCGCGCTGAGGGTCGAGCGTGAGCTCGCGCTGAGGGTCGAGCGTGAGCTCGCGCTGAGGGTCGCCTCCTCGCCACGCAGGTGCTTCGGTCGCGAGCGGCCGTCCGGTAGCATCATCTGGTGCTCGACGGTGACAGTCCCTCGGTGAGCCTGAACGGGAACGGGACTCACGGGACCAAGTACCTCTTCTTCACCGGCGGCGTCTCCTCCTCGCTCGGCAAGGGCCTCACCGCCTCCTCGCTCGGCCGACTGCTCAAGTGCCGTGGCCTCAAGGTCACCATGTGCAAGCTCGACCCGTACATCAACGTCGACCCGGGCACGATGAACCCGTTCGAGCACGGCGAGGTCTTCGTGACCGAGGACGGCGGGGAGACCGACCTCGACCTCGGTCACTACGAGCGCTTCATCGACGAGAACCTCCACAAGGGCTCCAACGCGACCACCGGCCGCATCTACTCGTCCGTCATCGCCAAGGAGCGCCGGGGCGACTACCTGGGCAAGACGGTCCAGGTGATCCCCCATGTCACCGACGAGATCAAGCACCACATCCGCAAGCTCGGCGAGACCGGGGTGGACGTGGTCATCGTGGAGATCGGCGGGACGGTCGGCGACATCGAGATCGTCCCGTTCCTCGAGGCGATCCGCCAGTTCCGGAGCGACGTCGGCCGCGAGAACGTCTGCTACGTCCACCTCACCCTGGTGCCCTATCTCGGCCCGTCCGGCGAGCAGAAGACCAAGCCGACCCAGCACTCGGTCACCGAGCTGCGCAGCAGGGGTATCCAGCCGAACGTGATCGTCTGCCGCTCGGACCGGATGATCTCCGACGATCTGAAGCGCAAGATCTCGCTCCTCTGCGACGTGCCGATCGAGGCGGTTGTCTCGGCGGTCGACGCGGCGAACATCTACCAGATCCCACTCGTCCTCCACGAGGAGGGACTCGACAGCTACATCCTGGCTGCTCTCGAGATCGACACGGACGACCACCCGATCGAACTCTCCGGCTGGGAGCACCTCGTGGGCCAGGTGGACGCCGCGGTCCGCCCGGTGCGGATCGGGGTCATCGGCAAGTACGTCGACCTCCCCGACGCCTACCTCTCGGTCGTCGAGTCGCTCCGCCACGCCGGGTTCCACCACGGTGCGAAGGTCGAGATCGAGTGGGTGCAGGCGGCGACCGTTCCCGATCTGCTCGAGAGCGACGGGCTGCGGATCTTCGACGCGCTGGTGATCCCCGGCGGCTTCGGCGAGCGCGGGGTCGAGGGGAAGATCGCCGCGGCCCGCTACGCCCGCGAGAACCATCTCCCGTTGCTCGGGCTGTGCCTCGGGCTCCAGGTGATGATCATCGAGATCGCTCGTTCCCTCGCCGGGCTGGAGGGCGCCAACTCGCGCGAATTCGACTCGACGACCCGGCACCCGGTCATCGACCTGATGGACGACCAGGCCGACGTGACCGACAAGGGCGGGACCATGCGCCTCGGCTCCTACGACGCGCGTCTGCTCCCGGGTTCGCAGGTTGCGGATGCCTACGGCGACGTGGTCGTCTCCGAGCGCCATCGCCACCGTTACGAGGTCAACCCGCGGTACCGGGCGCAACTCGAGCAGGCCGGACTGGTCTGCTCGGGGCTCTCGCCCGACGGCCGGCTGGTCGAGTTCATCGAGCTGCCCGGTCACCCGTTCTGGGTGGGGACCCAGGCGCACCCCGAATTCAAGAGCCGGCCCGACCAGCCGCACCCGCTCTTCCGCGAGCTGTTGCGGGCGGCGCTCGTCCGCGCCGAAGGACGCGACCCCCGCCTCATCGACCTCGGTGCGGTCGGCTGACCCACCCGGCGGGTCCGCGCCGGGTGCGAGCCCGCCGGAGCGCCCGGGCTTCCGGCAGGTCGGAGAGGAGGTCGCCTTCCGCGGCTTCCTGCTCTCGGTGGTCGAGGGACACTTCGTCGCCCCCGACGGCGCACCCTTCGAACGCGACATCGTGCGGCACCCCGGGGCGGTCGCGATCGTGCCGGTGACCGCGGAGGGCGCGGTGGTCCTGCTTCGCCAGTACCGCGGTGCGGTCGACCGTTGGATCCTCGAGATCCCCGCCGGCACCCGCGACGTCGACGGCGAGCCGACCGAGGTGACCACGGCGCGCGAGCTGGCCGAGGAGGCCGGGTACGCCGCGGACCAGCTGACACTCCTCGCGGTGATCCTCAACTCGCCCGGGTTCTGCGACGAGTCGACCTGGGTCTACCTCGCGACCGGCCTGCACGCGGTGGAACCCGCCCGCGACGGCTTCGAGGAGCAGCACCTCTCCGTCGAGGAGATCCCGCTCGACGACTTCGACGCGATGGTCGACGACGGGACGATCGCCGACGCGCAGACCATCCTCGGCGTCGGGTTGGCGCGCCGCCGGCTGGTCGCCTCGGGTGCACCGCCCGCGTGAACCGTCCTCTCTCGCACAACGCCGAGGAGTACCTCACCTGGCTCGCCGTCGAGCGCGGCCGGTCGCGCAACACCCTCGCCGCCTACCGCCACGACCTCACGGCGTGGGAGGAATGGGCGCTCGAGCGCGGAGTCGACCCGACGACGGCCGGCCCGGGCGAGATCGAACGGCACCTCGCGGAGCTGCGGGCCCGAGGCCGGAACCCGGCGTCGCTCGCCCGGGCCACCACGTCGCTCCGCGGGCTCTACCGGTTCCTGGTGGGGGAGGGGACCCTCGCGGTCGACCCGACGGCAGAGGTCAGGTCGCCACGGCTCGCCCGCCGGCTCCCGAAGGCGCTCGACGAGCACCAGGTGGTCGCCCTGCTCGACGGGGTCGACGGCACCGGGCCGGCCGACCTGCGAGATCGAGCGCTTCTCGAGCTCCTCTACGGGACCGGCGCCCGCATCTCGGAGATCGTCGGACTCTCGCTCGCGGTCGTCGCCGCCGACGACGGGCTGCTCCGCGTCTTCGGAAAGGGTGCGAAGGAGCGTCTGGTCCCGATCGGCGGGCCGGCGCGGGCGGCGGTCGACCGCTGGCTCTCGCCGGCAGGGCGACCCCTGTTCGCGCCCGCACGCTTCGAGCGCCGGAGCGACGCCGAAGCCGTGTTCTTGAACGCCCACGGTCGTCGCCTCGGTCGCCAGGGAGCCTGGGCGGTCGTGAAGCGGCACGCCGAGCGTGCCGGCCTCGGTTCGGTGGTGAGTCCGCACGTCCTCCGGCACTCGTGCGCCAGCCACATGCTCGCCCACGGAGCCGACATCCGTGTCGTCCAGGAGGTGCTCGGGCACGTCTCGATCGCGACGACGCAGATCTACACCAAGCTCAGCCAGGAGCACCTGCGCAGCACCTATGACCTGGCCCATCCGCGCTCCGGAGCGGTCGCGGCCAAGTAGGATCCAAGCCGTGCCGAGCGACGCCCCGACCGACGCCCCGACCATCGACTACCGAGAGCTGCTCGAGGGCGAGAAGCAACGGCTCCAGGCCGAATTGGCGGAGATCGGCTACGGGGACGACGGGGGTCTCCACTACGACCCGAATTTCGCCGACTCGAGCCAGGTGACCGCCGAACGGGGTGAGGCGGAGGCGCTGGCCGGCCAGCTCCGCGAGTCGCTCGACGAGGTGGCCCTGGCCCTCGGCCGGCTCGAGGACGGCAGCTACGGCCGCTGCGAGGTCTGCGGTGTGGCGATACAGTCGGCCCGGCTCGAGGCGATGCCGGCCACCCGGTACTGCATCAACCACGCCAACCGCACCTGAGCGGTCCAGGCGCGTCGATGGGTTTCGGCGGCAGGGGCGGATCGCAACCACCGAGGAAGCCGCTCCCCCCGCGTCAGCGCTACACGATCATCGCCGCGGTGATCGTGGTCGTCGTCGCCGTCCTCGTCCGCACCAACCGGGTCAGCCGGTTCGAGGTCATCTACTTCTGCGTGCTGGTGCCCTCGATCATCCTCCACGAGATCTCGCACGGGGTGGTCGCCCTCGCCTTCGGTGACGACACCGCCAAACGCGCCGGGCGCCTCTCGCTCAATCCGATCCGGCACATCGACCCGATCGGCACCCTGCTCGTCCCCGGAGTGCTCTCGCTCGTCGGGTTCGGCGCGTACGGGTGGGCGAAGCCGGTGCCGGTAAACCCGGCGCGCCTGCGCAGCCCTCGCAACCACACCGTCATCGTGTCGCTCACCGGCCCGCTCACCAACTTCGCGCTCGCCGCGGCGCTCGGGGCCGTCTTCGTCGCCACCACCCCCGCGGCCATCCGCCAGCTCGTGCACCAGGCGAACGCCGGGGGCTTCATCGCGTACCCGCCGACCCTCGGCCAGCAGATCCTCTTCATCGCGGGTATCGCCAACATCATCCTGGGGTTGTTCAACCTGATCCCGTGTCCGCCGCTCGACGGAGCCGCCCTCGTCGAGCGCCTCCTTCCGGCACGGATCCTCCCCGAGTACTACCAACTCCAGCCGTTCTTGATGTTCCTCCCGTTCCTCTTGATCCTGCTCTTCCGCAATCAATGGGCCGAGCTGCTCGGTCACGTGATCAACTGGTGGGCCGGGCTCCTCGCGTGAGGTCCGGCCGCTTTGCGCCCTACGCCGTCGCAGGCGTCCTCGTCCTTCTCGACTTCCTGCTGGTCGCTCGCAGCCTCCCCGAGGCGCGTCCCGGCGCGAACTACGCGATCTGGGCGCTCGACCGCAATTCCTACACCGACGTCCTCAAGCTGAGCCTCGACCACTACCTCCGGGCGGGCGGTGTCGTCCATCCACTGCCGTATGTCCACGACAGGATCGAGTACCCGGTCCTCCTCGGGTTCTTGTTGTGGCTGCCGTCGTGGCTCCCGGGCGGCCCGGCCTCGTGGCTGGCGGCTGCAGGGGTGATGACCGTCGCTGCGGTCTTCGCCACCATCGCCCTGTTGCGCCACGCCCGCCCCCGCTCTGCATGGTGGATCGCGGCCTCGCCCGCTCTTCTGCTCGACTCGGCGATCAACTGGGACCTGATCGGGATCGCCTTTCTGGTCGCGGCGGTCGTCTTCTTCGGCGAGCGCCGTGACGCGCTGAGCGGAGCGCGGCGGCGATCGGTACCTTCGTCAAGCTCTTTCCGGTGGTGGTGGCCCCGATCGCGCTCGCCGCGCTCGGCTCGAGCTTCTGGCGGGCCCGGACCGACGGCCGCCGCAGCGGGCCGCGGCGCGATGGTGGAAGTGGGCGGTCCCCTTCGTCGGGGTGAGCGCCCTGGTGGCCGTCCCCTTCCTCCTCGTCGCGCGCTCGAACACCCTGTACTTCGTACGGTTCAACGGGACCCGTCCGGAGAAGGACTCGCTCTGGGGGATGCTCGGCAAGGTCCTCGGTCCCTGGATCGCGGGCAGCCACTTCGTCAACGCCGCCTCCTTCGTCGTGGTGGTCGTGGCCGTCGCGGCCGGGGCCTGGGCCGTGTGGCGGCTCCCCGTCGAGCACCAGGCGCGCGGTGTCGCCCTCGGGACCGCGATCGCGCTCATCGCGTGGATGGCGGTGAACAAGGTCTGGAACCCGCAGTATCTGCTGTGGGTATTCGCCGCGGGTGCCATCTCCTCCGCGCCGGCCCGCTTCGGGGTCGCGCTCGCCGCGGTCACTCTGTGGGACTGGTGGTTCGAGTTCGTGCTGCGGGTACCGGACCACGTGAACCCCTACGCGTGGATCGGCGACATCTCGGTGGTGGCGCGAACGGTGGTCTTCGCCCTGATGGTGGGTTGGTGCGCGCGGGAGCTCCGCAAGCTCGCCGCAGTCCGTGCACCGAACCGAGCCGGCGTCCAGCGCGGCACCCTCCCCCGCATGACCGGGACGGTCGGGGCGCCGCCGATCGAGCCGCTCGACCTCGACACGGGTGCGGGTCTCCTCGCACGGTCGACGGCATGGGTCCGCGCCCACCCGGGCCTCGTCGTGATGCTGATCGCCCCCTTCGTCCTGTTCGCGGCACCCACCGTGGCCGGCAAGGCGTTTCTCGACGGCGACAACTTCCTGCAGAACTTCCCTCTCCGTGCGCTCGTCGGAAGAGACCTCGCGCACGGCACGCTTCCGTTGTGGAACCCCTACCTCTACAGCGGCACGCCGTTGCTCGGCGGGTTCAACGCGGGGGCCGTCTACCCGACCACCTGGCTCATGGCGGTGCTCCCGTTACCGGCAGCCTGGGCGGTCAACCTCGCGGTCGCCTACGACGTCGCACTTCTCGGCACCTACCTCTTCCTCCGGCGCCTCTCGATCGGTTCGACCGCGGCCACCTTCGGTGCCGCGACCTTCGCCTTCGCCGGCTACATGAGCGCGCAGGGCGTCCACATCGACCTGATCCAGGGCGCCGCGTGGCTCCCCTGGATGCTGTTGGCCGTCCATCGGCTGACCGACGCGGACCAGGGCAGCGCCGAGCAGGGGTGGGGGACGGCCGGACGGCTCGGTTGGGTCGCGCTGCTCGCCTTCGCATCGGGGTTGCTCGCGCTGAGCGGAGGGGTCGAGGCGATCCTCGACGGCGGCTTGCTCGTCGTCGTCTACTGGGCGGCCCGCTTCGTCCAGTCGGGGCGGCTCCGCGGCACGCGCCGGCGGGCGCTGCCCCCCTCGGTCCTCCCGGTGGTCGCCGGCCTCGTCGGCGGCCTCCTGCTCGGCGCCGCCCAGTGGCTGCCGGGGATCGCCTTCCAGCTGGACTCGCAGCGGTCGGTCGCCAACTACGACTACTTCTCGACCGGGTCGCTTCCGTGGCGATTGGCCACCCTGGTCGTCTCGCCGTTCGTCCTCGGCACCAACCAGGACCAGCCGTCGTACTACATCGGGCCGTACAACTTCCCCGAGGTGACCAGCTACGTGGGCATCCTGGCCCTCATCGCCGCCTGCACCCTCCTCCTCCGGCGGTGGCGCAGGCGGCCCGAGGCCCGCTCGTGGCGCGTCTGGTACGTGGTGCTCGCGATCGGAGTGGTCTCCGCCCTCGGTGCGGAGACCCCCTTCGGCCGCCTCCTCTTCCTCATCCCCTTTGTGAAGGACGAGCGCCTTCTCAACCGAAACCTGCTTCTGGTCGACTTCTCGCTGGCGGTGCTCCTCGCCTGGTGGGCGCACCTGCTGCTTGTCGAGCGCGTCGAGCGCGGCGTAAGAACCCGTGTCCGGCTTCGGGCACGCTGGCGCCCCGGAGGGCGCGCGGAGATCGTGGCGACCTGCGCCCCCCTCGGCGCCGCCGTGCTCCTCTGCGTCGCAGCGTGGGTCGGCGGGTCCTTCGTCGAACGCGCGCTCGGCGCGCAATTCATCGCACCGACGGCGACCCGATTGGCGGTCGCAGGCCTGATGACCGGGGGGGTGGCGATCGCCGCGTCCGCGACCTGGGTCGTGCTCCACGCGGAACGTTTCTCGGCGAGAGGGCTGCGCCGGCTCCTCGGCGCAGTGCTCGTGGTCGATCTGGTGACCTTCAACCTCCTCGTGACCCGCCCACCGGTCAGCCTCACCCTGGCCCGCGCGCAAGGCGCGACGGCCACCGCCTTCACCCACCTGGTCGGCGACGGACGCTTCCTCATCTACGACCCCGACCAGTTCGAGGGCAGCCAGCTCCGCGCGCTGGGGCAGACCGACCTCAACGTCTTCAACTCGCTCCCGAGCGGCCAGGGGTACGCAGCGCTGACCGACGGCGACTACTACGACGCGACCGGAGCCCATTACCAGGAGGACTTCGCGCCCGCCTCGCTCGCCGGCAGCACCTGGAACGACCTCAACGTGACCACGCTGCTCAGCCTCCCCGGTTACTTCCTGACGCCGGAGGGGTCGATGCCGTCCGATTCGAGCGTCTCGTTCCCGGTCGTCCCCTCGGTCTACAACGGCGCGCCGGCGGCGAAGACCGGCCCGGTGGTCCTCCCGCCGGGACGCTCCCACCTCTGGTACTTCGGCGGACCGCTCACCCTCACCCACTGGTCCTTTGCGGTGCCGGTCGGCGATCCGCGGCGCGCTCGAGGTCGGCCTGGTGACGGTGACCGGCTCGATCGCGTGGCTCCCGACCGGCACGGCGACCGTCACCGGATCGCGGGTCGTCGAGGTGCCGGGCGGTCGGCCGCTCCGCGCCGCCGGGGTGGTCGTCGCCAACCGCGGCGGTCGATCGGCCCTGGTCGGGATCCCGACTGCCACGACCGCCCAAACCGGTCCGGTGGTGCTCGACGGCCCTCTGCAGTACGGCGTCGACGGATCGCACTGGGTGTATAGGGGGGCGTTCGGCTCCTTCGGGGTCTTCTGGAACACCGCCGCCCGCGGATGGGCGTGGGCGACCGAGCCGGGGAGCGGCTCGACGAACGCGGGCGCCAGCGTGCACACAGGGCCGCCGCAGCGCGACGGGGGCCAGCAGATCACCGTGCGGGCGCCCTCGCCGGTGGTCCTCGACCGCAGCGTCGCCTTCAGCAACGGGTGGGGCGCGTCGGTGCGTCCCCTCGCGGGGGGACCCTCCCACGGCGCCGTCGTGGAACAGGCCGGTGTCGTCCAACAGGTGCGGCTGCCGGCAGGCGACTACGTGGTGACCTTCACCTACGCCCCGCTCACCGCCTCGGTGGGGATCGCCGTCTCCGCGGCCACCGCGGTGATCCTGATGGTCGGAGTCGTCGTCGGGTCGGTCCGGGAGCGCCGGCGGCGCGCCCCGCCGAGCCCGGCGGCGGAAGCCGGGGGCCCCGGCTGAACGAGCCTCCGATCCGAGCGCCGGACCTTCAGCCGGGCGGAAGCAACCCGATGGCCGCCGTCGCCCGGGCGTAGGTGGCCGAGGCGGTCGCGCCGGCCTTCTCCGCGCCGCGAGCGAGCAGGTGGGACACCGCGCCCGGGTCGGCGGCCAGCTCCTTGCGGCGCTCACGCACCGGGCGGAGCAGCTCTACCAGGGCCTCGGCGAGGTCGTCCTTCAGCTCCCCGTAGCGCGAGTAGGAGCCCGCCAGTTCGGCGGGTGCACGGCCGGTTGCGACGCCGAGGAGCTCGAGCAGGTTGGAGAGGCCCGGCTTCGCCTCGGGGTCGAAGCGCACCTCGCCGTCGGTGTCGGTGACCGCCTTCTTCACCTTGCGCACGATCTCGGCCGGCTCGTCGAGGACCAGGACGGTCCCGAGGGGGGAGTTGACCGACTTGGACATCTTGCGTCCGGGGTGCTGCAGGTCCATGACCCGCGCCGCGAGGGGTGGGATCGAGGCCTCGGGGACGACGAAGGTCGCCCCGAAGCGACGGTTGAAGCGTGTCGCGAGCTCGCGGGCGAGCTCGAGGTGCTGGCGCTGGTCCTCGCCGACCGGCACCCGCTCGGCGTCGTAGAGGAGGATGTCCGCGCTCTGGAGGACCGGGTAGGTGAACAGGCCCACCCGCACCGAGTCGCGGCCCTCGCTCTTCTCCTTGAATTGGGTCATCCGCCCGAGCTCGCCCATGGTGGCGGTGCACTCGAGTAGCCAGGTCAACTGGGTGTGCTCGGGAACGTGGCTCTGTACGAACAGCGTGCACCGTTCGGGATCGAGGCCCGCCGCCAGCAGGTCGAGTGCCGTCTCGTAGGTTCGGCCGCGCAGCTCGTCGGGGTCGATGTCGAGGGTGAGGGCATGGAGGTCCACGATGCAGTAGAGGGCGTCGTGGACCTCCTGGTCGGCGACCCAGTTGCGGATCGCGCCGAGGTAGTTGCCGAGATGCAGGTCACCGCTCGGCTGGATGCCGGAGAGAACACGGGGCACGGGGCGTCATCGTAGGTCGGGCGCTGGATGCACGGGCCGGAGGCCCTCAGCCGGTATCGTCGGACGGCGTGTCGGCAACCGTCACCACTCCGGTGTTCGAGGGCCCGGTGGATCTGCTCGCGCACCTGGTCAACACCCACGAGCTCGACATCTTCGACGTCCCGCTCGCTCCGGTGGTGGACGCCTTCGTCGCCGAGGTCGCCTCGTGGGAGCAGGTCGATCTCCAGGCCCTCTCGGAATTCCTGGTCGTGGTGGCGATGCTGATCGAGCTCAAGTCGCGCCGCCTGTTGCCCGGCACCGCCGATCTCGAGCCCGACGAGGAGCTGATCGGCTGGGAAGAGCGCGATCTCCTGCTCGCGCGCCTGCTCGAGTGCCAGGCGTACGCGGCGGCAGCGGACGGCTTCGCCCTCCTCATCGAGCAGGCCGCCCTGGCCGTCCCGCGCACGGCCGGGCTTCCCTCCGATCTCGTGGTCCTCGCCCCCGACCTCCTCGAAGGGGTCACCCCGGCCGAACTCGCGGCCGCCTTCCACCGGGCGACCGCCGAGCGTCCGGTTGCGGGCATCGACCTCGCCCACGTGACGGTGGACGCGGTCACGGTCTCCGACGCGGTCGCCGAGCTCGCGGTCCGGCTTCCCCGTTCCGGGCGCTCCACCTTCCGCGAGCTGACCGGGCACCTCACCTCCCGGATCGAGATCATCGTGCGATTCCTCGCCCTCCTCGAGCTCTGCAAGCAGGGACGGGTCTCCCTCGATCAGGGCCACAGCTTCGGGGAGCTCGAGGTGGCCTGGGTCGAGGGTGCGCCGGTCAGCCTGCCCGAGGGCGTGGCCGAGCTCGACGAGTACGTGGGGTAGCGGTGCCGCTCTCGCCCGAGGCCCGTGCCGTCGAGGCGGTGCTGATCGTGGCCGTCGAGCCGGTCCCGGCGGGCCTCCTCGCCGAGCTGCTCGAGTTGCCGGTCGAGCGGATCGAGCCGCTCTGCGACGAGCTCGCCGCGTCCTGCCGCACCGAAGGGCGCGGCTTCGAGGTGGTGCGGATCGCGGGCGGCTACCGGATCCAGAGCCATCCCGACCTCGCGCCCTATGTCGAACGCTTCGCCAACGTGGGGGTCTCCTCGCGGCTGTCGGCAGCGGCCCTCGAGACCCTTGCGATCGTGGCCTACAAGCAGCCGGTGTCGCGGGCGCAGATCTCGGCACTCCGCGGGGTGAACGTCGACGGGGTGGTGCGGCTGCTCGAGCACCGCGGCTACATCGCCCCCGCCGGGCGCGCGAGCGGACCGGGCCAGGCCGTCCTCTATGCCACGACCGACGCGTTCCTCGAGCGTCTCGGGCTCGACCGGCTCGACCAGCTGCCACCCGTGGAGGACCTGCTGCCCGGGCCGGAAGCCCTCGTCGAGCTCGAGGACCAGCTGCGCCCGGCCGGCGATGGATGAGGCGGAGCCCGCACCATCCCACCGGCGAGCGGCTCCAGAAGGTTCTGGCCCGTGTCGGCGTCGGCTCGCGCCGCGCCTGCGAGGAGCTGATCGAGCAGGGGCGGGTGCGGGTCAACGGCGAGGTGCCGGTGCTCGGTCGCCGGATCGATCCGGCCGTCGACCGCGTCGAGCTCGACGGCGTCCCGCTCGCCGTCGCACCAGGCCTCGTCCACTACCTGGTCAACAAGCCGGCCGGTGTCGTCTCGACCGCGAAAGACACCCACGACCGCACGACGGTGGTCTCGTTGGTCCCACCCGAGCCCCGGGTCTTCCCGGTCGGGCGCCTCGACCGCGAGACCGAGGGACTGATCGTCCTCACCAACGACGGCGACGCTCGCGCACCGGCTCACCCACCCGTCCTTCGGCGTCGCAAAGGAGTACCTCGCACAGGTCGAAGGCGAGCCCACCGGCGGCGAGCTGCGCCGGCTGCGCGAGGGGGTCGAGCTCGACGACGGCCCGACCGCCCCGGCACGAGTCTCCGCGGTCGCGCCGGGGCTCCTCCGCATCGTCATCCACGAGGGACGCAACCGGCAGGTCCGGCGGATGTGCGAGTCGATCGGACACCCGGTCCTGCGGCTGGTCCGGACGCGCATCGGCCCGATCACCGACCCGACTCTCGGTCCGGGCGAGTACCGGCGGTTGACGAGCGAGGAGGTGCGACGCCTCGCTGCCGCGGCGAGCGGGTCCGAGGCCGCATCGGCGCAGGCCGGGCGCCGCAAGACCCCTGAGTAACATGCCAGCCTGATGCCCGTCACCGTCCGAGCCGTCCGCGGGGCGACCACCGTCGGGGACGACACCCCCGGGGCGGTCACCGACGCGGTGGTCACCCTTCTCTCCGACATCCTCACGCGGAACGGGTTGGTCGAGGACGACATCATCTCGATCCTGTTCACCGCGACCGAGGACATCGTCTCGATCTTCCCGGCCACCGCGGCACGTTCGATGGGCCTCGGTGCGGTGCCGCTCATCTGTCCGCGAGAGCTCGCCGTCGTCGGCTCGGTGCCGCGGTGCATCCGGGTGATGCTGCACGTCACCACTGACCGCCCCCGCGGGGAGATCCACCACGTCTACCTCGAGGGCGCCCAGGGACTCCGTGACGACCTCCCCGACTGAGGACGGCCCTCCGAGGAACAGCCGGCGGGCCATGATCTACGGCACCGGCCTCATCGGCGGCTCGGTCGGGATGGCGCTCACCGGTCGCGGCTGGCACGTGAGCGGGTTCGACCCGGCGCCCGGCGTCGCCGAGCGGGCGGTCGAGCTCGGGGCGATCGCCGAGGTCGGCGAGGACCGTGCAGCAGAGCTGGTCGTGGTCGCGACGCCGGTGCACGTCGCGGCCTCGGTCGTCTCCCAGGTGCTCGCCGGCGGGTTCGCCCCGACGACCGTCGTGACCGACGTCGGGAGCGTGAAGGGCCCCCTCGTGGCCTCGGTCGACCACCCCTTCTTCGTGGGCGGCCACCCGATGGCCGGCTCCGAACAGGTGGGGATCGAAGGGGCGGCAGCCGACCTCTTCGTGGGCGCGACCTGGGTGCTGACCCCGAGCGCCTCGACCGACGCGACCGCGTACGCGCGTCTCCGCGCGGTGCTCGCCGACCTCGGGGCCGACGTCGTCGCGCTCGACCCGGACCGGCACGACTCCCTCGTCGCGGTGGTCTCCCACGTGCCCCACCTGACCGCGGCCACGCTCATGACCCTCGCGGCCGATCTCGAGGACGAGCGTGCGGCGGTCCTCAAGCTGGCCGCGGGCGGCTTCCGCGACATGACCCGGATCGCGGCCGGGCAGCCGTCGATCTGGCCCGGCATCTGCGATGACAACGCCGAGGCCATCGTCGAGACCCTCGATCAGCTCATCGAGGCGCTCGCCGGCATGCGCCGCCGGGTCGCCGAGCGCGACCACGCCGCACTGCTCGAGGTCCTCGGACGTGCGGCCGCGGCACCGGCGCGCTCTGACCGAACGCGCGCCGCGGACAGACGGACAGGCCGAGATCCGCATTCCGGTGCCCGACCGGCTGGGCGTGCTCGCCGAGATCACCACGCTCGCTACCGAGCTCGGCGTGAGCATCGACGACGTCGAGATCGCCCACTCGGTCGAGGGCGACCGCGGAGTACTGGTCCTCGTCGTCGACGCGCGCTCGGCGCCGACGCTCGTCGAGGCCGTGACGGCACGGGGGTACCGGGCCGACGACCAACCCGCTCGGGACACCTGGGTGAGCGGCAAGACACTGACCGTTCGCGGAGGCGCGCCGTTCGTCGGCTCGGTCGCGGTGCCGGGCGACAAGTCGATCTCGCACCGCGCGCTGCTGCTGGCAGCGCTCGCCGAGGGGACCTCGACGATCACCGGTCTCTCTTCGGGCGAGGACGTGGAGTGCACCGCCGCGGCGATCGTCACCCTCGGGGCGGTGGTCGAACCGGACGGTCGCGATGCTGCGGGTTCGCGGGGGGCGCTCGCGCCTCGGCCGCGCCACGTCGCCCCGGTCGACCTCGGCAACTCGGGCACCGGGATGCGCCTCCTCGCCGGCGTGGCGGCATCGCTCCCCGGTACCACGCAACTCACCGGCGACCAGTCCCTTGCGCGGGCGCCCGATGGACCGGATCGCGGAGCCGCTCACCGCGATGGGCGCGCGGGTGGAGGGGACGGGGGAGCGGTGCCTCCCTCCGCTCGTCGATCACCGGCGGGGGCCTGCCGCGGCATCGAGTACACGCCGCCCATGGCGAGCGCCCAGGTCAAGTCTGCGATCCTCCTCGCCGGGCTCACCGCGGCCGGCGAGACGGTGGTGCACGAGCCGGTCGCCACCCGGGCGTACACCGAGGAGATGCTCGCCGCGGCCGGCGCGGACATCGAGATCGAAAGGACCGGACAGCGGACGGGTCGTGCGCCTGCGGGAGAGCCGTCTGCGTGCCGGCACCTTCCTCGTCCCGGGGGATCCTTCGCAGGCTGCGTTCTGGGTGGTGGCGGCGATCGTCGTCCCCGGGAGCGAGGTGACCGTCGAGGAGGTCGACCTGAGCGACGAGCGGATCGGCTACCTCGGCGTGCTCGAGCGGATGGGCGCGGCGATCGCGATCGACCGGAGCGGTGGCCACACCGGCTCGGTCACCTCGCGCAACGCGGCCCTCCACGGCACGGTGGTCGACGCCGCGGAGATCCCCTCGCTCGACGAAGTGCCGATCCTCGCGGTCGCGGCTGCGGCCGCCGAGGGCGTGACCACCTTCCGCGACGTCGGCGAGCTCCGGGTCAAGGAGTCCGACCGCCTCGCGGGCACTGCAGAACTGGTCCGTTCTTTCGGGGCGTACGCCGAGATCCGTGGGGACGACCTCGTCGTCACCGCCACCGGCCGGCCCCTCACCGGCGGCAGCGGCGTCGACGCCCGCGGCGACCACCGGATGGCCATGGCCGCCGCGATCGCCGGAGCGGCCTCGGCCCCGGGTGCGGCGACGACCGTCGTGGGGTGGGATGTGGTCCGGACCAGCTACCCGGGTTTCGAGGGCGAGCTCGAGCGGCTCACCGCCGGACCGGCAGGATGACCGGGCCGGTGCGCCGAGGGCCGGTCGTCGCCATCGACGGGCCGGCCGGGTCGGGGAAGTCGACCGTGTCCCGCGCGCTCAGCGAGCGGCTCGGCGTCGATCGACTCGACACCGGTGCGATGTACCGCGCGGTGGCCTGGGCCGCGCTCGACGCGCGGGCTCGACCCGGCTGACCGGGCGGCGGTGGCGGAGCTCGCGCGGGCAGTCGAGATCACCGTCGGGGAGCGGGTCACCGCCGACGGCACCGATGTGACCGAGGCGATCCGTGGTCCCGAGGTGAACGCGGCGGTGTCGGTGGTCGCGGCCAACCCCGAGGTCCACGCGGTGCTGGTCGAGCGCCAGCGTCGCTGGGTCGGCGCCCGGGACGGCTCCGTCGTCGAGGGGCGCGACATCGGGTCGGTCGTGCTTCCGAAGGCCGATCTCAAGGTCTTCCTCACCGCCAGCGACGACGAGCGGGCCCGGCGCCGGGCCGACGAGGACCCCGAGGCCATGGCGAAGCGTGACAGGATCGACCGCACCCGGAGCGCGTCCCCTCTCGAGATCGCCGAGGGCGCGCACGTGCTGGACACGACCGGACGGTCGGTCGACGAGATCGTCGAGGAGGTAGTGGCATGGCTCTGAGTGACGAGGTCGGCCGCGCCGCGACCCCCCGGCCGGCCGGGCCCGCTCCCGACCTCTCGTTCACCCGGCTCTACCGGCTGGTTCGGGTCGTCGTGCACGCCCTCAACCGGCTGCTGTTCCGGACGACGGTCGAGGGTCGCGATCTCGTCCCGACCGAGGGTCCGCTCATCCTCGCTCCGGTCCACCGGTCGTTCATCGATTTCTTCGTCGCCTCCGAAGCGGTCATGGGCCGCAAGCTCCATTACATGACCAAAGACACCCTCTGGAAGAACCGACTCCTGGCAAAGATCATCCCGAAGGTCGGCGGCTTCCCGGTCGACCGGGACGCGCCCGACCGCGAGGCGCTCCGTCTCGCGCAGGCGGTCCTCGAAGCCGGCGAGGTGCTGGTGCTCTTCCCCGAGGGGACCCGCCGGACGGGGCCGGTGATCGAAGACCTCCACGAGGGTGTCGCGTTCCTCGCGGCCCGCACCGGAGCCCCGATCGTGCCACTCGGGATCGGCGGCTCGGCGTCGGTCATGTCGAAGGGAACCCTCATCCCACGTCCACGCCACATCCATCTGGTGGTCGGCCAACCGATCCGGTCCCCCTCCTCCTCGGCGAGCGGCCGCGTCCCCCGTCGCGCGATCCATGCGACCACCGAGCAGTTGCGAGCGTCGATCCAGGACCTCTACGACCAATCGGTCGCGACGACCGGTCGCTACTGAGCCGGGCCGCCCGGCTCGCCGGCCGTGCATCGCCAGGTGGTGAGGATGACTCGGCCGTAGTGGAGGCCGAAGACGAGGTTCCCACCCTTCTTCGAGGTCCCCGACGCGCGCGGGTGCCACGTCGTCGGCTGCTCGCCGATCCGCCACCCGCGCCGCGCGGCGACGATCACCACCTCGGCGGTCTGGTATTGGTCCTGACGGAGGAGGGGGGTGATGTCGTCGAGCAGCTCGATGCGAAAGGCGCGGTACCCGTTCGACGAGTCGGTGAGCCGCTGACCGGCGATCGCGTTGAGCATCGCTGCGTAGAGCTTGACACCGGCCCGCCGGAACTTGTCGGTCGTATGATCCTGGCCGAGCCGGCGTGAGGCGATCACGAAATCGGCCGTCCCGTCGAGTATCGGTTCGAGCATGTCGCCGATCTCTGCGGGGTCGTTCTGGCCGTCGGCGTCGAGGGTGACCACAGTACGCGCCCCGAGCTCCGACGCGAGCCGGTACCCGACGCGGAGCGCCGCGCCCTGCCCCAGGTTGACCGGGAGAACACAGGTCAGCACACCTGCGTCGAGCGAGACCTCTGCTGTCCGATCGGTGCCCCCGTCCACGACGACGAGCGGGGTGACCTCGAGGTCACCGACCTTTTCGGGGATCGCTTCGAGCACGGCCCCGATGTTGCGCTCTTCCTGGTAGGCGGCGATCAAGGCGACCACCGCTCCGACCTGCCGGTCCGGGTACCGTTCCAAGAAGTCCGCCCGCGCCCTCTCGAGCACGAATTGGACGAGGGCCGCGTCGCGCCTGTGCCGACTCGTGTCGGGGCGGGTGAGCCAGCGATGCTTCTGGGTCGGTGACATCAGTGCAGTCCTTTTGGTTCGGACACGGGAAGCAGGCGGGTACGGCGGTCAGCCGGCCAGCGCCTCGAGGACGTCGGCCGCCGAGGTCGAGCGGTCGTTCCCGAGAGCGCCGGCCCGCGACGGCTCGCCCGTGCCCGCGGGGACCAGGTTGAAGAGCGCGAGTGCGGCGTCGAGGCCGCGCAGCAGCTCGCGCAGCTCGGGGGGCGGGGGGAAGTACTCCTCCTCGAGGGTGATCGGCGCACGCACAGCCCCCTGTGCAGGAGCGAGCCGTTCCACCACCGCTCGCACGAGGGCCTCGGGCGCCGACGCGCCGGCGGTCACCCCGATGGTGCCCTCGAGATCCTCGGGCAGTTCGGACGCGTCGTTGACCCGGACCACCCTCGCACTCCCCATCGCGCGCGCGACCTTCTCGAGTGCGACGGTGTTCGACGAGTTCTCCGATCCGATCACCACCACCGCGTCCGTCTCGCCGGCGATCGCCTTGAGTGCGGCCTGCCGGTTGGTGGTCGCGAAGCAGAGGTCGCTTCGGTTGGGCATCCAGAGGTCGGGGAAGCGCTCGCGGGCGCGCTCGACGATGTCGGCCCACTCGTCGTGGCTGAGGGTGGTCTGGGCGAGCAGTGCGACCGGGCCGGGGTCGCACTCGTCGGGCTCCGGCAGCAGGTCGACGTCCTCCACCCGCTCGAGGAGCCGGACCGATTCGGGCGCCACGGCCATGGTACCGACGGCCTCCTCGTGACCCTGGTGGCCCACGTAGAGGACCGTGTAGCCCTTCTCCGCTCGGACCTTCAGCTCGTGGTGGACCTTGGTCACGAGCGGACAGACCGCGTCGACCACCACCCGACCCAGCTCGCGGGCGTCCCCGGCGACCTCGGGGGCCGAACCATGGGCCGAGAGCATCAACGGCGCGCCGGGAGGCACTTCGTCCACCTGGTCGACGAAGACCACGCCCTGGGCGCGGAAGCGGTCGACCACGTGCCGGTTGTGAACGATCTCGTGGTAGCAGTACACGGGCGGCTCGAACACGCGGACCATCCAGGCGAGGGCCTTGATCGCTTTCTCGACACCGGCGCAGAACCCTCTCGGTTCGGCGAGCAGCACACGGTCGACGCGCACCACGTCAGGCTACCTGTGCGCCGTGCGGCGGAGGCCCGGTGACGACGAGGCGCCGCAGGTGACCAGGTAGCCTGGCACACATGTCGGCGCCACGCGGAACGACGGCGCCCACGGTCGTCGCGGTCGCGGCGGGCTCCCCGGCGGCACGATCGGGGCTCCGCCGCGGGGACCTCCTGGTCGAGATCGCCGGACGCCGTCCCCGCGATGTGATCGAGTACGCCCTGCTGGTCGACGAGCCCGATCTCGAGCTTCTCGTCGAGCGCCCGGGCTGGTCCGATCCCTTCGAGCTGGTGGTGGCCAAGGAGGCCGGCGAGCCGTTGGGGGCCGAGGTCTCCTCCGCCCTCTTCGACCGGGTGCGCACCTGCGACAACCACTGCGAGTTCTGCTTCATCCACCAGCTCCCGAAGGGGATGCGCCGGAGTCTCTCGTTGAAGGACGACGACTACCGGCTCTCCTTCCTCTACGGCAACTTCACGACGCTCACCCGCTTCACCGAGATGGACCTCGAACGGGTGTTGACGGAGCGTCTCTCGCCCTTGTTCGTCTCCATCCACGCGACCGATCCGGAGGTGCGGGCCCGTCTGCTGCGCAACCGGCGCGGCGCGACCAGCCTCCGATGGCTGCGAGCCCTGCTCGACGGCGGTATCGAGGTCCACGGGCAGGTGGTGGTCTGCCCCGGCACCAACGACGGGGCGATCCTCGACGACACGCTGGCAGGGGTTCTCGACCGGTTCCCCGAGCTCGCCACCGTCGCCTGCGTGCCCCTCGGCGTGAGCCGCGCCTCGCGGGCACCCGGGTTGCGACCCCACACCCCCGACGAGGCCGCCGCGGTGTGCGAGGCAGTGGATTCCTGGCAAGCGACGTTCCTCACGGCTCTCGGCCGGCGCATGGTCTTCGCCGCCGACGAGTACTACCTGATGGCCGGGCGCCCGTTTCCGGAAGCCGAGGCCTACGAAGGCTTCCCCCAGCACGAGAACGGCGTCGGGATTGCCCGTGCCTTCGCCGCGGCGTTCGGCGGGGATGCGACGGCGGCTTTCGGGGTGCGGCCGGGCTTCTTCGCCGCGGTGGACGGCGCGCCGGCGAGCGGGTATCGCGCTCCGAGGGCTCCCGGCCATTCCGGCACCGACACCGGCGTGCCGGTCACCGTCCTGACCGGCACGTACGGTGCGGCGGTGCTCGAGCCCCTGGTCGCATCCCTCGGTCGCAACGACGTGCGGGTGTTGCCGGTGGCCAACCGATTCTTCGGCGGGAACATCGGGGTGGCCGGTCTGCTGACCGGTACCGATCTGACCGAGGTCCTACGTGGAGAGCCCGAAGGTGCGCGCTACCTCCTTCCCGACGCGTGCCTCTCCGAGGGGCGTTTCCTCGATGACCGGACCCTCGACGACCTGCCGTACCCGGTCGAGGTGGTCCCGACCGACGGACTGTCGTTGCGTCGGGCGCTCGACGGTATCCATCGCGGGGAGCGTGCCGGTGGAGGCGCGCGACGGGTGCCGGTGACCCTCGGGACCGGCCGGTGACGCGCCGGTCCCCCGCGACCACCGAGCTCGCCCGGCCGCTCGTGGTCGTGGCCGGACGTCCGAACGTCGGAAAATCGACCCTCGTCAACCGCATCGTCGGCCGTCGGGCGGCGGTCGTCGAGGAACGGGCCGGGGTGACCCACGACCGCAAGGAGCTCGAGGCGGAATGGTCCGGGCGCGAGTTCACCGTCGTCGATACCGGCGGGTGGTTGGCGAGCGACGATCCGCTCGACGCGCAGGTGGCCACCCAGGCGGAACGTGCGATCGCCGAGGCCGCCGTCGTGCTCCTCGTCGTCGACGCGACCGTCGGCATCGTCGAAGAGGACCTCGCGGTGGCGAAGACGGTGCAGCGGGCCGGGCGACCGGTCCGAGTGGTCGCCAACAAGGTCGACTCCTCCCATCGCGAGGCCGACAGCTGGGAGGCGATCTCGCTCGGGTTCGGCGATCCGTGGCCGGTGAGCGCCCTGCACGGACGCGGGACTGGCGACCTCCTCGACGAGGTGGTCGCGCTCCTGCCCGAGGTCGACGAAGCCCGCCCGGCAGACGAGTCCGACCGCGACAGCCAGATCCCGCGGGTGGCACTGGTCGGGCGCCCCAACGTCGGCAAGTCCACCTTGTTCAACCGGCTGGTCGGCGACGACCGTTCGGTCACCCACGACCAGCCGGGCACGACGAGGGACAGCATCGACACGATGGTCGAGACCCCCGAAGGCGCGGTGTGCTTCGTCGACACCGCCGGCTTGCGCCGCAAGTCGCGAACCGAACGGGGTACGGAGTACTTCTCGGTGCTGCGCGCGCTCGAGGCGCTGGACCGAGCGGACATCGCGCTGCTGGTGGTCGATGCCACCGTCGGGGCGACCCACCAGGACCAGCGGCTCGCAGAGCGAATCGCCGCGTCGGGCTGTCCGACGGTGGTGGTCCTCAACAAGTGGGAGCTCCTCGAGACCGAGCAGCGAGGCGAGGTACTCGCCGACGTCGGCGATCGCCTCGCCTTCCTCGGGATGGCGCCTGTGCTCAAGGTGAGCGCCCTCTCGGGACTCGGGGTCCACCGGATCCTGCCGGCGATCGCAGAGGCCGAGGAGGCCTACCACACGCGGATCCCGACCGGGGAGCTCAACCGGGCGCTGACCTCGCTGCAGGTGGCACATCCACCGGTGAGGGCGCGCATCCAGTACGCGGTGCAGGGGGCAAGCGATCCGCCCACCTTCACGTTGTTCACCACCGGGCGGCTGCAGCCCACCTATCTCCGTTACGTCGAGCGGGGACTGCGCGAGCGTTTCGAACTCGGGCCGACACCGATCAAGATCCGGGTCCGTGCCAAGGGTGCTCCGGTCGGCAAGGCGCGTCGGCGATGACCCCGAAGGACGGGGTGGATCGTGCCGTGGTGTGAGCGCTGCGACGAGAAGGTCGAGCGCGAGGAGCTCACTCCCGAGGGCGCGTGCCCTGTGTGCGGCGAGACACCCGTCGACCACCGCCCGTCCCCGTGGTACTTCAAGCTGATCGTGGTGGCGACGGTCGTCTACCTCGGCTACCGGGCCTTCCAGGGGGTGACCTGGGTGCTCCACCACCTCTGACCAGCCACCGAGCCTGATGGGGCCTCACGCCGGGCATGGGAGGCGGAACCGGGTGTGGTCCGGACACGCAGGCCGACGGCCGGTGTGCTACCAAGGGACGTAATTGGTCACTTCGAGGTGACTCCGAGGGGGGAGCAACCATGCCAAGACGACGCGCCGTCTCGTTTCTCATGTCCTTGCTGGCTGTGATCGGTGCGGTCGGGGTCGGGGTGCTCGCCACCTCGGGGGTGAGCTCGGCCAAGATGGGCAAAGGCCCGACGCCCTACTACCTCTCCCTCGGCGATTCCTATTCGATCGGCTACCAGCCGAACGCGCCGGGTACCGGCGGCACGCCCGGCTACACGGCCTATGTAGCCGGCAAGCTCAAGATGAACCTCGAGAACTTCGGGTGCGGCGGCGCGACGACGACTTCGATCCTTTCCTCGATCGGTTGTGGCGACCCGGCGGCCACCAACGCGGTCGCCTATCCGACGACGACCCAGGAGCAGGCGGCGATCAGCTTCATCGAGACGCCGGCCAATGCCGGACTGGTCAAGCTGATCACGGTCTCGATCGGTGGAAACGACATCACCAGCTGCGTGAGCGCGGGGGATCAGAGCGCCATCACCGCCTGCGTGATCGCCAATTCAGGTGCCGCGGAGTCCAATATCGAGACACTGGTGGGTGGCCTGAGGACGGCGCTCGACGCGAGCGGGGATACGAGCGCCCGGATCATCGGCCTGACTTATCCCGACGTGATCCTCGGACAGTATGTGAACCCCGGCGGAGTGTCCGGGGTCGATTTGGCCCAGCTGTCAGTTGCCGCCTTCGACATCTTCGTGAACCCGGACCTCAACACCGCCTACACCTCGGTGGCCAACGGGAGCTTCGTGAACGTCACGCGGGCCAAGTACAAGAAGGCCAAGCAAGGTGACGACACGCCCCTGACCCAGCTGACCCCGCTTGCACCGTACGGGAAGATCCCGCGGGCGGTGTGGGAGATCTGCACGATCACCTGGTATTGCCAAGAACAGAACATCCACGCCAACACGCTCGGCTACGAGTTCATCGGGAAGCTGGTCACAGCGTCGTACAAGGCGGGTTAGCGGTCGATCGGGAACCTCGGAGCACGCCGCACCTCGCCACGCGGTGCGCCGGCGGGCGGCTGATCGGATAGGGTGATCAACCCGTACGGGCGGGCTGTGGCGCAGCTTGGTTAGCGCGCTTGACTGGGGGTCAAGAGGTCGCCGGTTCAAATCCGGCCAGCCCGACCACGTTTCTGCAGTTCACGGAACTAACTGTGTCACAGCCCGACTGCAGCTGCTTCAAGCCGGGACCAAGGCTACGCGATCGGTATTCGTAATCCAAGCCAGTCGGAAGATGCCAGATGCGGCTTTGTTCCCGACGGCCGCGCAAGTACGCCTGGTAAGTGGATCACTGTCCACTGCCCCCGATCTCAACTAGGCACCTCAGGGTCAGTCTGATCCGGTGGTTTCCCCAAAAGCGCACCTCCTCTTTTGACCTCCAGGAGTCGGTCGCGGTGCTTGTACGAGCGACGGCTACATACATGATCGTTCCGAGGCGGTCCTGATCGGATCCCCCCTCTACCAGGACATTCGGGCGGGGCGTGGATTAGCATTTCGCACCAGGCAGACTCGGGTTGGGAGAGTCCCGCTAACACGCCGAGTCGGTGCCAGGACGGGGGCGGAGACCATGACCGATCTCATCGAGCACGCCGACGCCGATTCTGCTGACCGAATGGACGAGTGGGCGTCACGAGGGGCTGTCTCGCAGAAGCGGCGCCACCTAGCAGGCGCCAACAGCACGCCGCGGGTCCTGATCGTGGCCATCAGTGTGGCGCTAGTGACGGGCGCGCTCGGCGCGATGGCTCTGGCCACCTCGGGCTCGACCAAGCCGAACCCGTCGTCACAAACGCCTGTCTCTAGCGTATCGGTGGCATCGCCGAGGTACACACCCCTGGCGGCCGTGGGGGCGACCGACGACTATCACTGCAGCCTGGTCAACCCGCACATCACCCACAACTCGTATGTGATCTCGAGCCAGTTCACACCCGGCAGTCCCGAAGTCCACCACGCCGTTCTCGCCCTGGTGCCCCCGTCAATGACGGCTCAGGCCGTCGCCGCCAATGCGGTCACCAACGGCAAGGGATGGACGTGCTTCGGCGCGCCAGCGTTGCCCGATTCGTCGCTCGCCGCTTTCATGAGCACCCCCTTCCTGAGCGTGTGGGCGCCTGGGCACGGCGAAGACGCGCTCCCCAACGGTACGGGGATCTCGCTGCCCAAGGGGAGTCTGGTGATCGAGCAGGTGCACTACAACCTGCTGGTGGGCGACAAGCCGGTCACCAATGGGCTCGTTCTCCACACGGTACCGATCTCCGCGCCGCTTTTGCCGATGCAATCCCAATACCTGGTCGCCCCGCCCAACATCCCATGCCCGGCCGGTGTAACTGGGTCGCTGTGCAACTATCAAGCGTCCCTCAACTACCTGAACCAGCGCTTCGGCTCCGGGGGCGTCGAGATGGCTAAGGGCATCGACCAGGTATGTGGTGAAAACCCGGACGCCCCTCCCGTCGGTGACACGGCTACGTGCACGTGGCGGGTCGAATCGAACGGCTACATCGACAGGATCCAGCCACACATGCATCTCTTGGGCGTCGCGTTCACGATGGTGGTCAATCCGGGGACGCCGCAAGCCAAGACCGTCCTGAGCGTCCCGAACTACAACTTCCACGACCAAAAGGCGTACAACGTGGCGCCTATCCAGGTGAGTCGCGGCGAGCAAATACAGATCAACTGCAGCTATGACTCGGAGCTCGCGCAAGAGTTGCCGACTCTCCGCAAGGCGCCGCCGCATTTCGTCACATTCGGCGACGGATCATCCGACGAGATGTGCGTCGGGGTTACCTGGCAGACGTCGTCGCTGCCAAACTCCCACGGCTCGGTATGACCGACCGACGCTGTCGCTTGGATGAAGATCACGAGCGAGCAGGAGGCATCTTTAAGCTCAGACCGTGCGGGGAGGCTGGCTATTTCACAGCCGAGTAGGTCTCAAGGCTGCCGTGGGTGACCTCTGGTCGGCCCAGGTGAGCTTATCCGTACATGCCACGCCTCGCGAACTGGGTCTGTCCGATTCTTTGTGTAAGCGGCATGACATGCACTGTCGCTAGTTGATGCGGTCGCCGTAGTGGAGCAGGAGTGTGTTGAGCACTTGCTTCCAGTGTCTCACGCGACCGACGACGTTGCCCCCTCTCTCATCTCGAGTTCGGATCGTGAGATAGAGGACCTTGATTGCCGACTGCTCGTTGGGGAAGTGTCCCCGGATCCTCGTCGCCCGGCGGAATCGGGCGTTGAGAGACTCGATGGCGTTCGTCGTGTAGATCATCGAGCGGATCTCGGGCGGGAAACTCAAGAAGGGGATGAACTCCTCCCAGGCGGCCCGCCACAACTGGATGACCGCCGGATACTTCGCCCCCCACCGGTCCTCGAATTCGTCGAACCGCTCCGTCGCCGCGTCGAGGGTCGAGGCGGTGTACACGGTGCGCAGGTCGGTCGTGATCTTCTGCCAGTGCTGGCGAGAGGTGTAGCGCAAGGTGTTGCGCACCAAGTGCACGACGCAGGTCTGGACGTCGGCCCGGGGCCACACGGCGGCGACGGACTCGGGCAAACCGTTCAATCCGTCGCAGCAGACGATCAGCACGTCACCACACCCCGGTTCTTCAGCTCGGAGAGGACGTTGAGCCAGTGCTTGGCCCCCTCGCCGCCATTGCCCACCCACAGCCCGAGCACGTCCCTCTCGCCTTCCATCGTCACGGCCATGGCGACGTAGATCGGACGGTTGGCGACCGAGCCGTCACGGATCTTCACGACGATGGCGTCGATGAAGACGACGGGGTAGAGAGGATCGAGCGGACGGTTCTGCCACTCGATCGCCTGGGCGTTGACGGCGTCGGTGATCCGGCTGATCGTGTCCTTCGAGACCTCGGCGCCATAAATCTCGCCGAGGTGGGACTGGATCTCACCAGTAGTCAGTCCCTTGGCATAGAGCGAGACCACGGCCTCGTCGAAGCCCTCGAGCCGGCGGGCGTGCTTGGGCACGATGACCGGATCGAAGGTGCCTCCACGATCCCGGGGGATCTCGACGGTAACCGGCCCGACGTCGGTCTGGACGACCTTGGTCGACATCCCGTTGCGCGAGTTCCCAGATCCCCGACCGGCGGGATCGTGGGCCTCGTAGCCGAGGTGCTCGGTGAGCTCAGCGCCGAGGGCTGCTTCCAAGACGGACTTCGTAACCTTGGTCAGGAGCCCGTCGGGCCCGACCAGCTCGACGCCTTCTTCTTTCGCCCGCGCGAGCAGCTGCTCGGCCAGCAGTCGCTCGGGCGGCGAATCGCCGCTCGGGACGAGAGCCCCCGTGTCGGGAGCACCAGCGTCTACCTTGTTTCTAGTGTCGTTTCGGGCCATGGCTGATCCTCTCCGGCCCGGACGACGCGGTCGTGGACCCTTCAGATCACGCCGTTACACAGAAATTTCCTGACAGACCCCCCGACGGGACGGGAATGCCCTCTACGCCGAGCGCGATGACTCACGCTGGGCCGCGACGGCCGCGGCCAAGTGGTCCTTGATCATCGCGGCGCTGAAACGAGCCGTCTCCTCGGGTCCGTAGTCGAAGTCCGCGGCCAATCCCTGGGTCGTGAACGACGACAGCGCCAGGGCGAAGGTGACGACCAACGAAGGGGGAGGCTCTCCTTGCCCGCCGGCGGCCATCCACGCGACAAATGCCATCCCGGTCATCCACTGGGTTCGGATCGGCCGCCTCAGCGCCCTCACCTCTTCGATCTCTTTCGAAACGGTCGGAGCAGGCTTGAACACATCCCAGAATGCGGCACCGATGATCATCGAGTTTCGGGCGTGTGCCGTAAGGGCGATGCTGTCGATCCACCCCTCGAGGTCATCGTTGACCGACGGCAAGTCGGGAATGATGCTTCCGACCGCCATCAGCATCTCGCGGTACCCGTCGGCGATCAGCTGATCGTGTGTGTCGAAGTAGCGGTAGATCGTCCGCGGACTGACCCCGGCGACGGCGGCGATCTCTTCGACCGTGGCCGAGAAACCTCGCTGGGCCATCGCCACCATCGCAGCCCGGAGGATACGTTCCCTGGTGACCTGGCGTTTCTCCGCCGCGAGATCCGCCTCGCCGGTCCCTTCGTCGCCTCCCATGACACCTCGCGGTCGTCCAACTTGACAAAGGGTGAGCCCGTGTCAAACTAGCCAGAATCTTGTGTCAGGCCGGGCTGACACTTTGTTTGCGGGAGCCGGCAGCAGCGGAAGCGCGTCGTGTCCCTCACCAGGGCGGAGGGTGAGGGACACGACGCGGGTTTGCTCTCCAGGCTGGCGGTGCAGCGCATCGGACACACCTTGCAACGTCCTGGGTCGCGGCCGGAGGATGCCTGTCGGCGCCCTCGCCCGGTTGCTTCAGGTCAAGCGGCTCCGCTGTCGGCGATCGAATCGGCCTCAGTCCGGCGGAGCGGGGAAGACCGGCGGGTTCGCGAGATGCGCGAAGTTCGGCCACAGCGAGATGTCGATGTTGGGGTAACGCGCCACGAGGTCGAGGACGTCCGGTGTGTAGAGACGCACGAGCTCCTGCACGACGAATGGTTCGAGCTCCCGTTTCCTCTGTGAAGTGTTGACCGGCGTCCGGATCTCCGGTGGACGGAACGAGTCGTCGACGCCGAGGAAGCGGAACGTCTCCACCAGGTGCTCGTGGGGCGAGCGGACGCAGGCCTCGAACTGGAGCACGAGGAGCTCCTCGCGGGCGTAGAGCTCCTCCCACGGCCGCAACACGTTCGCGTACATGCTGTTGGGGATCGACCTGTACCGGAGACGCTTAAGGGACCGCGACGGCATCCGGCGCGACAAGTCGGAGCGATAGCGGTCGATCGGATCGCGCAACATCACGACGAGCTTCGCCCCGGGGGCAGCCGCCTTGAGCACCGGTGGGAGCCGATAGACGAACGCATAGTGCGGCGTCCATTCGCCGGTGATGGTTCCTTCCGGCCGGGGGAACCAGTTCTGGTACGCCTCGGCATCGGCCAGAGTCACCTGCCCGGCCTCGAGACGTCGCACAAAGGGTCCGTTGAAGTAGTTGAGCTCCTTGTCGTACTCGACATGGATCTCGGGGTGGGACATGAGCAGACTGAACCACCAGGTGGTGCCCGACTTCGCGGCGCCGATGCCGACGAAGTCCGGCGGACCGGTCCGCATACCGGCCGGCGCAGGCGGGGGGACAGGCGGCGTACCCGATCCCCATGGCGTCTCCTTCCCGAGCGCGTGGAGCACGTAGTTCTGGAAGGGGACTGGGGTCCTCAGGAACACGTACCTGGCGGGGCCCAGAATGCGGGTGCTCATCGGCGTACTCATCCGTGTTCGTTTCAGCCCTTGAGCCAATGGGGGAACTCCACGATCGCTCCTTGCGCCTCTACTCGGGCCTGCTCCCTGGAGTGCGCGGCAGCACACTATCCGTCTTCCGGCTATCCCAAGCAGGCGACCGCCGGCGCGCCGATCGGCTCGAAGTCCTGGTCCCCTCGACACAAAGCACGCGGCGTGCGACCGGCGTTCTGTTTCCTTGGGTCATGGGGCTCGGCGCTCGGGGAGACGACCGCACCTTCCGGTCGTGACCATGGGCACGGCGCATCCCCGGGGATCACGGGTCCCGCGCGGGTGCCACCGCGACACCGTCTCGACGCATCGCGGGGTCATCATCCAGGGAGACCGAGACCCGCGAGGATTGACTCCGTCGGATCGGCCCGGCGGTGCAGCCGCTGGTCGTGGGCGCCGCCGGTCGCCCGGTCGTGGCCCTCGCCACCACGGAGCCCGGGACCGACACAACGTCGGAACCCCGCCCGACTCGGAGTCACCGGGCCTTGGTAACGTCCGGGCCATGTCGAGCCGCGGTTCTTCGAGGCCGGAGGAGTTCGACCTCGTGGTACTGGGATCGGGCCCGGCGGGGGAGAAGGGCGCCACCCAGGCCGCCTACTTCGGTTACCGCGTGGCGGTCGTCGAGCGCGGCGCTCGGCCCGGTGGGGCCGCGATCGCGTCCTCCGGTGTGCCGGTCAAAGCACTGAGGGACACCGCGGTGTACCTGACCGGCTGGTCACGACGTGATGTCTACGGAGTCGGCATCACCCTCGCTCCCGATCTCGTGATGAACCGGCTCCGTGCCCGGATCGGTGACGTGGTCACGACGATGACGACGGCCGTCGGCGAGAACCTGAAGCGCCACGACATCGAGATCCTCCAGGGCGAGGCGAGATTGGGGCCGTCCGGCACGGTGATCGTCCGGAGCGAGGACGGAGACGAACGGGTCGTGAAGAGCCGGGTGGTGTTGCTCGCCACCGGCTCTCGGCCGCATCATCCGGCCCACATCCGTTTCGATGCCCCCGACGTGCACGATTCCGCCACACTCCTCTCGATCGAACGGCTGCCGGAAACCCTGATGGTGGTCGGCGGCGGCCCGGTCGGGTGCGAGTACGCGTCGATCTTCGCCCACCTCGGTGTGAAGGTGACCCTGGTCGACCGCGGATCACGACTGCTGCCGCTCCTCGATTCCGAGTTGTCGGCGGAGCTCGCGCAGAGTCTGCAGAAGGCGGGGACCCGTCTGATCCTCGGCGCCCAGGTGGAGTCGGTGGACCGCGACGGCGAAGGCCTGATCGCGCGAGTGGACGGAGAGATACACCGGCCCGATCTCGTGCTGCACGCGGTCGGCCGGACCGGCAACGTCGAGGGACTGGGCCTGGCGGAGGTCGGCGTGGAGGTCGACGGAAGGGGACGGGTCCGGGTGGACGAGGACTTCCGGACGACGGCACCGGGCATCTACGCCGCCGGGGACGTCACCGGACCGCCCGGCCTTGCATCGGTGGCGATGGAGCAGGCGCGGGTCGCCATGTGCCGGGCGTTCGACATTCCCTTCAAGGAGTCCCTCGACCCGGTGGTGCCCACCGGCATCTACACGTTGCCCGAGATCGCGATGGTCGGCTCGACCGAGGAGGCAGCGCGCGCGACCGGTGACGACATCGAGACCGGCCGCGCCTTCTTCGAGGACAATGCGCGGGCTCGGATCGCGGGTTCGGCCGAAGGCCTCGTGAAGCTCGTCTTCCGCGCCTCGGACCAACGCCTGGTCGGCGCCCACATTCTCGGAGAGGAGGCGACCGAGCTCATCCACGTCGCCCAGGCGGTGCTCCACAAGGGCGGGCGCATCGACGAGTTCATCGACACCACCTTCAACTTTCCGACACGGGCCGATGCGTACAAGTACGCGGCCTATGACGGTCTTCAGCGTCTCCGCACCCACGCCGCCGAAGGCGCAACGCCGACGGGACCGGTCTGACCGGTCGACGGAGAGAGCAGGTCGTCGGTGCCGGCCTGGTGCCGGTTCACCGCGCGAGCGGCGGAGCCGCTACCTCCCGTATCCAACCGGATTCGGTTTCGTCCTCCTCCGTGTCGAGCGTCCCGTCGGTGCGCTCGGCCATCCACTCGAAGACGTCGTGACGATTCCGGTTTCCGATTCCCGACGGGGCCCGCCCTACCTTGCGCGTCCGGTACCAGTCGACTTCATCGATCGCGCTTCCGTCGTAGCGCACCCCGAGCACCAGGTGGTCGAGGGCGGTCGTCGACCCGGTGACGAACGCCTCGCCGGTTGCGTCGGAGTGGGCACGACCGAGGCGCCCACAGAGTCCCTCGAACTCCGGAATGTCGGCGCCCAGGTCGGCGTAATTGCGCGAGGACGTCATCGAATGTCTCAAGCATTGGTGTTGCCCCTCCGTTCTCACCTCGAAGACACCGCCGACTCGCCCGTTCGCACAGAGCGGGTCGGTCACCGCCTGATCAGTATGCCCTCTCCGAGGCGTCAAATGGGGTCAGGGACACCCTACGGGGTCAAGCATCGAGTCCGACGTGCCGATAACCTCCGTGCCGCAAAAGGGCCGGTAGAGCGGGTTTCCGCCACCCGCTCTCGGCCCGAAGCTGCACCCGGGGGGGTTGCGAGAAAGGGTGGGACCGACGGGTCCCACCCTTTCGCATTCGAGCGGGCATTCGAGAACTCGGGTCGCGCGACCCGCTCCCGTTAGCATGGCCGCCGAGCACTTCGGCTCGGAAAGGCGCGGACTCACGATGACCGGTGCGTCCAAGCAGCGAACCCAATCGACGTGTTCCTTCCCGACCCGTCCTCCGCCTCTTCGACGCCCGGCGCTCGTCGCGCTGCTGTTCGCCGGTCTGGTCGTCATCGGACCTCGGGCAGTGGCGGGAGCCGCCTCGGACCCCTCGACGACGACCAGCGCTCCGACCACCACCAGCACGACCAGTCCGCCGACGACCACGACCAGTTCGACAAGCCCTCCGACGACCCGGACGACGCCGACTTCGCACCCGACCACGACGGTCCCCGCGACGTCCTCCTCGACGACGACGACGGTTCCGAAGCCCGCCTCCCCGACCTCCAACGACGCGTGGATCTTGATCGTGATCGGCGTGGCCGCGGCAGTCGTGCTCGCGTTGCTCATCGGACTCCTCGTCGCGAGCCGCCGCCGGCGGCGTGCCACCCGCGCCTGGTTGCCGACCGCAAGCACGGCACTCGACGGCGCCGTCGCCGCACGGGACCTCCTGAAGGCGGAACCGGCCGACTCGGATGCACCGACCCACGATTCGATCCGGCTCCGGGTGGGAGAGGCCGCCGGCATGCTCGACCGGGTGAGCAACTCGGCTCCCGACGAGGAGGCGCGCACCGCGAGCCACGACGCTTCCGAGGAGCTCCGCGGGCTCCTCTTCGCGATCGAGGCACAGCGTCTTCTGCCGACGGGGCGCACGCCACCGACGGCCGAGCAGCTCGCCGAGGCGGACCTTCGTCGACGCCAGCGCGACTCGGAGCTCGAGGCCGCGATGGTCCGGCTGGGGCGGCGGATTCGGAACACCAAGTGATCACAGGAAGAGTTGTGCGGGGACAGTGAGGTCCTGACCGTCGGAGAGGGTGCGCTGAGCAGATGATGGCGACCTTGCCCCGCGGTTAGCGTGGGAAGGTGCTCGAACCCCCCGTGTCGCCGGCGGCGCCGGGCCGACACGAACCCGGCGACGACGGCGCGGTGGCCGCGCCCCGACGATCCCGCGAACGCCGCGAGGCCAAGAAGCGCCACCTCAGAGGGATCATCCCCTTCGGGGGTGGGAACCGGTTCCTTCGGTTCTCGGGGAGGGCGCGCACCGATGCCGCCCAACGACGGATCCGGACGGACGAGGACGAGCTGCACCGCGCGATCGGCCGGGTCGCGGCCAACTGGTCACTGATCGAGATCGCATCGGGCTTCATGCTGATGGGGCTTCTCGGAAGTCCTGACGAGTCGCTGGCACGAGCGGTGGTCGCCGGCCAGCGGGTGGAGAACGTCTGGGAGACGACCGAGGCGCTGCTCGGCGCCTACGGGGAGGCGACCGCCGAGGAGCTCGCGTTGTTCCGGACCTGGCGGCGCAGTGCCAACGCCTACCGGCGCCGGCGGAACGAAGCGATCCACAGCGCCTGGTCGCTGGCGTCGGAACGCGGCGGTCCCGCTGCCTGGGACATGATGAGCCAGAAGGCCAAGCGGGGCGCGCGCGCCGACCTGTTTCCGGGCGGCGTGCCCGAACTCGAAGAGCTCGCTCGGGACATCGCCGCGTGCGAGGAGCAGCTGGCCGAGGTCCACGTGCGCATCCTCGAGCTGATGGAGGGGAGGGACCTGGGCCGCGACGACGGGGAGGGACCGACATGACCGGACACGGTCACGCAGACGGAGTCGTTCAGGAGAGAGCGGGAACCTCCTGGTTCTTCGCGTCCACGTGCACGACCAGGGGAGAGTGGCCCGGAAGCTCCTCTGCCTCGTAGTCGCCGTATGTCAGGAGGATGACCGTGTCGCCCACGTGGACCAGCCGCGCAGCCGCCCCGTTGAGGCAGATCTCACCAGGTTCACCTCGGATCGCGTAGGTCTCGAAGCGGGCACCGTTGTCGACGTCGAGGACGGTGATCTGCTCGTGCTCGAGGATGTCTGCGGCATCCAGGAGATCGGGCCCGATGCTGATCGAACCGACGTAATTGAGGTCGGCCGCCGTGACCGTGGCGCGGTGGATCTTGGACTTCAGCATCCGGCGACGCATGTGAAAGGTCCTCCTCCGGTACGAGTCCCGGGGTCGTGCGACCGAATGGCGACATTGTACCTGCCCGCTCTCCGCCCCCGGCCTTCGCCCCCGCCTCGGCCCACCTCAAGTCGGCACTCGAGACCTCCGATAGAGAGAGCGTGCGCGACCGCAGGGTGGGGAAGCACCGGCAGACCCTCAACGAGCGCCGGACCTCGGTGCCCGACGAGACCTCGCGCGCCGGCGATGCCCCGGCTGCGCGTCCGGCGGAGAAGCCCACCGGGGCCCGCGTCTCCGAGGACCTCATCCGTCTCGCCTGCCTCTGGCAGGCCGGGGCGTTGAGCGACGACGAGTTCGAGGTTGCCAAGGCGAGGATCCTCGCCACGTACTGGAGCACCCAGAAGCCTGCGTGAACTCGCGCGCCGATCTGCAACCGAGATGGCACTTCCGGAACCGCCCGCGTAGGCTGCGGCTGCGGCGCGCAGTGGGCGGCGGGGGAGGGGACACGGGGTGGAGCGAGCATGCTGATCTGGGTCCTGATGGCGATCGGGCTGGTGGTCATCGTCGGCGGTGGTTTCGTCGGGCGGAACCGCCGGAACGCGCAGCGCGAGCAGACCGAGCGGAATGCGACGCACCACACGACCCACCACGGGACGGGTGCCAGGCGGTCGCGTGGACGCGGCCGGCACTGAATCTCAGGCCGGCCGGAGGGTCGTCAGCTCCCTGACGTTGTCGTTGAGGACGAGGCGGCGGTCGGCGGCCTCGAGGTCCTTCAGCTCGCGCAAGTAGTCGAGCGGCTCGGGAAGCGCTTCGACATGCGGCCAGTCCGAGCCGAAGATCACCCGTGAGGGACCCATGCACTCGACCACCTCGTACACGTCGTCCTCCCAGAACGGGTTGATCCAGACGTGCCGGCGGAAGGTCTCGATCGGATCGTCCTTCCAGTAGCCGGGCATCTTGTCGGCGGTCGAACGGACCTTCTTGAACAGATCGGGCAGGTACTGCGCGCCGTTCTCCACCGACGCGATCCGCAGGTTGGGGAAGCGATGGAAGTGGTTCTCGAAGATCACCGTGAGGAGGTAGTCGCGGATCGCCTGCTCGATCGCGAAGCCCTTGATCGACGGCTTCCAGCCGCCCGAGAAGGTCGCCGCGAAGCCGTCCGCCCCGTAGCCGTTCGACGAGACCCCGCTGTCGCCGGCGTGGAGGACCACGGTGATGCCGGCGTCGTTGGCGAGCGACCAGAACGCGTCGAAGAGGGGATCGAACGGGTTGCGGCGCCCCTCCGCGGTCGTCGGCGCGGCGGGCCGCATGACCACCAACCGAGCGCCGTGTTCGAGTGCCCAGGTCAGCTCTTCGGCGGCCCACACCGGATCGGCCAGGGTGAGGTAGGGGGCGGCATAGATCCGGTCTGCCACGTTGAAGGTCCAGTCCTCGATCAGCCAGCGGTTGAACGCGCGGAACAGCTGGCAGACCGCCCACGGATCGTGCGAGAGCGGCTCCTCGTAGATCATCCCGAGAGTGGGGAAGAGGAGGCATCCGTCGAGGCCCTGCTCGTCGAGGGTGGTGAGCCGTGCCTCGGGACTGCGGTAGGCGGCGCGGATCGGTTCGCGCCGCGAGAGGAACTCGAGCGGGCCGCGCTGTTGTGGGTTGCCACGGAAGTAGTCGTGCAGGGCACCTGGCATCGCGATCGGATCGAAGGTCGGGTTGGTGACCGCATGGCTCACCCGCCCGCCGAGCACGTGGTACCGACGTCCGTTGATCTCGCACCACTCGACGACCCGCGACCCGAGCTTGGGATCGAGATGGCGGGTGAAGGCGTCCTCGGCCTCGTAGTAGTGGTTGTCCGCGTCGAAGACAAGATCGTCGCCCATCGAGCCATCTTAGGAGGCCTGCGTCGGCCGGCCCGGGCGCCGCGTTCGGCCCCTTCCCGGGTTCGCCGCGGGACCACCGGGCTGCCTATCGTCACACGATGGCCATCTACCGACTCGAGGATCTCGAACCCACCGTGCATCCCGACGCCTACGTCCACCCCGACGCGGTGGTCATCGGCGACGTCACCCTCGGCGCCGAATCGACGGTCTGGCCCGGCGCGGTGCTGCGGGGCGACTACGGGACCATCGTGATCGGTGCCCGGAGCTCCATCCAGGACGGTTCGGTGGTGCATGCGGGACCGGGCTTTCCCACCCGGGTCGGGGAGGGGTGTGTGGTCGGGCACCTCGCCCACCTCGAAGGGTGCACGCTCGAGGACGACTGCCTGGTGGGCTCCGGGTCGGTGGTCCTCCATCATGCGGTCGTCGGGCACGGTGCGACCGTCGGGGCGAACGCGGTCGTCCCCAACCGGATGGTGGTGCCGTCCGGCTCGCTCGCACTCGGGGTCCCTGCGACCGTGCACCCGGACCGGTCGAGCCTGCTGCTCATCCAAGCGTCCGCCGCCGAGTACGTGGAGAACGGGCGCCGGTTCCGGAGGTCCCTCACCCGGATCGACTGAGGTCGCCCGCCATCCACCATCCTCGGATCCGCCCACGGGCAGACTCGGGCCATGGAGGGCCGCATCCTCTCGGACGGGAACACCTCGCCGGCGACGGTGGCCTCGGTACGCCAGCTCGTCGATGCCGGGCAGTTCTTCTGGCTCGACCTCGACGGTGTCGACGACGAAGTGCTCGGACTCCTGTCCGACGTCCTCCAAGTGCACCACCTGGCCGTCGAGGACGTCCAGCACTTCGGCCAGCGGCCGAAGGTCGACGACTACGGCACCTTCACCTACCTGGTCGCGCACGGCGCGTCCGCCGACGGATTCGGGACCGAAGAGGTGCACTTCCTCTTTGCCGAGCACTTCGTCGTCACCGTCCACAACGGTCCTTGCGTGGCGATGGAGGAGGTCCGCACCCGACTCACTCGGCGCACCGGTGTCGCCACGGTGCCACCACAGATCGCGGTGATCTATCTGGTGATCGACGAACTGGTCGACAGCTTCTTCCCCATGCTCGACCGCTTCGACAACCAGATCGACGACTTGGAGGACGCCGTGCTGGTCCGACCGACCGAGGCACAGCTCGGCACCTTGTTCACCATGAAGCGAACGCTTATCGGCGTGCGAAAGGTGATCACGCCACGAGCGCGACGTCTTTGCCGGCATCACCTCCGGAGTGATCGAACTACCCGGAGTGAACGAAAGCGGGCTCCGCTACCTCCGGGACGTCTACGACCACCTCATCCGCATCAGCGACCTGGTGGACGGCTACCGGGACCTCCTGAGCGGAGTGATGGACACCCACCTCTCGACGGTCTCGAACCGCCTCAACGTGGTGATGAAGCAGTTGACCATCATCGCGACCGTCTTCCTCCCGCTGACCTTCCTCACCGGATGGTTCGGGCAGAACTTCTCCTATCTGGTGGGACACATCACCGGCCGTGTGCCCTTCTATCTCTTCGCGGTGGGCTTCGAGGTGCTCTCGGCACTGGCTCTGCTCTACGTGTTCCGCAGGCGCGGCTGGCTGGGTGGCCCGACCGAATGATCACCCGCGGTCTTTGCCCGGGCACGCCGTACTGCCAGTACCGAGTCGAACGAGAGGATCGAGAGCACCGAGGTGGACGAGAGCACCGAGCCGGCGCTCAGGAACGATCCGATGGACAGCACCGAGCCGAACGACCCGATCGAGAGCACGGACAGCGCGGAGCCGACCGATCCGATCGAGAGGAACGAGTTGTGCGAGTTGATCGAGAGGAACGACTCGGTCGAGTTGACCGACCAACGGGACCGGGTCGCTCGTGCCGCCGCCACGGATTGCATCATGCCCGCTCCGGCGTCGTGCCTGCTCACGGTGTGGTGACCGGCTTCCCTTCCGGGTCGAGGACGTACCACCGCCCGCCCGCGTTGGTCAGGGCCTGGCCGGTTGCGGTTCCCGGGGCCCGATCGGGTGGCCAGAGGTAGAGCGGCCAGCCGTTGTAGGTGACCTGGGTGGTGCCGTCGGTGCGAGGTGCCGTCCCGAGCAGAGAGGACCGGATTCCGGTTCCGGCGATCGGCCGGGTCGCCCCGCCGGTGAGGACGAGCGGCGGCCACTGCACCGCGCAGATGTCATAGCAGCGTGAAGGTGTGTCGCGCTTGTCGGTGGCGAACATGTAGAGGGTGATGCCCTGCCCGTCGGCGAGCACCGTACCGAGCCCGGTCACGTTCACCACCTTGACCTCGTCGACCGGGCCGTGCTCGAGCGCCGGCGGGGTGGTGTCGAACGGAGTGGTGATCGCGGTCCCGGCGCTCGTGCACCCGGTCGCGAGGAACGCCGCACCGCCGAGCACCCACGCCCGTCCGATTCCTCCGCTCCGGCGCCGGGTCCCGTCCCGCACACGCTCAGCGCTCCGCGGGGCGGATCGCCTCGAGGGGGGCGCGGGGTAGGGCCCGGTGCCCGGCCGCCACCCGGCCGCGAGCTTCTGTTCGGCCACGCCGCCCTCCGCCCAGACGTGGCAGCTGTTCCGGGCCCAGGGCGTCGACGTTCCCGACAGGAGGTCGGGGATCTCCCCGCAGCTGAGCTCGCGGGCGCGGCGCGAGGTCACCGCCTGGACGACGACCGGCCCGAGCGAGCGTGCGAGGTGCTCGAGGTGCGTGCACCCTTTCGCACCTCCGAAGCGGCTCTGGACCTCGCGGGTGTAGCCGCGCGCGACGCTGAGCCCGACCAAGCCCGAGAACGCTGCAAGGATCGCGGGGCATTCGGTGTGGGGGAAGACGTGCATGTCGGCCACGGCCTCGGTGATGGTCATGTCCGCGACGCGCACCGCCACCGAAAGGGTCATCTCGTGGACGAGGGACACCGAGCGATCGCCGTCCGCCCAGGGCCGCACGTCCTCGAGACGAGCACGCACGCGGATGTCGTCCCCGTCCTCGAAGGCCTCGTAGAGGATCGAACGGCGGTGGAGGGGGATCTCCGTATCCGCGCCGGGCGAGTCGTCCGCCACCGTGCCCGACGAGTCGTCCGTCATCGAGGCGACGGCAGGTCGACCACGTCGTACGACCAGAGCTCGCTGTGCACGCCGACCGGCGGCGCCGGCGTCTCGGTGCCGTCCGCTTCCTTCCGGTCCGCGGAGGCGGCTTCGTCACCGCTGTGACCGTGCGCGAAGGCGGGAGAGCTGACCCACGCCGCGGAACGCCTCCTCGTCGCGCCACCGGGTCACGACGAGCCACACGTCCCGCTCGTCGGTCGGCCGCAGCAGTTCGAAGCCTTCGAAGCCGTCCGCGTCGTCGACCGCGCCCGCTCTCGCGGCGAAGCGGCGGGCCAGCTCGTCGCCCGATCCCGGCCTGACGGTGATCGCATTGATCCTCACCACACTCACGCCCCGATCATGGTCCGCGTCGCCCGGGCCTCCAAATCACCTGCCGCCCTCCGGTCGGGCAGGGGTCCGGAGCGCCTCCCGTCTCACATCCGCGTAGTTACGAAGGTGTGATACCCTGGACCTGCACGTTGACCAGAGGGTTTGGGTTGGGGTCAACCTCTGCTCGAGGTGGAGGACTGGCGATGGCTGGAGACGGTCGAAGCTCGGTGGCGGCCGAGGGATTCCGCGGTTCGCAGGTGTGCTCGTTGGTCGGCATCACCTACCGCCAGTTGGATTATTGGGCGCGCACGGGTCTGCTGCGTCCCTCGATCGCGGACGCGGCGGGCAGCGGCAGCCAGCGGCGCTATTCGTACGGCGACGTCCTCGAGCTCAAGGTCATCAAGCGGCTGCTCGACGCAGGGCTCAAGCTCCGTCAGGCTCGCCAGGCGGTCGAATGCCTGCGCGGTGACCTCGGCGAGGACCTCGCGGCCGCGCAGCTGGTGCTCGCCGACAGTCGTTCGATCCTCGCCCGCTCCGACGGCGAGCTCGTCGATCTGCTGGCCGGAGGGCAGGGCGTGTTCAACGTGCTCCCGCTCTCGGGCGTGGTCTCGGAGCTGGACGCGGCGATCGTCGCGATCGATGCCGGCGCGCCGATCCGAACCCTCGCGGCACCCTGCTGCCGGATTCCGGACGTCGTCGGAGGCCACCGGACGTTGAACTCCCAGCTTTCGCTGTCGAAACGCAAGGCCGAGGCGGTTGCCGTGCCGTTCGCCCACGAGAGCGAGCAGCGGTTCGCGCGCATCCTCGACTTCTACAACGTCGTGTGGGAGTACGAACCGGTCGAGTTCGTGCTCGAGTGGGACCGATCGGGCCGTCCGGCCGCGGCGTTCCGCCCGGACTTCTGGTTGCCCAATCCCGGGTTGTTCGTCGAGCTGACCACCCTCAACCAACGGCTGGTCACCAAGAAGAACGGCAAGATCCGCCGGCTCGGTGAGCTCTACCCCGAAGTGCGGGTGACCGTCCTCTACCAGCGGGACACCCTCGCGCTCCTCGCGAAGTACGGCCTCGCCGGGGACGCCGCCGAGGCCCGCTCCGCCTGATCGCACCCGCCAGTATCCTTTCGGCGTGAGCGACGCCATCGGGCCAGGGACTGGCACCCCCGGCCGCGACGAGGTGGAGGCGCTCCGCCACACGGCACTGGTCGGGTCACACCGCGAGCTCGGAGCGAAGCTGGTCGAGTTCGGCGGGTGGGAGATGCCGTTGTCGTACCCCGACGGGACGCTCGCCGAGCATCGTGCCTGCCGCGAGGACGCGGTCGTCTTCGACGTGAGCCACCTCGGGACGGTCCGCCTCGAGGGCCCCGGCACCTTCGAGCGGCTGCAAGCCGCGCTGACCAACGACCTCCGGAAGGTCGCGCCCGGTCGGGCTCAGTACTCCCACCTGCTCGACGAGGGCGACGCTTCGGTCCTCGACGACGTGATCGTCTGGTGGCTCGGCGAGGACCGGTTCGACGTGATGCCGAACGCCTCCAATACGGCTCGTGTCTGCGAGGCGACCGGCGGCGCGGACACGACGCGGGAGCGGTGCGTCCTCGCGGTCCAGGGTCCGAACGCCCGGGCCCGATTGGCACAGGTGGCACCGGAGGCCGCGGGGGTCGGCCAGGTTCCATGTCGCGCCCTTCGTCTGGCGGGAGACGCGCTGTGTCGCCGCCGGCACCGGCTACACCGGCGAAGACGGCGTCGAGTGCGCCGTTCCGGCCGCGGTCGCCGCTCGAATTCTGGGGAGGCGCTGCTCGCCGCGGGCATTCGGCCGGCGGGCCTCGGTGCCCGCGACACGCTGCGGCTCGAGGCCGCGTTGCCGCTCCACGGCCACGAGCTCGGCCCGGGGATCACGTCGCTGCAGGCGGGCCTCCCGTGGGTCGTCGGCTGGGAGAAGCCGGCGTTCCGTGGCCGCGGAGCGCTCGAGGCCGAACGGGACCGCGGGGTGATGAGGCGGCTCCACGGTCTCGCCAGCGAGGGGCGCCAGCCGCCCCGAGCGGGATCCCCGGTCCGAAAGGAAGGCCGGACGGTCGGGACGGTGACCAGCGGCAACTACTCTCCGATGCTCGGACACGGGATCGCCCTCGCCTTCCTCGCAGCCGACCTCGATCCCACAGAGGGGATGTCGGTCGAGATCGACCAGCGGGGACGGACGTTGGCGGCGACCATCGTGCCCACGCCGTTCGTGCGCGCCGGCCAGTTCGCCTCGGCGAAGGTGGAGTAGCGGGCACCGGCCGGGGCAACCCTGGAGGAGACACCAGTGGGCAACTACGTCCCCCATACCGACGAAGAGGTGGCGAGCATGCTCGCCTTCCTCGGGCTGTCCTCGCTCGACGAACTGTTCGACGCGGTGCCGGCGGCGATCCGGCTTCAGCGCGCCCTCGAGCTGGCCGACGGGGTCGGTGAGCCCGACGTTCTCGACCACATGGAGGCGCTGGCCGGCGCCAACCGTGCGCGCTCGGACCGTTTGGTGTGCTTTGCCGGTGGAGGTGCCTACGACCACGAGGTCCCCTCGGTCACCCGCGCCCTCGCCGGGCGCTCGGAGTTCGTGACGTCGTACACGCCCTACCAGCCCGAAGTGGCCCAGGGGGTCCTCCAGGCGGTGTTCGAGTTCCAGACGATGATCGCCCGACTGGCGGGACTGCCGATCGCCAACGCGTCCCTCTACGACGGCGGAACCGCCGCGGTCGAGGCGGTCAACCTGGGCGCCGCGGCCACCGGTCGGCAGACCGTGTGGGTATCGGAGGGCGTACACCCGCACTGGCGGCAGATGCTCGCGACCTTCGCAGCGGGGACCGGCCACCGCGTGGTCATCGCCCGTTTGCGTCGAAGGGATCACCAACTGGCCCGATCCGGGCGGCCGCCGACGAACCGCCTGGAGTCGTGCTCGTCGCCTACCCGAACTACCTCGGCTGTCTCGAAGACCTGGCGGCGGCCCGTCGACTCTGCGACCAGACCGGCGCCCTGCTCGTGGTCGGGGCCGACCCGGTGGCGGCCGGACTGCTCAAGTCGGCGGGGGAGTGGGGCGCCGACATCATGGTGGGGGAGGGGCAGGTGTTCGGCACCTCGCTCGGCTTCGGCGGCCCTTACCTCGGCCTGTTCGCCTGTGAACGCGCGTACGTCCGCCGGCTTCCCGGGCGCCTGGTCGGGGAGACCGTCGACGTGGAGGGCCGGCGGGCCTATGTCACGACACTTCGGGCCCGAGAACAGGACATCCGTCGCGAGAAGGCCACCTCCAACGTCTGCACCAATCAGACCCTGATGGCGGTCACCGCGGCCATCCAGCTCGGTTGGTTGGGCACCGCCGGGCTCGCCGAGGTCGCCCGGCGCTGCGCCCAGGCCACCCGCTACGCCCGCGAGCAGCTGCTCGCCTCGGACCGGCTCACCCCCTTCGCCGCCGCACCCGTTCTCCGCGAGTTCGCGGTCCGCCTCCCGCTTCCGGCCTCGACCGTGATCGAACGCATGGCGGACGAGGGGTTCCTCGCGGGCATCTCCCTCGCGGACGAGGTCGAGGGCGGCGAGTTCGGCCTGCTGATCGCGGTCACCGAGCGCCGCACCCGTGAGGAGATCGACTCGTTCGTCACCGCCCTCACCAAGGCGGTGGCCTGATGGCGGCTCCTCGCACCCCTCGATCGGACGGAGCGCCGGGCGGCAAGGCGTCGAGCGCCCCGATCATGGGGCGCGACGCCGGAACCGACGCTCTTCGAGCTCTCCCAGCCCGGGCGCGGCGCGCGTGCTCGTTCCGCACGACGGGGGTCCCCACTCTGCCCGACGAGGACCTCGTTTCGGAAGCACACCGGCGGGCGGCTCCCCTCGAACTGGCGGAAGTGTCCGAGCGCGATCTCGTCGGACACTTCACCCGCCTCTCCCACCGGCAATTCTCGGTCGATCTCGGCGCGTACCCGCTCGGCTCGTGCACGATGAAGTACAACCCGAAGGTCTGCGACGAGGTGGCGCGCCTGCCGGGGCTCGCAGGGGTGCATCCCGCGGCTCCCGCGGCGCTCGCCCAGGGCTGGCTCGCGCTCCTCGTCGAGCTCGAGGAGGCGCTGTGCGAGATCACCGGCATGGCCGCGGCCACCCTCCAGCCGGCCGCAGGCGCAGCCGGGGAACTCACCGGACTGCTTCTGATGCGAGCCTGGCACGAGGCGCAGGGCTCGATCCGACACAAGGTGATCATCCCGGACTCCGCCCACGGGACCAACCCGGCTTCGGTGACCCTCGGGGGCTACGAGACGCTGACCGTGCCGAGCGACGAGCGTGGCTGCGTCGACATGGAGGCACTCCTCGCTGTCCTCGACGAGGACGTCGCCGGCATCATGCTCACCAACCCCAACACACTCGGATTGTTCGAGGAGGACATCGCCGCGATCGCCGCCGCCGTCCACGATGTCGGCGGGCTCCTCTACTACGACGGTGCCAACCTCAACGCCATCCTCGGGGTGGTGCGCCCGGGGGACATGGGCTTCGACATCGTGCACATGAACCTGCACAAGACCTTCGCCACGCCCCACGGCGGGGGAGGACCGGGAGCAGGCCCGGTCGCGGTCGCCGAACGGCTCGTCCCCTTCCTCCCCGGCCCGCGGCCGACCCGGGTGGGCGGGAGCGAGGACGCACCGAGGTTCGAGTGGACCGTCCCCGCTCGTTCGATCGGGCGGGTGCACACCTGGCACGGGAACGCGCTGGTGCTCGCCCGCGCCCTCGCCTACATCCTGGCCTGCGGTGGGGACGGCCTCCGCGAGATCGCCCAGATCGCGGTCTTGAACGCCAACTGGATCCGTCAGCGGCTGCGCGGCACCTTCGACGTGCCCTTCGACCGCCCCTGCATGCACGAGGTCGTCCTGTCGGCGCGCTCGCTCAAGCAGGCCAACGGCGTCCGCGCACTCGACGTCGCGAAGCGCCTCCTCGAAGAGGGCTTCCACGCCCCGACGGTCTACTTTCCGCTCATCGTCGACGAAGCGCTGATGATCGAACCGACCGAGACCGAGAGCCCCCAGACCCTCGAGGCGCTCGCCCGGTCTTTCGAACGCATCGCCCGCGAGGCGAGCACCGAGGCCGAGGGCACCATGGCGGAGTTCCCGCACCGGACGCCGGTCCGGCGGGTCGACGAGGCACGCGCCGCGCGCACCCTGATCCCCACCTTCGACGCGCGGGACTGATCCCGCCGAGGGCTCGCCCCCGTTCAGGCGGTTACTCCAGGAAGTCGGGCTGCTCCCGGACCATGCGCTCGAAGAGCGGCTGGAAGCTGTACCAGCCCGCGAGATGCGAACCGACCTGGCCCGCGGTGAGCCGGGCATTCGTCTCCTCGATCTGCACCGGCGTCCCCGCGGCCGAGGCCATCAGCTGTGCCTGGCACGAGCGCTCCATCGTGATGAACCACCAGGCGGCCTCTTCGACCGAGTGCCCGACCGTGAGCAGACCGTGGTTGCGCAGGATGACCGCTTTGTTGTCACCGAGCGCGTGGGCGAGACGCTTCCCCTCCTCGGGGTCGAGGACCACCCCGGTGTAGTCGTCGAAGAGGCTGTGGTCCTCGAAGAACGCGCAGACGTCCTGGGTGATCGGCTCGAGGGTACGGCCCATGGCGGACCAGGTCTTCCCGTAGATCGAGTGGGCATGCGCCGCGGCGACCACGTCGGGTCGGGCCGCGTGGACCTGCGAGTGGATCACGAACGCGGCCGTGTTCACCGGGCTGTCACCCTCGACGACGTCCCCCTTGTCGTTGACGAGGATCAGGTCGGAGACCCGGACGTGACCGAAGTGCATGCCGAACGGGTTGACCCAGAAGTGGTCGAGCCGCTCGGGGTCGCGGGCGGTGATGTGCCCTGCAACGCCCTCGTCGAACCCGAACACCGAAAAGAGCCGGAATGCCGCCGCGAGGCGCTGCTTCCGATGGAGGCGTTCCTCGTCAGGTGAATCGAAGGCGTTGCCTCGCGGGCGCTGCACAACCTCTGGCATGGCTTCCTCCTCGGCTCCGGCACCAGCGAGGGTGACCGTTCGCGCCGTCGATCTTACTCACCGGGGGCCGGCCGGCCCGGGCGTCGGCTGCCGCGCATCTCCACCGTGCCGTTCCGGGTGGGGTGGGACTCGAGTGCCACCGGCTCGATCGAGCGACCGAGGTGCGGGACCGATCCGGTCCATCACGCGCCGGGAGCGAACACCGCGTGCACCGGCACGTCGCCGTCGAGGTCGCCTGCCAGGGTCGCGAGCAGTGGGCCGAGCTCGTCGAAGCCGGCCACCCGCCGGGGGAGTGCCGCGAACGGGTAGGCGCCCGACCCGAGGAGCTCCAGGGCCACGCGGTACGACGCGGTGTCGACGCCGAGCGCCCCGAGCACCCGGATCTCTTTGTACACCACGAGATCCGGGTCGAACCCGGGGCAGGACGTCGTCCCGCCTCGGGTTCCCGCGAGAACGACGGTGCCCCCCGAGCGGACGAGCTGGAGGGCCTGACCCGGTGCGGCCGCCGCCTTGGCGGTCACGTCGACGACCACGTCGGCGAACCTCCCGGTCGCCTTGCGCAGCGCCCGCACCGGGTCGTCGGTCGAGACGTCGACCGCGAGATCCGCGCCGAACTGCGGGGCGAGGGCCAACCGGCCGGCATCGCGCGGGCCGGCGCCGGTGACCATCACGAAGGCCGCCCCGGCCGATTTCGCCGCCGCACAACACGAGAGCCCCCTGATCCCGGGGCCGAGCACGGCGACCACGTCGCCCTCCCCGGTGCCCGCGAGCTCCGCCGCCCAGCGGAGCCCGGCGCCGAGCGGGTTGAAGGCCGTTGCGAGGACCGGGTCGAGCCCGTCGGGGATCGGGACGAGGAGGGAGTCCGGCGAGAGGTAGAGATGCGTCGCGTACCCGCCCCAGAGACCGGGCGGCGTGGCCACGTCGACGAAGCCGACGGTGTGGGCGACCCCGTGTCGCTCGCAGAGGCGGTAGGCGCCCGAGCGGCACGCCGCACAGGTCCGGCACGAGAGGAACACCTCGACGGCCACCCGCTCGCCGAGAGCGACCCCCCAGCGCTCGAGCGCGGCCGATCCGGCCTGCTCGACGACACCGACCACCTCGTGGCCGGGTACGAACTCGAACGGGGCGCGCAGGTGTCCGGTGTACTCCTCGTGGTCGGTCCCGCAGAGTCCGCAGGCCTCGATCCGCAGGAGTCCGTCGTCGTCCCCGAGCTCGGGCAGCGCGAGGCGGCGCCGCTCGAGGCGGCGCGGTTCGCAGAGCACGGCGGCAGTGGCGCGCCCGTTCCTCATTCAGGTGGCGATGCGGTAGATCACGGTTCCGGTCGCGGTCAGCCGTCCCGTGGCAACCTCGGCGACCTCGACCTGCGCCCAGAAGAGGTCTTTCGCGCGATGGACCACCCCTCCTCTGCCGACCAGCTCCTCCGAGCGGGCGGTGTCGACCATGCACGCGTGGAGGGCGACGGTCGACGCCCGGAAGCGCCCGGGCCCGGTCACCGCCCATGCGGCCATCGCCCCGGTGGTGTCCACGAGAGCGAGGACCGCGCCCTCGTGGAAGGAGCCGTCGAGGTCCGCGTTCGCGTCGCCGAGCGGCATCGCCAGCCGTGCACGACCTTCGGCCATGTGCTCGACCGACAGGCCTCGCGCCGCGGTGAAGGGCATCGCCCCGACCAACGGTCCCATCGGACCCGGGTCGGCCTCGTCGTCGCACACCGCCGCGAGAGAGGGGGAGGAGAGGTTGCCGCCAGAGGGATCCGACCGCCGCCCGAGGACCGATGCTATCCGCGAGATCGGGGTTCCCTCCAGCGTCGCGACCGACGTTTCGGCGAAACACGCCGTCCTTCCCTTGCGGGTCAGGACGGTGGTTGCCGTGACGTCTTCACCGATCGCGGCGGCCAGGTAGCTCACGTGTGAGGAAACCGTGAGGAGGGGAGCGGCTTCCTCGGCGAGAGCCCGGTGCGCGACCAGTTGACCGCCGATCAGACCGAGCGAGGCGGCACAACCGCCATGGAGGGCCCGACCGGGATTCGAATTCTCCTCTCGGTAGGTCAGGAGCAGACGGCAACGGTGCTCTGTCGATTCGACGAGCTCGACGCCGAGCGCCCGGCTGTAGGGCGACCCTTCGACCCATTCGCGCACCGGCACAGTGTGCCAGCGGCGCGTTTCTCGTGCCGGGTGAGCCGTGGCAGGGATCCGCCTCGGCGGCGAAGTGTGCTCAACTGAACGGTCATGGAGGGGAAGCCCCGGCCGCTGCGCTGCGCGGTCATCGGCGCGGGGATGGCGGGGATCCTCACCGCGGTCAAGTTACGCGAGTCCGGTCTGGCCGACTTCACGGTCTACGAGAAGGCCGACCGGGTCGGGGGCACCTGGCGCGAGAACACCTATCCGGGCCTCTCCTGCGACGTGCCCTCCCACCTCTACACCTATTCGTTCGCGCTCTGGCCCGAATGGAGCCACCGCTTCTCGCCCGGTCCGGAGATCGAGGCCTACTTCGAACGGGTCGCGGACGATTACGGCGTGCTGTCGCGGGTGCGCTTCGGGGAAGAGGTGACCCGCTGCGAGTTCGTCGACGGCCGCTGGCGACTCACCACCGCCGCCGGCAACCACGACGAGGCGGACGTGGTCATCGCCGCCACCGGGGTGCTGCATCAACCGAAGTACCCGGACATCGAGGGGCTCGAGACCTTCGCGGGTTCGATGTTCCACAGCGCCCGCTGGGACCACTCCGCGGTCCTCGACGGTGCGCGGATCGGGGTCGTCGGCACCGGTTCGACCGCCGTGCAGATCACCTCTGCCGTCGTCGAACGGGTCGAGAAGCTCTCCTTGTTCCAGCGGACGGCGCAGTGGATCATGCCCCAGGAGAACCCCGCCTACACCGCCGAGGAGCGCGCGGAGTTCCGCCGCGACCCGGATGCCCTCCGTGGCGCTCGTCAGGAGACCAAGGACATGTTCGACCACTTCGGGCACGCGGTGGTCGACGCCGATTCCGACGCCTTGAAGTTCATCGAGCGGCTCTGCCTCCAGAACCTGGAGGACAACGTGCACGATCCCGACCTCCGGGAGCGTCTCCGGCCCACCTACCGGGCGGCATGCAAGCGCCTGGTGATCTCGCCGGACTTCTACGACGCCGTCCAGCGTCCGAACGCGGAATTGGTGACCGAGGGCATCGCCCGGGTCGAGCCCGGCGGCGTGCGCACGAACGACGGCCGGCTGCACGAGCTCGACGTGCTCGTCCTCGCGACCGGCTTCAAGGTCGACGCGTTCATGCGCCCGATGGAGGTCCTCGGACGCGGGGGAGTCTCCCTCGAGAAGGCCTGGGATCCGCGACCCTCGGCCTATCTCTCCATCTCGATCCCCGACTTCCCCAACTTCTACATGCTCAACGGGCCGAACGGCCCGGTCGGCAACTACTCGCTCATCGAAGTCGCGGAGCTCCAGCTCGCGTACATCCTCCAACTGGTCGAGCTGGTCCGCACCGGAACCTGCAGCGAGGTCGCTGCGACGCACGACGCGCTCGCCGCGTTCGAACGGGCCCGCGACGAGGCTTCGAAGAACACCGTGTGGGTGACCGGGTGCCGCAGCTGGTACCTCGACGACCGGGGCCTTCCGATGGTCTGGCCCTGGACCTTCCAACACTTCCGTGAGGTGATGCAGGCCCCCGATCCCGCCGCCTACGAGCTCCTCTGAGGCCGGGCTCTCAGGCCCTTCCGAGCAGTTGGAGGGTGCCCGGGTCCTCCCGGCCACCGAAATACCGCCGGAGCGCCTCCACGAAGCCGGAGTCCGCAGGGTCGGCGAGGGCGAACACGGTCATCGAGGAGTGGAATTTGAGGTCGTCCGGGAAGCCGAAGATCTCCGCCGCCGACTTTCCGGTCACCGCGTTCACCGCAGCCGTGCACTCCGCCAGCCGTGGCCCGAGCACCGGGTGGGCCAGGTATGCCACCGCCTCCTCGAGGGACTCGAGGCCGTACCGGTGCGCCATGCCGCTCCGGCCGAGCCCTCGCAGTTGGGGGAAGACGAACCACATCCAATGGCTCTGCTTGCGACCGCCTCGCAGCTCGGTGAGCACGCGCTCGTAGACCCCGGTCTGCGCTTCGACGAATCGCTCGAGATCACCGGTTTCCACGCGCACACCTCGCGCCTCAGCCGTGGTGCGAGTCCTCACGCTACCGACCGGGACGAGAGGGGTCTCGAGGCTGGTCGCCGCCATACCTGCACAGCCTCGGCTTTTCCCGCTCCCGACTTGACATAATATACATTATCGGCGGTTCAGCCCAGGGGCCGGTCCTCCGAGGTCAGCGGCCACTGAGGGAGGCCGACTCACTTCCCGACCCGAACACGGGCGCCAAATCCGAACCTGGTGGTGAGGCAGGCCGTTGCGCGGAGCTTCTGGGGCATCCCGGGCGGTCTGGGCGCCACGCGGTTTGTCGTCGTCAAATGTTTCCGGAAACTCGTGAGCCGATCCCGGGGCCGACCCGGCGCCGACGACAGACGGCGACACCGGGCGACCAGACGCCACGGCTTCGTTTTGGTGCATCGGGAGAAATAGGCTGAACACAGGGGCTTTCCTCTGCCGGGGCCGGAGCGCTCCGGCGGGAAGGGGAAGGACAGGGGGGCGAGATGAGCGACGAGGAGTGGGTTTGGCTCCGCATCCCGGTCGACCAGGTGGAGGAGATCGTGGCGGCGCTCTACCGGGTGGCCAGGGAATTGCACGACGAGGTCCGCGCCGCCGGGATCCGCTCAGTCGTGACACGACGCGGAGCCGGCTCTCCCGGCTGGTGGGGACGATGAAGGTGCTGCGGGAGACGGCCAACGGGAGCGGTCGGCCGGCGCGGTGAGATCCCCGCTCGGGGCGCAAGACCGCTTCCCGTGTGGTCCCCCGCTGTGGCTTCGTCCCTGGTCGAGGGTGGGAACGGCAATCTCTTCTCAAGAGCCCGGTCCGGCTGGTCGAAGAACCGCAGGATGAGCACGTACCTGCCGAGAGCCCTCGAGCTGCCGCGTCCCCACCGTCGCCGTAGACGACGGGTGCGGTTCTCACTTCACCGGCCGACCGTGGAGTGGAGCAACGGTCACGTTGCGGTCCTCGAGGAGCTGCGCCGCATAAGCGAACGCCTTCGCGCCCTGCGAGGATCAGAGGACCAACCGGTTCTCCTTGGCGAGCCGCTGCACGAGCTGGCGCGAGATCCCGAATCCCCGGGCCACCTCGCTCAGGCTCATTCCCTCCTCCAGACCCGCCGCCAGGATCGCGACACGTAGGTCGTGACCGCGCGAGCTGCAATGCGTCGAGCGCGTCGTTCACGTCCTGTCGCCGCACCGCAGCTTGGGTTACCGCGAGGGCCGACGCGATCTCCTCCCCCGCTTCCAGCCGGGCGATTCCCCGCTTCAGCACCCGTTCGGCTGAGAGCAGTTGTTGACGCACTTCCTGGTCCGCCTCGAGAAGCCGCTCCAGAGCCCTGATGACGGCGTCGCGCTTCTTCGACACGTCAGGAGTGTAGGGCCGCACGGTCGGGGGAGATAGGACCGCTCGGTCGTTGCCGTTCGGCTCGAGCGCTCGCCCGCGACGCGGCCGGGCGCGAGGTGGTCGAGCGGTAGTCTCGGCGAGGAGTGCGATCATGGACGATCCGCCCGACGACGAGATCTTCGACGATCTCGTGGGCTTCGACGACGACCCGATCGACTTCGACGACGAAGTGCACTTCCGGACCTGTGGACAGTGCGGTGCACGGACCTCCCCTCGTTGGTCCGAGTCGGCCTGCCTCGAAGAGGCCCGACGTTACGGATGGCGCAGGGTGGCCGCGTCCGATCGTCCTGGCGCGCGGCGCATGGACCTCTGCGGGAGCTGTGCGCGGGAGGCAGGCCTCGGTCCGCCACTCGCCCACTGGGGGTTCTGAGCGCCGCCCGGCATCACCGCAGCGGTTGGCTCCCCTCGTCGAGCACGGTCACCAGTTCGGTCAGATCGACCGGTTCGGGGCGACGCTGGCTGGACCGCCGCTCCCCCGTCGGTGACGGCGACCCGATGTTGACCCATCCGAGCAGCTGCTCGTGAGCGTCGAGGTCGAACAGCTGCCGGACCGGTGTCGACTCGAGGACCGCTGCGCTCTTCCAGACCGCTCCGAACCCGAACGCGGTCGGCGCCGAGGACCAGCGCGTACCCGGTGCAGGACGCCGGACGCCACCTGTTCCCAGACCGGCACGTTCGAACTCGGGTCGGGCGAGGCGATGACCGCGACCGTGCAGGGTGCCTTGAAGGCCTTCGTACGCATCTTCTCGACCATCGCGTCCGCCACGTCCTCGCCCCGCATCTCGTAGAGCCCGGCGACCAGTGCATCGCCCAGCCGGTCGCTGTCCGGCGCCGGCGACCAGAACGAACCGCCAGGGTCGCAGCCCACCGTGGTCGGGCACGGTCGTCGCCGCCCCGAGGATCCGCCGGAGGTCGTCGGCACCGGGAGGCGTGCCGTCCGATGCCGGCTCGCTCCGAGGAGCGGCCAGCGCCTCGATCCAGCCGGACTCGACCGCCTGGGTGTCTGTCACGTCCCGACCTCCGTCGATGCCAGCATGCCGGATCCGTCCACCGTAGGCGCAACCCGCCAGAGGGCGTACCCGCCGGGGTCGGCGGCGATCACCCGCTCGAGGAGGCCGGTGGGCTGGTGCCGAGGATGGCGGTGACCGTCGTCTGGGTCGAACCCCGGTAGAGGCCGATGGAGATCGACGTTCCGGGGGTGTCGGACTGGATGGTGGTGGACAGCTGGTCGGCGCTGGTCACCGACTGGCCGTTGATCGAGACGATCACGTCACCCTGCTTGATCCCCGCGCCGTCGGCGGGCGAGCCGCTCGTGACCTCGGTGACCACCGCGCCCTGGGTGGGGACGAAGTTGTACGCGGACCGCAGCTCCGGAGTGAGGGTCTCGATGAACACGCCGAGGTACCCCGAGCCGTTCTGGGTCGAGTTGCTGATCGACTTGGCCCGCAGTTTCGGCAGGAGCTGCGGCGATCTTGTTGGAGGGGATGGCGAACCCGATGTTCTGGGCCTGGGTCGCACCGCTCGAGGCGACCGCGGTGTTCATGCCGATCACCTTGCCCGAGCTGTCGACCAGCGGTCCGCCCGAGTTCCCCGGGTTGATCGCCGCGTCGGTCTGGAACATGTTGGTGAGCGTCTCGGTCACCGTCCCGCTCGGATCGCTCGCCGGCACGGTGCGCCCCGTCGCGGAGATGATCCCCTGGGTGACCGTCGGCGATCCCGCGGAGAGACCGAGCGCGTTGCCGATCGCCACCACGCCGTCGCCCACCTGGACGTCGTCGGAGTTGCCGTATCCGATCGTCGGCAGATTCGAGGCGCCGGTGATCTGCAGGAGCGCGACGTCGTTGGTCGGATCGGTGTCGACCAGGGTCGCCGGCATCGGCTTCGTCGCGCCCCAGAGAGTCACCGTGATCGCCGTCGCGCCGGTGATGACGTGGTTGTTGGTGACCACCTCACCGCCCGCGGTGATGATCATCCCGGTCCCCTGGTCCTCGCTGCCCGAGCCCCGACGGTCCCGAGGTCGCGTCGATCGAGACCACGGCAGGAAGGACCTTGTCGATGACGGTCTCGATGTTGCTCGTGCCGTTGAGCAACGCAGGGCCCGCGGCGATCTCCTTGACCGAGGTGACCGTCCCCGAGTTGTTCGACGCGGCGACGATCCCGCCACCGATGACCGCGCCGAGCAGCGCAGCCACCAGCGAGACGACCGGCCAGAGCCATCCACCGATGCGCCGCTCCTTCTGCGGCGTCTTCTCGCGGCGCCGCGGCGGCGATAGATCCGGCGACCACCGGAACCCCGCCGAGGACCCGGCGTCGAAGGGTCCTTCCCGAGCGGGTCCGTCCCCCTCCGCACGGTCGGGCTCCCCGCCGACGGGCTCGCGCCACTCGGCGGGGAGGAATTCGGACGTCCCGGGTCTCCGTGAGCGTGGTGGTGTCCGCCGCCTCGCCGGACGGGTCACGCCCGTCGACCTGCGCCGGGTCCGGCGGGTCCCCTTCGGGCTGCTCCATCTGCGTCTCCTCGGCCGTCGCACCATCCCCCGGCGTCGCCGTCGGTGCCGACCGCCGACCGGGTCCGGAGACAACTGGCCCCGCGCCCATGGTAGGACGTGCTCCGCGCACAATCTCCGGCCTCGAGGCCTTTCTTAGGGGCTTCTTACCACCCCGACGGTCTCACCACTCCGAGTGCCGTTCCCCGCACCGAACACGGCGTCTTCACGGCCGCGCCGCTCCCGGCAGTAGCCTGTCGCCTCGGAATGGCCCACCGCATCGAGGTCGAACTCACCAGTCGAGCATCGGACGCCAGCTGGACCTGGCGCGCCGCGGGCGCGAGGCAACCGAAAGGCACGGTCGACGCCACCCTGGTCCCGGCCGGCGCCGCCGTCGGCACCGTGCTGCGCGCCGAGGTGGAGACGACGCTCGACGGAACGACGGTGACCGCGCTCCTTCCGCTCAAGGCCAAGTCGGACGGTCGTGCCGCCGAGCGGATCGAGGTGCTCGGCTCCCCGACCCGCGGACCCGACGTCAACGTGGTGCTCGCGCCGTCCTCCCGTCGCCGCCGGGAGAGCAACGGCGACGGCCGCGGCGAGAGTCGCCGGCCGCGCCGCGAAGGAGGCGCACGCGCTGTCCCCGACGGAGGCAGGCGCCGCGAAGGAGCGTCCGCTCGCGACGGCGCCGCCGACGACAAGCGGCGTCGCACCGGCCCTTCCCGGCCCGACGCCCGCGACGCCCGCGAGGCCCCTGGGCGCGGACGCAACCGCCGCCCCGCACCGTCGACCACCTACCGCAACGCGGCGCTCGCCGACCTCAAGCCGGAGCAGCTCCCGGTCGCCGAACAGCTGCTCCGCGGCGGGATCCCGGCGGTGCGCCAGGCGATCGAGGAGCAGAACGCCCGGGCCCGGGCCGAGGGCCGTCCCGAGGTCACCCCTGGTCCGCTCCTCGCGCTGGCCGAGGAGCTTCGCCCGATCGTGAACCTGGCGGCCTGGAAGGACCGTGCATCGGTGGCACGGACCGCCGGAAAGGACACGCCCCTCCGCGAGCTGCGCTCGATCGTGGCCTCCGCCTCGACGGTGACCCTCGACGAGGAGGGCACCGAACTGGTCGCCGCCCTCCGGAGCGCGCTCGACGAGCGGGTCACCGCGCTGCGGACGCGCTGGATCGACCGGATCACCACCGCCCTCGACGAGGGTCGGGTGGTCGACGCGCTCTCGACCTCGGTCAAGCCGCCCGAGCCGGCTGCTCGCATCCCCGCCGAGCTGGCGGTGCGCCTCGCGGACGCAGCCGGCGCGGCGATGAACGCGGACGCGCCGGTCGAGCAGTGGGTTGCCCTGCTCGAGGTCGTGGTCGACTCCCCGGTGCGCCGATCGGTCAAGCCGGCCGGCATCCCCGCCGGTGCCGACGAGACGGTGCTCGCCCTCGCCCGCAAGGCATCCGGCTACGTGCCGGAGCTCGCCCGGCTCCTCGGTATCCCGATTCCCCCACCCCCGGGGCCACGTCGCCCGGTGGCGGCCCGCGCCGGGCAGGGGCGCCGCGCCTCCTGAGCGTTCACCCGAGCCCGCGGTGCATGACGAGCATCCGCGCCTTGAACCCCGAGGCCTCGAAGAAGCTCTTCGCCTGACGGTCCCCGGGGAACGCGGTGCCGTCGACGCCGTCGCAGCCCCGCGTCGTGAACCAGGCGATCGCGTCGGCCATCAGCAGTCTCCCGAGGCCTTCCCCCCTCGAACCCGGCTCGACGTAGCAGGCGTCGATCAGACCTCGCGGCGTGCCCGCCTCGCTCGCCCCGAGCCGACAGAGCACGAAGGCGGTCGGTGCACCGAGCGCACCGGCCACCGCCACCCTTCGTTCCGGGTCGTCGAGCACCGTGGCCAACGTGTCGCCCGAGGCCAGCTGCGAAGCGGACTCGATACCGGGCTCGAGCAGCAACGACGCACCGCGCCGGGGGCTGAGCTCGGTCACGAACGCGGCGAGGAGCACACGGAGCTCGGCGAGATCGACCTCCCCGGCCACCCGCACCTCTCCCCCCGCCCGGGCACTCCGGTCGGCACAGATGGGCGGGCTCCCGTCAGGACCGCTCGTCGAGGAGCTGGTCGACCCGGTTGAGGATGGTCCGGCGTCCGCGGGTCGCACTCTCGTAGGCGCGCACCGACACCAGTTCCTCACGGGTGAGGCCGTCCAGTCGCTGGACGACCTGGGAGGCCGAGAGGGCGTCGAAGCCGGGGATCGAGAGGGTGGACGCCGACGGCACGTGCCCGTTTGACCACGGACGGGCCGTGCGAGCGCCCGGTGCCCCGCCGGAGGCTGCGTCCCCGGGAACCGGCCGGACCACCGCCCGTGGGCGGGGTCGGGTCACCTCCCGGGTGAACAGGCCGGCGGGAGTGCGCCCGAGCCGATGCCGGCCGGATCGGACGGCGTACTTCCCGACCGCCCGAGCCGAGGAGACGTGGACCCCGAGCTTCTCTCTCCCCCGTGCGGCGAATCTCGGCAGCTCGTCGATGGCCGTCGCGACGATGCCGGCAGGGACGAAGACCAACAGATCGAGCAGCCGCTCGTTGAGCCGCGCCGGACCCGGTCGCTCGTCTGGGGCTGCCGGCATCGCCTGCTCCTCACACGCAGTCGCGGCAGAGCATCTTCTTGCGGTCCGCGAGCTGGTTGGGGTGCTTCACGAGGAAGCACGACCGGCAGACGAACTCTCCCGGCTGCTTCGGGAGCACCCGCTCGAGGCCGTCGGCGCTCCGCTCGTCCGGCTCCGGGGCCTCCTCGTCGTCCTCGACCTCTTCGACGACCAGCCGTTCCTTCAGGATCGTGTCGAGGCTCGCCTCGACGTCCTCGTCGTCGGGCTCCTCCTCTTCGTCCTCTTCGGACTCCTCGCCGGTCCCGACCTTGGCCGGCGTCGCGGCTGCCTCCAGCTCGGGGAGCGCTTCCGCTTCCTCTTCCTCGACGTCGGCGACGTCCGCGACGTCGTCGTCCTCGTCGGGGAGGGCGAGCCCCTCCTCCGCGATCAGATCGTCGTCTTCTGCCAGCTCGTCGAGGTCGCCTTCGATGAGTTCATCGGGGCCTTCGACTTCGTCGAGTTCCTGTGCCATCTCGGTCCCTCGGTGGTGAATTGGGCGGGAGCATAGACGCTGCGCGTCGCGAACAGTTCATGCCCGTCGTGCCGTCAGACACGGTCTCTGCCGCCGCGCACCCTAGCGGGAGCGCATCGCGGACGGTGCGATCGTCGGACACCACGATGGGAGGGCATCGCCGGTGCTCGCTGTGAGAGCCGCTGCCGGACCCGCCAGGCGGGTCGGACCCAGGGGTCTTTGGCACCACTCCCCCGCTACCTCCGGTGTGCGCCGCCGGTCTCGGGGGAGCGTTTTCTACTCGAACCCCTGGGCCTCCTCCGCCTCTCACAGCGTCCCCCCCTCAGGAGCTCCACCCGATCCGACCGGGGTGGCTCACCCTGTGGGGCGACTGGGACTGGGCGCACGATAGGCCATCGCAACGGTCCCCCGTCAAGCGGAAAAGTGCGGTTGTCACCAGGAGGTTCGCACAACCGCCCTGGTCAGGATCGTACAGGATTTCCCGCCGCCGACATCGAGTTCCGGCGCTCCTCGGCGCGTCGCTCGGCGCCGATCCGGCCGAGCTCGACGGCGTCGGTGTCGACGTGGGACATGGCTTCCGCAACAAGACGGTGCCCGGCCTGTTCCGCGATCAACCGGTGCATCTCCTGTGCGACCCAGCGGTAGGTCGGATGACCTTGCGAGCCCGATCGGAGCTCGATGAGGTGCATCGCCTCGCGCGCGTTCATCTGCATCGAATAGCGGACACGGAACGCGAGCGCGAGCGCGTATGCCGCCTGCAGCGGAAAGTGTGGTCGCAGCGCGTCGTGCAGTTCGCGGGAGCGCTCGACCGATGCGACGAACCGCGACGTGAGGCCCGCCTCCTCGACGACGTCGGGGATGTCGTAGCCGAGCGACGTGCCGAGCGGCTGCCATTCGATGGTCAGCATCCGATGGCGCTGGAGATCGCGGAACGCTCCGTAGTCGGTGACCACTTCGAACCGGTAGGCGGTGCGTTCGAACGCGCGCCCGGGCCGATGTCGCCGATTGGCCCGCTCGCCGACGTAGGCCGAGGAGCAGCGCCCGCCGCTCCTCGGCTCCGAGACGTGCCACTCTACCTGCAACTTCTTCCTCCGAGCCGCCGACGAGCGGGGCGCAGATCGCGCTCAGGACCTTTTCCTCGCCTTCGGGGTCGAAGTCGACCAGTGCGACCGAAGGCCGCCCCGACGGACCGCTCGGCGGTCGCTCACCCGGTGCGACGAGGTCGGGGAAGAGCTCGCCGACCACTCGAGCGGTGTCCTCTCGCGTGCGCTCGAGATAGGACGACCAGGCTCCGCCGCGCTCGGGTCGGTCCACCCGTTGCAGGAACGACGGGATCACCTTGCGCAACTCCTCGAGCATCATCTCCGCGTACGTCCGCACCTCGGCGAGCGGATGGACCCGCATGCGGAGGAGCAGCAACTCGTAGGACTGCCCGGTCCCGAAGATGCCGACATTTGAGAGGGAGCCCGCCGGGAGGAGGCCGCGCAGCGCGTCGAGGGTCTTCGCCTTCACCGCGCGGCGGTGGACGAAATCGGTGTCGCCGGGCGCGCGCGGATGGCGGACGGACAAGAAGCCCTCGGCCTCCTCGAGCAGTTGGCCGTAGGTGTCGAACATCCGGTCCATCCCGCCCACGTAGCGGGCGCCGAGCACCGAGTCGAGCACCGCCGGATCGCGGTAGTACCGGTAGTGGCCCGTGTCGAGGCGATGGTTGTACGCGATGTACCGAGTCGACTGTTCGAGGTAGGCCATCAGCCGGCCCCACTCGAGCACCTTGGTCAACAGGTTGGAGCACTGCTCGCACGCCAGATGGACACCGCCGAGTTGGGCCACCGAATCGTCCCCGTACTCGTTGAAGACCCGCTCGTAGAGCTCGACCGCGCGCCGCATCCCGACGGTCGCGTCGACCGTGGCGTCGCCGCTGATGTCGAGCTCGTCGACGAACTCGTCGAGGAACAGCCGCCGGAGGCTCTTCGGCGAGCGCGAGTAGCGTGCGAACAGGGCGCCCTTGACCACTTCAGGCAGGTTGACCAGGGCAAACACCGGCCGGTCGAGATTGGTGACGTACCGGCGGAGCACGTCTTGCTCCTGAGCGGTGAAGGTCTCGACGGCATAGGGGAACATGCCCCGCTCACACTACGACGGGGCTGACGGGTCGGTGGCGGACCCCCCGAGGGACGGTTCGCCCGCCCCGACGACGCCCCGCCGGAGCAGCGCCACCGCGAGCTCGGCGTCCCGCCGGGTCGCTGCCTCCGTGGCCACCTGGGCGATCTGGCGGACCAGGTCGATGAGCTGGCGGACGTTCCGGACGAAGTCGCCGGGGGCCACCTCGGCGTCGCGGAGCACCGTGTCGAGCGTCGCGCCGCGCACCCATCCGATCACCGAGCGGGCGAGTCCCGAATCGGGTGTCCGGGTGCGCCGCACTCCGACCCGGCGCTCGTCCGCGCGGAAGGATCCGGCCATCGCCTCGAGCGCGTCGAGCCGGCGGAGCGCCTCGGGTTCGCGTGGGGCCCGGCCGTCCTCCCCCTTGCGCCGCGCCTCGAAGACGAGCGCCGAGGCCAGCCCCGCGAGCAACGCCGGATCGGTCCCGTCGAAGAGACCTTGCCGGAGCGCCTCGGCGACCAGGAGGTCCGACTCGTGATAGATGCCGGCCAGGGCGAGCCCGTCCGCGGTGAGCCGCCAACCGTCGACGAAGCCGCGAGCCTGGAGGATGGACAGTCGGCGATCGAGCTGCGCGACGAGCGACTCCGATCCGGCTGGTGCCTGCCACTGCCCGTACGAGGCGGCCAGCAGGCCGTGCGCCTCTTCCCTGGTCCATCGTCGGACCAGATTGACCGCGAGGTTGTAGGTCGGATGGAAGGAGGACACGAGATCGGGCGGCGGCGCGGTCGCGGTGTTCGCCACCTGCCGGAAGGTGATCGCGCTCGACCACAGCACGAACGCGTGCCCTACCGTGTCGATGCCCCTCCGGCCGGCACGGCCGGTCAACTGCCGGTACTCACCGGAGGTCAACGTCGTGGTGTCGGCGCCCCGGAACTTGGCGAACCGCTCCACGACCACCGTTCGTGCCGGCATGTTGATCCCGAGTGCGAGCGTCTCGGTGGCGAAGACCACCTTCAGGAGTCCTTCGGTGAAGCATCGCTCGACGGCCTGGCGGAAGGCCGGGACGAGGCCGGCATGGTGCGGCGCGACGCCCGCCTCGAGCGCCGCGGACCACGGGCCGTACCCGAGGGTGCGGAGGTCGTCGTCGCTCAGCCGCTCGACCGCCTCCTCGGTGAGAGCACGGATCCGCCGGCGCTCCTCCGGGCCGGTCAGACGGATCCCGTGCTCGAGGCAGTGGCGGGTCGCGTCGTCGCACGCGGCCCTCGAGAAGATGAACGAGATGGCCGGCAGCATGCCCGCCGCCGCGAGGTATTCGACCACCTCGACTCGCCGGGGCGTACGGAACCGTTGGCGAGGATTGCGCTTCCGGCGCTGGTCGATCGCGAGCCCGTCCGGGTTGGGACCGCCCTTCTGCAGGAGCGGGATGACCGTCAGCCCGTCACGACCCCGCTCGGCGAGCGCGAAGTGGTGGTGGAGGGTGACCGGCCGATGGGTCTCGAGGACCACTCGGGTCCTGCCGCGCACCGAGGTGAGCCACGCCCCGAAGTCGACCGCGTTGGAAACGGTGGCCGACAGGCTGACGAAGACCACGCCGGGGGGCGTGAGCACGAGCACCTCCTCCCAGACCGAACCTCGGTAGGGGTCCTCGAGGTAGTGGACCTCGTCGAGCACGACCACCTCGAGACCGGCGAGGAGACCCGAGCGCGAGAAGAGCATGTTGCGGAGGACCTCGGTGGTCATCACCACGATCGGCGCGGCCGGCTGGTGGGAGACGTCGCCGGTGAGCAACCCCACCCGCGCCGCGCCGTAACGGGCCGCGAGCTCGGCGAACTTCTGGTTGGAGAGCGCCTTGATCGGAGTCGTGTAGAACGTCTTCCCCCCGGCAGCGAGCGAACGCGCGGCGGCGTAGTCGGCGACGAGCGTCTTGCCCGAGCCGGTCGGCGCCGACACCAGCACCGACTCGCCGCGGTCGAGGGCGTCCATCGCCTGCACCTGGAAGGGGTCGGGGTGGTACCCGAGTCCTTCCTCGAACCGGACGCGCGTGTCGTCGCCGGGGCGTCCCGGGGCGCCCCGGGCGGGTTCCCGGGTGCGCCCGTGGGTCATCGCCTGATGAGCTTCCCGATCACGATCGACAACTCGTAGAAGAAATAGAGCGGCACTGCCAGCGCGATCATCGAGAAGGGATCCGAGCTCGGGGTCACCACGCCGGCCACCACGACGATCACCACGATGGCCCACCGCCTCCACGAGGAGAGCTTCTGAGGGGTCAGCACCCCGGCGATCTCGAGGGAGACCAGCAGGACCGGGAATTCGAACATCAACCCGAACACGGCCATCAGCAGCACGATCAGGCTCAGGTACTTGGTCGGGTCGTAGATCTGGTTCAGGCTCGGGCCCCCGATGCTGTCGAGCCACCGCAGGGCGTGGGGAAAGGTCACGAAGGCCACCAGGGCGCCGAGGGCGAACAGGGTGATCGACGCGACGACGAAGGGGATCGCGTACTTCTTCTCCTTCGGATGGAGTCCCGGCGTGACGAACCGCCACAGCTCCCACAAGAGGACCGGGGAGGCGAGGAACGCCCCGCCGTAGGCGGCGATCTTGACCCGCAGTGCCAGCCCGTCGAGCGGGCCTGTGATGTAGAAGCCGCAATGGCCGGGCGCGACCTCGCAGTACGGGTGTTTCAAGAAGGCGAGGATCGAGTTGTAGACGAGGAAGCAGATCGTCCCCCCGACCAGGAAGGCGGCCGCGCAGATGAGCACCCGACGCCGGAGCTCGCCCAGGTGCTCGGCGAGGGTCATCGCGTCGGGCCCCGGCTTGACCTCGCTGCGTCGCCTCAGGGAGATGGCCATGGCCCTCGGGGACGGCGGGATCGCGGCATGCGGCGCACGGTCGAGTGGTTCAGTTCATGCCCGGATCGTCGGGGAGCTCCCGGCCGGTGCGCCGGACCTGGTGCACGACGGTATCGACGGGCGGCCAGGGCGCGACCGAGGCGGCGTCGAGCGTGCGGGGTGGGGCGTCGGCCCCCTCCTGGTCGGGCGAGGCCCGGGAGCCTGTCCCGCTGCCGTCGGCCGGTGGGGTGCCGTTGTCCGAGGCGGCGGCCCGCTCACTCGTGTGTTCGTCGGCGAGCGAGTCGAGGAACGAGATCGGTGACCGCACCGCCTGGCTGATCTTCTCGCTGGAGGGCATGTCGGGGAAGGTGCCCCGCACCTCGGATTCGAGCCGTTGGCGGAGCTTGCGGAAGTCCCCCCACAGGCCGCCGATCTGCCTCGCGACCCGGGGCAGCTTGTCGGGACCGAGCACGACCAGGACGACCACGAGGATCACCAGCACCTTGGCCGGGCTGAGGAACGGCACGTCCGAGAGTGTACGGCGTCCGGCCCGGCCCCCCCGGGCACAGGCCCCCGGGCCCCCTCCCCGCGCTACCCCCCGGCGTGACGAGGCACGACGTGGCGGCGGGGACGGTTCACCACGAGGAGCGCGAACACCAGCAGGCCGGCGGCGACCGACAGGACGACCAGCCAGCCGTCGTCGTCGATCGGCCAGATCACGAAGGCCATCTTGCCGACGACGAGGTGCCGGGAGATCGGGCCGAAGTATCGGCTGTCCGCGGAGTCCGTCCGGTTGTCGCCCATGACGAAGTAGTCGCCGGCCGGGACGGTGAAAGGATGCGCGAGGCCGAAGGGGGCCACGAGCGGGCTCGGCGTCGTCGGGGGTGGCGTGCTCGGGAGCCACGGCTCCTCCAGGAGACGTCCGTCGACGTAGACCCTGCCGCCCTCCAGCGAGAGGGTCTCACCCGGCAGCCCGATCACCCGTTTGACCAGGTCCTGGTAGTCGGCCTGCTCGAGCGGCGGGCGCGAGAAGACCACCACGTCGCCGCGCCGGACCGGTTCGAACCGGTAGGCGAGCTTGTCGACGACGACCCGGTCACCCACCTGCAGCGTGGGCGACATGGAGCCCGACGGGATGTAGAAGAGCTGGACCGCGTAGGAGCGGACGCCGAATGCGAGCACGAGGGCGAGAGCCACGACGGCCAGCCACTCGACGAGCCACCGCCGCGGCCTCGAAGGGGTCCGCGTCGGGTCCGGGGCGACGTCGATCGACGGGACCGGGATCGGGATCGACGGCGACCGGGATCGGGATCGACGGCACGGGCCGGGGTGGCCCGACGGAGCTGCGGTCTCCCCGTTCGGCGAGCTCGACGGCGGCATGGATGCGGTCGGAGCCCACCGGCCGCCGAGGCTATCCCACTGCCCGACGACCGCAATCGGCGCCCACCCGCGCCGGCGCCGGGCGCTCAGAGTCCCGCGATGAGCTTCTCCACGCGCTCTTCCTTCGCCTTGAAGGGGTCCTTCAACAGCACGGTGCGCTGGGCCTGGTCGTTGAGCTTCAGGTGGACCCAGTCGACGGTGAAGTCGCGGCGCCGCTCCTTCGCCTTCTTCACGAACTCACCCCGGAGGCGTGCCCGGGTGGTCTGTGGAGGCGTCGACATCGCGGTGACGATCTCGGCGTCGTCGCAGATCCGGTCCACCTCGTCGTGGTGCTGCAGGCGGTAGTACAGCCCCCGGGTGCGGTCGACGTCGTGGTACTGCAGGTCGAGGTAGGAAACGGTCGGGTTGTGGAGCGAGAGGCGGTGCCGGGCCCGATAGCGGTCGATCAACCGGTACTTCGCCACCCAGTCGCACTCGCGGTGCAGCGAGAGCGGGTCGGCCTCGAGCCCTTTGAGGCAGTGCTCCCACATGTCGAGCGCACGGTCCTCCTGGGGCGAGAGCCCCTGGCGGTCGCGGTAGCGGATCGCCCGCTGGAGGTACTCGCCCTGGATGTCGAGCGCGCTCATCTCCCGGCCGTTGGCCAGCCGCACCGGTCGCCGGCAGGTGATGTCGTGGCTGATCTCCCGGATCGCACGGATGGGGTTCTCGAGGGTCAGATCGCGCATGACCGTCGAGGGGTCCTCGAGCATCCGGAGCACGATGCTGGTCGCACCGACCTTGAGGAAGGTGGCGTACTCGCTCATGTTCGAGTCGCCCACGATCACGTGCAGGCGGCGGTACTTCTCCGCGTCGGCGTGGGGCTCGTCGCGGGTGTTGATGATCGGACGGCTGCGGGTGGTCGCCGAGGACACGCCCTCCCAGATGTGCTCGGCCCGCTGGCTGAGGCAGAAGACCGCGCCCCGGGCGGTCTGGAGGACCTTGCCCGCCCCGGCGAAGGCCTGGCGGCTCACGAGGAACGGGATCAGGACCTCGGTGTAGTGGGCGAAGTCGTCACGGCGACTCGTCAGGTAGTTCTCGTGGCAGCCGTAGGAGTTCCCCGCGGAGTCGGTGTTGTTCTTGAAGAGGTAGATGTCCCCCCGGATGCCCTCCTCGCGAAGCCGCGCCTCGGCGCCCTCGACCAGCGAGGAGAGGATCCACTCCCCCGCCTTGTCGTGCGCGACCAGCTCGGCCACGTCGTCGCACTCGGGCGTCGCGTACTCCGGATGGCTCCCGACGTCGAGGTAGAGACGCGCACCGTTCTCCAAGAAGACGTTCGACGACCTCCCCCAGCTCACCACCCGGCGGAAGAGGTAGCGCGCCACCTCGTCGGGGCTGAGACGCCGCTGCCCGCGCAGCGTGCAGGTCACCCCGTACTCGTTCTCGAGGCCGTAGATGCGCCGGTCCATCGGTCCCACCGTACCGTGGCGAACGACGGAGTGACCGGAACCCCCTCGCCGGAGGCCGTTCGACCTCGGCGGCAATCACCGCCGGGCCGGCCTCGGGTCGTCCCGAACGACGACCTGGGCCTCAGCCGAGCAGTGTCTCGAGCTCGGGGCCCAACAGGCGCCGGAAGGCGCGTCGGCCGGTGTCTTCGGCCAGGACCGCGACCTCGAGCTCGCCCGGTCCGAGCGTCCGATCGGGCCCGGCCAGCGCTCCGACCGCAGCACGGAGCGCGTCCGCGAGCGGCCACTCCTCGGCCCATTGCTCCCCGAGACGCTGCGCGATGCTCTCGGTCTCGCCCCCCAAGACCGCGAATCGGTCTTCGTCGGTGATGGTCCCTTCGTAGGCGATGTGGTACAGCTGCGCCCCGCGCATCCCGTTGCCGAGCTCGGCGACCAGGATCTCGACCTCGAGCGGCTTCATCTCGTGGGTGAAGACCTGCCCGAGGTATTGCGCGTAGAGATTGGCGAGCGAGCGCGCCTCGACGTCCTCGCGGCTGTAGGCGTAGCCCTTGGTGTCGGCGTGACGGATCCCCGACACCCGCAGCTGGTCGAACTCGTTGTACTTGCCGACCCCCGCGAAGGCGATCCGGTCGTAGATCTCGCTGATCTTGTGGAGCGACCGCGACGGGTTGTCCGCGACGATCGCGATCCCGAGGTCGTAGGTGGTGGCGACCAGTGACCGCCCGCGGGCGATGCCCTTCTGGGCGTACTCGGCGCGGTCCTTCATGACCTGTTCGGGCGCCACGTAATAGGGCATGGTCACGGCTGGCGGCCCTCCGATCGGCGGCGGTCGATCAGCGCGGCGAAGCGCTCGGCGACCTCGTCCTCCGGGACCGAGACGAACCCTTCGGAGGTGACGGTCGCGACCAGCGGGTAGATGCCACGGATGAGATCCGGGCCGCCGGTCGCGGCGTCCTCGTCGGCCGCCTCGTAGAGCGCCTCGATCGCCAGCTCGACCGCCTCGTCACGCGCCAGCCCGTCGCGGTAGCCGAGCTTGATGGTCGTACGGGCGTCCCGTCCACCCGATCCGGTCGCGTTGAACTCGGTCTCCTCGTAGTGCCCACCGGTCACGTCGTAGGTGAAGATGCGCCCCGTTCCCCTCGCCAGGTCGAACCCGGCGAACAACGGCACCACCGCGAGACCCTGCATCGCCATGGGGAGGTGCTCCCGCACCATCTGGCTCAGCTGGTTGGCCTTTCCCTCCAGACTGAGGACCGCTCCCTCGACCTTCTCGTAGTGCTCGAGCTGGGTCTGGAACAGACGGACCATCTCCACCGCAGGGCCCGCCGCGCCGGCGATCGCCACCGCCGAGTAGCGGTCGGCGGGGAACACCTTCTCCATCGACCGATGAGCAATGGAGTTCCCCTCGGTCGCGCGCCGGTCACCGGCCATCACCACGCCGTCGGCGAAGCGCAGTGCGGCGACGGTCGTGCCGTGGGGAATCCGCTCGCCGGCCGGCGCGGCGAACGGAGCGAAGCCGACCGTGGCCGTCGCGCCCGAGGCCGTCGCGCGCGGGCGCGGGGGCCGCCACCTGAAGCCGCCGGATGAGAGCAGCGAAGTCGGGCCCCGGATCCTCCGTCGTCGGGAAGAACGGCAGGGACACCTCGGCTACTCGCCGCCCTTTTGCACGTAATTGCGCACGAACTCCTCGGCGTTGTCCTCGAGCACCTCGTCGATCTCGTCGAGGAGGTCGTCCAGCTCGGCCTTCAGCTTCTCGCCCGTCGCAGAGGTCGCGGGAACCTCCTCGACGACGTCGTCGGACCGCTCAGGCGCGCTCTTCCTCTTCTGCTCGCGTTCTGCCATCCCTACTCTCCCTACCCGCTCAGCCGGTCCAGAAGCTCGGACGGGCTCGCACACTCCTGCAACAGTTCTTCGACATGTTCGGCCGTACCCTTCAGTGGATCCATCATAGGGACGCGCCGAAGGGGGTCGACTCCGAGGTCGAACACGAGGGAGTCCCAGTTGGCGGTGGCGACGGCACCCGGCCACTTCTTGAGGCACTCGCCTCGGAACCACGCGCGGGTGTCGCGGGGCGGATCGGTCACGGCAGCGGTGACCTCGGCCGGATCGACGAGTCGCTCGGTGTCCAACCGGGCGAAGAGCGAGCGCGACGGTCGAAGGTCGTGGTACTGCAGATCGAGGGCGGCCAGGCGGTGGTCGTCCCACTCGCAGCCGTGGCGGTCGCGGTAGGCCTCGATCAGCTGCAGCTTGGCCACCCAGTCGAGTTGGCGCGCGAGCGACATCGGATCGGTCTCGAGGCCGTGGAGGACCGATTCCCACCGCGCGAGGACCGCGTCGGCGACCGCCGGGTCGCCCAGGCACTCGAGCCCCTGGTCGTCGGCGTACTTGCGGGCGAGGGAGAAGAGCTCCCACTGGATGGCGAGCGCGGTCGCCGTGGTGCCGTCGGCCATCGCCAGCGGTCGGTTCATCGAACGGTCGAGCGCGACCTGGTGCATCGCGATCACCGGATCGGCGAGGACCAGGCTCCGATCGCCCGAGATGTCGTCTTCGATCATCGCGAGCACGACCGAAGTGGTGCCGACCTTCAGGAAGGTCGCGACCTCGGCCAGGTTGGCGTCGCCGACGATCACGTGCAGGCGCCGGTAACGGTGCGGATCGGCATGTGGCTCGTCGCGGGTGTTGACGATCGGGCGTTTCAGCGTCGTCTCGAGGCCGACCTGCTCCTCGAAGAACTCGGCGCGCTGGGAGATCTGATAGTCGACGGAGCCACTTTCGTGTGAGGCGGTCTCCGTGCCGACCTTGCCCGCCCCGGCGAAGATCTGCCGGGTCACGAGGTGAGGGGTGATCCCGGCCACGATGCGGGTGAAGGGGACCGCCCGGTCCATCAGATAATTCTCGTGGGTGCCGTAGGAGTTGCCCTTGCCGTCGGAGTTGTTCTTGTAGACGACGACGTGCGAGCCGTCGTGCAAGGACTCGTCCGCAGCCTCCATCGACCGGGTGAGGACCGCCTCGCCGGCACGGTCGTAGCGGACGCACTCGAGCGCGTCGCGGCACTCTGGCGTCGAGAACTCGGGGTGGGCGTGGTCCACGTAGTAGCGCGCGCCGTTGGTCAGCACGGTGTTGACCAGGTGGGTCTCGACCTGCGGCGGCATCGAGCCCTCGCGGGCGAATCCGCGGGCGTCGTTGCCCGGTGCTTCGTCCTCGAAGTCCCACCCGGTCTGCTGGCGCGCCACGTCACGGGCATAGGCGTTGATCAGCACCGAGGAGGCCGCGATCGGATTGGGGTCTCCGTTCACGACCTGGATGCCGTACTCGGTCTCGATGCCGCAGACCTTGGGGATGGCCATGCAGCCGACCCTATCCCGGACTTTGCTCAGAGATACTGACCGGTGCCCACCCGCTCGATGGAGCGTCCACCCTTGGTCTCGTCCTCTTCGTTGACCAGGGTGCGGATGTAGACGATCCGCTCCCCCTTCTTCCCCGAGATCTTCGCCCAGTCGTCGGGGTTGGTGGTGTTGGGAAGATCCTCGTTCTCCTTGTACTCCTGACGGATCGAGTCGAGCAGGTCGTCCGTGCGGATGCCTCTGCCCTCGTCCGCGATGGCCCGTTTGATCGCACGCTTCTTGGCACGACGGACGATGTTCTCGATCATCGCACCCGAGGAGAAGTCCCGGTAGTAGAGGGTCTCCTTGTCCCCGTTCTGGTAGGTGACCTCGAGGAAGCGGTTCTCCTCCCCTTCGCGGTACATCTCGGCCACCGTCGACTCGATCATCGCCTGGGTGGCCTTGGCCGGATCCCCGCCGCCGAGCGTGCGGACTTCGCCCTCGTCGAGGGGGAGGTCCGGGCTCAGGTAGCGAGCGAAGATCTGCGCTGCGGAGGCCTCGTTCGGACGGTCGATCCGGATCTTCACGTCGAGGCGCCCCGGACGCAGGATCGCCGGGTCGATGAGGTCCTCACGGTTCGAGGCTCCGATGACGATCACGTCCCGCAACGTCTCCACGCCGTCGATCTCGGCGAGCAGCTGGGGGACGATGGTCGACTCCATGTCCGAGCTGATGCCGGTCCCCCGGGTGCGGAAGAGGGAGTCCATCTCGTCGAAGAAGACGATGACCGGCACCCCTTCCTCGGACTTCTCGCGGGCCCGCTGGAAGACGAGCCGGATCTGACGTTCGGTTTCGCCGACGTACTTGTTGAGGAGCTCCGGACCCTTGATGTTGAGGAAGTAGCTCCGCGCATTGGTGTTGCCGGTCACCTCGGCCACCTTCTTCGCGAGCGAGTTGGCCACCGCCTTGGCGATCAGGGTCTTGCCGCAGCCGGGCGGACCGTAGAGCAGGATTCCCTTCGGAGCCGGGAGCCGGTGCTCGGCGTAGAGATCGCGGTGCAGGTAGGGCAGCTCGACCGCGTCGGTGATGGCCTCGATCTGCTCGTCGAGTCCGCCCACGTCCGCGTAGGTGACGTCGGGCACCTCCTCGAGGACCAGCTCTTCGACCTCGGGACGGTCGAGCTTCTCGATGAGGAGGCCGGTGCGCGACTCCATCAGGACCGTGTCGCCGGCACGGAGCCGGACGCCGAGGAGCGAGTCGGCGAGCTCCGCGACCCGCTCCTCGTCGGCGCGGCCGAAGACGATCGCCCGCACGCCGTCGTCGAGCAGTTCTTTCAACACGACGACTTCGCCGGACCCCTCGCCCTTGCGGGCGAGGATGACGTTCAGCGACTCGTTGAGGACGACCTCGTTCCCGCGCTCGAGCATGTCGATCTCGATGTCGGGGTGGAGCGCGACCCGCATCTTCCGGCCGCCCGAGAAGACGTCGACGGTGCCGTCGTCGTTCGATCCGAGGAAGGTGCCGTACGCAGCCGGTGGCTGGGTGAGCTTCTCGACCTCCTCGCGCAGGTTCGCCACGTGCTCCTTGGCGGTCTGGAGTGTGAAGGTGAGCTTCTCGTTCTGCGAGATGGCCTGTGCCAGCTGTCCCTTGGTCTCGAGCAGCTTCTCCTCGAGCGCCTGGACCCGGCGCGGGCTCTCCTGCAGGCGCCGGCGGAGGATGCCGATCTCTTCCTCCGCCGCCTGCACGCGGACCCGCAACGATTCGAGATCTTCGTTGGTGCCCCGTCCCGCCGGAAGACGTTCCCGTTCGTCGTGCTCAGCCGTCGCGACCACCTCCCTCGCATTCGGTGACCTCTGAGGCGACCCTACACCGGCGCCCCTGCGACGATGCGCCACACGCCGCAGCGGGCGCGTGCACGCACGCGCTCGCTGATCTGACGCTCCGTCAGCTAGACTGCACGCCTGCGCGGGTACGATGGGGAGTCGAGACGGCACCTGTCCCGACCGGAGACGAACCCTTCGGGCCGCGGGCCGCGCCGCCTGGGGGCCCCGCACCGAACCTAGGAGCCACATCACTGATGAAGGTCTGGATCGACCAGGATCTCTGCACCGGCGACGGACTCTGTGAGGAGATCGCGCCTGCCGTCTTCACGCTCCTCGACGACGGACTCGCCTATGTGAAGGAAGGGCTCGGACGTGCGCAACGAACCCGGCGGCTCGGCGGGGATGGCCGCGGTGCCCGAGGAGCTGGAGGACGCCGTCGTCGAGGCCGCCGAGGAGTGTCCCGGCGAGTGCATCTTCATCGAGCAGGGCTGACCGCGCCGGCACTCCGTCCCGCGTCTGCCACCAGGAGCCGTGCGGTCGTGAGGAACCCGGTGTGCCCCACCATGCGGTGGTCCGGTCGCACCGAACGAGCCTCGACGTGCCAGGTGCGCTGGAGGACCTCGAGCGTCCTCGCGAGGCCGAAGGCGCTCTTCCCGAGCGCCGTTACGGAGCTCGGTCGTCTGGTTGATCGTCGGGCAGGTAGGCGCAGAGGATCCCACCGGGTGCGCAGCGCATCGGCGGCGTGACCGAGCACCCTCCACGGTTCGGGGACGTCGAGCAGGATCCGATCGAGACCTCGGGCCGTCGATGCCCTCGTAGACGTCACGGATCTCGACCCGGTAGGGGCGACCTGTGCGCCGAGCAGCTCGACCACGTTGCGGGACGCACGGGCGGCGAAGTCCTCGCGCAGCTCGTAGCCGAGGACGCTCGGCGCCGGCGCGCAGCAGCGCCATCGAGAGCGCGCCGGATCCCGACGCCCGACTTCGAGGACGCGCATGCCCGGGCCGATGTCGGCCTCCATCAGGATCGCACCCGAGGTCCTTCGGATAGATGACCTGCGCACCCCTCGGCATCTTCAAGATCACGTCGCGAGAGCGTCGGACGGACGACGACGAACGGCGGCCGGTGCTGGCCGCCACCGAGGAACCCTCGGGACGGCCGATCACGTCGTCGTGGTGGATGATCCCGGCGTGGGTGTGGAACGAGGGCCCGTTCGCAGGGTGAGCAGGTAGCGACGGTCCTTGGCGTCGATCAGCATCACGCGGTCGCCGTTCCGGAGGAGACGTCGCTCCTCGGCGCCGCCCACCGCGTCAGCGGCCGTCGGCGTCGGGCGACCGCGTGGTCCCGGTGCGGATGAGCAGGCGCTCCCCCGGCTCGAGCTGCGTGCGGTAGACGACGTCGTTCTGGTTTCGGGCCCGGTTGAGCATCCAGACCGCCACGCCGATCACGATCCACGCCGTGTGGTACGCCGCGCAGGCCACGACCGAAGGCCTTCACCTGGAAGAAGTGCAGGAGCGAGTCCACCGATCAGATCCGCCGGACCTCGACGACCGCCGAGCGACGGCGGCCACTTCGCCGGCCGATCAGGAAGACGACCGCCACCACCGCCACGCCGACCGCGAGCGCCGACGGTCACCGCCTGGGAACGGGCGGACGCGACCTCGTCGTCGACGTCGCCGGTCAGCTCGCGGAACTTGGCCTCGATCTGGTCGCGGGTGATCTGCTCCTGCGGGGTCGCTGTCATCGTGCGCCCTCCTCCGCCCGGCTGACGGGACGACCCTGGCCCCGGCTGACCGACCAGACCGCGAGCGCGGCCACCGCGACCACCGCGACCGTACTGATCAGGTACGGGACCCACGAGAGGTTGCCCGGTGAACGTGCTGCCGGTCTCGCCCTGGAGCACCGCAGCAGGGCGATCGCGAGGATCGACGAGCCCGATCGAGAGGCACACCGAGCCGGCGACGCCGAAGAGGAGGAAGCGTCCGAGCCCCTTGAGCGGGTCGAGGGTCTCCTGCTTGACGTAGTCGATGACCAGCTGGACGGTCTCGCCACCCGTCGCTCGGAGTCCGGCGAGCCCTTTCGCCGGGCCGCTGCGGGCTGGGGTCACGTTCCTCCTTCGGCTGCAACCGTCGGTGACGGTCGAATCGCACAACTATAGGCAGCACCGCCTGGGCGGGTGCTCACTCGCGATCGGTCAACAGGTAGGTGGAACTGGCACGCGCCACGCTCGCGCCGCCGTCGTCGACCACCTCCGCCTCGGCGAAGGCGACCCGCGAGCCGCAGGAGAGCACCGATGCCGTGCACTCGAGCACGGCGCCCACCCGGGCGGCCGCGAGGAAGGCGGTCTTCATCTCGAGGTTGACCGCCACCACCCGACGGCCCGACGCCCTGGCCGAGGTGATCACCGCCGAACCCATGGCCGAGTCGGCCATCGCGCCGAGGAAGCCGCCCTGGAGGATGCCGGCCGGGTTGGCGAAGCGCTCGTCCGCCCGCATCTGCCAGACGGTGCGACCGGGGACCGACTTGTCGACGCACCGCATTCCGAGCGTGAGCTCACAGTTGGCGGGCACCTGGATCCGCAGATCGGCCATCGTCCGACGCTACATCCGTCGCCCCACGGGACTGGTGGTCTACTGGTGGGATGGCCGAGTCGGCGTTCGCCAGCGCGCTGTCCGAGCACCCGATCGCCGCCCAGGCCACCGGCGAGGTCGCCGGCGGCGTGCTCGAGTCGATCGGCGATCGCCCCGATCTGGTGGTGGTCAACGCGACCCGACCGCACGCCGGCGCGCTCGAGGACATCGCGGCGACCCTCGAGGCCGTGCTGCACCCGCTCGCCATCGTCGGCTGCGCGGCCGAGTCGGTGCTCGGCCGCGGCACCGAGGTCGAGGAGACGCCCGCCCTCAGCCTCTGGGCCGGTCGGGTCGGGCCGCTGCTGCAATTGTCGCTGACCGCGATCCGGCTCTCGGACGACACGTGGCACTTCGACGGCTGGCCGGACCGGATCGGTCTCGATCCCCGCGCTGCTGGTGCTGATCGGCGACCCGTTCACCTTCCCGACCGAGGAGTTCCTCGCCTGGTTCGGGGAGCGGATGCCGGGGGTGCCCGTCGTCGGCGGCAACGCCTCGGCCGGCCGCGGCCCGGGTGCGAGCCGGCTGGTCGTCCGCGACCGGGTGGTCGCCAAGGGTGCCACCGGCGTCCTGATCGGACCCGGTGTCGACGTCGAGACCGTGCTCTCCCAGGGCTGCCGGCCCTATGGGCGCCTCCTCACGGTCACCCGATCGGATCGCAACATCATCTACGAGATCGCGGGACGGCCTGCCATGGATCGGATGGTCGACGAGATCAAAGACGGCCTCGAACCGGTCGACGTCGCCGGCATCGAGGCGAACGGCCTGTTCGTCGGACGGCTGGTCGACGAACGGATCAGTGAGCCGGGCCCGGGCGACTTCCTCGTGCGCAACGTGGTCGGCGTCGACCGATCCAGCGGAGCGGTCGCGGTCAACGATCGGGTCCCGCTCGGCGCCACGATCCGCTTCCACCTCCGCGACGCCGAATCGGCCCACCGTGATCTCGAGCTCCTCCTCCGCGGGCGCCAGGCGTCCGGTGCACTGATGTTCTCGTGCAACGGGAGAGGTTCGCGGATGTTCGACACGGCGAACCACGACGTCCGCACCTTCGAGCGCGAGGTGGGAGCCGCTCCGCTCGGCGGGTTCTTCGCGGCCGGCGAGATCGGACCGGTCGGAGGCAGCAACTTCCTGCACAGCTTCTCCTCCTCGATCGCTCTGTTCAGCGATCGGTGAGGACGCCCGGTACCGTCACCGCCGGCAGCCCCGGCCGATAGGGTGGCCGCGATGAGCGGGTCGCGGTCGTCCTCACCTCCAACCGACGTCTCCTCCGATCTCGAGCAGCTCGGCATCAACGTCGTCCGGGGCTTGGCGATGGACGCCCCACGGGCAGCCGACTCGGGCCACCCCGGAACCGCGATGGCACTCGCCCCGCTCGCCCACGTGCTGTTCACGCGGGTCATGCGGCACGATCCGTCCGACCCGCTCTGGCCCGACCGCGATCGCTTCGTGCTCTCGAACGGCCACGCGTCGATCCTGCTCTACTCGATGCTGTACCTGACCGGCTACGGGCTCACCCTCGACGACCTCCGCTCCTTCCGGCAGTGGGGCTCGAGGACGCCGGGCCATCCCGAGCTCCATCAGACCTTCGGGGTCGAGGTCACCACCGGTCCTCTCGGCCAGGGTTTCGCCAACGGGGTCGGGATGGGGATCGCGGAGCGGTGGCTCCGGGACAACTTCTCCCCCGAGGTCTGCGACCACCACACCTACGTGATCGCCGGCGACGGCTGCCTCGAGGAGGGCATCTCCCACGAGGCCGCGTCACTCGCCGGCCATCTCGGACTCGGGCACCTCGTCTACGTCTACGACGACAACCACATCACCATCGACGGCCCGACCGAGCTCTCCTACTCGGACGACGTCGCCGGCCGCTTCACCGCCTACGGCTGGTCCGTCGAAGACCTCGGTCAGTCCGCCGACGACCTCGACCGTCCTCGAAGCCGCGCTCGAGCGGGCCCGGTCGACCGAGGACAAGCCCTCGCTGATCATCCTCCGCAGTCACATCGGGTACCCGTCCCCCCACCTGACCGACACCGCGAAGGCGCACGGAGACCCCTTCCCCGCGGACGAGATCCGGGAGACGAAGACCATCCTCGGTCTCCCGCCCGACGAGTCGTTCTGGGTGCCCGACGAGGTGCTCGACCTCTACCGGAGCTGCGTCGCGCGCGGCGAGCGAGTGCACGCCGAGTGGGTCGAGCGCTACTCGGGCTGGACCGGCGACAAGGCGCGCTGGCACGCGGCGCAGGCCGGCCACGGGATGCCGGGTTGGGAGGCGAAGCTGCCCGGATTCCGTCCCGACGACGGGCCCCTCGCCACCCGCCGGGCCGTGAAGGCCTGCCTCGACGCGACCGGCGAAGTCATCCCCGGCCTGATCCCCGGCAGCGCGGACCTGACCGGCAACACCGGCATGGGCATGGACGGCGCGGTCGCCCAGTCGGTCGCCGAACCCGGGGGCGACCTGATCCACTACGGCATCCGCGAGCACGCGATGGGTGCGGTGATGACCGGGATGGCGGCGCACGGGGGCATCCTCCCGGTCGGGGGCACCTTCTTCGTCTTCTCCGACTACATGCGCGGCGCGGTGCGGGTGGCGGCGATCTCCAATGTGCACGTCGTCTACTCGTGGACCCACGACTCGATCGGCCTCGGCCAGGACGGGCCGACCCACCAGCCGATCGAGCAGCTCGCCGCGGTGCGGGCGATGCCCAACCTCCGGGTGATCCGGCCGGCCGACGCCAACGAGACCGCACAGGCGTGGCGCATCGCCGTCGACCACGAGGGTCCGACGGCGCTCGTCTTGTCCCGCCAGTCCCTCCCGATCCTCGAGCAGACCGTCGAGCTGGCCGAGGAAGGGGTCCCCCGCGGGGCCTACGTGCTGCGCGACCCGGAGGGCGGTGACCCCGCGATCGTCCTCGTCGGCACCGGCAGCGAGGTTCAGGTGTGCCTCGGCGCGGCCGACCTGCTCGAGGCCGAGGGCACCGCGGTCCGGGTCGTGTCGTTCCCCTCCTGGGACCTCTTCGCCGAGCAGTCGCCCTCGTACCGGGAGCGGGTCCTCCCTCCCGGTGTGCCACGGCTCTCGGTCGAGGCCGCCACCGTGTTCGGATGGGAGCGCTACGTGGACGCGAGCGTCGGCATCGACCACTTCGGTGCTTCCGCGCCCGGTGAACGGGTATTGGACGAATTCGGATTCAACCCCGGTCACGTCGCCGAGCGGGCGCGCTCCCTGCTCGCCCGAGCGGCAGCGGTTACCACCCGGTGAGCCGACGAGGCGTGCGCACGCGAGGTGGCGGCCGGGCCGTCGGAGCTTCGACGAAAGGAGCACCGTGACCACGCTGCACGATCTCTACGAGCGCCAGGGCCAGAGCCCCTGGCTGGACAACCTGCGACGCGACTGGCTCGAGGACGGCACCCTCGCCGACCTGGTCGTCAAGGGCATCCGCGGGGTGACCTCCAATCCGACCATCTTCGCCAAGGCGATCTCCGGTCAGGACACCTACGACGACGAATTCCGCCGGCTCGCCGGATCGGTGTCCGTCGAGGACGTGTACTGGGACCTCGTGATCGACGACGTCACGTCCGCTCTCACCCTCCTGCGCCCCCTCTACGACTCCTCGGACGGCGGTGACGGTTTCGTCTCGGTCGAGGTCGCTCCCGGGCTCGCTCACGACACGGCCGGCACCGTCGAGGAAGCCCGTTCACTGCACGCAAGGATCGACCGACCCAATCTCTTCGTCAAGATCCCGGCCACCTCCGAGGGAGTGCCTGCGATCCGCCAGATGATCGGCGAGGGGAAGAGCATCAACGTCACGCTCATCTTCGGCATCGCGCGCTACGACGAGGTCATCGAGGCGTACCTCTCGGGGCTCGAACAGTTGACGGCATCCGGCGCGACCGATCTCTCGGCCGTTGCGAGCGTCGCCTCGTTCTTCGTCAGCAGGGTCGACACCGAGGTGGACAAGCGGCTCGAGGCCGTCGGCTCCTCGGACCCGGCCCTGCTCGACCTCAGAGGGAAGGCTGCAGTGGCACAGGCCAAGCTGGCCTACGCGCTCTTCGTCGAACGCTTCTCCGGACCACGTTGGGATGCGCTGGCGGCGCGCGGTGCGAAGGTCCAGCGCCCGCTGTGGGCCTCGACTTCGACCAAGAACCCCGCCTACCCCGACCTCGCCTACGTCGACACGCTCATCGGACCCGACACCGTGAACACCATGCCCGACGGGACGATCGCCGACTTCCTCGATCACGGCACGGTCGCGCGCACGGTCGACGGCGGGATCGACCAGGCGAGCGCACACCTCGACCGGCTCGTCGCGGCCGGCATCGACATGGCCGACGTGGCCGAGGTGCTCGAGAAGGAAGGGGTCGCCTCGTTCCGCGCCTCCTTCGACGAGCTCATGCAGTCGCTGTCCGACAAGGCCGGTGCGCTGGCCCGCGGCTAGGGCCGGCACCCGCCCCGAGAGGAGGTAAGCATGAAGGTCGGCATGGTCGGTCTGGGCAAGATGGGCGCGAACATGACCCAGCGGCTCCTCGAGCACGGGCACCAGGTCGTGGCCTTCGACCTCTCCGAGAAGGCCCGTGACGCGGTGGCCGCCTTCGGTGCCGAACCGGTCGCCACCCTCGAGGAGCTCGCTTCCAAGCTCGCGGCCCCACGGGTGGCATGGGTGATGGTGCCCGCCGGCGAGGCGACCACCGCCACCGTCACCACGCTGGCCGGGCTCTTCGAGCGTGGCGACGTGGTCATCGACGGAGGGAACTCCAATTACAAGGAGACCGCTCCGCTGGTCGATCAGCTCGCCTCCTCCGGCATCGCCCTGGTCGACGCCGGTACCTCGGGCGGGATCTGGGGCCTGACCGAGGGTTACTGCCTCATGGTGGGCGGCACCGAGGAGGCCGTGGCGACCGCCGAACCGATCTTCCTCGCCCTCGCACCGGAGGGCGGGTACGCGCACGTCGGACCCCCGGGTGCCGGCCACTTCGTGAAGATGGTGCACAACGGCATCGAGTACGGCCTCATGGAGGCGTACGCGGAGGGATTCGAGATCATGTCGGAGGCGCACGAGTTCGACCTCGACCTCCACCAGATCGCCGCGATCTGGCGGTACGGGTCGGTCGTCCGGAGCTGGCTCCTCGAGCTCGCCGAGCGGGCCCTCCGGCCCGACTCGGGTTTCGAACAGGTCGAGGCCGTCGTCGTCGACTCCGGCGAGGGACGATGGACCGCGATCGAGGCCGTCGACCGCGGCGTCTCCGCCCCGGTCATCGCGACCGCGCTCTTCGCGCGTTTCGCCTCGATGAAGAAGGACGCCTTCGGTCTCCGGCTGGTGTCCGCGCTGCGCAACCAGTTCGGCGGGCACGCCTTCACCACCTCCGAGGGAACCTTGGGCGGCGAGACCTCCACCCCGCGATGACCGCCACCACCTCAGGGCGGTCCGGCTCGGGACGCCCCGCCCCTCCCCTCTCCAAGGCACCCCCGGTCGCGATCGTCATCTTCGGCGCGTCAGGTGACCTCACCCACCGGAAGATCCTGCCGGCGCTTGCGCGCCTCGCCGACCACGGCGTGCTCGACGCGGGATTCACCCTGATCGGCGTGGCGCGCACCGAGTGGAGCGACGACGAGTTCCGAAAGCGGGTCGCCGATGCCACCCCCGACGGTGGGCCGACCTGGAAGGAGCTCGTCAACCGGTTCCGCTACGTGGCGGGCGAGTACCACCACCCGGACACCTTCGCCCAACTGAAGGTCATCCTCGACGAGGCGGACGAGGTGCACCGGACGGATGGGAACCGCATCTACTACCTCGCCACCATCCCGAGCGTCTTCGGCCTGGTGGCCGAGGCACTCGGGGAGCACGGCTGCGCCGAGCCCTCGGAGGGCCGCTTCACCCGCGTCGTGGTGGAGAAGCCCTTCGGTCACGACCTCGCGAGCGCCATCGTCCTCGACCAGCAGATGCACGGTGCGTTCGACGAGCACCAGATCTACCGGATCGACCACTACATGGGGAAAGAGACGGTGCAGAACGTCCTCGCACTGCGCTTCGCCAACGCGATCTTCGAGCCCATCTGGAACCGTCGTTACGTCGAACAGGTGCAGGTGACCGTCGCAGAGAGCCTCGGCGTCGAGCACCGCGGCGGCTTCTACGAGACCGCGGGTGCGCTCCGCGACATCGTCCAGAACCACGTGATGCAAGTCCTCGCGCTCACCCTCATGGAATCGCCGACGAGCAGCGAGGCCGACCGGATCCGCGACGAGAAGGTCAAGCTGCTGCAAGCCATCGACGTCCCGACTCCCGACGAAGCGGTCGACAAGGCGGTCCGCGGCCAGTACACCGCCGGGATGATCGAAGGCGAGTCGGTCGTCGGCTACCGCGAGGAGGAGGCCGTCGCCCCCGACAGCCAGACCGAGACGTTCGTGGCGCTGCGTCTCCGGGTCGAGAACTGGCGCTGGGCGGGCGTGCCGATCTTCGTGCGGACCGGCAAACGCCTGCCGGCGCGGGTGACCGAGGTCGCGCTCACCTTCCACCGGGTTCCCTTCCTCCTCTTCGACCAGCAGGCGAGCCGCGACCTGCGCCCGAACGCGCTGATCCTGCGGATCCAGCCCGACGAGGGGATCAGCCTCGAGTTCGGTGCGAAGGTGCCCGGTGAGAAGTTCCACGTCCGTTCGGTCGCGATGGACTTCACCTACGCCGAGGCGTTCGCGGGGTCCGAGACCGCCGACGGCTACGAACGTCTCATCCACGACGCGATGGTCGGAGACGCGACGTTGTTCATCCGCTCCGACGAAGTCCTCCAGGCCTGGCAGATCGTCGACCCCTATCTGAAAGCCCGGTCGGAGCCGGGCGGCGGCATGCTCTTCTACCCCGCGGGTTCGTGGGGACCCCACATGGCGGACCTGCTGGTCGAGCGCAGCGGCGACGAATGGCGCAACCCGGTCCTCGACCTCGACCCGGGCCGACTCGGTCGGATCTCGCCGGCTCCCCAGTAGCGGGCAGCGTGCGCGGCACCCTCCGGCAGGTCGACTCGGTTCCGGACGCCTTCGCCGAACTGGTCGCGGCACGACTCTCCGCGCTCCCGTCCGGCGGGATGTCCCTCTTCCTGTCCGGCGGTCCGACCGCCGAGGCGTGCTACCGCACGCTCGCCGCTCGGACCGGACCGGGTCCCGGCGTGACGTCGACCGCACCGTGGTCCGCGGTCGACGTCTTTTGGGGCGACGAGCGGTGCGTGCCGCTCGACAGTCCCGACTCCAACCACCGCCTCGGTGTCGAGTCCCTCCTCGAGACGGTGGGACCGGTCCGGTCCGACCACCCGATGTACCGAGGGGGACCGCCCGAGGCGGCAGCAGCCGCGTACGACCGCGAGGTCGCGGGACTCGGGCACATCGATCTCGTCCACCTCGGACTCGGCCCCGACGGGCACTGCGCCTCCCTCTTCCCGGGTTCGGCCGCGTTGGACGTCGGCGAGTCGGGTCCCCTGGTCGTCGCCGACCGCGATCCGTCGGAACACAACCCGCACGACCGGATCACCCTCACCCTCCCCGCCATCGCACGCGCCGGTCTCGTCGTCTTCACCGTCGCCGGCGAATCGAAGCGCGAAGCGCTCCGACGGGTGGCCGGCGGCGAGGACCTGCCCGCGGGACGGGTCGACGCGCACGAGGTGCTCTGGTTGGTCGACGCGGCAGCCGCGGGCGACATCGAGCTCCCCGGCGCTGACCTCGATGTCCACGGCCGAGGGCGAGGTGCGCTCCGGTAAGGTGTCGCCGATGCCCCGCGACGACCTGCTCGGCACCGACCTCGCCTCGCTCCAGCGCACGACGCTCGCGCCATCCGCGATGCCGCGTACGACAATCGGATCACCTTCTCCCCGAAGGTCTTCGTCCCGCTCACCATGCTCTGCCGCGACCGGTGCGGCTACTGCACCTTCGCCAAGGCGCCGGCACGGGTGACCTCGCCCTATCTCTCGTTGGACGAGGTCCTCGACATCGCCCGGCGCGGGCGTCCGGGCGGGTTGTCACGAAGCCCTGTTCACCCTCGGGGAAGGACCCGAGGACCGGTACCCGGCGGCCCGGCGATGGCTCGCCGAACACGGGTACGAGTCGACCGTCGACTACCTTGTCGCCGCCTGCCGTGCGGTGGTCGAAGCAACCGGCCTCCTCCCGCACGCCAATGCAGGCGCCCTCGGCAAAGAGGACCTCGCGCGGCTGCGCGAGGTGACCGCCAGTCAGGGGATGATGCTCGAGTCGCTCAACCCGGACCTGGCGGCGCACCGCCACGCACCGGACAAGACGCCCGAGCGGCGCCTCGCCACCCTCGAGGCCGCAGGCGAACTGTGCATCCCCTTCACCACCGGTCTGCTGGTCGGCATCGGCGAATCGCGTACCGATCGTCTCGACACGCTGCGGGCGATCGCGGCGAGCCATCGACGTCACGGCCACGTCCAGGAAGTCATCGTCCAGAACTTCCTCCCGAAACCCGGCACCGCGATGCATCGGTCGCCCCCGTGCCCGATCGACGAGTTCCTCTGGACCGTCGCGGCCGCACGGACGCTCCTGCCACCCGAGGTCCACCTGCAGGCACCGCCCAATCTCTCCGACGACCTCGGCACGCTCCTCGCGTCGGGGATCGACGACTGGGGTGGCGTCTCGCCGGTCACCGTCGACCACGTGAACCCCGAGCGCGCATGGCCCGCCCTCGAGCACCTGCGTGCTGATCACCGAGGCATCGGGCCATGTCCTCGCACCGCGTCTCACCCTCTACCCCGAGTTCGCACTCGACCCTCCTCGCTGGCTCGACGGAGCGATGCGCTTCCCCGTCCTCGACGCCTCCGACGCGGAGAGCCTCGCCCGCGACCACGCCTGGTGCTCGGGGGCCGACGCTCCCCCGCCGGACCTCCTCGCGCCCTTCGCCTCCGGGTCGACGGCCGGGCCCACCCGGATCGGCGCGGTCGCACGAGGTGCTCGACCGGGTGCTCGAAGGAGACGAGCTCGGCGAGGACGATCTGGTCACCCTCTTCGCGCCCGCGGCCGCGAGGTGCGCGACGGTCGCCGAGGTGGCCGACCGGATCCGGACCGAGGTGGTCGGCGACGAGGTCACCTACGTCGCCAACCGCAACATCAACTACACCAACGTGTGCACCTTCAAGTGCCGCTTCTGCGCCTTCTCCAAGGGGCCGCTCTCCCTCAACCTCCGCGGCGCGCCCTACCTGCTCGAGCTCGGCGAGATCACCGAGCGGGTGCGGGAGGCCGAGGAGCTCGGCGCCACCGAGGTCTGCCTGCAGGGGGGCATCCACCCCTCCTTCGACGGCAGCTACTACCTCGAGGTGATCGGGGCGGTCCGCGAAGCATCCCCGACGATCCACATCCACGGGTTCACCGCGCTCGAGGTCACCGAGGGAGCACGCCGCTCGGGCACCACCCTCGCGGAGTACCTGGTGCTGCTGCGTGACGCCGGCCTGAAGACGCTGCCGGGCACCGCGGCCGAGATCCTCGACGACCCGGTCCGCGAGGTGCTCTGCCCGGACAAGATCACCACGGACGAATGGCTCGAGGCCCACCGGACCGCGCACTCGGTCGGGCTCCGGTCGAACGTGACGATCATGTTCGGCGCGGTCGAGCAGCCGCGTTCGTGGGCCCGCCACCTGCTCCGCACCCGGGCGCTCCAGAAGGAGACCGGGGGGTTCACCGAGTTCGTCCCGCTGCCTTTCGTGCACATGGCGGCGCCGATCTACCTGCGACACGCCTCGCGCCGCGGCCCGACGTTCCGCGAGAATCTGCTCATGCACGCGGTGGGACGGATCGCCTACCGCGGGGCGATCGACAACATCCAGGCGAGCTGGGTCAAGCTCGGAGCCGACGGGGTCCGCCAGGTGCTGCGCGCCGGCGTCAACGACCTCGGCGGGACCTTGATCGACGAGAACATCTCGCGAGCGGCCGGCGCCGAGCACGGTCAGATGATGGATGCCGATGCCTTCGCCGGCATCGTCGAACCGCTCGGGCGCGCCCTCGCGCAGCGGACGACCCTCTACGGCAGGGTCGCCGCCCCCGCCGAGCGGGCACTCGCACCCACTCCCTGAGATGGTGACACCGCCGGACGGCCCGGATCCCGAGCGGTCCGCGGTGGCGCCGAGCCGCTCCCGTCAGGCCGTCGAAGCGGAACGCGGTGGGCTCGACGAGGTCACCGCCCGGCTGGTCGGCAATCTCGAGGCCGGGGGTGCGTCCGCCACCCAACGTCGCCTCTACCGCTCCATGCTCACCACCGTTGCCGGTCTCGCCGGCGAGGGAAGCGAGTTGATCGACCTGAAGCTCGCCGACTCCGCGCTGGCGGAGATGGCCGAGGCGTTCCGGATCTTCCGCCCTTTCCGGCGACGGATGAAGGTGACCATCTTCGGCTCCGCGCGCACCGAGGCTGACCACCCCGCCTACGACCAGGCCCGCGACCTCGCCGCGGCCATGGCGGAAGCGGGTTGGATGGTGGTGACCGGCGCGGGCCCGGGGATCATGGCCGCGGGCATGGAAGGCGCGGGCCGCGAGCGTTCGATCGGCGTCAACATCCGCCTCCCCCACGAACAGGGCGCCAACCCCTTCATCGCCCAGGACCCGAAGCTCGTCGAGATGCGCTACTTCTTCACCCGCAAGCTCATGCTGATCAAGGAGTCCGACGGGTACGTCGTCCTGCCCGGTGGGTTCGGCACCCTCGACGAAGGCTACGAGCTGCTCACCCTGCTCCAGACCGGCAAGTCGGAGCCGGCGCCCGTGGTGATGCTCGACGTCCCGGGCGGGACCTACTGGGAGGGCTGGACGCGCTTCCTCAACGACGAGGTCGAGCCGCGGGGACTCGTGTCCGGTGACGACCGGGCCCTCTTCGCCATCACCGACGAGGTCGACGAGCGCACGCGACGAGCTGCTCGGCTTCTATCGCAACTACCGCTCGTGCCGCTGGGTCGGCGACCTGCTCGTCGTGCGAATGGTGACCGCACCGACCCGTGCCGAGCTCGCCGACCTCAACCGGCGCTTCGGCGACATCGTCGCATCCGGGGTCATCCGGCACACCAAGCCGCTGCCGCCCGAGCGCAACGACGTGGACCAGCTCGACCTGGCACGCATCGCGTTCCGCTTCGACAAGGTCCGCTACGGCCGCCTCCGGCAGTTGATCGACTCCCTCAACCGTCTCGGCAGCTGACCGACACCCCGGCTCGGCATCGGCCGGTCCGCTACGGTCCCCGCATGACGCGAGCCCTCCGCCGCCGGCGAGTCCGCCGCTCCTTCGTGGCTCTGCTGTCGTTGGCGATCCTCGTCGGGTACACGGTGTGCGCGGCCGCCGGGCGCAGCGGCCACGACGAGCGTCCCCGGGAGGGCACTCGTGGCAGACCCGGCGTCGCTGGTCCGCCCGCTCGACGGCACCGGCGCGGGTGGTGCAACAGGGGCGATCGGCGAGTTCCCCGGGGCGGACCTCCCCTTCGGCATGATCCAGTGGAGCCCGGAGACCGTGCCCAACCTGGCCGGCGCGGGAGGCGGCTATTCGTACGCCGACGACCGGATCGCCGGCTTCGGCCTGACCAACCTGAGCGGCACCGGCTGCACCGGTTACGGCGATGTGCCGATCCTTCCGACCGTCGGGGCGGTCGGCACCGACCCGGAGGCCACCACCGCGACGTTCTCCCACGCGGACGAGATCGCCGCCCCCGGTCGCTATCGGGTGACCGCAGGTGGGGTCGAGAGCGAGCTCGCGGTCACCACCCGGACCGGGCTCTCGGCCTTCACCTTTCCGCGGACCGCACAGGCTGACGTCCTGTTCAAAGTGACCGGCGGCGCCAACACCGTCGTGTCCTCCGACGTGCACCTCGTCGGGGCCGACGAACTGACCGGGGCGGTCACCGCCGGCCAGTTCTGCGGCACCGGCACCAACGACACGCTCTACTTCGCGGCGAAATTCGACCGACGCTTCACCGCGCACGGGAGCTGGGACGGCACGGCGCTCTCCCCCGGCTCGGCCGGCTGCAGCGGTGCCGCCTGTGGAGCGTGGGTCACCTTCGACACCACCTCGGACCCGGTCGTGCACATGAAGGTGGGCATCTCCTACGTGAGCACCGCGGGCGCCCTCGGCAACCTCGCCGCAGAGGACCCCGGATGGTCGCTCCACCAGGTGGAAGCCGCGGGCCACCAGCAGTGGGACCGACTCCTCGGGAGGCTCCGGATCGGGGGCGGCACCCCTGCCGAGCAGCGGACCTTCTACACCGCGCTCTACCACTCGTTCCTCTTCCCGAGCGTGATGAGCGACCACTCGGGCGCCTACCGCGGCGACGACGGCCGGGTGCATGCTGCCGGCAGCCGTCTCATCTACGCGAACTTCTCCGAGTGGGACATCTACCGGTCGGAGATCGAGCTCCTCGCGCTGCTCGCGCCGGGTCGGGTCGGCGACATGGTCCAGTCCCTCGTCGACGATGCGGAACAAGGCGGGTGGCTCCCCAAGTGGGCCATCCCCGACGGCGACGCCTCGCAGATGAACGGCGATTCGGCAGCTCCGATCATCGCGGCGGCCTACGCATTCGGCGCGCGCGGCTTCGACGCGAAAGCGGGCTTGCGCGCGATGGTCAAGGGAGCGACCGTTGACGAGCACAACCACGGGCTCGAAATCGAGCGCCAGTACCTCGACCAGTACCTCGGTCAGCACTACGTGAACGCGGGCTCCCTCGACCTCGGCTCGATCACCTACTCGGAGGGCGCGTCGGCGACGCTCGAGTACGCGATCGACGACTTCTCGATCGCCGAGCTCGCATCCTCACTCGGTCAGCACCGACTCGCGGCTTCGATGGCCGCCCGCGCGCACGACTGGGAGTACCTCTTCGACCCGGCGACCGGGTACCTCGGGGCTCGCAACTCGGACGGGACCTTCCCCGCAGGCCCGGCCTTCCAGACCTCCCAGTTCGAGCCGGGCGGGCAGAACGGTTTCGAGGAGGGCAACGCGATCCAGTACACCTGGTCGGTCCCGCAGGATCTCTCCGGTTTGGCCGCGCTGATGGGTGGCAACGGCGACGCGACCGCGGCGCTCGACTCCTTCTTCACCGAGCTCGACGCCTCCCGTTACCAGCCCTACGAGTGGTCGGGAAACGAGCCGAACCTGTGGACGCCGTGGGAGTACGACTACTTCGGCGCCCCTTCGCGCACGCAAGCCGTGGTCCGGGCCATCGTCGATTCGCAGTACGCGGACGCTCCGGTGGACGAACCCGGCAACGACGACCTCGGCGCCCTTTCGTCGTGGTACGTGTGGGCGGCGATCGGCCTCTACCCGGTGACTCCCGGTTCGGCCGACCTCGCGCTCGCCAGCCCGCTCTTCCCCGACGTCGTGCTCACCCTCTCCGACGGCAAGACCCTCGTCGAGCGCGCGCCGGGCGCCTCGCCCGGCACCCCGTACGTGACGGGACTCCGGGTCGCCGGCGTCTCGCCGGCGGTGTCGGTCCCGAGCTGCGGGTCGACGACTGCGAGCACCTCGAAGGGCGCACGACGGCGAGTGGACGAGCCCGTGGGTGCCGGCTTCGATCCTCCGGAGCGGCGGGACGATGACCTTCGGCCTCTCGGCCGAGCCCGACGCCCACTGGGCCGCGGCACCCGCGAACGCGCCGCCGTCGTTCGCCTCGGGACGACTCCCCGCAGTCGGTGACTCCTCTCCCGCCGGCGCGGTCACGGTCGCCGCCGGCCGACCCACGAGCGTCGAGGTGGGCATCGACCGCGCCGGGGGCTCCGGCGCGGCGGTCGACTGGACGGCCTCGGGTGTCGGCCTCTCCGTGTCACCGGCCACCGGGCAGTTCGGCGCGGTCGCCGACTGCACGGTCGGCGACGGTCCCGACCCAGGCGCTGACCGTGACCGGATCGGTGCCCGGTACCTACGACCTCGAGGTCCGGCTCGAGACGAGCGACCATGTCGCGTTGCCGCCGGTGGTCGTCGCGGTGACCGTCGCCGGCTGAGCCGTTTGCCCGACGGTCCGCCAGCTCAGGGACCGTCGTCGACGAGCGGCCTTTCGGCCAACAGGTTGGCGGCCTTCTCGACCGCACGGCGGGCCCTCGTGATCCGCTTCTCCTCGGCGGTGAGCCGCGGATCGGGTGCTCCCCCGTCACGCACCGAGGCCGACGCCTCGCGCAGCCGGTCGATCGCCAGGTCGGCGAGCTCCTCGCCGATGCCCTCGAGCCGCTCGGCAAGGTCCGCGAGCTCGGTGCCCACCTTCAGCGGCCCGTCGAGACCACGACCTCGACGACCTCGAACGCACCTTCGGCATGACGCGCCCGAAGGACCTTCTTGTCGAACTTGCCGACGCTCGTCTTCGGGACCTCCTCGACGAAGGTCCACCGCTCGGGGAGCCACCACCGGGTCACCCGCTCGGTGAGGAACGCGACCAGCTCGTCGGCCGAGGTGCCCGAACCCTCCTGGAGCACCACCGCCACGAGCGGTCGTTCGCTCCAGCGCTCGTCGGGTACCGCGATCACCGCGGCCTCGATGACGTCGGGATGGGCCATGACGTGGTTCTCGAGCTCGACCGAGGAGATCCATTCGCCGCCCGACTTGATCACGTCCTTGGTGCGGTCGCTGATCTGCATGTAGCCGCGCCCGTCGAGGGTCCCGATGTCACCGGTGCGCAGCCATCCGTCGTGGAAGCGATCCGGTGCGGGATTCTTGAAGTACGAGCCGGTGATCCAGGGGCCGCGCACTTCGAACTCGCCGAGTCGAGACCCCGTCGTTCGGCAGGATCGAGCCGTCCTCGGCCGCCACCCGCACCTCGACCCCGGGCACGACCCGCCCGGTCTTCGAGCGCCACTCGATCTCCTCCTCGGGCGGAACGCCCCTGGGTGGCAGGCCGAGCGCGCACATCGGGCTCGTTTCGGTCATCCCCCATCCCTGGACCAGCTCGATCCCGAGCTCGTCGCGGAAGCCCTCGATGAGCTGGCGGGGCACGGCGGCACCCCCCGCGGTGATCTCACGCAGCGAGGAGAGGTCCACCTCGTGGGTCCGCGCATGACGGAGCAGGTCGCTCCAGATGGTCGGCACACCCGCCGAGTACGTCGGGCGATGGCGGGCGATCATCGCGCTGAGCGGCTCGGCCTGGAGGAACATCTGGGGCATGAGCAGATCGGTGCCGCAGAGGAAGGCGGCATAAGGCGCGCCCCAGGCGTTCACGTGGAACATCGGGACGATCAGGAGGACCCGGTCGTACTGGGTGATCCCGAGCGAGGCACCCGAGGAGAGCGCCATGGCATGCAGGTAGGTCGAACGGTGCGAGTAGACGATCCCTTTCGGGTCGCCCGTGGTCCCCGACGTGTAACACATGGACGCGGCGTCACGTTCGTCGAGGTCCGGCCAGTCGTAGCCGGGCTCCTCAGCCGCGAGCAGCTCCTCGTAGGAGATCACCTCACCGAGTCCGCTGTCGTCGCCCGGACCGACCATCACCAGCTGCTTCACGCTCGAGAGCTGGTCGCGCACCCTGGCGAGCAGCGGCGCCAGGGTGCCGTCGACGAGGATCACCCGGTCCTCTGCGTGGTTGATCACGTAGGCGAGCTGCTCGGGAGGGAGCCGGAGGTTGAGGGTGTGGAGCACCGCGCCCATCCCGGGAACCGCGAAGTACGCCTCGAGATGGGTCTGGTTGTTCCAGAGGAATGTGCCCACCCGGTCCGAGTCGCCGATCCCGAGACGACCTAGCGCCTTCGCCAGGCGTTCCGCACGCCCGGACACCTCGGCAAAGCTCGCCACGGTCCCCTCGCCGGTCGGTGCGGTGACCGTGATCACCTCGCTGTCGCCGTAGACCTGTCGTCCGTGACGGAGGATCCCGCTCACGAGGAGGGGTCCGTCCTGCATGGTACTGAGCACGATCGGCCTCCCGTTCCCGCCGGTGACCTTCTGCCGCAACTGCGGATGGACGAGCATACCGACCCGACTTCGTGCGCGGGCAAGGCCTTGCGCGGCCCCGGCGCACCGTGGTGGACTGCGTTCCACCGGAGCAGGTCCGCAAGGTTCGCACGCCGACGCGGACGGCACGCCTCTGAGCCCGGTGCTCACTTCGTCCGGTCGAAGGTACGGAGGCGTCCACGGTGGGAAGGCTCTTCGCCGCTGCAGTCGTCGTCGCGGTCGCACTCGCGGTCCTCCTCGCCACCCTGGTCGGGATGATCTCCGCGCCGACGGGCCCGGCGGCCGGCGGCGGGACGACCGGCCCCGGCTCCGAATCCGCGGTGCCCGCGGCCTGGGTGGACCTCTACCAGGAAGCCGCACGCACCTGCCCGGGGCTCCCCTGGGCGGTGCTCGCCGCCATCGGCACGATCGAGTCCGACAACGGCCGATCGACCGCGCCGGGCGTCGCGTCCGGGTCGAACGCCGCCGGTGCGGAGGGCCCCATGCAATTCGAGCCGGCCACCTTCGCCGCCTCGGCAACGGTCGGTCCGGGCGGGGCGGAGCCGCCGTCCCCCTACGACCCGGTCGACGCGGTCTACACCGCGGCCACCCTGCTCTGCCGCGACGGAGCCGGATCGCCGGCCGCGATGGCGACCGCCGTGCGCGCCTACAACCACTCGACCACCTATGTGGACACCGTGCTCACCCTCGCACTCGCCATCGGCGCCGACCCCGGGGTCTCCGGCACGGTCGCGGCGGCGCTCGGCTTCGCGGCCGGACAACTCGGGGTGCCCTATCGGTGGGGCGGCACCGGACCGGGCGGGTTCGACTGTTCGGGTCTCACCCAGGCTGCCTACGGAGCCGCGGGCGTGTTCGTTCCCCGGACCGCACAGGAGCAGTTCGGCGCCGGTCCGGTGGTGCCGGCGGGAGGGGAAGTCCTCCCCGGCGACTTGCTGTTCTTCGGAACCGGTCCCTCCGGAGTGGGGCATGTCGGGCTGTACGTGGGCGCAGGAGAGATGATCGACGCGCCACACACCGGCGCGGTGGTGCGGCTCGACGACGCCGGGTGGTCCGATCTGGTCGGTGCGACCCGGCCGGTCTGAAGGCCGCCTGCGCTCGCCCCCCTTGCAGCCGCGGAACGCGGGGAGGAACATGGGCGGAGCTGACGGAACCGGCAAAGGAGGTGCCATGCGCGCGAAAGTCGGTGACCGGATCGTGATCGGTGGGCGCCGGGCTGGGCAGCCGAACCGGGACTGCGAGATCCTCGAGGTACGCCATGCGAACGGCGAACCGCCCTATGTCGTGCGGTGGGGCGACACGGGCCACGAGGACCTGTTCTTCCCGGGCTCCGACGCCGCGTTGGTGCCGCGCCCGCAGGACTGAGCCGCCGGCCGAGCGGATCCGCGGGCGGTCGGGTCCTCAGGGGACCCGGCGACAGGCGAAGAACGCCTTGACCGACTGGTCGGTCGCGACCCGGTCCTCCTTCGTCACCACCTCGAGGAGCTCGAAGCGCTCCGCCAGGGCCGCCTCGATGCGGGCGAGGCTCACCGCCAGCTCGCCGATCTTCTCGCGGTAGAGGGTGTACCTGTCGGCGTCGGTGCGCTCGAAGATCCGGATCTCCCACTCGGAGATGCCCGCGTCGGCGGCGTCCTCGGCGTAGCTCACGTCCATGATCATCACCCCTTCCTCGAAGTCGAACACCCACGGCTCGTCGGCGCCGAGGCGCCGCAGCTCACCCATCGTGTTGACGTCGAAGACGAACAGTCCGTCATCGACCAGGTGGGCCCGGACCGCGTCGAACATGGCACACCAAGCGCCGAATTCGAGGAGGTGGTTGACCGAGTCGAAGACGCTGATCACCACGTCGAAGCGCTCGCCGAGCGCGAACGAGCTCATGTCACCTTCGACGAGGCGGGCCCGCGGCACCTTCTCCCGCGCGGCGGCGAGCATCGCCGGCGACCGGTCGAGGCCGGTGAGCGAAGGGACCGCCCCGAGCCGGGCGAGGATCGATCCGGTCCCGCACCCGAGCTCGAGGAGCGACCGAGCCCTCGGCCGGTACCGCTCGATGCAGCGCCGCACCCACGCCGCGCGCGGCGCGGGGTCGTCCATCACTGCGTCGTAGAAGCGAGCGATCCGGTCGTAGGGCACCACCGGTCACACCGTGCCACACCGGCAGAAGCGCCGGTGTGGCACGGAAGTGGCTCAGTACCCTCCGCTGCAGCCGTTCTGGTCGGGCGCGGCATTCGGATTGCCCCAGTAGTAGCTGGCGAACGCCACGGCCACCCGGACCTGCTGGTCGGGCGTGGCGTACGCCCCGTCCGACGGGAACCCGAAGGTGTTGAACCGGTTCCAGTTGGCGTGGGTGAAACCGAGGCCTCCGCTGAAGACCGGGCCGTCGACGTGCCAGTTGCCGCCCTCTTCGCAGTAGTTGACCTTGCCCCACGCGGCGCGCTGGTAGGGCGTGACCAGATCGACGGCCGGGACGAGGAAGACCGGCGGCGGGCTGTAGACGGTACTCCCCGCGAGGGAGCCGTCGTACTCGAATGCGCCGAAGGTGAAGATCCCGCCGTCGGAGGCGACGAGGAGATACCCGTCGGGACCCGAGGCGAGGCCGATCACCGGCTTGTCGAGGAGCTGGCCGCCGAGCGAACCGTCGAAGCGGTCGGTGCCGAACGCGAACACGCCCCCGTCGGCTGCCGCGAGCCGGTAGCCGTCGCCGTGCGAGGTGATCCCGACCACCGGGTGGCCAACCGGTGCGTTCCCGTCGAAGCGGGCGTCGCCGAACCCGTAGACCGAGCCGTCGGCCGCCGCGAGCCAGTAGCCGTTGCCGTCGGCGGTCGGCGCGGCACCGACGATCGCACTGGTGGGTGACATCCCGCTCGCGGAACCGTGGAACTGCGCGTCGCCGAAGGCGAAGATGCCGCCGTCGGAGGCGGTGAGCCAGTAGCCACGGCCGTCGGCTGTGGACACCATGGCGACGATCGGCTGGTCGAGGACGAGCGATCCGGTCGAGCCGTAGAAGCCGGCGTCGCCGAAGGCGAAGATGCCGCCGTCACTGGCGACCTCCCAGTAGCCACGGCCGTCGGGTGTGGAGGCCATGCCGACGATCGGTTTGTTGAGGTGCAACGACCCGGTCGAGCCGTGGAAGCCGGCGTCGCCGAAGGCGAAGATGCCGCCGTCAGCTGGCGACCTCCCAGTAGCCACCGGCGTCGGGCGTCGCCGTCGCGGCGACGATGGGTGCGTTGAGGACGATTCCGGTGCCGGTCGGCAGGGCGGCCGACGCGGCACTGGCCGTGCCGAACAGACCGAGCGCGACGGCGAACACCGCAGACAGAGCGGCGAGCCGTCGGGCCCGGTGAGGGCGCACGTGGGCGGGTAGGGACGAGTTGGCGACGCGCCGGCGGCGCGACGAACGAATGGCAGGCACTGTGGGTGACCTTTCCTTGGTCGGTCAGACCGCGCGGAACGCGGCCCGACTCTCTTCTGGTTGGGTGGACCCCACATCGATGCATTCAACGCCCCAGCCGATCACCGGGAAGGGTGGTACGGCCTTGCTCAACAAGCCGGGTGTGCTAGCGGGTGGTTACGTCCGGGTGATAAGCGGGTATGTGCGTTGAACTCTCCTCGTGCGCCGGCACGGCGCGGATCACCGAAAGAGGGAATCGAGTGGATCGATCCGTGCTTCGGTGAGCAGGCCGGCGGGCTACCCCTGCGATCAGACCGGGGCAATGTAGCGATGCCGGCGCCGCGGTGGAAATCGACACCACCCCCTGCGGCCGGAACCCCCGGAATGCCCAGGTGGACCACCGGCGGATCCTCACACTGAGTGGTCGGGCGGCCTGCGACCCCCTCAGACCGGCCGGGATGCCCGGGTCAGGGCGGCCCGAGGAGATACTGGCCGGTGTCGGGGTGGTGGTACCAGCCGCCGGCGGCCGCGGTTCCCCCGTCCACGTGGAGGGTCTGGCCGGTCACGTAGCTGGAGAGATCCGAGGCGAGGAAGACCGCGGCGCCGGCCATCTCGTCGACGTGGCCGGCCCGGCCCATCGGCACGACGTGCCCGAAGCGCGAGAGCGCCGCGGGTGGCGCGACCGACACCAGCCCTTCGGTGAGGGTGATGTCGGGCGCGAGCGCGTTGACCCGGATGCCGAGCGGTGCGAACTCCAAGGCAACGGTCTTGGTGAAACTGATGACGCCCGCCTTCGCCGCCGCGTACGCCGCGTAACCGGGCGCGGCGCGCGAGCCCTCGATCGAGGTCACGTTGATGATGCTCCCCCCGGTCTCGGCCGCCGCCATCGACCTCGCAACCCGGTGGGTGCAGAGCAGCACATGGCGCAGATTGGCCCGGTAGAGGGCGTCCCATCCCTTCTCGCGGCTCTCGAGGAACGGGACTGCGAAGACGCCGCCCGCGTTGTTGACGAGGATCCGCACCGGTCCGACCTCGAAGAGGGTCCGGGCGAGCGCCTCGTCGACCTGGTCGGCCTCCCGCACGTCGACCGTCATCCCGATCCCGCCGATCTCCGCCGCCGCCTCCGCACAACTCGAGGGGTCGCGCTCCCAGATCACCACGTCCGCGCCGAACGCGGCGAACCCGGCCGCCACGCCACGGCCGATGCCCGAACCTCCGCCGGTGACCACCGCGACGCGGCCCTCCAGCAGCACGGCGTCGCGCTCGAGCGTCATCGCCGGAGCACTCTACGCCTACCATGTCCGGCCATGTCGATGGGATGCCCGCTGCTCGACGATCTGCCCCACCGCAGTTACGACGTCGACGGCCGCCACGTGGTCGAACTCGACATCGTCGACTCGATGCGCGGACCGACCGGATCGGTGCACGGGGGTCTGGTGGCCGCGCTGGCCGACCGGGCCGGCGCGTACGCCGCGGTCCGGGCCGGACAGCGGCCGGTGGTCACCTCGAACGTGGCCCTCAGCTACCTCTCGGGAGCGACGACCGGACCCCTCCGCGCCGAGGCGACCGTGCTGCGCTCCGGCCGTCAACAAGGAGTCGTAGAGGTCCGGCTCCACGACGGCGGGCGCGACGACGCGTTGGTGGCGACCGCTCTCCTCACCCTCAGCTACGTCCCCGGGGAGATCCCCGGCCCGGTACCCGGCTAGCCAGACGGCCGGCCGCCCGTCGGTCCCCGCCGCGGCCACCCGTGCCGGTACGATCGCCCCGAACGGACCGGTCACGGAAGGGAGGAGCATGGCCGACACTGCGGGACCGAAGATCTGCCTCGTCGGGGCGGGTGGGATGTCGTTCGGACCGGTGATGGTCCTCGACGCGATCAACACGCGCCGGACCCGGGGCGCGACCATGATGCTCCACGACGTGAACCCCGAGCGCCTCGCGGTCGCTCGGCGCTTCGCCGACCGGGTGAACGAGCGGAACGGGAGCCCGATCCGGATCGAGAGCTCCCTCGATCCCGCCGAGGCGCTCACCGGCGCCGACTTCTGCCTGGCCAGCGCCGAGATCGGCCGTTGGCCCCACTGGACCGAGGACTACGAGATCCCCTGCCGCCACGGCTCGACGCAGATCACCGGGGAGAACGGAGGGCCCGGCGCGGTGTTCCACTCCCTGCGATCGATCAAGACCATCCTCGGCGTCTGCGACGACATCGCCACGTACTGCCCCGACACCTTCCTGGTCAACCTCACCAATCCCCTCAGCCGGGTCACCCTCGCGATCAACACCGCCACCACCGTCAAGAACGTCGGGATGTGCCACGAGTTCGCCGGCGGCGTCGCTCGGATCGCCAAATTGTTGCGCCTTCCCAAGTCCAAGATCGCCGCCAAGGCCTCGGGGATCAACCACTTCACCTTCTTCACCGACATCCGCCGCTCCGACACCGGGGAGGACCTCTATCCGCGGCTCCGGAAGATCTGGCAGCGGCGATTCTTCGACTTCCCTCCACCGGTGACCGCGGTCGCCAAGCAACTGGTGCGCGTCCCCTGGGTCGACATCGCGGTCGAGCAGATGTACGCGCCGCTCGTCGCACACATGTTCCGCGAGTACGGCCTCCTGCCCTGCTCGGTCGACAGCCACATCGGTGAGTACGTCCCCTTTGCGCGGGAGGTGGCCGGTTGGCACCCGGTGCCGGTCTATTACCACCGCGACCTCATGGCCCGGGTCGGGAGGCTGGTCACCCGATACGGGAACGGGAAGTCGCACGTCCCGATGCACCGTGCCGGCCGCTCCCCGGAGGAGGTCTTTCCGGTCATCGGCGCCCTCTGGTCGGGCACCGAACGCCGCATCAACGCGGTCAACGTCCCCAATCACGGCGCGGTGCCGAACCTGCCGGAGGGCGCGATCGTCGAGGTGCCGGCGATCGCGGGTGAAGACGGGATCGTCCCCGAACAGATGCCACCGATCCTCGAACCGCTCGCCGAAATTCATGAAGACCCAGATCGAGCTCCAGGACCTGGTGGTGAAAGCGGCGCTCACCGGGGACCCTGCTCCGGCCTTCGAAGCGGTGGTCCGCGATCCGCTCTCACCGCGCGACGAGGCCTCGTGCCGTGCGCTCTTCGACGAGTTGGCCACCGTGCAGGCCGACGCGCTCCCCTTCTGACCGGCACCGGGCGCCTCGTCGGGACCACTGGCCTCCACCTCGGAACGGGATTCGGATGGCGTCCTACGTGCTGGTGCACGGCGGCGGGCACGGAGGATGGTGCTACGCCAAGGTGAAGCGCCTCCTGGAGGGCCGGGGTCATGAGGTGTTCGCGCCGTCGCTGACCGGGTTGGCGGAGCGGTCGTCCTCGCTCTCCCCCGACGTCGATCTCGAGTTCCACATCGACGACGTGGTCAAGCTCCTCTACTACTGGGATCTCGACGAAGTGATCCTGGTCGGGCACAGTTACGGCGGCATGGTGGTCACCGGCGCGGCAGATCGCGCGGCCGACAGGGTCGGAAAGCTGGTCTTCCTCGACGCGGCGAACCCCACACAGGGTCAGTCGCTGCTCGACGTAGCGGGCCCGGTGATCGAGGTGACCCGTCCGATGGGCGAAATGGTGGGCGGCGTCGAACTGGTGCTCCTGCCCGCGACCGGTGCCGCGGCGTTCTACGGCATCGACGACGCGGATGACCGCGCCTGGGCCGACGCCAGGCTCACCGGCCATCCATGGGCGTGCTTCGAGCAGAAGCTCCATCTCGCCAACGAGGATGCACTCTGGGCGATCCCGCAATTCCACATCGTCTGCGATGCGACGATCGGCACCCGCGATCGGGAGATGATCGCCCGGGCGCGAGCCGAAGGGCGTCTCTGGCACGTCGACACCGGGCACGATCTGATGATCACCGAGCCGGGATTCGTCGCCGATGCGCTCCACGAGATCGCCTCGCGCTGAGCGACCGGCGCGCACGCTGCGATCAGTGGGACAGTGGTCGGTAGAGGCACTGGCCGCCGCCACTCGCGTGGAGCCGACCGCCGGGTGACCAGACCTGCGCGCGCCATGCGAACAGCCCCGAGATCGACAGGGGCGCCTCCCCCGCGCAGAGCAGCCATTCGTGCGCGCTCGTGGGCGCCTGGAACGACACGTGCAGATCGAGGCTCGGCGCGATGAACCGCGGGTTGCTCCAGGCGTGCGGTCGGTGCGCGGCGGGCCAGCTCGGCAGGTCGACCAGGATGAGGCTCCGGGCGGCATCGACCCACGGATCCTCGAAGGCCGCGGTCGGGACGAAGCGCAGCCACTGCCGCCAACGGGCGGGCCTCGGGCCGGCCGGGGGCCACTCGACCTCGAAGTCGATCGGCCTCGACTCGAGGTTCTGCCAGAAGGGGTAGCTGACCCGGGGCTGTCCGGGGAGGAGCTCCTCGAGGGTCGCCAGGTCCTCCGGACCGGGCACCTCGGGTGGGACCGTCTCGTCGTGGACGAGCCCGTCGGTGCCTTCTGCCGCGCCCCAGACCATCGCGTCGAGGATCGGCCGGCCCTCCTGGGTCACCTCGACCCGGTGGGAGCTCGCGTTCCGCCCCACCCGCCGCGGCTCGACGGCGATTGCGACCGGGGCGAACTCCGCGACCCCGAGATAATGACAGGAGAAGGCGACCGGCCGGGCCTGGCCGCTCGCGGCCCCGGCGGCCCTGAGCGCGCAGGCGGCGACATAGCCGCCCATCGGACCCCAGATCTCCCAGTCCGGGCTGAGGTCGGCTTCGTAGCGGCCCTCGCCGCAGTCGCGGACTGCGGTGTCGGTCCCGAGGTCGCCCACCGTCAGTCGCCCACCGTCAGCGCAGCGCGAGCTGCCCGGGGACGAGCGGCGCGGGAAGCGAGGTGATCCCCATCAGGTAGCGGTCGACCGCGGCTGCCGCGGAGCGCCCTTCGGCGATGGCCCACACGATGAGGCTCTGGCCCCGGGTCATGTCGCCGCAGACGAAGACGCCCTCCACGTTGGTCGACCAGCACGCGTCGGCCGCCACGTTGCCCCGCGGATCGAGCTCGAGACCGAGCTCGGTGACCGGCCCGTCCCGCTCCGGACCGACGAAGCCGAGCGCGAGCAGGACCAGCTGGCAGGGAAGTTCGAAGTCCGACCCCTCGACGTCGACGAAGCGCGGCCGACCGTCGTCGCCGGTCGCGGCCTCGACCTGCCGACAGCGGAGGCCGGCCACCCGTCCACTGCCGTCGTCGACGAACTCGGTCGTCGTCACCGAGAAGACCCGCTCGCCGCCCTCTTCGTGCGCGGACGAGGTGCGGAAGACGAGCGGCCAGGTCGGCCACGGATTGTCGAGCGTCCGCTCGGAGGGAGGGATCGGCATGATCTCGAGCTGGTGCACGCCGAGCGCACCTTGGCGGTGCACGGTGCCGAGGCAGTCCGCCCCGGTGTCGCCCCCACCGATGATGACCACGTGCTTCCCGGCCGCCGAGATCGGAGTGGTCTCGAGCAGGCCCTCACGGACCATGTTGGACGCTTTGAGGTAGTCCATCGCCGGATGGACGCCCTCGAGCTCGCGCCCGGGCATCGGGAGGTCACGCGGCTGGGTGGCGCCACCGGCGAGCACCACCGCGTCGAATTCGTCGACGAGCGAGGCGGCGGTGACCACCGTCGCCTCCGGCGCGACCGCACGGCGCGCCTCGGGCGCGGAGGGCCCGACCGAGACACCGCAGCGGAACTCGACGCCTTCGGCCTCGAGCTGGCAGAGACGGCGGTCGAGCACGGCCTTTTCCATCTTGAACTCCGGGATCCCGTAGCGGAGCAGGCCGCCCGGCTTCTCGGCGCGTTCGAAGACGACCACCCGGTGGCCGGCGCGCCGCAGTTGCTGCGCCGCGGCCAGCCCCGAGGGCCCCGAACCCACCACGGCGACCTGCTTGCCGGTGGGGAGCACCGGCGCGACCGGCTCGACCCACCCCTCGCTCCAGGCGCGCTCGACGATCTCGTACTCGATCCGCTCGATGGTGACCGGGTCGTCGTTGATCCCGAGCACGCAGGCGCCCTCGCACGGCGCCGGGCACAGCCGGCCGGTGAACTCGGGGAAGTTGTTGGTCGCGTGCAGCCGCTCGATCGCCTCCGACCAGTCGGAGTGGTAGACGAGGTCGTTCCACTCGGGGATCAGGTTCCCGAGGGGGCATCCTTCGTGGCAGAAGGGGATCCCGCAGTCCATGCAGCGCGCGGCCTGCTTCTCGGCAGCCTCGACCGGGAAGGGCTCGTAGACCTCCCTCCAGTCGCGGAGGCGGATGGGCACGGGGCGACGCGGGGGAAGCGCTCGGCGGTACTTGAGGAATCCGGTGAGGTCACCCACTGGCCACCTCCATCACCGCCTCGTCGACCGAACGGCCCTCGGCGACCGCGCGCTCGGTGGCGGCGAGCACCCGGCGGTACTCCTTCGGCATCACGGTCACGAACTGCTCCGCGGCGACGATCCAGTTGGCGAGGAGCCGCTCTGCCACCGCCGAGCCGGTCTCGTCGCGGTGGAGGGTCACCCGGTCCTCGAGCCAGATGCGATCCTCGGGCGAAAGCGGCTCGAGGTCCACCTTCTCGCCGTTGTAGGTGCCGGCGAGGCGACCCTCCGGATCCCACACGAAGGCGACGCCGCCCGACATCCCCGCCCCGAAGTTCCGACCGCACGTCCCGAGGACGACCACCCGCCCACCGGTCATGTACTCGCAAGCGTGGTCGCCCACGCCTTCGACCACTGCGATCGCTCCCGAGTTGCGCACGCAGAAGCGCTCCCCTACCTGCCCCCGGAGGAACACCTCGCCACCCGTCGCGCCGTAGAGGATCACGTTGCCCGCGACGATGTTCTCCTCCGCCGCGAACGGAGAACCGTCGGGCGGCCGGACGACGATGCGCCCGCCCGAGAGCCCCTTGCCCAGGTAGTCGTTCGCGTCGCCGTGGAGGCGCAGGGTCACCCCCCGCGGCACGAAGGCGCCGAAGCTCTGCCCGGCGGATCCGGTGAAGGTGAGATCGATCGACCCCTCCGGCAGGCCGGCGCCGCCGCGACGACGGGTGATCTCGTAGCCGAGCAGGGTGCCCGACGGTTCGGTCGACGTTGCTGATGCCGAACGCACCAGCGGCACCGGCGTGCACTCCTCGATGGCCGGGCGACACAGCGTCGAGGAACGCGTGGTCGAGCGCGCGGTCGAGACCGTGGTCCTGCTCGTTGACGCACCGGCCGCGCCGAGCCGGGCCGCTGTTCCGGCTCGACCAGGATCGGCGAGAGGTCGAGTCCGGCGGCCTTCCAGTGGTCGACCGCGGTCGTCGTGTCCAGCAGGTCGACCCGTCCGACCGCCTCGTCGATGGAGCGGAGCCCGAGCGCGGCGAGGTGCTCGCGGACCTCTTCGGCGATGTACTCGAAGAAGGTCTCGACGAACTCCGGGTCTCCCGCTGAACCGGGTCCGCAGGGTCGGATTCTGGGTCGCGATCCCGACCGGGCAGGTGTCGAGGTGGCAGACCCGCATCATGATGCAGCCCGAGACCACCAGCGGCGCGGTGGCGAAGCCGAACTCCTCCGCACCGAGGAGCGCGCCGATCACCACGTCGCGACCGGTCTTCATCTGCCCGTCGACCTGGACGACGATGCGGTCCCGCAGGTCGTTCACGACCAAGCGTCTGCTGCGTCTCGGCCAGCCCCAGCTCCCAGGGGATCCCCGCGTGCTTCAGCGAGGTGAGCGGCGCCGCCCCGGTCCCCCCGTCGTGACCGGAGATCAGCACTACGTCGGAGTGGGCCTTGGCGACCCCGGCAGCGACGGTGCCGACGCCGACCTCGGCCACCAGCTTCACGTGCACGCGGGCCTTGGGGTTGGCGGACTTCAGATCGTGGATGAGCTGGGCGATGTCCTCGATCGAGTAGATGTCGTGGTGCGGCGGCGGCGAGATCAGACCGACCCCGGGGGTCGACAACCGGGTCGCCGCGATCCAGGGATACACCTTCGTCCCCGGGGAGCTGGCCGCCTTCGCCGGGCTTCGCACCCTGGGCGATCTTGATCTGGATGTCGTCGGAGTTCACCAGGTACTCGGAAGTGACCCCGAAGCGGCCGGAGGCCACCTGCTTGATCGCGCTGCGGCGGAGATCACCGTTCGGGTCGGGTGTGAAGCGCTCGGGGTCCTCCCCGCCCTCGCCGGTGTTCGAACGCCCCCCGAGACGGTTCATGGCGACGGCCAGCGTCTCGTGCGCCTCCGCGGAGATCGAGCCGTAGGACATCGCACCGGTCGAGAAGCGGGCGACGATCGCCTCCACCGGCTCGACCTCGTCGATCGGGACCGGGGACAGCAAACCGGTCTTCAGGCGCATGAGACCCCGCACGGTGGCGAGCGACTGCGACTGGTCGTCGACCGCCTTCGTGTACTCCTTGAAGACCTCGTAGCGCTTGGCCCGCGTCGCGTGCTGCAACTTGAACACGGTACGCGGGTTGAACAGGTGGATCTCGCCCTCACGCCGCCACTGGTACTCGCCACCGACCTCTCGCTCGCGGTGGGCCATCTCAGCCGGTCGGTCGAAATTGGCGGTGCGATGCCGCAGGGCCACCTCTTCGGCCAGCACGTCGAGGCCGACGCCGCCGATGCGCGACACCGTCCCGGTGAAGTACTCGTCGATGACGTCGCGGGCCAGGCCGACCGCCTCGAACACCTGGGCGCCCGTGTAGGAGGCGACCGTCGAGATGCCCATCTTGGACATCACTTTGATGATCCCCTTGGAGGCCGCCTTGATGTAGTTCCTCTGGGCCTGACGGGGGGTGACCCCCGACAGGAGGCCCGACGCGATCATGTCGTCGATGGTCTCGAAGGCCAGGTAGGGGTTGATCGCCGCCGCGCCGAACCCCTTGAGCAAGGCCATGTGGTGCACCTCGCGCGGCATCGCCCGACTCGACGACGAGGCCCACCTGGGTGCGGGTGCGCTCGCGGACCAGGTGATGGTGGACCGCGGCGACGAGGAGAAGGGACGGGATCGGCGCGAACTCGGCCGTCGAGTTGCGGTCCGACAGCACGATCACGTCGGCACCCTCGGCGATCGCCGTGCTCACCCGGCTCCGCACGTCCTCGAGCGCGGCACGGAGTGCCTCGCCTCCCCCCTCGACCGTCGAAGAGCCCGTCGATGGCGAAGGCCCGGAAACCCGGCGTGCTGCCGTCCTCGTTCACGTAGAGCAGCTTCGCCAGGTCGTCGTTGTCGATCACCGGCATGGGGAGGATGATCTGGCGACAGGAGGCCGGGGTCGCCTCGAGGAGGTTCCCTTCGGGCCCGAGCGTCGACTGGAGCGAGGTCACCAGCTCCTCGCGGATGGCGTCCAGCGGCGGGTTGGTCACCTGGGCGAACAGCTGGGTGAAGTAGTCGTAGAGCAGTCGGGGACGCTCCGACAGCACCGCGATCGCCGCGTCGGTGCCCATCGAGCCGAGCGGCTCCATGCCGGTGCGCGCCATCGGCTCGAGGATGAGACGGAGCTCCTCGTTGGTGTAGCCGAAGAGCCGCTGGCGCCCGATGACCGAGGCGTGCTGTGGGGTGAGCATGGTCCGGGGCGGGAGATCGTCGAGATTGATCTGGCCCTCCTCCAGCCACCGCCCGTAGGGGTGCTCGGCCGCGAGGGTCGCCTTGATCTCGTCGTCGTCGACGATGCGGCCTTGCGCGGTGTCGACGAGGAACATCCGGCCCGGCTGGAGACGTCCCTTGCGGACCACCTTCTGCCGGTTCGATCTCGAGCACCCCGACCTCGCTCGCGAGGACCACGAGACCGTCGTCGGTGACCCAGTAGCGGGACGGACGCAGTCCGTTGCGGTCGAGGACCGCGCCGATCACCGTCCCGTCGGTGAAGGCGACCGAGGCCGGGCCGTCCCAGGGCTCCATCAGGGCCGCGTGGTAGCGGTAGAAGGCTCGGCGGGCGGGATCCATGGTGCGGTGGTTCTCCCACGCCTCGGGGATCATCATCAGGACCGCGTGGTGGATGGGGCGACCGCCGAGATGGAGCAGCTCGAGGACCTCGTCGAAGGAGGCAGAGTCGCTGGCTCCGGGCGTGACGATCGGATAGGTCGCGCGAGAGTCCCGGAACGAGCTCGCTGCGGAGCAGCGCCTCTCGGGCCCGCATCCAGTTGCGGTTGCCGGCCAAGGTGTTGATCTCGCCGTTGTGGGCGAGGTACCGGTAGGGATGCGCGAGTGGCCACGAGGGGAACGTGTTGGTGGAGAACCGCGAGTGCACCAGGGCGAGGCCGCTCACCAGACGCTCGTCGGAGAGGTCCGGGAAGAACCGGGCCAGCTGGTGCGACGTCAGCATCCCCTTGTAGGTGACGGTCCTCGCCGAGAGCGAGGCGAAGTAGCACTCCTCGACCTGGTGCTCGGCGCGCTTGCGCAGGACGAACGCCAGGCGGTCGAGCGCGAGCGCAGGGTCGGGACCGTCGATCCGCACCTCGGACTTCGGGGCCACGAAGATCTGGTGCATACCCGGGCGGCGCCGCGTTCGGAGACCGAACCGAGCGAGGAGTCGTCGACCGGCAGGTCCCGCCACCCGAGAACCGATCAGCCCCTCGTCGTCGGCGAGCTTCTCGACCGCGGTCCGCGCGGTCGCCGCGGCCTTCGGATCGCGCGAGAGGAAGGCGATCCCGGTCGCGTACCGGCCCGGCTCGGGCAGGTCGAAGGCGACCTCGCCGGCGTAGAAGTCGTGCGGGACCTGGAGCAGGATCCCCGCTCCGTCCCCGCTGTCCTCCTCGCTGCCGGTCGCCCCTCGGTGTGCGAGGTGCTCGAGCGCCGAGATCGCCTCGAGCACCAGCTGGTGCGAACGGCGGCCTCGGAGGTCGGCCACGAAGGCCACGCCGCAGGCGTCGTGCTCGAAGCGGGGGTCGTAGAGGCCCGCTCGGTCGGGGGACGCGGCGCGGACACGGTGGGTGGCGTCGTTGAGGGTGCCGTCGTCGGTGGTCAAATCGAGTCGCTCCAACGGGAGAAGGGATCCACCCGGCTGGGACGACGCTGGCCCTGCGCGGTCCGGAAAGTCTACACCCGGGTCTCTCCGGCCGAAGCTCCCCACGGCTCCGGGACCGACGAGGGCGTAGACGACAACACGTTTCACTCCGCCCCGCACACCCCGCCGCGACCCGGCACCGTGCACGAGTGGGACGCCCGTAGCATGGGCGGGTGACGCCGGACGCACCCGCTGAGGTCGTCGTGGTGGGGGCCGGGGTCATCGGTCTCTCGATCGCGTGGAGGGCGGCCGTCGCGCGGACGGTCGGTGACCCTCGTCGACCCCGCAGCCCGGACGCGGCGCGCACCTGGGCCGCGGCCGGCATGCTGGCGCCGGTCTCCGAGGCACACTTCGGCGAGGAGGCGCTGCGTCGCGCCTCAACCTGGCCGCTGCACGCGCCTGGCCGACCTTCGCCGACGAGCTCGAGGCGGCCTCGGGCCGCCCGGTCCACTACTGCCGCGGCCGGGATGCTGCTCGTCGCCACCGACCCGTCCGACCGTGACGCCACCGACCGGCTGCTCCGCTTCCAGCACGGCGCTCGGGCTCGCGCGCGCGCCGACTCTCGGCCGCGGAGTGCCGCGCCGCCGAGCCGCTCCTCGCGGCCAGGGCTCTGCGGGGGCGCCGACCTCGGGGACGATCACCAGGTCGACAACCGGGCGGTCGCCGCGGCGCTCGAGGACGCCTGCACGGCGACCGGGGTCTCGCTCCATCCGCGACCAGGTCGTCCGCGGTGTGCGTCGAGTCCGGACGGGCGATCGGCGTCTCCCTCCGCTCGGGCGAGCGGCTCGGCGCCGGTGTCGTCGTGCTCTCCGCGGGGAGCCGCATCCGGTCAGCATCGTCGGTCTTCCCGAGGAGCTCCGGCCGCCGGTGCGCCCGGTGAAGGGGCTCACCCTCCGGCTCGGCGCCGGCGTGCGAGCCCCCGGCTCCGGCGGACCGTCCGCGGCCTCGTGCACGGTCGTTCCTGCTACCTCGTCCCGCGGGCCGACGGCACGCTCGTCGTCGGCGCGACGGTCGAGGAGAAGGGGTTCGACCTGACCGTCCAGGCCGGCGCGGTCGCCGAGCTGCTCGACTCCGCTCGCCGGATCGTGCCGGTCGTCGACGAGTACGAGCTGCGTCGAGACCACCACCGGGCTCCGGCCCGGCTCGCCCGACAACGGTCCGCTGGTCGGCGAAACCGCGGTCGAAGGCCTGCTGGTGGCGACCGGCCACTACCGCCACGGCATCCTGCTGGCGCCGCTCACCGCCGAACGGATCGTCGATCTGCTGCCCGGCGCCGGCGCCCGTCCCGCCCGGCTGGATCCGCTCTTCGCGCCGTTTCGCCCCGATCGCTTTCCGGCAGCGTGTCGCTCGCCCGCCGGCTCCGACGGTGGCGGAACGTCCGCGGGAGGAGCGTGACCTCGATCACGGTCAACGGCGCGGCGCACGAGGCGTCGCCCGGCAGTCGAGCGATCGCCGACCTGGTCGGCGAGTGGTGCGCCTCGCCGCGGGGTGTCGCGGTCGCGCGCAACGGCGACGTCGTGCCGAGGAGCACCTGGGCGGACACGCTCGTCCGGGACGGAGACGCCGATCGAGATCGTGACCGCTGCCGCCGGGGGGTAGTGGGGCCGACCGTCGCCGTCCGCCGGCGACCGGCGGACATCCGGCGGTACCGTGGGGCGCGATGGCAACCGACACCGCCTCCACCTCGCCGGCACGGCACCACCTCGGGCGACCTGACCGTCGCCGGGACCGTCGTCCCCTCGCGCCTCCTGCTCGGCACCGGCGGGATGTCCAGTCCCGAGTCCCTGCGGGAGGCCCTCGTCGCCTCGGAGACCGCGCTCGCCACGGTCGCGGTGCGGCGAGTCGATCCCACCACCCGGCACTCGCTCGTCGACCTCCTCCACGGCCTCGGGATCCGGGTGCTCCCCAACACCGCCGGGTGCTTCACCGCGGCCGAAGCGGTCCTGACCGCACAGCTCGCCCGCGAGGCCTTCGAGACCGACTGGGTCAAGCTCGAGGTGATCGGCGACGACCGCACGCTCCTCCCCGACCCGGTCGAGCTGCTCGCCGCCGCCGAACAGCTCGTCGACGACGGCTTCGTGGTGCTCCCCTACTGCACCGACGACCCCGTGCTCGCACGCCGCCTCGAGCAGGCCGGCTGCGCGGCGGTGATGCCGCTCGGCGCGCCGATCGGCAGCGGGCTCGGAATCCTCAATCCGCACAACATCGCGCTCATCACCGAGCAGGCCGGAGTGCCGGTGGTGCTCGACGCCGGAGTCGGGACGGCGTCGGACGCCGTGCCTGGCGATGGAGCTCGGCTGCGACGCGGTGCTGGTGGCCTCCTCGGTCACCCGCGCCGAGCGACCGGCGCGGATGGCGCTCGCCATGCGGGACGCGGTCCGTGCCGGACGTGCCGCGTGGGAGGCGGGCAGGATCACCCGGCGTTTCCACGCCAGGGCATCGAGCGGCTTCACGGGAGATCGGGATCGGGCGCGTGAGCAGGCCGGTGAGCGGTGACGCCGGTCCCCCGGTCGCGCTGACCATCGCCGGCTCCGACTCCGGTGCCGGCGCGGGGATCCAGGCCGATCTCAAGGCCATGAGCGCGCTCGGTGTCTTCGGCGTGACCGCGATCACCGCGGTGACCGCCCAGAACACCGAGTCGGTTCGTCGCCGTGCACGGCCTTCCGCCCGAGGTGGTCGACGCGCAGATCGCGAGCGGTCCTCGACGACCTGCCGATCGCGGCGGTCAAGACCGGCCTCCTCGGTACACCCGAGGTGGTCGGCGTCGTCGCCGCCCGAGCCCGCCGGGGCTCGCTCCCCCGCCTCGTCGTCGACCCGGTGCTCGTGGCCTCGACCGGTCGGGCGCTCGTGACCGCCGAGACCGTCGACGCCTACCGGCGCGAGCTGCTGCCCCATGCACTGATGGTCACACCCAACCTCCGCGAAGCCGCGGTCCTCGCCGGCGAGGACCCGGAGTCGGTCCACACGCCGCAGGAGATGGGCGTGCTCGCCGCCGCGATCCACCGGATGGGCGCCACCTGGGTGCTGGTCAAGGGCGGCCATCTTCCCGGCGTCGAGCGCACGTCCGGCACCGGATCGCCCTCCCTCGTCCCCGACGTGCTCTTCGACGGCACGCGAGGCGTGCAGACGCTCCTCGAGGGTCCCCACGTCGAGACGGCCAACACCCACGGCACCGGCTGCACCCTCTCCGCGGCGATCGCCGCGCTGCTCGCCTGCGGCGCCGACCCGGCCGACGCGGCGGCGACCGCGAAGGAGTTCGTGCGGCGCGCGCTCGCCGGCGCGTCCTCGTGGCGCCTCGGCAAGGGACACGGTCCGCTCGATCCGTTCGGCTGGACGGAAAGGGGCGAGGCCGGTGCGGGCCGGGGGTCGCTGCCGCACAACGAGCACTCGACGACTTCCCCCGGATGACAGTGGCCGGGTCTTCCGACCCGGCCACTACCCCCCCGATTTCGCAGGATCCGGTCCGCTCGAGCGGACCGGGTACCCCTCCTCTTGACGGCGCTTGCGCCCGTCAATGCCCCGTCATTGTGCGGGAAGAGCTGACAATTGTAAATATCCCGTTAATTGTTTCACGCAGGGTGACGATCCGTTTTCCCTGCGCGTGAACTCCTGGCCAGGCGCCCGTTCGCGGCGGCTACCTGGCAGCGATCACCGCGCTCGGTGGCGGAATGGTGCCTGCCCCGCCGGCGAGGCAGGAGGCTTTCTGTGCGGGGTCGGCGGGCGGGTGGAGGTGCGGGGGGTGGAGGAAGGCCGGTGACGACTCGAAGTCGACCATGTCGAGCAGGTCGTTGGCCGCGGCGTCACGCCGGGTGAGCGCAGGGAGGTTCCACTTGACCTCGACCGTTCGCAGGACCGAGGTGTGGTCGTAGACGGTGTGCGAGACGTGGTTCGCGCCGCGCGTACGGGCTCACCACCCCGGCGGGAACCCGGAACCCGAGCCGGTCGAAGGCACCCGGCACGTCGCCGGGGCCGAGCATCGGGGGCATGTCGTCGGGCGTCACCGCGGGAGGAGGCGGGACATGGTCGTAGTAGCCCCCGTGCTCGTCGTAGTTCCAGATCAGCAAGCGTCTTCGACCACTTCGGCCCCGAGGTCACCGCGTCGACCACCTGGGAGAGGAACACGTCGCCGTACTGGACGTCCTGGGGGTTCTCCTCGCGACGACATGTCGAAGTCGGGATCGACCAACGAGAACGCCGGGAGGTCCGCCGGACGCGCAGTCGGCGTAGAAGTCCGAGATGTGGGCGAGTCCGGCCTTGTTCGAGGGTTGAGTGGCGAGCCCGATGAACGACCAGGACGACGGGAGGTTCGAGTAGTAGTTCTTCCAGCGAGATCCCGTGGCGGTCGAGGGAGTCGAAGATGGTCCCGTTCGGGGGCAGCTCGGTCGTGTAGGAGTCGCTCACCTGCCCGAGCGAGGTGCCGGCCATCAGGTAGCGACGGTTCGGGTAGGTCTGGCGCGAGGACCGAGCAGAAGTAGCGGTCGGCGAGTGGGTAGGCGCCGGCGAGCGAGTTGGTGAAGGGGAGGTCGGCGGGCGTGAAGTAGCCCATCGCCACCGGGCCCGAGTTGCTCATCGACGAACCCCCGGTTGGTGCCGTCCGCGAACTGGGTGTGGGAGTCGTTCCACGCCTGGGAGGGCTTCGCGTCGAGCTGGCACGGGGTCGGCATGTGGAACGAGCGGATCAGATGCCCGTGACCGTCGGGATTGGTCGCGTCGGGCACACCCGGCCGCGGTGCGCGGCGAGCACGTCGCCCCGGCCGAGCGCCCCGAGGATGTTGTCGAAGGAGTGGTTCTCCATCATGACCACGACGATGTGGTCGACCTCGCGGCAGCTGGTCCGAGCCGAGGGCCGCTTTCGGGTTCGGCGCGATCCCGACACCGCGGGCGCCCTTCGCCGAGACCGCGGTGGCGGTCGTCGTCGGCGAGGACGACCCGCTACCGCACGCGGCCAGTGCGACGCCGGCCGCGCCCGCCATCGCGGAACCGAGGAACGCCCGCCGGCTGAGCACCGGGGTCTTGGCCGTCGAACCGGACCGGCGGCGACCTTCCTCTGCGAGCCCCATCGCGACCCTCCCTCCGGCGGCCACCGGCCTCGGCCGGGCTCTCGGAGTGTAACCAGGGACGGCCCGACCCGAAGGGGCCACACGTCGGCCCGGTAGCATGTCGTGGTCATGGTCGGTGCCACACCGGAGCTCACCGACGCACCGGCCCGTCGGATGCCGGGCCGGTCGACCCCGAACACCGCACCTACCAACGCGGTCTCGGTGCGCGGCCCGGCCCTGGTCGTGCTCGGCATCGCCGTCTTCATCGTGCTGGCCGGGGTGTTCGCCTCGGCCCTGATCTCGCGGCTCGTCCCCGACGGAGACCGTGCGCTCGGTCACCATCCCCGACGGCACCGCGGTGCCCCTCACCCCGGCGACCTCGGCCCTCCACTCGATCGTCGGCTCCGGTGAGCCCCCGCCGACATCCTCGGCAACCTGGCGGTCCCCGCCGGCAGCACCGTCGCGGAGCACCGTCGACTCCGACCAGAACCAGGGCCAATTCGACCGGACCGTCTCGTTCACCACCAGCGGCGCTCGCCCCGCCCCAGGTGGTCGACACCTTCCACACGCTCCTTCCGAAGCTCGGCTGGCAGGTGATCTACGTCGGCGTCGGCGCCCGCAGCGGGAGCGGCACCGAGGTGTTCGCAAAACGCGGGAGCGGCGACGGCTTCTACTGGGAGGTCGGCGTCGTGGTCTCGCCGACCACCTCGGCCGGCGTGACGCCGTACTCGGTCGAGCTCTTCCAGCTCCCCGACGACGAGAACTGAGCCGGCCGCGTCGCTCGGCCGAGGCGCCGGTCTCGCCCTCGTCGACCGCAGCAGCCGCCCGGACCGCGGGCACCTCGGCCCGACCGAGCATCCAGGCCCAGACGAACAGGTTGATCGGGTAGAGCAGGTAGCCGACCCGGGTCGCCGGGGCGAGGAGGATCGCCACCAGCATCACCCACCCGGTCAGCGCCGCGACCCCCGCCGGATCACGCGGCGGGTGTCGCACCAGGTGGCGGACCAGCACGGCACCGCCGATCAACCCGACCGCGACCAGGTAGGGCCGGTGGATCCCCGGGAAGGCCGACACCAGGATGTGACCCGGCAGCGCGCTGGCCGCCGGCGACGAGACGCCGGCCAGGCCGAGCGGGAACCGGATGACGTTGTCGACGAACGCCGACACGTTGGAGAGGGCGACCGGCAGCGACGACCGGGACGACGACCGCGACGACCCCGGCCGCGTAGCGACCGATCGCGCGTCGCGAGCTCCGGTCGAAGGCAGCCCAGAGCGCGAGCAGCACCAGCGGCCAGGCGGTGAACTTGAGCGACGACGCGGCACCGAGAGCGAGCCCGGCCAGCACCGGTCTTCGTCGCTGCAGCGCGACCAGTCCCGAGCAGCATGAGCGCGACGACCGGCATGTCGTCCCCGCCGGTCGCGAGCGGCAGTGCCGCGGTCGGGAGGACGGTGAGCACCTGGAAGGCCCGGGTCCGGGCGTCGGTCGACGGGCGGAGGCGGCTCAGCGCGAGGAGCGCCGACGAGCACGGTGAAGACGAGGAACTGGATCCGTGCGTCGGTGAGGCTCGCCTCGACCCTGCTCCCGCTCGAGAGGCCGAAGACGACCATGCCGGGCAGGTAGGGGTAGTAGAGCTCGTAGACCGGCACGTCGTTCTGGTGGATGAGGATGTGGCCGTTGCGGTCGACCACCTGGTAGGGCTCCTTGCCGTGGGCGACCCGCGCCCCTGCCCGCTCGACGACCACCACCTCGGGCTGGACGTGCTGGGCGGCGTTCGCCCTCCGATCCGCCAGACCACCTCGACCGCGAGCGGGACCAGGGTCGCGCCGAAGAGCACGACGAAGAAGGCCGCGATCCGCGCGGCGCGGGAGCGCCGCCGGGCACGCTCGGTGCGGCCGTCCGCCGGCCACCGGTCCGCGACGCCGGCCACCGCCATGCGGCGCAGCGCGACGATCGGCCGCCGCAACGGCGTACGGGCCCGACCGCCATCTGGCCCCACTGGCGGTAGAGGGGGATGCCCGACCGCGAGCGCGGTCACCGCGGCGAACACCGCCGACGCCCCGTAGAGGACCGCGTCCCGCCATTCCGGAGAGAGCGCGCCGAGCCCGCCGGGTGTGCCGCGCGCGTCGCGGATCGCCCCGTCGTCGTGCAGGGTCACCGTCCGGGGTTCCTCCGACGTGGGTCGACCGCCCCGGTGTCCGCCGGGTCGGACGTCGCCGGCCGGCCGTCGTTCGGCACGATCGAGGGTACCACCGGTCCCCGCAGTGGCCGTGGAGACGTGCGCGTCACCGGCGGAACAGCGACCGGTAGAAGTCGAGCTCCTCGGTGAGGCACGCCTCGATCGTCGCGGCCGAGCGGAAGCCGTGCGACTCGCCCGTCGAAGACGACCAGCCGGCACTCCACGCCGTGCTCGCGGAGCATCTCGGCGAAGCGCACCGACTGGTCGGCGGGCACCACCGGGTCGTCCGCACCCTGCAGGAGCAGGACCTGCCCGGTGACGCGGTCCGGCGTGGTGGATCGGCGAGCGCTCCCGGTAGCGGCGGTGCGGCCTCGGGCCAGCGGACCGACCAGCGAGTCGAGGTAGCGCGACTCGAAGTCGTGGGTGTCCGACGGCGAGGGACTCGAGGTCGGTGACCCCGTACCAGGACGACGGCCCCGCGGAAGAGCTCGGGTGCGGACCAGGGCGCCGAGAGCGGTCAGACCGCCGGCGCTCGTGCCCCGGATCGCCATGCGGTCGCCGTCGACCAGACCCGCCGCGGCCAGCGCCCGGGCGAAGGTCGCGCAGTCGTCGACGTCGGCGACTCCCCACTCGGCGACGAGACGCTCGCGGTAGGCGCGCCCGTACCCGGTGCTCCCCCGGTAGTCGACGCCGGCCACCGCGAGCCCGCGGCTGGTGAAGAACTGGACCGACCGGGTCGAACCCCGCTTCGACCGCACCGGTCGGTCCGCCGTGGCAGAAGACGACCAGTGGCGGGGCGCTCCGGGCGGCCGTCGACCGCTCGGCGAGACCGGGGCGAAGAAGTGACCCGGCACTCCTCCGCAGCCCGCCCCCGCGACGAAGGGAAGGCGCGCGACCGAGACCTCGGCCGGATCGTGACGCGGGGCCGGCGAACCCATCGAGACCCGCCGCGGCGCTGCCGGCGTCCTCGAGGGAGATCTCGAGAACACAGTGCGCCTCGGTCTGCAGTGGCGCCGAGCACGTAGGCCCGGGTGCCGTCGGCGGAGCCGGCCACCCCGGCGATCGAGACGCAGGGCTGCTCGACGCTCGTGATGCGTCCACCCGGGCGCGCCCGGCCCCCGCGGCACCGGGAGCGCAGCCGCACCAGCGAGTCGCGATCCGGAGCGGCGGAGCCGGCGAGCAAGCGACCCGTCCGGGAGCTCGGCGAGGGTCGCTCTGACCGAGTATCCAGTCGGGGGCGTGGAACTCGGCCTCGAGCCGCACCAGCTCGACGGGTTCGCGGCTCGCCGGGGGCCAGCCGGTACGGCAGCCACCATCCGCTCCGGTCGTCGACGAAGACCAGGGCGCCGTCCCGGCACCAGCGCGGCTGGCCGACCGAGCGGCCGGCTCCTCCCGGCGACCGGCGTCACCGAGCCGAGCGTCGACACCCTCGTCGCTCTCTTCGATCGCGGCGAGCACGCAGCTCGGACCGGTCCCACGGCATCGACGGATGGTCCCAGCCGATCCAGGCCAGACGCGACCCGTCGGGGGAGATCCGTGGCGCGGCGACGAAGTCCGAGCTCTCGTCGAGCAGGTCGACCCGCTCGGTCGAGCCGTCGGTCGCCACCGCCACCGAGCGCGTGGCGGCACGGTCGCCGTCGACGATCCGCTCCTCGACGCAGATCAGCCAGCGCCCGCTGCGGGTGAGCCGTCCGTCGGCGTAGCGGCGGCGCACCGGGCCGTCGTCCGGGGTGAGGGGGACCGGCGGCGTGGCCCGCCGGTCGAGCGTCGACTCGGTACCAGCGCTGGTCGGCCTGGTCGACGTAGTAGAGGGTCGAGCTCCGCGAGCGTCGCGGCGCCGCCCCCGTACTCGTGGACCCTGCTCCGGACGCTCACCTCCGGCCGGCGAGAGGTCCTCGGCGCGCACCCCGCGCGCCTCGACCCGACGACCACCTGCCGGCCGCCCTCGTCCGGGCGGCTCTCGCACCAGTAGACGGTGTCGCCGGCCACGGCCAGGCCGCTCCGCGAGACACCCGGCCGGCGGCGACTTCCGCGGCGGTCCACTGCGACGGCCACCAGCCGAAGGCGGTCGGGTGGTCGCCGCTCATCGGCTGGCTACGGTACCGGAATGGGCAGTGCGCACTCTGACACCGGGCCGACGTCCGCAAGGCCCGACGGAGCGGCCGACCAGTTCCGGGCCTTCGTCGTGACCCGCTGCCGGCGACGACGTCGAGACGGGCCTGCGCACCCTCGGACCGGTCGACCTGCCCGCCGGCGAGGTCACCGTCCGGGTCGACTGGTCGTCGGTCAACTACAAGGACGCGATGACCACTCGACCGGGCAACCGGGTGGCCCGCATCTCGCCGCTCGTCCCCGGGGTCGACCTGGTCGGGACGGTGACCGCGTCGGAGGATCCGGGTATCGCACCGGGAGCCGAGGTCATCGTCCACGGGCTACGACCTCGGCGTCGCCCACCACGGGGGCTTCGCCGAGTTCGCCCGTGTGCCGGCGTCGTGGGTCGTCCCGCTGCCCCGCGGACTGAGCCCACGTCATGCGGCGGTCGTCGGGACGGCCGGGTTCACCGCCGCCCTCTCGCTCGACCGGCTGGAGGAATTGGGTGTCCGTCCCGACGACGGACCCCTGCTCGTGACCGGCGCGTCGGGCGGGGTCGGGAGCATGGCGGTACTGCTGTGCTCTGCCCGCGGCTACGAGGTCGTCGCCAGCACCGGCAAGACGGCCGAGCACGAGTACCTCTCGGCACTGGGCGCCTCCGAGGTCATCGGGCGCGACGAGGTTGCGGGCGACACCGGCCGGACCCTCGGGGCCGAACGGTGGGCCGCGGCGGTCGACTGCGTCGGCGGTGCCACCCTCGCGGCGGTCCTTCGGGGCCTCCGCTACGGCGGCGCGGTGGCGGCGAGCGGCCTGACCGCCGGGAGCGCCCTCGAGACCACCGTCTACCCGTTCATCGTGCGCAACGTCTCGCTGGTCGGAGTCGACACCGTCCAGACGCCGCTCTCGGTGCGCCGCGGGATCTGGAGCGAGATCGCGGCCCGTTTCCCGCGCGCTCCTCTCGACGACGTCGTCGAACGCGAGATCGGCCTCTCGGACCTCGGACCCGTGCTCACCTCGATCCTCGGCGGTTCGGTGCGGGGAAGGATTCTCGTCTCGCCGTCGACCTGAGGCGTCCGGGTCGGCCGGTGCCGCTCAGGCCGGCGGCGCGGTCGACTCGGTGGTGGACTGGGCGGCGGGAAAGACCGGCGACACCACCAGCGTTCCCTGCCCGCAGGGCGCGAGCGACGCCGCGATGCTCAGATGGTCGAACGCGCCGGGCGGTGTGACCTCGAGCGCCGTCGCGGTCGGGCACGAGGTCTCCGTGCCGACCGTCACGTCGGAGTACCCGATGTTGAAGTCGGCGGACTGCCCGGTCGCGAGGTGCACCGTGGTCGGGGCCATCGCGGTGAAGCCGTAGGCGCCCTTCCGGATCACGTTGGTCGGAAGGGCGACCCCGCCCGCTCCGAGCAGCTGGAGGCCCGGATACCCGCCGAGCACACAGGTCGTCGCGGAGGTGCTCCGGAGCGCGACGGTGATCTCGATGGTGCCCGCGGCTCCCGAGCTGCCGACGATCGAGCCGACCACCTCGGGCGGTCGGACACCTCCGTGCGCCCGGGACGGTACTCGTCGTCACCGTCGACCGTGAGACCGCTCCGGTGCTGGTGGTCGCCCGACCGCTCGTCGTGGACGTCGCCGGTGCACCAGTCGTCGTCGACGAGGTGTTCCCGCTCGAACACGCGGACAGTGCGAGGCCCACGACCGCCGCCGCGAAGAGCCAACCGGCGCGCGCAGCCCACCCGTCACGCATCGGGCGCGTGGGAACCGGTCGCCGGTCGGTCACGCGGCCACCCGACGCACCGGCGCTGTCGCCCGTCCTCAGGGTGAGAAGTCCTCGGGACGAATCGAGTCGAGGAAGTTCCGGAATTCGCCGACCAGCTCCTCGGGGTTGGCGGCTTCCTCGTCGGCACCCTGCTCCTCTTCCTCTTCCTCGTCGACCGCGAGCATGATCCCTTCGGCGTCCATCAGGTCGTCGGAGACGAAGAGCGGCGTGGCCGTGCGCACGGCGACCGCCACCGCGTCCGAGGGCCGCGAAGAGACCGCGAGCTCCCGATCGCCGGAGCGCAGCACGATCTCGGCGAAGTAGGTCGCGGACTTGAGCTCGGTCACCACCACACGGACCACGTCGGCATCGAGCGCCTCGAGCAGGTCGCGGATGAGGTCGTGGGTCATCGGCCGCGGGGTGTCCATGCCCTGCAGCGCGAACGCGATGGCCGTCGCCTCCGGCGCACCGATGAAGATCGGCAGCGTCCGACCCAGTCCGTCCGACTCCTGGAGGAGGAGGACCGGCGTATTGGACTGGAGATCCACACGGACCGCCCGGAGCCGCACCTCGACCATGGACCAAACTTACTCGGCGCCCGAAGGCGCGCGTACAGCGATGCTGCAGCGGTCTGTGCGGTGACCGAGGGGTGCGGCACGCCGCCGGGCGCCGTGCCGGGTACCCGGCGGTTCAACCCTCGAGAAGGCTTCGCAGCGCGACCCGCAGGAGCGAGGTACGGAGCTGCTGGCCCAGGTCGGCGAGTTCCTCCGCTGTCTGGTGCGCCTTGGCCCTCGCGTCGGGGTTCCTCTGCCGGACCAGTGGCAGCACGATCTGTTCGACGAACCCGGCTTCCCGATCGGCAGCGTTCTTGTAGAGGCGCAGGTGACGGGGCTCGACACCGAACTGCGCGAGCCCGGCCGCGGCCGACGCCACGGCGAGGGCGTCCTGGTCGAAATAGTCCATCCCGGCGACCGGCGTCGCCGTCAGCAGCCCGTACTCCTGGAGCTGGCGGAGTGCGTCGTCGTCGAGGCCGCTCGCCGCGGCGAGTTCCCCGAGCGAGAGGCTCACGCCGCCGGCGCTCGGTCCGAGGTGCCGGCGTGCTCGCGTCGCGCCTCGGCGGGCGCCGCTCTCGTCGGCCCTCCGCCCGCGCGGCGAGATGCTGCCTCGCCGGCGGCCGCGGTGTCGGGTTCGCTCCGAGTCGGGCGCGACACGGGACGCTTGGTCGGGGCCACTTCCGCCGTCACCGGTTGTGGGGTTCCCGCTGCTCCCTCCGACCCGACACGCGCTCCGGGCTCCGACGCCGCCGCGCCGGCGGCGGAGGGTTCGGACCGCGCCGGCGCGGCGGCGCGACTCGCCCGCGAGGGATGGTCGGCACTCTCGATCCCCGGCAAGGTCGAACCGGCGCGCGCGGTTCCACGGTCGGTGGGTGCCGTCGTGCCGCTCGCGGACGCGGTCGGTGCCGAGCGTTGCCCGACGAGGACCGGCTCGCGCGGGGCCGACCCGGCGCGCCACGCGGTCTCCTCGCCCCCGGCGCCGGCCGCCGGAGCGGCCGCCGGAGCCGGTCCTTCCTCGCCACGGTCGCGCGTCGTCGTCCAGACGGTCCTTGATCACCTTGAGCGGAAGGAAGTTCTCGCGCTGTTGTCGGAGCACCCAGCGGAGGCGCTCCACGTCGTGCTCGTAGAACTTGCGGTACCCCGAAGGGGTCCGCTCGGGGTTGACCAGGCCCTGGCTCTCCAGGAAGCGGATCTTCGAGATCGTGACGTCGGGGAACTCCTGACGGAGCAGAGTGAGCACGTCCCCGATCGAGAGGTAGGACCTCGAGCTCATCGTCCGCTCCGCCCACCGAGGCGACCCGCCCGTCCCCCGCTCATTCGCCCGCCGCCACCAGGAACAGCAGCTTGAACTTGCCGATCTGCACCTCGTCGCCGCTCTTCAGCTGGGCCTCGTCGATCCGCTCGCGGTTCACGTAGGTCCCGTTGAGCGATCCCACGTCGCGCACCGTCGTGATCTGGTCCCGCGTCACGAACTCCGCGTGACGACGGGAAACCGTGATGTCGTCGAGGAAGATGTCGCTTTCCGGATGACGGCCCGCGCTGGTGACGTCCGAGTCGAGCACGAAACGGACCCCCTCGTCGGAGCCGCGCTTGACGACCAGCATGCGCACGCCCCGGGGAAGTTCGATGAGCCCGGTCGGAGCCTCGACGTCCTCGTCGGTCGTGGCGTCGACCGGATGGAGCGCGACCGATGTGTCCGGCGGAGAGGTCATCAGCGCGGTTCCACAGGACGAGCAGAAGTTGACGCCCCGCGGATTGCGGTGACCGCAGTTGTGGCAGAACACCCCAACTACGGTAGTCGCTCCCATGTTGAGGTTCGCTGGTACCGCCCGTTCCGTGAGGCTCACCCGTCGGTCAGTTGCCGGTAGCCGGCCGGGTCGAGCAGCGAGTCGAGGGCGGCGGGGTCCGAGGGCCGGATCTCGCAGATCCAGCCCTCGCCGTAGGGATCCGAGTTGAGGGTCTCCGGCGCGTCCGCGAGGACGGCTGTTGACCGCGACGACCTCGCCCCCGACCGGCGCGTAGATCTCGGAGACCGACTTGGTCGATTCGACCTCGCCGAGCACGCCACCGGCCTCGACGGCGGTACCCGACGCCGGGAGCTCGACGAACACCACGTCGCCGAGCGCGTCCTGCGCGTAGTCGGTGATGCCGACCTTCACACGGTCTCCGACCGATCGGGCCCACTCGTGATCGGTCGAATAGCGCAGATCGTCCGGAACGTCCATGGCTGCGGACCCTACCCGAGGCTCCCCCTGCGGTGCCCGAGCCGATACCGCGCAGCCGGGTCAGCGGAGCAGTTGCTCGAGCCGGACCGCGTACTCCTGGACCCGGGCGCCCGCCTGGGCGTCGGTCGGGGCCTCCGCCCAGACGTGGGTGATCGGTTCCTCCGGGTCGGGGAGGACGAGGGCCCACCCGTCGTCCTCGAGGATCTTGACGCCGTCGACCAGCACGAGCTCCCGTCCCTGGGTGCGCTCGACCAGGGTGCGCATGACCATGCCCTTCTGCTCCCAGGGGGTGTGCACCGACTGGTGCGCGATGTGCACGGCCGGCAGCTCGGCGACCAGCTCGGACAGAGCGCGTCCGGTGGCGGTGAGCATCGACATCAGGTTGACCATTGTCGCGGCGCCGTCGAAGGCGGGGAGGAAGTGGGGAAAGATGAACCCACCCGACTGGCTCGCCGCGAGGGTGACCTTCTCGGAGCGGGCGACCTCCATCAGGTGGGACGCGGACAGCTTGGTCCAGACGATCTCCGCGCCTGCCTTCCGGCAGATCTCCTCGGCCGCTCTGCTCGCCGCGACCGGGAGCGCCACCCGCGCACCGGGTTGGGCTTCGGTGACCAAGGTGAGGAGCACGAGCAGCGCCTCGTCGTTCGAGAGCACGTGGCCGCGATCGTCCACGATCGACACGTACTCGCCCCCCGGGTCGAAGACCGCACCGAGGTCGGCTCCGGAGGCCTGAACCAGTTCGGAGACCCGGGTCGCACTCGCTTGGAGGTCGAAGGTGAGGACGTTCGCGGTGTTGGCGTACGGGTTGACCGCCAGCACATCCGCCTCGAGCTTCGACAAGAGGTTGGGCATCACGAAGCTGGTGGTTCCGAACGAATAGTCGAGCACCAGTTTGAGCCCGGCTCTCCGGGCACTCGCCAGATCGACCGAGTTGATCAGGGCGGCGGTGTAGAACTCGAGCGAGCGGGGCGGAAACCCGATGTCGCCGATCTCACGGGCGAGGACCCTGCGGAAGTCCTCGCGGTGGTAGACCCGCTCGATCTTCCGCTGCGTCGCCTCGTCGACGTCGATGCCCTCGCTGTCGAAGAAGCGCAACACGACCGACTGGGGATCGTCGGGGACCAGGCGTACGGTCACGCCGGCCTTGCTCGCCGAGGAGGAGATCTGGAAACGGGTGACCGGCACGGTCGCCGCCTCGAGGTCGTCGACGTTGATGCCCGCCGCGTTGCAGCCGACCATCACCGCTCGCTTGAGCACCCGAGCCGCGCGGCTGGTGTCGCGGGAGGTGGTGATCGTTGCACCCTTCTCGAAGGTGGAGGCCCACGCCATCGAGAGTCGCACCGCCAGCTCGGGACTGATGTCCACGTTCGCCAGGCCCTGCACTCCCTCGCGACCGAAGAGCATGCGAGCGCCCCGCGACTCCCAGACGATCGACGAGTTGACGTTCGCGCCCGCCTCGACCGTCTTGAACGGGTAGATCTTGACGCCGGCCTTGATCTCGGCGTGCGCTCCGACGAAGCACTCGTCGCCGAGGACGACGCCTTCCTCGCACCGCACGCCCTCGCGGAGGTCCGACCCGCGACCGAGGACACTGCCCTCGAGCCGGACTCCCGATCCCAGGTAGGTGTTGTCGTGGAGCACCGATCGCTCGAGCACCACGTTGTCGCCGATCCGGAGGTTGCGGCCGAGGGTGCAGTACTCACCGAGGCGGGCGCCCGGTCCGATCACCGAGTTGTCGCCCACCACCGCTGGACCTCCGAGCACGGCGCTCGGGTCGATTTCCGTGCCCTTGCCGATCCATACCCCGGGACGGAGCTGGAACCCCTCGATGTCGACGTGCACCCGCTGGTCGAGGATGTCCTGGTGGGCCTTGAGGTAGGCCTCGAGGGTCCCTACGTCCTCCCAGTAGCCCTCCGCGACGTAGCCGAACAACCGCTCCCCTGCCGCGAGCGCCGCAGGGAACGAGTCGCCCGAGAAGTCGACCGGCCGTCCCTCCGGGATGAAGTCGAAGATCTCGGGCTCGAGGACGTAGATGCCGGTGTTGATGGTGTCGCTGAAGACCTGGCCCCAGGTCGGCTTCTCGAGGAACCGCTCGATGGAGCCGTCGGTGCGGGTGATCACGATCCCGAACTCGAGCGGGTTGTCGACTGCCTTCAGCGCGAGCGTGGCGAGGCCCCCCCGATCGGCGTGGAAGTCGACGAGGCCGGTCAGGTCGAGGTCGGTGAGGACGTCGCCGGAGATGACCAGGAACCGTTCGTCGAGCTCGTCGCGGGCGTTGCGCACCGAGCCGGCCGTGCCGAGCGGAGTCGGTTCGGTCGCGTAGACCATCCGTACCCCGAACTCCGAACCGTCGCCGAAGTAGGTGCGGATCGCGTTGGCCATGAAGGCGACCGTCACCACGACGTCCTCGAACCCGTGCTGCCGGAGGAGGTTGACCACGTGCTCCATCATCGGGATGTTGGCCATCGGGAGCATCGGCTTCGGCTGATTGGAGGTGAGCGGACGGAGCCGCGTCCCCTCGCCGCCCGCCATGATGACCGCCTTCATCGGTTCGTCTCCTCGCTCGCCGCGTGGCGTCCCGCGGCGAGCGCTCTCCGCGCCACCGGCACATACGAGAACGCGGCGATCCAGGCCAGGGCCAGGCCCCCGATGCCCGCGAACCAGGCGAAGGCACGGAAGGGGACCTGCCAGCCGGCGGTGCCCTCGCTGAGGAGGAAGGCGGGATATGCGAACATCAACGCGAAGGTACCCGCCTTGCCCACCCAGATGACGTCCACGCGCGCGGCGCCGAGGGAGGCGAGCAGGATCACCGCGCCCGACACCAGGACTTCCCGGGCGAGCGTCGCGGCGCCGAACCACGCGGGGACCGCGCCGTAGACGGTGATCGCGATCACCGAGGTGATCACCAGCACCCGGTCGGCGAGCGGGTCGATCACCTTCCCGAGCGTGGAGACCTGGTGGTAGCGCCGCGCGACGAAACCGTCCACCCAGTCGGTCGCGCCGAGCGCGCCGAGCAGGAACGCGGAGGCCGTCTGGCGGTGCGCGCCGAACAGCAGCCAGAGGAAGGCGGGAATGCACAGAAGGCGGACCAGAGTGATCAGGTTGGGAACGGTGAGGACCCTGTCGAGGTCCTCGGTGGTGGGCTCCCTCGGTACCCGGACCGGTACGGCGGTCACGTCCCCTCTCGTGCCCGCGCCGCGACCGTCCACGGTACCGAAGTCTACGAGCCGCCCTGGGCCGCGGTCGGGCCACCGGCCGCCGGTCCTCGACCTGGTGCCACCTACGCTGTCCGAGAAGGCCCTCGGTCGATGTCACCGAGCGCGGAGACGGTCGCGACCACGATGAACCAGGCGAGGGAGACCACTGGGATGCCGCCGGGACGGGTTGCGCTGTTCGCGGTGGCCTGCGGCGTGTCGGCGGCCAACCTCTACTACGCCCAACCCCTCCTCCCGCAGATCGCCGGCGACCTGCACGGCGGCTCGGGACGCACCGCGCTCGTGGTGACCTCCGCCCAGATCGGCTACGGGCTCGGCCTCGCGCTGTTGGTGCCGCTCGGCGACATCCTGGTCCGACGGCGGCTGGTGCCGATGCTGCTGGCGGTGGCGGCCGCCGCCCTACTCGCGTCGTCGCTCGCACCCGACCTCGCGGTGCTGCTCGCCACCGTCGGGATCGCGGGCGTCTGCTCGGTTGCGGCCCAGATCCTCGTGCCCTTCGCCGCGTCGCTGGCGCCCGAGCACGAGCGAGGACGGGTGGTCGGAACGGTGATGAGCGGCCTGCTGCTCGGGATCCTGCTCGCCCGGACCTTCTCCGGCCTCGTCGCGCGAGGTGGCCGGATGGCGCGCGGTCTACCTGGTCGCGGGAGCGGTGGTCGCGGTCCTCGCAGTGGTGCTCGCCCGTCGACTCCCCGGCGAACCGCCCCGCCGCCGAATCGCCTATTCGCAGCTGCTCGCCTCGGTAGTGCACCTGGTGCGCGTGGAACCGCTGCTCCGTCTGCGCGCCGGCATCGGCGCCCTGGCGTTCGCCACCTTCAACGTGATCTGGACCAGCCTCGCCTTCCTCCTCGCCGGAGCCCCTTACCACTACGACGACGCGGTGATCGGCCTCTTCGGCCTCCTCGGGGCCGCCGGCGCGCTCGCCGCCACCTGGAGCGGACGCCTGGCCGACCTCGGCAAGGAAAGACTGGTTTCGGGAGGCTCGCTCTGCGCGGTCCTCGGGGCGATGGTGCTGCTCGGGCTCGATGCGCACCGGCTGTGGGCGCTCGTGGTCGCGATCCTCGTCGCCGACCTCGGCATTCAGGCCGTCCACATTCAGAACCAACAGCTCATCTTCGGGATCGATCCTTCGGCCCGCTCGCGGCTCAACACGGGCTACATGGTGATCTATTTCCTCGGCGGGGCGATCGGCTCGGCGACGACCGGCCTCGCCTACGCCACCGGCGGCTGGCCGGCGGTCGCGGTGCTCGGGATCGTCTACGCCGCGGCCGGGCTCGCGCTGTGGCTGGCGAGCGAGCTCACCGGCATCGCTCACCGTCGTGCGACGTCGCTCCCTCCCTCCGGTCGACCCGCGACCGAGGGACAGCACGTCTGACACTCCGACCAGCCCTTCCGCGGCGCCTCGGCCGACCCTTGCCTCTGCGGGCCGGAGGCGATCCGGCGATGTGCTACGCAGTGGCCCCATGCCTCGCTTCGAACCGTTCCGCGGTGTCCGCTACGACGCCTCCCGGGTCGACCTCTCGGCGGTGATCGCTCCTCCCTACGACGTGATCTCGGCGGACGAACGCGCACAACTCGCCGATCGGCACAGCGCGAACTCGGTGCGGGTCGAGCTCCCCGAACCCGACCCGCGCGCCGGCCTCGACGGTTACGCGAACGCGGCCCGGCTGCTCACGGAGTGGCAGGCCGACGGGATTTTGATGCGCGACGCCACACCTTGTCTCTACGCGTACCGGATGACCTCGCCCGAGGGCCATGCCACCAACGGGGTGATCGGGGCGCTCGGAATCGACGAGGCCAGCACTGCGGCGATCCTGCCCCACGAGCAGACCCTCCCGAAGGCCAAGAGCGACCGCCTCGACCTGTTGCGGGCGACCCGGGTCAACACCTCCCCGATCTGGGGCCTCTCGCTCCAAGCGGGCCTGACCGAGCTCTTCGTCCGCAACGGTCCGCCCGACATCGAGGCGACCGACGACGACAAGGTGCACCACGAGCTCTGGTTGCTCGACGACCCGTCGACCATCGCCGCCGTGCAGGCCGCGATCGCGGCGGCGCCGGTGGTCATCGCGGACGGCCATCACCGCTACGAGACCTCGCGCACCTACCTCGGCGAGCAGACCGACGCGTCCGCCGGCGTCGACGCCGTGCTCACGCTCGTCGTCGAGCTCAGCGCCGAGCAGCTCGAGGTCGGCCCCATCCATCGGGTGCTCTCCGGACTCCCCGACGGCCTCGACCTGGTGGACGCCTTCTCCTCGTGGTTCGACGTGACTCGGGCGGGCGAATGCGACGACCGCACCGTGGCCGCGCTGGGCGAGTCCCAATCGCTCGCCCTGCTCCTTCCGTCGGGTGCGTGGCTGCTCAGCCCCAAGGACGGCACCCCCGAGGCGGCCGGTGCCGACCTCGACTCCTCGATGGTGGCCCTGGTCGTCGCAGAGCTCCCCGACCACGACCTCTCGTTCCGCAACTCCTGGCAGGAGGGGGCGTCGGCCGTCGAGACCGAGCAGGTACAGGCGGCCGTGCTCCTCCGGCCGGTTTCGGTCGAGAAGATCGCCGAGTGGGCCCACGCCGGCCGCCGGATGCCGCCGAAGACCACCTATTTCCGACCGAAGCCCCGCACCGGGATGGTCTTCCGGCCGCTCGACCCGCCCGAATAACCACCGGAAAGACCCCTGTCGGCCCAGAGCGGCCGCTACTCTGCCTCCTCGACCATGGCGTCCGGACAGTCGTGACCGTGCGACGGGCGAGCTCCCACCGGATGGCGGGTGTCTCCGGCGTGCTCGTCGCGCTGCTCGCGACTGCCTGCTCGGCTCCCTCCCACACCCGCGCGGTCATCCTCCACCCGCGGGGTCCGGCTCCGGACGTGGCGACACCGACGTCGGCTCCCCCGACCACCTCGGCCACCTCCGCCGCCGTCCCGACCACGGCTCAGCCGACGGTCGCACCGGTTCCGGGGTGGAGCGCTCCGCTCACCACCCTCCCGCCCGGAGGGGGCTTCACGTCGGTGTCCTGCATCTCGGACACCTTCTGCATCGCGGCCGGCGGTGGTGCCAACAACGCCGACGCGCTCGGAACGACGGGCTCGGGCGTCACGGTGTCGTGGGACGGCGCCGCCTGGTCGGAACCCTCGGTCTACTTCGCAGCGCCTCCGAGCGGTCAGGCGAGCGCACCCCTCCTGCCGTCCATCGCCTGCACCAGCGGTCCACTCTGCGTGATCGTCGACGGGTCGGACCACGCGAGCACCGGCGACGGCACCAACTGGTCGCCCCCCTCACCCCTACCGGGTGCCTCCGCGCTCCTCCAGGGCAATCCCGCCGACCCCGGTCCGGGGAAGCCCGGGTCGCGCGACGCCGCGGTGACCTGCACGGGTCCGACCTTCTGCGCGGCGGTGGACAACACCGGCCACACCGAGTCCCTCGTCGGGGGGAACTGGGCCGACCCGGGTACCTTCGGCACGCAGGGGGTCTCCCTCTACGAGGGAGGTCTCGTCGGGGTCACCTGCCCCACCTCCACCATGTGCCGGGCGGTGGTCGGGACGACCGTCCTCGACTGGGACGGGAACAGTTGGTCGCAGGAGCCCTCCTCTTGGACCCCGTCGGTCCCACCCGGCGCGACCGGCGCGCCCCAGGCCGCCGCCATCGTGTGCCCGACCACCACGCTCTGCGCCATCGTCAGCGGGGGCGACCTCTGGGTCGACGAGCCCGGGCAGCCGTGGGCCCCTCCCCAGAGCATCGATCCCGGGGGCGGCCTCGACTCGATCTCCTGCCCCACCGCGACCTTCTGCGTGGCCGCGGACGAGCACGGCTCGGTGCTCCTGTGGGACGGGGGCAACTGGTCGGCGCCGGCCCGGGTCGTCCCCGACGCCACCGACTACACCGGCGACCCCACCACGGTCTCGTGCTCGAGCGACCGCTTCTGCATGGTGCTCAACGGCGACGGCGACTACGCCACCTACTCCGGATCCCCGAGCCAGAGCTCCGCGGGCTCCCACTGAGCCGCACAGAAGGCGGCCACACCGGTGGCGACCGTCAGCCGACCATCCCCGCGAGGGCACCGACGGTGCGCCAGTTCCGCGTGGTGGCGACGGTCCCGAGGTTGCGCTCGAAGAACGCGTTGTCGAAGGAGGTCGTCCCGTACCCCGAAGGGCAGAGCAGGAAGACCTCGGCGCCGACCACCTCGAAGCGGTCCTCGCCCCCACGGGCTTCTGTCGCGGCCAGTCCCCGCACCCGCGCCGCCGGCGGCCGACTTCCGAGGAAGGTCACGTGGAGCTTCGCCGGGTCCTCACCATGGGCGATCATCGGGTTGCCGGCGACCACTCGACCGAGCTCGCGCGCGCGGCGGGCCACCACCGGCACCGACAGACCGAGCTCGCGGGCGATGGCCTCCTCGAGCGCCGCGGCAACCGACTTCGCCGGGCCCCGACCGCGGAACACGACGTTCCCGCTCTGGAGATAGGTGCGCGGATTCTCGTAGCCGAGGCCGGTGACGAGGGTGCGGAGGTCCTCCATCTTCATCCGGTTGTGGTTCCCGACGTTGATCCCGCGGAGCATCGCGACGAAGACGCCGCCGGTCCCTCCCGAGCTGCCGCTCACTCCTCGGCGTGGTCGGCCGCCTCGTCCTCGTCGACCGTCCAGGACGATCCCGAGCGGAGCAGCGCGGCGAGGTCGCCCGGGCCCCGGCGCTCGGTGGCGGCGGCGATCTGCTCGGCCATCTGGGCCCCGTAGTCCGGTCGCTCGACGTCACGGAAGACGCCGATCGGCGTCGGTTCGTAAGGTCCCCTCGACAATCGGCTCAGCTGGAACGCGAGCCCGGGATTCTCGCGGTGCTCGTCGTGCACCAGCAGCGCCGTCTCGCCGACGTCGGCCACCTCGACCACCTCGACCGAACCGTCGCGGTGCAGCACGACGCCGTGCTCGCCCTCGGCACCGAACCGGATCGGCTCACCGTGCACCAACGGGATCAGCATGTCCGAACGGTGCTCCTTGCCGGTGATCTCCTCGAACGCCCCGTCGTTGAAGACGTTGCAGTTCTGGTAGATCTCGACGAAGGAGGCGCCGCGGTGGGCGTGGGCGCGCCGGAAGGTCTCCATCATGTGCTTGCGGTCCATGTCATGGGTCCGGGCCACGAAGGTCGCCTCCGCCCCGAGGGCGAGGCTCAACGGGTTGAACGGCTGCTCGAGCGAGCCGAACGGAGTGGACTTGGTGACCTTGGCCACCTCCGAGGTCGGCGAGTACTGGCCCTTGGTCAGCCCGTAGATCTGGTTGTTGAAGAGCAGGATGGTCAGGTTGACGTTCCGGCGGAGCGCGTGGATGAGATGGTTGCCGCCGATCGACAGCGCATCGCCGTCGCCGGTGACCACCCAGACGTCGAGATCCGGCCGGGTGGTCGCGAGTCCGGTCGCGATCGCCGGCGCGCGGCCGTGGATCGAGTGCATCCCGTAGGTGTTCATGTAGTAGGGCAGGCGTGCCGCGCAACCGATCCCCGACAGGAAGACGGTGTTCTCGCGCCGGACCCCGAGCTCGGGCATCAGCATCTGCACGGCTGCGAGGATCGAGTAGTCCCCGCATCCCGGGCACCAGCGGACCTCCTGGTCGGAGGTCCAGTCCTTCCGGGAAGTGATCGGGACGGGCACCGCCCCGGTGCCGGTGTCGGCGAGATCGGTCATCGGGTCACCGCACCTTCACGCCGGGCCCCGTCTCCGTCGGGGAGGGTGCCGAGCGATTCGATCTGGCCAACGATCGCGCTCCTCCATCGCCGCCGCCCGGAAGGGAATGCCCTGGATCTGGGTGAAGGAGACCGCGTCCACCAGGAACTCGGCGCGCAGGAGGCCGGCTCAGCTGACCCATGTTGACCTCGGGGACGAGCACCCGTCGGTAGCGGCGGAGCGACGTCGCCGAGGTCGGAGGGGAACGGGATTGAGATGGACCAGGTGGGCCTGGGCGGCCTTGTGCCCACGGGCCCGCACCCGCTCGACGCCGGCCGCGATCGCGCCGTAGGTGGAGCCCCATCCGATCACCAGCACCTCCGCGCCCTCCTGGTCGTCGAGCTCGGTCGGCGGGATGTCGCGGGCGATGCCGGCCACCTTGGCCGCACGCAGGCGGGTCATCCGTTCGTGGTTGCAGGCCGTCGTAGGCGACGTTGCCCGAGCCGTCCGCCTTCTCGAGTCCGCCGATCCGGTGCTCGAGACCGGCCACGCCCGGTGGTGCCCAGGGCCGGGCGAGGGTCGCGTCGTCACGCACGTAGGGCCAGAATGCCTCGTTGCCGTCCTCGTCGGTGTGGTTCGGCTCGGTGGCGAAGCCGGGGTCGATCTGCGGGAGGTCCTCGATGTCGGGAAGCCTCCAGGGCTCGGTGCCGTTCGCCAGGTAGCCGTCGGAGAGCAGGATCACCGGGGTGCGATAGGTCACCGCCAGCCGCGCCGCCTCTGAGCACCGCCCAGAAGCAGTGCGACGGCGACTTGGCCGCGACGATCGGTAGCGGGGCCTCGCCGTGACGGCCGTACATGGCGTGGAGAAGGTCGGCCTGCTCGGTCTTGGTCGGCAGACCGGTCGACGGACCGCCGCGCTGGATGTCGATGACGACGAGGGGCAGCTCGAGGCTGATCGCGAGTCCCATCGTCTCGGACTTGAGGTCGACGCCCGGTCCGGAGGTCGTGGTGACCCCGAGCGCACCGCCGAAGGCGGCGCCGAGCGCCGCGCCGATGCCGGAGATCTCGTCCTCGGCCTGGAAGGTGCGGACGCCGAACTGCTTGTGCTTGGAGAGCTCGTGGAGGATGTCCGACGCAGGGGTGATCGGATAGGTACCGAGGAAGAGCGGGAGCCCGCTCCGCACCGACGCCGCGATGAGCCCCCAGGCGGTCGCGGTGTTGCCGGTGATGTTGACGTACTCGCCCGCCTCGAGCACCGCCGGCTTGCACCTCGTAGGAGGACTCGAAGAGCTCGGCGGTCTCGCCGAAGTGGTAGCCGGCCTTGAACGCCCGGAGATTGGCCTCGAGCACGAGCGGCTTGCCGGCGAACTTCTCTCGATCCAGTCGACGGTCGGGTCGATCGGCCGGGTGTAGAGCCAGCTCACCAGGCCGAGTGCGAAGAAGTTCTTCGAGCGTTCGGCGTCCCGTGGCTTGACGCCGGCGTCCTTCGAGACCTCGGTCGTGATCGAGGTCATCGGCATCTCGTAGACGGTGTAGGCCGACAGCGAGCCGTCCGCGAGCGGATTCGTACTCGTAGCCGGCCTTGCCCAGGTTCCGCTCCTCGAAGGCGTCGACGTTGACGATGATCGTGGCGCCCTTCGGCAGGAGCCGCCAGGTTGGCCTTGAGGGCGGCCGGGTTCATCGCCACGAGCACGTTGGGCGAGTCGCCGGGGGTCGAGATGTCGTGGTCCGAGATGTGGATCTGGAAGGCCGACACGCCGGCGAGGGTCCCCGCCGGCGCCCGGATCTCGGCCGGGAAGTCGGGGAAGGTGGCGAGGTCGTTGCCGAGCAGGGCCGAGGTGGTGGTGAAGCGGTCCCCGGTCAGCTGCATGCCGTCGCCGGAGTCGCCGGCGAAGCGGATGACCACGCGATGGAGCAGCTGATGGGGCTTGTCGGTCGGTGGTGGTGTCGGACACCCTGCTCCTCTTCGTACTGCTCGTGCCGCGCCCGATCGCCGGGGAGCGCCTCGGTGTCGGTCGCGCAGCCGGCGCTCCCGTGGGCGCCGGGACGTGTCGAGCTGCGCGTCCTCTCCGGAGTCTACCGTCCGACCCGGGCCGATCGCGGGCTCGGCCGGCCGGCAGCCGGCTCAGGCGATGGTCACCGCCGGGTCGAGATAGACGTCCTGGATGGCGTGGATCAGGGCCGCGCCCTCGTCGGTCGGACGCTGGAAGGCCTTTCGCCCGACGATGAGCCCCGATCCGCCGGCCCGCTTGTTGATGACCGCGGTCCGCACCGCGGCGGCCAGGTCGTCCGCACCCTTCGACTCGCCACCCGAGTTGATCAGCGGGATCCGGCCTGCGTAGCAGTTCACGACCTGCCAGCGGGTGAGGTCGATCGGATGGTCGGTGGTCAGCTGGCTGTAGACGAGCGGGTCGGTCCGACCGAAGGAGAGCACGTTGTACCCGCCGTTGTTCTCGGGCTGCTTCTGCTTGATGACGTCGGCCTCGATGGTGACCCCGAGGTGGTTGGCCTGTCCGGTGAGGTCGGCGGCGAGGTGGTAGTCGGTGTCGCCCTGCTTGAAGGCCGGCGTTGCGCAGATAGCACCAGAGCACGGTGAACATCCCGAGCCGGTGCGCCTCGGCGAAGGCCTTGGAGACCTCGACGATCTGGCGGTCCGCACCCTCCGACCCGAAGTAGACGGTCGCGCCGACCCCGACCGCACCGAGGTCGGACGCCTGGCGGCACGCTCCCGAACATCACCTGGTCGTAGGTGTTCGGATAGTTGAGGAAGTCGTTGTGGTTGAGCTTCACGATGAAGGGAATGCGGTGGACGTAGCGCCGCGAGACGATCCCGAGCCCTCCGAGGGTGGTGGCGATCGCGTTGCAGTCGGCGGCGATGGCGAGGTCGCAGAGCTTGGCCGGGTCGAAGTAGGCCGGGAACTTGGAGAAGCTCGCCGCGGCGGAATGCTCGATCCCCTGATCGACCGGGAGGATCGAGAGGTAGCCGGTCCCGGCCGAGCCGCCCGGCGTTGTAGACGGTCCCGAGGTTGCGGAGCACCGTCGCGGGCCGGTCGGAGTCGATGAAGATCCGGTCGAGATGGTCCGGACCGGGTAGGAGGAGGTGCTCGGCCGGGAACGCCTTGGCATCGTGGTTGAGCAGCGAGTCCGCCTCGTCGCCGAGTAGCTTGTTCGAGATCCATGCGAGAAGCCTAACGGCCGCCGCGGGGACGCTTCGACGACGGGCGGTGCCGTACGGGAGGGCCGAGCGCTTCGAGGCGGTCGCTCACGTCGTAGGCGTCGGGGTCGGTGACGACGATCCGCTGGAAGAGCTCGCGGGCCTCGGGCGAGCTCCCCCGATCGCTCCATCAGATCGCCGAGCGACGTACCACTGCCGCAGGTGGCGCTCGGCCGGGTTGCGCACCGGCCGGCCGGCACCGGCGCCGGTCAGCAGCGGCGATCGCGTCGGCGAGGTCGCCGCGGTCGGCCCGGTCGCCCGCGAGCACCAGGCGCCCTTCGGCGAGCACTTCCGCATCGGGGGATCCCTGGCGCAGCTCGTCGTAGAGGCGCCTCGACCCGACGGTGACGACCGAGTGCGCGCTCGCAGTCCATCCGCACCGGGTGCTGGTCGACCGAGCCCGACAGGCGGGCGAAGGCCTCGAGGTTGGGGAGCGCCGCCTTCCAGTAGCCCTGGTGGTACTGGCTCAGGCCGAGCAGCTCGCGCGCCGAAGGCGCGTCGGGGAGGACGTCCACCACCGTCTTGAGGATCCGGGACGCATCCCGGTAGCGGCCCGCTCGGTAGGCGCCCATCGCCGCGGTCATCCGTTCGGTGACCCCGTCGCGCAGATGGCTCCAGTCGGGACCCGCGGCCGAGGCCAGCTCGCCGAGCACGTCCGCAGGAAGGTCGGCCGGAGGGTGCGACCGATGCGCCGGGGGGTGGAGGGTGCGCTGCTTCCGGCCCGCGGGCGCAGCTCGGTCGGTCCGGATCCAACGCTCGGGGACGAACTCGTCGCTTCGCTCCCGGGGACGGAGTCCGCCGGCACTCTCGGGCCGCGAGGTACCCGGTCCCTCACGCACCGCGCGAGCGCCACGGCGAGCGACGCTGCCCCAACCCGTTCTCGCGGTCTCGTCACGACGCGGCCTCTCGTCACGACGCGGACCGTCGGCCCGGCGTGGCCCTTCGCCCGGGCGCGGCGCCCGGCGACCCGGCGCGGAGGGCGGACCGCTCGGGCGCGCTCGCGGCTCTGACCGACCCCGGTCGCTCCGCTCGCCCCGGGTCGTCCGTTGCCCCGTCTCGCCACGCTCGCCTCGCCGACCGTCACCTGCACGCTTCCGCGGTGAACTGCTGCGTGGTGCATCCCCGGCCCGCGTGCTGCGCGGCACGCCACCTTTCCGAGCGTCTCGGGATGCACCGCCTGGGGACCTGCTGGTCGGCGCCCCGCCCGCGCGCCCGGCCGTTCCCCCGGTCCGTCGGCTCTGACCCCCCGCGCCCCCACCGGCACGACCGCGTTCGGGTGCGCCCGCGCGCCCACCGCTCCGTCCATCGGATCGGCTGTTCCGTCCCCCGGACCGCTCACCGTGTCGGGCGGGTCGCTGCGTTCGGGGCCCCTCTCCCTGTGGCCGCCGCGGGCGCGACGAACCAGAGGGAGTGCGAGGTGCCATGCGCTCACTGTACTTCTCGGTGCACAGACAGAAACCGCCGCGCCTCGAGTCGCGGCCCGCTGCCGCGTCCGACGAGACGTCTTCTACCCTGGTCCCGAACGTGGAGCCGACGAAACGACCGTCGACCGGCACGGCCGGGACCGATCGCACCGGCGCGACGCCGAGCGACGGAGTGCGCCGAAGGGCGGCTGCTGTCGCGGTCGTCGCCGGACTCCTCGCCACCGCCTGCGGTGTCTCGGTCGGCGCCGCCCACCCGGGTTCGGGGACCGGTCGCACCCGATCCGACGCCGCCGCACCCCCGCCCGCGGCGGTCCTCCAGGCCAAAGCGGCTTTTCGCGAGCAGGTGCGCTCCGCAGCCGCGGCCTTCGCCGCCGAAGTCACCACCCTCCAGACCACGGTCGAGCGGGACGACCAGGCCGCTGCCCGTTCGGACGAGCTCGCCGCCCAGGCCGACTACGACCGCTTCCGACTCTTGGAGGCCGCCAACTCGGTCAACGCGTCGACACTCGACGAACTCGCGTCGAACGTCGGACCGGGCCAGATCTTCGGCGGGCTGCACGCGGTCGAGCGCGACCTCTGGACCTCGACCGGCAACGCACCGGCCGACGTCGCCGCCCTCGAGGGACAGGCGCCCGTCGCCGACTACCTCCTCTCCAAGGACGACCTCGACCCCGAGGCGATCGGGACGACCGCCGTCGCGGAGCTCGCCTGGACCGCCGACTGGGCGATCCCGGGACGGGAGGAGCTCTACTCCCGCGACGACGCCGTCGACATCGCGGCGACGGTCGGCGCCGCGGCAGCCGCGTTCGAGTCCGTCGCACCGCTCGGAGCGACGGCCGCGCCTGCGCTGACCCGTTCGCTACGAAGCGATTTCTCTGCGCTGGTCGCCGCCGTCGCAGCACTCGGGCCGCCCACCCAGGTCGTCGATTCGAGCATCGCCGAGGGCGAGCGCCGCTCGCTCACCCAACTGGTCGACGCGACCGCGGCGCGCCTCTCCGACCTCGCGGCCTTGCTCGTCCGCTTCGGGACACACCGGCCCGCCGCCTATCCCTCATGACCCCGAAGAGGCGATCCCGACGATCCGGGCCCGGATCCCCCGACGCCCGTGACCGGGGCGCCACCCTCTCCCGTCGTCAACTCCTCGCCGGGTCGGGTGCGGCGTCGGCCGCCCTGCTCACCGGTGCGGCTGCACCCGCTGCGGCGGCGGGATCGGCAACCCCGACCGAGGCCGCCTCTTCGACCGTTCCCTTCCACGGGACACACCAGGGAGGAATCGTGACTCCCGAGCAGGACCGGATGGTCTTCGCCACGTACGACGTCACCGCGCCGGACGCAGCGGGTCTGGCCGCTCTGCTCGCGACCTGGACCGGGGCGGCGGCGCGCCTCACCGCGGGAGAACCCCTCGCCGGCATCGGCGGATCGTTCGCGCCCCCGGTCGACACCGGCGAGGCGCTCGACCTCGGTCCGTCACGACTCACCGTCACCGTCGGATTCGGACCGAGCCTCTTCGACGGCCGATTCGGGCTCGCGTCGCGACGACCGGCGGCCCTGGTCGAGTTGCCCGCGTTCGCCGGAGACCACCTCGACCCGGACACGAGCGGCGGCGACCTCTGCGTGCAGGCATGCGCCGACGACGCCCAGGTCGCATTCCACGCGGTCCACAACCTCACCCGGCTCGCCCTCGGCGGCGCGACGCTGCGGTTCGTACAGAGCGGGTTCGGCCGCACCACCTCTCCCGGTCCCGATCGGCCGACGCCGCGCAACCTGCTCGGCTTCCACGACGGTACGGCCAACCCCGACCCCGGCGACGACGCCGCGATGCGCCGGGTGGTCTGGGTGGACCGGCCGACCGAGCAGTCGTGGATGGTCGACGGCACCTACCTCGTCGCGAGGAGGATCCGGATCCACCTCGAGCAGTGGGATCGGACCACCGTGGTCGACCAGCAACGGACGATCGGCCGGACGAAGGTCTCCGGGGCGCCCCTCGGTGGAAGCCACGAGAACGACCCGGTCCGACCTCGGCGCGCTCGGCGCGGACGGGGTGCCGCTCATCCCCGACAGCGCCCACATCCGTGTCGCCGCGCCGGCCACCAACGGTGGACAGGCCATCCTGCGCCGGGGCTACAGCTTCGCAGACGGGATCGACCCGCTGACCGGCGAGCTCGACGCGGGGCTCTTCTTCGTCTGCTTCCAGAAGGATCCCCGGATCCAGTTCGTGCCGATCCAGCAGCGCCTGTCGGAGACCGACGCGCTGAGTCAGTACCTGGTGCACACGACGAGCGGGGTCTTCGCCTGTCCGCCGGGTGTTCGCCCCGGAGAGCGCCTCGGCGCGGCGCTGTTCTGAATCCGACCCGGACTCATGCCCTCCACTTCTCTCCGGACGCGACAATGCCCCCGGCGTTGCGGGGGCATTGTCGAGAGAAATCCCGGCGGCGTCCTACTCTCCCAGGGGGCCACCCCCCAAGTACCATCGGCGCAGGCGGGCTTAACTTCCGTGTTCGGAATGGGAACGGGTGTCTCTCCGCCGCTATGGCCACCGGAAACCGTGCGCATGACGCTCACATGACCGCCGGTTGGTCGTCTGCGAGCCAGGAGTGACCCGTCGGTCACCCTGAGCGTTCCATAGCGAGCACGAGCAAGTTCCCAAGCCCTCGGCCGATTAGTACCGGTCAGCTGAATGCGTTGCCGCACGTACACTTCCGGCCTATCAACGTGGTCGTCTGGCCACGGGCCTTACCAGGTTAACCCTGTGGGAGATTTCATCTTGGAACGAGCTTCGCGCTTAGATGCTTTCAGCGCTTATCCCACCCGAAGGTCGCAAATCAGCAGTGCCCTTGGCAGGACAACTGACACACGAGAGCTTCGTCCATCCCGGTCCTCTCGTACTAGGGATAGCCTTCCTCAAATCTCCTACGGCTGCATCGGATAGGGACCGAACTGTCTCACGACGTTCTAAACCCAGCTCGCGTACCGCTTTAATGGGCGAACAGCCCAACCCTTGGGACCGGCTTCAGCCCCAGGATGCGACGAGCCGACATCGAGGTGCCAAACCTTCCCGTCGATATGGACTCTTGGGGAAGATGAGCCTGTTATCCCCGGGGTACCTTTTATCCGTTGAGCAACGGCGCTTCCACAAGCAACCGCTGGATCACTATGCCCTGCTTTCGCACCTGCTCGACTTGTAGGTCTCGCAGTCAAGCTCCCTTGTGCCATTGCACTCGACGGCTGATTGCCAACCAGCCTGAGGGAACCTTTGGGCGCCTCCGTTACGTTTTAGGAGGCGACCGCCCCAGTCAAACTACCCACCTGACGCTGTCCCTGATCCGGATCACGGACCGAGGTTAGGGTTCCGGCACATAAAGGGTGGTATTTCAAGGATGACTCCACAGTGGCTGGCGCCACCGCTTCAAAGTCTCCCACCTATCCTACACAATATGTACTAAAACTCAACAGCAAGCTGTAGTAAAGGTCCACGGGGTCTTTCCGTCCTGATGCAGCTAACGAGCATCTTTACTCGTACTTCAATTTCGCCGGGTCTGTGGTTGAGACAGTAGGAAAGTCGTTACGCCATTCGTGCAGGTCGGAACTTACCCGACAAGGAATTTCGCTACCTTAGGCACTTTTGTTACTACTCGAAGCCGCATGAAAGTATTAGGAATGAATCGCAGCTCGAGCGGCCAGGTCATTTCTGCCTGGCTCCTCATGTCGCCATGAGGGTCGGACTGTATCTTCGTCCCTGATCGGTTGATCAGGGAGCCCCGCGTGCAGTCTCTGAGGATCCTGCTCCTTACAGGCAGTTTCCTGCTGATTGTCCGCACCGGACGGATTTTCACTGCCCATGCGGCACCCTAACGAGAGGATGTCACACGGACGAGTACCACCGGATACTCGGATGTTCCAGCATATAGCGGGGTTTTTCAACGGCCAGGTTGAAGTACTAACCGTTATAGTTACGGCCGCCGTTTACCGGGGCTTAGGTTCAGAGCTTCGCCCGAGGGCTAACCCTTCCCCGTAACCTTCCGGCACCGGGCAGGCGTCAGAGCGTATACATCGTCTTACGACTTCGCACGCTCCTGTGTTTTTAGTAAACAGTCGCTTTCCCCTATTCTCTGCGGCCCCCTCAGACTCGGGACGCGAAGTCCGTCATCCTAGCGGGGCCCTCCTTCTCCCGAAGTTACGGAGGTATTTTGCCGAGTTCCTTAACCACAGTTCTCCCGATCGCCTTGGTATTCTCTACCCGCCCACCTGTGTCGGTTTGGGGTACGGGTTCCGTGTCAGCTCGCTAGAAGCTTTTCTCGGCAGCATGGGATTAGTGACTTCACCTGGTGTGGCTCGGCATCGCGTCTCGGAGTGTGCGAGGCCCGGATTTGCCTGGACCTCCTCCTACACGCTTACCCCAGGACAACCAACGCCTGGGCTCACCTACCCTCCTGCGTCCCTCCTTCGCTTTCCTCGTCCGGGTCGGTCGGTTCGCCCCCGAAGGGACAGCCCCTTAGGACGTCGGATTTGGAATGGGCGCGGACACGGAAGTACTGGAATATCAACCAGTTGTGCATCGACTACGCCTCTCGGCCTCGCCTTAGCTCCCGACTTACCCTGGGAGGATTAGCCTTCCCCAGGAACCCTTGGGCTTACGGCGGAGGGGTTTCTCACCCCTCTCTCGCTACTCATACCAACATTCTCACTCGACCTCGCTCCACGACGGTTCACACCGCCGCTTCTCAGCAGAGATCGACGCTCCCCTACCACTCCCGTTCCGGAACTCCCAAGCGTGGTACGACACCGTCCGCGGCGAACCGCTTTCGGTGTCGATGCTCGGGCGGGACGGAAATCCGCGGCTTCGGCTCTTGACTTGAGCCCCGTTACATTGTCCGCGCAGGACCACTCGACCAGTGAGCTATTACGCACTCTTTCAAGGATGGCTGCTTCTGAGCCAACCTCCTGGCTGTCTTCGCGTTCCCACATCGTTTTCCACTTAGTCAAGAATTTGGGGCCTTAGCCGGCGGTCTGGGCTGTTTCCCTTTCGACTAACGAAGCTCATCCCTCGTAGTCTCACTGCCAGGCTCTAGAGCATCGGCATTCGGAGTTTGATTGGGGTCAGTAAGCTTGTTGGCCCCCTAGCCCATTCAGTGCTCTACCTCCGATGCTGAACGCCCGACGCTGCACCTAAATGCATTTCGGGGAGAACCAGCTATCACCGAGTTTGATTGG
>CAWAQF010000011.1:232500-360913 GCA_963784155.1 uncultured Acidimicrobiaceae bacterium
GAGCACCGCGACCATGGCCCATCGCGCGCCGCCCGGCCCTCCCCGTCGGGGTCCGGGTTGTCCGCGCTCTCCATCTCGAGTTCCTCGCTCATCGCGCACCGTCCTTCCGGGCGCCTTCGGGTCCTTCCCCTGGCGTCCGATCTGCCCTTACCTACGTCTCGGCGGCCGATACCGTTCATCCGGCCGGTCCTGAGTGCTCACTCAGCCGAAGGTGAAATCGTAGGCCTGCACGCCGGGCGAGAACGTCAGGGTGAGCAGGCCCTGCTGGTAAGGACCCGGGCCGACCAGCTGGTAGAGCCTCGGCACGCCCGAGACCGCCACCGTCCGGGTGTGCCGCCCGTCGACCGACACTTCGACGGTCCCGGTGCCACCGAGGACCAGGTAGACGTCTTTCGCCTCGAATCGGAGCAGGAGCTGTGCGTCCGACCCGGCCGTCGCGGACTCGCTCGCCACCGACCAGCTGCCCGAGTAGGCGTACATGTCCTGGGGGACCGGGTCGGGCGGCTGGTAGGAGGTCATCTGGTCCTCCTGCACCCTCTCGCCGGCCACGAACTGGGCCCGCTGGTAGCCGAGGTAGCGACTCGGGCGTGGTCTGCTCGGTCGGCGTCAGCGTCGGCGACCTCGGTCGGCCGGGGCAGTGTCGACCCGCGGATCGGCCGCCACCAGAAGCTGCCGGATGAAGGCCTCGGACTGCGCGTAGTTCCCTTCGCCGGTGTCGACGTGACGCACCGCGCCGGTGGCGTCGATCAGGTACTCGGCCGGCCAGTACTCGTTCTCGTAGGCGTTCCAGGTCGCGTACCGGTTGTCGATCGCCACCGGGTAGTCGACACCCAGTTGGGCCGCCGCGGTCGAGACGTTGGACACCACGTGCTCGAAGGCGAACTCGGGCGTGTGGACGCCGACGATGACGAAGCCGTCGCGGGCGTACGCCCGGTACCACGCCTCGAGATGGGGCAGCGTCCGCTGGCAATTGATGCAGGAGTAGGTCCAGAAGTCGACGAGCACCACCTTGCCCCTCAGGCCGGCGAGGGAGACCGGACGCCCGCCGGGGGTGTTCAGCCAGCGGGCGATGCCGGTCAGCGCAGGTGCCTTGCCGCACTCCTCGAGGGCGGGGCTGTCGGACGGACAGGTCGCGATCTGGCCCGAGGTGGGCGCACCCGTCACCCCGGCGAGCGCCCGCTTCGCCGCAGGGCCGGTCTCGAAGTGGTGCTGCAGGGCATCGGTGTACCCGGGCACCGCACGTTGCAGCCCGTCGGTCACGTTGAACGCGATGGCCAGCGCGGTCACGATCAGCACCGCACCGGCGACCCGCCGCACGCTCGCGGCGTGCCGGCGCACCGCGCCGATCCGGAGCATCAGGCTTCGCCCGGCCAGCACGAAGGCACCGAGCGGCACCGCGACTCCCGCCGCGAACGCCGCCGTGAGCACCACCGCGGAGAACCCGAAGTGCCGTTCGGCCCCGACCGCACTGATCGCGGCGAGCACCGGTCCGGCACAGGGGACGAAGACGAGCCCGAGGCTCGCGCCGAGGAGGAAGCCTCCGCGATCCGAGCGTGGGCTCCCGACGCCGAGCCGGGAGAACGGACGCTCGAGGACGACGCCGACGGCGGGGACCAGCAGGCCGACACCCACCACGCCGACCACCACGAGCCCGAGCCACCGGAGCGTGTCGAGCGGAAGGTGCAGCGCGTCGAGCAACCAGGTGCCTCCGAGCAGCGTGAAGACACCGAAGCTCAGCGCCAGCCCGGCCACGACGGCGAGGGATCGGCGGCGGCCGACGGCGTCGTGGGGCGGCGTCGCGCGGAGAGCCCACCTGCGGCGGCGACATGCGCTCGGTCTCGACGGACCGTGGCAGCGGCGCGGTCCCCGGCGATGCGATCGCCACCGCCCCGACCGGTTCGGGCGCCGGCTGGTCCACCGGGTCCTCGCTCCGCGTGGACTGGCTCGGCTCCGCCACACCTGCCGCCAGCACGACCGGCAGCACCGGGAGGATGCAGGGCGAGATGCCGGCGACGACGCCGCCCAGGAACCCGATCACCACCAGCTCGAGCACGGTGCCAGCTTCGCACGCGGTTCGCGGGGGTTGGCTTCAGTCCGACACGGGGATGCGGTTCCGGTCCAGCTCGAGCCGGTGCACGAACTGCTCGAGTTGGATCTTGACCGCCAGGGGTCCGGCGCTCCCCGGGCTGGTCCGGCGGGTCACCGCGATGCCCGGTTCGAGCAACGACACCGCCTCCGACCCGAGGGCGGGATGCGCCTCGACCAGTTCGGCCAACGGGACGTGACGCTCGATCGAATCCCGCACCAGCGCGCCGACCACGCCGTGGGCCTGCCGGAAAGGCATCCCCCGCTCGACGAGCCACTCGGCGAGGTCCACTGCGGCGAGGACGGAGTCGTTCGCGGCCTCCTGCATACGGTCCACGTCGAAGTGGACGGTGGACACCGCTCCGGTCAGGGCCGCGAGCGCGAGGTGAGTCTGGTCCACCGAATCGAAGAGGGGTTCCTTGTCTTCTTGGAGGTCGCGGTTGTAGGAGAACGGCAGCCCCTTCAAGGTGGCCAGGAGTCCGGTGAGGTTCCCGATGAGCCGTCCCGACTTCCCACGCGCCAGCTCCGCGACGTCGGGGTTCTTCTTCTGCGGGAGCATCGAGCTTCCCGTGGCGAAGGCGTCGTCGAAGACCGCGAAACCGAACTCCTCGGTCGACCAGATCACCAGCTCCTCACCGAGGCGGGAGAGGTGGACACCGATGAGCGCGAGATCGAAGAGCGCTTCGGCGACGAAGTCCCGGTCGGACACCGCGTCCATCGAGTTCTCGAAGCGCGCGCCGAATCCGAGATCCTCGGCGACGCCGTCGGGATCGAGTGGCAGGGAAGAGCCGGCCAGCGCGCCCGCACCGAGGGGCGACACGTCGGTCCGGTCCAGCGTGTCGAGCAGTCGATCCACGTCGCGGGCGAGTGCCCAACCGTGGGCGAGGAGGTGGTGTGAGAGCAGGACGGGCTGCGCCCGCTGCAGATGGGTGTAGCCGGGAAGCGAGACGTCACCGGACTCCTTCGCCCGAGCGAGGAGCACCTCTTGGAGCTCGATGACCTCGCGGGCGACAGCGGCGAGCTCGCGGATGACGTAGAGCCGCAGGTCGGTGGCGACCTGGTCGTTGCGGCTCCGACCGGTGTGGAGCTTCGCGCCCACTTCTCCCGCGATCTCGGTGATGCGGCGCTCGACGGCGGTGTGGATGTCCTCGTCCCCGGGAGCGAACTCGAAGGCACCGGACTCGAGCTCCCGCTCCACCTGGTCGAGAGCCTCGAGCAGCTCCTCGACCTCGCTCGACGTCAGCAGCCCCCCTCGCCCGAGCCCGCGCACGTGAGCCCGCGATCCATCGAGGTCGTCAGGGGCGAGTCGCCGGTCGTACTGGAGCGAAGAGGAGTACTCCATGACCACGTCCGCGGTCCCACCGCCCAGGCGGCCCTTCCAGAGGGTCATCGGTCCGGGGGCGAGGGCGAGCCCTCACCTTCGGCGCGCGCCCGCACCGCGGACCAGGTCGCCACGCCGAGACCCCAGAGTCGCACGAATCCCTCGGCGTCCTGGTGCCGGAAAGTGTCGGTGTCGTCGTAGGTGGCGAGCCCGTGGTCGTAGAGGCTCATCGGGCTCCGGCGCCCGACCACCCCACACCGACCGGCGTCGATCCGCAGACGGACTTCGCCGGTCACGTTCCGTTGTGATTCGGCGATGAACGCATCGAGCGCCTGCTTCAAGGGCGAGAACCACATGCCGTCGTAGACGAGCTCGGACCAGCGGGGCTCGAGCCGCGCCTTCTCGTGATGGAGGTCGCGCTCGAGGGTGAGGTCCTCCAGGTCGCGGTGCGCCATCAGCAAGGCGAGCGCGCCCGGGCACTCGTAGACCTCACGGCTCTTGATCCCGACTCGACGGTTCTCCACCATGTCGAGCCGGCCGAATCCGTGGGCGCCGACCACACGGTTGACTTCGGCGATCAGAGGTTCCGGTGCGAGCTGCCTCCCTTCGAGGGAGACGGGCACACCCCCTTCGAAGCCGATCACCAGCTCGTCGGGCCGGTCGGCCGTCGGGCGGGTCATCGTGAAGACGTCTTCGGGTGGCGGGCTCCACGGGTCCTCGATGTCCCCGCATTCGATCGCCCGTCCCCACAGGTTCTCGTCGATCGAATACAGCTTCTCTTTGGTCACCGACAGCGGGATCTCCCACTTGGCCGCATATTCGATGGAGTCCTCCCTCGTGAGCCCCCAGAGCCGGGCCGGAGCGAGGACCTCGAGGTCCGGTGCGAGAGCACGAGTGCCGACCTCGAAGCGCACCTGGTCGTTTCCCTTTCCGGTGCATCCGTGGGCGACCGCCCCGGCGCCGTGACGGCGCGCCTCGGTCACCAGATGCCGCACGATCACCGGACGGGAGAGCGCGGACACGAGCGGGTACTTCCCCTCGTACGCGGCGTTCGCCTGCAGGGCGGGCATGCAGTATTCCTCGGCCATTTCGGCGCGCGCGTCGATCACGACCGCCTCGGTCGCCCCCGCCGCGAGGGCGCGGGCACGGATCGCATCCCAGTCCTCGCCCCCCGAGCTCGCGGCCTGTCCGACGTCGACGGCGACGGCGATCACCTCGACGCCCATGTTCTCCATCAGCCAACGGACCGCGACGGAGGTGTCGAGGCCGCCGCTGTAGGCCAGCACGACTCGTTGCTTCATGATCCACCCCTTGCGCGAGACGACTTCGGATTCCTCGCCGACGACCGACCGGTCCCCCGTCCGGGAGGCCCCGGGGATCCGAGACCGGCCACCTCTGCGAGACGATCGGCCACCACCGCGCCGCCGGGCTTCTCGGACGCGACCACGAGGACGGTGTCGTCGCCGGCCACGGTCCCGATGACGCCGGGGAACCCGCTTCGGTCGAGAGCCGAGCCTACGACATGGGCCGAACCGGGAGGGGTGCGGAGCACCACCAGGTTGACCGATCGGGCGACCTCGACGACCCATTCGCCGAGCACCCGCCGGAGATGGTCCTCGGGCGCCACCTGCTGGGAGGGGAGCTCGGGCAGTGCATAGACGGTGGCGCCGCCGGGAAGACGGACCTTGAGTGCACCGAGCTCCTCGAGATCCCGCGAAACCGTCGTCTGCGTCGCGTCGATGCCGTCCACGGCAAGCAGCTCGACGAGGTGCGCCTGGCTGCCGACCGCCTCGGTCTCCAAGAGCTTCGCGATGCGGTGCTGCCGCTGCTGCTTGGTCACGACGACACCCTCGAGCCGTCGGCCCCGGTCACCCACGCCAGAACGCCTTTCATCGCGGTCATCCGGTTGGCGGCCTGGCGCCAGACGACGCTGCGTGGTCCGTCGATCACTTCGGCTGCCACCTCCTCGCCGCGGTGGGCCGGCAGGCAGTGGAGCACGACGGCGTCCGCCGCGGCCCGAGCGAGAAGCGCTTCGTCCACCGTGTAGCCGGCGAAGGCCTGCCGACGGGACTCGGCCTCCTCCTCCTGGCCCATCGACGTCCACACGTCGGTGTAGAGCGCGTCGGCTCCCTCCGCGGCCTCGGCCGGGTCGGTGGTCACCAGCAGTTCGCCGCCGTGGCGATGGACCAGCTCGATGTCCTCGGGCGTCGGTCCGTACCCCTCGGGGGAGGCCACCCGGATCCGCAACCCGGTCATCGAGGCAGCCAGGCTGAGCGAGCGCCAGACGTTGTTGGCGTCGCCGATGTAGGCGACCGAGCGACCGGCGAGCGAGCGGGCGCCGAACACCTGGCGCAGGGTGAGCAGATCGGCGATCGCCTGACAAGGATGCGCCCGGTCGGAGAGCAGATTGACGACGGGTACCCTCACCGACGCGGCGTCGAGCGCGGTCGCCATTCGCTCGAGCGAGGTGTGGTCCACCACCCGCGCGCAGAGCACCGAGTGGTAGCAGGCCAGGGTGCGCGCCACGTCCGCCGCGGATTCACGCACCTCCAGACCGACCTCCTCTCCTCGCATGTACACCGGGTGGCCGCCGAGCGCGACCACCGCCATCTCGGTGCTGTTGCGAGTCCGGTTCGACGCCTTCTCGAAGAGAAGCGCCACCCCGCCAGCCTCGAGCACGCCGGTGAGCGCATCGGGCCCGGACTCCGCCAGGGAGAGCACCGCGTCGAGCCCCTCGACGCCGAGGTCGTCGACGTCGAGAAGGTGCCGCGTGGTGCCCGGCCCGCCGCTCATATCCCGACCGGCTCGGCGAGAACGGTCCCGAGGATGGCAACGGCCTCGTCGATCTCGTCGTCGGTGACCAACAACGACGGCGCGAACCGCAGCGCGTCGGGACGAGGCGCGTTCACCACGAGACCCGCCTCGAGGGCGGCTCCACATGCCGCGGGCGCGAACTCGCCCTCGAGGACCGCCGCCAACAGCAATCCTTCCCCTCGCACCGACACCACGCCGGGCAGCCCGGCGACCGCGGTCGCCAGACGCGCGCCGGCTGCCCGGGCGCGGGCGGGCACGTCCTCCGCCTCCATCACCGCGAGGGTCGCCTGCACCGCGGACATGGCGAGCGGTTGCCCGCCGAAGGTACTCGCGTGGTCCCCCGGACCGAAGGCGGCGGCCACTTCGGCGCGAGCCCAGCAGGCCCCGACCGGCATGCCGTTCCCGAGGGCCTTGGCCATGGTCACCACGTCGGGCTGGATGCCGAGATGCTGGAAGCCGAACCACCGCCCGGTCCGACCGAGCCCGGTCTGGACCTCGTCGACCATGAGGAGCAGGCCCCGTTCGGTACAGAGCTCGCGCACCGCGCCGAGGTAGTCCGACGAGGGCACCACCACCCCTGCCTCGCCGAGGACCGGTTCGAGCAGCACCGCGGCGACCCGTCGCGGGTCACAGGCCTCCGACAGCGCCCCGATGTCGTCGTAGGGCACGTGGTCGAACCCGTCGGGCATCGGCAGAAACGCCTGTTGTTTGGCGATCTGTCCCGTCGCCGCGAGTGTCGCCATCGTGCGGCCGTGGAACGCATCCCATGCGCTGACCACCGCGAAGCGCCCGGGTCCCGCCCACCGGCGTGCCAGCTTGATCGCGCATTCGTTGGCCTCCGCCCCCGAGTTGGCGAAGAACACCTGTCCCCCGGCGCGTTCGGTCCCGCCGGCGACCAGCCGATCGAGGGTGGCGGCCACCTGAGGCGCGAGCTCGTTCCCGAAGAGATTGGAGACGTGGGAGAGGGTCCGCGCTTGACGCGCCAGCGCGTCGGCAACCGCGGGGTGGGCGTGGCCGAGCGAGGTCACGGCCAGTCCGCTGAGGAAGTCGAGGTACCGACGCCCCGACGCGTCGAACAGCGAGCTGCCCTCGCCGCGGACGAAGGTCACCGGAGGTTCCGGGTAGGTGTGCATGAGCGCAGAGCGGTCGACCGAACCCGTCACGGTCCCACTCCTACCATCGTGCCGATCCCCTCGTCGGTGAATACCTCGAGCAACAGGGCGTGCGGTGTGCGGCCGTCGAGGATGTGCGCATGACCGACACCGGCGCGCACCGCACGCGCACAGGCCTGCACCTTGGGGATCATTCCCCCGGTCGCGGCTCCGCTCGCGACCATCCGATCGAGATCGTCGACGGTCGCACGGTGCAACAGGGTGGCCGGATCGTCGGGTACGGAGCGCAGGCCCGCGACATTGGTCAGGAAGACCAGTTTCTCGGCCTCGAGGGCGGCCGCCAGCGCACCGGCCGCGGTGTCGGCGTTGATGTTGAACGCCTGCCCGGCGCGATCGGTGCCGATCGTCGCGACGACCGGGATCAGTCCTTGGGCCAGCAGCTGCTCCACGATGACCGGGTCCACCGCGCTGACGTCGCCGACGTAACCGAGTGCCTCCGAGCGTGCGGTCGCAGTGATCAGGTTCGCGTCCTCGCCCGACAGACCGACCGCTAGGGCACCGTGGACGTTGATCGCGCTCACGATGTCACGGTTGACCTTGCCGACCAGCACCATCCGCACCAGGTCGATGGTCTCTGCATCGGTGACCCGGTGCCCGTCGAGGAACTCGACCTCCTTGCCGACCCGCTCCATGAGCGCCCCGATCTGTGGGCCACCACCGTGGACGACGACCGGGAGCATGCCCACCGAGCGCATGAGGACGATGTCCTCGGCGAAGGACGCGAGGGCCCCCGCGTCGTCGAGTCGGGATCCATCGGGCGTGGGCGCGAGGACGTTGCCGCCGTACTTGACGACCACGACCTTCCCCCAGAAGCGGCGGATGTAGGGAAGCGCCTCGACGAGAACCGAAGCCTTGTCGCCGGGGGCGAACAGTGGCGGGTTGGAGGACGGTGCGCTCACGAGGTGGTCCGGTTCTCGTCGATGTAGCCGTGACCGAGGTCGACACCGGTCACCGTTCCCGTCCCGTCGGCGAGACCCAGATGACAGTGGAGGTCGATTGCGGACCCTGCGAGGTGGGAGGCGACCGCACCGGCATCGTGGTCGGCGGCCACCCCGCCCCGGCAGACCGTGACACCTCCGTAGGCGATCTCCAGCCGGTCCATCTCGAAGCCGACTCCGGCCGAGCCCAGCTCACTCGCCACCCGACCCCAGTAAGGGTCCTCACCGTTGAACGAAGACTTGACGAGCGGGGAGTCGGCGACCTGGCGTGCGGCTCGTAGCGCTTGGTCGTCCGAACTGGCACCGGTCACCCGTACGGTGACGACCTTCGAGCCGCCTTCGGCGTCGGCCGCCATCTGACGGGCCAGCTCCGCACAGGCCTCGAGCACGGCGTCCTCGACCGTGTTCGGATCGGTCGGCCCGGCGCGGCCCGACGCCATGAGCACGACCGTGTCGTTGGTCGACGTACAGCCGTCGACGGTCATCGCGTTGAACGAGTCGCGCACCGCGATCCGGAGGATGTCGGCCAGCGGCTCCGGGCCGACAGCCGCATCGGTCGTCAGGACTGCGAGCATCGTGGCCATGTTCGGGGCGAGCATCGCCGCTCCCTTGGCCATCCCCGCGACGGCGAAGGCCGAGCTCTCGACGAGCACCTCCTTCGTCCCCGAATCGGTGGTGAGCATGCCGGTCGCCGCACGCGATGCCGCCTCGGCCGTGGCGTCGCGTGCCTGGAGGAGGACGGGGATGCCCTCCTCGATCGAGTGCATCGGCAGGCGGAAGCCGATCAGGCCGGTCGAGCAGACCAGCACCTCACGGGCTTCGATCCCGAGGCCGTCGGCGACGAGAGCGCACATCCGCTCCGCGTCGACCCGCCCTGCCGCCCCTGTCGCCGCATTTGCGTTGCCACTGTTGACGACGACCGCCGCCGAGCGGCCGTGGGCCGCGGCGAGGTGCTCGCGACTCACCAGCACGGGCGCTGCCGCTGCCAGGTTCGCGGTGAAAGTGGCCGCCGTCGGGACCGCTTCGCCGTCGTCGGTCGCGACCAGGGCGAGGTCGAGGGCGCCCGAGGACTTGATCCCCGCGGCGAAACCCGAGGCCACGAAGCCGCGAGGCGTGGTGATGCTCATGGATAGATCCCTGTGATCGGGAGCCCCGTCGTCTCGGGAAGTCCGAGGGCGAGGTTGGCGCATTGCACCGCCTGCCCGGCCGCCCCTTTGATCAGATTGTCGATGGCGCAGAGGGCGACGATCCAACCGGTGCGAGGGTCGGACCGCACGGTGACCCTCGCGCAGTTGGAGCCACTCGTCGCTTTTGTGGACGGGGGCTCGTGTGAGACGATCACGAAGGGCTCGCCCGCATAGCGTTCCGCCACAACCGCCATCGCCTCCTCAGTGGTCAGTCCCTTCGCGTTCCCCGCCGGACGCGCGTAACAGGTCGCGAGGATGCCGCGGACCATCGGTGCGAGGTGCGGGGTGAACAGCACCTGTGCGTCGAGTCCCTGCTCCATCTCGGGTGTGTGCCGATGGTCGAGGAGGGAGTATGCGCTGAAGTCCTCGTCCACGTGGGCGAAATGCAGGTGGTCGCGAGGGGCGCGCCCCGCCCCCGACGTGCCGCTCGCCGCGTCCACGACAAGGGGCAGTGCAGTCGGCCCGGTCGCCACCAGTCCCGCCTCGACCATCGGGGCGAGTGCCAGGAGCGCCGCGGTCGGATAGCAACCCGGGACGGCGATCCGCCGCGCACCGCTCAACGCGGTCCTGGCGAGCTCGGGCAGTCCGGTCACGAAACCGTCGAGGAGCTCGGGCGCCGCGTGTGGCGAGCCGTACCAGGTCGGATACAGCCCGGGGTCGCGCAGGCGGAAGTCGGCGGCGAGGTCGACGATCAGGCCGACCCGGTCGACCAGCCCCGGAACCACGCGCTGTGACTCGCCGTGCGGCAGCGCGAGGAAGGCCACGTCGACGCCCTCGAGCGCAGAGAGGTCAGAGGGTGCATAGGCAAGGGAGGGGTAGACGCCCGCCAGTGAAGGCGTGTGTCGTGCCACCTGCTCCCCCGCGTGGGAGCCGGCGGTCGCGACGGCGACCTCGAACTCGGGGTGACCTCCGCAGAGCCGCAACAGCTCGACGCCCGCGTACCCGGACGCGCCCATCACGCCCACCTTCACTGCACCACCTCCAATCCGGCCGCAGCTCAACGCAGCTCAACTCAGCTCCTGCAAGTATATGCATATTTCTGCATCATTATGCCGGTTCTCCCCCCATCCCGTGTGGGCCGCAACGACCGGGCGGCGGATTCGGCGGTCGGTCCCACCGGATCAGAGCCGTGGACCTAGTTGTGGAGCACCTTCCACCACCAGTCGGGATCGGGTACCCGGTGGACCAGACGCACCGGCACCGTCTCGGACTGGGACCCCAACGTGAACCGGGCCGTGCCTGCGGACACGCCGCTGCCCACTTCTTCCGACGGGGCGATGGTGGTGATCACCCGCTGGCCGGGAACACCCGCCAGCAAGGCACCACGTGCTGCCACGACGCGCACCACGCGCCGGGTCCCTCCCCACTCGGCGGTCGCCGTGCCAACGGTCTGCCCGGCAGTGACGACCGGCACCGCCTCGATCGCCGCCACCGAGGTGTCGAGCAGGTGCTCGACGATCGGCTCGGTGTAGAGGAGCGGATACTGGGCCTCGATCGCGCTGTAGGGCGCGGTCGTCGTCGTGTTCGGTATCGCCGCGATCGAGATCGGCGTCGGCGCAGGAGGTGCCGGTGCGGCCTCCCGTTGTCCGAGAGCCGACGCCAGCACCAGCAGCGGACGCCCGTCGACGAATCGGAACCCGGCCAACACCATGCAGCCGGAGGCCTGGGAGGTGTAGCCGGACTTCACCCCGACGATCCCGTCGGCACCGATCTTGGTGACGATGTTGGGGACCGTGCCGGTCCCCGGTAGGTCCACCGCTGGCATTCCGGCCACACCGGCGAAGGTCGGGATGGCCATGCCGGCCCCAGCGATGCGCAAGGTGTCAGCCGCCGTCGACACCGACTGGGGGTCGAAGCCGCTCGCGTCCACATATCGCGAGTGGAGGGCACCGAGCGAGGCGGCCAGGGCATTCATCTTGGCCACGAAGGCCTGCTGCGAGCCGGCATCCCAGACCGCCAGTGTGTAGGCCGCATCGTCGGCCGACCGGACGAGCAAGGCTTCGAGCAGTTGCAACTCGGTGAGCGTCTCTCCGGGCAGCAACGGAATGTTGGTCTCGTCGTTGGCGAGATCCACGTCGAACTGGGCCGCTTCGTCCGGTGTGACGGTCACGGTGGGGCCACTGCTGCCGAGTGGCACGGGATGGTCGCGCAGCACGACCAGCGCGGTGGTCATCTTGGTGAGCGATGCGATCGGCACGGGTTGTTCCGGTCCGGACTGGTTCGCGTAGCCGAGCGCCGGGATGGCCACTGCGGCCTGGCCAGTGGCGGGCCACGGCGGGTCCGGGGTCGATCCGGGCACCACCGAGACGGCATGTCCTCCGGTTGCGACCGTCGGTTGGGGAAGCGGACGGTCGATCCGCGCGGCCGCCACGAGCCCCGCGGAGGCAGCGGCCACCACCACCAGCAGCGCCACCGACGTCCAGATGATGGTCGTGCGGGGTCGCTGCCGGGCACGTTGCGGGGCGCGTGCGGTTCGATCGGCTGGCGCCGGCGATCCGGCGAAGGGTTCGAACGGGGTGGAGCGTTCGGTCGATTCGAGCCCCTCGCTCATCGCGAGGATTATGCCCTCGTTCTTCCCCGTCGCGGGTTCCGGGCGCCCTGGAGTTGGCTCGGAGCGGGTCAGCGACTGGGGCTACCGAAGCGAATCACGTTGCCGTCGGGATCGGCGATGGATCCCTCCCGTTTGCCGTAGTCCTCGTCCCGCGGGCCGTCCACTTCGATCCCCGTCTCTCTCCACTCCTCGGCTACCCGGTCGGCGTCATGAGTGGAAGTAGAGAGCACCGTGACCGGGGAGCTCGTCTGCCGCGGCTCGGGCAAGGTGGATCGTGAGGTCCCGAGCCCGGCGAGCGAATGCATACGCGGCGTCGTGCAACGACAGGTCGAAGCCGGCACGCTCGAACCAGGCGACCGAGCGAGTGACGTCGGCGACCTTGAAGATCGGCTCGAATCCCGTGATCAACCATGTTCCGGTCATCAGCTGCAGTTGGCCGTCCCGCTGGCCGTTCAGCCCGACGAGGCAGCTGTGACAGATCGGGACGTCGGGGTGCGAGCGCAGTCTGACCCACCAATCGACGGACGTCGAGCAGCACGCGCACACCACGGCCATCCGGCAACGATGGTAGAGGGCTTCCTCGGACCAGGTGGCTCGACTCGGCCAACGTTGGCGTGGGAGCACCGCCGGTTGAGACCCCGGGCATCGCGTTTTGTGGAAAGTGTGACAGCGTCCAATGTTTCCCGAAACGAGTTGCACGGGTCTCCATCAGGGTCTCCATCAGGGTCTCCATCAGGGTCTCCGCCCGCGTGCCCCCGCGTCCCCCTCGAGCCCCGGCCCAGGCCCAGGCCCCTGCCGATCCCGCGAACCCCGCAACCCCCTCAGCGAAGAACCGCGTGGTGCCGCGTGGCCACTGCGTCGATACAGGTGGCCCGCAGCCCGCCGACCTCCTCGTCGGTGAGGGTCCGGTCCAGTGCGCAGAACCGCAGATGGTACGCGAGGCTGCGCGACCCCTCCCGTACCGACTCGCCCCGGTAGACGTCGAAGAGCTCCACCGACTCGAGCAGCTCGCCCCCCGCCACACGCAAGGTGCGTTCCACCGCGCCCGCCGGGATCGACTCCTCGACGACCAGCGCGAGGTCGATGTCGGAGGAGGGAAAGCGGCTGACCGGCCTCACTTCCTCGGATCGACGGGGAACCCGTCCCCTGTCGAGGAGGACACCGAGGTCGAGATCGAGCCAACCGATCCGTCGCGGCCGCCCGTGCGCGTCGCGCAGTCCGTGGTGTTCGACGAAGGTCGGGGCGAGCTCCCCGAGCACTCCGAGATGCGTCGGGTGCTCGCCTCCCCCGTCCGGGCCCGCCACCAGGCTCACCGGCGCAGCGGAGCGATGGTCGTGGAGGACCCTCGCCTCGGGACCCGCGTGCGTCGTCTCCCAGAGCGCCCAGTCGGCCAGCCGCAGCGCCTCGGCCAGGATGCGCCAGGCGGCGACCGCCGCCCACGCGTCGTCGTTCCGCCACGCGAAGACCACGCTCAGGTGTTCACTGGACTCGACTGCGTCCAATCCGGCGGACGCATCGAGGTCTGGCACCCGTCGGAACACGCTGCCGATCTCGAAAAAGCGCACGTCCTCCTGGCGACGCTCCACGTTGTAGCGCACCGCCCGCAGCAGTCCGGGAGCCATCGACGACCGCAGATACCGTTCCGAGTCGACCAGCGGGTTGGTGACCTCGACGTACGGGGAGTCGAAGCCCGCGTCGAGTTGCTCCGACTCCGACAGGAACGCGCTCGTCCATGCCTCGCTCGCGCCGAGCCCGCAGAGTATCTCCCGCACCTGTCGCCGGTCCCGTTGAGAGGTGGTCAGCGTGCCGGGCTGCGGCCAGGCCGGTCGGCGTCGTTCGAGTTTCGCGTAGCCGAAGGCGCGGGCGACTTCTTCCGCGATGTCGGCCTCTCCCATCTCGCCCGGACGGACGTCGGGCCGGAAGGTCGGCACGGTTATCCGGAGCGCGCCGCCGGCCCCGCCACCCTCGGACGCGGGCTCCACCGCGAAGCCGAGCGGAGAGAGGAGACCGCCGATCGTCGCGGCGTCGAACTCGGAGCCGAGCAGGGCGGTGATCCGCGCCGGCCGCACGGTCAACTCCAGCGGCTCCGGCTCGCCGTGACGTTCGTCGAGCGTGCCGGCCGCCAGAGCGATCGAAGGACCGCCGGTGAGTGCGATCAAACTGCAGACCCGCTCCGCCGCCGTGTCGATCACCCGTGGATCACAGCCGCGCTCGAACCTCGTCGACGCCTCGGTGCGCACGCCCAGACGCTTCGATGTCCGCGCGATGGCCATGGGTACGAAGTACGCCGTCTCCAGCAGCACCCGCGAGGTAGTGGCGCCTATCTCGGAGGAGGCGCCGCCGATCACACCCCCGATGGCGACCGGCTCCCCGTTCGCGTCGCAGACGAGGCAGTCCTCGCCGGTGTCGCCGAGACCGGGTCCCGGCCGGCCGAGCGGGCGGACCTCGCCGTCGAGGGTGGTCACGTTCTCCCCCGGCGAAGCACGGCGCACGAGGAGCCCGTGGCCGCCGAGCCGGTCGAGATCGTAGGGATGGGAGGGCTGCCCGAGCTCCAGCATCACGTAGTTGGACGCGTCCACCACGTTGTTGATCGGCCGCATGCCTGCCAGCGTCAGCCGCCGGGCGAGCCAGCGTGGCGACTCGGCGATCTCGACCTCGGTGAGGACCCGCGCGGTGAAGCGCGGGCAGAGCTCGGTGTCGTCGACCCGCAACGACGCGAGCGACTCGACCGGAGGACCGGACGCGAGCTCGGGCGCCTCGTCGACCGGGCCCGGAAGCTCCGGGATGGCGAAGGGGAGTCCGAGTCGAGCCGCGAGATCACGGGCGACCCCGGCGATGCTCCATGCGTCCGGACGGTTGGCCTCGACCTCCAGATCGAAGACGACGTCGGGCTCGATGCCGAGCACGGTGGTGAGCAGCGTGCCCGGCGTGGCGCCGTCGACGCCGTCGAGCGTGAGGATCCCCGCGTGGTCGTCGGAGAGCCCGAGCTCCCGGCCGGAGCACAGCATGCCGTTGGAGACAACGCCTTTCATCTTGGCCCTGCGGATCTCGACGCCGCCGGGGAGAACCGATCCGACCGGAGCGAGCACGACCAGGTTGCCGAGGTCGAAGTTGGTCGCGCCGCACACCACCTCGGTGGTCGCGCTCCCGTCGTGCACGACGACCCGCCGGATCCGGTCGGCGCCCTCGATCGCGCCGATCTCGTCCACCCGGGCGACCACCAGTCCGTCGAGGCCTTCCCCGACCACCTCGATCCCCTCGACCACCAGCCCGAGGTCGTCGAGGGTCGCGGCCAGGTCGGCCGGCTCGCCCTCGAAGGGCGCGAAGTCGGTGAGCCACGAGAGTGGGACGCGCACGGCTGCCTCTCAGGATCCGGCCATCAGAACTGACGGACGAACCGAAGGTCGTTCTCGATCAGGAACCGCATGTCGGATATCTGGTGGCGCATCTGCGCGCATCGGTCGATGCCGAAGCCGAAGGCGAAGCCGGTCCACTCGTCCGAGTCGATGCCGACCGCGGCGAACACCGCGGGATCGACCATGCCGCAGCCGCCGAGCTCGATCCACCCGGTCGACGAGCAGGTGCGGCAACCCTCGCCGCGGCAGATGGTGCAGGTGATCTCGAACTCGGCCGACGGCTCGGTGAAGGGGAAGTAGGCCGGCCGGAGACGCGAGTGGATGTCCGGGCCGAAGTAGGCGGTGGTGAACACCTCGATGGTGCCGGCCAGGTCCGCGAAGGTGATGCCCTGGTCGACCACCAGTCCCTCGATCTGGTGGAACACCGCGAGGTGGCGAGCGTCGGGGGTGTCGCGCCGGTAGCACCGCCCCGGCATCACCGCATGGATGGGCAGCCCACCGGAGACGACCGCCTCCTCCATGAGGTGCACCTGCACCGGCGAGGTGTGGGTCCGGAGCAGCACCGTCTCCGGTTCTCCGAGCTCGAGGTAGAGCGTGTCCCACATCCCCCGCGCCGGATGCGCAGGGGGGATGTTGAGTGCGCCGAAGTTGAACCAGTCGGATTCGATCTCGGGACCCTCCGCCACATCGAAGCCCATCCCGACGAACACGTCCTCGAGCTCGTCGCGGGTCTGGGTCACCAGATGGAGGTGGCCACGAGCCGGCGGTGCCGTCACCGCTCCCGGGACGAACTCGGTCAGATCGGCCCTCGCCTCGGCCATCTCGCGGGCGAGCTCCCCGTAGCGGATCTCCTCGCGCCGGCGCTCGACGAGGTCGTCGATCGCCGCCCGTGCCTCGTGCAGCCGACCGCCGAGCGAGCGGCGGGTCTCGTCGTCGAGACCACCCAGGTTCCGGTAGGCCGCAGAGAGCGGCGACTTCTTGCCGGAGACCGCGGCGGCGACCTTCCGTATCTCCTCGGTGGTGGTCGCCGCTGCTGCTGCGCGGCGCGCCTCCTCGACGAGGGCGTCGACGTCCACCGACCCGGTCATGGCCGCCCGCCTCGCGGGCGCACGCTCGTCTCCCCGGGGCGCTCCATGGCGGGCATCGTAGAGCCCGGGGCGCGCGCTGCTCGAAGCCGGCGCTGCCGCAGTATCTCGAAGCAGAGGACGGCCGCCGACACGCTCACGTTGAGCGAGTCGGCTGCTCCCGCCATCGGGATCGACACCCAGGCATCGAGAAAGGGTGCGATCTCGTCACCGAGCCCCGACGACTCGTTCCCGAAGACGAGGGCGATCCGGCCGCGCCAGTCGAATGCGGTGTAGTCGGTCCCCCCGCGCGCCGCCGTCCCCACCCGGGTGAAGCCGCGCTCGCCGAGGAGGGCGAGCACGTCGCCGGGGTCGCCCGCCCCGACCACCGGCACCCGGAAGACCGAGCCCGCCGAGGCCCGGAGGCACTTCGGATTGGTCGGGTCGACGGTGCCCTCGCAGCAGACCACCCCGCCGACACCGGCGGACTCTGCAGTGCGGATCATGGTCCCGAGGTTGCCCGGGTCGCGGATGTCGACGCAGACCATGACCGCTGTTGCCTCTTCCACCGCACCGACATCCGCGGGCGCGAAGCCGACGACCGAGACGACCGGCTGGGGTGTGACGGTGTCCGCGACCCGTTCGATCACCCCGGGCGCGAGGTCGAAGACGCGTGCCCCGCGCGCGTAGGCCTGCTCGAGCACACGGGACACCGCGGGGTCCTCGCGCCCCTCCGGCGCCACGTAGGCGGACTCGACCGGGACCTGTGCCTCGAGCGCGGCGGCGAGCAGTTCCGCTCCCTCGAGTACCACCGCATGCTCCTTCCGCCGCAGTGCGCGCTTCGAGAGGAGCTGTCGGACCCGCCGGACGCGCTGGTGGGTGAAGGCCAGGCCGGCCTCGGTCAGGAGCGCGCCTCGCCGTCGGTCGCGGTGCCGGCCAGCGCGTCGTTGGCGACCCGGACCAGGCTCGCGAAGGCATCCGGCTCGGACACCGCCAGGTCAGCGAGGACCTTGCGGTCGACGCCCACCTCCGCGCGGTGGAGGCCGGCGATGAACCGGCTGTAGCTCGTCCCGTTCAGGCGCGCCGCAGCGTTGATCCGCTGGATCCACAGCTGGCGGAAGTCCCCTTTGCGTGCACGGCGGTCGCGAAAGGCGTACTGCTTCGAGTGCATGAGCTGCTCGTTGGCCGCGCGGAACGACCGGCTCTTGTTGCCGTAGTAGCCCTGCGCCTGCTCGAGAACGGCGCGGTGGTGCTTCTTCGCGTGGACGGCGCCTTTGACTCGGGCCATGGGACGACTCCTTCGTATGGGGTTTCGGATGGATGGCGCCCGGGACGTCACGGTGCCCGTGGCGCCCGGACCTCGTCGGTCCGGCCCGGGACGCGTCACGCCCGGCCGGACGGTGGAGTGGGCGGGCCCGGCCTACCGGCCGAGCATGCGCTTCACCTGCCGCTCGTCGCCCGGGGCGAAATCGGTCTCGCGGCCCAGACGGCGTTTGCGGACACTCGACTTGTGCTCGAGGAGGTGCGAACGGAACGCCTTGCGCCGGCGGAGCCGGCCCGATCCGGTCACCTTGATCCGCTTGCGGGCCCCGCTGTCGGTCTTCATCTTCGGCATGTTCTCAATCTTCCCCTTCGCCGGACGTGGTGGTCGCGGCGTCTTCCCCAGCCGTGTCCCCGCCACCGGTGACGTCGCGCTCCGCCTGCTCGGGAACCGCGCCGTTCGGGCTCGGGGTCTCGGTGGCGGCTCTCGATGCAGCCGACTGCTTCGCTCGCTTGTCCGGTGCCAGCACCATCACCATGTTGCGACCGTCGAGCCGGGGCACGGCCTCGGGCTTTCCGACGCCGTCCATCTGATCGGCGATGCGATCGAGGATCTTCTTCCCGAGCTCGGGATGGAAGACCTCGCGACCACGGAACATGATCGTGATCTTGACCTTGTGGCCTTCCTCGAGGAACTTGGCGACCTGGCGGGTCTTGGTCTCGAAGTCACCCGGCCCGATCTTCGGCCTGTACTTCATCTCCTTGATCCCGACGTGGACCGCCTTCCGCCTCGACTCCTTCGCCCGCTGCGCCGCATCGAACTTGAACTTCCCGTAGTCCATGATGCGGCACACCGGTGGGTTCGCCCCGGGTGCGACTTCGACGAGGTCGAGATCGAGCTGACCGGCGATGGCGAGCGCCTCGGGCAGCGGCTTGATGCCGAGTTGCTCTCCGTCAGGATCGACCAGGCGCACCTCGCGTGCACGGATCCGATCGTTGATACGAGGCTCGTTGGTGGCAACGGTGGTTGCTATGGACTTCTCCTTGTGCTCGTGACCACGGACCCGCCGTGGCGGACGAACAAGGAGCGGAGCCACGTCGACTCGATCGACCTCGTGCCGACGCCGTCCCGTGAACCCAGGCGCACACTTGCTCCCGCAACGTGGCCGGGTGGGGGTTCCTTCCCGCGTAACCCCGCTTCCTCGTCTACCAGTTGCTTTAGGCTACCAGTCGTGGGCTCACTGTGGACACCCGACGGCGAGCGGCCGGTCGGACCGCCACCGGAGCCGGGGCCTGTGGGACCCCCGAGCGGAGCCGGTCCGCCGGCGGGAGACGACGACCCCGAACTGGCCGCTCAGGTCGACGCCATGCGAGCCGAGCTCGCCGCGCTCGCCTGTCGAGATGGTCGTGGCGAACCACTGCTACGGCCTCTTCGAGCTCGCCGCGGTGTATCTCTCGCAGCAGCCCCCGCTCCTCGAGCGCGCACAGCTCGCGATCGACGCGCTCGGGTGCCTGGTGGGCGGGCTCGAGGGACGACTGGGCGAGGCGGAGCCGTCCTTGAAGGACGGGCTGAGCCAGCTCAGACTGGCCTATGTGCAGATCGACGCGGCCCGTCGGGCCGGAGAGGAGTCCGCGGCGTCGACCGGACCGAACGGCGGGTCCGCACACGAGTCGGGCACGCCCGGCGCCGACGGCGCCGAGGGGTGACCTCGCCCGCCGACGCGCAGGGTCCGCCCGGACCCACCCCGAGGCCGCTCCCGGTGCCCTCGACCGATCCGGGTGACGCCCCCCCGGGGGCCAAGCTGGATCGACGGATCGCGACTCCGGAGCTTCGTCGGGCTCTCAATCGGGCTGGTCGGCCCGCGTGCCAACCTCGCCGTCTCCGGAGTGCTCATCACCCTCTACGTGCAACAGCGTGCGTCCGGCGCGCTCGCGGTGACCTTCGCCCTCACCGCCAGCCGGCTGCTCAGCTGGCTGACCTACCCGATCGCCGGACGGCTGAGCGACCGGACGCGGACCCGGGTGGGCCGGCGCACCCCCTACATGGGGGCGAGCCTCGTCGGGATGGGGGTCTGCACGTGGATGTTCACGGTGGTGCACGGCTATTGGCCCCTCGTCCTCTTCATCGTGCTCGCCAGTCAGGCCGCGTCGGTGTTCACCCTCACCAACGTGGCGGTGGTCCCCGAGGTCTTCGGGCGCAGCCGATGGATAAAGGCGCTGCTGCTCACCACCGTGCTCGGGACCATCGCGAGCCTCACGATCAAGGGCACGGTGATCGGAACCTGGAACCAGAACCAGCCCTCCACGTGGAATCTCCCCTTCCAGATCGCGGCCGCGATCATGGTCGGGGTCGGGATCGCGGTGCTGGTCCTCGTCCGCGAGGCTCCTGCCGCGCAGCGCGGCGCCGAGGCCGACCGCGGGCGACGCGCCAAGCCGGCGCGTGAAGAGCTGCGCGACATCCTCGCCGGTCCGAACGCCAAGGTGCTCGTCGCCGGCTCGCTGCTCTTCTGGTCGGGCGTCGGCTCGACCGCGTACGTGGCCATCCTCTTCTTCCAGCGTGTCCTCCACGCAGGCGCGAGCGCGCAGACCGTCGCCGGGCTCGCGGCCGGCCTCCCGGTCTTCTTCATCGGGATCGGGCTCGGCATCCCGCTCAGCCGGTGGCTCACACCCATGCAGCTCGCGGTCGGCGCGCCCCTGGTCGGCGCCGTCCTCTCCGGAGTCCAGTACTTCGACACCCACATCTGGCAGGCGGTCGCCCTCTCCTACATCGCCGCGCCGTTCGTGGGTGCCTACATCATCGTGCTCGCACCCCTGCTCCTCAGGTTGCTGCCACGGGCCGGCGGCCTCGGCGAGCGACTCGGTGTGCTCATCTCGCCGTTCAACCTCTGCGGCGTCCTGCTCGCGTACCTGGCGGCCGCCGTCGTCGACGCGACCGGGAACTACCGGCTCATCTGGCTCTTCCCGGCCGCGACCGGGCTCGCTCATGCCACGGTCAACTGCTGGCTCAAGATCCCTCCGAAACGGGCCTCGAGCCCGGACATGGTCAAGCGCCTGTGGGAATGGAGCGTGGTGCAGGCCGAGTCGATGGCGGAGACGGGCATCGTCACCGGTCTGCTCGCCGCCCCCCTCCTCGGGGTCGTGACCGAAGAAGACGCGGACAGCGCCGTCGTGGTCGACATGGCGCGAGACGTCCTCGGGAACCCCTACGAGGACGAGGAGGACGACGAGAGGAAGACGACGAGAGGCCGGGGAGCGACTGGGGCACCCCGGGTTCGGAGGGTTCGGAGGGCACGGACGGCACCGACGGCTCGAGCACCGTCTCGGGGGACGGTACGACCCGAGGGGTTCCCGAGGGCGGGGTCGCATCGGCGGGGCCGACCGCCCAACCTCCCGGCACCGGCAGCCCGGAATCGCCCGGCGACTGAGGTCGCTCTGCCACCACCCCGGCCGGTTCCGCATCGAAGCCGACCACCTCGTCCGCCCACGCATCGGGGACGGCCTGGACGAGGGTCGCCCCCGGCGTGACCCCGGGGAGCGGTCGGATCGAGCGTGCCTCCAGGCGCCCGAGTCGCCCCGGCACCACCTGGAAAGCCACGACGGTCCCCGGCGCGATCCGCCGCGAGCCGTCGGTGATCGCGGTGCAGTGGAAGGGCAGGAGCCGGCCGGGCCCGCACTCGACCGAGCCGAGCCCGCGCGCTTCGTCGAACTCGGCGACCTCGCCGATGACGACCTCGCCCTCGACGGGGACGAGGTCGGCACGCATCCCCCACGACCCGTTGGTCACCGCCGCCTCCTCAATGCACGATCTTCGAGAGTGCGAGCTCGATGATGTCGGTGGCGCCCTTGTCCTTCAACGCGGGGATCAATACGTTGATCTCCGACTTCGGTACCACGGTCTCGACCGCGAAGCCGCCCCCGCCGAACAGCTCGGACACCGTCGGCGCCCGAAGGGACGGGAGGAGCGCGATCACCTCCGGCAGCTGACCCGCGGCGACGTTGAGCTTGACCAGTACCTTCTCCCGCGCCTCGAGCGCGCCCTGGAGGAGGGTGAGCAGCTGCTCCATCGCGTGGCGCTTCTCCGGGTCGGACGCCGCCTTCGGGTTGGCGATCAGCTCGGTGTGGGAGACGAGCAGCGTCTCGACGATCTTGAGCCCGGCGGCCCGCAGGGCACGGCCGGTCTCGGTGATCTCGACCACGCAGTCGGCGATGTCGGGGACCTTGGCCTCGGTCGCGCCGTAGGAGACGACCACGTCCGCGAGGACCCCGTGATCGTCGAAGTACCTGCGGGTGAGCTCGGGGTACTCGGTCGACACACGGAGCGCCCCTGCCGCGCCCGTCGCGGAAGTGGCGAGGTCGGCCACCGTCGACACCGGCGAGTCGATCGGCACCGCCAGTACCACCCGGATCGGGCTGGCCGTCGACTTGGAGTAGTGGAGCACTCCGAGCGAGGTCACGTCGCTCCCCCGCTCCTCCACCCAGTCGCGTCCGGTGATACCGAGGTCGAACAGCCCGTCGGCGACGTACAGCGGGATCTCCTGGGGGCGCAGGATGCGCACGTCGTCGATGCGCGGGTCGTCGATCGAGGCCCGGTAGTCGACCTCCGAGGACCGGTCGAGCGCCAGGTCGGCCGCGGCGAACAGCTCGAGCGTCGCCCGTTCCAGGGAGCCCTTGGGCAGGACGAGACGGAGCACGCTCAGGTCCTCCTGGCCGCGAACCCGACCGTGGGACCCGACGGCAGGGCCGACACGCCGGCGAGGACGGCCACGGTCTCGATCGCGGTGCGCACGGCTTCTGCACCCTTGTTGCCTGCACCCCGCTCCGAGCGCGCCAGGGCCTGTTCGACCGTGTCGGTCGTGAGCACTCCGAACACGACCGGTACCCCGGTGTCGAGCTGGATGCGCTGGAGCCCCGCCGCGCACTCCCCTGCCACGAAGTCGTAGTGCCCGGTCTCGCCGCGGATCACCGCTCCGAGGCAGACCACCGCGTCGACCGCGTCCGAACGGGCGAGGCCCAGCGCGACGAGCGGCAGTTCGAAGGCGCCCGGCGCCCACACCACCACCGACTCGGCCAGGTCGTGGCCCGCCTCCTCGAGCGCCTCGAGCCCGCCGATCAGCAGGCGGTCGGTGATCGCGCCGTTGAATTCCGCACACGCGAAGGCGACCCGGAGCCGGCGACCGTCCCCCACGGATCCGTCGACCGCCCGCCCGACGCGGGCGGCGGCCCGTCGCTTGGCGCCAGCGGGTAGCCGCGTCTCGTCAGAGGACGTCATCGAGGCCTTCGAGGAGGTGCCCCATTCGCTCCCGTTTGGTCCGCAGGTACTCGATGTTCTGGGGCGTGGGGGTCGGTTGGATGCTCACCCGCTCGACGATGTCGAGCCCGAAGCCCTCGAGGCCTCCGTACTTGGTCGGGTTGTTCGTCATGAGCCGCATCGTGGTGACGCCGAGATCGACCAGGATCTGCGCGCCGATGCCGTACTCGCGGGAGTCGGCGGGAAGGCCGAGCTCGAGGTTGGCGTCGACCGTGTCGAGCCCCTCCTCCTGGAGACGGTACGCGCGCAGCTTGTGGGCGAGGCCGATCCCCCTGCCCTCGTGGCCGCGCAGGTAGACGAGCACGCCGCTCCCGTGCTCGGCGATCTGGGCGAGCGCTCCCTGCAGCTGGGGTCCGCAATCGCACCGCAGCGACGCGAACACGTCGCCGGTGAGGCACTCGCTGTGCACCCGGACGAGGGTGTTCTGCGCGCCGTCCACCTCGCCCATGACCATCGCCACGTGGTGCTCCCCGTCGAGCACCGATTCGTACGCGTAGACCTGGAAATCGCCGAACTCGGTCGGGAGCGTGGCGTGCGCGATCCGACGTACCAACTTGTCCTTGTGTCGCCGGTACCGGATGAGGTCTGCGATCGAGATGAGGTGGAGCTCGTGCTTCGCCGCAAAGTGCTCGAGCTCCGAAAGACGGGCCATGCCGGTCTTGTCCCCGCTCACGACTTCGCAGAGCACACCTGCCGGCGACATCCCCGCGGCGCGCGCGAGGTCCACGGCGGCCTCGGTGTGCCCGGCGCGCTTGAGGACGCCTCCGGCCCGGTAGCGCAGCGGGAAGATGTGGCCCGGACGGTTGAGGTCGCCCGGACGGGTGTGAGGATCGACCAGGGCCTTGATCGTCGCCGAGCGGTCCGCCGCCGAGATGCCGGTCGAAGTCCCGTGGCGGTAGTCCACGCTGACCGTGAAGGCGGTCCGCTGCACCTCGGTGTTCGCCGACACCATCAGCGGGAGGTCGAGGTGCTCGACCCGCTCGGGCGTCAGCGGCACACAGATCAGACCCGAGGTGTGGGCGAGGAAGAAGGCGATCTTCTCCGGCGTGACCGCGTCGGCGGCCATGATCAGGTCGCCCTCGTTCTCGCGGTCCTCGTCGTCCACCACCACGACGATCTCACCGCGCCCGATCGCCTCGATGGCTTCCTCTACCGATGAAAAGGCCATCGAACCCCTGTCTCCCTCTGTCGTCGGCTCCGGGTCCCGGTGCGGCGTGCCGGGCCGGCCCTTCTCTCCTATGTCGGCAACGCGGCCGGCGTTGCCTTAGTCGAATTCTGCGCAGGTCGGCAACGGGTGCCCGCGTCACCCCCCGAAAGCGGACAATTCGAGCCGAACGTCACCGTCAAGGCTAGTCAGCGACCGCAGCCGTCCACGCCAGAGGTCGCCGATGGTGGCCGCGCCGGGCCCGTCGAACAGCGGGCGGGCGTCGCTCCCGCCGAAGAGGGCCGGGGCCAGGTAGAGGACGTAGCGATCGACCAACCCGGCGGTGTGGAACGCGTGTGCGACCCGGGCCCCGCCCTCCACGAGGAGCTGGAGGATCCCCCGGGCGCCCAGCTCGTCGAGGACGCCGCCGAGGTCGCCGCCGAGTGCGAGCGCCGGTTCGACCGCTGCGCCCGGAGGAGGCGTGCCGAGCACGACCCGCAGGGGTTGGGCGTCGGGACCACGGAACAGCGGGTCGTCGGCGGGCAGCCGTACCGTGAGGTGCGGGTCGTCGGCCCGGACCGTGCCGGCCCCGACCAGCACCGCGTCCGAACGGGCGCGCAGGCGATGCGCGTCGACTCGCGCCGCCTGGCCGGTGATCCACCGGCTGGTGCCGTCGGGCGCGGAGGTGCGCCCGTCGAGGGTCGCCGCGAGCTTGAGGACGACCCACGGGCGGCCCGTCGTGCGGTGACGACGGTACGCGGCGAGCTGTTCCTCGACCTCGTCGGCCGCGGTCCCCACCTCGACCTCCAGGCCGGCGGCTCGCAGGGCGGCGATGCCGGCGCCCTGCACCAGCGGGTCGGGGTCCTCGATCGCCACCACCACCCGGCGGACGCCCGCCGCCACGATCGCCTCGGTGCACGGAGGAGTCCGCCCGTGATGCACGCAGGGCTCGAGGGTCACGTAAAGGGTGCCGTCGCGCGCCCGGTCTCCCGCTGCGTCGAGGGCGGCGACCTCCGCGTGCGGACCGCCCGGCGGCGCCGTGGCGCCGCTGAAGACCGCCCCTCCGCCGGCGGCGACCACCGCCGCGCCGACCCACGGGTTCGGCGACGTTCGACCGCGGACACCCTCGGCGGCCGCGACGGCGAGCCGCATCCTCGCGAGGTCCCGTCCGCCCTCCGCCGGGGTCCGGTCGGTCAGGGCCGGACGCCCGTCGCTGCCCGCGCGGCGGCCTCGCCGATCGCGGCGGCCTCCTCGAGCGGGTGGGGGTGCCCGAAGACGGCCGAACCGGCCACGAACACGTTGGCACCCGAGCGGGCCGCGTCGATGACGGTGTGCCGGTCGATGCCGCCGTCCACCTCGACGTCGAGGGTGAGCCCGGCCTCCTCGGCGGCCTGCCTCACCCGGCGCACCTTCGGGAGCACCTCGGCGATGAACTCCTGGCCGGCGAAGCCGGGGAAGACCGTCATGCAGAGCACCAGGTCGACCATCCCGAGGTAGGGCTCGATCGCCTCGAAGGGCGTGTCGGGATTGGCGGCGAGCCCCGCCCGGAGCCCGAGGTCGCGCATCTGCTCGACCAGTGCCCCGGTCTCGCCGACCTCGACGTGGACGGTGCAACCGTCCGCACCGGCATCGCGGAACGCCTCGAGGTAGCGGGCCGGCTCCGTGATCATCAGGTGGGTGTCGAAGAAGAGATCGGAATGACGCCGCAGCGACGCGACGACCGGCGGACCGATGGTCAGGTTGGGCACGAAGTGGCCGTCCATCACGTCGATGTGCAGCCAGTCGGTGCCGGGCGCGACCGTCGCGATCGCCTCGGAAAGACTGCCGAAGTCGGCCGAGAGGATCGATGGTGCGACCCGAAGGTCGTGTCCCGGCAGCGCGCGCGACATCGGCTCCGAGCCTACCGGGCAGCTACCTCAGGTCCCGAGCTGCTCTCCCGGGGCCGGGCGGACGCCGCGCCGCCACTCCGACGCGCTGGTCGGGCGCCGCCCGGCGGACTGCACCCTCACCAGCCGGACCCGGCTCGACCCGCCCGCGACCACCTCGGAGCCGACGAGCGTCCCGACCGGCAACGAGCCGCCGTCGAGCTCGCCCGCCGGATCGGCCGGTGCGGATTCGAGCACGCGCAGTCGCTCCCCGCGGAAGGTGGTCCAGGCGCGTCCGAGCCGCACCACCCGCCGGATCTGCCGTGCGGGCTCCTCCCAGTGGAGCTCGAGCTCGGCAGGGTCGATCTTCTCCGCGTACGACGGCGCGCCCGACTGGTCGCGTGGGGGAGGGAGCCCGGCGAGCCCGCGCCCGAGGTGTTCCTCCAACAAGACGCAGGCCAGTGCCACCAGCCTCGCCCGCAGTGCCTCGGCGGACTCCTCCTCGCCGATCGGGGTGGCGACCGATGCGTAGATCCGGCCGGTGTCGAGCCCCGGCGCCACCGCCATGAGGCACACTCCGGTCTCCGCGTCGCCCTCGAGGATCGCCCGCTCGACCGGTGCCGCACCTCGCCAACGCGGGAGCAGCGAGAAGTGCACGTTGACCATCGGGAGACGCTCGAGCACCGAGCTCGGGATGATCCGACCGAAGGCCACCACCACCCCGAGCTCGGCGCCGCTCTCCGCGACGTCGTCGAGCGAGGTGGTGACCGCCAGCCCGAGTTCGGTCGCGGCAGCTTTGACCGGGCTCGCCCCCACCTCACCCCCGCGCCCGCGCCGGGTGTCGGGTCGAGTGACGACGAGCACGATCTCGTGGCCGGCCGCGACGAGCGTCCGGAGCGGCGGCACCGCGTCCTCCGGTGTCCCGAGGTACACCAAGCGCGCCACGGCCGGCGAGACTACCGGGCCGTGCGGCGGCGACGCCCCGGCGTGGAAGAGGTCAGACCTCGCGCTGGTCGCCGGTGGCGACCAGGGTGGCTTCCATCGCGGAGGTGTCGAGCCCGAGGGCGCGGTCCCGAAGCACCCGCAGTGCCTGCCGGCGCATGTCCTCCTCGAGTCGCTCGATCATCAGCACACCGTCGAGATGGTCGACCTCGTGCTGGAACACGCGGCCGAGGAACTCGTCTGCCTCGAGGGAGAGCTCCTCGCCGTCGAGGCCGAGCCCGCGCAGATGCACCCGGTTCGGGCGCACGATGCCGAGGCGGAGGCCGGGGATCGAGAGGCAACCTTCCTCGTGGTACCACTCGCCGCTCGTCTCGGCGACGGTCGGGTTGACGACCGCCTTCGGGCCTTCGCCGACGTCGTAGACGAACAGCCGCTTCTGGATGCCCACCTGGGTGGCCGCGAGCCCCGCGCCCTCCGAGGAGTACATCGTCTCGACCATGTCCTCGACCAGCCGGACGAGCGCCCCGTCGACCTCGTCGACGTCGCCGGCAACCTGCTTGAGGACCGGGTCGCCGTACTGGCGCACCCTGTACGCGGACATGCTCCCAGTGTAGGGGGGTCTGCTCCGGTCCCGACGCCGAACGAGACCGCGGAGCGCTCAGACGTCGACCGGGTCCACCTCGACCCGGAGACGCTCGGCGGGCCGGGTCTGCCCGGCGAGGGCGTCACAGAGCAGACGGTGGTCGGCGGCGCGGAGCACCCATCGGTCCTCCGCGCCCGCCGACACGTTCACCTCGGCGACGCCGGAGAGACCCTCGGCGTAGACGGCGGCCCCGGGCCCGCGCAACGTCGGCGAGCGCGCCGAAGGGGGGTAGTCCGAGTGCCCGCCGGAGATCGCGTTCGGGAACCGTCAGCAGCGAGGGATCGGCGTGCGCCGCGGCGATCAGCACCTCGTGGTGCGGGATGCGGGTCTGCACGAGCAGCCGACCGTCCCCGTCGCGGCCACCCACCAGCCGGGCCGCCCTCGCCAGCAGGGCGAGGGTCTGCTCTCCGGCGACGAACCGGGGTGCGAGCAGGTGCTGATCGATGTCGAGGAAGGCCACCAGGTCGGCGTGTCCCACCCGGTGGAGCGCCGCCTCGGTGCCGACCACCAGTCCGGCGCCGGGCTCTGCGGGCGCCCGCTCGGAGGTGACCTCGACCGCCCGGGAACCGAGCAGGCGCGCCGAGCTCCTCGGCCGCCCGCGACACTCCCATCCGCACCACCTTGAGCCGCGCCGAGTCGCACGACGCGCAGAGCGGTGGCCGCCCGGCTCCGCACCGCCCGCAGACGAGCGGTCCGTCCGCCTGTGCTTGCGCGACCGCGCCGCCGCACACCTCGCAGCGCGCCAGTGCGCCGCAGTCGGCGCAGGCGAGGATCCGTACCCGTCCCTTGCGGTTGAGGACACACACCACCCGGCCCTCCGGCCGACCGAGGACCGAGCGCGCCGAGGCGACCAGGCGCTCGGAGTAGAGCCCGGTCCGCGGGTCGTCACCCGAGCGGTCGACGACCTCGACGGTCGGCCATCCCCGCCGCTCGAGGGCGCGCGGGGTGACCACCACCGTCGCGCGGTCGGTCATCGCCACCGGCGGGCACGCGGAGACGAGCAGCACCGGTGCCGACTCACGCCGCGCTCGTTCGGTCACCACGTCGACCGCCGACCAGGTCGGTGCCCGCTGCTCGCGGTACGACTCGTCGTGGGCGTCGACGACGACCGCGGCCGCGAGCCGCGGCAGCGGCGCCCACGCGGCGGCACGGGTCCCGACCGCGACCGTGCGACCGGTCGCCGCCGAAGCCCATGCCTCGGGCAGGAGCGCGACCGGGCACTCCGCGGCCGCGAGGCGGGCCGCGATCTGCTCGGCTCGCCGACGAGAGGGCGCGAGCACGAGCACGCCCTCGACGCCGATCCGGTGGAGCACCTCGAGTACCACGAGGTGTGGCGTCGAGCGCCGGTGCGAGGCGGAGGACCGCCGGCCCCGGCGAAGCAAGGGCCGCGTCCACCAGCCCGACCGAACCGCCTCCCGGCGAAGGAGGTCGTGCCCCGGCGTGCGGCGAGGACCCGAGCGCGCGGACCACCCGGGAAGGCGACGCGCTCCCGAGGAACGCGGAGAGGGGTCCCGCCCACCGCCACGAGGCCCATTCGGCGAGAGAGACGACCGGAGCCGGGGGCCCGAGTCCACTCGATGCCGCAAGGGGTTTCGGCTCGATCCCCGCAGTCGGGGACGACGTCGACGTCGACCACCCACGCGCCCACCCGTCGCCCGTGGAGGTCGATCCGCACCCGGCTCCCGATCGCGATGTCGGGCGCCAGCGACGGTGGCACCCGATAGTCGAAGCGACGGTTGATCGCCGCGACGTCGGGGACCACCCGGACCAGGCGGTCCGCTCCGCCGGGCTCCCGGCCGGTGGCGACGCCCTCGGCCGGCCGGGTGGTGGAGGTCAGAGTCCGAGCGCCTGCTTCAGCTCGTCGGCCCGGGTGGTGTCCTCCCAGGTGAACTCCTTTTCGGAGCGGCCGAAGTGCCCGTATGCGGAGGTCTTCCGGTAGATCGGGCGTTTCAGGTCGAGGTCGCGGACGATGGCCGCGGGTCGCAGGTCGAACAGCTCGTCGATCGCCGCCTCGATGCGGGCCGGGTCGCAACGCTCGGTGCCGAAGGTCTCGACGAACAGCGACACCGGCCGGGCCACACCGATCGCGTAGGCGACCTGGACCTCGCACCGGCCGGCGGCACCGGCCGCCACGACGTTCTTCGCGACCCACCTCGCGGCATAGGCCGCGGACCGGTCCACCTTCGACGGGTCCTTACCGGAGAACGCGCCACCCCCGTGACGGGCCATGCCCCCGTAGGTGTCGACGATGATCTTGCGTCCGGTGAGTCCGGTGTCGGCGTGGGGGCCACCCAGCTCGAAGACGCCGGTCGGGTTGGCGAGGACCCGTAGCCCGCTGGTGTCGAGCTGCGGCGGGAGCAGCGGGTTGATCACGTTGTCGCGCAGATCCGGCAGCAGCAGGGTCTCCAAGTCCACCCCGGGATCGTGTTGGGTGGAGATGAGCACGGTCTCGAGCGCGACGGGACGGCCGTCCTCGTAGGTGACGCTCACCTGGGTCTTGCCGTCCGGGCGCAGGTACGGAAGGACGCCCACGCGGCGGACCTGCGAGAGACGCTGGGCCAGCCGGTGTGCCAACCACACCGGGAGCGGCATGAGGTCGGGCGTCTCGTCGCATGCGTAGCCGAACATCATCCCCTGGTCGCCGGCGCCCTGGGCGTTGAGCACGTCCTCCCCACCGGTGCCGGCGCGCACCTCGAAGGCGTTGTCCACACCCTGGCCGATGTCGGGCGACTGCTCGTCGATCGAGACGATGACCCCACAGGTGTTCCCGTCGATCCCGTACGCGTCGTCGTCGTAGCCGATGTCGCGGACCGTTTGGCGGACCAGCTTCGGGATGTCGACGTAGGTGGTCGTCGTGATCTCACCTGCCACGAGCACGAGGCCGGTGGTGAGCAACGTCTCGCAGGCCACGCGGCTGTCGGGGTCGTCGGCGAGCATCGCGTCGAGCACGGTGTCGGAGATCTGGTCCGCCATCTTGTCGGGATGGCCTTCGGTCACCGACTCGGAGGTGAACGTGTATCGGGTGCTCACGGGTGTTTCGACTCCTTCTTCGCCTCGTTCTCGGCCAGCAGCGCGCACACCCTATCCAAGATGGCGTCTGCCACCACCTCCTTGCCGGTCATCGGCACCCGGGTCTCGCCGCCGTCGGCCCCGAAGATGGTCACCTCGTTGGTGTCGTGATCGAACCCGGCTCCGGGCGCCGAGACGTCGTTCGCGACGATGAGGTCCACCCCTTTGGCGCGCAGCTTCGCGCGTGCCCGTTCGCCGACCTGCTCGGTCTCCGCGGCGAACCCCACCAGCACCTGGCCGGCGGTGCGACGGCGACCGAGCTCGCCGAGGATGTCGGGCGTCGCCTCGAGGAGGAGCTCGGGCACGCCGTCGGACTTCGAGAGCTTCGAGCCGTGAGGGGCCTTCGGTCGGAAATCGGCCACCGCCGCAGCCATCACCACCACCTCGCCGCGGGCCGCCCTCGCGAGGACCGCCGCTTCCATCTCGGCGGCGGTGTCGACCCGCTCGACCTCGACCTCAGGGGCAGCCGGACAGCGTGGTGGTCGTGACCAGCACCACCCGTGCACCTCGTCGCGCCGCCGCGTCGGCGACCGCGTGCCCCTGCTTGCCCGAGGAACGGTTGGTCAGGTAGCGAACCGGGTCGATCGGCTCGCGGGTGCCGCCGGCCGACACCACCACCTCGACCCCCGACAGGTCGGCCCGCGGGTCGGCGGTGCTCAGTCGCGCGAGCACCTGCTCGACGATCACCGACGGTTCGGCGAGCCGTCCGACACCGAGGTCGCCGCCGGCAAGTCGCCCCGAGGCAGGGGGGATCGACCCCCACCCCCCGCGAGGTGAGGACCGAGAGGTTGTGACGGACGGCCGGGTGCTCCCACATCTCGGTGTGCATGGCCGGGCAGACCACGACCGGGGCGGTGGTGGCGAGCAGGGTGGCGGTGAGCAGGTCGTCGGCGAAACCGCCGGCATAGCGCGCCAGCAGATCGGCGGTCGCCGGTGCCACGACCACCAGGTCGGCGCGCCGGGCGAGCTCGGTGTGCGGCATCGGCGAGCGCTCGTCCCAGAGGCTCACCTGTGCGGGTTCCGAACCGAGCGCGTCGAAGGTGGCCCGGCCGACGAAGCGGGTCGCAGACTCGGTCAGCACCGGGGCGACGTGCACCCCCGCGTCGACCAGGCGCCGGCAGACCTCGACCGACTTGTAGCAGGCGATCCCCGCCGCGACGCCGAGTACGACGACCGGCGCGCCGGCGGCACTCGTGCCCGACACGGCGGACGGGTCGGTCCTCTTTTCACTCACGGCGCTCCCGCCGCTCCCCCGACCGGCCCGGGACGGGCCTACTCGGCCCCTTCGGGGAGTGCTCCCGCTTCGGCCTCCGACTCCACCTCGAGGAGCGCGAGCGCGCGGCTGCTTCCTCGGCGGCGATCTCCTCGGGGTCGGGTCGCGAGTAGGTGGCCTTGCCGGCCGCCACCTCTTCGAATGCGATGGAGAGCGGCTTGCCCGAGGCCGACGCGACCTGGGGCGGCACGACCACGCCGAGGCCCTCGCCGAGCGAGTTGTAGTAGCTGTTCACCTGACGCGCCCGCCGCGAGGCGAGGGCGACCAGCGTGAACTTCGAGTCGACCTTGCCGAGGAGCTCCTCGATCGGCGGGTCCATCAGGGTGGTCGGGTTCTGGGCCATCACGATCCTTCGGCGGTATCGGGCGCGGAGCCGGTGCCGCCACCGTCCCCACCGGCGGCTGCCCGGAAACGCTCCACTATAGCGGCTACCTCCTCGGTGGCCCGGTCGACGTCGTGGTTGACGACCACCTGCATCGGCGATCGACGCGCCCCGGCGCAGCTCGTCCGCACCGGCCCGGAGGCGTTCCTCGATGTGCGCCTCGTCGTCGCCACGTGCCCGCAGCCGCTCGGCCTGGACCTCCGGCGAGGGCGGCTCGAGCAGGATGAGCGTCGCGTCGGGCCGCAGGCTCCGCACCTGTTCGGCCCCTTGGAGGTCGATCTCGAGCAGCAGGTCCCGGCCGGGAGGGACCTCGGCCCCCGGGGTTCCGTACAGGTTGCCGAGGTACTCCGCGGACTCGAAGAAGCCGCCCGCGCGCGCTTTCGCCTCGAACGCGGCGCGATCGACGAACACGTACGCGTCCTCGGGCTCGCCGGGCCGACGAAGCCGCGTCGTCCACGATCGGCTCAGCCACAGGCGGGGATCTCTCGCCACCAGTCGCGCGGCGACGGTCCCCTTGCCGGCCCCACCGGGCCCGAAGAGGACGAAGACCGACGAGCCGTGCACGGCGCCCGCCGGGCCGGGGCGCGCGTCGCTCAGCGCGCGGTTTCGCGCAGGAGTGCCTCGCGTTGGTTGCTGCCGAGACCCTGCAGCCGGCGGCTCTCGCTGATCCCGACGGTGTCCATCAGGCGGCGAGCCTTGACCTTGCCGAGACCGGGGAGCGACTCGAGGACCGAGAGCACCTTCATCTTCCCGACGGTCTCGTTGGTGTCTGCCATCGACAGGAGCTCGGACAAGTTGATCGAACCCAACTTGAGCTTCTCTTTCACCTCAGCCCGCTCACGGCGGACCTTGGCTGCCTTCGCCAGGGCGGCCTGGCGCTGTTCGGGCGTGAGTGCGGGCGGTTGCGGCATGGTCAGAGACCATAGCGCCTCCCCGGGCCCCGGTCATGCGGCCAATCGGCCGCGGTATCCCTGGTCCGCGACGAAGAGAGCGCACCGGCGGCACCGGTCCCACCCGGGCCGGATCGTCGCGACGGCGCGCAGGACGACCAGTTGCATAATTTCGCCGGTGCCCGCAATCGATCTCAACGCGGATCTCGCCGAGGGCGATCGCCTCATGCCGGGTGACGACGCCGTTCTCGACGCGGTCTCGAGCGTGAGCATCGCCTGCGGATTCCACGCCGGCGATCCGTCGGTCATGCGCGACACCGCGCGAGCGTGCGTCGAGCGCGGCGTGGCGATCGGTGCCCACGTCTCCTATCGCGACCGCGAGGGCTTCGGACGTCGTGTCGTCGACGTCGAACCCGCCCGGCTGCTCGCGGACGTCGTCGAGCAGTGCCTCGAGCTCGCGGCGGCAGTCGCCTCGGTCGGCGGGACGATCGCCTACTTGAAGCCCCACGGTGCGCTGTACCACCAGATGGGCGCCGATCCAGGGGTGGCATCGGCGGTGTGCGAGGCCGCGTCGAGCCAGGCCATCGGCGTCCTGGTCGCAGGGGGAGGCGTCGTGGTCGAGCTCGCCGGGCCGGCCGGCATCCGGGTCGTCCCCGAGGGCTTCCCCGACCGTGCCTACCGGTCCGACGGCGGCCTGGTCGACCGCGGCCTCGACCGGAGCCGTCCTCACCGACCCCGACGAAGTGGGCCGCCGCGCGCTCTCGCTGGTCGCCCGAGGCGGCGTCGAGTCGGTCACCGGAGAGTGGACTCGCGTGGCAGCCGAGACGCTCTGCATCCACGGCGACTCGCCGGGCGCCGCGCGCACCGCCCGCGTGGTGCGCGCGCGGCGTTGACGCGACGCGGGCGTGACGGTGCGACCTTTCGTGGACCCGCCGCGCTCCGTCGGCGGAGCGTCATGCTCACACGGGTGAGTCGCTACGGCGACCGGGCGCTGTTCGTCGAGACCCCCGACACCCGTTCCGCGCATCGGATCGCACGGGCTCTCGAGGAGCGGCGCGACGACGGCCGCGCACCGGCGACCGTCGACGACGTCATCGTCGGTCTCGCGTCGGTGGTCGTCGTGTTCGACCCTCGCGACGACGGCGACTTCCTGGCGGAGTGGGTCGAGCGGCTCGCCGCGACCGACGCCGGCGGATCCGAGGAGCGGACCGCGCCGTCGACACCGGCCCGAACGGAGGTGCCGACCATCTTCGACGGACCCGATCTCGCCGGGGTCGCCGCCGAGCTCGGCTCCGCGACCGACGAGATCGTCGCGTTGCTCACCGCGGACGAGCTCGAGGTCGCGTTCGTCGGGTTCGCACCCGGGTTCCCCTATCTGGTCGGGCTCCCGACCGAGCTCGCCGCCGTCGCACGGCGCGAGACCCCGCGGTCGGTCGTCCCCGCGGGCTCAGTCGCGATCGGCGGCGGCTTCGCCTCGGTCTACCCCACCTCGAGCCCGGGAGGATGGAGGCTCCTCGGGCACACCTCGGTGACCTTCTTCGATCCCGACCGGGCGCCGTACGCGCAGACTCCGCCCGGGCGATGCGGTCCGCTTCACCCTCGCCGGCGGGGGTCGCAGGCGCCGCGGTGCGCCAGCCGCGTCCGCGGCGGCAAGAGAGGCGTTGTCGGCAGGGGGGCGCTTCGTCGAGGTCCTCGAGCCCGGCTTCCTCAGCCTCGTCCAGGACGGTGGCCGTCGCTCCCTCGGCGGTGCCGGGGTGCCCCGTGCCGGTCCGTGCGATCCCCATGCGATGGGACTGGTCAACCGGCTGCTCGGCAACCCGACCGACGCGGCGGCGCTCGAGATCACTGCGGCCGGCCCCCACCTCCGGTTCGCCTGCGACGCGCACCTCGCGGTCATCGCCTCGGAGCCGGGCTCGACCGAGGTGACCGTCGACGGTTTCGAGGTCGCGACCGAGACGGTGGTGCCGGTGCGGGCGGGCCAGCAGGTGGCGGTCGGGGCGGTGCCGCGGCGTGCTGCGGGCTTACCTCGGGATCGCCGGGGGCTTCGAGACCCCGGTGGTGGTCGGTTCACGCGCCTCGGACCTCCTCTCGGGCCTCGGGCCGGGCCCGCTGCAGGCGGGTGACCTCCTCGGCCTCGGAGCACCGGTGCGGCCCCGCGGGTTCCTCACCCCCGACGGGACCACCACCGGGCCGGCTCCGGTCCTCGTCCGCCTCCTCGCCGGCCCCCACCCGTTCGCGGCGGGCGAGCTCGACCGCCTGGCCGCCGAGACCTGGACGGTGGGCGCGGACTCCAACCGCATCGGCCTCCGCCTCGACGGCGGGGTGCGGCCCCTCACGCCGCCCGGTCCGGTCCCATCGCTCGGGATGCTCGCCGGCGCGATCCAGGTCCCGCCCGACGGCCGGCCCATCGTCCTCATGCCCGACCACGCGACGGTCGGGGGCTATCCGGTCGCCGCCTGCGTGATCGCCGCCGATCTTCCCCTTCTCGGCCGGCTGCGGCCGGGCGACGCGCTGCGCTTCACCTGGGTCGATCCGAGCGAGGCCCGCCGTGCGCTCCGCCAGCGAGACCGCCTCGCCGCGGCCCGCGTCCGCGGCTGGTTCCCGTCCGCCTCGTGAACGCCCTCGGGCGCGGTGGGAGCGCTCGGCGGCGTGGCACGATGGTGTCGACTGGAGGGTGGGCCCAGGTGGGCCCGGCTCGGGAGGAGCGCACGGTGGGCGACGAGGAGACCAACCGAGCCGGCGTCGGCGAGACGGCCGGGGCGCCGGGCGGGTCGGGGCAGGACGGCCAGGGCCCTTTCACCGCCGAACGCCCCGGCGCCGCCTTCCCGGTGACCGCGCCGGCCGACGCCACGCCGCTCGAAGAGGACGAGCCCGAGGGGATCGTGCCGGCCAGCCCCCTGTGGGCGATGAAGGATCGCCGCCGCGAACAGTTGTTCCACTTCGGCCACCCCGAGCGGATCCGGGCCCGCATCGGCTCCGGGGACGGGGCGGCCTACGTCGTCGACGACGGCCGGCACCACGCCATGCTCGGCCGCAACGTCGGCGCGGCGCCCGACGGCTGCGTCTACAGCCTGGTGACCCGCATCGAGATCGCGACCTACCACTCGCTCGTCGCAGGTGCCATCGACGCGCGGACCGCCTTCCTCCGGGGGGTCGACGCCGGACTGAGCGGCACCGTCGAGTCCCCGGGTGTGGCCAACGTCTTCGACGTCGACTTCTACCAGCGCGGAGAGGACATCCCCGAGCGGTACCTCCCGCCGGGCCCGTTCATCGAGTTCGGCGAGAACCTCCCGAGCGCCGATCGCTGACCCCGACCCGGCGGTTCGGCGGTTCGCCGGGACGGGCTCAGACGCCGACGGGCACCCGGGTCAGGTCGGCGGCGACCACCACCTCGCCCCCGAAGTGCGCGACCGCCTGGGCCGACCACTCGTCTTCGGTGCCCGGAGCCGGCGGCGGCACCAAGTGGGTGAGCACCAGGGTCCGCACCCCGGCCCTGGCCGCGGTCCGTGCCGCGTCCTCGACCAAGGAGTGGTAGTCGAGCACGTCGAGCAGCCGCGGCACCCCGATCGCCTCGATCAGGTCCCGCCGTACGACGGTGTGGACGAGCACGTCGGCTCCGGCGCACAGCTCGTCGAGACCGGGGCAGGGCACCGTGTCCCCCGCCACCACCACCGATCCGGCTCCGTCGTCGACGCGATAGGCGACGGTCGGACGTACCGGAGTGTGGTCGGTGGGCGCTGCGGTCACCCGGACCGCACCTTCCTCGAGGACCGGCCCGGACGCGATCTCCCGGACCGTGCTCTGCGGGCGCCAGGTGAGATCCGCGTGGTGGGCGAGCCGATAGCCGATGTCCGGCTCGAGCATCACGAGGGTGGCCCGCACCAGCTGCTCGGTCCCGAGCGGGCCGACCACCTCGAGGACCGAAGGCTGGAGGGAGCTCACCCAGCGGGTGGTGAGGACGTCGTTCAAGTCGCAGATGTGATCGCTGTGCAGATGGGTGAGGAGCACGGCTCGGAACGCGCCCGCGCCGGTGCCCGCCGCCGCGGCACGCAGGAGCACGCCGCGCCCGCAGTCGAACAACAGATCGCCGGCCGACGTGCGCACCAGGGTCGAGGGACCGGCGCGCGCCGGATCGGGCAACGGACTGCCGCTGCCGAGGACGATCACCTCCACCGCGCACTCCGATTCCCTCGCCAGGCCTTCATCCGATCGGGTCCAGGCGGTTGGCCCGGGCGAGGGCGGCGAACCACGACGCGCTCGGTTTCGCGGTGCGGGCGAAAGTGGTCCGGTCGACCGAGTGCAGGCCGAACTTCGGCCCGAAGCCGAGGTTCCACTCGAAGTTGTCGAGCAGGCTCCAGACGAAGAAACCGCGGACGTCGACGCCGTCCGCGAGGCAGCCGTGGACGCCGCGCACTGCCGCGTCGAGGTAGCCGATCCGCTCGGCGGCGTCGTCGTCGGTGCCGATCCCGCTCTCGGTGACGAGCACCGGCAGGCCGGTCACCGAAGCGGTCCGCCGTACGCAGTGGCCACCGCGGCCGGCCAGTTCTCGGTGCCGAGCTGGGTCTGGGGCACGGTCGGATCGTCCGGGGCCTGCCCGTCCGGCCCGAAGTGCATGCGGGTGTAGGCCTGCACCCCGACGAAGTCGTCACCCTCGGTCGCCCGCAGGAAGGCGTCCTCGAGGATCTCCTCGGCCGCGTCCCGGACCACCTCGCCGCCTTCGCTCGGCCACCATCTCGGCCATCGAGAGGGTCAGCCCGACCGGGTACGAGCCGGGTCCCGCCCGCACCGCGTCGACCGCCAGCCGGTGGGCGCGCACCATGGCCTGGTTCACCGCGAGGTGACGGGTCAGGTCGTCCTTCACCCCCGGCGGATAGTCGCCGACCGTGTAGCCCATCGCCCCCACCACGTTCGGCTCGTTGATGGTGCAGGCCCACCCGACGAGGTCGCCGAAGTGGGCCACCGACCGCTCGACGAAGCGCGCGAACCGGTCGGGCGCGTCGAGCGCCTCGAAGCCGCCGCGGGTCGCCAGCCACCGCGGGCTGGTGAAGTGGTGGAAGGTCACGACGGGCACGATCCCACGCTCGTGGCACCCCGCGCAGACCCGGCGGTAGTGGTCGAGCGCACCGATCGAGAATTCGCCCTCGGCCGGCTCGATCCGGCTCCACTCGAGCGCGAACCGGTAGGCGCCGAGGCCCATGCCGGCGACCAGGTCGAGGTCCTCACCCCACCGGTGGTAGGAGTCACAGGCGTCGCCACTCGACTCCACGCAGCGCGAGCTCGGGCGCGTGCTCGAACTCCCACCAGTCGTTGTTGGTGTTGCCCCCCTCGATCTGGTGGGCCGCGCCCGCCGCCCCCCACAGGAATCCGTCGGGGAACGCGAGAGAGCGCCGGGTGTCGTCCGTCATGGGTGCACCGTAGCGACACCCCCACGGTGCGCGCCCGTCCGTGTCGGGGCTCAGGACGAGGAGCGGAGGGCGCCGGCCATCTCGTCGACCGCGCGCCGCGCCGCGGCGGCGAGGCTCGCCACGTCGGGACCGGCCAGCAGCAACGACCGTGACACGCTCGGGAGCAACGTCCCGGGGACACACCCGGTGAAGCGCGCGGCGATGTCGGCCGCACTCGCGCCCTGCGCGCCGACTCCCGGCGCGAGCACCACCCCGCCCAGGCTCGCCAGCGGGAAGGGGGTCGGTGCGAGGGTCGCGCCGATCACCGCACCCACCGCGCCCCGGCGCCCGTCGGCGCCGTTGTTCGAGGTGGCGATCTCGCTCAGCAACAGGTCCTCCACCGAGGGGCCGGTGCCCGAGCCGGTCCGCGCTTCTTGGACGACGCGGCCCCCGGGGTTCGAGCTGCGCACCACCACCAGCACCCCCCGGTCGTGGCGCGCGGCCACCTCGATCATCGGCGCGAGCGCGGCCAGCCCGAGGTAGGGCACCGCGGTCACCGCGTCGGCCGACAGCGGGCTCTCGGGGTCGAGCCAGGCCGTGGCGTACCCGGTCATCGTGTTCTCGATGTCGGCCCGCTTGGCGTCGGCGATCACCACCAGCCCGGCCTCGCGTGCCCACTCGAGCAGGTGCTCGAGTGCGGCCAGGCCGGCCGACCCGAACCGTTCGAAGAAGGCGACCTGTGGCTTGACCACCCCGACCGTCCCGGCGAACGCCTCCACGCAGCGCGAGGAGAACTCCCGCAGGCCGCGCGGGTCGTCGGAGAGACCCCAGCGCTCGAGGAGGGCCGACGAAGGGTCGATGCCGGCGCAGAGGGGCCCGGTGGCGGCGACCGCCGCCACGACCCTTGCCGCGAACCCTCCTCTCGGTCGGTCACCCACGGCCGGCACCGGTCAGCTCGCCGACCGCTCGGACCCCGTGGTGCGTCGCACCAGCGCTCGAGCTCCCCGAGCACCGCGAAAGGCGCCCGCGGATCGCGGAAGGTCGCGGTGCCCACCTGCACCGCGTTCGCGCCGGCCATCAGCAGTTCGACCGCGTCGCTCCCGCACATGACCCCGCCGACTCCGATGATCGCCGCGTCGGGCAGCGCGGTGCGCACGTCGTAGACGGCACGCACCGCGACCGGGTGGATGGCGGGGCCCGACAGACCCCCACCGGCACTGCCCGATCCGAGGAGGGGCCTTCGTTCCTCGACGTCGATCGACCATGCCGAGCGCGGTGTTGACCAGGGTGACCGCCTCGGCACCGGCTTCGATCGCGGCTCCCGCCACCTCGGGCAGGTCGGCGGCATTCGGGCTGAGCTTGGTCCAGCGCGGCAGGTGCGGGCACCCTTCCCCGACCGCGGCCACCACCGCCACGGTCGCGCTCGCCGAGTGCGCGAACATGCGCCGCCCGTCTTCCAGGTTCGGACAGCTCACGTTGATCTCCACCGCCGACCAACCCCTCGGCACGCCCGAGATGGCGGAGCGCCGCCGCGGCGAACTCCTCGACCGTGCGCCCCCAGAGGCTCACCACGGTGCGCGCCCCGGCCCCGACCAGGCGCGGGCAGGTCGTCGCGAAGCCAGACCTCGAGAGCCCGGTCCCTGCAGGCCGACGCTGTTCAGCATTCCCGCCGGGGTCTGGTGGACCCGCGGGGCGGGGTTCCCCGGCCACGGTCCGACCGAGAGCGACTTGACCACCACCGCACCGAGCGCCGAGAGGGGGAAGTAGGCCTCGAGCTCGTCGGCGTGCCCGGCGGTCCCCGACGCGGTCATCACCGGGTTCGCCAGCCGGAGCGAGCCGACGTCGACCGCAAGGTCGACGTCGCCCCGGGTCGCGGCCTTCCAGGCCCGCCGGACCCGGTGGGCCGCCCGCGCGGTGCCGGTCGGCGACGGGCGGGTCACCGGCGGTGGTACTCCTGCAACGAGCGGACCGACAGAGGATGGCGCACCCAGTCGGCGATGCCGGCTGCGGCCGCCTTGGCCGCGGCCACCGTGGTGAGACAGGGAACCTGGTGTGCGACCGCGGCCGCGCGGATGTGGTCGCCGTCGGCACGCGGTCCGCGCCCGCGCGGGGTGTTGACCACCAGCTGGACCTTGCCGCTCGCGATGAGATCGACCGCGTCGACCACCCCGGGCTGCTGATCGCCGACCTTGGCCACGACCGCTGACGACCTCCAGCCCGTTCGACTCGAGCCAGTGTCGGCGGTACCCGAGGTCGCGGCCAGGTCGAAACCGAGCGGGCGAACTGGCGCGCCGCCTCGAGTCCGGACGGCCTTGTCGCGGTCGGCGAGCGAGAGGAAGACGGTCCCGTCGACCGGCAGCCGGTTGCCGGCGGCCATCTGGCTCTTGGCGAAGGCGAGGCCGAAGGTGGCGCCGATGCCCATCACCTCGCCGGTCGAGCGCATCTCCGGCCCGAGGATGGTGTCGACCCCGGGAAAGCGGTTGAACGGCAGGACGGCCTCTTTGACCGACACGTGGCCCGGTCACCGGCTCGGGGAGCAAGACCCTCGTCGCGCAATTCGGCGAGCGTCGCACCGACCATCACCCGGGCGGCCACCATGGCGAGCGGCACACCGGTGGCCTTCGCCACGAAGGGCACCGTCCGGCTCGCCCGAGGATTCGCCTCGAGCACGTAGACGCGCTCGTCTTTGACCGCGAACTGCACGTTGCAGAGACCGCGCACCTGGAGCGCCTCGGCGATCTGCCGGGTGATCCGCTCGATCTCGGCCACCACGCCGGCCAGCAAGCGTCGGGGGCGGCAACGCGCACGCCGAGTCGCCCGAGTGCACCCCGGCCTCCTCCACGTGTTCCATCACCCCACCGATGACCACCTCACCGGTCGCGTCGCGGACCGCGTCGACGTCGACTTCGATCGCGTCCTCGAGGAAACGGTCGACGAGCACCGGGCGCTCGGCGGTGACCCCGCCCTCGCGGCCGAGCGCCCCGTCCGGCCGCGGACATCGCGGCGACGACCTCGAGCGAGCCGCTCGTCGTCGTAGACGATCTCCATCGCCCGTCCGCCGAGCACGTAGCGAGGGGCGCACGAGCACCGGGTAGCCGACCGACCCGGCGACCGCGAGCGCCTCTTCGGGGCTGAGCGCGGTGCCGCCCGGCGGTTGGAGGATGCCGAGCCGTGCGCACAGCTCGTTCCACCGCTCGCGGTCCTCGGCGAGGTCGATCGAGGCGGGCGAGCGTCCCGAGCACCAGCTCCTCGGGGAGGGCGGCGGCCAGCTTGAGCGGGGTCTGGCCCGCCGAGGCTGACGATCACCCCGACCAGGCGTCCTGCGCCTTCCGAGGCGGCCTGTTCGACCTCGATCACGTTGGCCAGGTCCTCGTCGGTGAGCGGCTCGAAGTAGAGGCGGTCGGAGGTGTCGTAGTCGGTCGAGACCGTCTCGGGGTTGCAGTTGACCATCACCGTCTCGTACCCCGCCGTCGCGCAGCGCGAACGAGGCGTGCACACAGCAGTAGTCGAACTCGATCCCCTGGCCGATCCGGTTGGGACCCGAGCCGAGGATGATCACCCTCGGCCGCGTCCGAGCGACGCACCTCGTCCTCGTCCTCGGCGGTCGAGTAGTGGTACGGGGTGTGGGCCTCGAACTCGGCGCCGCAGGTGTCGACCGTCTTGAAGGTGGCCCCGCGCCGGCGACCGCCAGGCGCCGCGACCGGACCGCGTGCGGTCGTCTCGCTCCCGAAGAGGTGGGCGAGCTGCCGGTCGGAGAAGCCCAGCCGCTTCACGGTCCGCCACGACCGGCGGTCGAGGTCCTCGGGGGTCGACTCCGAGCGTCACCTGCAGGTCGAGAGCCAGCCGGGCGGTGGCGATCCTCGCGATCTCGGACACGAACCACGGGTCGATCCCGGTCGACGCGGCGAGCGTCGCTCGACCGTCGCACCCCGCCGCAGGAGCGCCTCGAGCGCGAACAGGCGCTCGCGGCGTCGGCGTGACCACCCGCTCGAGCAGTTCCTCGGTCGACCCGTCGTCGATCCGCGCTCTCCGCGGCGTCGCGCGTTCAGCCCGTCCCGTCCCTGCTCGAGGCGAGCGGACGGCCTTCTGCAGCGACTCGGGGAAGGTCCGCCCGATCGCCATCACCTCCCCGACCGACTGCATCCGCGTCGCCGAGCCGGTCGGTCGCGCCGGGCAGCTTCTCGAACGCCCAGCGCGGGATCTTCGTCACCACGTAGTCGATGGTCGGCTCGAAGGACGCCGGGTGTCGCACCGGTGATGTCGTTCGTGATCTCGTCGAGCCGGTAGCCGACGGCGAGGCGGGCGGCGATCTTCGCGATCGGGAACCCGGTCGCCTTCGAGGCGAGCGCGGAGGACCGCGAGCACGCGGGGGTTCATCTCGATGATCATCTGGCGCCCGTTCGCCGGGTCCACGGCGAACTGCACGTTCGACCCACCGGTCTCGACACCGACCCGGCGGATGCAGGCGAAGGCGGCGTCGCGCATCGCCTGGTACTCGACGTCGGTCAGCGTCTGCGCGGGCGCGACGGTGATCGAGTCGCCGGTGTGGACGCCCATCGGGTCGACGTTCTCGATCGAGCAGATGACGACGCAGTTGTCGGCGTGGTCGCGCATCACCTCGAGCTCGAACTCCTTCTGGCCGGCGATGGACTGCTCGACGAGGACCTCGGTGACCGGGGACGCGTAGCAGCGCCTCCGCCGCGAGGCGGGCGAGCTGGTCCTCGTCCGCGCGCGATCCCGGTGCCGGCCCCGCCGAGGATGAAGCTCGGTCGGACCATCACCGGGAACCCGATCGACGCGCCGACCGCGAGCGCCTCCTCGAGCGAGTGCGCGAACCCCGCGGCCGGCACCGCGAGCCCGATCTCCTCCATCGCCGACTTGAAGCGCTCCCGGTTCTCGGCGGTCGCGATCGCCTCGGCGTTCGCGCCGATCGACCTCGACCCCGAGCTCGTCGAGGGTCCCTCGGCCGTCGAAGCGCCATCGTCAGGTTGAGCGCGGTCTGCCCGCCGAGCGTCGGCGAGCAGCGCATCCGGGCGCTCGCGCTCGATGATCGCGGCGAGCACGTCGGGGTCGAGCGGCTCGACGTAGGTGCGGTCGGCCATGCCCGGGTCGGTCATGATCGTCGCCGGGTTGGAGTTGGCGAGGACCACCCGGAACCCCTCCTCGGCGAGCACCCGGCAGGCCTGGGTGCCCGAGTAGTCGAACTCGCAGGCCTGGCCGATCACGATCGGGCCGGAGCCGATGACGAGGATCGACTCGAGGTCGTCGCGGCGCGGCATCAGCCGGTGCCGCGGCGGCGGGGCCGGCCGCACCGGTCGCGTCCATGAGCGCCGCGAACTCCTCGAAGAGGTAGCGCGGCGTCGTGGGGGCCCGGGACCGGCCTCGGGGTGGTACTGCACGGAGAAGGCCGGCACGTCGTTGCTCGCCAGCCCCTCGACCACTCCGTCGTTCAGGTTGACGTGGGTGACCTCGAGGGAGGAGGACGGGTTCGACGGCGACCGCGTAGTTGTGGTTCTGGGAGGTGATCTCGACCCTGCCGGTCAGCCAGCCGCTGGACGGGATGGTTCCCCCCGTGGTGGCCGAAGGGCAGCTTGTAGGTGCTCGCCCCGAGCGCGGTGGCGAGCAGCTGGTGACCGAGGCAGATGCCGAAGACCGCGACCGAGCCGTCGGACGACAGTCGGCGGATCTGGTCGACGACGCCGGGCAGCGCGGCCGGGTCGCCGGGCCCGTTGGAGAGGAAGATCCCGTCGGGCTCCATGGCGAGCACCTCGCTCGCCGGCGTGGCGGCCGGAACGATCGAGACCGAGTCGCCAGCTCACCGAGCTGTCGCAACATCGCCTCTTTGATCCCGAAGTCGTAGGCGACGACCCGGTAGGGACCGCTCCCGCGCACCGAGATCGTCGTGGCGGTCACGCCGCTCACCAGGTCGACACCGTCGGTCGGTTTCGCCGCGGCCGCAGCGGCGGCGAGCGCCTCGACCGGCGCGGTGCCGAAGGCGCAGGGCATCGCGCCCCGGTCGCGCAGGTGCCGGGTGAGCCGGCGGGTGTCGACCCCGGTCATGCCCGGGATCGAGTGCCGCACGAGGAACTCCTCGAGGCTGCCGGTCGCCCGCCAGTTGCTCGGCCGTTCGGCGAGGTCGCGGACGACGATGCCCTTGCAGTGCGGTCGAGCGGGCCTCGTCGTCGGTCGGGTTGACCCCGTAGTTCCCGATGTGGGGATAGGTGAACGCGATGACCTGCCCGGCGTAGGACGGGTCGGTGATCACCTCCTGGTAGCCCGAGAGCACGGTGTTGAAGACCGCCTCGCCGGTCGCGACTACCGTCGTCGGGATACGCGCCGATCGCCTCCCCCTCGAAGTCTCGCCGTCGCCGAGCACGAGGAGCGCTTCGCTGCGGGCCGGTCCGAGGATGCCCACGCTCATCGCTGCGACCTCCGCGTCGACGACCACCGGCTCGCCCCGGAAGACGGTGTGGCGCACCCTGCCGGTGAGCCGCATGACCGGCATAGGGGGTGTTGCGGCTCCGGCTCGCCAGCGCCGCGGGATCGACCGTCCAGGTGGCGGCCGGGTCGACGACGCAGAGGTTGGCCGCGGCCCCGGCGCGCAACCGGCCCGCCCTGGGTCCCGCCGTGCGCGGGTCGAGCCCGGCGAGCGCGGCCGGCTGCCAGCTCGAGCAGGGCGAGCACCCGCTCCGATCGGCAGGTCGAGCTCGCCGAGGGCGAGTGCGAGGGCGGTCTCGAGGCCGAGCATGCCCGGAGCCGCCTCGTCGAAGGGGACGTCCTTGCGCTCCGGCGGGTGGGGGGCGTGGTCGGTCGCGATCGCGTCGATGGTCCCGTCGGCGAGGCCGGCTTTGACCGCGGCCACGTCGTCGTGCGGTGCCGCAGCGGCGGGTTCACCTTGTACACCGGGTCGTACCCGGCGATCCGGTCGCGTCGGTGAGGGTGAAGTGGTGCGGGGCCGCCTCTGCGGTCACCGCGACCCCGTCGGCCTTCGCCCGCCGCACCAGCTCGACCGATCGCGGCGGTCGAGAGGTGCAGGAGGTGCAACCGCGCCCCGGCCGCCGCGGCGAGCGCGATGTCGCGGGCGACCATCACCTCCTCGGCCGCTGCCGGCATGCCCGGGAGGCCGAGCCGGCTCGACCAGGCACCCTCGTGCATCGCGCCGCCGCAGGCGAGCGACGCCTCCTCGCAGTGCTCGGCGAGGATCACCCCGAGGCCGCTCGCAGTATTCGAGTGCCCGGCGCATGAGGCCGGCCGACTGCACGCCCGCACCGTCGTCGGTGAAGAGCCGCACCCCGAGGGCGCGCGAGCTCGGCCATCGGCGCCAGCCGTCTCGCCGCGGCGGCCGACGGTGATCGCGCCGGCGACCGCGACCTCGGCGGCGGCGGTCGCCGCGAGGTCGAGCACGGTGCGCACCGCCTCGGCCGAGTCGAGCGGCGGGTCGGTGTTGGGCATCGCCACCACCGCGGTGAAGCCGCCGAGGGCGGCCGCCCGGGTGCCGGATTCGACGGTCTCGGCCTCCTCGTCCCCGGGCTCGCGCAGATGGGTGTGGAGGTCGACGAGACCCGGGGCCACCACGCAGCCGCCCGCGTCGAGGACCCGGGCGCCGCGTCGGGGCTCGAGGACGGTCGCCGACCGCGTCGATCCGCTCCCCGACGACGGCCACGTCGGCGCTGACGCGCACCGTCGCGGTCGACGACCGTGCCTCCGCGGATCACGAGGGTCGCGTGGCCGCCCGCTCAGCCACGTGCCGCTCCCTCGAGGGCGCCCTGGCCGAGCAGGAGGAAGAGGACGGCCATCCGGACGCCACGCCGTTGCGCACCTGTTCGGTGACGTGGGCGGCCGGCAGCTCGGCCACCTCCGAGGCGATCTCGACCCCGCGGACCATCGGGCCCGGGTGCAACACGACGCGTCGTCGGGGACGAGCAGGGCCGCCCGGCGCGGCGGTCAGCCCGTAGCGCGGCGGTGTACTCGCGGAGCGAGGGGCACGAATGCACCGCTCCCCCGCTCCTCCTGCACCCGGAGGAGCGACACCACCTCGGCGTCGGGGAGCGCGGCGTCGAGGTCGTGCGCGACGTGGGCGACCTTCCAGCCCTCGAGAGAGGGCGGCAGCAGGGTCGGCGGCGCGACCAGGGTGACCTCCGCGCCGAGCGCGGCGTAGGCGTCGATCTGGGAACGGGCCACCCGGCTGTGGCGGACGTCGCCGACGATCAGCACCTCGCAGTCCCTTGATCCGGTCGAGGCCCTCGTCGCCCGCCGCCGAGGCACTGCCGCACGGTGTAGAGGTCGACCAGGGCCTGGGTCGGGTGCTGATGCCAGCCGTCGCCCGCGTTGATCACCGCGCAGTGCTCGACCCAGCCCGGCCACCTGCTCGGGCACGCCGGAGGAGCGGTGCCGGATGATCACCGAGTCGATCCCGATCGCCTCGATCGGTCTCGACCGTGTCGCGGAGCGACTCCTTCTTCTGCAGCGACGACGAGGCGGCCGAGAAGGAGAGCACGTCGGCCGACATCCGCTTGGCCGCGGTCTCGAAGGACATCCGGGTCCGGGTCGACTCCTCGAAGAAGAGGGTCGCGACGGTGCGGCCCCGCAGGGTGGGCACCTTCGGATTGGTGCGGCGGGCCACCTCGGCGAAGGAGTCCGTCACCCGCAACACCTCGCAGATCTCCTCGCGGTCGAGGTCCTCGATGCTGAGGAGATGGCGTGGGGAACGGGCTCACTTGCCGACCAGTTCCCCGAGCGACACTCCCTCGTCGGTCACGTCGACCATCTCGTCGCGGCTGGTGGGCAGGTTCTTGCCGACGTAGTCGGCCCGGATCGGGAGCTCGCGGTGACCGCGGTCGACCATCACCGCGAGCTCGACCACCTGGGCCCGGCCGTACTCGCCGAGGGCGTTGAGCGCCGCCCGGATGGTCCGCCCGGTGAACAGCACGTCGTCGACCAGCACGACCGTGGTGCCGGTCAGGTCGAACGCGATGTCGGTCGCCGCCTCGGGCAGCACCGGCCGGAGGCCGATGTCGTCGCGGTAGAAGGCGACGTCGAGCGTGCCGACCGGGATGATCACGTTCTCGATGTCGGCCAGGGTCTCGGCCAGCCGGTGGGCGATGGCCACCCCGCCGGTCTGGAGACCGATCAGCACCACCCGGTCGAGGCCGCCGTTGCGCTCGGCGATCTCGTGGGCCATCCGGGTGATCGCCCGCCGGACGTCGTCGGCCGACATCACCTGCACTCGGGGAACGAACACGGCACCCCGCGGACGGGTGTGTCTGCGCTCGCGTTCGGCCACCGGCTCCTCCTGTCCGTTCGGGCCTCACGGGACCCGCTTCACGGTCAGGACGCAGAACTATACCCGCCGCGTCGCGATCGCGGTGCATCCGGAGCGAGGCCAGGTGCGGTCAGGACTCGACCGCCCCGACCGCCGCCGCGGAGCGGGGTCGAGCGGCCCGGGTCGCCGGCCGCGAGCAAGGGCCGCGGGGACGAGGGCGACCACGGTCATCCCGAGCGTCCACCAGAAGGTGGCACCGAAGGCCGACGCCAGGGGCTGGGCGATCCGGACCCGCTCGGCCGACCGACCCGGTCGAGACGGCCGGAAAGACCCCCGACCACTCCCCGGCACCTGGACGCATGATCTGGTGCTCGAGGACCACCGCGACCAGGGCGGTGCCGATCGATCCGCCCACCCGCTGCACGATGTTGACCGCGGTCGACGCCCGGGGGACCTGGTCACGCGAGAGCGTCTCGTAGGCCGCCGAGATGGCCGGCATCATCACGAACCCGAAGCCGATCCCGCGCACGAAGAGGGAGACGGCGAGCAGGGCGAAGCTGGTGTGGGCACCGAGCTGGGTGTAGGCGAAGGTCCCGACGGACGCGACGACGAGGCCCGCCCGGGACGATCCGCCCGGCGCCGTAGCGGTCGGTGAGCCGCCCGGCGAGCGGCATCACCAGGGCCGCGCCGATCCCCTGGGGCGCCATCAGCAGCCCGGCGGTCAGCGCGCTCTGCCCGCGGACCACCTGGTAGTAGAGCGGGAGGAGCAGCATCCCGCCGAAGAGCGCCGCGCCGAAGAGGAAGGTGGTCGCCGACGCCGCCGCGAAGGAGCGGTTGGCGAAGAGGGTCACGTCGATGAGCGGCGGGATCCGCGACCGGAGGGAGTGGAGCGACGAACGCGGCGACAGACGCCACGCCGAACACGATCGGCACCACCACGCTGGCCGCCGAGCCCTGCCCGGCCTGGGCGAGCCCGTAGACCATGGAGGCGAGCCCGGGTGAGAGGAGGACGAGCCCGGTCACGTCGAGGCGATGGACCGCGCCGGCTCGGCCGGTGCTCGGGGAGGAAGCGGAGGGCGAGGACGATCGCCACGATGCCGATCGGCACGTTCACGTAGAAGATCCAGCGCCACGAGACGGTGTCGACGATGAGTCCGCCGATCACCGGACCGAGGATCGGGTCCGAGCAGCATCGGCACGCCGAGCAGGCTCATCACCCGGCCCATCCGCTGCGGTCCGGCCGCGGTGGCGACGATCGACTGGCCGATCGGCATGATCATCCCGCCGCCGATGCCCTGGAGGACCCGGAAGACGATCAGGCTCTGCACGTACCAGGCTGCACCCGACAGGGCCGAGCCGAGCAGGAAGACGGTGAGCGAGACGATCCACATCCGCTTGGCGCCGAAGTGCTCGACGGCCCACCCGGTCAGCGGGATGACCGCGGCGAGCGCGAGCAGGTAGCCGGTGCTCACCCACTGGACGGTCGAGAGCGGGGCACGGAAGTCGCGGGCCAGGGTCGCGATCGCGACGTTGACGATGGTGGTGTCGAGGATCGACATGATCGTCCCGATCACCACGACCAGCGCCAGCCGTCGGAGATGGGGGTCGATCGCGCTCGAGCCCGGACCCGGTGGGTGCCTCGGCGGACCCGGGCGGCGAGGAGTCCGCTCGGGCTTTCTCGATCGCGTCGCCGGCCATCGTCTCGCGCTCCTCAACCGCGGAGCCGCGCCGGCGAGCGTGGCGAGTACGCCGTTCACGAATCGTCCCGAGTCGTCCGTCGAGTAGGCCGAGGCCAGCGCGACCGCTTCGTCCAGCACGACCGCGGTCGGGACGTCGTCGCATTCGAGCAACTCGGCGACCGCCAGGCGCAGGACGTTGCGGTCGACCACCGCCATGCGCTCGAGGTCCCAGCCGATCGCGGCGCCGTCGACCAGTTGGTCGATCTCCATGCGACGCGAGGAGACCGCGCGCGACGAGCTGCAGGGTGAACGGGTCGGGAGGAACGCCGAGCGCGTCGACGACCCGGGTGGGGTCCTCACCTTTCAGGTCGGCCTCGTAGAGCAACTCGAGCGTGCGCTCGCGGGCCTGGTGACGGGGTGCGGGGTCCATCGGTGCGACTGGCCCCGGGCGGCCGTCAGGCCCGGGTCAGGTACTCGCCGGAACGCGTGTCCACCTTGATCTTCTCGCCGGGGTTCACGAACAGCGGCACCTGGAGCACGAGGCCCGGTCTCGAGGGTGGCCGGCTTCCGCGCGCCCGACACCCGGTCACCCTGGAGCCCGGGCTCGGTCTCGGTGACGGTGAGCTCGACCGCGGCGGGGAGGTCGACGCCGACGATCTCGGACCCGAAGAGCTGGAGCACCGCGTCGTCACCCTCCTTCAGGTAGTTCGCGGCGCCCCCGAGCTGGGCGGTCTCGACCTGGAGCTGCTCGTAGCTGGTCGTGTCCATGAAGACGTACTCGGTGCCGTCACGGTAGAGGAACTGCATCTCGCTTTTGTCGATGATGGCCTGCTCGAGCTTCTCGTCCGCCCGGTAGGTGCGCTCGATGACCGCACCGGTGCGCTGGTTCTTCAGCTTGGTGCGGACGAAGGCGCCGCCCTTGCCGGGCTTCACGTGCTGGAACTCGACCACGTTGAACAGACCTTCGGGCAGGTCCAGGGTCATGCCGTTGCGGAGATCGTTGGTGGACACTGACATCAGAGCGCGACTTCCTTCGGGAACATGGTGAGCGGCCGGCACCCGTCGTCGGTCACGACGAGCGTGTCCTCGATGCGGACCCCGCCTACGCCGGGAAGGTACACACCCGGCTCCACGGTGACCACGGTGCCGGGCTCGAGGATAGCAGTCGACCCGGGAGCGACCGAGGGCGCTTCGTGGATGTCGAGGCCCACCCCGTGCCCGGTCCCGTGCTCGAAGCGCTCCTCCCACCCCGCCGCGGCGATCACCCCGCGGCACACCTCGTCGACCGCACCGGCGCGGACCCCTGCTCTGACCGAGGCGACCCCGGCGCGCTGCGCCTCGGCCACCACCTCGAAGACCCGCGCCATCTCACCGGTGGCTCGCCCCCGATCGCAGAAGGTCCGGGTCATGTCCGAGCGGTAGCCGTCGAACACCGCGCCGAAGTCGACCACCACCGGGTCGCCGGCGCGGATCGGGCGATCCCCCGGTCGGGCGTGCGGTTTGGCCGAGTCCTCGCCGGCGGCGACGATCGTCTCGAACGCACGCTCCTCCGCACCCCGCTCGCGCATGGCGTGGTCGAGCGCCGTCGCGAAGCGCGCCTCGGTGAGCGACCCGCGTGGCCGGCCCGCCGCGGCCAGCAGCGGGCAGGACCTCGCCGAGCGCGTCGTCGGCGATCGACGCGGCGCGGGCCATGCGGGCCAGCTCACCGGCGTCCTTGACCGCACGCAACTGCTCGACCACCCCACTGGTCGGCGCGAGATCGAGCGCCGGGCAGCACCTCGGCCCAGGTCCGCTGCGCCGGACCAGGTCACGTGGTCGGCCTCGAGACCGAGCGACGGTCGCCCCGGAGGCGGCGGCGACCACCGCGTCGCGTTGGGCGGCGACCCCACCGACCGCCACTTCGACCTCCCGGTCGAGACCGGCCGCCGCGAGCTGCTCTGCCGACTGCGAACGGTACCGTCCGTCGGTCGTCAGGAGGGCTGCCGTCTCGCGGACCAGCAGCAGGCCGGCCGAACCGGAGAACCCGGTGAGCCAACGGATGTTGACCGGGTTGGTCACGAGCAGCGCGTCGACCGGCCCCCCTCCGGCCCCGGCCCCCGCGAGAGCCGACGAAGACGGTGCGATCCGGCCCGGCCACCTCGAGCGGCGGGATCGCACCGGGCGTCGTGCGAGGTCACTCGTCGTCCGGGCCAGCAACGACGACCACCGCCTCGACCGCCAGCGGGTAGCCGAGCCCGCCGAAGCCGGCGACGCAGCCGTCCGCGACCGGTGCGATGGTCGAGGTGTGACGGAACGGCTCGCGGGCCGCGGGGTTGGACAGGTGGAGCTCGACCACGACCCCGTCGAAGGCCGCCGAGCGCGTCGTGCAGCGACCACGAGGTGTGGGAGAGGGCACCGGCGTTGACGATGATGGCGTCCGCCGAACCGCGGACGGCATGGACCGCCTCGACGAGGTCGCCCTCGTGGTTCGACTGGACGTGCTCGACCGCGTAGCCGTGCGCTCGGCGGCCGCGTGCGGCCGCGGCAGCGACGTGGTCCTTCAGGGTCTCGGCGCCCGTAGATCTCCGGCTCGCGCTCCCCGAGCAGGTCGAGGTTCGGTCCCGACAGCAGCACGATGGTCCGGCCGCCGCTCATCGGGGTCCCACTCCTGCGCGACGGTCCATTTCGGCAAGGGTAGCCACCACGTCGCCCGACCCGACGCCGCGCACCACCTCGACACCTTCGGGCCCGTCGAGCACGAAGGTGAGGTCGTGGTGGGCCTTCTTGTCGCGTGCCATGTACGAGACGACCTCGTCGGGGTCCGCGCCCGACGGCAGCAGCGGCGAGAGGTCGAACGACGACGACGACCCGGCGGTGCAGCTCGACGCGCTCGTCGTCGATGCGACCGAGCCGGCGGGCGAGGCGGGCCGCGAAGACCAGTCCCACCGCGACCGCCTCACCGTGGCGGAGGTCCGCGCCGCCCGCCGCGCCGAAGGCGGTGGCCTCGAGGGCGTGGGCGAGGGTGTGGCCGTAGTTGAGGATCATGCGTCCGCTCGCCCTCGCGCTCGTCCGCGGCCACCATGGCCGCCTTGATACGCCGCGCAGCGGGCGACCTGCTCGTCGAGCGGCAGCTCGTGGAAGGACTCGCGGCCGCGGGCGCGGCCGCGGTCTTCGATCAGTGCGTACTTGGCGATCTCGCCGCGGCCCGACGACCACTCGCGCGGCGGGAGGGTCGCGAGCGCCGCGGTGTCGCAGAGCACGGCGCGGGGCTGCCAGAAGGCACCGACCAGGTTCTTGCCCTCGGGGAGGTTCACGCCGGTCTTCCCGCCGATCGCCGCATCGACCTGCGCAGAGCAGCGACGTCGCCACGTTCACGTAGGCGACGCCGCGCAGGTAGCTCGCCGCGGCGAACCCGGCCAGGTCGGTCACCACGCCACCGCCGACCGCGATCACCACGTCCGAGCGGCTCAGCCCGGCGCGGGCGAAGGCCCGCGACAGAGCCGCTCGACCTGGTCGAGCGACTTCGCCGCCTCGCCGTCGGGGACGACCATCTCCTCGAAGGGGAGGCCGGGGTCGACCCCGAGGCCGATGCCCGCCTGGGTCACGACCGCGGCCCGCGCCGCCGTGCGGCACGGCCACGGACACGACGCCGGCCAGCAGGTCGGCCGCGCCCTCGCCGATCACCACGTCGTAGCGTCGCTCGCCGAGCTCGACCCCGACGGTCCTCACCGCGAGCCCTCCGGAGGCACCGGGCGAACTCGGCGAGCACCCGATCGGCCACCTCGTCGGCGGTGAGCCGATCGACGTCGACCACCGCGTCGGCGACGGACGCGTAGAGCGGACGACGCACCTCGTCGAGGGTCGCGAGCGAGGCAGCCGGGATCGGCGTCGAGGAGGGGACGCCCCGCCCCTTCGCCCACCCGGGCGGTCAGGGTGCCCACATCCGCCCGCAGCCAGACCACGGTCGCCGAAGCGTCGCAGGAGTTCGCGGTTGACCTCGGAGAGCACCACCCCGCCGGCCGCCGACACGACCACCGGCCCGTCACCGCTCAACGCCTTGGCGCAGGACCTTCGACTCCTCGGCCCGGAACACCGCCTCGCCCTCCTCCGCGAAGAGCTCGGGAACCGTGCGGCCGGTCTCCTCGACCACCTGCGCGTCGGAGTCGAGGTACCCCCAACCGAGCCGGGCCGCGCAGAGCCGCCCGACCGTCGTCTTGCCGGCGCCCATCATCCCCACCAGTGCCAGTCGTCTCAGGCATCGCCCGCCGGCTCGCGCCGGCCGCCGAAGGTGTCTCGCCGAGCTCGCCGAGGTAGCCGTCGCGGTTGCGGCGGAACTCCTCGAGCGAGTCGCCCCCGAACTTGCGGAGGGCCTCGCCGGCGAGGACGAGCGCCGTCATCGTCTCGGCGACCACGCCCATCGCCGGCACCGCGGTGACGTCGGTCCGCTCCTTGAACGAGACGGTCGACTCGCCGGTCGCCATGTCGACCGTGCCGAGGGTCGGGCGGTTGAGCGTGGCGAGCGGCTTCATGCGTGACTCGGGCCACGATGGGCGAACCGGTCGAGATCCCGCCCTCGAGGCCGCCCGCCCGGTGGGTGTCGCGTGCGTACCCGCCACCGAGGGTCGACGGCGTCCTCGTCGCCCGGTCCGGCGAGACGGATCGCGTCGTGGGCCTCCGAGCCGCGCCGCCCGGCGAGCTCCGAGCCGTCCCCGAGCTCGACCGCCTTGACCGCCTGGATGCTCATCAGCGCCCCGGCGAGCGCGCCGTCGAGTCGGCGGTCCCAGTGCACGTGGCTGCCGAGCCCGACCGGCACGCCGTACGCGACGACCTGGGTGACGCCGCCGAGCGAGTCGCCGACCTTCGCGGCCGCCTTGACCTCGGCCACCATCGCCGCCTCGGACTCGGGGTCGGCGCACCGCACCGGAGAGTCGTCGATCCGGGCGAGGTCCTCGACCGACGGCAGGGGCGCCGAGGGAGCACGGGCGGTACCCGAGCTGGACCGTGTGGCTGATCACCGCGATGCCGATCTCCCCGAGGAGCCGCTTGGCGAGCGTTCCCGCGGCGACCCGCGCAGCCGTCTCCCGGGCCGACGCGCGCTCGAGCACGTCCCGCGCGTCGGCGAACCCGTACTTGAGCATCCCCGACAGGTCGGCGTGCCCGGGGCGCGGCTGGGTCAGGACCTTGGACGGGCTACCCGGTGCGGGGGACATCTCCTCTTCCCACTTCGGCCATTCGGTGTTCGCGATCTCGACGGCGATCGGCGAGCCGAGCGTGCGGCCGTGGCGGACGCCGCCGAGGATGGTCAACTGGTCGGCCTCGAAACGCATCCGCGGCCCGCGGCCGAAGCCGAGCCGTCGGCGGGCGAGCTCGCGCTCGAAGTCCTCGGCGGTCACCGGCAGACCGGCCGGCAGGCCTTCCACCACGACGACCAGCGCACGCCCATGGGACTCGCCGGCGGTCAGGAAGCGCAGCATCCAGGCAAATCTAACCGGGGGGTCGCGTGGGGCGGCCCGGACGACCTGCTCACGACCCCGACTGGAAGAGGCCGTGCGCGAGGTGGCCACCCCAGAGCACCGCGATGACTGCGCCGGCCGCCAGGGAGGGGGCGAAGGGGATCCGCGTCCGGCGACCCGACGACGAGACCACCATGATCGCCAGGCCGAACACCGCTCCCAGCACGAACCCCGCCAGGAACGCGATGTACGCGTGGAGGAGGCTCAGGTACCCGACGGTGAAGCCGATCGCGCCGGCGAGACGCACGTCGCCGAACCCCATCCCACGCGGAACGAACCACCACACGAGGAAGAAGAGCGCGAAGGCGACCGCTCCCGCCACCACCGATCCCACCAGATCGTGCCAGCTTCCCGCGAGCCCCGCGGTGGCGACGAGGAGCGGGACGATGAGCGTCATCCCGCCGAAGACCAGACGGCGCGGGACCAGCCGGTGGGTGAGATCGGTCACCGAGACGGTCGCCAGCATCGCGAAGAAGACGCAGTAGGGGGCGAGGACGAGGTGCCAGCCGAACCGCGCGGCCGCGGCCCCGAACAGGACGCCCGTCGCGATGGCCGCGCCCAGGCTGCGCCCCGGGGATCTCCCGGACGGAAGCAGGTGGACGACCCGTGTTGCCGCGGGCGCGTCCCCTCCCGAGGGCGAGATCTCGTTCGCAGCCGGCTCTTCGGTCCGCCGCGCCGCCTCCGGCGGCCGCGCTCGCGTCGGCCAACTGCTGACCCACCGGGTCGAGCGCACCCCCCGCTGCGACACCGACGAGCGCGGTCCCGGCGACGAGCAGCACGTCCACACCCGCACGGTACCGGACCGGTTCCGTCCCGCCGGGTATCCCCGCCCGGCGAAGGTCGACCCGCGGCCCGCCCCCCTGGACCGCCCGGATCGGCGCGTTCGGTCAGCCGCTCACCGGCTCGTAGTAGGGGTTGGTGCCGTCGGCGTGATCGGTGACGTCGACGATCTGGGCGATCTCGGGGATCGCCTCGCGGAGGATCACCTCGATCCCCTGGGAGAGGGTTGCCTTGGCCATCCCGCATCCCTGGCAGCCGCCGCTCAGTCGGAGGAACACCGAGCCGCTCTCCACCCCGACCAGGTCGGCGCGTCCACCGTGCGCGGCGATCGAAGGGTTCACTTGCTCGTCGAGGACCGCGACCACGCGCTGCGCGAGTGGATCCGAGAGGTCGACCGCCGGGCCCACCGCTCCGGACGCGGCCGGCGGTGGGGTGTTGGGGTTGACGATGACCAGTCCGCCGTCGCCGCCCGCGTCCTCGACCTCGTCGAGCGTCGCGCCGCGCATCCGGTCCACGCTCCCCGCCGGGACCACCACCGGGAGCTCGTCGTCGTGCTGCACCACGTCCGCGGCGCCCGCGTCGGCGATCGCCTGGAAGTACATGTCGTAGGTGTAAGCGCCGTTGCGCTCGCCGCTCACTTCGATCCACAGTCCGAGCGAGGCGGCGTCCGCCTCGCGGGAGAGCACGTCGAGCACCGTGGAGCGCGCCGTCTCGGTGACGGTCATCACCGGGCGGATGCCGTCGTGGTCGAGGTCGTCGCCAGCCGTGCTCATGCCTGCCATCATAAGTGCGTGCCACGACCTCGGAAACGCGTGCCCGCAGAGGCCCACGAATGGGTCAGCTTCGACGACCCGGACGAGGAGCGCACCTGGCTCTTCGACGTCACCTTCCTGACCAGCTCCTGGACCTGCATCTACGGGCAGGGGTGCCAAGGCGTGCTCACCGGGCCCGCACCCGAGCTGGTGCAAGGGTGCTGCTCGTACGGGGCGCACTTCACCGGAAAGAAGGACGCTCGCACGGTCGAGCGGGCCGCCGCCAAGCTCACCCCCGACATCTGGCAATTCCACCGGCAGGGCCGCCGGGGCGGCGTGGTCAAGAAGCTGGCCGACGGCGATCTCGGTACCCGGATCGTGAAGGACGCGTGCATCTTCCTCAATCGGCCGGGCTTTCCCGCCGGCGCCGGCTGCGCGTTGCACCTCGCCGCGCTCGCCGAGGGAAGGAGCCACGTCGAGTTCAAGCCGGAGGTGTGTTGGCAGCTGCCGCTCCGGCGGGAGGACGAGACCTCACCCGACGGACGTGTGACCTCCGTGGTCCGCCAGTGGGACCGCCGGCACTGGGGGAAGGGCGGCGAGGACTTCCACTGGTGGTGCACCGAGGACCCTGCCGCGTTCGTCGGCCGGGACCCGGTCTACGTCGAGATGCAGCGCGAGCTGGAGGCCATGGCGGGAAAGAAGGTCTACAAGCTGCTGGCGGGCTACCTCGAGGGGCGCCGCGCACGTGGCGGCGCGGTCACGCCACTCCCCCATCCCACGGTGCGCCGCTGACCGTCCCTCGAGCTTTCGGCTACTCGGCCAGTGGATCGTCTTCGGCGTGTGTCGCCTCGCGGGGGGTGTTCCCCAGGATTTCGTCGAAGTCGTCCTCGGTCGCCCGGCACCACGACGCGTGCTCGTCCTCGGGTTCGGCGCCGCACTCGGGGCAGCGCCTCGAAGCCGTCGCGACCGACCGCTTCAGGCTGCGCGCTTCCTCGAAGCGGCGATGGCGTCCCTTCTTCACGGAAAACTCCTTGCCGACTGAAGGTGGCATGCCCCCACGTCGGAGGTACGGGGGGGCCCGTCGAGACCTACGCACATGAGTGTAGTCCTGGCCGTCGCCAGGCGGCGCGCGTTGCCGGTCCCGGTACCATCGCGGCATGTCAGACCGATTCGATCCGGAGGCAATGGTGGCCCGGTTCCGGGACCGCGCCGAGGCGGTGCGGGCACGGGCACTTCCCCCGGTCGAGGGCCCCGAACGGAAGCGCTTCGTCGAGCAGGCGCAGCGCGACTACATGGACTTCGCGATGATCGGTGACGCCGAAGCCGAACTGGTCGACGGAATCCTCACCCTTCGCATCGACCTCCGGCCCGGCTCGTCCCCGGCCGCGGACTGACCGGGTCTCACCCCCCGTAGTTCATCCGGGTGTCGCTCATCGCCAGGGCGGCGCCCGGACCGGTCGCCGCCTGCCATTCGCCTACGTCGACCACTTCGCCCACCACCAGCACGTGGCTCGCGGGCGTGTCCCCCGGACGGTCCCACTCGACGAGCCGACGGACGTCGCACGACAGCCACCCGAGCGCGGAGGCGATGCAGGGCAGACCGCCGGTCACCTCGCGCACCGGTTCTCCGGCCATCGACACGACGGCGCCGTCGTCGCCGAGAACGGTCTCGGCGACCGGCTTGACGAAGCGGCGCACGGCACTCCTCGCCTCCTTCGGGAGAATGCTCACCGAGAAGCGACCCTCCGCCTCGACGAGCTGACGCGTCACCGAACCCGATTCGATCGCGACGGCCACCAGCTTCGGCGACCGTCGCGATCTGCACGACCCAGTTGGCGGTCATCAGGTTGCGCCGTTGGTGGTGGCGGCTCCCGACGACGAACAACCCGGTGGGCATCGACCAGAGCACCCGCCGACGCAGACGCTCGTACCCGTCGGGATCGCGCCCTTCCGGGATCGGGCCGACACCGGACTCGGGCTGCGGCACGCTCAACCTCCGAACGGTTCGAGGTTGCCCGCCGGGGTGGTGGTGGAGGTGGGGGGCGGATGACCGGTGACCGCCTCGATGCGATCGATCGCCGTCGCCAACAGGGGTGTCAGTTCGGCCCGCTCCCGCGCGGACCGAGCGAGCAGTGCCGCGTTGCCCGTCGCGCCGTTGTAGCAATCGTCGCCTGCGGCCGCCGCATCGGTGTACGCGGTGTCGAGCTCGCCGGTGAGCCGGGTGTCGGGGGTCGGCAGGTTCCCGATGGCGGTCTCGGCGTCGTTGGTGACGAGCGCGCAGGCGGTCCGGATCGAACCGGCCGGCTCGTGCCGGGAGAGCACGTAGTCGACGTTGGCGATGTCCACCCGCAAGGTGCCGATCGACGCGCCACCGCCGGAGCCGGCGACCCACGTGGTGACGCGCGCAGCCGGCGGCCCGCTCTGCTCCTGTCCGGCGCACGCGGCCAGCAGCGTGCCGAGGAGCAGCAGGGAGACGACGGCGGACCCGGCACGCCGACAAGGCGCTCGCCCGCCCGCCGGGCGGGTCACCCCGCGGAGGCGGTCGGGCCCGGGTCCCATGTCGGGTCGAGCTGACGCAGGAACTGCGCGCACCGCGCCTCCTCGTCGACCTCGCCGATCGCGCCCGCCGTCGCACGCAGTCCGTCGACGCAACGCAGAAAGCCGCGATTGGAGGGGTGCTCGAAGCGCACGAGACCCGAGCCCTTCCACCCGGCCCGCCGCAGCGCGTCGAGACCACGGTGGTAGCCGACGCGGAAGCAGGCGTAGGCCTCCACCTCGTCCCGCGCGAGTGAGCCGAGCGCGGCCCACGCGGTCGAAGAAGCCGGGTGGTCACCCACCACTTCGGACACCGCGTCCCGGCGCTCCTCGCCCGAGAGAGCGGCCGCGGTGGCGAGCCGTTCGCCGACCTCCTCGGGATCGGGCGCGAGCACCGTCTCGGGAAGCCCGGTCGTGACCCGGACCGACGAAGTGCCGCCTTCGGTTGCCCCAGTTCCCGTCATCGCGCTCAGTGTAGGACGGTGTCGGCTCGTTGGTCGCCGCCCCGGCCGCAGGGCGGCGCACTCAGGCGAAGCGCACAAGGTGGTAGTCGCGCTTGCCGCTGCCGCAGGACGAGGTAACGGCCAGCGATGAGATCCTCCGCGTCGGATGGAGCGCTCCACGTCGCGCTCGCGGCGGTTGTTCACGTAGATCCCGCCCTGCTCGACCGTCGAGCGCGCACGGCTCTTCGAGGGAAGGACGCCCGTCTCGGTCAGCAGATCGACCAGTGGGAGGCCACCACCGTCGTCGAGGCGTCCGCGGGCGAGGCCGGTCGAGGGCGCCTCGGCGAACACGTCGAGCAGCGAGCGCTCGTCGAGCAGGTTCACTCCTTCGCCGAAGAGCGCGGCCGCGGCCTCCTCGGCCCGCCCGGTCTCGCCGGGACCGTGCACGAGGGTGCAGACCTGCCGGGCGAGCTCCCGCTGGGCCTGGCGCCGTTCGGGACGATCGGCCGTGGCGCGGTCCAGCTCGGTGATCGCCTCGTGCGGGAGAAAGGTGAAGTAGCGCAGGTAGCTCCCGACCACCTCGTCCTCGGTCCGCAGGAAGAACTGGTACAGCTGGTAGGGACTGGTCCGTGCCGGATCCAGCCAGACGGTCCCCGACTCGGTCTTCCCGAACTTGGTCCCGTCGGCCTTCACCACGAGCGGGGTGGTCAGACCCCATGCCTCGGCCCTGCGCATCTTCCGGATCAGGTCGATCCCCATCGTGATGTTCCCCCACTGGTCGCTGCCCCCGAGCTGGAGGCGGCAATCGAAGGAGTCGTAGAGATGGAGGAAGTCGTACGCCTGGAGGAGCATGTAGCTGAACTCGGTGTAGGAGATGCCCTGTTCGGGACGTGCCAGCCTCGACCGGACCGAATCCTTGGCGGTCATCTGGCCGACGGTGAAGTGCTTGCCCACCTCACGGAGGAACTCGAGCAGGGACAGCGAGCCCAACCACTCCGAGTTGTCCACGAGGACCGCGCCGGGCACGCCCTCGGCGCCGCCGCCCTCGAGGAACTGACGCAGCTGCGCATGGACACCCTCCGTGTTCGCGCGCAGCTCTTCGGGAGAGAGCAGTGTCCGTTCCTCGGACTTGCCTCCCGGGTCGCCGATCAGTCCGGTCGCACCGCCGGCCACCGCGATCGGGCGGTGCCCCGCGAGTTGAAGGCGTCGCAGGTTGCACAACTGGAGGAGATGGCCCACGTGAAGGCTGTCGGCGGTGGGATCGAACCCGCTGTAGGCGGTCAGGGACCCGCGATCCAGGTGGTCGCCGAGCGCGGGATCGGTCATCTGGTGGACGAGTCCGCGGAACCGGAGATCCTCCACGAGCGGGGCCATCGCCTCAGCCTGCCACGCGTGCACCGAGAGGACGGGCGCTACGATCGGTCCCTCGTCGACCGGTCGAGTGCCCTGCCGGAAAAAGGTCCATGCCCAACCCGTACCTGCACGGAAACTTCGCACCGGTACTCGAGGAGCGGACCGTCGACCGCCCCCTGCCGACCAGCGGGGCGATCCCGCCCGATCTCGAGGGCACACTGCTGCGCAACGGTCCGAACCCGGTCGTGCTCCCCGAGCGCGACGACGAGTACCACTGGTTGCGCGGTGACGGCATGATCCACGCGATCACCTTCGCCGACGGCACGGCGGCCGGGTACCGCAACCGGTGGGTGCGGACCCGGGCGCTGGCCGCCAAGGTCGCGACGCAACCTCCCAAGGGGCCGGCCGAACCGATCGACGGACCGGCCAACGCCCATGTCGTCCGCTTCGCCGGCAGGACCCTCGCACTCGCCGAGTCCGGATTCCCGCACGCGCTCTCCCCCGACCTCGAGCGGGCCCGGGTCGAGGACTTCGACGGCCAGCTCGCCTCTCCGATGACCGCCCATCCGAAGCTCGACCCCGAGACGGGCGAGCTCCACTTCTTCGGCGTCGACGTCTTCGGCCCCCCGTTCCTCCGTTACCACGTGGCCGACCCGGAAGGCCGGCTCACCCGCACCGAGGAGATCGAGCTCCCGAGGGCGACGATGATGCACGACTTCGCGGTGACCGCGACCCGGGTGGTCTTCCTCGACCTCCCGGTCGTCTTCGACCTCGACCTCGCCGCCAAGGGGCGGCCGCTGCCCTACCGATGGATGCCCGAAGCGGGCGCGCGGATCGGGGTGATGGATCGCGCGGCGCGTGACCCGCGGGTGCGGTGGGTCGGGATGGACCCGAGCTACGTCTTCCACGTGCTCAACGCCTACGACGACGGGGATTCGGTGGTCCTCGACGTGCTGCGCTACGAGCGGGCGTTCGACACGCCGCCGGGCGGCCCGATCAGCTCGCGCCTTCCCTCGCTCACCCGCTGGCGCGTCGACCTCGGCGCCGATCGGGTCAGCGAGGAGTTGCTCGACGACGCGCCGGCCGAGTTCCCCCGCATCGACGACGCGGTGAGCGGGCGCCGGCACCGCTACGGGTACTGCACCCTCCTCGGGGAGCGCGCGGTCGAACCCTCCTTCGGCGGACTCGTCAAGTACGACTTCGGGCGCGACGAGACCACCCGGTTCGAGCCCGACCCGGGCCGCGCCGCCGGCGAGCCGGTCTTCGTGCGGAGCGCGGAGGCGCGCAACGAGGACGAGGGGTGGGTCCTCTCCGTCGTCTACGACGCCGCCCGCGACGCGAGCGACCTGATCGTCCTCGACGCGACCTCCTTCGCCGGGCCGCCGGTTGCGACCGTGGAGCTCCCGGCCAGAGTGCCCTTCGGGAACCACGGATCGTGGCTGCCTGCGGATTCGTGATCCTGCCTGCAGCCGGCGCCTGACACCACCAGCCGCCCCGGGGCTGCGAGAATTGCGTCGCATGACTCCTCGAGCCAACGGGGCGGACCGCGAGTTCCCCGGGCCGATCCTCGGCGGCGACGCTCGCCGTCCCGTCGTCGCGCGACCTGCGCCGTGGGCACCGGCGCGGCCGGCGGCCCCTCGACCGGGTGCTTCGCATCGCGGTGACCGTGGCCGCGGTCTTGGTGCTCGTGGTCGCGCTCGGGTACGGCTACTTCCGCTACGAGTGGGGGAAGGTCGCCTCCAGCCCGTGCCCGGCATGCGTGTCGGTCCCGAGCGGCCAGCCCTACAACGTCCTCCTCATCGGTTCGGACAGCCGGGCCGGCGAGACGCCGGCGGAGGCCCTCCACTTCGGCAGCGCGAGCAGTGCCGGCGGCCAACGGAGCGACACCATCAAGATCGTCCGGGTCGACCCCTCCGCGGGGACCGCCTCGTCCCTCTCCATCCCGCGGGACACCTACGTGACCCTCTCCGGCATGCCCGCCTCGAGCCAGCTGTCGAGCGCCAACAAGATCAACGCCGCGTTCGGCGCCGGCCCCGACGCCTTGATCAAGACCATCCAGAACACCTTCGGCATCCCGATCAGCCACTACATCGTGGTGAGCTTCTTCGGGCTCCAGAACGCGGTGGATGCGCTCGGTGGGATCTCGATGGACTTCCCGTACCCGGTCCGCGACCAAGACTGCTCGACCGGCGTCTGCAACAACAACTCCGGCCTCGACGTCTCGACGACCGGTTGCCAGGTGCTCAACGGTGCCGAGGCGCTCGCGCTGTCGCGGTCGCGCTACTTCGAGTACCAGGTCGACGGCAGGTGGGTCGCCGACCCGACCGGTGACCTCGGCAGGATCCGCCGCCAGAACCTGATCATCTCAGCCACGCTGGACAAGGCGAAGTCCACCTACAACCCGTTCCGCCTGAACGCCCTGTTCACCTCGCTGGTCCACGACTTCAGCAAGGACGACGGCCTCAGCGCGAACGACATGCTCTCCCTCGCCGAGCGCTACCACGCCTTCTCCGGATCGCAGCTCGCCGCCTCCACCCTGCCGACGGTCGGCGCGAGCTCGTCCGCTGGCTCGGTCGAGGTGGTGGAACCCGATCAGACCGCCCAGTTGCTCGGCCAGTTCCTCGGCGGTGCCCGCCCGACGATCGTGACCCCGCCGCTCGACGGGGCGGGCGAGCCCCTCTCGCTGCCGGTCACCACGACCGCAGCCCCGACGTCCGCCCGGTCCGGCGTCGGCTCGTCGGGCGCGTCCGCCGGATCGTCCTCCGCGCCGTCACCCGGGCCCTCGATCCCCCCCTACGACCCGCGGCCGTGCTGAGCGGTCGCCCCTTCGACCGCCGCGGACATCGCCGCGAACAGCGCGCGGTGGCGCGCGACGTTCGCGGCGCGGTCCGGTAGGCGGACCGCGATCACCGACTCCGAGCCGCTTCCCAACCGCCGCGGCGAGTGCCGCCTCGAGACGCGCCCCCTCGTCCGGGCCGATCCGGTCGACCGGCCAGCCGAAGCCAGCCGCCACCGATGCCGGGTCCTGTGCCTGGGGGGTGCCGAAGAGCGACTCGAAGGTGGGCTCTTCGAGGAGCGCCGCCTGCTCGAGGAAGGAGAAGATGCCGCCCCCGCGGTTGTCGGCGACGATCACGGTGAGCGGCACCGGCGGCGCCTCCGGACCGACCAGCGCGGACACGTCGTGGAGGAACGCGAGGTCGCCGACCAGCGCGACCGTCGGTCGTGCCGAACCGATCGCCACGCCGAGCGCGGTGGAGACCACCCCGTCGATCCCGTTCGCGCCGCGGTTGGCGACGACGCTCGGCGGAGCGCGGCGCGGGGCCGCGAACGACTCGAGGTCCCGGACCGGCATCGAGGAGGCGACCACCAGGGTCGCCTCCGAGGGCAGCGCCGCGAACACCCGGTGCGCGAGGGACGGCTCGTCGAGCGCGTCGGGCACGAAGTCGGCGAGCACGCGGCTCGCCCGCTTGTCGGCGTCCACCCAGTCCTCCCACCAACCCCCTTCCTCGTCCCCGGACCGCGACGACGGCAGGCGATCGCCGCCGGCCCGTACGCGGAGCGCGCGGCAGAGCGCGGAAGGGTCGCATCGGAGGAATGCGGCCGCACCGCGCCCGGGATCGCGGACGGCGCCGTGCGGGTCGACGACGACGACTCGCGCACCGCGGCGTGCGGCGTCGGACAGGAAGGACTCGACGTTCTTCGAGGCCCAGGCCCGGCCGAGTCGGAGCACCGCCTCCGGACGGTGGGCACGAGCGAAGGACGGGGTACGGAGGAGCGGGTCCGCCATGGTGACGACGCCCTCCTCGGGGACGCGCAGCCCCGAGCACGGATCGGCGAGGACCGGCCACCGGAGGGCCCGCGAGAGGGCGAGGACCGTCTCGGCGGTGCCACAACCCGACCCGGCGACGACGAGCCCTTGCGCGGGCGGATCGTCCCCGAGTGCGAAGACCGCGGCCAGCATCTCGTCGGTCGGCGCGTCGGGCGCCTCCGGGGCCAGGTGCCACGGGCCCCCCGAGGTCCGTCCGGGCTCGATGCCACCGTCGCGCTCGGCGTCCCCGACCAGCGGCTCGCGGAAGGGGAGGTTGAGGTGGACGGGGCCGGGACCTCTCGGGCCGCGGGTGGCCTCGGCGACGCTGCGCGATGCCACCGAACGCCACCACCGGCGCGTGGACGGGTCGGCGACACCCGGGTCGCAGTGCCAACGGAGGGCCGAGCCGAAGAGGTCGGACTGGTCGACGGTCTGGGGGGCACCGACGTCGTGCAGCTCCGGCGGGCGGTCCGCGGTGCAGAGAAGGAGCGGTACCCCGGCGAGATCCGCCTCGACCGCGGCGGCGTGCAACTCGGCGGCGGCCGTCCCGCTGGTGGTCACCGTCACCGCCGGGGCACCGGTGGCGAGGCCGATGCCGAGCGCGGTGAACCCGGCCGACCGCTCGTCGAGCCGGACGTGGACCACGATCCTCGGCTCGGCCGCGAGGGCCACCGCCAGCGGAGCCGAGCGCGACCCCGGGCAGACCACCGCGTGCGCGACCCCGTTGCGCGCCCACTCGTCGGCGAGGGTGGCGGCGTACGCCGCCTGGCGGTCGGCAACCGAGCGATCCTCCGTCGGTACGCTCACGGCGAGCCCCCATGCCAGACGACGACCACGCCGAGCAGCCGGGACGCGTCCCCGGCACCCCCGCGCTGCACCGAGCGGATGCCGGTGCCGGACCCACGCTCGTCCTCGCCCACGGTTTCACCCAGACCCTCCGCTGCTGGGGTCCACTGGCGGAGGACCTCGCGGCCGACCATCACCTGGTGCTCGTCGACCTTCCCGGGCACGGCGGTTCCGCAGCGGTCGAGGCCGACCTCCCCTCCGGCGCCGAGCTGCTGGTCCGCGCCGCCGGAGCCGGCACCTACCTCGGCTACTCGATGGGCGCCCGGTTCTGCCTCCACGCGGCCCTCGCCCACCCTGAGGCGGTCGTGTCGCTGGTCCTCGTCTCGGGCACCGCGGGCATCGAAGACCCGCGCGAGCGCCGCGCCCGCCGTCGGGCCGACGACGAGCTGGCCGAGGAGCTCGCGCCGGCCTCGGGTGCGACACCGGCCACGACGGTCGACACGTTCCTCCGGCGCTGGCTGGGCCAGCCGATGTTCGCCGGTCTCGACGCCGACGCGACGGCCTTCGCCGAGCGCGCGCGCAACCCGGCAACCGGCCTCGCCTCGAGCCTGCGGCGCGCTCGGCACCGGTACACAACAACCGCTCTGGGACCGGCTCGGGGGGCTGGCGATGCCCGTCCTGTTGGTGACCGGCGGGCTCGACGAGAAATTCACCGACCTCGCACGGCGCATGGCCCGCGCCATCGGGCCGAACGCGTCGACCGCGGTGGTCGCGGGGACCGGTCATGCGCCCCATCTCGAGCAGCCCGCCGTCGTCGCCGGCCTGGTCCGCACCTTCGGCGAGCGTCGGCCGCGCTGAACCCGCGGGCTCAGGAGAACCACCACGCCAGCGACGCGGCGAGCAGCGCCCCGAAGAGGAGCTGGAGCCGGCCGGTCGCGGCCAGCACCGGCAACAGCGCCCCGCCCTCGGCGCCGCTCGTCACCCGACGGGCGGGCACGACCGCGGCCGGCAGTGCGAGAAGGGTGAGGAGCAGCGTGAGCGGGTGGCCGAGCGAGCCCGGCCAGGCCAGAGCGCCGAGCGACCACCCGACCGCCCCGACGAACGGCGCGGCGATGCCGACCAGATACGCGGTCCCGGCGCGGCGACGCCCGAGTCGGACCGCTAGCGTGCGCTTCCCGCAGGCCGCATCCGATGGAATGTCGCGGAGATTGTTGGCGAGCAGCAGCGCGGTCGCGAGGAACCCGACCAGTGCCGCCGCACACCAGACGACCGGGACACCGAGCGCCAAGGTCTGGACGTAGAAGGTTCCGACCGTCGCGACCAGCCCGAAGAACACGAAGACGAAGAGCTCGCCGAAGCCCGCATAGCCGTAGGGACGCGGACCGCCCGTGTAGAACCAGCCGGCCATGATCGACGCCGCGCCGACCGGGACCAGCCACCACGAGGTGGCCCATGCGAGGAGCACCCCCGCCGCACCGGCGACGCCGTAGGCGAGCAGGGCCGTCCTGCGCACCGACGTCGGTGCGGCCAGACCCGACGCGACGAGACGGACCGGGCCGACCCGAGCGTCGTCGGTGCCGCGGATCCCGTCCGAGTAGTCGTTGGCGAAATTGGTCCCGACTTGGAGCGCGAGCGCGACCACCAGTGCGAGGAACGCACACCACCACGGGTCGATCCTCGGCGTTCCCGAGGAGTGGTACCGCGTGGCAGCGGCGGTGCCGACCACCACCGGAACGAGCGCCGCGGGCAGGGTGCGCGGTCGCGCGCCGAGCACCCAGCGCCTCGCCCGGCCCGGCGCCGGGGGTGCGGCGGATCCGGGCCTCACCGCGACGGCCGCCACGCCTGCGCCCCGCTCACGGACGGCGCGGGAAACGCCCGAAGTCGGGGGGACGCCGCTCCTGGAAGGCGTTCCGTCCCTCCTGGCCCTCTTCGCTCATGTAGAAGAGCATGGTTGCGTCACCGGCGAACTGCTGCAGTCCGGCGAGGCCGTCGTCGGCCGCGTGCATGCCACCTTTCAGCATGCGCAGCGCGAGCGGCGAGAGCGAGAGCATCTGCCGGCACCAGGCGACCGTCTCCTCCTCCAGCTCGGCGAGCGGGACCACCGCATTGACGAGACCCCAATCGAACGCGGTCGCCGCGTCGTACTGGCGACAGAGGAACCAGACCTCCTTCGCACGCTTCAAGCCGATGGTGCGGCGAGCAGACTGGCCCCGTAGCCGCCGTCGAAGCTGCCCACGCGAGGACCGGTCTGGCCGAAACGCGCGTTGTCGGCGGCGAGGGTGAGGTCGCACACTAGGTGGAGCACGTGCCCGCCGCCGATCGCGTAGCCGGCCACCATCGCGATCACCGGCTTCGGGTGCCGGCGGATCTGGATCTGGAGATCGAGCACGTTGAGGCGCCCGATGCCCTGGAGGGCGACCGCGTCGTCCCCGAGGTAGCCGTCGTCGCCGCGAATCGCCTGGTCGCCACCGGAGCAGAAGGCGTCGGGCCCCTCGCCGGTCAAGATCACCACCCCGATCGACGGGTCGTCGCGGGCGAGGGTGAACGCGTCGGCGAGCTCGAAGAGGGTCTGCGGACGGAAGGCGTTGCGCACCTCCGGGCGGGCGATGGTCAGCTTGGCGATGCCCTCGGCGACGTCGAACCGGATGTCGGTGTACCCACCGCGGCGCTCCCACTCCGGGCGGGGGCGGCCCCGGAAGCGATCGACCGGGTCGGCCGGCGGACCCGAGATCACCGTCGCCCCGCTCGACGCGACGTGCGAGCCCTGATCCGCCCCGTCCGGTACAACCATTCGACCATCTACTCCTAGAGTCGCTGCTCGTACGGTCGCCTAGGCTAACCGCATGCCGGAGCTGGCAGCGCTCGACCTCGCGCCCGGCCCGGGCTTCGTCGACGCCCTGCGCACGGTCTGGGACGCCGGCGACGCGGTGCTCCCCGTCGACCACCGGTTGCCCCGGCGGGCGGTGGCGACCCTCTTCGACGCGTTCCGGCCCTCCCGGGTGGTGACGCCGACCGGCACGGTCACCCTCGACGACGGGGTGCCGACCACTCCAGGCGACGCGCTCGTGGTGCCCACCAGCGGGAGCACCGGCGAGCCGAAAGGCGCGGTCCTGACCCACGACGCCCTCGCGGCCTCCGCCCGGGCGTCCTCGCAGCGCCTCGGCGTCGATCCCTCGCGGGACCGGTGGGTGGCGTGCCTGCCGCTCGCCCACATCGGGGGCCTCGCGGTGGTGGTGCGCTCGCTCCTCACCGGCACGCCGTGCACGGTTCTCGCACGCTTCGACCCCGAGGAGGTCGAGCGGCTCGCCGAGGGGAGCGCGACGCTCGTGGCGCTCGTCGCCACCGCGCTCGCGCGCCTCGATGCGTCCGGCTACCGGAAGGTGCTCCTCGGCGGGAGCGCTCCACCGGGCGGACTCGCCGGCAACGTGGTGACCACCTACGGCATGACCGAAACCGGCTCCGGCGTCGTCTACGACGGTTGTCCGCTCGAAGGGGTCGAGGTGCGCGTCGGCAAGGGCACCCCCGGGGTGGGCGGGGAGGTCTTCGTGCGGGGACCGATGCTCCTGCGGTGCTACCGCGACGGCACCGATCCGCGTGGGGTGGACGGATGGATGCCGACCGGGGACGCGGGCGTCCTCTCCCCGCGGGGGAGGCTCGCCGTCCACGGTCGGATGGCCGAGATGATCGTCACCGGCGGGGAGAAGGTCTGGCCGGAACCGGTCGAGCGGGTGCTCACGACCCACCCGGCGGTCGCCGCGGCTGCGGTCGGGAAGCGTCCGGACCGCGAGTGGGGAGAGCGGGTCGTGGCCTGGGTGGTCCCCCGCGACCCGACCCGGCCGCCGGCGCTCGGCGAACTCCGCGAGCTGGTGGCGGCGCAGCTCGCGCCCTGGGCGGCGCCGCGTGAGCTCGTCGTCGTCGCCGACCTCCCGCTGACCGCGAGCGGAAAGGTGCGCCGCTCCGCCCTCACCGGGTGACGCCCCCGCTCGGGACGCAGCGCGACCCGCCGTCGACCACCAGCGTCTCGCCGGTCACCCACGACGCCGCGTCCGAGCAGAGGAAGAGCGCGGCAGTTCGCCACGTCCTCGGGCGCGCCGAGGCGCCGCAGCGGGAGCCTTCGGGCGATTGCGTCTCCGGCTGGTTCCCAGAGGGCGCGGGCGAAGTCGGTGGTGACCAGTCCCGGCGCGAGGGCGTTGACCCTCACGCCCGGGCCGAGCTCGCCGGCCAGCTGCTCGGTCAGGTGGATGACCGCGGCCTTGGTCACGTTGTACCAGCCGATGCCCGATTCGACCGAGAGTCCGCCGACCGAGGCCATGTTGAGGATGACACCTCCGCGGGTGGACATGCCGGCATCCCAGGCGGACCGCGCCCAGTCGAGGTAACCGAGCTGGTTGACCTCGACCGTCTTCGCCGCCCGCGCCCGGTCGAGCTCGATGATCGGCCCGTAGTACGGGTTGGTCGCCGCGTTGTTGACCAGGATGTCGACCGAACCGAACCGCTCGACGGTTTCCTCGACACAGGCGCGTGCCTGTTCCGGGTCGCCCGCGTGGGCGGTGCGCCAGTCGACCGCGCCGCGTCCGCCCCGAGCTCCGCGCGGATCGCATCCGACGCCTCGGCAAGTGCCTCCCGCTTTCGCGATGCGAGCATCACCGCCGCGCCCGCTTCCGCGAAGGTCGCGCGCGATGGACCGGCCGATCCCCCGCGATCCTCCGGTCACCAGGGCCGTCTTGCCGTCGAGTCGAAGCTCCATGGCCGGACAGGCTAGACATCACCTCCCCGCGGCGGCCGCAGAAGGGGTGGCCCCGGCGAAGCCCCTAGCATCGCGACGGTGAACCGGCTCGCGGAGGAGTCCTCGCCCTACTTGCGCCAGCATGCCGACAACCCGGTGGACTGGTACCCCTGGGGTGACGAGGCGTTCGCCCGCGCCGACGCGCGAGGACCGACCGGTGTTCCTCTCCATCGGCTACTCCGCCTGCCACTGGTGCCACGTGATGGCGCACGAGTCCTTCGAGGACCCGGCGACCGCGCGGTGCTCAACGCCTCGTTCGTCAGCATCAAGGTCGACCGCGAGGAGCGGCCCGATGTGGATGCCGTCTACATGGAGGCGGTCCAGGCGATCGCCGGCTCGGGCGGCTGGCCGATGAGCGTGTTCCTCACTCCGGACCGGCGCCCCTTCTACGGCGGAACCTACTTCCCTCCGGTCGACCGCCAGGGCACCCCCGCGTTCCGCACGGTGCTGGCCACTCTCGCCGACGCGTGGGCCGATCGCCGGAGCGACGTCGAGGAGCAGGCGGACGAGCTCTGCCGGGTGATCGAGTCGCGCACCTCGCTGCCCGCGCCCACGACACGCCGTACTCTCGTCGACGAATCCGGCGCCACCGGGGAGGCACCCGACGTCCTCGCCGCGGCGGTCGAAGACCTCGCTTCCCGTTTCGACCCGGCGTGGGGCGGCTTCTCCCCCGCCCCGAAGTTCCCCCAGCCGACGCTGGTCGACCTGCTGCTCCTCGACGCCGCGGCGTGGCGGGGAGACCTCGGCGGCCTCGGAGGCGATGGCGGTGCGCACCCTCGACGCGATGGCCGCAGGCGGGATCCACGACCACCTCGGTGGCGGGTTCGCCCGGTATTCCACCGACGCCGAGTGGCTGGTGCCCCACTTCGAGAAGATGCTCTACGACCAGGCCGGTCTGCTGCGCTGCTACCTGCACGGATGGCAGGTCACCGGACGCGCCGACTACCGGTCGGTGGTCGAGGGGATCGTGCGGTACGTGGCGCCGCGACCTCACCCTCGAGGGCGGGGGCGTGTGCTCGGCCGAGGATGCCGACTCCGAGGGACGGGAGGGGGCCTTCTCCGTCTGGTCCCCCGGCGAGCTCGCCGCCGCACTCGCCGCCGGGGGCCTCTCCTCCGAGGAGGCCGCGGAGGTCGCCGCGTTCTTCGGCGTCACGCGACACCCCGAACTTCGAAGGTCGCTTCGTCCTCCGGCGGCCGGTCGGCGAGCCGCTCACCGGTGCCGAGGCGGTCGAGACCGGACGACACCTCCTCGAGGCCGCCCGCGACGCGACGGGTCCGCCCCGGCCTCGACGACAAGGTGCTCACCGAGTGGAACGCGATGTACGCCTCGGCGCTGGCCGAGGCCGCGGCCGCCACCGGCGAGGCGGCGTGGATCGACGCGGCGATCGCGATCGGCGAGTTCCTCTGCGGCCACCTGCGCCGGCGGACGGACGGTGGCTCCGGAGCTGGCAGGAGAACCGGGGGGGGCGCCACCTCGCCTATGCGGGCGACTACGCGTGGCTGGTCGACTGCTTCACCCGCCTCGGCGAGCTGACCGGGCGGCGCGCGTTGGACCGAACGCGGCACTCGAGACCGCCGACGCGTTGCTCGATCTCTTCGGTGACCCCGAGGAGGGAGGCTTCTTCACCACCGGTCGCGACGCGGAGCGACTGATCGTCCGCACCAAGGAGATCTTCGACGGTGCGACGCCCTCTGCGAACGCGGTCGCCGTCGCACTCGCTCGCCCGCCTCGGGGGCCTCACCGGTGACGCCCGCTTCACCGTCTGCGTCCCGTCGGGTGATCGATCTCCTCGGCGACATGCTTCCGGCGCACCCGACCGCGTTCGCGCACACCGCGCCGCACCGCCGACCTCTTCGCCCGCGGCCTCGTCGAAGTGGTGATCGCCGGCGAGCGCCCCGACCTGCTCGGCGTGGTGCGCGCGCCGGTGGCTTCCCGACGCGGTGGTCGCCTGGGGCGAGCGCGACCGACTCCCCGCTGTGGCAGGACCGGACGGCGGACGCCGCCTACGTCTGCCGCGCACAGGTCTGCCGGCTCCCGGTCACCGATCCGCGCGCGGCCTCGAGGCCGAGCTCGCCGCTGTGTCCTCGTGAGCACGCGGTCCACCCGCACGCCGCGGAGCGGCACGGCCCGCGACGTCGCCCGCGGGATCAAGCGCCGGACGCGCCTCGAGGTGCGAGGAGGCGCCTCGCTCACCGTCCTCGTCCTCGCCTGCCACCCGGAGGACACCATCGCCGTCGACCTCGCCTCCGGTGCACTGGTGAGGGTGCGGGTCGAGTGGCCCGACGAGCACGAACCGGATCTCGCTCCCTTCGACGTGGTCGAGGTGCACCTGGCCGAGGAGCCCGAACGCGACGACCTCGCCCAACCGGAGGCGGTCACCGCGCACGGGCTCCCCCGCCATCTCGGGACCTTGCACGGCCGGAAGGTCCGCAGGCTCCTCCACCAGGTGGTCGCGCCGCTCGAGGAGCACGTGCTCGGCTTCCCGGGGGCCTCGGCGCCCTACTGGGAGTTCCGGGGTTTCCGCCCGTCGCTCGCCCTCGTGGTGCCCACCAAGGGCCCGGTGCTCTTCCGGCGCATCGGCGACCGCTCGGTGTGGGCGCGCTTCGGGTGGGGCCGGAGCGACAACTGGCTGCCGGTCGAGGACCCGCGGGCCGCACGCGCCCTCGATGCCGCCCGGCGCGACCGCCTGCAGGGAAAGGACCTGGCCTCGGCACTCGGGTTCAAGCCCCACTACCTGGTGGCAGCGGTCAGCACACCCCGCGACGGCCACTGCTACAAGACGGTCCGCGCGCTGCTCGCACGGAGCTGAGCTGCGGCGCGCTCGCCTAGTGTCGGAGGCGTGACCGCCACTCCGTCGCCGTCCGGGCCGGCGGCTCCCGTCGTCCCCGACTATTCGGGGGCCTGCATCACCAACCTCGTGCCGGCCCTCCTCGGCGATCGCGCCGCAGCCGAGCCGCCGGAGTGGCTGCCGATGTCGGCCCGCCATGCGGCTCAGGTGGTCCTCTTGGTGCTCGACGGGCTCGGTTGGGAGCAGCTGCGGTCGCGCGCCTCGCTCGCGCCCACGTTGGCCGGCGCCGAAGGCAGCGAGCGCCCGATCACCTCGGTCGCACCGACCACCACCGCGACCGCACTCACCTCGATCACCACCGGCCGCCGGCCTTGCGAGCACGGGATCCTCGGCTACCGGATCGCCATGGGCGACGAGATCCTGAACGTGCTGCGCTGGACGGTGGGCAGCGGCCGCGCCCGCGACGCGCGGCGGAGCGTCCCCGCCCGCGAGTACCAACCCTGCCCGCCCTTCGCCGGGTTCGACGGACAGGTACCCGTGGTGTCCAAGCACGAGTTCGGCGGGACCGGCTTCACTGCGGTCCATCTCGGCAACGCGCCGCTCCACGGTTATCGGGTGCTCTCTTCGTTGCCCCTCGCGGTCGGCGAGCTGGTGCGGGCGGGCGAACCCTTCGTGTACGCCTACTACGACGGGATCGACAAGGTGGCCCACGGGAGCGGCCTCGGCGAGCTCTACGACGCAGAGCTCCGCGGCGGTCGACCGGCTGGTCGGCGACGTCGTCGCCGAACTGCCGCCGGGTGCGGTCCTGTTGGTCACCGCCGATCACGGCCAGCTCGACATCGGATCGAACCTCGAGCTGCCGGGCCGCGAGCTCATGTCGGTGGTCCGGTTCATGTCCGGCGAAGGGCGCTTCCGCTGGCTGCACGCGCGCGAAGGTGCCGCGGACGACCTCGCACGCGATGGCGCTCGAGCGCTACGGGGCCTCGGCTTGGGTACTCCCGCGCGACGAGCTCGTCGACGCGGGGTGGCTCGGCGGACCCCTCCGCTGACGGTTTGCTCCCGAGGCTCGGCGACGTCGCACTGGTTCCGTTCACCCCGATCGCCTTCGTCGATCCGGCCGACACCGGCGAGAGTCGGCTGCAGTCTCGCCACGGTTCGCTGACCGGTGCCGAGATGTTCGTCCCCCTGCTCGCGCTCGGAGGAGAGCGGCTCTGATGGCGGACGAGACACCGGAACGCCTGCTCGTGGGCGAAGCGCCGCTCCGACCCGAAGTGGTCGAGGAACCGGGCACGGGCGGGGACACCGAAGCCCCTCCCGAGGGCGAGCTCGTCGAGACGGAGTCGATCAACCGGCCGGCGAAGCTGCTGCGGATCGGCTCGATGGTGAAGCAGCTGCTGGAGGAGGTGCGTCAAGCCCCCCTCGACGAGACCAGCCGCGGGCGGCTCCGCGAGATCTACGAGCAGTCGGTCCGCGAGCTCGCCGACGGGCTCTCCCCGGACCTCGCCGCCGAGCTCGACCGGGTCTCGATCCCCTTCGACTCGCCGGTCCCCTCGGAGTCCGAGCTGCGGGTCGCCCACGCCCAGTTGGTCGGGTGGCTCGAGGGGCTCTTCCACGGCATCCAGGCCACCCTGGTCGCCCAGCAGGTCGCCGCCCGGGCGCAGCTCGACGAGATGCGCCAGCGCTCGCTCACCACCCCCAACGAGTCGTCGGTGGGCCGCCCCGGCACCTACCTCTGATCGCACCTCGCGGCTCATCGGCCCGGGCTCCCGTCCCGGCGGAGGCGCCGCCCGAGACCACCCCTCTCGGCGCCGCTTCCGCGCTAGGGTCGGAATGACATCGCTGTAACTCGCCGGGACGGAGGCCTGTCGTCGACCGCCCGGAGGAGGAGAGGAAAGGCATCGGCCCCTTGGCATCGCCGTCGTTCGCACACCTCCACACCCACACGGAGTTCTCGATGCTCGACGGCGCCGCGCGGGTCGGCGAGCTGGTGCGGGCGGCGGTCGAGGACGGTCAACCGGCCCTTGGCATCACCGACCACGGGAACATGTACGGCGTCCTCGACTTCTACGCCGAGTGCCGCAATGCGGGCATCACCCCGGTGATCGGCACCGAGGCCTACATGGCCGCCGATTCGAGGCACGAACGACCGGTCCGCCGCGGCAAGGTCGACGACACCGGCGGCGACGCCGGAGGCGGCGAGAAGCTCTACTACCACCTCACCCTGCTCGCCGAGACGAACGACGGCTACCGGAACCTCATGAAGCTGTCGTCCTCCGCCTACCTCGAGGGCTACTACTACAAGCCGCGGGTCGACTGGGAGCTGCTCGAGCGCCACAGCAGCGGGTTGATCGCGACCACCGGCTGTCTCGGCGGCGTGGTCCTCCAGGCGCTCCTCAACGACGACCGGATGAAGGCCGAGGCCCTCGCCGCGCGGCTCCAGGACATCTTCGGCAAGGGGAACCTCTTCGTCGAGCTCCAGGACCACGGCCTCCCCGAACAGCAGAAGACCAACCCCGCCCTCGTCGAGATCGCCCGCCGAATCGGCGCGCCGCTCCTCGCCACCAACGACAGCCATTACACCCACCGGTCCGACCACGTGGCACACGACGCACTGCTGTGCGTCCAGACCGGCGCGCTCATCGAGGACCCCAACCGTTTCAAATTCCAGGGGGAGGAGCACTACCTCAAGTCCGCGGCGGAGATGCGTCACCTCTTCGACGAGCTCCCCGAGGCCTGCGACAACACGTTGCTCATCGCCGAACGCGCGTGCGTGCAGATCGACTTCGGCCGTCCGAGCCTCCCTCGCTTCCCGGTCCCGGCTGGTTTCGAGGGTGAGACCTACGAGGAGCGCGCCGCGAACTACCTTCACCACCTCACCCTGGAAGGTGCGAAGGAGCGGTACGGAGACCCGGTGCCGGCGGAGGTGAGCTCGCGGATCGACTACGAGCTCCGGGTCATTTCGGACATGGGCTTCGCCGCCTACTTCCTCGTGGTGTGGGACCTGATCCGTTTCGCCCGCTCGCGCCAGATCCGGGTCGGGCCGGGGAGAGGGTCGGCCGCCGGATGCTGTGTCGCCTACTGCCTCCGGATCGTCGACATCGACCCGATCCGCTACGACCTGTTGTTCGAGCGCTTCCTCAATCCCGGTCGCCGGCAGATGCCCGACATCGACATGGACTTCGACGAGCGGTACCGGGCCGAGATGATCCGCTACGCCGCCGACCGCTACGGCTCCGACCGTGTGGCCCAGATCGTGACCTTCTCCACCATCAAAGCCCGGGCCGCGGTGCGCGACGCGGCGCGAGTGCTCGGATACCCGTACGGGACCGGCGACCGGATCGCCAAGGCCATGCCCCCTCTCATCATGGGGCGCGACACCCCGCTCGCGGCCTGCCTCGCGAAGAGCGACGGGCACGAGGACGGTTTCGCCGCCGCGGCCGAGCTCCGGACGATGTACGAGTCCGACCCCGAGGCCAAGCGGGTGATCGACGTGGCCAAGGGTCTCGAAGGGCTGCGGCGCCAGGACGGCATCCACGCCGCCGCGGTGGTGATCACCGACGAGCCGCTGACCGAGTACCTGCCCATCCAGCGCAAGCCCGAGGGCAGCGATCCCGAGGAAGCACCGATCGTCACCCAGTACGAGATGCACGGGGTCGAGGAGCTCGGGCTGCTCAAGATGGACTTCCTCGGGTTGCGCAACCTCTCGGTCATCGAGCGCGCGCTGGACCTGGTCGAGGAGACGACGGGGGTCCGCCCCGACGTCGACACCATTCCCCTCGACGACGAGGAGACCCTGGAGATGCTTCGTCGCGCCGAGTCGGTCGGCGTGTTCCAGCTGGAGGGCGGGGCCATGCGCCAGACCCTCCGCTCGCTCGCCCCGACCAGCTTCGACGACGTCGCCGCGCTGGTCGCCCTCTACCGGCCCGGGCCGATGGCGGCCAACATGCATCGCGACTACCCGGAGCTGAAGAACGGCCGGAAGGAGCTGACCTACCTCCACCCGGACCTCGAGCCGATCCTCGGCGACACCTACGGCCTCATGCTCTACCAGGAGTCGGTGATGCGGGTGGCGCAACGGTTCGCCGGGTACTCGCTCGAGGAGGCCGACAACCTCCGTAAGGCGTGCGGGAAGAAGATCCGCTCGCTCATCGCCGCAGAGCGCGAGAAGTTCGTGGCCGGCTGCGTCGCCACCGGGTACGGCGAAGACCTCGGCACCCGACTCTTCGACATCATCGAACCCTTCGCCGACTACGCCTTCAACAAGTCCCACTCCTACGGCTACGGGCTGGTCGCCTACCAGACCGCGTGGCTGAAGGCCCACTACCCGGTCGAGTACCTCGCCAGCCTCCTCACCTCGGTCAAGGACAACAAGGACAAGACCGCGGTCTACCTCGCCGAGTGCCGCTCGATGGGCATCCCGGTGCTCGTCCCCGACGTGAACCGGTCGCAATCGGAGTTCGCGGCGACGATGGAGCAGGAGGGCGGCGCGGCCTCGCCGGCAGAGGTCGGCCGGTCGATCACCTTCGGCCTCTCCGCGGTGCGCAACGTCGGAGAAGGGCTCGTCTCGCTCATCGTCGCCGAACGGGAACGGAACGGTCCCTTCGCCGATTTCTACGATTTCTGCCAGCGGGTCGATCCGCAGGTGCTCAACAAGCGGACCATCGAGTCGCTGATCAAAGGTGGTGGTTTCGACTCCCTCGGCCACCCGCGGATGGGTCTCTGTCTGGTCTTCGAGGAGATCGTCGACCGAACCCTCGAGCGGCGCCGCGAACAGGAGGCGGGGGTGGTCTCGCTCTTCGCCGCCCTCGAGCCGGAGACCGCCGGTGGCGCCCCCGGCTTCGCCGACACCCGGGTCGAGATACCCGACACCGAGTTCTCCAAAGCCCAACGCCTCGCTTTCGAGAAGGAGATGCTCGGCCTGTACCTGAGCGACCACCCCCTCATGGGGCACGAGGGCTCGCTCGCCCGGCTCGTCGACTGCACGCTCGCCGAACTGCGCGACGTCGACGTCGAGGCGTCGGGTGGGTCCGGTGGCTTCGGGAACGAGGGTCAGATCCGCACGGTCGGCGGGGTGGTCACCGAGTTGAGCAGGCGCTACACCAAAAAGGGCGAGCTGATGGCGACCTTCGTCCTCGAGGATCTCGAGGCCTCGGTCGAGGTGTTCGTCTTCCCGAAGACGATGGCCGAGTACGGCCCCCTCCTCGACGACGACGCGATCGTGACCATCCGGTCGCGGGTCGACCTCCGTGACGACCGGCTGAAACTGGTGTGCATGGAGGTCCAGCGGCCCGAGCTCGCCCTGGACGGAAGCGGGGAGCTGCGGATCACCCTCCCGGTCCACGCCCTCACCGATCGCAAGGTGGACGGGCTCAAGCGTCTCCTCACCGAGCACCCCGGCGACTCGCCGGTGTTCCTGCACGTCGGTGACAAGGTCATTCGGCTTCCCTCGGCGTTCAACGTGGACAGCCGCCGGGGTCTGGTCGGTGAGCTGCGGGTCCTGCTCGGCCCCCGTGCCATCCAGGCCTGAGCAGCGGCCGTCCCGCGACGCCGGATACGACAGGGTCGTCCAAATCCCGTAAAATCCTTGGACGGCTCCTGGCGTGGAGGCCACGAACCCGTCTCGCCGCCCGGCACGACGGTCCCCGGGTCCCACGGCAGACCGGAGCCGGCGGCTCGCGCCGCTCGGAGACCGAGGAGTACGGAACGGCATATGTCCATCCAGGTGGAGACCAAGGATTGCACGTCGATCAGTGACGCCGAGCTGGCCGAGATGGCCGATCTGTGCGCCGAACGGGAGCCCCGCTTCGACGTCGGATTCCTGTCGAAACAGCGTGAGGAGTGGGTGCTCGTCACCCGCGCCCGCGAGGGCTCGAAGCTACGCGGCTACTCCTTCTCCACCCTCGAGCGCATCGGCGGGACTCCGTCCCTTCTGATCGGCCTGGCCTCGATCGACCGGACCTCCCGGGCCGACACCGTCCTCCGGGCGATGATGGGCGACAAGTACCGCCGCGCCCTGCTCGCCTTCCCCGACGAGGACGTCCTGGTCGGCACCCGGCTGCTCGGCGCCGACGGCTTCCGGGCGTTCGCCGGCCTCTCCGACGTGGTGCCCGGTCCCGACCGCAAGGCGACCGGCGAGGAACGGGCCTGGGGCCGCCGGCTTGCCAAGCGCTTCGGTGCGGAAGGACGCATCGACGACCGCACCTTCGTCGTGGCAGGGGAAGGCGGAGAGACCGGGGGCTTCGACTTCGCGAGCCCGAAGTCGGCGCCGACACCGCCGACACTGGCGTTCTTCTCGGACGTCGACACCGCGTCGGGCGGTCGCCTGGTCATCTTCGGGTGGGCGATGGCCGAGGACCTCGCAGGCGGCAAGCTCGGCGGCCGCTGAGCGCCCCGACCGGCCAGTTCGCCGTTCCGCGCGCGTCGTCGGGGTGTCGCTCCTCCGTCCGCGCCGGGGCCGCGCAATAGCATGTGACCGGTGAAGGTCTCGACCCGAGGGGATTACGCGTGCAGGGCGCTGCTGTCGCTCGCCTTGCACGCCGACGGCGAGGGCCCGACAGCGGTCCGGGACATCGCGGAGCGCACCGGACTCCCTCAGCCCTACCTCGAACAGATCCTCCTCGCGCTCAAGGGCGCCGGGCTGGTCCGCTCGAAACGCGGGGTGGGGGGCGGCTACGTGCTCGCCCGGCCGCCCGCCGAGATCACCCTCTCCCAGATCGTCTCTGCGGTCGACGGTCCGATCGTGGCCGGCGACTTCGGCCTCCCCCACGAGAACGGGGCCTGCGACCACGAGGGGCAGTGCGTCCTGCTGGCGGTCTGGGCCGACGTCGGCGAGCACATGCGGACCCACCTCGATTCCTTCAGCCTCGCCGACATGGTCGCCCGGGCCCGCGGCAAGGTGCCCGCCTGACGAGCGGGCACCTGCCGATGGCCGCCGAACCCACCCCGACCGTCGCCGGTTCGGCGCGCACCGTCTTCCGCAGGAAGAAGGAACGCGGCACCCACGACCGCCGCACCATCGACGCCATCCTCGACGAGGCCCTCGTCTGTCACGTCGGCTTTCCGGACGCGGGCTCGACCGTCGTCCTGCCGACCGCGTTCGCTCGGCACGGGGATGTCGTCTATCTGCACGGCGCTGCGGCCAATCGCATGCTGAAGGTGGTCGCCTCGGGCACGGCGATCTGCGTGACGGTCACGCTGCTCGACGGGATCGTGCTCGCCCGATCCGCCTTCCACCACTCCATGAACTACCGGTCGGTGGTCCTCTTCGGCACCGGATCGACCGTCGACGACCCCGACGAGAAGCTCGCGGCGCTCCTCGCGATCGTCGATCACATGGCACCGGGGCGCAGCGCGGACGCCCGGCCACCCACCGAGAGCGAAATGCGGGCGACCGCGCTCGTCCGCCTCCCGATCGGAGAGGCCACGGCCAAAGTCCGCACCGGCGGGCCCCTCGACGACGCGGACGACCAGGCGCTCCCGATCTGGGCGGGGGTCATCCCCTGCGGGCTCGTCTCCGGACCGGCTCTGGCGGACACGGGCATGCCGGCGGGGATCGTCACACCCTCCTACGTGGCCGACCCCGCTCTTCCGGCCGCGCTGGAGGGCTGAGCCGACCGGGTCACCGCAAGTCCCTTTCGGCGACCGGCCCGTGGCCGGGGTCGCCGGCCCCGGGAAGCTCGTTCCAGTGCCGGACGACCGGCTGCTCCCGTTCCCACCCGAGGACGCTCACCGCCGCGGGCCCGAGCACGAAGGATCGCCCTCCGGTCGGATCGAGTCCGACCCATCGGGCCGCGAGCACCCGGAGGACGTGCGCGTGGGCCACGCAGGCCACGTCACCGGGGACGGCCCGGACCCGTGCAATGACCCGATCGACCCGAGCCGCGACGTCGGTCACGCACTCGCCGTCGGGAGCACCGTCGTCGAACAGGTCCCACCCGGGGCGCTCCCGGCGGATGTCGAGGGTGCGCCGGCCCTCGTAGGCGCCGTAGTCCCACTCGAGCAGGTCGGGGTCGACCTCGACCTGCTCCCCGAGTCCGGCCAGCTCGCAGGTCCGGCGGGCACGCGAGAGCGGGCTGGTGAGGACGAGGGAGAAGGAGAAGGCGGCGAGTCGCGCCCGCTGAGCCCGGACCTGGACCTCGCCCTCGGGCAGGAGTGCCAGGTCGGTGCGCCCGGTGTGCCGCCCCGAGCGGCTCCATGCGGTGTCGCCGTGGCGGAGGAGGACACAACACGGCGGGGCGGGGTCCATGGCGGGGACAGCCGATCACCCCGGCCGGTTCGGGTGCAAGCCCATTTTGTGCTTGTGACGTGGAATGTCGAGCGGGCAACGAACGTTATACGGGTCACGGACGTTATCTACGGCGTCGACCCTGGGAAGAATAGGAGTGGAATGGCGACTGACACCGTGACCAGGGAGAACAAGGTTCGGGGGGTTCGTGGACCGCGAGCCGACCGCGGAAGGGCCGGCGAGACCGCTCCCCGGCCCGCAGGTGGCACCCGGAGCAGGAGCGCCGACGCGGACAGCCTCGGCCTCTTCCTGCGCGACCTCGACCACCATCCGCTGCCCGACCACGAGGCCCAGACCGAGATGGCCAAAAGGGTCGCGAGCGGCGACGAGGAGGCGCGGCGCGAGATGGTCGCCTCCAACCTGCGCCTGGTCGTGCACTGGGCCCGTCGCTATCAGGACCGTGGCGTCGACCTCTCCGACCTCATCCAGGAGGGGACCTTCGGGCTCATGCGGGCGGTCGACAAGTTCGACTGGGAGCGGGGCTTCCGTTTCTCGACGTACGCCACCTGGTGGATCCGCCAGGCGCTCCAGCGCGCCGTGCAGCAGCACGGTCGGACCATCCGGCTCCCGATGGAGGTCGCCGAGCGCAATCAGCAGGTCGATGCCGCGCAGTGGGAGCTGACCCACCAGCTCCAGCGTGCACCGACCGACGAGGAGCTCGACGACGCCACCAACACCAACGCGGTGATGCGCTCCGAACTGGCGCGCGCGGCGCGGGTGGTCGCGAGCCTCGACCAACCGGCGACCGCCGACTCGACGGCGACGCTCGGCGACCTGGTCTCGACCGACTTGAGCGAGTTCGAAGAGGGGGTCGCGAGCGGGCTGACCCTCGATCTGGTCCGCGAGGCGGTCGACCGCCTGACCGACCTCCAGCGCCAGGTCATCCGGCACCGGTTCGGCTTCGACGGCAGTGACCCGGCCTCGTTGCAGACAACGGCCGAACGGCTCGGGGTCGGCGTCCGGAAGGTGCGCCAGGCCGAGGCCGAAGCACTCGAGGCCCTCGCCGACAGCGAGGTGCTCGAAGGGGTGCACGAGGCCGCCTGACCGCGGTGGAGCGAGACCGGCCGACGCCATGGCGGCCGGTCTCACTCCTCCCAAGCGTCGAGCACGCGGGCGAGGTCGTCCGGCAGCGGCGAGCTCCACGACCGTCGTGTCCCGGAACCGGGATGCTCGAAGGCGAGTTGCGTGGCATGGAGGAACGGCCGGTCGAGACCCGCGGGCGGTGCCGGCCCGCCCCGGCCGTAGACCGGGTCGCCCATCACCGGGTGGCCGACCGCGCCGAGATGGACCCGGATCTGGTGGGTCCGGCCGGTCTCGAGCTCGACCGACAGCAGCGTGGCCGGCGGCCGCGCGAACCGGCGCTCCACCCGGTACCGGGTGAGGGCGGGCCTGCCGGTGCGCGAGACGGCCATCCGGGTCGGCGCCGCAGCGGAGCGGCCGATCGGCGCCTCGACGACGCCGGACGCGCCTTCGACCGCTCCCCGCACGAGCGCGGCGTAGGTTCGAGCGACGCTGTGGTCACGGAGCTGAGCGACGAGCGAGCGGTACCCGTGCGGGGTCCGGGCGACCACCAGCAGGCCCGATGTACCGCGGTCGAGGCGGTGCACGATGCCCGGGCGACGCGGGTCCGAACCGCACTCCTCGGCGAGGAAGGCGAGCTCGGGGAAGCGGGCGAGGAGGCCGTTGACCAGCGTGCCGCCCGGGTGCCCCGCCCCGGGGTGGACCACCAGACCCGCCGGCTTGTCGACCACGATCACCTCGTCGTCGGCCTCGACGACGGTGAACACCACCGACGCGTCGGCCTCCGGCACGGGAGCGGTCGGCACCTCCGGCCGCTCCACCCGCAGCTCCTGGCCGGGGCGGACGAGCGCGCTCCTCCTCCGCACCACCCGGCCGTCGACCACAACCCGGCCCTCGGCCACGAGGGCCTCGACCGCCGCCCGCGGGAGGTCGGCGAGGAGTGCGACCGCGCGGTCGACCCGCACCCCGCCGAGCGAATCGGGAACGGTCACCACGAGGGCGGTCATCGGGTCCCTGCCCCGCGCAGGAGCGAGACGATCAAGAGCGCGCAGCCGACCACGATGCACGAATCGGCCACGTTGAAGGTGGGCCAGAAGTGGAGTGCGACGAAGTCGACCACGCCGCCGCTCCGGAAGAGTCGGTCCACGAGGTTGCCCAACGCTCCGCCGAGGATGAGACCCGTAGAGCACGGCCCGACCGGCACCCGGCGACCGCCAGGCGAGCACGCCGAGCACCGCGGCGGCCACCACCACGGCCGCGATCAGCAAGCCGGTCGATCCCTGCAGGAGGTCGAAGGAGGATCCCCGGTTCCGGGTGAGCTCGAGGTCGAGCGTCCCGATCAGGTGGATCGGACCCTCCGAGAGGCGGGTCACCGCCCACCACTTGGTCAACTGATCGATGAGGACCACCCCTGCGGCGACCACCGCCGTCACCGCCAACCGGGGGAGGCCCGAGCGCCCGCTCGGGCGACCGTGACCGGCCGGCTGCTCACGCGTCAGCGTCGTGACAGGCCACCGCTCTTGCATGCCACGCACAGCCTTGCGTAGGGAAGCGCTCGAAGACGGGCCTTCGGGATCGGCTGGTGACAACGTTCGCAGGTCCCGTACGTCTTCCGCCCGATCTTGCGCAGCGCGTCGTCGATCTCCTCCACCGCGGCACCCGCCTGCGCCGAGAGCGCGAGGTTCCGTTCGCGGTCGACGGTGACGGTGCCCCCCTCACCGGACTCCTCGTCGAATTGCACGTCGCCCGGCTCGCGCTCGAGGGCCAGCGAGTCGGCCTCGGCGCGCAGGTCGTGCGCCTGCGCCTCGTAGATCGCCCGCTCCGCCAGAAGGAGCGCTGCCTGCTCCTCGAGGAACTTCTCGTCCTTGGCGTACGGACCGGCCGAGGCCGGCTTCTTCGCCGGACAGCGCGATGGCCCGCTCGGCCGACGCCTTCGTCGCGCCGGCCGTGGCCTTCTTTCCCGCCGCCTTTCCCGCTGCGACCGATTTCGCCGCCGGCGCCGCCTTCTTCGCCGGACGTGCCGCGCTCTTCGCAGCCGCCGGGCGCTTCGCCGCCGGCGCCGCCTTCTTCACCGCTTTGGTACGGGACGCGGCCGTCTTGGAGGACCGGACCGGCTTCTTCGCCGCCGGCGCCGCCTTCTTCACCGCTTTGGTACGGGACGCGGCCGTCTTCTTCGAAGCAGCCGGTCTCGCCCGCTCCGGCGAGGCCTTCCGTGCGACCGGCACGGCCCGCTTGCCACCTCCGCTCTTCTTCGCCGCGGGTGCCGCCTTCTTCACAGCCGTCAACTCGACCTCCTTCGGGACCGCGGCCCCGGCGCTGCACCACCGGACAGGAGCGAAACGTCCACCCCGCCACTCGGTGGGCGGGTGACCATACCGTGCCCCGGTCGATGCGGCAATCCGGGCGGCGACGGCCGAAGGGACGATACCGGTGGCACCGCCCCGGTCGTACGGGTCTCGCCGGCGAGACGCCGACCAGGCGGAAGCGTTCCTTCCGAGAGGGCTCTAGAGGGGCAGCGCCGCGTCGGTGGCGGTGCGGGTGATCACCTCACCCGGAGGCCTCTCGTTCATCGCGCTGGTCGGTCCACTCCGCGTGGCCGCTGGCCGCCCGGCTCCCGCCTCGGCCGGCCGGCCGCCGCCGGACGGCTGCTCGGTCCTCGCCGGCGAAGGCGCGGGTGAACCCGACGGCGCCTCGCCCCGCCCGCGCAGGTCGATGCCCGCCGAGGCCGGGCGCACGTTGTCGTCGACCCACTTCAGGATGTCGCCGAGCGCGGTCCGGAGCCGGTTGCGTTCGCTTTCGAGATGCCGGGACATCGCTTCGACCTCGTGGGCCAGCTTGCTCCGTGTCCCTTCGAGGCGACCGATCTCCTCGCGGAGGCGCTGTTCGGATTCGCCCGCGATCTGGGTCGCCTTGGCCTCGGCCTGCTCGGTCACGAGGCGTGCCTTCGCATCTGCGTCCGCCAGGATCTGTGCGGCATGCGCCTCGGAGTCGGCCTTCGTCTCGTCGACGAACTTCTGGGCGAGGAGGAGGGTCCTCTGCAACCGGTCGTCGGGGAGGGACGGTTCGGCCGTCTCGGGCTCGGGTTGGTGTTCGGCCTGCGACTCGAGGTCGGTGATCCGCTCCGCGGCCTGGCGGAGCCGTTCCCCGCTCTGGCGCAGCTGCTCCTGGAGGCCCTCGGCTTCGATGGCCGCCCTCTCGAGGTACTCGTCGACGTCGTCCCGGTGGTAGCCCTTGAGCGTCTCACGGAACTCGACCGTCCGGAGGGAATCGAGTGCAGACTGGGAGGAATCCATGGTCGCCATGCTAGCGGCGCACCAGCCCGGGCCGAGGGACCGGCGCCGCTGCCTCCGACGTGCACGAATGCCGTGCGCAGGGACTCAGCGGGTCAGGATCGGGATCAGGATCAGGTCGATGACCAGAAAGAGGACGAGCACCGACACGTCGAGTCCGACGTTACCGATCCGTGCGGGCGGGATCACCCGCCGGATCGGGTTCAGCACCGGGTCGCAGAGCGCGCTGAACACCTTCTGGACCTTGTAGACGGGCGAGTCGTACTCGAGTCGGGCGTAGGCGGTCACGAAGCTCAGGATCACGTACCCGAGGAGCACCAAGAGGTACAGGTTGAGGAGGACGACGATGATGGCGATCAACACGGCTCATTCCCCCTCAGGTGGGGCGAGGCAGCAGGTCTGCTCGGTTCAGGGGTTCACGAGGCCGCGGTCCGCGAGGCGCTGTCGCTCCTCGTCGGAGACCTTGACGTTCGAGGGAGTGAGCAGGAACACCTCGTCCGCGACCCTCTCCATCCCGCCGGAGAGCGCATAGGTGGCCCCGCTGCAGAAGTCGATCATCCGCCGCTGGAGGTCGCGCTCGGCGCTCTGCATGTTGACGATGACCGGCTGATTGCTCATCAGCCGGTTGGCGATCTCCTGGGCGTCGGCGAAGCGTGCCGGCGCCACGATGTGGACTCGGGCGCCAGACGAGTCGGGGGTGATCGGCCGGACCGACGAGGTGGGCACTGCGGCACGGGGGCTCACCGGACTCGCCGCGGGCGCCGCGGTGGCGCCGTTCGCCTCGTCGCGGGTCAGCGTCCGGATCCGAGGGCTCGTCTGTGGCTGCACCGGGGGTTCGTCCATTTCGTCGGGGACGGGCGACCGCTGGCTGAGGCGACCGGTGGCGGCGCGTGACTCGTAGTCGTCGTAGTCGTCGTAGTCGTCGTCGACGAGTCCCAGGTAGGCCATGGTCTTCTTCATGAACGAAGCGGGCATCGCGTCCTCCTGCGGACAGCGTAGTGCCTGGCCCCGAGGGCGGGTGGTACGCCGGGCACTGCTCGAACCGGTCGGCGGGACCGCCCGGCGGCCCTCGCGACCTCCCTGCTCAACGGCGAACGGTGCCGGGTGGCGGCCGCTCGCCGAAGAGGGCCCTCCCCAGTCGCACCATGGTCGATCCCTCCGAGAGGGCCACCTCGAGGTCGTCGGACATCCCCATCGAACGGACCGGGAGTTCGAGGCGGTCCGCGAGGGAGGACACCGTCCGGAAGCCGGCCCGCGACGCCTCGGGCGGCCCGGGCACCCCGACCGCCATCAGGCCGGCCACGTCGAGGTCCTCGTCCCGCAAGGCCGCCACCAGATCGCGCGCGGGCCGGCTCGCAGCCGCCACGACCCGGGAGGCCGGCGATGTCGACCTGCACGAGCACGGTCGCCCCCGGTCGGCGGCGGGCGATGGCCCGGCCCTCTTCGACTCGCGCGACCGACTGCCAGCACCCGACCACCGGGGCGAGTCGCGCCACCTTGTTTCGCTGCACCGCGCCGAGGAAGTGCCAGACGGGTGCGGGTTCCGCCGGTGCAGCGTGCTCCGGATCGAACTCCCGCGACTTGGCGAGCAGCTCGTCCGCGTAGTTCTCCCCGAGGTCGGCCACCCCCGAGCGCAGCGCCCGGTGCACCGCCTCGACGGGGAACCCCTTGGTGACCGCGACCAGGCGGACCGACCCGGGGTCGGTAGCGGCCCGGGCGATCCGCTCCCCCACCTCCGCCAGGCGCGCCGCGAACACCTCCGGGCCGCCGGCCACGGTCACCCTCGGTCGGGACCCGCGGCCCGCCAGACGAGAAGTGCCTGGCGGCCGGTGTCCCCGCGGGCCCGGTACGAGAAGTACCCGTTCGAGCAGGCCGTGCACGCGTCCACCCCCGGCCGCTCGCCGGCTCCCGCCGCGCCGAGCGCGGCGGAGACCGCAGCCGGGAGGTCGAGTGCGGGAGATCCGCCGGTCGTGCGACCCACCACCGCGGATCCGAAGCGGGCGGCGACCGTCTCGAGGTCCACCTCCGAGAACTCGGTAGCAGCACGCGCGGATGCACGGCCCGCGGGCCGCGGTCACCGAGCTCGCACCGAGCTCGCGCATCGCGCTCACCGCGTGCTCGACGACACCGGTGCACACACCTCTCCATCCGGCGTGCACCGCCGCGAACACGCCCTCGGGGCTCGCCAGGGCGACCGGCGCGCAGTCGGCGACGAGGACCGCCAACCCGGTCGCCGGCGACGACGCGACGAGCGCGTCGGCCCGGCCCTCGCAGCGGACCCGCGCCGGACCGGTCAGACCGGCACCGGACGCCGCGACCACCGCGACCGCACCGCCGTGCACCTGTTCGACCCAGTGCACCTCACCGTTCGCGATGTCCGGTGCGCAGGCGAGCATCGCCGCGGCGAGCGCCGCACCGCCGTCGGTCACGTGCGGCCGCAGGTCCCCCCACGACGCGTCGCTCCAGGCGGCGTGGATGCCGGCACCGAGCGGGAGCGAGACCGGCCCGGTCAGCGAAGGAAGGACGGGACGTCGAACTCGTCGTCCCCGAGGTCGAGATCGTCGTCGCCCGGCGCGGCGAAGATGTCCTCGTGGGTGGCCTCGGTCCCGAGCACGCGGCTCCGGCCCTCGTCCCGTCCGGGCGCCTCGGTATGCACCGCGGCGCCGCGCGACTGCGCCTCCCACCGTTCGAAGCCCGCCGCGATGACCGTCACCCGGACCTCTTCTCCCATGGTGTCGTCGATCACGCTGCCGAAGATGATGTTCGCGTCGGGGTGCGCGACCCCGTGGATGATCTCGGCGGCCTCGTTGACCTCGAACAGCCCGAGGTCGGGACCCCCGGCGATGTTGAGCAGGATGCCCCGGGCCCCTTCGATCGACGCCTCGAGGAGGGGGCTGGTGATGGCCGCTCGGGCCGCGTTGACCGCACGTCCCTCGCCGGTCGCCGAACCGATCCCCATGATGGCGGTCCCTGCGTTGGACATGATCATCTTCACGTCCGCGAAGTCGGTGTTGATGAGGCCGGGCACCGTGATCAGGCTCGTGATGCCCTGCACTCCCTGCATCAGCACCTCGTCGGCCATCTTGAAGGCGTTGACCATCGAGGTCTTCTCGTTGGATACGGTGAGGAGCCGGTCGTTCGGGATGATGATCAGGGTGTCGACCTTGTCCTTCAGGGCCTGGATCCCCTGTTCCGCCTGGACCGAGCGGCGCCGCCCCTCGAAGGTGAAGGGCCGGGTGACCACTCCGATGGTGAGGGCGCCGAGCCCCTTGGCGATCTCGGCGACGACCGGTGCGGCCCCGGTGCCGGTCCCACCTCCCTTGCCCGCGGTGATGAACACCATGTCGGCACCTTTCAGCGCCTCTTCGATCTCCGCCCGGTGCTCCTCCGCCGCGAGCCGGCCGACCTCGGGGTCGCTCCCCGCGCCGAGCCCCCGGGTGAGCTGTCGGCCGATGTCGAGCTTCAGGTCCGCATCGCTCATCAACAACGCCTGTGCGTCTGTGTTGGTCGCGATGAACTCGACGCCACGGAGACCGGCTTCGATCATGCGGTTGACCGCGTTGACTCCGCCGCCGCCGACCCCGAGCACCTTGATCACGGCGAAGTAGTTGTTCTGAGCCGGAACGGTCATGCAATCCCTTACCCTCGACCACAGGTTGAAACCGTTCCAACCGGCGAGTTGGGGACCACGATACGGTCAGCCCCCTCCCTGGTCAAGCACTGGGGAGCGCCTCGAGACCTCCTGGCGAGGCCCGTTTTCGACCGCCCTCGCGGCGCGCCACCGTCACGCTCCCTCCACCCGGTGAACTCAACCGGTGACCGTGGGCGACTGCGGGACCGTCACGTCGATCGAGGTGGCCCCCCGGAGTGAGGCATGCGCGACGATCGCGGCCACGTCCTCGTACTTGGCCCCGAGGTCGGTCGGCGTCCCCATCCACACGGTGATGCCCGAGTTGAGCGCGAGCGACACCGTGCCGGTGGATCCGACCGTCACCGACACCACCTGGGCGGCGAAGGCGGGAGGGAGCGTGCGCGCGACGATGAGCCCCGGCGCGCCGACCGACGGGAGAGAACCACCGACCGGCGCGGGCGGGACCGGGCCCGCACGGCGCGTGCACGATGAGCACCGGCAGCCCCGGCGTCGGGACCGGCCCGACCACGAGCGTCCGCCCGTCGCCGCCGAGCACCGACCAGTGCGAGGGCGGACCGGCCATCTGGAGAACCGCAGCCCGCTCCTTCACCGAGATCACCACGTGGTCGGGCCACTCGCGGCCGATCGTTGCACCGGCGACGAAGGGCAGCGACTCGACCCGTGCCGCGGTCGCACCCGGATTGACCGATACGAGCGGCGGATGCCCCGCGAGACCCGCCGCCGCGACGATCGCGGCCGTGCTGGTGTGGGGGTGGGAGCCCTCGACGGTGACCACCCGCACGCTGAACCAGGGCGTGTGGAGGACGGCGAGGCCGGCCGCCGCGACGAACACCGTCGCGAGCCCCGCGACCACCCAGTACAGCCGGCGCCGACCGCGCCGGCGTGCCACTTCGATGCGACGCTGGCGGATCCGCGGATCGATGGCGCGTCGCCGCTCGCCCGGCGGTCGGACCGGCGCGGGGCTCACCGCACGACTCGTTCCGAGTCGGTGAAGCCCACCATGCGCACCTCGGTCTCGAGCACCACCCCGGTGGCCTCGGCGACCGCGGCGCGCACCTCCTCCACGAGCCGCCGGACGTCGTCGGCGGAACCACCGGCGTCGGCTTGGATGAAATTGGCGTGCCGGTGCGACACCTCGGCGGTGCCCACCCGACGGCCCTTCAGGCCGCAGGCGTCGATGAGCCGACCCGCCGAGTCGCCGTCGGGGTTGGTGAACACCGATCCGGCGTTCGACCCGCCGGGCTGGTTGGCCCGTCGCCACCGGACGATCTCCGCGATCGCCGCCGCGCCGTCCTCCGGATCGCCGTGGACCAGTCGGTGGGTACCTTCGGTGACCACTTCCGCGGGCGACAGATCCGCGTGCCGGTAGCCGAAGTGGAGACGTTGGGCATCGGCCTCGCGCGCGCCTCCTCCGACGAGGTCGACCGCACGGAAGCGGACCAGGGTGGCTGCAGTGTCCGAGCCGTGACCCCCCGCGTTCATCCGGATCGCTCCGCCGACCGACCCCGGTACCCCGACCGCCCACTCGAGCCCGTGCAGGCCCGCGGCCGCGGTGCGGCGCGCGAGCACCGGCAGGCTCAGCGCCGCACCGGCCCTCACCTCGGTCCCCACGATCTGTAGCGTCTCGAACCCGGGCCCCGAGCGCGACCGCGAGGCCGGGGAAGCCGCCGTCGGCGACGAGGAGGTTCGAGCCGCGTCCGATGACGAGCACCGGCACGTCCCGGCCGCGAGTTGCGCGCCCGACGGCGAGCAGCTGCTCCTCGTCGTCGCACTCGGCGAAGAGGGCCGCCGCTCCTCCGACCCGGTAGGTGGTGCGCGCACCGAGCGGTTCGCCTCGCCGGGCGAGGGGGCCGAGCGCGTCTTCGACGGCGAGCAGGTCGTCGGAGCGGGTCATCCCTGCCTCACCAGCCCGGTGCCTCCATCAACTCGTCGGGCAGCGAGGTCAGGTCGCCGGCACCCAGGGTGCAGCAGAGGTCGCCGGGCTCGAGGAGGGCGCCCACCCGGCGTCGCAACTCCTCGCGCGCCGCGGCGTAGTGCACGGGTACCCCGGGGAGCGCGCGCCGGACCGAGTCGGCCACGAGCTGGCCGGTGATCCCGGGTTTCGGCCCCTCGCCCGCGCCGTACACGTCGGTGACCACCACGACGTCCGCACCGCGGAAGGCCGGGCCGAATTCCTCCCACAGCTCCGCGGTCCTCGTATAGCGGTGCGGCTGGAACACCGCCACCACCCGTTGCCACCCACCGTCGAGCGCGGCCATCGAGCGCGGCGCGCACCTCGCTCGGCAGGTGCGCGTAGTCGTCGACGAAGGTGACCCCGCGCGCTCCCCCGGAATTCGAACCGTCGGGCGACCCCCGCGAACCGGGCGAGCGCGCGGGCTGCCGCGTCGAACGGTGCGCCCGCGGCGAGCGCCGTCACCACCGCTACCGCGCCGTTGGACGCATTGTGGAGCCCCGGCACCGGGATGGAGACGGGACCGAGCTCCTCCCCACCGTGCGAGAGCCGAAAGGAGACCGAGCTCCGCGGCGAGGGAGACGTCGGTCATCCGATGGGTCGAGGCAGGGTCGGTTCCCACCGTGTCGGCGCCGTACGCCCGGCCGATCTCGGCGGCCTGCGGATCGTCCCCGCCGACCACCCGGTTCCGGCGCGCCGAGGAGAGGAAACGGTCGAACGCCTCGCGGAGCGATGCGAAGGAGCCGTAGTGGTCGAGATGGTCCGCCTCGACACTGGTCACCACCGCGATGTCCGGTGAGAGCGAGAGGAAGGTGCCGTCGCTCTCGTCGGCCTCGACCACGATCCACTCGCCGGCGTCCCAGACCGCGTTGGTCCCGATCTCGTTGACGTCGCCGCCGATGAGGAACGACGGGTGGATGCCGGCCTCGACGAGTACGAGTGCGAGCATCGAGGCGGTCGTCGTCTTGCCGTGGGTGCCGGCGATCGCGATGCACTTCCGAAGCGAGGCGATCGCGGCCAGCACGTCCGCCCGCGGAAGGACCGCAGTGCCCCGCCGTCGCGCCTCGACGACCTCGGGGTTGGACCGGGCGACCACGGTCGAGACGGTCACCATGTCGGCCGATCCGACGTGTTCCGCCTCGTGGCCGATCGACACCGGGATCCCGAGTGCCGGAGGCGCTCGGTGACCGCGGACTCCTTCAGGTCGCTGCCGGTCACCGTGTGGCCCATCGCCCGGAGCACCGTCGCGATCGCGCTCATGCCTGCGCCGCCGATGCCGACCACGTGCACGGTCGAGGCCACCGAGGCATCCCAGGCCGCCGCGGAGGTCCCGTCCGCACTCACCGGCGCCCCGAGCCGACCGGCGCCCGAGCGGAGTGCTCGACGAGGCGCGCCGCCGCGGTCGCGGCCTCGGGCCGGCCGAGCGCCCGCACCGCGCGTTCCATGGCCTCGAGCACCCCGGGAGCGGTGAGCAGCCGATCGAGCTCCTCGTCGAGGATCGCCCCGGTGCAGCCGCCGTCGGCCACCACCACCGCGCCCCCCGCCTCGGCGAGCACCCGGGCGTTCGCGCCCTGGTGGTCCCCCGGGGCACCCGGCAGCGGGACGAGGACCGACGGGACGCCGGCGACGGCGAGCTCGGCGACAGTCATCGCACCGGCCCGGCAGACCGCGACGTCGGCGGCCGTGTAGACCGAACTCCATCCGGTCCTCGTAGGGCACCCGCCGGACGAAGAGCCCGCTCGACGCTCTCCGCGCGTCGGCTCCCGGCTCCGGGGGCGATGCTCCGAACCGGTCCCAGTCCCGTCGCCCGACGACGTGGTAGATCGTCCGGTCGGACCGGTCCTTCCACCGGTCGGCCAGGTCCACCGCCGCCTCGTTGACCGACCGGGCACCGAGCGAGCCGCCGACCACCACGACCGTCCCGCGGTCCTCGGGAAGCCCGAGCTTCTTCCGCGCCGCGCTGCGGTCCCCCGGCGACCGGCGCACACCCGCGATGGCCGGGCGTACCGGGGTGCCCGTCCGGGTGGCACGGGGAAGCCGGGTGCCGTCCCATCCCACCGCGCAGGCACGCGCGGCGCGGGCGAAGAGCCGGTTCGCCGCACCGGGGACCGCATCGACGTTCACCAGCACCAACGGCACCCCGCGGACCACCGCGGCCAGCGCCGGCCCGACGCTCGCGTACCCCCCCACCGACACCACCACCTGTGGACGGGCGCGGGCGACCACCCGGTAGGCGGAGAGCGCACCCGCGAGCAGCCCGGCGCCCGCGCAGCATTGGCCACCAGGTGCTTCGGAGCCAGGCTGCGCACCAGTCCGCGGCCCGGCAGGAGCACCGAGGGGAAGCCCCGCCCGGCGAGGGCCGTCCGGTCCTGGCCGCGTGCCGACCCGACGAACTCGATCGTCTCGCGGGGATGGCCCGCTTCGACCAACGCCTCGGCGATCGCCAGGGCCGGCTGGAGATGACCGGCCGTTCCCCCGCCCGCCACCAGCGCATAGCGCTCCCGCTCACGCCCGGGAAGGTCGACGCCGGCGCGGCCGCTTCACCCGCGCCACCCGCTCACGCGAGGCGATGTTGATGAGGATGCCGGCGGCGGCCATGGTGAGGACGAGGGAGGAGCCGCCGTAGGAGACGAACGGGAGCGGAATCCCAGTGACCGGCAGCACACCGACCACCGCGCCGACGTTGATCACCGCCTGGCTGGTGATCCACACCGTCACGCCGACGGCGAGCAGGCTCGCCGAAGCGGTCCGGCGCGCGAGTGGCCGCGCGGAACCCGAGCCACGCCAACGCGAAGAACAGGCCGAGGAGCGCGACCGCGCCGACCAGACCCAGCTCCTCGCCGACCACCGAGAAGATGAAGTCGGTGTGGGCGTTCGGCAGCAGCCCCCACTTCTGGCGCCCGCCTCCGAGCCCGAGGCCGAACAGGTGTCCCGAGCCGAGTCCGATCAGCGATTGCCAGACCTGGTAGCCCGAGCCGGACTGGTGGGCACCGGGGTTGAGGAACGAGAGGATCCGGTCGCGCCGGTACGGGTCGACCAGCCCGACCACCAGCGCGAGACCGGCGGAGATGGCGAGGACCTTCACGATCGGCCGCATGGGGACTCCGCCCATGAACAAGATGGCGAGGGCGATGCAGCCGAGGACGAGGGCGGTCCCCATGTCCGGCTGTTTGAGAATGAGCAGCGCGGCGACGCCGAGGACGACGAGAACCGGGGCGATCACCCGCCGCGGCTCGGCCAGCCGGTCGACCCGGCGGGTGAGCAGGTCCGCCGCGAACACGGCCATCGCGAGCTTCATCAGCTCCGAGGGCTGCAACGTCAACTGTCCGATGCCGATCCAACGCGACGAGCCCCCGGAGGTGACGCCGATGTGGGGCATCAGCACCACGACGAGGAGCCCGAGGGTGAGGACGAGCAAGGGCAGCCGGACCGTGCGCCACTTGCGGTAGTCGAGCCGGGCAGCGAGCAGGAGTGCCGCGGCACCGATCCCCATCCACATCAGCTGACGGATCAGGATCGCCCACGGGGAGCCGTAGAGGGAGAGGGAGATGACCGGCGAGGCGGAGCCGACCATGACCAGGCCGAGCACGCACAGCACGCCGACCAGCAGCGAGATCGCCGTGCCGGTCGGCACCTGGCGGAGGGCACCGCGGGCCGAGCGGGCCGGGCCTGGCGCCGAGGAGATCGGGCGCACCCGGGTGGACGGCGCCGCGCTCGAGGGGTGCCGCTCGCGGGTCGCGGCCGCGCGGTCAGCCACGACTCGTTCCCCGCCGATCCCGCCGGACGACCACCGCGGGAACGCCTGCTCGGTGGGCGTCCACCCCTCCAGCTTCGTCCACGGTGCGCCCGGAGTGGTGGAACGCACCCATCACACCTTCCCTACGGTGAGGAAGTCGCCGTAGAAGATCCCGAGGCCGAGCGCGGCGAACAGACCGGCGAGGATCCAGAATCGGACGATGACCGTCGTCTCGGGCCAGCCCAACAGCTCGAAGTGGTGGTGGAGCGGCGCCATCAGGAACACCCGGCGATGGAAGAGACGGAAGCTGACAACCTGGATGACCACCGAGAGGGTCACGATGACGAAGAGCCCGCCGATGACCGCGAGCAGCAGGTCGAGGTTCATGAGGAGACACAACGCGGCGAGTCCCGACCCGATGGAGAGCGAGCCGGTGTCCCCCATGAAGATCCGCGCGGGCGCGGCGTTCCACCAGAGGAAGCCGAGGCACGCTCCCGCGAGGGCCACCGCCGCGAGGGCGAGATCGAGCGCGTCCGCCACCCGGTAGATGGCGAAGTGCCGGTACTGCCAGTAGCCGATGATGGCCAGGCAGGCGAAGCAGAAGGTGGACGAGCCGGCGGCGAGGCCGTCGAGCCCGTCGGTCAGGTTCACCGCGTTGGCCGATGCCGCGATGAGCACCGTTGCCCATACCACCCACAGGCCGGTCCCCATGTCGAACCCGATCGAGTCGTACCGGGTGAAGGACAGGGTCGTCGACGTGTGCGCCCAGTACACCGCGAGGAGCGCGAACAGGAGGCCGAGCCCGATCTGTGCGCCGAATTTCGCCCGCTTGTTGAGCCCGAGGCTCCGACGGTGCCGGACCTTGATCCAGTCGTCGGCGAAGCCGATCAGGCCGGCGCCCGACGACCGCGAGGAGGATGAGGTCCCCCGACCGCGAGAAGGTCACCCCCGGCACCGTGTGCGCGGCGAAGTAACCGCCGATCACCGCGATCACGATGGCGATCCCGCCCATCGTCGGCGTACCGGCCTTCGCGATGTGCACGCGGGGCCCGTCGTCGCGGATGTGCTGGCCGATGTCGTTCTTCACCAGCCACCGGATGAGCACGGGCGTCGAGAGGACCGCCACCCACAGGGCGACGCCCCCGGCGGTCATCAGAGAGATCATCGACTCGGCCCGTCGAACCGTTCGTCGGAGCGCCCGTCTCGCCTCCACCCGATCGTCGAAGGGCCGGACCTCGCCACCGATGGTCTGGGTGGTCTCGTGCCCTTTCCCGGCGAGCAAGCACCACGTCCCCGGTTGCGCGGCCGCCGACCGCCGCACGGATCGCCGTCGGCACGGTCGACCTCGACGACCGAGCGCCGCCCCGCCGTCCATGCCCGCCACCACCGCGTCGACGATCGATCGCGGATCCTCCGAGCGCGGGTTGTCCGAGGTCACCATCGCTATGTCCGCGCCACGTGACGCGACGGCACCCATCTCCGGACGCTTGCCCGGGTCGCGGTCGCCGCCGCAGCCGAACACGCAGATCACCCGTCCGCGGTCGGCCAGTGTCCTGGCCGCTCCGAGGGCCGTCTCGAGCCCGGCCGGGGTGTGCGCGAAGTCGACGATCACCGCGAAAGGGGCATCGGCGCGGACGAGCTCCATACGGCCCGGCACCGGAGCGACACGGCCGAGCCCCTCGGCGATCACGCTCCTCGTCGATGCCGAGCGAGAGCGCCACACCGGCGGCGACGAGGGCGTTGTCGACGTTGAAGGCGCCCTGGAGGGGCAGGCTCGACCCGGCGCCCCCTCCAGCAGAACGAGGTCGAGCCGAGCGAGAAGACGATCTGGCTGGCGTCGGGGCGGCCGCACGCGCACGACCGCTCGGCCCTCGAGCTCGTCCGGCGAGCCGCCGCCCCCAGCGGTCGTCGGTGTCGACGACCGCGACGTCGCTCCGGTCCGCGTCGAAGAGGAGCGCCTTGGCTCGGTAGTACTCCTCCATCGTGCGGTGGTGGTCGAGGTGGTCGCGGCTGAGGTTGGTGAACGCGGCGACGTCGAAGCGCATCGCGTCGACCCGGTGTTGGCTCAAGCCGTGGGAGGAGACCTCGACCGCGACGGCTTTCGCGCCGCGGTCGCGGATTCCGGCCAGGGCGGCCTGGAGCACCGGTGCCTCCGGCGTGGTCCGTTCGCCGTCGAGGGTGCCGATGACCCCGGTCGGCATCCCCGCGTGCTCGAGCACGGCCCGCACCAGGTGGGTCACGGTGGTCTTTCCGTTGGTGCCCGTCACCCCGACGGTGGCCAGATCCCGTGCCGGGTGACCGTGGAAGGTGGCCGCCACCTCCGCCATGGCCGTGCGGACCTCGCCCGGAGGGACCAGCACCTCGGGCACCGGCAGGTCGAGCGTCGCGCTCGCAGACCAGCGCGACCGCACCCCGGCGGACCGCGTCGGCCGCGTGGAGGTGACCGTCGGTACGGGTACCCGGCACGCAGCAGAAGAGGGACCCCGCCCGGACCTCCCGGCTGTCGAACTCGATCGACTCGACTTCGGTCGTCGCCGGATCGCCGCGCAGGCGGACCACGTCGACGTCGTGAAGCAGGTCGGTCATGTGCACAGGGCGGTGATCCAGAACTCCGGGGATCGGCGTCGTCTCGGCCGGTTCCGGACCGGGCCCATCTAGGGTCCTTCGGTGACGGCTCCGGCCGGCACGGTGATGGTACCGGTACTTCCGACGGCCGTCGTCGACGCCGAGGCCGTCGCCGCGGTGGTGGTCGGGATCCCGTAGTGGTGCAGGGCATACGCCATGATCGTGGAGAAGACCGGGGCGGCGACCGCCCCGCCGTAGATCGGCGTCGGGTGGTCGAGGACGACCACGGCCGACAACACCGGGTGCTCCGCCGGAGCGAACCCGGCGAAGGTTCCCACGTAGGCCCCCGGGATGTACCCGAGGTGGTTCGGGTCGGGGATCTGCGCGGTGCCGGTCTTTCCGGCGACGGTGTAGCCGTCGATGGCGGCGCTGGTGCCGGTGCCCGAGGCGACCACCGATTCGAGCATCGAGACCAGCTCCGCGTCGGTCGACGGGTCGATGACCCGCCGGGTTGGCGCCGGCGCCGCCGCGGTCACCGATCCCGAGGGGCTGACGATCCCACGCACGAGGCGCGGCTGGACGAACACGCCTCCGTTGGCGACCGCGTTGTACGCGTCGAGGATCTGCTGCGCGGTGACCGCGTCGTCCTGCCCGATCGGTGTCGAGCCGATCGACGTCCCCGTCCAGGCGGCGGCACCCGGCACGAGTCCCTCGGACTCACCCGGGAAGCCGAGGCCGGTCGGTCGCCCGAAGCCGAGGTTGGCGATCTGTGCGAGCAGACGGTCCTCGCCGAGCCCCTGGGCCACCTCGATGGTCCCGATGTTGGAGGACTGCGCGAGGATCTGGGTCGCGCTGAGAGCCTCGGTGCCATGGGACTCGGCGTCGTGGAAGGTGTACTTGCCCATCGGCAGCGAGCTCGGTACCGAGATCGACCGATCGGGGGTGACCACGCCGGCCGCGAGCGCCGCCGAGAAGGTGACGAGCTTGAAGACCGATCCGGGCTCGTAGACCTGGGTCACCGCGGAGTCGGACGGTGCCTCTGCGACGCCGGCGGGCAACGTGTCCGACGACGAGACGAGCTTCGGCCCGGTCGTGCCCGTCGGCGGTGCCGTCGGCGCCGACTTGGTGCCCGGCGGCGTGGCGGCCAGGTCGGCGGTGGCGAGCACGTCCCCGGTCTTCACGTCCATGACCACTGCCGTCCCGCCCGTCGCGTGCGCCGCGGCGATCTCGGCGCCGAGCGCCTGCTCCGCCACGTACTGGATCGACTGGTCGAGGGTCAGTTCGACACCGCTGCCCGGGCGCGACGCGACGGCACCGCCGGTCGTGCCGGTCAGCGCGACCCCGTCGGGCGCCTGCATCAGGTCCTCCGATCCGGCCTTGCCGGCGAGGAGCGACTGGTACTGGTACTCGAGGCCCGAACTCCCGCTGCCGTCGTAGCCGACGGTGCCCACCACCGGTTCGGCCAGCAGACCGTCGGGTTCGACCCGTTGCGACTCGGGGACGAGGTTGATGCCCGGCAGATGGTCCTTGCTCACCTGGGCGGCCACCTGGTCCGAGACCCGGTGCGCGAGGTAGACGAAACCCGACCGCTCGGTGAGCTCCGCGCGCAGCTGGTCGGCCGAGACCCCGAGGAGCGGCGCGAGGGTGGCCGCGATCGGTGCCGGGGAGGTGATCAGCAGAGGATCCGCGACCACGGTCTGCTTGGTGACCGATTCGGCCAGCACCTCACCGCTGCGGTCGTAGATGCCACCCCGCACCGCGGGTACCGACACCTGCTGGGTGAGCTCTGATTTCGACAGCGCGGCGTAGTGCTGGTGCGAGAGGTCCTGGACGGCGACGAGACGGGCGACCAGTGCGAGGAAGACCGCGGCCAGCACCAGGCGCATCGCGCGGGTACGGCGCCCCAGCAGGATCGACGGGCTCACCGCCGGGCGGGTGATGCAGGTGGACCGGTCTGGGGCGCGGGCAGCGGTACGTCGAGCGGCACCTCCGGGAGGTAGTCGACCTGAGCCGGGGCGATGTAACCGTCCTGGGTCTCGGCCATCCGCACCACCCGGGTGGGCGCGGCCAACTGCGCGACCGCCACCTGTTCGGCTCTTCTCGGTCGCGGTGGCGGACGCGACCTGGTTCTCGACCCGCGAGAGCCGGATCTGTCCCTGGGTCACCAGGTCGTCACCGGCGACCACCGCGAGGAGACTCCCCGCCACCATCGCGATCGACGCCCAGGTCGCCGCTCGCCTGGGGAACCGGCCGCGGACGCGGACGCGACGACGGTTCGACGACGCGGAGCGTCGCGCGGCGAGCGGCAGTGGGACTCTGCCGCGGCGCTCCACGGGAGGGCGAAGGCCGCGCCGTGCCGGGGGCGGACGGAGTCACGCCACCTCGCCGTCGGTGCGCGAGCCGGACGGCGAGCCCTTGAGGCGTTCGACGACGCGGAGGCGCGCTGCCTCGGCGCGGTGGTTTCGCTCGACCTCGGCGCCGGTCGGGCGCCGTGCCCCACGGAACAGGAGCCGGAACTCCGGGTCGGCTCCGCAGACGCAGGGGAGCCCCGGCGGACACTGGCAGTTGCCGGTGGCTGCGCGGGTGAAGGCGGACTTGACCAGGCGGTCCTCCCCCGAGTGGTACGCGATCACGACGCACCGGCCCCCCGGCTTGAGGAGGCCGAGCGCCTGCTCGATACCCGCCTCGACCTGCTCGAGCTCCTCGTTGACCTCGATCCGGATCGCCTGGAAGACCCGCCGTGCAGGGTGCCCCGAACGGCGGGCCGCGGCCGGCACCGAGCCGCTCACCACGTCGGCGAGCCGGCCGGTCGTGAGGATCGGCCGGGCGCGGACGATGCCCTGGGCGATCCGCCGGGCGAAACGGCCCTCACCGTTGGCCGCGAAGAGCGCGACGAGCGAGTCCTCGTCGTACTCGTTGACGACATCGGCGGCGGTGGGCCCCCGTGTCGGGTCCATCCGCATGTCGAGAGGCGCGTCGTTCCGGTAGGAGAAGCCACGACCCGTCTCGTCCAGCTGAGGCGAGCTGACGCCGAGATCGAACAGGGCTCCGACGAGGCCGAGTTCGTCGGCGCGGCATGGCGAGCTCGAGGTCTGCACCTCACGCACGATCGCCTCGAGCTCGTCGAAGCGTCCGCGCCGGATCGTCGCCCGCGAGCCGTAGCGGTCGCAGTGCCTCGGTCGCCGCCTCCACGGCAGCCGGGTCACGGTCGATCCCGAGCACCTGCACCCCGGGGTGTGACGCCAGCAGCGCCGCCGCGTGACCACCGCCACCGATGGTCGCGTCGACGATCGATCCCCGGCGGGACCGCGCCGAACAGATCGGCGACCTCGGTGACCATCACCGGCTGGTGCGAGAATGCCTGGCTCATCCGCAGTCCCCCGACCGGCGAGATCTCTGCGGGTGGAGTGCCGCGACGATCAACCTGGAAGTGGGCGGAGGAGGATTCTTCCAGCGCTCCGGTCGAGGGACTGCGCATGGGCCAGACTCGTTCGATGTGCACGTCGTGACGGGCCACAGCGGCCAGTCCCGACTGGTACGGAGTGGGACGTCCGGACCCACTCGGGTGTGCCGGCGGCACCTGACGACCTGTCGAGCTTCGCGAGTTGGGAATGGGGATCGGGGATCGTGTCGTCGGGTGTGTTCCTTTCGCTCGTTCGTTCGGTGTGACGATCGGTACCTGCGGTCTGCCGCTCGCGCACCACCTGGAGGTGCGCGACCTCGGTCACGCGTCGTCGCCCTGGTTGAGCCGCTCCTCCTCGGGCAGGACCTTCTCCTCCCAGGCCTCGCGGTTCCACAGCTCGACCCGATCGATCGCGCCGAGGACCAGGACGTCGCCCTCGAGGCCCGGCGTACTCGCGCAGGCGAGCGGGAATCGCCATCCGTCCCTGTCGGTCGATCTCCAGCTCGTGGGAGGTCGAGGCCCAGAGCCGCACCAGGTTGCGGTCGCTCCTCCCCTCTCTCGCCCGTTCCTGCATGGCCTCCATCTGCACTTCGAACTCGTCGGGAGTCCACAGGGACAAGCACCCATCCTGATACGCGGTCAGGTACCCCCCGTGCTCGAACGGCCCTCGGAACTTCGACGGGAGGATGACCCTTCCCTTGTCGTCGAGCGAGTGCTCGTACCTGCCGAAGAACCGTGCCACCGGTGAGTGCTCCCACTGTGCTCCCCGTAGTGCCGAGGACCCCTCCGGTCCCTCCCTTTCACACCACTTTCCACCACTCTACGCCCCACCCCCCCACTCGTCAACCACTTGGACGCCACTCCGTGCACGAAGGAGCCGCCGATCCCACCACCCGTCGCGCCAGGGGGCAGCCGGAGCCGAGACGGCATGGAACGGACGGGGGTCGGGAGAGAGATGGGAAAGGACGCGTGTGCCGCGGTGAGACCGCGGCACACCTAGGGGAGGGCTTCGAGCAACGAGGTGGTGATCGCGGTGCGGAGGGTCGCACCGGGGGGCGGCTCGGCGATCAGCGCGGCGACGCCGATCGCCACCGACGCGAGCTCGCGACGCCGCGTCCACGCGGTCGGGTGCGGAGAGGGCGAGGGACTCGAGCAGTGGACCCGGGTCCCACGCACCAGAAGGCAGTCCGACTGGTACCAGGAGCCGTGACGTGTCCGGCGCTGGGCGAGACCGACCACCTTTCTCCCCGCGGCATCGAGCACCTCTCCCCTTCCGACTGCCGCGAAGCACACCAGCGACGACCACCGCGTTCGGGTTGGCCTGTCGCGGTGCGACGAGACTCCCCTTGCGCCGAGGGCATCGAGGGCCGCGACCCAGGCGTCTCCGAGCCAGTCGAAGGAGCGCCCGACGTCGGTGACGGCGAGCGGGTCGTCGGCGGGCAGCCACAGATCGATCCACACCGGGTCCGCGGCGTCGACGTACACCGCGCCCCCGCCGGTCCGCCGACGCGCGAGCGCGACGCCCTGCGCCTCCAAGTGTGCACGATCCGCCGCATCCTCGGGCTGTGTCGAGCCGAGCACGACGCACGGGCCCTCCGGCTCGCACACCGCGACGGCCCGCGATCGCGGATCGAGCTCGGTCGAGGGCCACGAGGCGTGCAGGAGACCGGCGGGACCGGTACGGACCTCGACCTTCCATCCCCGGGACGTCATCTCACCCTCCGCGGCACCCGATCGGGAACCGCACGTCGGTGCCGGGTCTCCTCAGGCGGTGAGCGCGTCCCGTTCGGGAACCGCCACACCGAGATAGGGATGCCATGCTTCGCTCGCGCCACCGCACAGCGCGAGCAGCTGCACCCGGTGCCGGGGCGCCGCCGGCGTGGTGCGGAGGATCATCCCGACTTCGTGCGGCAGCCGGTCCTCTTTCCTGGTGTTGCACCGCCGGCACGCCGCAACCACGTTCTCCCACGTGTGGAGTCCGCCACGGCTCCGCGGGATCACATGGTCGAGGTTCTCCGCGGCCGAGCCGCAGTACTGGCACCGCGAGCCGTCGCGGGCGAAGACCGTCCGACGGTTGACCGCCACCCGGTAGTGCCGCGGCACCTGGACGTAGCGCACCAGACGGACCACCGACGGTTCGGGCACGCTGAGGCGCTCGGCCCGGAAGAACCGCTCGGTGGTGTGCACGAGCTCCGCTTTGGTGTCGAGCACCAGCAGCACCGCCCGCCGCGACGAGACGATCCCGAGCGGCTCGAAGGTCGCGTTGAGCACGAGCGCCCGCCGGGCCGCGCTCGACCGGGGAGCGGGCGGGACCGCCGACTCCGGCACCGGCACCGCCCGAAGCGCCGTTCCGCGCGGCGACCTTCGACCGTCGATCCATGGGACCGGAAATTAGCCCGACCGCCGCATCTCGAGGCGCTCGGCCTTCTGCGTGCCCCGCCCCGCCCGCGCGCCGTGGCCGCGCGATCCGGTCGACCGGCACCATTCGAGGTAGGCGACCACGTCGCGGGAGCGTGGACGGGCATCCGGCCGCCCGTACGCGGTGACCATCCGGAACCGCCACCACCCGCGAGGCGGCAGCGGGAGGTGGGAGTCGCCTCGCCACCATCCCGACGGCGTGAGCCGCCGGAGCACGCCGATGCCGGTCCACCACAAGTCGGGACGTGCGAGCAGTGCCCGCGCCAGCGCGCAGGGTGGATCGCCGTTCCCCTCGTCGTCGGTGCCGGTCACCGCGTCGGCCCGCCCTCCACACGAGCGAGCGCTCTCCGTCCGAGGGCGGCCGCCCCGATCAACGGTCCCGTCGAGCCGAGTCCTGCGGGGACGATCCGCGTCCCCCGAGAGAATTCGAGACCGCAGCGACGCACGATCTCTTCCTGCGCGGCGTCGAAGAAGACCCGGCCGAAGCCGAGCGCGACCGAGCCCGCCACCAGCGCGAGCTCGAGGTCCAACAGGTTGGCGACCGAGCCGACCGCGCGGCCGACCAGGGTGCCCACCGACCTGCGGACCTCCTCGGGTGCCTCCGAGGGCGGCCGCCCGGTCCGAGCCGCGATCGCCAGCCCCGACGCTTCGGCTTCGAGACAGCCGCGCCCTCCGCACGCGCACCTCCTCCCGTCGGGCTCGACCACCACGTGACCGATGTGGCCTGCATTGCCCGCCCGTCCTTCCAAGAGGTTCCCGTCGAGCACGATGCCTCCGCCGATGCCCGTCGAGACCACCATCGCGAGGTAATCGGGCACCCCGCGCGCGGTGCCGAGCCATCCTTCTCCGAGGGCGAGCGCCTTCGCGTCGTTGTCGACGACCACCGGAATCCGGAGCGTCGCCGCGAGCCGTTCCCGCAGTGGGAAGTGACGCCAGGCCGGGATGTTGAGCGGGCTCACCGTCTCGCCGTGCGGTGCCATGGGGCCGCCACACCCCACCCCACAGATCAGCGCCGGCGCGGACCCACCGGCGCGGGCGCCGTCGACCGCCGAGCAGAGTGCGTCGAACACCTCGTCGGGATCGGAGGTCGCAGGTGTCCGCACCCGTGCGTCGGAAACGATCCGGCCCGCGCCGTCGACGACGCCGGCCTCGATCTTGGTCCCGCCGACGTCGACCGCCAGCACCACCGGAGCCCGTCCCCGGCCGGACGGGTCCTCCGAGCGGACTCGGGTCCCTCCCCGGGTGGGCATCGGCGGCGTCCGATCGAACGCTCAGTCGTCGCGGTGGAAGCGCCCGCGGATCCACTCCCGTGGATCGTGGACCGAGCCGCTCAGGTTGCGGCTGTGCAGCGACCGCGAGATGTCGTCGATCCCGGCCTTGCCCATCCTGCGCGCATTGTTGGCGAACACCACGCCGGAGAGGAACATCACCACGACCCCGACGAAGCCGAGCGCGACGTGCGACGAGAAGGTGAAGAACATGAAGATCAGTGCCGCGACGAACACCAGCGCAGACCAGATGCAGTACCGACCCGCGTGCCGGTAGACGGTCTCCGATCGAACCCGCTCCGCGAAGTCGGGGTCCTCCTGGTAGAGGGACTGCTCCAACTCGTGCAGGATGCGCTGTTCGTGCTCAGAGAGCGGCAACGGTCCGTCCCCTCCACCCGTCGTCGAGTCCTGCCTGGACCGCGGTCATCCTCGCGCGGCTTTCCCCCGAATACACGCCATGTCCCAACCATCGGCCGCGAGCGGGGCAGACTTGATCACGCACCGCCGACATCTTACAAGGTGGCCGCTCCGTCATCATCGGCAGCCTCGGGCTCGGGCGGGCCCCACTGGGCGTCACCTCGTCGCCGGGCGCCGAGACCCCCGCTCCCGACCAGCGACGCGGGCCCGACCGATGCCAACCCGTAGCGGTCCCGGATCGCATCGACCGCCGCGCTCACCGACGCCCAGACCTCCTGGAGGCGCTCGGCCTCGCCACCGCTTCGGGCCGCAGCCCCGCCGTCCGAACCGGTCGCGCCCTCGCCGCCGAGGTCGAGGCTCAGCTGCACGCCCCGGCCGGTGCGGCGAACCCCGAGAGACTCACCCCGAGGAGGCGGATGCCCTGGTCGGGCTCGACCGAGTCGAGGAGTGCGGAGGCGATGGCCACCACCGCCGGCGAGGCGTCCACCGGTGCCGGGAGGGTGAACGAGCGGGTCGAGCAGCGAGAAGTCGGCGAGTTTGATCTTGACCGTCACCGTGCGCGCGGCGAGTCCGGCCCGCCTCATCGCCGAAGCCGAGGCATCGGCGAGACGAACCAGGTGCGCATGGAGCTGTCCGCGGTCCCAGAGGTCGCTGGTGAACGTCTCCTCGTGTCCGATCGACTTCGGCGCCTGGTCGGTCACCACCGGACGAGGGTCCTCGCCGCGGGCGAGCGCCGCCAGGTGGGCGCCGGCCGACGCGCCGACCGCACGCTCGAGCGTGCCGGCCGGCAGCGCGGCCAGGTCGCCGACGGTCCGGACGCCGAGCGTCGTCGAGCCTCCGCCCGGTCGCCGGTCCCACTCCCGAGACGGCGCGCACCGGCAGCGCGTGGAGGAAGTCGAGCTCCTCGTCGGGCGGGACGACGACCACCCCGCGTCCTTCGGCGACCCCCGAGCGGGACGGCGACCGGCTTGGCCGCCTTCGATGCCAGCTTCGCCACCAGCTTGCTGCGCCCGACACCGACCGAGCAGGCGAGTCCGAGCTCGTCGCCGATCCGCGCACGCAGGTCGAGGGCGATCCGTTCCCCGTCGCCGAGGAGGGCTGCGCGCCGGTCACGTCGAGGAACGCCTCGTCGATCGAGATCCCCTCCACCAGTCGGCGTCACCGACTCGAGGATCGCATGGAGCTTCCCGCTCTCCTCGACGTAGCGGTGGTAGCGGCCGTGCGAGGAACACCGCGGTCGGACAGAGCCGGCGGGCGACCGAGGAGGGCATCGCGGAGTGCACACCGAACCGCCGCGCCTCGTAGGTGCACGCGGCCACCACCCCGCGACCGCCGGTCCCGCCGACGATCACCGGCCTTCCCGCTCAACGACGGGTCGTCGAGCACCTCGACCGACGCGAAGAACGCGTCCATGTCGACGTGGAGGATCACCCGGTCCCACGCGGCCCGGGCCCCTTCGACCGGGTCGGCCCACACGCCGACGGCGCCGTCAGCCACCGAGCCGGAGCCTCCGGAAGCCCTCCGCGTACCGAACGCCGGCCGCCCTCCCGGCGTCCTCGGCGGAGAGGCTGACCGCGGTGGCGGCCCACTCGACCCCGTCGGGGAACTGGCTGCGGTGACAGCCGACCGCCTCGCCCTTCCGGGTGAGGGTCGCCGAGATGTCGACCCAGACGTCGGGCTCGAGGGTCCCCGACAGCAGCACGGTCGTGACCTGGTGGGCGGCTCCCGCACGGGGGAAGTACTGCGGCAGGGCCGCGGCCGGCGAGACCGCGTCGAGCGCGACCAGCCCGCAGACCCGGTGGTCGCGGTGGTTGAAGTACTCCTGCCCGAAGAAGACCGCGGTCGGGATCGGGGCAGAGGACCGTCTCCGGCCGGAGACGGCGGACCGCCGCCACCACCGCCTCGCGGAACTCGACGTCGTCGGTGAGCTCGCCGTCGGGATAGCCGAGGAACTCCTGACCCGCGAGGCCGATCCGCGCCGCGGCCTCGCCCGCCTCGGCCGCCCGGCGGGCGGCGAGCTCGACCGGATCGGCATCCGGGTCGGTCGTCCCCTTTCCGCCGTCGGTGCAGACGAGCGAGTGGACCTCGCAACCGGCCGCGGCCCACGCCGCGAGTGTCCCGCCACACGACACGTCGGGATCGTCGGGGTGCGCATAGACCGCGAGCGCCCGGCGCGGCACCTCGACCAGGAGTTCGCGCACCGGCTACCCCTCGGAGCGCTTCGGCGCGGTCGCCTTGGTCAACAGTCCGGCTTCACGCCGGAAGTCGTCGGCTCCCTCGAAGCCCTTGTAGACGCTCGCGAAGCGCAGGTAGGCGACTTCGTCGACTTCGCGAAGCCTCTCGAGCACGGCGAGACCGACCTGTTCGGAGGAGGGCTCCCCGCCCTCCTCGCGGAGCGCGTCCTCCACCCCGCGCGCGACCACTTCGAGCTGCTCCTCGGTGACCGGCCGGTTCTTCGTCGCGGCACGGAGACCGTCGATCGACCTTTCCACGGTCGAAGGGCTGACGCTCACCGGACCGTTTGACGACCATGAGCGGGACCTCGTCGATCCGCTCGAAGGTGGTGTAGCGGTGACCGCACCCGACGCACTCGCGCCGTCGTCGGATCGCTGCGCCGTCGTCCACCACCCGCGAGTCGACGACACGGTCGTCGTCGGCCAGGCACCAGGGACAACGCACGTTCTGGAGGCTACCGCCCCGCTTCATCCGAGGGCCGCCGCTCTCTCCGTGGGATGTCGCCTTCGAACCCTCGGGAACGAGTCAGGGAAGCGACGATGCGTTCGCCGGGCACGACCGTGTCGGAGCCGGTCTCCGCGGCCATCTTCTCGCACGAGCGGGCGCGGATCGCCGGTCGGATCGACCCGCTCGGCGATGCGTCCACAAGGTGTCGCCCGGCTGCACGGTGTACTCGAGCCGGGCGACCGTTCCCCGCCGGAGCGGAACCGGTGGCGTGGGAGCGACCACCGGTCCCGCTCAGCGGAAGAGCGAGCGCGACCGAGAGCACGACGGCGGCCGCGACCAACAGCCGGCGTCGCCGGGCGGTCGTTGCCGCGCCACCCTCCTCCCTCGCAGCGACACGCAGGACGGGCCGCATCGTCGGGTCCGGCTCGGCCGGCGAGCAGGGAGCGGCGTACGAGGGCCGTCGGTCACCGCGAACTCCTCTCTTCCGTGCACTCCGCCACAGGGACGCCGGAGGGCGTCGATCGAACTTCTGTTCGCCATGGGGCCATCTGACCACGAACATGTGTTCGTTGTCAACCGTTTTCCCGAACGGATGTTTGCTTTCTCCCCCCTCGGGGGTACCTTCGTGCAAACAGACGTTCGCCGCCGGGCGGATCGAGGGAGGTCGACGCGAGCCATGGCCCAGGTCCTGAGCACCAAGCGCAAGCAGATCCTCGACTGCATCTCCGACGTCGGTCCGGGAGCGGGGCTACCCGCCGTCGGTCCGCGAGATCGGCGAGGCGGTCGGGCTCACCTCCTCCTCGACGGTCCACGCCCATCTGGCCGTGCTCCAGCGCGAGGGTTATCTCCGCCGCGACCCGACCAAACCCCGTGCGATCGAGGTCTGCTACGACCCGACCTCGAAGGTGATCATGGACGCGCGGCCGGTGCGCCACGTACCGCTGGTCGGCGAGGTCGCAGCCGGAACCGGCGTGCTCGCCGAGGAGAACGTCGAGGAGTTCCTCCCGCTCCCCGAGGACTTCACCGGTTCGGGGACGCTGTTCATGTTCCGCGTCCGCGGGGACTCGATGATCGACGCCGGCATCGTCGACGGCGACTACGTCGTGGTCCGCCAGCAGCCGGGCGCCGATCCGGGTGACGTCGTCGTCGCGGGGATCCCCGGTGAGGAGGCCACCGTCAAGCGCTTCTCGACCCGGGGCGAGACCGTCGTGCTCACCCCGGCCAACGAACGGCTCTCCCCGATGGAGTTCGACCGCACCGAGGTGACCGTCTACGGCAAGGTGGTCACCGTCCTCCGCCGTCTCTGAGGACGCGCTCGAGGACCTGCGCCGCCTGGTCGAGCTCGTCGGCTCTCACGTGCTCACCGGGCGCGTCCGCGGCGAGCGGGTCGCCAGGGCCGAAGTTGGCCGCCGGGATCCCGTGGGACCAGAAGGTGGCGACGTCGGTCCAGCCGACCTTCGCCCGCGGCGGGCCGCCCGTTGCGGCCACCAGACGCGGCGAGCACCGGATGGTCGAGCGCCGGCGGCGCCCCGGCGGCTTCGTCGACCACCTCCCAGCGGTCGCCCGCCTCGAGGCCGCCGCCGAGCAGCGTCTCCAGCGCGGATTCCGCTTCGCGGGCGGTCCGGTCGGGAGCGAACCGATGGTTCAGCACGAGCGAGGCAGCGTCCGGCACCACGTTCGGCGCGACTCCCCCGGCGATCTCCACCGCTTGGAGCTGCTCGGCGAACTCGCATCCGTCGAGGACGGGTCGGCGTCCGCGGTACGCGGCGACCGTCTCCAGCAACGGCGCGAGGCGGTGGATGGCGTTGCGGCCGGTGAAGGGCCGCGCGGTGTGGGCGCGGGTCCCGTCGAGGACACACCCTCACCCGGAGGGTTCCCTGGCACCCCGCCTCGACCACGCCGCCGGTCGGTTCGGCGAGGATCGCGACGTCGCCCTCGAGCAGCTCGGGGCCGTGTCTCGAAGAGGTGCCCGAGCCCGCTGAAGCGCCGCTCCACCTCCTCGCCCGAGTAGAAGCACCAGGTCACGTCCACTGACGGCTCCGGCACGCTGCCGGCGAGGTGCGAGGAGGACCGCGAGACCGCCCTTCATGTCGACCGAGCCGACCCCGTAGAGCGTCGAGCCGACGATCGCGCGGCTCGTCGTCGGCCGAGGGCGGGACCGTGTCGAGGTGGCCGGCGAGCACCACCCGCGTCGTCCGACCGAGGTCGGTGCGCGCGACCACGTTGTCGGCGATCGCGCTCGACGGTGAGCCACGGACAGAGCCGCAGGGCCGCCTCGACGGCGTCGGCCATCGCCTCCTCGTCGTGACTCACCGACGGGATGCGCGACCAGCGCGGCGGCCAGGTCGAGCAGGCCGCCCCGGTTTCCGTCCGTCACACGGAGACCCCGTGCTGGCGCAGCACCTCGTTCAATTGCGCCTTGTCGTGGCGCTGCCCCTCGGTCAACCGTTTGATCACCAGGACGCACGGGAGGAAGAACTCGCCGCCGGCGAACTCGCGGCGACGCGAGGCGGACACCGCGACCGACCACGCCGGCACGTGGCCGCGGCCGAGCTCGTCGCCGCTCTCGGCGTCGATGACCGGGATCGAAGGGTTGAGGATGGTGCCCTCTCCGACCACCGACCCCCGGCTCACCCGTGCTCCCTGGGTGATCATGCAGCGGCTCCCGATCATCACCTCGTCCTCGATCACGACCGGCGCGGCCTGCGGCGGCTCGAGGACACCGCCGATGCCGACGCCACCGGAGAGATGGACACGCTCGCCGATCTGCGCGCACGACCCGACGGTCGCCCAGGTGTCGACCATCGGTCCCGGCCCCGACCCTCGCCCCGATGTTGACGTAGCTCGGCATGCAGATCACGCCCGGGCCGAGGTAGGAACCCCACCTGGCCGACGCGCCGGGGACCACCCGCACGCCGCCGTCCGCGTAGTGGTGCTTGAGCGGGAGCTTGTCGGCGAACTCGAAGGGACCGACCTCGAGCGTCTCCATCGAGCGCAGCCGGAAGAGGAGCAGGATCGCCTGCTTCAGCCACTGGTGGACCACCACCTCGTCGGTCGAGGGGTCGATCTCGGCCACCCGTGCCTCGCCGCGGTCGAGGAGATCGATCGCCTCGGTGACGACGCGCCACCGCGTCGCGCATCGTCGGGTCGAGCGTCTGCGGCTCGGCTCCCAGAGCGCCTCGATCTGCTCGCGCAGGTCCGACATGGGCCGAGACGTTAGCCCTGTCTCATCCGCGACCGGCTGCCCGCGCCACGTCGGCGAGGGTGTCGAGGAGCGACCCGGAGGTCGCAGTCGCGCCTCGACAAGCTCCAGGCGCTCCATCGGCTGCACCACCGCGATCCGGACGAACCCGGTGCCGCCGCCGCCGTAGAGGCTGCCCGGGCTGACCAACAGGCCCGCCTGGTGGGCAAGGGCCGCCAGCGAGGTCCCACCCGTCGCCGCCGACCGCGGCCGGAACGCCCACCCAGAGGTAGAAGCCGCCTTCGGGGAGCTCGACCTCGATGCCCGCGCCGCGGAGCACCGCCGGCGAGGTACCCGAGCCGCTCGCGGTACCGGTCCCGCTGGAGCTCGACGTGCGCCTCGTCCCCGAGCGCGGCGACCGCGCCGGCCTGCACCGGGCCGGGGACCATCAGACCGGCGTGCCGTCGCACGTCGAGCAGGTAGCCGACCAGATCGGGGTCGCCGGCGAAGAAACCCGCCCGGACGCCCGCGAGGTTCGACCGCTTGGAGAGGGAGTGCACCGCGACCACCCCGTGTCGCCACTCGACAGGACGGTCCGGGGCGGAGTGGTCCAGGTGAACTCCGCATAGCACTCGTCCGAGAAGACCGGCGACGCCGCGGCCGCGCCCCCAGGCCGCCACCTCGTCGAGGTCGCCGAGCCGCCCGGTCGGATTCGAGGGCGAGTTCGACCACAGCAGGAGCGCTCGGTCCGCATCCTGGTCCCCGACCGACGCGAGGTCGAGCCCGCCGCCGGCCCGCTCGGGAACCGCGACCGCGCGGCACCCGCGCGAGCTGCGCGCTCATCGCGTAGGTCGGGTACGACGTGGCCGGGTAGAGGACCGTGTCGTGCGCCGGGTCGCGAAGGTGGAGATAGTGCGCCGCCGACGCGACGAACTCCTTGGTCCCGACGCACGCGGCGAGCTCGTGCTCGGGGTCGACCTCGACGCCGAAGCGGCCGGCCAGGTAGGTCGCCGCGGCGCGCCGGTAGGCGGGTGAGCCGGTCGAGTGCGGGTAGCCGCGCTCGGCACCCGACGAGGCCATCGCACGGAGGACCGCCTCGGGAGGCGGGTCGCACGGCGTCCCGATCGAACAGTCGACGATCCCGCCGGAGCCGTCCCCGCCCGACGCCTCGCCGAACCGCTGGATCGCGTCGGCCCGCAGCCCGTCGAGACGGTCGTAGGGATAGGGCGGCGGGACGAAGCCGGGCGCGCGGTCGCCGCCGGAGTCGGTCACGAGGCGACGAACTCGGCGAAGCGCGAGCGACCCACGTCGTCGAGGACCACCTGGAGCCGAGTGGCCTCCTCGCCCGCCACCTCGCCCACGATCCCGCCCTCGCGGTGGAGCGCGGCCAGCACGTCGCCCCGCGCCCAGGGGACGAGCAGCTCGACCACCCGGTCGCCCGACCCGGAGCCGGTCCCCGAGGGCGACGAGCAGCGCTTCGATCCCCTCGCCGGTCGCCGCCGACACCAGCACCGCGCCCTCGTGTGCCTCCAGCAGCTTCGCGCGCCTCGGCGCCGCATCCGGGCGCCGACTCGAGGGCGTCGGCCTTGTTGACCACCATCAGCTCGGGGACCGTCCGCCGCATCGATCTCGGCGAGGACCGCTGCGCACGGCGTCGATCTGGCCTTCGAGGTCGGGCGCGGAGCCGTCGACCACGTGGAGCAGGAGGTCCGACTCGCGGACCACCTCGAGCGTGGAGCGGAACGCCTCGACCACCTGGTGCGGGCAGCTTGCGGACGAACCCGACGGTGTCGGTCATCGAGCACCGTCTCGCCGCCGGCGAGCTCGAGCTGGCGGGTGCGCGGATCGAGGGTCGAGAAGAGCCGGTTCTCGACGAGCACGTCGGCGCCGCACAGGCGGTTGAGCAAGGTCGACTTCCCCGCGTTGGTGTAGCCGACCAGCGAGACCGAACGATGGCGCGAACGGTTGCGGCTGCGTCGCTGGGTCCGCCGGGTGCGGTCGAGCCGGCGGAGCTCCGCCTCGAGCCGGCCCATCCGCTGGAGCAGACGTCGCCGATCGACCTCGAGGATCGTCTCGCCGGGACCTCGGGTGCCGATGCCGCCGGCCTGCTGGCTGAGGGAGCGCCCACGTCCGCGCAGGCGGGGCAGCCGGTAGCGGAGAAGGGCGAGCTCGACCTGCGACCTGCCCTCGGGGGTCCTCGCGTTCTGGGCGAAGATGTCGAGGATCACCGCGGTCCGGTCGATCGCGGTCCGCCCGAGGATCTGCTCGAGGTTGCGCTGCTGCGCCGGCGTGAGCTCGTCGTCGAAGACCACGGTGTCCGCGTCCACCGCGAGGCAGATCTCGCGGAGCGCCTGCGGTCTTGCCCCGGCCGAGGAAGGTCGCCGGGTCGGGCGCGTCCCGGCGTTGGAGGACCCGGTCGACCACCTCGGCGCCTGCGGTCTCGACGAGGCGCTCGAGCTCGTCGAGGCTCGCCTCGGTCTCGACGAGGGTCGCCGGTGGTCGGGCCACGCCGACCAGCACGATCCGCTCGCGGACATCCCGCGAGATGAGCGTGTCGGTGAACGCCGACTCGGGCGGGGTCACGCTCGCGCCGCCGCCAGCACCGCACCGGGGCTCGACGACCAGGTCGGCCACCTTGCGCACCGGTCCGCTCAGCCGGGCGCGGTCGCCCTCGAGGACGACCGTCGAGTCGGCCGCCGGGGCTGCGCGACCTCGACCCGGTCCCCGACCTCGCCCCAGTGCCGCATCGCCGCGGCGGCGGCGACGCTCCCGGTCCCGCAGGCGAGGGTCTCCCCGGCGCCACGCTCCCACACCCGCAAGGGTGATCGCGTCGCGTACCGGGGCCGGCCGTCGACGAACTCGACGTTGACGCCGTGCGGATAGCGATCCTGGAGCCGGCGGCCCGTTCCCTCGACGTCGACGCCTGCGGGGTCGTCGACGCGGAGCACCAGATGGGGATTGCCCACGTCGACTTCGAGGGCACGGCGCGCGACCGAACCGCTCGGCGGCGAAGCGCCGAGCAGCGACCGTCCCCATCTCCACCGATGCCGTCGGCCTCGGTGCCGTCGTGGTACTCGACCTCGCGCACCCCGGACCGCGTCTCGAGCGTGAAGGTCGGACCGTCGACCAGTCCGGCACCCACCGCGGCCTGGGCGAGACAGCGCACCCCGTTCCCGCTCATCTCCGCCTCGCCGCCGTCTGCATTGCGCAGCTCCATCGCCAGATCCGTGCCGTTGCGGCCGGCGATCACCCGGATGACCCCGTCCGCGCCGATCCCGTAGCGACGGTCGCAGAGGGCCCGCGCGAGGACCGCGTCGATCGGTGAGGTCCCCTCGCGGTCGACGAGGACCAGGAAGTCGTTGCCGGCTCCGTGGTGCTTGCTGAGCCGGAGCGTCGTTGCGCTCGTCCTCGGGTTCATCGTCGTCGCGTCAGTCTCCCACCCGGGCGGCGATCGGGCGCGACGCCGAGATGCGCCGAGACCACCTGCACGGGATCCTCCTTCGGTTCCATCCACACGATACGGGGATCACGCCGGAACCACGACCGCTGGCGCCGTGCGAACGCACGGGTCCGGCGGATCGCCTCGGCGACCGCGGTCCCGAGCGGCACCCCCTCCTCCAGGTGAGCAGAGGAGCTCGCGGTAGCCGAGCGCCTGGCGCGCGGTCCGCGACAGCCCCCCGGGGCGGTGCGCCAGCTGCCGGACCTCTTCGAGGAGCCCGGCGTCCATCAGGCGCTCGAAGCGCGCCGCGATCCGCTCGTCGAGCGCGGCGGGGTCGTGGTCGAGCCCGAGCAGCACCACCGGCGTCGGCGGATAGCGCTCGAGTCCCGGCCCGAAGGAGGAGAAGGGCCGGCCCGAGCCGATCGAGACCTCGAGCGCCCGCACCAACCGACGACGGTTGGTCGGCGCGATCCGTGCCGCGCCGACCGGGTCGAGCGCGGACAGGTCCGCCGTGCAGACGGGCCATGACCGCCCGCTCTCCGCTGCTCCCCGGCGGCCCGCCGGCGTCGATCTCCTCCTCCAGGCCGGCAGCGCACTGCGGGAAGCGTCCCGGGAAGTGCAGGTCGTCGGTGACCGACCGGAGGTAGAGCCCCGTCCCGCCGACCAGCAGCGCCGCCGCGCCTCGCGCCTCGATGACCGCGAGGGCCTCGCGGGCGGCCAGCTGGAACTCGCGCACGGTGAACTCCTCCGACGGGTCGACCAGGTCGACCAGGTGCACCCCGAGCCGCGCCCGGACCGCCGCGGCGGGCTTCGCGGTCCCGATGTCCATCCCCCGGTAGACGGCCATCGAGTCGACCGAGACGAGCTCGACGCCGCTCCTCGCGCCGGGGTTCCTCCGCTCCGACGATGCACACGTCGGCGACCGCGACCGCGAGCTTCGGACTTGCCCGTGGCGGTTGGTCCGACCAGCGCCACCGTCGGCGGGTCATACTCGACCGTCACCGGCGGGCTCACCCCGCCGAGACGGGGATGCGGAGCCGGTGCGCCGGCCGCGCGGTCACCTCGACCAGCTCGCCGAGGAGGTGGTGCGAACCGCTCGCGGTCACCGCGACCCGTGCGTAGGCACCGGTCGCGACGGGAGGCTCGGCGTCGGGGAAGTGGACCAGCTTGTTCTGCGTCGTCCGGCCCGAGGACATGGCGGGATCGCGCTTCGAGCGCCCCTCGACCACGACCTCCTCGATCCGGCCGACCCGGACCCGGTGCGCCAGGACCGCGGACCGCTCGACGACCGTCCGCAGCCGTTCGAAGCGCTCGGCCACCACCTCCGCCGGGACGAACCGGTCGGCCATCGCGGCGGCACGGGTGCCGGGCCGAGGTGAGAAGACGAAGGTGTACGCGCTGTCGTAGCCGGCCTCCGCGACGACCTCCAGGGTCTGCTCGAAGTCGTCCTCGTCTTCGCCTGGAAAACCGACGATCACGTCCGAGGTCACCGCCAGATCGGGAATCGCCGCGCGTGCGTCGGCCAGTCGCCGCAGGTACCGCTCGGCGGTGTAGCCACGACGCATCGCGACGAGCACCCGGTCGCTGCCCGACTGCAACGGAAGATGGAGGTGATTGCAGACGGATGCGGTGTCGGCCATCGCGGCGATCGTCTCGGGCCGCAGATCCTTCGGATGGGGGCTGGTGTAGCGCACCCGGCGGATGCCCTCGACCGCGCCGACCTCGCGCAGCAGGTCGCCGAAGAGCGGACGCCGGCGGGTCAGGTCGCGACCGTAGGAGTTGACGTTCTGGCCGAGCAGGGTGACCTCGGTCACCCCGCGCCGGGCCAGCGCGGTCGACCTCGGCGACGAGGTCCGCCATCGGCCGCGAGACCTCGGGTCCGCGCACCGCGGGCACGATGCAGAACGAGCAGGAGTTGTCACAGCCGGTCTGGATGGTCACCCAGGCGGCGTAGGGAAGGTCGCGGACCGCACCGAACGCGACCTGTTGCTGCTCGGCCGACCATGGGTCGGATCGTTGCGGCGCATCGCCCACTTCGACCACCGGTCCCGGACCTCGCGGACCGAGCCAGCAGCTCGGGGGCGCGCGCCAGGTTGTGGGTGCCGAACACCACGTCGACGTGAGGAGCGCGCTCGAGCAGGCGTTCACCCTCCATCTGGGCAAGGCACCCCCCGACCGCGATCTGGAGATGCGGGCGCCGCTCACGGAGCGTCTTCAGGTTGCCGAGGTGGCCGTAGAACCGGTTGTCGGCGTTCTCACGGATGCAGCAGGTGTTGAGGACCACCACGTCCGCGCTCTCGAGGTCGACGGACGGTTGCATCCCGGCCGCGACGAGCACGCCGGCGAGCCGCTCCGAGTCGTGCACGTTCATCTGGCAGCCGAAGGTCTTCACGTAGAAGCGCCGGGCGGCGGGCTCCGAGCTCGGCCGGTGGCACCGGGGTCATCGCACCACAATACGACCGGTCCGCGAGGAACCGCTCCGAACAGGGTCAGGGGTGGCGCGCCTCGACCACGGTGTGGATCCCGCCCCGGACCAGCCAGTCGGTGGTGACCGTCATCCGGCGCGGTGCGAGGGCGGCGACCAGATCGTCGAGGATGCGGTTGGTCATGTCCTCGTGGAAGCCGTCCTCGTTCCGGTAGCTCCACAGGTACAGCTTGAGCGACTTCAGCTCGACCAGCGAACGGTCGGGGACGTACGCGATCCGCACCGTCGCGAAGTCCGGCTGGCCGGTGAGCGGGCAGAGACAGGTGAACTCGGGGGTCTCGCAGAGCACTTCGTAGTCGCGTCCGGGGTGGGGGTTGTCGACCGCGAGGAGCTCCTTCGACGGGCGGGTCGGCACGGTCTCAGGCGAATTGGTCGGTGTCGAAGTCGTAGAGGCCGGTGCCCGCGCCGTCGACGATCAGTCCGTGCAGGTCGGGATGGAGGACCAGAACCTCGCCCGGAAGCTCGGACTCGCCGAGCGCCGCCTCGGCCGCAGACTGCACGCGAGGTGCGTCGACGCCCGCGGCAGATCCCGAGCAGTGAAGGTCCCGCGCCCGACCAGCAGGCGGCCAGCGCCCCACCCGAGTTGAGCGCGGCCATCAGCTTCGGCGCGGCCGGGAAACAGCGGGCTCCGGTAGTCCTGGTGGAGGCGGTCCTCGGTCGCCTCGGGCACGAGGACCCGGCTGTCGGCCAGCCCGGCGATGAGCAGGGCGAGCCGCGAGAGGTTGAACGCGGCGTTCTCGCGGCTGACCTCGTTCGGGAGCACCTGTCGGGCCCGGGCCGTCGAGAGCGTCACGTCGGGGACGATGACCACGAACCCCAACGAGACGTCCAACTGGAGCCGGACCGCGTGCACCCCGCCCCGGATGCGGGCCGCCGCGACCAGTCCGCCGACCGTGGACGCGGCCGCGTTGTCCGGGTGACCGTCGACCGCCGCGGCCACCGCCAGCGGGTCGCGAGCGCCCGCCGCGGCCGCCGCGGCCACCGCCAACGCGGCAGAAGAGCCGAGCCCGCGGGCGATCGGGATCTGCGATCGCACGGTGATCGCGAGATGGTCGGTGCCGGCCACGTCGATCGCGACCCGCGCCGCGAGGTGGGAGGGGTCGTCGGAGAGTCCCTCGCCCTCGCCCTCCGAGCGCACCACCAGGCGGCTGGCCGGCTCGACCTCGACCTCCACGTAGCGGTCGAGCGCGACGGCGAGCGTGTCGAAGCCGGGCCCGAGGTTCGCTGCCGAGGCCGGTGCTCGTGCGCGCACACCGACACGGTACTCGTCACCGGCCGCGCACCGAGGGAGGGCGCGCACCCCGGCCGTGCGCGCAGAGGATCTCGCTCAGACGTGATGGACCAGGCGCCACCAGAGCGAGGGTTCGGGAACGGTGGTCGCGAGCTCGAGGGGGACCACCTGGATCTGGTCCCCGAGCGCGAAGAGCGCCGACCCGACCGTGCTCCCCTTCTCGCTGCCGGGCGCCACCGGGCGGAGCTCGGTGGCGGACTCCACCTGTTGACCGGGCCACCCGAAGAGCCACGCACGGCGCGCGGTGACCACCGGAACCCGATAGGTACGACCTCCCCACGTCGTGGTCGCCGATCCCACCGCGGCTCCCGCGTTCGAGACGGTGACCGGAACCACTGCGGTCGCGGTGGCCGCGAGCAACGTGTCGGCGATCGGCCTGGTGTAACGGAAGGGGTCCGGCACGGTGAACTCGCCCGGAGGGAGAGTCGTGGTGGTGGTCGGACCCGGGGCGCGGTGGTCGGGGGTGGTGTGGTAGTCGACGTCGAAGTGGTCGTCGAGGTGGGGACCGGCGGTGGCACCCGCTGTCCGAGCACCGCGACGAGCACGATCACCGTCCTGTCCTCGACGGTGCGCGCGGCAGCGAGGACGAGACAGCCGCCCGCCTGCGAGGTGTAGCCCGACTTGATGCCCACCACACCGTCGTTCCCCACCTCCGAGACGACGTTGTGCACGGTCCCGACCAACGGGAGGGTGGCCGAGGGCATCGCCACGACCGAGGCGAACGTCGGGTCGCGCATCCCCTCCGCCGCGATCCGCAGGCAGTCGGCGGCGGTCGACCGCGAGTCGGGGTCGTAGCCGCTCGCGTCCACGAAGTGGCTGGAGTTCGCACCGAGCGAGGTCGCCAACGCGTTCATCTTGTCGACGAACGCGCTTTCGCTCCCTGCGTCCCATATGGCAAGGGTGTAGGCGATGTCGTTCGACGACACGATCAAGAGAGCCTCGAGCATCTGGCGCTCGGTGAGCACCTCCCCCGCCTGGATCTCGAGGGTGGACTCGTCGAGATGCAGTTCGGAGCCGTACTCCGCGGCGTCACCCGGCGTGACGGTGATCGGCGGACCGTCGGTCCCCGGCAGCGATCGGGTGGTCGTGCAGGACGACCACCGCGGTGGTCAGCTTGGTCAGCGAAGCGATGGGAACCGGATTCTCGGGTCCCGACTGTGCGGCGTAGCCGATCGCCGGAATCGAGATCGCGCCCTGCCCGCCCGCCGGCCACGGCAGCGAGGGCGGATCTCCGACGACCTCGGAGGAGGCGGCGAGCCCCGAGTGGAGCGTGGTCGCGCCGAGCGGCTGGTTGATGCGCTCCCCGGCGGCGACACCGGCGGCGAGCACCACTGCGACGAGCAGGGCGACGGCCACCCAGGTGAGGATGCGGCGCGCCCGGCGGTGCACCCGGCGCGGTGCGAGCGCCGGACCCGGCTGCTCCACCTGCGACTCCACCTGCGGCGCGCTGCCCCTGTTCACCGTCGTGCCGTTGCTCACGTGCTCAGCGGGCGTCCAGCTCCTCGGGCGTCATCAGGACGGCACGCGCCTTCGAGCCCTCGGACGGACCCACCACTCCGCGTCGCTCCATCAGGTCCATCAGCCGACCGGCACGCGCAAAGCCCACCCGCAGGCGACGCTGGAGCATCGAGGTCGATCCGAGCTGCGAACGCACCACGAGCTCCATCGCCTGCTCGAGGAGCTCGTCGTCCCCGTCGTCCCCGCCCGCGGTCGGGGCGCCGCCGCCCACGACCTCGTCGATGCCGGCGACCACCTCCATCGATCGCTGCCGCTTCCAGTGCGCGGCCACGGCCCGAACCTCCTCCTCGCTGACCCAGGGACCCTGGAGGCGTTGCGGGTTGGACGACGAGGCCGACAGGAGGAGCATGTCGCCCATCCCGATCAGCCGCTCCGCTCCCGGCTGGTCGAGGATGACCCGGCTGTCGGCGAGCGAGGAGACCGAGAACGCGAGTCGGGAGGGGATGTTCGCCTTGATGACCCCGGTGATCACGTCGACCGAGGGACGTTGGGTGGCGAGCACCAGGTGGATACCGACCGCACGGGCCATCTGGGCGAGACGGCAAACCGAGTCCTCGACGTCGCGCGCGGCCACCATCATCAGGTCGTTCAGCTCGTCGACCACGATCAGGATGAACGGGAGCCGCTGGTAGCGGGGCGTGTCGTCGTCGAGGGCCTCGTCGGTGCCGGCGGTCCGGTAGCGGTACGCCTCCTCGAGCTCCGCGAGGTCACCGTTCTCGACACCCGCGTTGTAACCGGTGATGTCGCGCATCCCGACCTCGGCCAGCAGGTCGTAACGGCGCTCCATCTCGGTGACCGCCCAGCTCGAGCGCGTTCGCCGCCTTCTTCGGGTCGACGACCACCTGGGTGAGCAGGTGTGGCAGGTCGTTGTACTGCCCGAGCTCGACTCGTTTCGGGTCCACCAGGATGAGGCGCACCTGGTCGGGTGTGGTGCGGACGAGGATCGAGGTGAGGACCGAGTTGATGCACGACGACTTGCCCGAGCCGGTCGCGCCCGAGACGAGCACGTGCGGCATTTCGGCGAGGTTGACCATCACCGCGCGTCCTGCGATGTCACGGCCCATCGCCACCTCGAGCGGGTGGACCGCGCGCTTCGCCTCCGTCGACGCGAGCACGTCCCCGAGCGCGACCAGCTGGCGGTGGCGATTGGGGACCTCGACCCCGATGGCCGATTTCCCCGGAATCGGGGCGAGGATGCGGACATCCGGAGAGGCCATCGCGTAGGCGATGTCCTTCGACAGGGAAGTGACCCGCGCGACCTTCACACCGGCACCGAGCTCGAGCTCGTAACGGGTGACCGAGGGGCCGACGGTCCGCCCGACCAGGCGGGTGGTCACACCATGGGCGTCGAGTGCGGCCACCAGGGCCGCGCCCGCCTCGTCGACCTCGTCCTCGTCCACCGCCTGGGGCTTGGACCGCTTCAGGACGTCGCCCGGGGGCAGGCGCCATTCGCCGCGTGCGGGCCCGAGACGCATCTCGAGCGCGTCCGCAGCAGGCGGCGTACCGGTGTCGGGGGGTTGGTGGTCCTCCCCTTCGTGGTCCTCCGGGCCGAGCTCCTCTCCCCGGTGTCCCCCTCCGGAAAGCTTGACAGTGTCCAATGTTTCCGCGAACGGGCCACCAGGACCGGCCGACGTGTCGGGGTCCGAGGCCTCCGCCGGCTCCCCGGGCCCCTCGGAGGCTGCGCCGCCGCGGCCCGCGACCGCCCGTCCGAACGGGTCGGTCGGCTCGTCGCCTTCTTCGGTCTCGTCGCCCCGCCGGCCGGGTCGGCCCGAGGCCACCCCCGCCGCCCAGCGGGCGGAGGTCACGACGCCGGCCGCCGCAGTCCGCACGGACACGCCGGTGAACAGGACGAGCGCGACCACCACCACGGCGACGAGCACGGTCGCGGCCCCGAAGCCTCCGAGGCCGGCGCGCAGCGGGTTCCCGATCCCCGCACCCACCCATCCCCCCGCCCCCGCCAACGCCGCGGCCGGCCCCCGCAGTGGAGGCGAGCCACCGGCGAGGGCGGCCAGACCGGTCACCGCCAGCAGGGTCAGCGAGGCGCCGACGACCACCCGCGCCGGGTCACGCCCCACGCTCCCCTCTTCCCGTTCGTCGGTGCGCCCCATCAGTAGCCGCACGCCGACCGCGACCAGTGCGAGTGGCAGGAGGAACCGGCCCCAGCCGAGGAGTTCGCCGACCACATGGCGGGCACCCCGGCCTGCCGGCCCGAGCGACCCCGCGTAGAAGGCGAGTGCCGCCAGGATCCCGAGCGTCACCGCCGCCACGCCCCAGAGGTCGGTGGCGTGCCCGGCGACGACCGCCCCCATCGAGCCCAAAAGCCGCGTCTGGCGTTGCCGGCGGCCGGACCGGCCGCGGGCCGAGGAACGGACCGCTCTGGCGGTGTGAGGTCGCGACCGGGATGTCGGTCTGCGGTGCGAGCGCGACGTCCCGCGCCGACACGCCCGTCGGGTGGTGGCGGTCGTCACAGTGTGCACCAGGGTACCCGTCGGGCATCGGTCCCAGGGGGACACCGACCCGACGTCGTGCTCACACCGTCACGATCACCGGGACGATCATGGGACGCTGGCGGGTGCGCTCGCCCACCAGGCGACCGACCGCCTTCCGCGCCACCCGGTTGAGGGTCTCGTGGTCGCTGTTCCCGGCGGAGAGCGCCAGCTCGAGGGCCTTGGTCACCTCCGCCGCGTGCCTCGTCGAGGAGGGCCTCGGTCTCACGGTCGGTCGCCCACCCCCGGGTCACGATCTGGGGGACGCCGACCACTTCCTCGCGCTTCACGTCGACGGTGGCGACCGCCATCACCACGCCCTCTTCGGCCAGCACCAGCCGGTCGCGGAGGACGCCGTGACCGACGTCGCCGACCGTGGAGCCGTCCACGAAGAGGTAGCCGCCCGGGCACGGTGCCGTCGCGGCGGAGACCGGAGGAGTCGAGGCGCACCGCGTCGCCGTCCTCGCAGAGGAGCGCCCGCTCGCCGGTGATGCCCATGGTGGTCGCCAACCGCACGTGGTTGGCCATGTGGCGGTACTCGCCGTGGACCGGGATGAAGAACTCGGGCCGGGTGACCGAGAGGAGCATGGCGAGCTCACCCTGTCGGGCGTGTCCGCTCACGTGCACCGCCTCCACCCCCGAGTGGATGACCTCGACCCCTCTACGGTGCAGCCCGTCGATCACCCGCCCCACCGACCACTCGTTGCCCGGGATCGGGTGCGCGCTGATCACGACGACGTCCCCCTCGGTGAGGCGGAGGAACCGGTTCTCCCCGGACGGCGAGGCGCGCCAGGGCCGACATCGGCTCTCCCTGCGAGCCGGTCGACAGCACACACACCTTCCCCGGCTCGAGGTCGTCGATGTCCTCGATCTGCACGATCGAGGCATCGGGGATGTGCAGCGCACCGAGGCGGCGGGCGAGGGCGACGTTCTTCTCCATCGAGCGGCCGAGGGTCGCGACCACCCGGCCACCTGCGATGGCCGCGTCGGCGACCTGCTGGACGCGGTGGATGTGGCTCGCGAAGCAGGTCACGATCAACCGGCGGTCGGGACGGGCGAGGAAGACCTTCTCCAGGGTGGAGCCCACCGTGGATTCCGAGGGCGTGAAGCCTGGCTCCTCCGCATTGGTCGAGTCTGAGAGGAGGAGGCGGATCCCGGGATCGGCGGCGAGCGCGCCCATCCTCGCCAGGTCGGTCCGCCGGTCGTCGACGGGGTGGAGGTCGATCTTGAAGTCGCCCGAGTGGAGGATCACCCCCTGGGGCGTGTGGAACGCGGTGGCGAACGCGTGGGGCACCGAGTGGGTGACCGGGATGAACTCGACGTCGCACGGCCCGATCCGCCGGCGCTCCCCGTCCCGGACGGGGACGAACTGCGCACGCTCGGCGAGCCCCGCCTCGTCCACCCGGTTCCGGGCGAGGCGAGGGTCAGCTCGGACCCGTAGACCGGGACCGAGAAATCGCGGAGCAGGTAGGCGAGCCCGCCGGTGTGGTCCTCGTGACCGTGGGTGAGGATGATGCCGTCGACCCGCCCGCGTTCTCCCGCAGGTAGGTGAAGTCGGGGAGGACCAGGTCGACGCCGGGCATGTCCGGGTCGGGGAACATGATCCCGACGTCGAGCACCAGGATCCGTCCCTCGACCTCGACGCACGCGCAGTTGCGGCCGATCTCGCCCAGTCCCCCGAGGAAGACCAACCGGACCGGTGCGGCGTCCGCCTCCGCCGTGGGCCCGCCGGCACCTCTTCGTGCGCGGTCCGGGCGTCGGTCAGGCAACCGACCGCTGCGCCGGGTCGGCGGCGCGCCGACCGGGCGATGATCGAACGGGCCAGCTGCGTCGAGGTCGGCCGGCGCGGGTGCATTCGGGAGGCGGCACTGGCCGACCGGCAGCCCGAGCGCGGCAGGCGGCCTTGGCCGGCACCGGGTTCGGGTACTCCTCGGTGGACTCGAACCGGTAGGACTCCGCGAGCCGCCGATTGAGCGACGCGGCGCGGTCGACGTCGCCGTCCCGGTCGCGCGTGGATCATCTCCGCGAGGACCGGGCCGGCCCAGTGCGAGGCGACGCTGATCACCCCGACCCCGCCGATCGAGAGGAAGGGAAGGGTCAGCGGGTCGTCGCCGAGGACACCTCGAACCCTTCGGGTGCCTCCGCCACGACGACCGCGGCCGCCGGCACGTCACCGGTCGCGTCCTTCACCGCCACGATGGTGGGAACGTCGTGGGCGAGCTCGACGATCAGCTCGGCACCGATCCGACGGCCCGATCGCACCGGGATGTCGTAGAGCACGACTGGCAGGTCGCTGGGGCGGCGACGGTTCGGAAGTCCGCGGCGATCCCGCCCTCGACGGCCGGTTGTAGTACGGGGTGACGACGAGCACGCCGTCCGCACCGCACGTCGCCGCCTCCTCGGTCAGCATGACCGAGTGTGCGGTGTCGTTGGTGCCGGTCGACGCGATCACCGGCACGTCCACCGCGCCGATCACGGTCCGGAAGAGCTCGACCCGCTCGGCGTCGCTGAGCACCGGACCCTCGCCGGTGCTGCCCACGACGACCAGACCGTCGGTGCCGGTCGTGACCAGATGGCGTGCGAGCTCGGCGGCGACCTGGTGGTCCACCCGGCCGTCGTCGCCGAACGGGGTGACCATCGCGGTGACGACCGATCCGAAGCGCGGCACGTCAGCCCGCCGTTCGGCGCGAGGTCAGCAGGAGGGACGTGCTCCCGCGTCGCAGGCTACCAGGAGGCGCGCCGACGCCATGAGGTCGGGCCCCCCGGGTCGATGCGGGGATCAGGCCGGTACAGGACGCTCCACGGCGAGGTCCTCGTACTCCTCGGAGGTGTCGATGGCCGACTCGAAGTCGATCACGCCGAGCTCGGTGAACTTCGTTCGCAGCCAACCGTCCGCGGCGTCGAGCAGCCCGAGCTTCTTGCAGTTGGGCACGATCTTCGAGAACAGCAGCGCCTGGAATTCGCTACGGTCCGGCGCCTGGTAGACGACGGGGACGATCGCCTTCGGGTCGATCCCCATCCGGTCCCACACCTCCTGTTGCAGGAATCGGTCGCGCATCCGCACCGCCGCTTCGAACGCGAACTCCTGCCGTTCGCGCAGTTCGGCCGAGGAGAGCCCCTGGTAGTACTCCTGGAGGCTGAGCACCCCGAAGGCCACGTGACGGGCTTCGTCGGCCATCACGTACTTGAGCAGCTGGCGGAGCAGTGGGTCCTGGGTCGTCTGCTGCATGAACCCGAACGCGGCGAGTGCGAGGCCTTCGACCATGATCTGCATTCCGAGGTAGGTGAGGTCCCATCGTGAGTCGGCGATGATGTCGTCGAGCAGCATCCGGAGGTGCGCGTTGCATCGGGTAGTGCCCGGAGAGCTTGTCGTCGAGGTACTTGGCGAACACCTCGACGTGGCGCGCTTCGTCCATCACCTGGGTCGAGGCGTAGTACTTGGCGTCGATCCAGGGCACCGACTCGACGATCTTCGCGGTGCAGATCAGGGCTCCCTGCTCACCGTGGAGGAATTGGGAGAGGGTCCAGTTCTGGCTCTCGACGCCGAAGTTCACCCACTCCTTGTCGCCCCACTTCTCGACCGGGGTACCGGCCAGGTCGAAGCCCGCCGCGAAGCCGCCGCCCGCCTCGGCCTCCTCGCGCACCAGTCGCTCCTGGTCGACCTCGGTGTCCCACGGCAGGTCGGTCTCGGCGTTCCACTGGGCGTTCTTCGCCTTCTCGTAGAGCTTGGTCAGCTTCGGCCGTGCCCCCTTTTCGTAGTCCCACGTGAAGATCGACTCGTACTGCGACTCGACCGGGTGACGGCCGTCGGCCTCCTCGGTGCCCACGACGGCGAGGATGGCCTCGAAGTCGTTGATCTCGGTTCGGCCGATGATGTCCTTGGTGTCGGTCATCTCAGTGGTCATGTCCGTCTCCCTTTGGAACTGCGAAGCGGGCGTCCATTACTCGTCGAACTCCTTCGTGCCCGGTGGACGGGCGATGCCGTGTCGGCCAGGTCGCCGTTGAGGGCGCGGATCCCCGGCATCAGGAAGGTCTCGACCAATCGGGTGGTCGATACCGGGTCGCTCAGGTCGGTGGTGGTGCTCGGCGCGATCACGTAGGAGAGGACGATCCTCGTCGCCCACTCGGCCACGACGCTCGGCCTCCGGGGGGCTCATCCATCGGGTGAGGAACGGCGCGGTGAGACGTGACGAGGTCACGAGGACGCGGTCCGCCTCGTCGAACGCGAGGTGGCCGAGGATGGTGCCCGGCTCGTGCGCCACGAGGTAGTGGACTGCCGGGTGCTCGACGATCCGGGGGGAGGCCTCCACGATGCCGGCGACCAGCGCCGCGGGGAGGTCCCTTTCGCCTGCGAGCCTCGCCCCCACCGCGGCGAACAGTCGTGCCGATTCGGTGTCGACGACCGCCCGCAGCACCTCGTCGCGGCCCCCCGGGAATGCCCGGTACACCGTGGCTCGCGGACACGCCCGCCTGGCGCGCGATGTCGTCGACGGTGGTCTTCAGCGTCCCGTGTCGCGAGAGGCACCACCCTGCGGCTTCGATCACCCGGAAGACGTAGCGAGGGTGCGGCGGGCGGATCGCCGCTGCTCAGCGCAGCTCGAGTGCCGGACGTGGCCCCTCGGCTACCAGCGTTCCCCCCGGTGCGGGCACGCTTGAAACAGTACGTCGCAATTTGTCTCACTGTCAACGAGTGCGAGGGGACCCGCCCGACGGCGCCGCCGGGGGCGAGGCGGGGAGATCGGGATTCGACACCACGCCGGCGAGTAACTCGGAGCGCACTAGCCGAGCCACCTGAGCGGGGTCCTCGAGGTCCCATCGTCCTGGCTGTCCCATGAAGAAGAGACACCGGGCGAGGAAGTCGGAGGCCTCGTCGGGGTCGACGCCCTCGGCGATGCCACGCTGCTTCGAGGTAGGGGCACCAGGAACGCCACGATCCCCTCGCGGATCCGGTTGCTCTCCACGGTGAGCGCCGGCAACAGCTTCTCCGGCTCGGTCTGGAGGAGAGGCACCCGCTGGAGGACCTCGTGCTCGAGGATCGCCCGGTGGGCGAACACGATCCCCCCGCTCCATCACCTCCTCGAGCGTTCGCGGCCCTCGCGCACCTGCTCGTAGAGCCGCACGAGGAACTCGAGCGTCGCCCGTGCGACCGTCGCGTCGATCAGTTGCGCGGCCACCGGGGAAGATGCGGTGCGGCTCGGTCGCTCGGGACACACCGGCCTCGCGCGCCGCGTCTTCGACGGTCGTCTTGACGAGGCCGGGCGGGCACGCACCAGAGGTAGGTCGCCTCGATGATCTCTTGGCGGGACGCACGGCGAACCGGCCGGCTAGAGGCCGAGCAGCGGCTCAAGCCGACGGTAACCGGGTCGGGTGGGACCGCCTCGACGGCCACGGCTCCCCCGCCATGAAGGAGACCCGGTCGGTCGAGTGCGCCGGATGGTCAGTGTTGCCGTGGCCACCGAATACCACCTCTTGATGGGCCACGATCCCGGCAGGCCGCACCGAGTGCAGGCGCACCCCACCGGGGCCGGCGCCGCCAGCCGCGCACCTTCGACGAGCCGGTGGACGGTGCGGTCGGCCGGATAGCCCTCCGCCCCGGCCACGTCGCGGGCCGAGGTGTGGGGGGCGCTCGCCCGCAGGGCCACGGCGATCCGTTCGGCCGTGCGCACGGCGGTCCCCGAAGGCGCATCGAGCTTCCCCTCACGGTGGAGCTCGATGATCTCGGCCCCGGAGAACCAGGGGGCGGCGAGCTCGGCGAAACGCATCATCAGCACCGCGCCGACCGCGAAGTTGGGCGCGACGATGCAGTTGGGTGCCCGGCCGGCCCCGGCGAAGCGGTGCTCGACTCGTCGAGGTCCTCGGTGGTCAGCCCGGTTGTGCCGACCACCGCGTGGATACCGGCCTCCGCACAGAACGGAAGGTTCACCCGGGCGGCCTCGATTCGGGTGAAGTCCACCACGACCTCGACGCCCGCCGCGGTCAGCGCGTCGAGCTCACCCGCCACTTCGAGATCGCCCGCGTCGACGCCGAGCAGCGGTGACAACTCGGCTCCGCGGCATCCCGGGTCGACGGCCGCGGCCAGCTCGAGGCCGGGCCGAGCGAGCACCACGCGGCAGACCTCACGGCCCATCCGGCCTCCACGCCGAGCACCCCGATCCGCACAGGGGCACCCTACTGTGGCCGGCTCGCGTGATCGCGTCCCGGTTGCCGCTCCCGG
>CAWAQF010000012.1:0-265137 GCA_963784155.1 uncultured Acidimicrobiaceae bacterium
TCGGCACCGTTTCGAGACAATCCAGCCTCGACACAATCCAGCCTCGACACAATCCAGCCTCGACACATCCAGAGGAGTTCGAACGTGGCAGTGAAACTCCGCCTTGTGCGGATCGGGAAGAAGAAGCAACCGACGTACCGAGTGGTGGCCGCGGACAGCCGGTCCCCTCGAAACGGTCGCTTCATCGAGATCGTCGGGACCTATGCCCCGCGTGGCACCTCCGCGGCGGAACCCGATGCAGTGGTCCAGATCGACAAGACGAAAGTCGCGAAGTGGTTGTCCCAGGGCGCCACGCCGACCGAGCGGGTCGGGAAGCTGCTCACAAAGGTGGGTGCGGTCGACGAGCCGGTTCACCAGACCGTCGAACAACCGGTCGAACAACCGGCGGGAGCGAGCGCCGAGCAATGACGGACGACCTGGTGCTGGATTCCGCCGGCGACGTGAACACTGTCGACGACGTCGTGGATCAGGACGACGACATGGGGAACCGGGTGACCGGCAAGACGCCGCTCGCGGTGCTCACCTACCTGGTGAGTTCCATCGCGACGGACCCCGAAGCGGTCGTCGTCAACTCCGAGGAGCGGCGGAGTTCGGTTCGCTTCAGCATCCACGTGGCCCCCGACGACATGGGCCGGGTCATCGGGCGCCGCGGCCGCGTCGCCCAGGCCATTCGCACGGTGGTGGCGGCGGCAGGTGCGCGCGACGGCCTCCAGACCACGGTCGACATCGTCGACGACTGAGCCCGGCGAGCCGGTGCCCGGCACCGTGGCCGGCGACCACGAGGGACCTGTAGGCGCCGTGGCCGTCGGGAAACCCGTTCTCGAGGTCGGCCGCATCGTGCGCCCACACGGGTTGAAGGGCGAGGTCATCGTGTCGCTCTCGACCAACCGGGAAGAACGCGTGCAACCGGGTTCCGTCCTCACCGCGCCCGACGGACGAACCCTCCGGGTGGTGCGGGCGAGCGCCCACAAGGGCCGGTACATCGTGACCTTCGACGGCATCGCCGATGTCGACACGGCGGAGACCTTGCGTGGGACCGCCTTGCTCGCGCCGTCTCTTGTGGAACCGACCGAGCTCTGGGTGCACGAGCTCATCGGTTCGCGCGTGGAGGACCGCGAGGGTCGCCTGCTCGGCGTCGTCGAAGCGGTCCAGGCCAACCCCGCGAGCGACCTCTTGGTCCTCGAGGACGGTGGGCTCATCCCGCTCCGCTTCGTGGTGCGCAACGAGCCCGGTGTCTCGGTGACGGTCGACGTCCCCGACGGGCTCCTCGATCGCGGCTGAGCTTGCGGCCGTGCGGATCGACGTCTTCACCATCTTCCCCGACCTCGTCGAGGGGTACGCGGACGGGTCGATACTCGGTCGGGCGCGAACGAATGGCCTCATCGATCTTCGCACCCACGACATCCGGGACGGTGCGCACGACGTGCACCGTTCGGTCGACGACGCACCCTTCGGTGGAGGGGCCGGAATGGTGCTCTCCGCCGCACCGGTCTTCGAAGTCGTTGAGGGGGTGGCCGCCTCGCCCGAGGGTTTGACGCGGCCCCTCGTCCTGCTCTCGCCATCGGGCCGGCCCTTCGACCAGAAGGTCGCCACCGAGCTGGCCGGCTGCGCCGGAGGGCTTCTCGTTGCTCTGTGGCCGCTACGAGGGGGTCGACCAGCGGGTCGCCGACCATCTGGTCGACGACGAGCTTTCGGTCGGCGACTTCGTGCTCGCCGGAGGTGAACTCCCCGCACTGGTGGTCGTCGAGGCGGTGGTCCGGCTGCTCCCCGGGGTCCTCGGGAACGAGCAGTCCGTCGACGAGGAGAGCTTCACGGCGGGACTGCTCGAATACCCCCAGTACACCCGTCCGGCCAGTTTTCGCAGCTGGGAGGTGCCCCATGTCTTGCGGTCCGGCGATCACGGGATGGTGGGGGAGTGGCGACGGGTCCAGGCGCTGGTCAGGACCCTCGTTCGGCGACCGGACCTGATCGAGGCTCGGGGGGGCCTCTCCGACCGCGGAGGTGGAGCTGCTCGCGGAGCACGGCGAGGTGCAGGTCCTCCGCGAGCACGGCTACGATCGGTGACTTCCGTTGGCGCCGCGATTCCCGGCCCTCCGCCCGCATCGCGCCCCATGCTGCTCGATGGTGGGTCCGAGCGGCCCCCCACCGTGGTGCCATCGGCCAGATACCACGACGAACCCGGAGCCATCCGTACATGAACCCGACCGACATCATCGATCGCGACAGCCTGCGAGAGGACGTTCCCGACTTCCGACCAGGGGACACCGTGAAGGTGCACGTTCGCGTGGTCGAGGGCAGCCGAGAGCGGGTCCAGGTGTTCGAGGGTGCCGTCCTTCGCCGGCAGGGCACTGGAGTCCGCGAGACCTTCACCGTCCGCAAGGTGAGCTTCGGCGTGGGCGTCGAGCGCACGTTCCCCCTGCATTCTCCGGTGATCGCGAAGACCGAGGTCGTCTCTCTCGGGGACGTCCGCCGGGCCAAGCTCTACTACCTGCGCGAGCGCCACGGGAAGGCTGCGAAGATCAAGGAGCGCCGGACCGCACGTGGCTGATCGCAGCGCCCCGACCGGCCCGCGCGCTCCGGTCGGTACCCTGGGAGGGTGAGGAGTTCCCGGTCGGGGGGACCCGGCACGGCCCCGAGGCGATGAGCGAGGAAGACCTCGAGCGCTACGAGTCGGAGATCGAGCTTGCCCTGGTTCAGGAGTACCGGGCAGTCGTCCCCCTTTTCGGGTACGTGGTCGAGACGGAGCGCCGCTTCTACCTGGCCAACGAGGTCGAGGTCACCGTTCGGTCGGCGTCCTCCCCGCCCTTTGTCGAAGTGAACCTGCAGGACGCCTGGGTGTGGGACATGTACCGCCCGGCCCGGTTCGTCCCGTCGGTCCGGATCCTCACGTTTCGGGACGTCAACATCGAGCGTCTCCCCGAGAAAGAGATGTGAACGGGGGGCGTTCGGTCGGTGCCCGTGGCGAGGCCCTGGCTGCTCGCTGGTACGAGCACAAAGGGTACGAAGTGCTCGCCCGCAATTGGCGGTGCCGTGACGGGGAGATCGACCTGGTGGTCCGCTCCGGGCGTTGCGTGGTGTTCTGCGAGGTCAAGACGCGCTCGACCGACATCTTCGGAACCGGGTCGGAGGCGGTGACGGTCGCCAAACAGCGACGGATCCGACGACTTGCTGCGTCGTGGCTCTCCGAGCTCGGTCCCGCCTCCGCTCGTCCATGGGTCGACGTGCGCTTCGACGTCGTATCGATCACCGCAGGTCGGGTGGAGGTCATCGAGGGAGCCTTCTGACGGTGGCCGGACCGGACGGTCAGATCACCCCCGACAGCGGATCTCCTAGGCTCCGGTGAATGTCGACTCAGCTCGAGACCCTGATCGTGACCGCGCGACGAAGGGGTCGTCACGGTCACCATGAATCGACCGGCGCGCAAGAATGCCGCAAACGGCACAATGTGGCGGGAGCTGCTGTCCACCTTCGAGGAGATCGCGGCCGACCGTCACGACCGGGTCATGGTGCTGACCGGTGCGGGCGACGCGTTCTGCTCGGGAGCCGATCTCAGCGAGCCCTCCGACGTGGCAGGCAGGCCCGGAGACCCCTTTCTTGTCCAGATGCGAGCGCTCGGAGAGGTGGCGCTCACTCTGCACCACATACCGAAGCCGACGATCGCCAAGGTGAACGGAGTGGCCGCGGGTGCGGGCATGAGCATGGCTCTGGGCTGTGATCTGGTGGTCGCATCCGAGAAGGCGCGCTTCTCACAGATCTTCGCCAAGCGCGGTCTCTCGGTCGACTTCGGCGTGTCCTGGTTGCTCCCGCGCCTGATCGGTCTGCACCGGGCAAAGGAGCTCGCCCTGTTGGCCGAGATCATCGACGCCTCGGATGCCGCCGGACTCGGCCTGGTCAATCGGGTACTGCCACCCGGCGAACTCGACGGCTTCGTCGAGGCGTGGGCCCGCACCCTCGCCGAGGGGCCTCCACTCGCCTTGTCGATGACGAAGGGCATGCTCAACCACTCGCTCTCCCTCTCCTTCGACCAGGCGATCGAGGAGGAATCGCGATCTCAGGCCGTCAATTTCGCCAGCCACGACACGCGCGAGGCGCTTCGCGCCTTTGCCGAGAAGAGGCCCGCGCGCTTCGAAGGCCGCTGATCCGGCAGGGACCTCCCTTCTGACCACCTTCCCTTCGTGATCACCGGTCTCAGTCGGATGCGGGTAGGCCGAGTGGCGAGGAGACCCGGGGCTTGCTTGGGGAATAGGCCGCCTTCAACCCCGGCAGCATCGGGAATCGTTGGGGGTTCGTCGTGACGAGCTCGGCACCGATGACGATCGCCGTCGCGGCAATGAGGTGGTCGATCGCGCTGACAGGACTCTGTGGCGTCGTGCGCGTGCCGGCGAGGTCACCGGCGACCCGAGCGATCCGCTCGTTGACGGGGACCCACGAGAAGACCGAGAAGAAACGCTCGGACGCGTCGCGCTCGTCGGGACGCATGGCAGAGAGAAGTTCGGTGCGCGTCAGCTCGCTGGCTGCGACCGGCTCTCGTCCGGCCAGGTACTCACCGAGAACGGCGGTCGCTCGGAGGTCGCCTCGAAGGTGGTCGAGTGCGACGCTCGTATCGACGAGTCTCACGGCCTACTCGCGGTCGACACCTTGTCGTCTGCATCTCGCCGTACGGCGTCCACGTATTCCGCTCCCGTGAAGCATCGCTCTGCCCACGTTCCCGCTGATGTCTGGAGAGCGGCCAGTCGATCGCTCGTTGCCGGCTTTCCGTAGTGAAGGCGGATCGCCCTCCTGATGAGCTCTGCCCGGCTCGCCCCGGTTTGGTTCGCTGCAAGTTCGAGTGCGGCGTGCTCTTCCTCGCTCAGGGATATCTGTGTTCGCTGCATGACATCACTATACATCACTATACATCACGTTACATCACTATACATCACGTTACATCACCACCTCGAAACGAACCTTGGGCTGGTCCCACCATGATCCAGCTCGCCACAACCAGGACGTGTGACACCCCATGGGTACCGTGCAATCCGGTGCTTCGAGCGGCCGTGCACCGCGAAAGGACGGCCCTCCTCCGATCCCGTTCCGGACCCCCGAACTCGATGAGCCCGTGGCCGGACAGTGCAATTGGGAGGCGCCGTGCTCGCTGCCATTCCCTCCGCAATCGTCGCAGGTGTCGAAGGAACTCAGGTTTCGGTCGAGGTTCATGTCTCGAACGGGCTTCCCGGTTTCACGATGGTGGGCCTGCCCGACGCCGCCGTTCGTGAATCTCGCGACCGGGTTCGAGCGGCGCTGCTCTCGAGCGACCTGCCGTGGCCCTTGCGCCGGGTCACCGTCAACCTCGCGCCGTCGGGTATGCCCAAGGGAGGCGCCGGGCTCGACCTGCCGATCGCGATCGGTTTGCTCGTGGCCTCGGGGGAGCTCGATGCGGCGCGGGTCAGAGGGATGGCGTTCGTCGGGGAGCTCGGCTTGGACGGGTCCTTGCGCGGCGTGCCCGGCACCGTGGCGCTCGCGGAGTCCCTGAGCGGCTTTCGCCTCGTCGTGGCCGAGGAGGCCGTCGGCGAGGCGAGCCTCGCGGGGGGCTGCGAGACCCGCTTCTCCCCGACGCTCCGGACTCTGATCGATCAGCTCTGCGGTCGCCGGCCCTGGGGTCCCACTCCCGGAGCGGTCCGGCGCCGAGTCGTAACCAAGGCGCCACATCCGCAGGGCCTCCTTGAACGCGGCGACCTTCGCGACGTGAAGGGTCAGAAACTCGCGCGCCGCGCACTCGAGATTGCAGCTGCCGGAGGTCATCACGTTCTGCTCATCGGACCGCCCGGCTCGGGCAAGTCGATGCTCGCCAATCGGCTGCCGGGCCTGCTGCCGGACCTCGACCACGGAATCGCACTGGAGGTCACCCGCATCCACTCCGTCTGCGGTCTCGTGGTCCCCGAAGGAGGGCTGATCGAGCGACCACCGTTCCGCCGCGCCGCACCACGGTGCGTCGGCAGTCGCGATCATCGGAGGGGGGATGCCGTCGATACGACCGGGTGAAATCAGTCTCGCTCACGGTGGGGTCCTCTTTCTCGATGAGCTCGGAGAATTCCAGTCGGCGGTTCTCGAGGCACTCCGGCAGCCGCTCGAAGAGGGAGTCGTGCGGGTCAGCCGGGCGCGTGGCTCGGCATGCTTTCCGGCCCGGTTCACATTGGTCGCGGCGATGAATCCCTGTCCGTGCGGAGAAGGGGGACCTCCCGGTTCGTGCCGGTGTATTCCCGCTGCGAAAGAGCGTTATGCACGGCGCCTTTCCGGCCCACTGCTCGACCGTTTCGACATCTCCATCCGAGTCGATCGACCTGCGGTCGAGCGGCTGCTCGCCACCGACGGATCCGACGAGGAGGACACCGCGACCGTTGCGGCGAGAGTCGCACGCGCCCGACAACTCGCGAGGGAACGTGGAACCGTAGCCAACTCCGGTCTCGGGGCGGCCGGCCTCGCACAGTTTGCACCGATGAGCACTGACGCATCGGACCTCGTCGAAGAACGCCTTCGGAACGGCTCACTGAGTGCCCGTGGCTACCACCGCGTGCGGCGCATCGCCCGGACCATCGCCGATCTCGACGGGGGAGGGGACCGTATCGAGTCCGTGCACGTGTGGGAGGCGCTCCTCCTCCGGTCTCGACGCGCGATATTGCTCGGACGGGAGGACTGGTGACCGGCCCCGGCGAAGCCGAGGTCTACGCAGCGGCTCTGGCTGGGCTGCCCGGCATGACCTCTTCGTCGCTCTCCAAGCTGCTCGGTGGCATGCGGCCTCCGCTCGCGTGGCTGGCGGTGAAAGCGGGTGCACATCCGTCCGATCGAGGCCGACGCTTCGCGGCCCCTGCCCGGGCGACCGACGTCACCGCCGTCGGCGCGAGGTACCGGCGCGTCGGAGCCCGTGTCCTGCTTGCCGGCGGGGCTGGCTACCCCCCGGCCCTCGAGGGAGATCCCACGGCACCTCCCGCTCTGTTCTGTCTGGGTGAACCCGGAGCCCTCGAGACCTCTCCGACGGTGGCCATCGTCGGGACCCGCTCCGCCACGGCCTACGGCCGCCGAGTCGCCGCCGAGATGGGCGTCGCACTGGCCGAGGAAGGGGTGGTGGTCGTCTCGGGTCTCGCGCGGGGGATCGACAGCGCGGCCCACGTCGGCGCATTGCGGGCCTCGACCCCGACGGCCGCGCCGCCGGTGGCCGTCGTCGGGACGGGTCTCGACGTCGTGTACCCCTCGTCGAGCGCAGAGCTCTGGCAGAAAGTGGCCCGACGAGGGGCGGTCCTCTCCGAGTCTCCTCTCGGGACCGCCCCTCGACCGTGGGTCTTCCCGGCGCGGAATCGGATCATCGCCGCGTTGGCCGACGTGGTCGTCGTGGTCGAATGTCACCGATCAGGAGGGTCACTGACCACGGCCGAGGCAGCAGCCCGAAGATCGGTGCCGGTCTGCGCCGTGCCCGGCTCGGTGCACAGTCCGTCTTCGTCCGGAACCAACGCGCTCTTGGTCGACGGATGCATCCCTGTCCGTGACGCGACCGACGTACTCGTCGCGGTTTCGCTCGCGTGTGCCGGCAGGGCGCCGAAGCAGGAAAGCCCACGTCCCCGCGCCCAGCATCGTCGTCCCCGCGGAGGCGGCGGCGAAACCTCTTCGGCCACGCAGGCCCCGACGTCCCCGACGCCCTCGATGCGCAACGCCGCGACCGATGAGCAGCGCGCGGTTCTGGCGGCTGTCGACGAGACGCCGACGGTGTTCGAGACCATCCTCCTCCGTACCAATCTGCCGATCCCGCAGGCGGCGCAGGCTTGCGAGGAGCTCGTCGACGCCGGCTCGCTCAACAGCGGGCCGGGATGGTGGTCGCGCGCTTGACGTCGGGGGTCAGGGTGAGGGGAAGCTTCCCGGCTGCCAACCGATCGTCGAAGAGGACACCGGACCAGAAGACGGGGATCCGCCGAGCGAGGGTGCCGTACAGCTGGAAAGATCGGTTTGGGCTCCGTACCAAGCGGGTCCCGTGTCGCTACGCCAGACGAGCCAGCAGGTCCCGTCCGAGGAGCGGTCGGCCAGAGTGAGACCGCCACCCCCAGCCGAGACGCTCACCGTCGTCGGGCCGGACGAGGGTCCGTTCACGAACGACAACGACGGGTCGGACGCCGTCAGCGCCGAGGCGTCGAGTGATCCGTACCCGCCCTGGCTCGATGCCGGATCGGCCGCGGTGGTCAGGGCCTGGGAAAGGGACTGCTGGGCCTGTGTATCCGTGGCCGTCGCGACCCCAGGAGCGTTGGTCACGCTCGTGCTCGAGTTGGCACCGGAGTTGGATTTGAGCGTGGTGCCGAGGAGGATCGCGGTGAGGGCGGCCGTCACCAGCAGCGAGAGGACGATCACGACCATCGAAAGGCCTTCGTCCCCCGACGGACCCCGCGGTGGCGCATCCCGACAAGTACGCACAACCCTCAGATTACCGCTGAACGTGGCTCTAGCGCCACGGTAAGTGGCAGTCGAGCCCACGGGGGAGCTGTTCGGCCGAAGGGTTGTGGGCCAGGTTGCGCTGCTTGGCCCGACCCTTGACGGTGTTGAACACCATTCGACCGTCCTCGAGATCGATCCGGATCGGCGTCAGTTGGGGATGGTCGTGCGCATCGACGGTCGCCACGTTGGCCATCACCGGACGACTGATGAGCTCCCGTGCCTTGGCGGAGCCGATTGGTCCGCGCGGCGAGGTCATCCGGAGTGCCCGGGCCGACTTGCTACGTTGCCGAGCGTGCGGATCGGAGCACACGTGAAGGCCGGCAAAGGACTGCTCTCGGCACTCGACCGCGGGGCCGAGATCGGCGCCGAGGTGGTCCAGGTCCACACCCAAAGCCCACGAATGTGGAGGACGTCGCGGCACAGCGCCGACGAGCTCGACGCGTACCGCGAGGCCCAGTCCCGCCATCGGACGATCACGGCCACGTTCTGCCACGCGACGTATCTCATCAACCTGGCCACGCCCGATCCCGAGCTCACCCGCAAGTCGCGAGCGAGCCTCGCGGCGAACCTGGTGACCGCTCAGGCCATGGGTGCGGACGGTCTGGTGCTCCACATCGGGAGCCACCGCGGGACCGGCTTCGACACCGCGTTGGCCAAGGTGGCCGAGGCACTCCTCGAGGCGTTTGAGGCGGCCGAAGCACTCGAGATGCGGAAAAGGCCGGTGGATGTCCGGCAACATTGCCCGATCCTCCTCGAGAACACCGCGGGAGCCGGCGACACCGTCGGGCGCTCGTTCGAAGAGCTCGCGCAGGTCATCGACGCCGCCGACGCGGACGACCTCCTCGGCGTGTGTCTCGACACCCAGCACCTCTGGGCATCGGGTGTCTCGTTCGTGACGATCGAGGAGTCCGGCGCGCTGATCGAACTCGTCGAGGACACGGTCGGCCTGCCTCGCCTCCGCTGCCTCCATGTCAACGACTCGAAGGTCGATTTCGGTGCCAATCGCGACCGGCACGAGAACCTCGGAGAGGGGACGATCGGAGCGGACGGGTTCGCCGCGCTGCTCGGCCATCCCTCGTTGCAGGGACTTCCGGCAATCCTCGAGGTTCCCGGCGACGGCTCCGGGCCTCGGGCCGAGGATGTCGAGACCGCCCACAAGTTCTGGCAAGCAGGCCTCGCTCTGTGGCGCCCGGACACGACGCCGTAGTGTTTGACACATGAGCAACGACTTCCGCACCGAAACCGACAGCATGGGCGCCATCGACGTCCCGAGTGACCGGTACTGGGGCGCGCAGACGGCCCGTTCGCTCCACCACTTCCCGATCGGGGACGACCGTATGCCGACGCCGTTGATCCGTGCGTTCGGCGTCTTGAAGGAAGCCTCGGCGCAGGTCAACGCCGACCTGGGGATGATGTCGCCCGACAAATCGGCGCTGATCGTAGCAGCCGCGCGGGAGGTCGCGGACGGGAAGCTCGACGAGCACTTCCCGCTGAGCGTCTGGCAGACCGGAAGTGGTACCCAGACCAACATGAACGCAAACGAGGTGATCGCCAACCGTGCGATCGAGATGTCGGGCGGGACGATGGGCTCGAAGAACCCGATTCACCCCAACGACGACGTCAACATGTCGCAGTCCTCGAACGACACCTTCCCGACCGCCATGCACATTGCCGTCGTCGAGGAGATCACTCACCGCCTGCTCCCGTCGATCCGGCACCTGCGCGACGAGCTGCAGCGAAAAGCGGAGGCGTTCGAGGGGATCGTCAAGATCGGCCGCACCCACCTCATGGACGCGGTTCCACTCACACTCGGGCAGGAGTTCTCCGGGTATGTCGCACAGCTCGATGCCGACCTCGGCAGAATCGAGTACGGCCTCGACGACCTCTACGAGCTGGCGGCAGGTGGCACCGCGGTGGGGACCGGTCTCAACACCCACTCCGAGTTCGGGGCGAGGGTCGCAGCAGTCATCGCGGAGCTGACCGGCCTCCCCTTCGTCACGGCACCGAACAAGTTCGCCGCGCTCGCCGCCCACGACGGGCTGGTCATGGCGAGTGGCGCGCTCCGTACACTGGCCGCTTCGCTGACGAAGATCGCCGATGATCTGCGGTGGCTGGGCTCGGGGCCGAGGAGCGGCCTCGGGGAGCTGCGCCTGCCCGCCAACGAGCCCGGATCGTCGATCATGCCGGGGAAGGTCAATCCCACCCAGTGCGAGGCGATGATCATGGTGTGCATCGAGGTCTACGGGAACGACGCCGCAACGGCGATCGCCGGGTCTCGCGGCAACCTGGAGCTCAACGTCTGCAAGCCGGTCATCGCACTCAACGTCCTCCGTTCGGTGCGGCTCCTCGCGGATGCCGCCGGTGCGTTCGCCCGCTTCTGCGTGGCGGGCATCGAAGCGGACGAGGACCGTATTCGCCAGCATCTCGAGAGCTCGCTGATGTTGGTGACCGCCCTCAATCCGCTGATCGGCTACGACAGGGCGGCAGAGGTGGCGAAGAAGGCCCACGGGGAGGGAAGCACCCTGCGCCAAGCGGTGGTCGCGCTCGGCTACCTGACGGGAGAGCAATTCGACCAGGCCGTCCGGCCCGAGTCGATGACGCACCCGTGAGGCGCTGAGGGCGCGCGGGACATCCGGAGAGCCGGAGACCGACGGACTGCGGAATGGACCTCACCACTCTCGATCTCTGTGATCTCGACCTCTTCTCGGCCGGGTTCCCCGACGAGGTCTTCGCTCAGCTCCGGCGCGAGCGGCCGGTCTGGTGGCAGTGCCCCACCGAACACACCCCCGACGGGGTCGGCTTCTGGGTCCTGAGCCGCCACGCCGACATCGCGGCGGCAGCGACCGATGCCGATCTGTTCTCCTCCGAGCGCTGCCCCGGCGCAGAGGGTGGCGGCACACTGATCCAGGATCTTCCCTACGCCTTCGCCTCCGGGGTGCTGCTCAACATGATGGACGATCCGCGGCACCAGCGGATCCGGCGGTTGGTGACCCCGGCCCTGACGCCGAGAGCGCTCGCCGCGGTCGAGCACGACCTCCGTGCGCCGCGCCGAGCGGATCATCGACGCGATCGCCGAAAAGGAATCCTGTGACTTCCTCTCCGAGGTCGCGGTCGAGTTGCCCATCCAGGCGGTTGCCGCCCTGATGGGGGTACCGGATCAGGACCGCCACGACCTGTTGCGGTGGTCGAACACCACGCTCGACTTCGAGGGTCGCGAGCTCGGGGAATCGAGCGAGGAAGCCGCAGCGGCCGCGAGCCGCGATGGCCGCCTACGGGACCGAGCTCGTCGCCTACAAGCGACTCGCTCCGGGCGAGGACCTCATCTCCACCCTCGCCGCGGCGGAGATCGAGGACGACGACGGCGGCGCGCCGCCCGATGACCGAGCTCGAGCTCCTCATGTTCTTCAACCTGCTGGTGGTCGCCGGCAGCGAGACCACCCGGAATTCGATCGCCCTGGGGATGGTCGCACTCATCGAGAACCCGGACCAGCTTGCAGCAGCTCCGCGACGACCGGTCGCTGATGCCGACCGCCGTCGAGGAGATCCTCCGATGGACCTCCGCGACCACGTACAACCGGAGGACCGCCACCACGCGACACGACCCTCGGCGAGCAGTCGATCGAGCGCGGCGACGAAGGTCACGCTCTGGTGGCCGTCCGCCAACCGCGACGAAGAGGTTTTCGCGGAGGCCGATCGGTTCGACATCCGACGGACGCCCAACCCGCATCTGAGCTTCGGACACCGCACCCACATCTGCCTCGGTGCGACGCTCGCTCGAATGGAGATCCGGCTCGTCTTCGGAGAGTTGCTCGACCGTCTCGAGGACTTCGACCTGACCGGGCCCGTCGAGCGGGTTCGGACCAACAAGCATGCCGGGGTCTGGCGGGTGCCGATGTCCTACAGACCGCGCCGACAAGCGTGAGACCTGGACAGCAGCAGCCCCGCGGCCGAGCGCCCGAGGTCGTCACCGCCGGGGGCTGTGACCTTCCAGGTCCACTCAGCCCGGGGCAATGCCCACTCAGCCCGGGGCCATGCCCACTCAGCCCGTATACTCCGGGCACGATCTCGCCGGCGCGGACACCGGAATCGGCTCCGAGTCGACATGCGGTGGGAGCCGCACCGTCCTCGTAATCGGGATCGAACGACCGAGGGAGCATTGTGACGACGCCGCCCACCGAGTTGACGATCGGCCTGACCGACGGGACCTTCTGGGGTGGAGATCCGTATCCCGCGTTCGCCTGGATGCGCGAGCATGCCCCTGCTTACTTCGACGAAGAAGCCGAGGTCTGGGGTATCAGCCGGTACGCGGACGTGAAGGAGATCTCGAAGGACCCCGAGACGTTCTCCAACGCCGGCGGCATCCGCCCCGACAACGACGCGCTCCCGATGATGATCGACATGGACGCTCCCGAGCATGTGCGGAGGCGTCGGTTGGTGAGCGAGGGATTCACTCCGCGGCGTATCCGCGAGAGCGAATCCGGTATCCGGACCATCTGCGATGCGATCATCGACCAGGTCTGCGAGAGGGGTTCGGCCGACCTGGTCCGTGACATCGCCGCGCCCCTGCCGATGATCGTCATCGGCGACATGCTCGGTGTGGCTCCTGAGGACCGCGACGACCTCCTGCGGTGGTCGGACGACATGTTGAAGTCGCTCGGCTCACCGGAGGAGGGTGCCCTCGAGAAGGCAGCCCTGGCAGCGGCAGAGTACGCGACCTATGTCACCGGCGTGGCAGAAGAGCGGCGAAGCTCCGGCTTCGCCGGCGACCTGATCGGCACGCTCGTCCACGCGGAGATCGACGGGGATCGCTTGGACGAGTCCTCACTGATCTACGAATCGCTGCTCATCCTGATCGGCGGCGACGAGACGACCCGGCACGTGATCAGCGGCGGGATGGTCGAGCTTCTGCGCCATCCCGAACAGCATGCGAGGCTGCGCACCGACCGGAGCCTCCTCGGCTCAGCGGTAGAGGAGATGCTGCGTTGGGTTTCTCCGATCAAGAACATGGCGAGGCAGATGACCAGGGACGTCGAGCTGCACGGCGAGACGCTCCGGAAGGGCCAGAAACTCCTCCTGCTCTATCCCTCCGCCAACCGCGACGAGCGCGCCTTCGAAGAACCGGACCGCTTCGACATCACCCGCTCGCCCAACGACCACGTCGCCTTCGGCTTCGGGTCCCACTTCTGCCTCGGGAACCGGCTGGCACGGATGGAGCTCCACGTGATGTTCGACCGCCTGCTCGACCGGATGCCCGATCTGATGCTCGCAGACGAGGAGCCGCCTCCGACCCGAGCGGCCAACTTCGTGTCGGGCTACGAGACCGTTCCGGTGAAGTTCACCCCGAGTGAGCGGGTCGGATCGGTCTGACCGACGATGGCCCTGCCGCGTGCTCACCGACGAGGAGGTGACGGGCGCGCTGGCAGCACGTGGCGCGTCCGAGTGGCACTTCGTCGAGGGGAAGCTCTCCCGCACGGTGGTCGCCGACTCGTTCGTCGACGCGATTGCCTTGGTCGACCGGGTGGCCGAACTCGCCGAGTCGGTCAATCACCACCCGGACATCGACATCCGCTACAACCGGGTGACCTTCGCCCTCGTGACCCATGACTCCGGCGGCATCACCCAGGCCGACGTCGACCTGGCCGCCGCGATCGACGACGCGGCCGGCTGAGCCATTCCCGGCACCGGCAACCCGCAGCCAACCCGCGCCGGCACCCAGTCGGTCAGCCGACGGGAAGATCCCAGAGGGGGAACCAGCGGTCGAGATCGCTCTCGACCTTGAGGTCGTCGGCGACGAGGCTCCGGAGGCGGAGCTCCTCCTCGGTGTCGCGTTGTTCCTTTCCCTTCGGCACGAAGGGGTAGAAGGTCCCGCGTTTGAAGAGATAGACGAGATAGGCGCTCGACCCCAGCACCTTCCCGGGCCCGACGGTCGGGGTGGCCGGATCGCCGTCGGCGGCGCTCGAGGTGTCAGCCTGGTCGGGAAGCGCGGCCAGCCCGAACACCGAGCAGAGCAACTGCGGCCCCCAGCCGGCGTCCGCCAACGAGGAGTTGACGAGGTGCACCTGTGTGACCAGGGCTTCGATGTCCGGGTCTTCCACCACCAGCCACTGGTAGCCGAAGCCGTCCTCGGACTTCGTCAGCCCGGCGCCGCCGTCCATCGCGAGGAGCTTGGTCACCTCGTCCTGCATCTCGACGATGCCCTGCCCCGACGGTGGCTTGAAGCACACGCCGGCGTGGCCCGAGCACGACATCCCGGCCGCGCTCTGCAGGGTGATCGAGGCCGACGGCAGGCGCGAACAGATCGTCCAGATTGGAGGGGACCGGCTTGCTGCGGCCGAGGAGCGTGTCGAGGAGGCCCATGCGGCGGGCAGGTCAGGCGAGAGGTGAACCGCTCACGACGGGCGGCCCAGCTGAGCCTCGATACGAGCAAGCTGAGCGAGCCGCTGGTCGAGGGAGGGGTGCGTCGAGAACAGCGTCGACAGGCTCACGCCCTTCGAAGCGATGGCCGGCGTGAAGAAGAAGGCGTTGAAGGCCTCCGAGGCACGCAGGTCCCGGGTGGGGATGCGCGACATCTCGCCGGTGACCTTCACCAGCGCCGACGCGAGGGCCGACGGCCGCCCGGTGAGGATCGCCCCGGAGCGATCGGCGGCGAGCTCGCGGTAGCGGGAGAGCGCCATCGTGAGCATGAAGCTGATCACGTAGACGACGATCGAGACCGCGAGCACGGCGAGCTCGACGAGCGCGGCATTGTCGTTACCGCCCTGGTTGTTGTTGCGACCGCCCCCGAATCCGCCCATCAACCCGGTCCAGAGCATGATCCGGGTGATCAGGCCGGCCACCATCCCGAGGAAGCTGGCGATGGTCATGACGGCTACGTCACGGTGGGCGACATGGGACAGCTCGTGGCTGAGCACCGCCTCGAGCTCGGATTCGTCGAGCCGGCGCATGAGACCGGTGGTGGCGCAGACCACGGCACTGTTGGGGCTCCGGCCGGTGGCGAACGCGTTGGGCACGTCGGTGTCGGCGATCGCGACTCGCGGCTTCTTCATGTCGGCCATCGCGCACAGCCGGTCGATGACCCCGTGGAGCTGGGGTGCCTCTTCGGGGGTCACCTCGTGGCCGCCCATTCCGAAAAGCGCGATCTTGTCCGAGAACCAGTACTGGACGAAGAGGATCACCGCTGCGAAGACGAGGACTACTGCGAACGAGACACCGAACGCGATGAGCAGCCCGATGACCGCGCCGTAGAGGATCACCATCAGCAGACCCGTCGTGAACATTCGGACGGTGAGGCCCCGGTCGTTCGGGATGTTCCGTGCGGTGCTCATGCCTTCAGCCTACGAGGTCGTCCGATTCGGCCGGACCGCCGCTGTCGGCGAGCAGGGTCTTGGTCTCCTCCAGCGACGCATCCGCAAAAGGCACGACGAGATCGGAAGGCGCGAACGCGTCGGCGGCGAGCGGCGTGCCCGCTCGCCGCACCTCTGCGATGAGTTTGGTCAACGCGTCGGTGAACGTGGCCTCGTCGTTCCCCTCGACGGCCTTCACCAGGGCGTCATCGAGCGTTTCGAGTGCTCCTTTCGCCTCGGCCGGAACCTCGTACTGGGCGTCCCCGAGAATGCGCACGATCATTTGGGCGCGTCTCCCTGTTCGGCGGCTCCGAGCTCGGCCGCCGGCTGGCCCGCGCCGACCTCGGCCTTCAGCGCCGCCAGCTCGGTGTCGACGGTCGAGGTGGTCGACGCCTTGTCGAGCTGGGCCTGGATGTCGTCGACCGGGTTGCTGAGGTCGGTGAGCGCACCGGAGGCGAGCAGTTCGTCCATCGCCCCCGCTCGTGCCTGCATGCCCGCGATCTTGTCCTGGGCGCGCTGCATCGACATGCCGGCGTCGCTCATCGACTCGGAAATGCCCGAAACCGCCTCCCCGATCTTGGTCTGGGCCTCGGCCGCGGTGTAGCTGGCCTTCATGGTCTCCTTCTTGGTGCGGAAGGAGTCGACCTGGGCCTGGAGCTTCTGCGCGGTGTCGATGAGCTTCTTTTCTTGACCGGCGACCTGCTCGTGCTGGGTCTGGAGGTCGGTGAGCTGCTCGCCGAGGGCAGCGCGGCGGGCGAGGGCCTCGCGGGCGAGGTCCTCGTTTCCCTGGGTCAGCGCGGCCTTGGCCTGCTGCTGGAGCTTGTCCCCCTGCTGTTGGAGTTGGGTTGCCTGGAGCTCGATTCGCTTCTTGGCGGTGGTGACGTCGGCGACGCTCCGGCGGACCTTCTGGAGGCTCTCGAGCTGCTTCTGGTACGAGAGGTCGAGTGACTCGCGCGGGTCCTCCGCCTTGTCGAGCAGCTTGTTGGTCTTGGCCTGGAATATTGCCGACATCCGCTTCATCACGCCCATGGATCGGTCCTTCCTCGCTCTTCGCGGTGAAGCTTAGGGCGTCCCTGCCCGGTAGCGTGTTCGTCGTGCCCGAGACGCCATCCCTGCTCACGGTCCACGCCCACCCCGACGACGAGGCGTCCAAGGGCGCCGGAACCGTCGCGCGCTACCACGCCGCAGGGGTGCACACCGTGCTGGTCTGCTGCACGGGGGGCGAGGAGGGCGACATCCTCAATCCGGCGATGGACACGCCCGAGGTGCGGGCGACGCTCTTCGAGCGGCGCCAGGCGGAGCTCGATCGCGCTGCGGAGGTCATCGGCTACGACGAGGTCGTCCGGCTCGGGTACCGCGACTCGGGGATGCCCGATTCGGAGGCGAACGCCAACCCGGCGGCCTTCGCTCAGGCGCCTCACGAAGAGGCGGTCGAGCGGCTGGTCGCCGTCGTCCGTCGGGTGCGCCCACAGGTGATGGTCGTGTACGGCGACGAGCAGTCCTCCTACCCGCATCCCGACCACCTCCGGGTCCACGAGATCGGGGTCGCGGCGTTCGAAGCGGCGGGAGATCCGAGGCGATTCACCGGGTCGGGTGCGGCGTTCCAGCCTTCCAAGCTCTACTACACGGTCTTCTCGGTGGCCCGCTTCCGCGAGATCCACCAGAAGTTCGAGGAGCTCGGCATCGAGTCGCCTTTCGACGAGGAGTGGCGAAAGCGGTGGGAGGGCGTACGCGAGGAGGTGGTGACCGCCTCGATCGACATCAGCGACTTCGCCGACGTGCGACGCCAGGCATTGCTGGCACACGCGACCCAGGTCGACCCCAACTCGCGCTTCTGGTTCGGACTCCCGCCCGAGGTCATGGCCTCGATTCACCCCCACGACGACTACCGGTTGGCCCAGGTCCGTCTCGCCGACGGGACCCTGGCACCTCCGGGCGCGCTCGTGCCCGCAGACGGCGAGCGCGAGAGCGACCTGTTCGCCGGGGTTCCCGGTCTCGTCCCGGTCGGAGGGTGACCACCTGGCTGTCGGCGGAGTGGTTCGATGAGGCGTGCGCCCTCGGAGCCTCCTGCCCCGAACGTCCCGGGCTGTCAGGGACCGTCCAGTGCGAACTGATCGGCGGGCCGACCGGGACGATCCGCTGCTACACGGTGCTCGAGGACGGTCGTCTCGTGAGCGGGTCGGTCGGGAAGGCAGCGGCGGCCGACGTGGGCCTCACCGTGAGCTGGGACGACGGAGTCGCGCTCGACACGGGGCACGCTCGACCCGAACATCGCCTTCATGCAGGGCCGTCTGAAGGTCACCGGCTCGATGGCTCTCCTACTGGAGCTGCTCTCCGCGACCGGCGGAACGACCGGCGGCGCGGCGTACCGCGACTTCGGCGAACGCCTAGCGGCCCTTACCGAGTTCTGAGGACCAGACGCCCGAGAGACCCCGAATTCGCCCCTCCGAGGAAGGGGAGATGGATTGCACCCGGCGCTCTGCAACAGGATCAGGGTGACCGCGGTGGCGATGAAGACGACCAGCGCCACGACCAGGAGAGGCTGGACCCTCGACCACGTGGACCGCTGCTCCGCGGATCGCCGGCTCCGCAAGGGTCGCTCCTCGGCGACCGTCGTCACCGATGCGACCGCGGAGGGTCCCCGGTGCCGGACGGCGATTGCATTGATCCGGCCCGAGACCCGGGCCGGATCGGTGCCGGGGAGGAGGAACCGGTAGGTGCCCGTCGGCGTCTGGATCCCGATCAGCGAGCCGGGCTCCACGTGGGGCCACGCGCGCACCCTGGCGTCGGGATCGGTGACGGTCGGCCCGTCGTCCGCCTCGTCGCGTTCGAGCTCGGGATCCACCCACCATTCGGGGACCACGCCGCCCGACCACGCCTCGACCACGTGGGCGGACACCGACGGCCACGGGAGCACACGTGCCGGTTGGCCGCGGTGCTCGATGACGCCGATTCCCTCGTCGCTGAAGACGATCGCCTCGATGGGGGCCGTCTCGTTGGCAATCGGATCGAGCAGGTAGAGGTTCTCGAGGCGCAGGGGACGGATCGGAGCGAGCGCGAGGACGGGCTCCTCCCGGGTCCTCGGCGCCGGCGTCGCCACGCGTCTCAGACTCGCCTGCTCTCCTCTGGTCACGGGCGCTCCCATCGGTGAACCCTCAGACTACCGGTGGTCCCACCCGCCGACGTGGTCCGGTCTGCCGCTCTTGGGGATGCTCGCCCGGCTGATCGGTCGGCCCGTCCGATCAGCCTCGCATCAACTCGCGGAGCGGGCGGTAGCCGATGAGGGTGACACCGGCGTCGGCCACGACCTGGTCGAGACCTCGGGCGGCGACGAGGAGGACGTGGTCGGCAACCCGGGCCTGCCAGTCACCGCCGATCGCGCGGAGCTCGGGGGTGTCGACGGCCGGGTGGAGGGTGAGCTCGGTGATCCCCGGCTCGAGCGAGACGAGCAGGTCGAGGAACGCCTGGCGGGTACCTCGCCGCGGCAACGTCGCCAGACGGTCGGCGAAGGCGACGCCTTCCTCGGCCGCGAGGCGGCGCACCGGAAAGCCGATGTTGGGTTCGGCCTCGGCCCCGACGACGCGGAGCGGAAGTGCGAAGTCGAGGGCCAGCTCGAGGTAGACGTCGAAGAACTCCGGGCGGAGGACCAGCGCGTCGAGGTGGGCATCGAGGTGGCTGATGTCGAAGCCCCACAGCACCGCCCGCTCCACTTGGGCCCGGCACTCGCGGCGCACCTCGTCGAGGTCCGCGTGATCCCAGAGGTCGGAGAGCGTTCGAGGAAAGCCCCCGTCGCCGTCGAGGAGGGAGGGCGCCTGGGTGAGCGGTCCCCATCGGTAGAGGTCGTGTTCCGCATTGAGCGTCAAGCGGACCCCGACATCGTCGCCACGGAAGCGAGATGCGGACTCGCGTGCCCACGGGGCGGGGACGATGAGCGAAGCGCTGGTGCCGATCCCGTCTCGGAGCGACTCGTAGACACCGACCGTCGAAGCGTGGCAGAGACCGAGATCGGCGCAATTGATGATCAGCAGCCGGTCGTCACCCGTGTAGCCGAGCCGCTCGGCGACGGTCGCCATACCCCGACCGTAGTGCGGGAGCCGCTCATGCGGCGCGTCCGGGCCCCGCACAGGTCGGGTTCGACCCCTCCTCGACCGGGCGGCTGGGTTCGAGCAGCGCGCGTGCCGCGGCGATTCCTTCGAGGCCGATTCGGCGGGTGCGCTCGTCGAGGTGCCGGTAGGCGGCGGCCGACGCGGCAAGGCCGGCCGGACGCCGGTTCTCGGCGCGGGGGGTGGGAGCGGACGCGGTGGCGCGGGGTGCGCGAGTCGCTGCGGTCCGGCGAGGTGTGGCGGTCGCAGGTTCCGAACGACGGATGCGGCGCACCGGGCGACGCACCGGGGAAGGGAGCGGGAGCTCGAGCTGGCGGGCGAGACGGTCGGGGCGCTGTCCGTGCTTCATAGGAAAGAGTGTGCCGCGAGGGTGTAGTACGGGGCGATGAGCGGAACGGAGAGCCGGCGGCGCTACGGGATCACGGTGCCCTTCGACGGGGTCCCCCTCGGAGAGCATCGCTCCTGGTACGAGCGACTTTTGGCCCTCGGCTACACCGACGTCTGGTCGGCGGAGACCGACGGGGTCGACGGGTTCACCCCACTGGCACTGGCCGCCGCGTGGACGCCGGAGCTCCAGCTCGGGGTGGCGATCATTCCGGCCTACACGAGGGGTCCCGCCCTCCTCGCACAGAGCGTGGCCGCGATGGCCGAGGCGGCGCCCGGCCGGTTCACCTTCGGGCTCGGCACGTCCTCGGACGTGATTGTCCACCGCTGGAACGGGATTCCTTTCGACGAGCCCTTCCGGCGCGCTCGGGACACCATCGCCTTCCTCCGCATGGCTCTCGCCGGCGAGAAGATCGACCGCGAGTTCGAGACCTTCACCGTGCGCGGGTTCCGCCTGGCGAGGCCGGTCGAGCAGCCGCCGCCCATCTACCTCGCGGCGCTCCGACCCGGCATGCTGCACCTCGCCGGGCGTGAAGCCGACGGCGTGATCCTCAACTGGCTGTCGGCCGACGACGTCAAGACGGTGCGAGGAGAAGTTGGTACCGAATGTCCGGCCGCCGCGCGGTATCTTCGTCTGTCCCTCCGAGGACGAAGAGGCCGTTCGGGCCGTCGGTCGCAGGATGATCGCCGCCTATCTCAACGTCGGCGTCTACGCAGCGTTCCACCGCTGGCTCGGTCGCGGACCCGAGCTCGAACCGATGTGGTCCGCCTGGCAGGCCGGCGACCGCAAGGCCGCGCTCGCCGCCATCCCCGACGAGACGGTCGACGCCCTCGTCGTCCACGGTTCCTTCGACGAATGCCGGGCCCACGTCGGGCGTTACGTCGAGAACGGGGTCGGCATTCCGGTGATGGCGGTGATCCCGCTCGGGATGTCGCTCGACCGACGCGGTCGAAGGGCTTGCCCCACTGTGGAAGGCGGGTGGCGGCTGAGCCGGCTCGGCCCCTCGGTCAGTCGCGCTCGTAACGCGCGACGATCTCGGCGTCCTGGTCACGCACTTGGTCGGCGAGCTCGTGGCCGAATCGCTCGAGCTCGACGGCGAGCCGGTTGTCGGAGAGCGCGAGGATCCGAACGGCGAGCAGCGCGGCGTTGCGAGCACCGTTGATGGCGACCGTGGCCACGGGCACGCCCTTCGGCATCTGGACCATCGCGAGCAGGGAGTCCAGACCCGAGAGGTTGGCCAGCGCCACAGGGACACCGATCACCGGCAGCGGGGTCGCCGCGGCCACCACGCCGGCGAGGTGGGCTGCGCCTCCGGCCGCGCAGATGATCACCTTGATGCCGGACGCCGCAGCGCCGCGGGCGAAGGCGATGGTGTCGTCGGGTGTGCGGTGTGCGGAGAGCACCCGCACCTCCGTCTCGATCCCGAACAACCGGAGGGTCTGGACCGCATCGTCCATGTGGGACGAGTCGGACGCGCTTCCCATGATGATGGCGACGGACATGCGGGGCATTCTGCCCGACGGAGCGGCCACCCGGTACGGTTGTCCGGCCGCGACGCGAAAGCCCGGAATTCCGCGGATTCTCCCGATCAGCGAGGAGGCACGGATGCGCATCGGCGTGATGTTCGACTCAGGCCAACCGTTCGAGCAGATGGTGGCTCAGGTGGCGTCCCTGAAGGACGCGGGGATCGAGGCCGCCTGGTCCTCGCAGATCTTCTCCTTCGACGCGCTCACCGCCCTCGCGGCGATCGGACGGGAGGTGCCGGGGATCGGACCTCGGAACCGCGGTCGTGCCGACCTATCCCCGACACCCGGTCATGCTGGCGGCCCAGGCTCTCACCGTGCAGGCGGCGACCGGAGGGCGGCTCACCCTCGGGATCGGTCTCTCCCATCAAGTGGTGATCGAGAACGTCTTCGGCCAGTCCTTCGACAAGCCCGCTCGGCACATGCGCGAGTACCTCTCGATCCTGATCCCGCTGCTCGAAGGCGAGCAGGTGTCCTTCACCGGCGAGACCCTGCGGGCTTCGACGTTCGGTCCGCTCGAGATCGACGTCCCCGGTCCGCCCGTGTTGGTCGCCGCTCTCGGGACCGAAATGCTGCGGATCGCAGGACGGATGGCCGCCGGAACGGTCACCTGGATGACCGGGCCGGCAACGGTCGAATCGCATATCATCCCGACCATCCACGACGCGGCCGCGGAGGCCGGACGTCCCGTCCCGAGGGTCGGGGTCGGACTGCCGGTCTGCGTGACCGACGATCCCGCCGCGGCGCGGGCGAAGGCGACCGAGGCATTCGTCATCTACGGGCACCTGCCCTCCTACCGCGCCATGCTCGATCGGGAGGGCGCGACCGGCCCAGCCGACGTGGCGATCGTCGGGAGCGGTCCGTTCGTACGCGACCAGCTGCGGCGGTTGGCCGACATCGGGGTCACCGACTTCTGTGGCGTCCCCTTCGGTTCTGCAACGGAGGTACGGGAGTCGGTCGCCGTCCTCGCCGAGTCGGGCAGCAGCTGATCAGGTCGACGTCGACCGGGGTGGTGAGCCCGTCTCAGCGGGCGACCCGGGTGTACTTGAACTCGTTGAGCTCGGGATGCTCGTTGAGCAGCACGAGCACCTGGTCGACGGTGCGTCGGGCAAGGGCACCGTCGCCGTCCGGACGGTTCATCAGCCGGACGAACACCGCTCGATCGTCGACGATGAAGGTCGGTACTCCGAACACCGCCGAGCTGCGTCGACCGCTTGTTCGTGCTCCTCGCGGATGGTCTTCGCCGGCCATCCGTCCTCGATCTCGGCGAGGACTTCGTCGGTGGCGACGCCCGCGCCCGAAAGCGCCGCCCGTACGACTTCCGGGTCGCGGAGGTCGCCGCCGGCATCGTGGCGGGCCGCGAACAAGGCCCGGTGGACGTCTGCGAAGCGGTCGGGAAACTTGTCACGCACCACCACGCCGGCAGCGAGTGCGAGCAGATCCGGTTGGTGTGCGGGGTCGTCCCACGCCGGGCGTCCCACCCTCGGGGACGTGGGTCTGGTTGAGGAAGAAGGGAACGAATGTGACCTGCCAGTCCGCGCCCGCTTCGAGACCGTCGAGCACGTGCTCGTGGCCGTTGCGAGCAAAGGGGCACCGGTAGTCCCAGGTCACGGCAAATTTCTGCGGCGTCACCAATCGTCCAACCCCGGCCGGGGCACATCCATTCCGGGCGGCACCGGGCCCAGGCGCCTCCGAACGGTGTCAGACCAACCGGCGCCCGACGAGGCCGAGTGCAACCCCGACGAGGGCGCCCCCCGCGACGTCGGAGGCATGGTGCGCGCGCAGGTGGAGCCGGCTGAGGCCGACCAGCACCGCGCACCCGAGGAGGAACGCGTTGCCCGTCGGGTTCCCCCTCTCGGACATGACGGTCGCCGCACAGAAGGCGGCGAGCGTGTGCCCGCTCGGGAAGCTGCTGGAGGTCGGTTCGCGCACCGGCACCCCTCCCTCGACGACCCGCAGGCCGACCCGATCGGGGCGGGAGCGCCCGACCACCGACTTGATCGCCGTGTTGACCGCCGCCGACTCGGCTCCTGCGATGGCGAGCGCCCGGACGGCCCGGGTCCGGGCGGGTCCGCGAGCGACGGACCCGCCAGAGAGTCGCGGCGACCCACATCAGTCCCCGGTCGCCGAGCCCGGTGACCACCTTGGCCGCGCCGTCGAACGCAGGGTTGCCTCGGAGTGGTTCGAACCAACCGTCGACGACCTCGTCCACCCCGTGGACGGCCGAAAGAAGGCGGGCTGCCAGACCTTCCTCGGTCACGGTGGGTGTCGCCGCCGAACGCAGAGGCCCGGGTTCGGGAGCCTCGTCGCGCAGCGTCACGCGACCGCCTCGACCATTCCGAGGGTGACCGCGGCCTGGGCCGGATCGCCGCCGTAGGCCGGGCAGAACTCGCGGAAGCGGCAGAAGTTGCAGAGCGAGGAGGGCCGCGGCCGGAAGTCCTCGTCGCGGCAGGCTCGCTCGATCGCCGACCAGACCGCGGCGGTCTTCGCCCGGTGGGCACGCAGCGCCTGCTCGCTCGGCTCGGCGGTGAGGGAGATCGGCTCGCGGAGGTGCAAGAGCCGCACCTGCGGCGGGCGGACGCCCGAGCACCTGCTCGCAGAGCAGCGCGTAGAGGTGCACGCCGGTGAGCCTCGACCGCTCGTGGTTCGGCGCCGGAGCCCTCCCGGTCTTGTAGTCGACCACGACCAGCTCTCCGTCGGGCCCGAGGTCGAGCCGGTCGATGATCCCGCGCAGCCGGACATCGCCGACGATCGCGTCGAGGGTGATCTCGACACCGACCGTCACGACCTCGTTCGGGGTCCTCGAGCGTCGAAGTAGTTGCTCGAGCAGCGCCGCCGCGTCGGCTCGGAACTCCTCTTCCTGTTCGGTGTCGAGCCCGAGCAGGGTGTACTCGGGATCGCGCTGCAGTTCTTCCCACGCGGTCGCCAGCTCGGCAGCCGCGGCAGCCCGCGACCGGGTGCCGCGCGCGTGGTGCCAGAAGAGTCGCTCGAGCGCACGGTGCACGAAGGTGCCCTTGGTCGTCCAGACGCGTCGGAGCCTCGGGCAGGCGTTCGATGGCGGTGAAACGGAAGGCGAGGGCGCAGTCGCAGAAGGCGTTGACCTTCGAAGGGGAGAGCGAGCGGGGAGTTCGAAGGGCACCCGACCAGACTACGGCGGGGGTGAGACGGTGCCGGGGACCAGTCGCCGGAGCACCGAACGAGCGACGCGAGGCGGATCTTCCAGCGGGCCGAAGTGGCCGATGCCGGCGACGACCTCGGTGTCCGCACGAGCGAGCTGAGCGGCGTCGAGTGCGAGCAGTCTGGGACCGATGGCGTCGGTGTGCTCACCACAGGCGAGCGAGACCGGGCAGGCGACGGCGCCCAGGTTCTCGAACGCCCCATGCAGCGGACCCTGCGCATAGATCTCGGCTTCGTCCTCGCGTCGGCATCGCAGGCGGATGGCCCGGCCGTCACCTCCCTCCTTCGCGGGGATGGGCTCGAACCCGCCCTCGACGTAGCAGCGGAGCACCTCGGGGTCGAGTTCGCTGAAGGGCGGCTTGGCGGCGAAGTTCACGAAGGCGTCCTCCGCGGAGGGAAAGGTCTCGCGTCGACGGCGGGCACCTTGCGAAAGAGGGTTGTCCGGCGGTTCGGGCCCTCCCCGCCGCACCGGGAAGACGATGGGCTCGAAGCAGTAGAGCGACTCGAAGGTGCCCGGCCTCGCCTCCTCCGCCAAGAGCAGAGCCGCACCACCGCACGAATGTCCGAAGCCCATCGGGCGATCGAGCCGGAGGTGCTCGATCGCGGAGAGCACGTCCGTCGAGAAGCCCGACCAGGAGAGGTCTCCGTCGGAGGGTCGGTCGGAGTGGCCGTGGGCCCTCAGGTCGAGCCCCCAGCAGTGGAAGCCGCCGCCGAGTGCTCGCACGAACGGACCGAACACCTCGGCGCAGAAGCCGGTGGCGTGGACGAGCAGGAGGTCCCGTCCCTCTCCGCCGAAGTCGTAGGACGGCGATCTCGAGGCCGTCGGGGGTGGGCGAGCGCTCACGTCGGGTTCCGGCCTCCACGAGGGGTGACGGTACTCCGGGCGGCGCTCCTGCGACATCGGAGCAGTGCACCCGCAACACCTGGTGTCCCCTTCCTGACCCCTGACGCGCCGGCGGGCGGGGAACCGAGTAAACATTGATGCCCATGACCCACTTTCTGGAGTCGTGGGGCTACCTGGCCGTCTTCGTCCTGAGTTTCGTCTCCGCGATGGGCATCCCGGTCGGCGCGGAGTTGGCGCTGGTCTACGGGGGCGTCCTCGCGAGCGGGCAGATCGCCGGTGAGCCCCACCACCTGAGCCTGGTGGTCGTGATCGTCGTCGGCACTCTCGGCGAGGTGCTCGGCTCGCTGGCCGGTTATCTCATCGGCTATTTCGGCGGTCGTGCGCTCGTCGACAAGATCGGGAAGTACGTCTTGTTGACCCACCGCGACCTCGACAGGGCAGAGGCGTGGTTCGCCCGCCACGGAGAGCCGCTCGTGTTCTTCGGGCGGTTCGTCCCCCTGCTCCGGTCCTTCGTCTCCTTCGCCGCCGGGATCGGCGAGATGGCGATGGCCAAGTTCTTGACCTTCACGGTCCTGGCCTGCGCGACTCTGGTGCACCGCGTTGGTGAGCCTCGGGTACTCGCTCGGCGCGAGCTACGAGCACGTACTGAAGGTGTTCAGCTACGCCGGGTATGCGGCGTTGGTGCTCGCGTGATCGCGGTGGCGTTGCTCTTCTTCCACCGACTGCGCGTGGTCCGTGAGGAACGGGCCACCGGCGTGAGCCGAACACGCCGGTCCGATCCGTGAAGAGCAGCGGGACCCTTGCGCCGGGCTAGGACCTTCCGGGCGGCGGCCAAGCAGGCGAGGGAGAGCTCGAACCACCTGGTCCGCTCCGAGCGGTGGAACGGTCTACGCGCCGGTGACCCGGTGGAGGTGTCCGGTTTCGCGGGGAGGGGGGCGACCTGGGAGTTCCGGGCGCACGTGTTCAATCAGCGGAACGGGACCGAGTCGGTCGAAGTCGTCGGCGGCAACGCCGGCGAGCGGACCGTCCGCTCGTTCCGTCCCGAGCGTATCTACGCGCCGGTGAGGAGCTCCGGTCGCCGGTCGGGCCGGGACGGTCCTCGTTCCTCCCTCGCCGACGCGCCGCAATTGCCGTTCGGCTGACTGCCTGCTGCGCACGCGCGCGAAGCGGGCCGAGCGCGAGGTCGGCGCCGGGCCGCGGTCCGGAGGGCCCGAACACGGCGCGGCCGGGTCCCGGTAGGGTGCCGCCCGTGGCGACGGTGACCTTCTTCCATGCACATCCCGACGACGAGGCCATCATCAACGCCGGGACGATGGCCGTCGCTCGCCGCAGACGGTCACCGGGTGGTGCTGGTGACTGCGACTCGCGGAGAACTCGGCGAGGTACCCGACGGCTTCCTCGACCCGGGTGAGTCGCTGGCAGAGCGACGTGAGCGCGGAGCTCGTCGCGGCCGGCCGCATCCTCGGTGTCGACGACCAGGTCTTTCTCGGCTACCTCGACTCGGGGATGGCCGGAGAGCACACCAACGACCGAGCCGGGTCCTTCGCCGGCGCCGACCTCGACGAGGCCGCAGACCGGCTGGCGCGCGATACTTCGCGAGACGGCGAGCGACGTCCTGGTGATCTATGACGACCACGGTGGCTACGGGCATCCCGACCACGTCCAGGTCCACCGGGTCGGGATGCGCGCTGCAACCGTTGCGGGGACATCCGTCGTCTACCTCTCGACGATCGACCGCGACCACGTCCGCGAGCTGATCCGCGAGTCGGAGGGCACCGACTGGTCGATGCAGGACCCCACCCCGGACGATCTGGACAGCTTCGGCGAGCCGGCCGAGCGAATCACGACTGCAGTGGACGTGACTCGGTGGCTCGGCCAAAAGCGCGAGGCGATGCGAGCGCATGCGAGCCAGATCGGCGAGGAGAGCTTTTTCCTCTCGATGCCGGACGAAGCCTTTGCACGAGTATGGGGCACCGAGTGGTACATCAGGGCTCGGCCCGGAGTACGGGCCGGCGGCCCAGCGCGAGGATGCGCTCCTCCTCGACCCCTCGGCACGGCGATGAGCGTCCATCACCGCATACTGCGCGTGCACGGGGGCCGTCTCGTCGTGGGGGAGCGGCGAGTCGAGCTCGAGGCAGAGTTGGACGCGGCGGGCCGAGAGGGCTATCTCCTGGTCGGATCCTTCGTGGTGGACGACAACGTCTACCTGGTCATGCGCCGAGACGGCTGATCGCGACGCGGGCGCTCAGTACTCGTTGACGGCCTGGATCGAGACGACCCGGTTCCGGCCGGTTTCCTTCGCCCGGTAGAGCGCCTGGTCGGCGCGCTCGATGAAGGAGGTGGTGTCCTCGATGCCGTCCCAGCTGGTCAGGCCCGCGGACAACGTCACCCCGAAGTCGGAGGTTGCGCCTCGCCCGCCGGTCCGCAGTTTGTCGAGGAGGTGGTGACCACCGACGAGGTCGGTCTCGGGCATCACCAGGCAGAATTCCTCGCCGCCGTAGCGGGCCACCATGTCCTGGCCGCGGATGTTCGAGACGAGCACCGCGGCAATCGAGCGCAGCACCGTGTCGCCCGCCACGTGGCCGTAGCGGTCGTTGTAGTCCTTGAAGTGGTCGAGGTCGATCATGGCCACGCTGAGCGGCGTGTCGGAGCGGAGCGCATGGGCCATCTCGACCTCGATGCGCTCGAAGAGGCTGCGACGGTTGGCCAGTCCGGTCGAGCGGTCGGTTCGGCTCTCGGCCTGGAGCCCGTTGACGAAGTTCGCCCGGCTGGTCACCCGCAGGAAGGCGGAGGCGAGGAATGGGCGGCCTCCCTCGGCGTGGTCGTCGTTCCGTGCGTCGGCGGCAGTTCGTTCGACGACCATGACCAGCTCACCGTCCGCCGTGTAGCCGACCGGGATCACGCAGTGAAGCGCGATCGAGGCTGAACGAGTCGGTGACGAGGGTCTCGGTCAGCTGCGGAAGGCGCCCGAGGTCGGCGACGTCGCCTCCGTCGGGTGGCCACGAGGCGATGAGAGCGAACCGCTCGAGTGCAGCGTTGCGGGCGAAGACGGCGATCTTCGAGGCGGGCAGGACGTTGTCGACGAGGGGGAGCCCCCGGCCGAAGATCTCCTGGAAGGAATCGTGCCCGGAGGTCACACTCGCGAGGTCGATGTCGTCGAGCGACCTCGGTGAGCTCGGCGGTGGCCCGTCCGAAAGTTGACGTTGCCGTTGAGAGAGCCCACGGTGCGAGCACAGATGAGCGTGATGACCGCGATGGTGAAGGCGTAGACCGCGACACCGATCGCGAACTCGTTCCCACGAAGTCCCTCGACCCAGGTGATGAGACCGATGAGGGCGATCGCGTAGGGTCGACGACGATCTGCATGCGACGGTCGCCGACGATGCACACGAACACCACCCCGACCAACATCGACCGGGGTGTAGGCCCGAAGTCGGACTGGAGGCGGCCAACTCGATGAAGGCCAGACCGGTCAGGGCGAGGCAGACGACGACGAACCAGACGGTCGCCTGGGTGCTGACGCTGGCCTTGCCATTGGTGACCGCGACGAAGAAGGCGAGATAGATGACGACCCGACGATGCAGCCGGCGGCCGCGAGCATGTAGCCCCATCGGATCGGGTGGTGGTCCACCAGGGTGATCAGGATGAGGACAGGGATGATGATCGACTCGGCGATGAGCCCACAGGTCACGCCGTCGCGGAGCTGCCGTTGAGTCGGTCGCGCCAGATCGAAGTGCACATCTCGGTATCGACCGGGTCGGAATCGATCTTTACCGGGGGACCACCTGGGACGTCGACCGTGCTCCGGATCCGAAGCCCCAGCTCAGGAGCGGGGCGGCCTCCCGACGGCGGCAGGTGGCCCGGCGGCGGCCTGCGCCCGGGTGCCATCGCTGTCATCATCAGGTGGATGACCGACAAGTCCGCCTTCACCCCCGACGAGTGGACGGTGGTGCTCGAGGGTCCGCCCTCGGCGGGAATGATCGTGATCATGGCGGCGCGTGGCGGCATGTTACGCGAGACCATCGCCATGTCCAAGGCCTATGTCGAGGCCCGGTCCGACCACGGCGAGAGCGAGCTCCTCGACGAGATCGTGGCGGCCAAGCCGAAGGCCGATCACACCCGCTACCACTCCTATGACGAGCTCAAGTCGCACGGTCTCGGTCACCTTCGGGACGCGGTACCGTTGCTCGACGGTCAAGGCGACGCCGGCCGAGCTCGAGGAGTACCGCACTCTCGGGGTCACCCTGTCGCGGAAAGTCGCCGAGGCGCATCGCGAGGGCGGTCAGGGCGAGAGCCAGGCCGACAGCGACGTGATCGCAGATCGCAGGCGCGCGCTGCACCGGCGCCTGACCCATCCGGGCGACCGCAGGCAGCCCAGACGGCGAGGATCGGGCCGGCCGACCTCCCGAGGCTGCGATGGGATCGCGAGGTGCGTAGTCGAGGCGCCTAGCAGGGATGGTGGGCGCAGAAGGGGGGAACCATGGACGAACGCGGCAGTGGCTGGCTCGCATTCGCCGGGATCATGCTGATCATCGAGGGGGTGATGCGCTTCTTCGACGCCATCTGGGCGTTCAGCTACCACGGAGTGCTGCCCACCGATCTCGAGGGGGCGATCTTCGGGCACAGTCTCAAGACGTACGGATGGGTCTACCTGGTGGTGGCGATCATTCTGTTGCTCTCCGGCTTCGGCGTGTTCGCGCCGCTCCCAGCTGGCCAGGTTCATCGGTGTCGTTCGCCGCGGCCGATCTGGGTGTATCAGCTCGATCTGGTGGATGCCCTTCTACCCGATCTGGTCGCTGACCTACATCGTGATCGGTGCACTGGTCATCTACGCGCTCGATCGTCTACGGCGTCCGTGAGGAGGCCGTCGCCGGATAGCACGCCGGTCGCGTGCCGCGGACCGTGAGAACGAGGTCCGAGGGTGATCGCCGCCCCCGGGCGCCGGCGCACCGCCTGTTCGAGGTTGCCGTCGGGACGAGCAACCGGAGTCCTCGAGGATGGATGCGGAACCGGAGCGGCGTGACGAGTTCGAGGGCCTCGCCGTCGATCCCGACGGAGACCAGGCCCGAGCGCGATCGGATCTCGAACTCGTCGGTGGTGAATTCGAACGCGTGCCCACTCTGATCACTCCGTCCGGTCAGCGCATGGGTCACGACGTCGGCCGCCTGCGAGCCGGTGGTGCGGCGACCGCGAAGACGCCCAGCCGTCCGGCGTCGAGCCTCCGGCGCTGCGAGAGGTCGGACGAGGCCGCGACCACGTAGGGGTTGTTCGACACCTGGACAGAAATGCGCCGTCGATCTCCTCTCCGTCCGGAGTCGGTGAACTGGAGGTCGAAGGGGTGATCGGTCCGCCCGAGCAGCTGCGGCAAGAGGGTGCTCGCGAGGTGTCGGCCTTTGCCTCGCGGTAGCCCTCCTGCTGGACGATGGTGGCGTAGAGGCCGAGTGACACGTTGTTGACGAAGAAGCGGCCGTTGACGGTGGCATAGTCCACCCTGCGCTCGACGGCGTCGCGGAACGCGTCGAGCGTGGACGGGGATCGTCACGATCGAGACAGAGGTCGAGGGCGAAGTGGTTGCGGGTGCCCGCCGACACGCAGACGAAGGGCAGGCCCGCCTCGACGGCGACCGAGGCCACGAGGGCCTGTGAGCCGTCACCCCCGGCCATACCGAGGCAGTCGGCGCCACGGGCGACTGCGTCGACGCGCCAGCTGCTTCGAGGTCGAGTCCCCGGTCGAGGAGGACGGTCTCGACCCCGAGCGCGAGGCCAGCTCGACCAGGTGGAAGCGCTCGACCTTGCCACCACCCGACCAGGGATTGCAGAGGAGGACGGGGCGCGAGCGGTCGGGACGACCGGCGGGATGGCCGCCGGGCCCGCTCCGGGACGTCGCCGGCGAGCGCGGCCCGGCCCGATCGACGGCAGCGAGCAGCGGAGGCGGCCGATCACCAGGAGGAGACGCAGCCACTGGTGCCCGAGGCCGCTCCCGACACCGATCAGGATCGACGACCATCAGTACGAGGCCCGCCAGCACGAGTGCGGAGGCCGACGCCCGACGGAGGTCGGTCCGGTGGCCGACCACCACACGCCGCCGAGGGTGAGACAGGAAGCCGCCGATCCCGAGGAGCACGAAGATCGCGTTGCGACGAAGACGAACACCACGACCGCGGCGGCGAGCAGGGCGCTCAGCGCCGAGCGAGAGCAAGGCCAGCGCCCGGTCCCGAGACAGCAAGGCGGGTGGCCCCGTCACAACCGGATCGGGAGGCGTCACGCGGAGGTCGCCCTTGCCGTCGTCGTCGGAGCGCCCAGGCGGAACCGCCGACGAGCACCAGCGCCCCACCGACGATGCCGCCCACGACGACCGGCGGGAGGCCCGGGACTTTCGGCGGGGGCCGGCTACGGCCCGGCGGGGAGGGGCAGACGACCAGTGCGGCGTCGTCGGTGCCGTCGTGGTGGCTGTGCCGGGCGCCGGCCAGAGGTCGCCGCGAACGCCACGACCTGCGTCGCCGAGCTGGCAAGGAGGAGACCTGCGCCGATGCCCGGAGTCGGGAAGTGGTTGACGGGCGTCGCCGACGGACGCCTGCTGTCGGACGGCACACCGTGGCCGGGTCGAGTCCGGAGAGCGTTCCGTCCTGTCCGATGGTCCAGACGAGTCCGGCGGCGACGATCGGGGGGCCGCCGCCGGTGGAGTGCGACCACGCCAGACGGAGCGACGCGGGCGATGCGGTCGCGTCGACGGCCGACGATCCCGGCTCAGGCAGGGGAGGAAGACCGTCGTGCCGACCTCGTCGCGCTGCCGCCGTCGATGTCGTCACCGCAGCGCCGACGCGAGCGCGGCGAGCTGCCCGCCGATGCCGCCGAGATGGTTGCCCGTCGAGCAGGTAGACGGTTCGCGACTTGCCGGCCACGACCACCTGGCCGTCGCCGAGGAGGACCGGGGCCATGGCGAGATCGAGGTCCTTCGCGTTGTCCGATGCCCAGGTGCTCGGAGCGAAGAACTGGAGCAGATGGAGGTCGGAGACAGCTCGAGCACGGCGTCACTGTCGTCGTAGGGGCCGCGCGCGGAGCGTCACCGAGCCGTTGCCGGAGCTCACCCAGACGTCGCCGTTCCCGTCGATCGCCGGGCGCGGCACCCCCCATCCAGATCGCACCTGTCTCCTGGCACCGGCACCCGCGTCGACCGCGAAGTCAAGCGTGGGCCCCCGCCTCGCCGACCGACACCACCCATCCACGATAGGTCGAGCAGTCGCCGTAGTTGCCGCCGAAGCCGAACACGACCCGCCGGTCGTCGAGGGTGAGCCCGGTCCGCTGCAGGAGGGCCCGCGGATCGGAACCCGGCCGGATCGACGTCGTCGGTGAGCACGACCGCGCCGGTCGCCGTGCAAAGGCCGATCAGCACGTGGCGCGGCCGCCCTCCGACCAGCTCGTCGGCCACGACGAAGAGCTCGCCGAGCGCGGGTCGACGCACCGGCGTGCCGGTGATCCCGACCGTGGGCGACGATGTCCCACAGGGAAGCGAGCCCGACGGGACGGGCGCCCCGACGGTCGCGACCAGAGCCACCGCCCCGGTCGCGGCGAGAGCGCGTCGACCGGTCGGCCTCGGTCGCGACGAAGACGAGGTCCGGACGCGACGAGCGGCTGACCGTAGAGCTGGCCGTCGAGCACCGGGGACGTCCAGACCCGACGATTGGTGTTCACCTCGGTGAGCGACGTCGCTCGCCGCTGCCGGTGAGTCGCCGTGGTAGACGGTCCACGACGTTGGTCCGGCGGGGAGGTTCGCCGACGGGACGGTCGCCACGGTGGTGCTCGTCGTTGATGCGCCGGCGGGCGGAGAGGGAACAGTGGCGCCGAGCGGCGACACCGACCGCGGTGACGCCGGCCAGGCCACCCGCGACACGCCGGCGGCACCGGCAGCGTGGTGCGAATCCGTCCCGCGTGCCGTGCGACACGACATCGGAGCGGCTGAAGGGAATCGAACCCTCGTAATCTGCTTGGAAGGCAGAGGCTCTACCATTGAGCTACAGCCGCGAGCCACTGAGAAGATACAGGCTTCCGGCAGTGTGCACGTCAGTCGCCGGCGGTGTCGCCGCACTCGGGCGACCAGAGCGGGTGATCGAGGGTGAATCCCGACCGGGGCTCCCCAGTGGTTGCGAAAGGCCACCTCGTGCGCGGGCCGGCGGGGCGCGATCGCCCACCGTCCTCTCGGGTACCCGAAGCTCACGCTGCAGGCGATGATCCAGCCCTCGTCGCGGGGAACGCCGAGCACGTCGAAGCGTCTCGTCGGGATGGAAGACCCCGAGCACGACGGTCAGCGAACTGCCCACACCGTGGGCACGCGCGGCGAGCTGCGCGCTCCACACGGCCGGATAGATCGATCCGCCGGTCGGGTCACCCTGGACGAAGGCGAACAGGAAGAGCGGCACCTCTTCGAAGTGGTCGGCCAGCCATTGCGCGGATCGCTGGACCTTCGCCAGCTCGACGTGCTCGGGCGTGTCGGGGGATTCCGCGCATGGCGGCGAGGCGGTCCTTGTAGACGGTCTTTTTGAGCAGGTGCGAACGAGTCGCGGTAGAGCGGACCGAGTCGCGGTGATCGTCCTGGTCGTCGACGAGGAGGAACCGCCAGTTCTGGCTGTTCCCGCCCGAGGGGGCACGGATCGCCGCGTCGATCATCGCGCCTGCACGTCGGGTGGGATCGGATCGGGACGGACCCGTCGCATGGCTCGCGTCGTGTAGAGCGCCTCTTCGATCTCCATCGGACCCTCCTTTGTCGCGGCACGGTGGGTCCGGACACAGGTCACCGTATCGCCGTCGGTCGGCCGCGCGTCCGCCGCGAGCCCGCCGTGCCGGGTCCGTCCGGACGCGACCGGACCCTTGCTCGTGCTTACCTTGCTGACCTGGGAATTCGAAGCTTCGCTGGTACTCTCGACACTGTGCGCCGTCGTGTCCTCGTCGCCTGCGCGCTCGCGGTGTTGCTCTGCGCGGGGTGCGGTGGCACCATCCGGCCTCGGGCACCACCACGACCCGTGCACCGCTGCCCGCCGGCGCCACGCCCTCGACGATCTCGAGGCAGGTCTGTCGGCCCGAGGCCCGTCACGGGATCGCTTCCGCCCTCGGCGAGCCGGCCTCGGTCTCGGAACCCGACCTGGGTGGACCATCTGCTACTCTTGCACGTACCAGTACCCGACGGGGTGATGCCGCTCTCGATCAAGGAGCTCTCGAGCTGGTCGCGAGACCCTCGGCGTACTTCGGATCGTTCGCGACGCAGATGGGCAAGTCCCGCGACCTCGAGGACCTGGGTCAGGGCGCCTACCAGACCGACCGATGGATCGGTCGTGGTGCGAAAGGACTGGAAGGTGCTTCTCGTCGACGACCCGAAGCTGCCCCCGCAGTTCGGAGTCCCGCCCACCAGCTCGACCGTCTGTCGCGGTGACCGTCGCCGACCTCATCCTCGGTTGCTGGGAGGGCGACTGACCGATCGGAGTCGGTCCGCGGAGCCGGTCAGCGCACCGTCGGCTCGACGCTGAAGTGCGAGCGGTCGGCGGCCAAAGGGCGTCGTCACGTCGAAGCGCCACGTTCCAGGGGTCAGGACCACGATCTCGCTGAAGTGTCCGGCGCCGACCCGCATCTGACGGAGGGCTGCGGGCGTGACCGCCGTCGAGACGGGCCGTGACGACGGGATCGACCGGGCGCGACCTGTCGCGGCGTGCCGGAGAAGATGAGGTGCAGCTGGTTGACTCCGGCGCCGCCGGGGTCGAGGTACGCACTCGACCGAACCGCCGGCGGGCAGGTCCGGATCTCCAGGGACGGCAGGGTCGGCAGCAGCGACTGACCCTCTTGCGGGTGAGAGCGACCTGGCTGATCGCCACCAGCCCCGCGAAGAGCACGACCGGCAGCAGCGACCGAGGCCACGACCCCGCCGTCCACCTCGCAGTCGGGGGGGTCGTACCCGTTCGATACCGTTCCGGCCGAGGCGGACCAGCCGAAGGCTGTTGAGCACGACCAGCACGCTCGAGAGCCCCATCGCGAGGGCGGCCACCAGGGGGTCGAGGAGCCCGGTCGCGGCCGAGCGGGAGCGCGGCGACGTTGTAGCCCATCGCCCAGGCGAAGTTCTGCACGATGACCGCGTAGGTCGAGCCGGCGACCGCGATGGCGGCGGGCACGCCGAACAGGTCGTTCCCGAGAAGAGCTGCGTCGCTCGTCGCGAGACGTGGCCTCCGATCCGCTGCCGATGGCGCAACCCACGTCCGCAGCGGCGAGCGCGGGTGCGTCGTTGATCCCGTCGCCGACCATGAGGACCGACACCGCTCCTTCTCGGAGGGACGCGAGTTCGGCGAGCTTGCCGTCGGGGCTCAGCCCGCCGTACGCCGATGCGATCCCGACCTCGGCCGCGAGGGTGCGGACCGCGGGCTCGGTGTCGCCGCTCAGGACGACCGGCTCGAGTCCCATCGCCTGCAGCCGGGCGACCGCCGGCCCGGCCTCGGGCCGCAACGGCGTGGTGATCGAGACCGCCCCGACCACCTGGTCGTCGACCCGGACCGCCACCACCGTCTCGCCGCGCTGCTCGCGCGCCGCGACTTCTCCGGCGATCGTCGCCGGGACCGTGCCCGGATCCGCGCGCCCGACCTCGATGCAGTGGCCGTCGACGGTACCGGCGACCCCGGATCCCGCGACGGAGCGGACCCCCGTCGCCACCCGGGCCCCGGCGGGTGCCACCTCCCGGATCGCCAGCGCGATCGGGTGGTCGCTGTCGGCCTCGACCGCCGATGCGAGGGAGAGGACCTCGGTCGGCGTGGCGCCCGGTACCGCGACGATCTCGGCCACCTCCGCCCGGTGCTCGGTCAGGGTCCCCGTCTTGTCGAACACGACGCGGTCGACCTTTGCGAGCCGCTCGAGGACCTCGCCGCCCCGTACGAAGATCCCGAGTGCCGCGGCCCGCCCGGAGCCGACCATGACCGCGACGCGGCGCGGCCAGTCCCATCGCGCAGGGACAGGCCACCAACAGAACCGCAAGGGCGGCGAGCACCGCTTTCCCCGGATTGCCGACCACCAGCGCCCACACGAGGAAGGTGAGCGCCGCGCCGGCGAGAACCGCCGGTACGAAGACCGAGCTGATCCGGTCGGCCAGCTGCTGGAGCGGCGGCTTGTCCCGTTGCGCGTCGTCGACGAGCTGCTGGAGCCGGGCGAGCACCGATTCGGATGCGACCGATCCGACCCGGACGACGAGCGCGCCGCTGCCGTTGCGGGTGCCCCCGGTCACTTCGCTCCCCGGTCCGCGGTCCACCGGCAGCGGTTCCCCGGTGAGCATGGACTCGTCGACCGACGACCAGCCCGACACCACGGTCCCGTCGAGCGGGATCGCCTCTCCGGGTCGGACGCGTACCAGGGCGCCGACCGGGACGCTCTCGGGAGCGACCAGCTCACCCTCGTCGCCCTCGCCGGAGATGACCCGGGCGGCCGGCGGCCGCAGCGCGAGCAGCGAGTGCATGGCCTGCGCGGCCCTCCGACGTGCCCGCGCCTCGATAGCCCGGCCCGTCGCGAGTATCGCGACGATGAGCGGCGCCATCACGCCGTGCAGCCTGGCCGCCACCTCTCCGCCGCCTCCGAGGTGGACGTGGCGCCCGCCGAGCGCGACCACCTCCACCGCGCTGACTGCGAGCGCGGAGAGGGTGCCGAGCGCGATGAGCGTGTCCATGCTGGTCGCGCGGTGCCGAGAGGAGCCGGGCCGCATTGACGACGAAGGGGCCACCCCCGATCACCTCGACCGCGACGGCCAACCCGAGGACGACCCACCCTGCCACCGCCGACTCGGACGCGGAGAGGGCAACCACCAGGGCGGCGATCGCGAGCGGCCACGAGATGCCGGCTCGCAGGCCCCAGCCGATCGCCCGATCGCTCTCGCGTCGCGGCGCCGCCGCGGTGACCGGCGAGGCCGTGTAGCCGGTGTCCTCGACCGCTCGGCAGAGGGCGTCGGTCGTCAGTGCGGCGGAGTCGTACGAGACGAACGCACGGGTCGTGGCCAGGTTGACCGACGCGCTGGCGACGGCGGGCAGACGGTTGAGCGACCGCTGGACGCGGGTGGCGCACGCGCTGCAGTGCATCCCGCCGATCTCGAGCTCTGCCGTCTCGAGACGGTGCTCCTCGCTCGCGCCCGACGTGGGTGCCTTCTCGGGGGCGGTGACCACCGTGCCTGCCTCTCAGCCGATCGGCGCGGCGGTGTAGCCGGCTTCGGCGACGAGCGACGAGAGCTCCGCGATCCCGACGCAGGCCGGATCGAAGCGGACGAGGGCCTCGCCCGAGTCGAGGTCCACCGACACCGATGCGACACCGGGATGATCGCCGAGCGACTCCTCTACCAGGGTCGTGCACGACGAGCAGTGCATGCCCTCGACCGCGAAGCGCACGGTCGCCGTCCCGGCGGCGCCAGCCGACTGTGGCGTCCCGGGTTTCGAGCCGGAGGTGGAGCTCACCCGACCAGCGTATTGCGGCGGGCCATGTGTTCGACGCCGGTCGGGGACCGGAACCACCCCGGTCGGCCCGTTGTCAGCCGTCGATGAGCCGCTGGAACTCCTCGTCGACCACGCCTGCCGCCTGCTTGTCGGCGAGCGAGTCGAGCCACTCCCTGGCCGGCTGGCTGTCGACCGCCTCGACCATCTGCTTCGGGATCGCCTGCATGGTGTAGTCGGGGTCCATCACCGGGTCGTCGCGGATCGCGCCGCGCGAGCGCCTGCTCGACCACCGGATCGAAGCGCGCCGACCTTGGCGGCCACGGCCGCCCCGTCTCGCTCGGCGAACTCGGGCAGCACCTCGGTTCCGAACAGCTCGAGCGACTCCATGATGTCCTCGTGCCGGTTCTTGCCGGCCTGCATCACGAAGATCAGCTGGTCGACGCCGGCATCCTCGTAGCGGCGCAGGAACGCACGGAGCTGGTCCGGGGTCCCGATCGCACCGCGGAGCCCGGTGCGGTCACCGGCCGCAACCTTCGCGCCGAGCACCTCCCGTTCGGCGGCGACCGCCGCCTCGGGCGAGTAACCCATCTTGTCCCTCCGCTCGAGGAACTCCTCCCACACGTCGGTGGAGGCCGGGACGTGGTCACCGAAGACGTAGAAGTGCGCGAGCGAGTACCCGAAGAAGTTCGCTCCTTCGAGTCCGCGGGCAAGAGCGTCTTCTTCGCGCCGCGCGCACATCATCGGTGTCACGCACGCGACCTGTGGATTGACCGCGAGCCCCACCGGCACGCAGCGCTCGCGCAACACCTTCTCGTAGTCCCCGACCCACTGCCGAGCGTCTTCCGGCTCGACGAACGCGAAACTGAGGGCGCCGATGCCCTTCTCGGCGGCGAGCAGAATCGTGTCGCGCCGGCTGCAGGCGACCCACAACGGTGGGTGTGGCTTCTGGACCGGTTTCGGGACGACGTTGCGGGGGGGCATGCTGCACGAACGCACCCTCGACACCGCCGAAGGGAGTTTCGGTCATGCACCGCACCGCGACCTCGAGTCCCTCGAGCCAGGCCTCCCGCTTGCGCACCCGGTCGATGCCGAATCCGCCGAGCTCCGCCTCGGAGGACGACTCGCCGGTGCCGAACTCGACCCTCCCGTTGGAGACCAGGTCGAGCATCGCGATGCGCTCCGCGATCCGGGCCGGATGGTTGTAGCCGGGTGCGGTCTGGACGATGCCGTGCCCGAGTCGGATCCGCTCGGTGCGCTGGCTGACTGCGGCGAGGAAGACCTCCGGGGCGCTGGAGTGGGAGTACTCCTCGAGGAAGTGGTGCTCGACCTCCCAGACGTAGTGGATCCCGAGCCGGTCGGCCAGCTCGATCTGGTCCAGCGCGTCGGTGACCAGCTCGAGCTCGCTCTTCTCGCCCCACGGTCGGGGCAGCTGGTGCTCGTAGAAGATGCCGAATTTCATTCCGTATCTCCGATGGTGCTCCGATGGTGCTCCGATGGCTCCGGGCTTCCGCGGAGATCCTGCGGTGAGAGTAGCCGGGTCGGGTCGCGACTACCCTGTGCCGCCGGTGCCGACCCTCGTCGACAAGGTGAAGACCGTCGATCTCCTCCGTCGCGCGTTCGAAGCGCTCGAGGAGCTGTGCGAGTCGCTCGCTGCCCCCCAGTGGGACCTCCCGAGCTGCCTGCCCGGTTGGTCGGTGCACGACGTCGTGAGCCACGTCGTCGGGACCGAGTCGATGCTCCTCGGGGAGGAGAATCCCCGGGTCGAGATCGCCGACCTCGATCACGTGCGGAACCCGGTCGCCGAGATGAACGAGCGCTGGGTCGAATCGCTGCGATCGGTGCCGCCGACGGAGATGCGGGCGAAGCTGCACGCGGCGACCTCGAGCCGACTGGCCGCGCTCGAGACCATGACGCAGGAGGACTTCGACGCACCGTCGTGGACTCCGGTGGGCCGTGACGAGACCTACGGCCGGTTCATGCGCATCCGCCACTACGACTGCACGATGCACGAGTACGACATCCGTGCGACGGTCGACGCGTCGGCTCCACTCGAGGCGGACCGCGTCCACTCGTGTCTCGCCGAGGTCGAGTCCGGGCTCGGCTACATCGTGGGGCGGCGCGGCAGGACTTCCCGACGGCTCACGGGTGCGGATCGACCTTTCGGGACCGGTGACGGCGACCTACTTCGTGGCCGTCGACGGACGGGCGGCGGTCGTGCCGTCCTTCGACGGCGCGCCCACTGTCGGGCTCGAGATGCCGGCCGACCTCTTCCTTCGCCTGACCGGCGGACGGGCCGACGGCATCGCGCGCGTCGCATCGGAGGTCCGCCGGACGGGCGACCAGGAGCTCGCGGACCGCCTGGTCGCCCACCTCGCCTTCACCATCTGAACCGCCCGCCCCGAAGAGCGGCGCGTCGCGATCGCGTCGCGCGCCGGCGACAGGTCATCGTGGACGGGCCCGATGACCTCGTCCGCGTCCGGCTCGGCGACCGCTCGGATCACGCGGTCGGGACCGGTCGCCGCCGGGGCCGACCGGCCCGGCCACACGGCTCAAGTACGAAGGTGGAGAGGTCGATACCCCAGCGTGGAATCGCGCCCACACGCCGTCGTCGAACGCGAGCGGGGATCCCTGGCCGCCGAGCGGACCTCCATCGAAGCCGAGGTCGTCGAGCGTGTGGACCGATCGGTGGAGGGGCCCACTCTCTCTCCGGTCGTCCTCGTCCTGATCGTGGCGCCACTCGCCCTCGGCGTGCTCTTCGCGCTCCGGAATATTCGGGCTGGTCTCGTCGCAGCCGCTCTGGCTCTACGTCCTCGTGATCGCGGCCGCAGGAGTGCTGTCGGTGCTCGTGGAGCCCTGGGGCCACGCACCCGTCGGGTCGGCCAAGCTGTCCGCGTGCCTCGCGGTGCACGTCACCGCGCTGACCGTCGTCATCTACCTGTCCGGTTGGGGCCCTGCCCTCGGCATGGCCTACGTCTTCATCGTGTTGGCAGAGATGCAGTCGTGGGGAACGCGCTCTGGCGACCGCTGATGATCCTCTGCTTCGCCAACATCGCGGTCGCGCAGAGCCTGCTCTGGTTCGGACTGACTCCGTCCTTCCTCACCCGCGGCCAGGCGACCGCGCTCGGCGTGCTCGGTGCGGTGGTGCTCGCCTTCGCCATCCGGATGGCGGGCGCGATCGGCGAGAAGCGGGAGCAGGCGGAGTCCCTCCTCGCCCACCAGGCGCTGCACGACTCCCTCACCGGACTCCCGAACAAGGCGTACCTCTACGAGCGCACGGCGGAGGCCCTCGAGCAGGCCGAATCCGATGGAAGCTCCTGCGCGATCCTGCTGTTCGACCTCGATCACTTCAAGGACATCAACGACACGATGGGCCACCGTTACGGCGACCTGTTGCTCACCGAAATCGGCCCCCGTGTGAGCAGCGTCCTCCGCGAGTGCGACACCCTGGCCCGCCTCGGCGGAGACGAATTCTGCCTCCTCCTCCCCGACGTGGGGACGCCCGAGGACGCCGAGCGAGTCGCCCGGCGGATCATGGCCGCGCTCGAAGAGCCCTTCGACGTCGACGGGCTGAACCTCGGGATCGAGGCCAGTTGCGGGATCTCCATGGGGCCGAACGACGGGTGGAGCGCGGATCTGCTGCTCCAGCGAGCCGACGTCGCCATGTACGTCGCGAAGGGCGCACGGTCCGGGGTGACCGTGTACTCGAGCCGGCTGGACCCCAATACCGCGGACCATCTGGCCCTGCTCGGGGACCTCCGCCACGCGGTGTCGCGCAACGAGTTCGTACTGCACTACCAGCCCAAGGCGTCGATGGATTCGATGCGGGTCTCGGGAGCCGAAGCGCTCATCCGCTGGCAGCATCCCGCCCACGGACTCCTCTACCCCGATCGTTTCATCCCCGAGGCCGAGCGCACCGGCCTGATCGAGCCGATGACCGAGTGGGTCCTCGACGAAGCGCTCCGCCAGTGCCGCGAATGGCTCGACGTGGGTGGTCAGCGGTATCGCCACCGAGCTCACCGTGGCGGTGAACCTCTCGACCCGCAGTCTGCTCGACGCGTCGCTCCCCACGAGCGTGCTGGCCAGCCTGTCGCGATGGAAGGTCCCGGCCCGGATGCTCGAGCTCGAGATCACCGAGACGATCATCATGACCGACCCGGTCCGGGCACGCCGAGTGCTCACCGAACTGGCCGAGATGGGCCTCACCATCTCGATCGACGACTTCGGCACGGGGTACTCGTCGCTCGCCTACCTGCGCGACCTGCCGGTCACCCAGCTCAAGATCGACCGCTCCTTCGTCCAGGAGATGGGCCGCGACCTCGACGACGCGGTGATCGTCCGGTCGGTCGTCGACCTCGCCCGGAACCTGGGGCTGCAGACGGTGGCCGAGGGAGTCGAGGACGCCGACACCTGGGACCAGTTGACCGCGCTGGGCTGCGACAGCGCGCAGGGCTACTTCCTCGCGCGACCCGATGCCGGTCGACGCGTTCAACTCGTGGCTCGGCGAGCACGCGACGCGGCTCGGGCCCACCGCCGATCCGGATGCCGAACGAGAGGACGAGCCGCGACCGCACGCCGCGCCGGCCGCCTCGTGACGTCAACGGGGGTGGTCAAGTTGGACCGGGCCCAGGCCGATACCGACAGACATGGAACCGATGCCGGCGCATAGGGCGCCCTCCGAGGACAGCCCGGCCTCGCCGGGCGCGTCCGACTCGCCGCCGACCGGTGCCGACCCCGAGCGCGTCGCACTCGGTCTTGCCGTGCAGTCGCGGGCCGACGAGGTCGGCAGTTTGGTCGAGGCCAGGTTCAAGAGGACCCTCGGACGCGAAGCCTTCGCCACCTCCAAACTGGCCACCGCGCTCATCGGCCGCTGGATCACCACCAACGAGGTCGCGACGGCCGCGGAGGAGTCCGAGCTGTCGCGCCAGGGGGAGAAGGCCATCCTCGAGGCGGCCGAGCTCGCCGACGTGGCGAAGGCGTATTTCGCCTGGCGCGACGGGACGATCGCGATGCTCGAACAAGAGGCCGAGCGCCTCGGGACCGGACCCGAGCTGGTCTCTCTCGTGCGCAAGGTGGTCCGTCTCGAGCTGCGACGGGAGCCTGGTCCGGATCGTGCGCCAGTTCGACCAGACCCACCGCACCCTCCAGGCCCAGCTGAAGGAGGAGCAGGCCACGCTCGCGCACCGCGCGCTCCACGACCAGCTGACCGGACTCGCCAACCGCACCTTGCTCATCGACCGCCTGCGCCGCGCATCGGACGCGCTCGCGCGCAAGGGGACCCACGCCATGGTCCACTACCTCGACCTCGACAACTTCAAGGCGGTCAACGACCGGTTCGGTCATTCCGCCGGCGACTCGCTCCTCGGAGCGGTTGCGATGCGGCTGCGCGACCTCGTCCGCTCGACCGACACGGTGGCGCGCCTCGGCGGCGACGAGTTCGTGGTGCTGACCGAGGACCTCGAGGACCCGGACTCCGCGGCACGGTCGCTCGCCGAGCGGATCCACCTCGCCATGCGCCCGCCGATCCCCCTCGGCGAGCGGAACCTGCACACCTCGGTGAGCATCGGCATCGCACGGGTGCAGTCCGGGCAGGACCCCGAGATCTGCCTCGCGCAGGCCGACGCCGCGATGTACGAGGCCAAGCGCGGTGGACCGGCCCGGTTCGAGTCCTACAGCGAGGTGATCGGAGAGGACAGCCAACGGCGGAGCCAGCTCGCCGACGAGCTCCGCGTGGCCTCCGATCTCGGCCAGCTGTCGCTGCACTACCAGCCGCTGTTCGCGGTGGGCGGCGCGGTCACCGGCGTGGAGGCGCTGTTGCGGTGGAACCATCCCGAGCTCGGTGCCGTCCAGCCCGCCGACTTCATCCCCCTCCTCGAGCAGAGCCGCGAGATCATCCCGGTCGGCCGCTGGGTGCTCGACGAGGCGACCCGCCAGTGCCGGATCTGGCAGGACGAGGGGCTCGACGGCCTGACGGTCTCGGTGAACGTGTCCGCCCGCCAGCTCCAAGAGCCGGAGTTCTTCCACGAGGTCGTCGAGGCACTGGCCCGATCGGGGCTCGAGGCCGGCTCGCTGGTGCTCGAGGTGACCGAGTCGGTGCTGGTGATGGATATCGCGCGCATCGGGTCGATGATGGGAAGGGTGCGAGAGCTCGGGGTGCACATCGCGCTCGACGACTTCGGTACCGGCTTCTCCTCGCTGCTCTACCTGCAGGGCCTCCCGATCGACCGCCTGAAGGTCGACCGCAGCTTCGTGTCCGGCCTCGGCAGCGCGGACCGCGACCCGACCATCGTCTCCACCGTCGTCGAACTGGCCCACAAGCTCGGTCTACGGGTGGTCGCCGAAGGTGTGGAGACCGAGGCCGAGCTCGACGCGGTCGAGGCCATGGGATGCGACGAGGCACAGGGCTTCCTCCTCGGCCGGCCCGGTCCTGCCGAGCTGTTCTCCCCGGGCCGGCGCGAGCTCAGTCCGCGTTGAGCACCGGCGCTCGGACCGCGGTGCGCGAGAACATGCCTCGTTCGGCCTTGTAGAACGCCGGGAACTGGGCGAACAGCTCGTCGTAGACGCTTCGTGCGTCGGGGTCCGGCAGGTGCACCGCCTCGACGGGCACCTGCGCCGAGAGTTCGTCCCATCGCAGCCGACCGAGCGCCAGGCCGGCGAGCAAGGCGCTCCCGCGCAGGTTGGCGTGGCGCGCGTCGGCCACCTGCTCGACCCGCTTGCCGAGGACGCTCGCGTAGATCGAGCACCACAGCGCCGAGGTCGCACCGCCCCCGATCGCCCGTACCGACGGGAACCGCGTGCCGGCGAACCGTTCCACCGCTCTGAGCAGCCAGCGGCTGTTCAACGCGACTCCCTCGAGGACCGATCGGGCGAGATCGGCGCGGGTGGTCTGGAGGGACAGATTGTGGAACCCTCCACGTGCACGCCGGTCGTCGACGGGGGAGCGCTCTCCGTCGAGCCAGGGCGTGAAGACGACCCGGCCGCTGCCCGGCCGGGAACGTGCGGCGAGCTCGTCCAACTCCGCGAACGAGGGCGCGACACCGTCCTCCTCGAGGTGGGCGCGGAGCCATTCGAGGGCACGGCCGCCGGTCTCCTGATTGTTGGCGACCAGTCGCAGACCGTCCACCACGCCGGGGACGGTGGCGAGCTGCCGGAAGGGGTCGGTCTTCTTCTTGGCCAGCGGGCAGCTGACCCAGCTGGTGGTCGAGATGGCGATGTGCACTTCCCGCTCGGCGACCGCACCGCTCCCGACGCACGCCGAGTGGAGGTCCGGGGTGCCGGCGACCACGACGGTCCCTTCGCCGATGCCGAGCGTTGCGGCCACCTCGGCTGTGACCGTGCCGATCGTGCTCGCAGTAGGTCGGAGCGGCGGCAGCTTCTCGGCGGGAACACCCGAGGCGCGGACCAGCACCGGGTCGTAGGAGAGGCGCTCGGGACGTCGGTTGTCGGTGAGCCAGGCCGCGGTCATTGACGCAGGGGTCGCCGCGACCACCCCGCTGAAGCGCTGGGAGAGGTAGTCGACCGGTTCGAGGTAGAAGCGGGTGGCGCGGGCGACGTCGGGAAGACGCCGTTCCACGTAGAGCATGTGACCGATCGGGTCGGCCCCCGACGTCGACGGCGCGCCGCCGCTCCGGCGGATCCACCGCAGCACGGCGAGGGGGGCGTAGCCGGCGAGCCGTCCACCGACTGCTGCGCGCGACGAGCGGCCCGCCGCGGGTGTCGGACCAGAGCAGGCAGTCGCCGACCGGGGTGCCCGAAGCGTCGACGGGCACCGTGCTCGCCCACTGCCCGGTGCACGAGACGGCGACGACCTGGTCGGGGGCGACCGTCCCGGACGCCATCGCTCGCCCTCCGCGCGGCCAGCACCAGGCGCCACCATTCCTCCGGGTCCTGGGTGGCCTCGCCGTCGCGGCCGAACCGGGTGGCGACCGGCTGGTGCTCGCGGTAGGCGATGCGGCCGGTGAGCGACACCAACCCGACCTTCGGACCGCCGGTCCCGAGGTCGACCGCCAGGACGAACAGGTCGTCGCGGTGGCGCTCTCCGGTCACGGTCGTTTCGGTCGGGGAGCAGGCTCCCCGTCAGGCGTCGACGGGGATCGACTGCTGGCCGTCCATCATGTCGGCCATCACCGTCCGGATGAACTCGTCGGCCTCGTCGTCGAGGCCGCCCGCAACGCCGCCGTAGATCGCGCCGGACGCCGGGTGGTCGCCCGCGTGTTCGTTGGCATACGCGACGGCGTCGGCGAGGTCGGCGTCGAAGGCTTCGGCAACGCCCGCCCTGGTCTGCGGTCGGGTGACCGCCATGTGGAGCGCGTTCGGGTACTGCTGGCCGTTGAACCGCCACCCCTTCCGGCGCATGTGGTCGTTGACGTGGTAGATGTCGAAGCGGTCGGAAGTGAAGCTGAAGAGGAAGGTCGGGTTGCCGAGGATGCGGAGTTCCCGATGACGTCGGACGGAGGCTTGCATGGCGACCGCGGTCTCGAAGATCTCCTGGGCGTAGCGCCGGTAACCCTCTCGGCCGAGCTGGACCATGGCAGCCCAGGTCGCGGCCAGCAGCCCTCCCGACCGCGAGCCGTCCATCCCCGGCGAGCAGTACTTGCCCCCGCTCCAACCCGTGTTGAAGAAGTACTGCGCGTTGCGCAGTGACTTGTCGCGGAAGGTCAGCACCGAGGTGCCTTTGAGGGCATAGCCGTACTTGTGGGTATCGGCGGAGATGGAGGTCACTCCGGGCAGCCGGTAATCGAAGATCGGTACGTCGTAGCCGAGCTCCTGCCCGAAGGGAAGGATGAAACCGCCGAGGCACCCGTCGACGTGCAGGCCGACGCCGCGGCGGAGTGCGATCTCCGACAGCTCCTCGATCGGGTCGATCGTCCCGTAGCCGTAGTTGCAAGCCGAACCCACGACCGCAACCGTGTTCTCGTCGATGGTCTTGTCGACCCAGTCGGTGTCGACCTGGGTGGTGCCGGGGTCGACCGGGGCGATCCGCAGCTCGATCCCGAACAGGTGGCAGGCCTTGTCGAAGGCGGGATGGGCGGTTTCCGGCTTGATGACATTGGGACGGTCGATGCCCCGTTGCTGTGCGGCCAGGTCGCGGTACGCGAGCATCGCGTGGCAGATGCTGCCGGTCCCGCCCGTCGAGACCAGGCCCACCGGTTCCGTGGAGGCCGCGGCCTCCACGTGGAGGAGGTCGAGCGTCATCGCGATGATCTCCGACTCGAACTTGGTCGCACTCGGGCAGATGTCGCGCTGTAGGGCGTTCACGTGGGCGAAGAGCCCGAACGCCTCGTTGAGAAAGCGGTAGTGATCGTGGTCGCCGCAGTACATGGTCCCCGAGCAGCGGCCCGACTCCCAGGCGGCGTCCTCCTCGGTCGCCATGGCGTGGAGCTGCTCGAGGAGTTCGGTGCGGGGGGTCCCCTTCTCGGGGAGATGCCGGTGCACGGCGAACCGGCCGGAATAGGGGAAGGTACTCATTGGGCGGCTCCTCGGCTGACTGGCTGCACGGTACACGGGGCAGCTGCGAGGTCGGTCACCGAGACCTCGACCGGCCGGTCAGGGGCGCCGTCCGTTGGGCATCAGGTTGCCGGTTCCCCACTGGCCGAGGTTGTTGAGCTGTACCTGGTTCCCGGTCGCCTCGACGATCCGGTTGCCACCGACGTAGAGGGCGGTGTGGTACACGCTCGTCCAGTCGGACAAGTTGGTACCCCAGAAGACGAGATCGCCGGTCTGCAGAGCGTTCATCGGCACCGGCGCCCCCGCCGTGTGGTACTGGTCGTCGGCCACCCGGGCGAAGGAGATTCCGGCGCCGTGGTTCCACGACGCGAGCGCGAGCCCCGAGCAGTCGTACCCCACCGGGCCGTTGCCACCCCAGATGTAAGGCTTTCCCAGCTGCTGGAACGCGAACAGCACCGCCCGGTCGCCGGGGGTGACCGGGCTCAGCTCGAGCGCGAGGACCGGCGGGGTCGCGCCGGTGGCGTCGCCATAGGGGAGCTCGGTCCCGTTCTGCGCGACGATCCAGTAGCCCCGCCCCGACCCGGTGCGGACGAGGCGTTCGACGGGCTCACCGGTGGTACCGGCGGCCGAGCCGTAGAAGGTCGCGTCGCCGAATGCGAAGATGCCTCCGTCGGCGGCGACCAGCCAGTAGCCACGGGCGTCGGGGGTCGCGGTCATCGAGGCCACCGGTTGATCGAGCACGAGGCTCCCGGTCGAGCCGTAGAAGGCGGCGTCGCCGAACGAGAAGACACCCCCGTCGGAGGCGACGAGCCAGTACCCGCGCTGGTCGGGGGTCGGTGCCATGGCGACGATCGGCTTGTTGAGGCGCAGGCTCCCGGTCGAGCCGTAGAAGGCGGCGTCGCCGAACGAGAAGACACCCCCGTCGGAGGCGACGAGCCAGTACCCGCGCTGGTCGGCCGTGGGCGCCATCCCGACGATCGGCTTGTTGAGGCGGAGGCTCCCGGTCGAGCCGTAGAACCGGGCGTCCCCGAACGAGAACACGCCGCCGTCGGAGGCGACCATCCAGTAGCCGCGCCGATCGCCGGTCGCCGCGGTGGTGACGACCGGTTGGTTGAGCGGGCCCGGCGCCGACCCGTACGAGGGGACCCCGAAGGAGAGCATCGAACCCGAGGGGGTCGCGAGCCAGAAGTCGCTGGTGATCGGCGCGCCGCAGCGCGTGCGCCGTCGCCGACGCGGGGGTGGGCCGCGGGAAGGCGGAGACGACCGCGACCGATGCCAGCACCACGGTCCACGTCGCGATCCGCCGCGCCCCTCGAAGCACCCTCACCGCACCCCTCTGCCTCCAGCCGGTTCCGCTCCCCGTGGCCGGCGAGGGAATCACTTTCAGTGTCTAGACTGTCACTCAGAGTGGCATAGTCGCAACCGAAGTGCCTCGGAGCCGGCCGCTCGCATCGGTCCGCCCCTCGAGGGGCACCGTTAGGATTCGCCGAAGCGGGTCCTCGCCAGCTCGATCTGGCGGCGGGCGGCGGCGGTGCGGCCGTCGACGGGCACACCGGACGAGGGAGAGGCGATGAGCCATCCGGGGGTCGAGGCGATCACGACCTTCCTCGCCGACTCCGGGCTTTCGGGCGCTTCGATCGAGGAGCAGCGCCGCTTCATGGCGGACGCGGCCTCGTCGGCTCCTGCGCCGAAGGGCGTGCACGTGGAGACGGGCTCGCTCGGCGGCCGACCCGCCGAGTGGTTGCGTCCGCTCGCAGGTGCCCGCGGTGGGGTTCTCCTGTACCTCCACGGAGGGGGCTACTGCACCGGGTCGCTCGGCACCCACCGGCACCTCGCCGGAAGGATCGCGGCTCGCGGCGTCGTGCACGGTCGTCACGCTCGACTACCGGCTCGCCCCCGAGCATCCGCTGCCGGCTGCACTGACCGACGCCACCGCGGCGTACGAGGAGCTGCGCGAGCTCGGTCATCCGCCCCGTGGCCTCGCGATCGCCGGTGACTCGGCGGGGGGTGGGCTGACCGTTGCCACGCTCCTCGCATTGCGCGACGCCGGCACCCCGCTGCCGGCTGCTGCCGCGTGCCTCTCACCGTGGGTCGACCTCCGACAGTCGGCTCCGACCTATGCGGCGGTGGGCGAGCACGACCCTCTCGTCTCGAAGGCAGGGCTCGATCTGATGGCCGAGGCCTACCTCGGTGGTGCCGGCGCACGCGATCCGCGGGCCTCGCCGCTTCTTGCCGACGATCTCGGTGGACTCCCTCCGGTCCGGATCGACGTGGGCGAGCGGGAGATCCTGCTCGATGACTCGATTCGGCTCGCCGACCGGATCGTGGCGGCAGGCGGGGAGGCCACCCTGGCCCGCTGGGCGGAGATGATCCACGTGTTCCAGGCCTTTCCGGGTCCACTCGATCCCGAGGCGAGCGAGAGCGTCGCGGCCATCGGGGAATTCCTGGCCGGCCACCTCGTGGCGTAGGAGCGTCCCGGGGCGGCCGAGTCCGTCAGGCGGTGGTGGCGATCCCTCCGTCGACGGGGATGACGGCGCCGGTCAGGTAGGAGCCGGCACGAGAGGCGAGGAAGAGCGCCACACCGGCCATGTCGTCGGGCCGGCCGATCCTCTTGAGCGGAGCGCTTGCCGCGATCTGGTCCCCGAACGCCTCGAGGGTGGCGGCCATCATCTTCGACTCGAACGGCCCGGGAGCGACCGCGTTGACCGTCACCGTCGGTGCGAGCTGCCGCGCGAGGTGGCGGGTCAGCTGATGCACGGCCGCCTTCGAGGCCGAGTAGGAGTAGGTCTCGAGTGCGGGGACGTGGATCCCGTCGATCGACCCGATGTTGATCACCCTCGCCGGGTCCTCGACGGTGCCTGCCGCACGCAGGAGTGGGAGGAAGAACTTGGTGGTGTGGAAGACCCCCTGCACGTTGAGGTCGAGGACCCGCGCCCAACTCCGGGTGTCGTGCTCTGCGAGGGGCGCGCCCCAGGTGGCACCGGCGTTGTTCACCAGCACGTCGACGCGCTCGTGTCGCGCGGCGACGGCCTCGGCCAGCTCTCGCGCGCCCTCCTCGGTCGACAGGTCGGCGGGGATGCCGGCGCACGACCCGAATTGCGACAGCGCGGCCGCGGTCTCCGCAACCGCGTCCGCCTTGCGGGACGCGACGACGACCGACGCGCCGCCGGCTACGAACCCGCCCGCGACCATGGCGCCGATCCCGCGGGTCCCACCGGTGACGACCACCGTCTTCCCCTCGACCGAGAAGAGGTCGGCCGGAGAGGTTGGCGAGACCGCATCGGACATGGTCCGAACGTAGTGCAACCGCGGTCTTGTTGTTAGGGTGCGCGTCGGAGCGACCATGAACCTCGCATTCACCGATGAGCAGGAGCAACTCCGACAAGAGCTGCGTGGTTACTTCGTCGACCTGGTCGACGAAGTCGAGGGCGCGGCGGTGGACGAACCGCCCTACCTCCGCTACGTGAGGCGGATGGGCGAGGACGGCTGGTTGGGCATCGGATGGCCGCTCGAGTACGGGGGGCACGGCGCGCGGACCGATCGATCAGATGATCTTCGTCGAGGAGTCGCACTGGGCCGGTGTCCCGCTGCCGCTGCTCACGCTCAACAGTGTGGGCCCGACGCTCATGGCGCTGGGCACCGCCGAGCAAAAAGAGCGCCTCCTCCCCGGCATCCTGCGGGGAAACGTCCACTTCTCCATCGGGTACACCGAGCCCTCCGCCGGGACCGACCTCGCATCGCTCCAGACCCGTGCGGTACGCGACGGGGACGAGTACGTCATCAATGGGGTGAAGCTCTATACGAGCGCGATCCAGTACGCGGACTACGTCTGGCTCGCCGCTCGCACCGATCCCGACGCCGCGCGGCACAAGGGGCTTTCGGTGTTCATCGTGCCGACCGCCTCCGAGGGATTCCGCTGGACGCCGTTGCCCACCATGGCGGGTGAGTTCACCAGCACCACCTACTACGACGACGTTCGGGTGCCCCTCGCCAACCTGGTGGGCGAGGAGAACCAGGGATGGAAGCTCATCACCAACCAACTCAACCACGAGCGGGTGGCGATCAGCCCGGTCTCGGGGATCCTCCGCAGCATCGCCGAGGTCACGGAGTGGGCGAGGAGCGAGCGGTCCTCCTACGGGCGGCGTGTCATCGACCGGGAGTGGGTGCGGGTGCACCTCGCCCGTCTCACCGCCCGGGCCGACTTCCTCAAGCTCCTCAATTGGAAGGTGGCATGGGCCTCGTCGCGCGGTCTCGGTCCTGCTGACGCGTCGGCGACCAAGGTCTTCGGCAGTGAGTTCGCGCTGGAGGCCTACCGGCTCCTCCTCGAGATCGTCGGCCGGTCCGGGACCCTCGTCGAGGGGTCGCCAGGTGCGGTCCTCCGAGGAAGGCTCGAGCGGAACGCCCGGAGCCAGACGATCTTCACTTTCGGGGGCGGCACCAACGAGATCCAGCGAGACATCATCGCGATGATCGGCCTGGGTATGCCCCGGGCACCACGCTGACCGCGCGTGATCGGACCTACACTGCGCCTACGAGGCGGAAAGACCGGCGACCGCATCCAAGCGGGAGGAGCATCGATGGAGATCGCTCGGGTCAATGGTCAGGAGATCGCCTACGACGACTCCGGCGGCGACGGGCCGCCGGTGGTGCTGGGTCACGGCTTCCTCATGGACCGGACGATGTTCGCGCCACAGGTCGCGGCCCTGCGGGACGCCTATCGGATCGTCACCTGGGACACGTGGGGCTTCGGCGACACGGTCTTCGACGGCAAGCCGTTCACCTACTGGGACCTTGCGTCGGACTGCCTCTCGCTCCTCGACCACCTCGGAATCGACCGGGCGGTGGTGGGTGGAATGTCCCAGGGCGGGTTCGTCGCACTTCGGCTGGCGCTGGCCGCACCCGAGCGTGTTCGGGCCCTGATCCTCCTCGACACGCAGGCAGGCACCGAGGAACCCGAGATGCTGCGGCTCTATCAGGACATGCTCGACTCGTGGGTGGCCCAGGGGCCCTCCGAGGAGGTCGCCGTCGTCGCCGCGGGGCTGATCCTCGGCAGCCCGGAGTTGAACAAGGCGTGGATCCCCCGGTGGATGGCGCGGCCCCACGGCGTGCTCGAGGAGCCGGGCAGGGCGCTGCTCACCCGCGACGACGTCACCTCGCGGCTCGGCGAGATCGAGGTGCCGGCGCTGGTCGTGCACGGCACGGCCGACGCGTCGATCTCCATGGAGAAGGCCGCCGCGCTGGCCGGTGGTCTCCCGAGGTGTCGTGGCGTGGTCACCATCCAGGACGGGACCCACTCGTCCAACCTGACCCATCCGGGCGCGGTGACCGACGCGATCAACGGGTTCCTCAGCACGCTGCCGGAGTGAGCCGCGGGTGACCGAGTTCGGTCAGCCGGAGACCGTCGCCTCCACCGGTTCGTGGTGGATCATGCGTGCGTCCCACTTCGCTTCCACGTTGCCGAAGTGCCACCAGAGGACCGCTGCGGCCCAGGTGGCGGCGAAAGCGCCCACGATGATGAATCCGGCGGTGTTGATGTTGAAGTTGGCGAAGAAGTTGAAGAACGGATCGTGGAGGTCGAGTTCCTGGCCGATCAGCCCCACCAGCTCGATGGTCCCGATGAACAACGCGACGAACACGGACAGCCCGGTGACGGTCAGGTTGTAGAACACCTTGCGGACGGGCTTCGAAAACGCCCAGTCGTAGGCGAAGTTCATGAAACACCCGTCGATGGTGTCGAACAGGCACATTCCCGCCGCGAAGAGCACCGGCAGCGACAGGATTGCCCAGAAGGGCAGGCCGCCGGCCACGGCACTCCCCGCCAACACCAGGAGGGCCACCTCGGTCGCCGTGTCGAACCCGAGTCCGAACAGGACACCGACCGGGTACATCTTCCACGGCTTGTCGATCTTCTCGGCGTAGCCGCCGAAGAACCGGTTCATCAGGCCCCGGTTGTTCAGCTGCCGTTCGAGTTCCTCGTCGTCGTAGCTGCCCCCCCTCATCTGCCGGTAGACCTTGTAGATCCCGACCAGGACGATCAGATTGAGGATGGCGATGAGGTAGAGGAAGCCACCGGACACCGACGTGCCGATGATGTTGGTCGCCTTGTGGAGACCCGAACTGTCGTTGGTGACTTGGCTGTCCAGAGCCCGAATCCCGAAGTTCAGGAACAGAGCGAGCAGGAACACGACCGTGGAGTGCCCGAGCGAGAAGAAGTAACCGACGCTGAGCGGGCGCTCTCCGTCGTTGACCAGCTTTCGGGTGGTGTTGTCGATGGCGGCGATGTGGTCTGCGTCGAAGGCATGGCGCATGCCGAGGGTGTAGGCGAGGACCCCGGTGCCCACCCCGAGGAGCCCGGTCCGGGAAACGTGGAAGTGGTGGCTGGCTGCCGCCGAGACCAAGCCCCATCCGACGAGATTGAGGCCGATGATCGTGAGGGCCATCCCTCCGATCGCGAGCCACTCCCGCCGGTTCAGACCGCCCCGGAGCCTGGCCAGGCGGCCCGGGTAGAGGATTCCGGACGCTGCGCTTCGACGCTCCCGTGTGCGGTCGGGGCCTTCCACGGGCCCACCTTGATCTAATTGCGAATGATTTGCAAGTACGGATCGTTCCCCGGCGGAGGTCCTCTACCCTGGTGACGTGACCAAGCCGCTCTCGTTGCCGGGTCGCACAGAGCTCCGGATCGACACCGTCGAGGACGCCCTCGCCCTGGTGCGGGCGAGTGGTGGACGGGCGACACCCTCGAAGCGCATCCTCCTCGAGATCCTCTTCGACACGGACGCGCACCTGAGCGCCGAGGAGCTCGCCGCCGCCGTTCAGGAGCGGGCCCCCGACGTCCACCTGTCGACGGTCTACCGCAACCTCGAAGACCTCCAGCGCATCGGAGTCCTCACGCACACGCATCTCGGCCACGGGCCGTCGACCTACCAGCTGTCCACCCACACCCACGCCCACTTCATCTGCGGCGAGTGCGGCACGAGGATCGAGGCGCCCGACGAACTGTTCGCCGGGCTCGCCCGGGCTGCCAAGAGCTCGCTCGGCTTCACCATCGATCCGCACCACTTCGCCATCCTGGGTCGCTGTGCGGTGTGCGAAGGCTTGAGCAGCGGGATGACGAGAGGCACGGCGAGTCGAGCATGAAGGTTCGAACGGCGAAGACCGCGATGGTCGCGATGCTCCTCGCGGTCGGGGTGGCGGCCGGATGTTCGGACACCACCATTCAGAGCTCCGACAGCGGGTTCCATGTGTCGACGCCGGACGGGCAGGTGTCGGTCTCCCTCAACAGCCAGCTTCCGCCGAACTGGCCGGCCAGTTTCCCGCTCCCGAACGGAGCGAAAGCCGTCGGCTCCGGCTCGCTCGGCAACGGCACGACACATATGGTCGCCGTCTACGAAACCCGAACCTCGGGCCCCGACACCATTTCCTTCTACGAGTCGAATTCGGAACTGAAGACCTCCGATGCGAAGTCCATCGGCATCGGTTCGAATTACCTCGGCAGCCTGCGGATCGGCGAACCGTACAACGGCTCTCTGACGGTCGCCTCGCACGGCGGCACCACTTACCTGGTGGTCGTGCTCGAGAGCCCGGCGGGTACCTCGACCACCTCGCGGCCGGCAACTCGACCTCAGTGAGTCAACCGGGTGGGTGGGCGCGCCGGCTTCCGTCCCCGCGGTCTCCGTCTTCACCGACGAACTGCGTACCGAGGGCTTCGACGATCGGGCAGCTGTCTCCTTCGTCGCCGGCGAGGCCCGTTCGGGAGCGACCATCATCCCGGCTCCGCCCTCGGGTTCCGGGCGCCCTGCGATGGCGTAGACATCCGAGCCGTCCACGGTCTCGTTGGCGAGGAGGAGCGCGACCAGCTTGTCGAGCTCGCCCCGGTGATCGCTGAGCACCGCCACCGCACGGTGCTCGGCCTCACGGAGGAGGCGGGCTACCTCGGCATCGACCGCGGCCTGGGTCTCCTCGGCGAAAGGACGGCTGGAGAGGGCGCTGCCTCCGCCTCCGAGGAAGACCGAGCCACCGGACGGGTAGCCCACCGGCCCGACTGCATCCGACAGGCCGAACTCACGGACCATCTTGGTGGCGAGCTCGGTGGCTTTCGCCAGGTCGTTGGCAGCACCGGTCGAGCCCTGTCCGAAGACGACGAGCTCGCTCGCGCGCCCCCGAGGGTGACCGTCAGCGTGTCGTAGAGATAGTCCTCTCCGTAGAGGTGGCGCTCGACGAGGGGGAGCTGCTCGGTCACACCGAGGGCGGGCCCGGCCGGGAGGATGGTGACCTTGGCAATCGGATCGGCTTTGTCGGAGAATGCCGCGACCAGCGCGTGGCCGGCTTCGTGCACCGCGACCGCGTTCTTCTCCTCGGGCAGGAGGACGTTCGATCCTTCACGGCGTCCGAGGATGATCCGGTCGCGGGCCTCTTCGAAATCGGCGGCGCGCAGGACCTCGCGGTTCGCCCGCACCGCGATGATCGCGGCTTCGTTGACCAGGTTGGCGAGGTCCGCCCCCGAAAACCCGGGGGTCCCCCGGGCGACCACGTCGAGATTCACATCCTGGTCGAGGCGCTTGCCCTTGGAGTGGACCTGCGAGGATCTCGCGCCGCTCGACCAGAGTCGGAAGCGGGATGGTGACCTGTCGGTCGAAGCGACCCGGGCGCAGCAGGGCCGGATCGAGGATCTCCGGCCGGTTGGTGGCCGCGAGGACGACGATGCCGGTGGCCGGATCGAAACCGTCCATCTCGGCGAGGAGCTGGTTCAGGGTCTGTTCGCGCTCGTCGTTGGCGACGACGGCGCCCGATCCCGAGCGTCGCTGCCCGATGGCGTCGAGCTCGTCGACGAAGATGATGGCCGGGGCGCGCTTGCGTGCTTCTTCGAAGAGATCGCGTACCCGGGCGGCCCCGACACCGACGAACATCTCGACGAAGCTCGAACCGGTGACCGAGAAGAACGGCACGTGCGCTTCACCGGCCACCGCCCGGGCGAGCAGTGTCTTGCCGGTCCCCGGAGGACCCACCATGAGGATGCCCCGCGGAGCCATCGCGCCGGCCCGCGCGTAGCGCTCGGGCTGTTGGAGGAAGTCGACCACCTCGCGGATCTCGAGCTTGGCGCCCTCGTACCCGGCGACGTCGGCGAACGTGGTCTTCGGGCGCTCCTCGTCGAAGACCTTCGCCTTCGACTGGCCGACTCCGAACGCACCTTGGAGCCGGCCTGCCGCGCCCTTCGAGAGTCGCCACCACAGGTAGCCGAGGATGAGGAAGGGGAGGAGGAGGATCACCCACGAGAGGACTTGGGTGCCGAAGGTCGTCCCGGTGGTCTGGGCGGTGATCTGCACACCCGAGCCGGTGAGCTGGTCGAGGAAGGCCTGCCCGGCCTGAGGGGGCATCACCGTCGTGTACGAGCTGCCGTCGGAGAGCGTGCCGGACGCGGAGCCGTTGGTGCCGATGGTGACCGTCTTCACCTTGTGGGCGGAGACGTCTTTCAGGAACTGCGAATAGGTGATGGTGACCTGCTGGCTCTGAGTGGCGGGTACCACGAGGAAGAGGAGGATCGAGAGGACGATGGCCAACGGCCAGAGGTAGTGGCGCCAGGCGGGCGGACCCGGAGGCGCAGTCGGCGCCGCCTTGTCGCCGGTCGGTGGGGGAGCAGCTTGTTTGGTCATGATCGTTCCCCACCACAGTACGGGGCACCGACCCGTTCCGCCGCACCGCGAGCCCGCGCGGAGGAGAGTGCCGCCTAGGTGTCGAGACCGACCTCGGCGCGGAACTCTTCGGTCGTGTTGGCGTGGGGGAACGGGTGAGGGGGGACGTCGAGTCCGAGCGCCTCGCAGATCGGTGCCCAGCCCTCCTCGATCCGCCATTCGAGAAGGCGGTCCCCGGGAGCGGTACGCCTGACGTGCTCGTTGTGCGCGAGGTAGGCGGCGGTTGCCGGCCCCTCCTCCTGCCACCCGGGTGTGAAGGCTGTCATCATCCCCCGTCCCATCCGGGTCCAGCCGTCGTCGGGCGCGCCCGGCGCGAAGTAGGCCGCGAGCGCGGGGAAGATGGTGTGCGACGAGCTCTGCCACCACGACGCGGGATCGCGTACCGACAGGATGATCAACGCTTCGGGATGCGCGTCGGCGATCTCCGACCAGAACGGTGCGGCGGGCCAGTCGACGACGGCTCGGTAGCCGTCGAAGAAGCGATCCCATTCGGGCGGGTGGCCCTCGTAGGCGTCACCCCAGGCGTCCGGGTCGCCCGGCCGCTCTCTCACTTCGAGCATGTGGTAACAGGGTCCGCCGAGCAGTTGCTCGAGCGCGAGCTTGAGCGAGGTGGTTCCCGTGCGCCCGAGCCCTGCGCCGACGACACGAAGTGACATTGTGCTCCCTTCGGTGTGACTCGGCCGATGTTAGAGGGCCGGGCCGGCCTGCCCCGGTTCCGCTGGGCGCCCGGCGACTACGGTGTACCCACGCACTTCTCCTCTTGGGAGACATCCGTGACGAGGACCAGCCTGTGCCATCGGGGGAGGGGCACCGCGATCGTGCTGGTCGCGGCGCTCTCGTGGTGCGCGAGCATCCTCGGTTCGGTCGGCCACGGGGCTGCAGCGGCGACCCCTGCCGTCGAGCACTGGGGATCGTTCGTCACCGGTGCGGGCTCGAGACAGGACACCGTGTCGGTTCCGACCGCGCTCGGCCTGCCCGCGCCCGTGGTGCAAGCAGCCACCTCCAACGCGGCGAACTACGCCCTCCTCGCGGACGGCGAGGTCGACGCGTGGGGACTCGGACAGGAGGGGGAGCTCGGTGACGGTCGGACGGTCGACTCGCCGACGACGCCGGTCCGCGTCGAGTTCCCCCCGGGCGTCTCCATCGCCCGGCTCGCCGACACCTCGCCCTACGACACCGCGCTCGCGGTCGACACGTCGGGCAACGCGTGGGGATGGGGACTCGACTCCTACGGGCAGTTGTGCCAGGGGACCCGCACGAAGGAGCTGGTTCCCGTCCGCGTCCCGCTCGTCCACGTGAGCAGCCTCGCCGGTGCAGGTGATCACGCCCTCTATGTGCGGGGCGGCAAGGTGTGGGCCTGCGGTGGCAACGGTCACGGCGATCTCGGCGACGCGAGTACCACACCGAGCGCGGTGCCCGTCGCGGTCACCGGCATCAGCGGCACCGTGACGTCGGTCTACGCCTCGTGGCGCAACTCGGGTGCCCTCGTGAGCGGCGGCACCTACGACTCGTGGGGGTTCAACGATCTCGGCAACGTCGGCGACGGCGAGCCCGGTGTCGACGCGCTCATGCCACAGCAGATCGCCCTGCCGGCGCCTGTCCGGCACGCGGCGCTCGGGGGCTCCGGTTCCAACAACGGTCAGACCCTGGTGCTGCTCTCGAACCAGCGGCTGATGGCCTGGGGATGCGACTCGGACGGGCAGCTCGGCGACGGCTCCACCAGGGTCGAGGCGTCGCCGATCACGGTCGCCCCCGACACCAACGTCGTCTACGCCCAGGTCGCAACCGGCGGGGCCACGTCCTACGCTGTGGACACCGCCACCAACCTGTGGGCGTGGGGCCGGAACCGGGGCGGGGAGCTCGGGGACGGATCCACCCGCACGTCGCTGGCTCCGATCGAAGTCGCCTCCGGTGTCACGAGGATCTCGACGACGGCCGACGATGTCGTCGCCTGGTGACGGGAGGCGGCCAGCTCGCCCAGTGCCGACCCGCACAGTGAACAGTGAGGCTCCCCGATGACGCTGACCGCCGAGGAATCGCACGAGAACCTGCAGTCGACACCGGCAGCCCATGCGGTCGACCTGCGGAAGACCTACGGGACGGGGCAGGCCGCGGTCGAGGCCCTCGCCGGCATCGACGTGGCGTTCGAGCGCGCCCGGTTCACCGCGGTGATGGGTCCGTCCGGGTCGGGCAAGTCCACGCTCATGCACTGCATGGCCGGGCTGGACCGGCCGACTTCGGGCCAGTCGTTCGTGGGCGGCGTGGACATCGGCAGACTCGACGACTCCGGGCTCACCCAGCTCCGCCGCGACCGGGTCGGCTTCGTCTTCCAGTCCTTCAATCTCGTTCCCACACTGACCGCGGCCGAGAACATCACGCTGCCGCGCGACCTGGCCGGCTCGAAGGTCGACAAGGACTGGTTCGACTACCTGGTCGGTCAGCTGGACATCGGGAGCCGACTGACCCACCGCCCGAGCGAGCTCTCGGGAGGCCAGCAGCAGCGGGTGGCGTGCGCACGGGCGATGATCAACCGGCCGGACCTGGTGTTCGCCGACGAGCCCACAGGAAATCTCGACTCGAACGCCACCGCGGACCTGCTCGCCTTCCTCCAATCGGCGGTCACCGACATGGGCAGGTCGATCGTGATGGTGACCCACGACCCGATCGGAGCCTCCTACGCGAGCAGAGTCATCTTCCTGGCTGACGGAACCGTCGTCGGCGAGCTGCGGGATCCCACACCGGACGCGGTGCTGGAGCACATGCGAACCCTCGGCAGCTGAGATGGGGAACAGCTGAGATGGGGAACAGCTGAGATGGGGAACAGCTGAGATGGGAAGGATCACCCTCAAGGGGCTGCTGGCACACAAGCTCCGGCTGGCGCTCACCGCGATCGCGATCGTGCTCGGCGTGACCTTCATTTCCGGCACCTTCATCCTCACCGACACGCTGCACAACACGTTCACGACGCTGTTCAGCAACATCTACCAGAACGTCGATTTCGAGGTCCGCGGAGTCGCCCAGTTCAACAACTCCAACGGGGGAACGGTGCGCAACCCGATCCCCGAGTCGATCCTCCCCGCGGTCCGCGGTGTGCCGGGGGTCGAGACGGCAGCGGGGACGGTGCAGGGATTCGCGCAGTTCGTCGACTCGTCGGGCAAGGCGATCTCGACCGGTGGCGCCCCGACGTACGGGGTCTCCTTCGACCCCGACCAGAGGATCTCGGTGCTGCGCCTCGCGCAGGGCACGGCTCCGACCACCCCCCACGAGGTGGTGATGGACGAGGGCACCGCCCAGAAGTACCACTTCCGGGTCGGGGACCGGGTCGAGGTCCTTCTTGCCGGACCGTCTCAGAAGTTCACCATCAGCGGCATCGCCCGTTTCGGCACTGCCAACGACCTCGCGGGCGCGACCATCGCGGCGTTCGACCTGCCGACCGCCCAGGCCGTCCTCAACAAGGTCGGCCAGTTCAACGCCGTCGACGTGGTGGCCCGATCCGGAGCCGACAAGGCTGTCGTCCAGCGTGACATCGCACGGGTGCTCCCGCACGGGATCGAGGTGGTGACCGGTCAGATCGTGGCCGACGAGGCGACGAATCAGATCAACCAGGCGCTGGGGTTCTTCTCCACCGCGCTGCTCGTGTTCGCCTTCATCGCGCTCTTCGTCGGCGCCTTCACCATCCTGAACACCTTCTCGATCATCGTGGGCCAACGAACGCGGGAGCTCGCGCTCCTCCGGATCGTCGGTGCGAGCCGCCGACAGGTGTTCCGCTCGGTCCTCGGGGAGGCTGCGATCGTCGGCCTGCTGTCCTCGCTCATCGGGATCGGGCTCGGAGTGCTCTCCGCGCTCGGGCTCGAGGCGTTGCTGCGGGGGTTCGGCATCGACCTCCCGTCCGGGTCGCTCGTCTTCGAGGCGCGCACCGTCGTCGTCGCGTTGATCGTCGGAGTCGGCGTGACCGTCGTCGCGGCGATCAGCCCCGCCCGCCGGGCGGTTCGGATCCCTCCGGTGGCCGCGATCAGCGAGCAACAGGCGGACGGCGACGTCTCCTTCCGGCGCCGGTTCTCCTGGGGGCGACTCTTGCGCTCCTCGGCGCCCTGCTGCTCGGAGTCGGGCTGGCCAAGCCGGCCATCCAGCTGGTCGGGCTCGGCGCCGTCGGTCTCTTCGTCGGCGTGGCGATGTTGGCGCCGGCGGTCGCGCGGCCCCTCTCGAGCGCCATCGGGCGTCCGCTCGCGCGGGTGTTGGGAGTGTCGGGCCGGCTGGGCCGCGAGAACTCGATGCGGAGCCCCCGCCGGACGGCGCAGACGGCCTCCGCGCTGATGGTCGGGCTTGCCCTCGTCTCGGCCATCGCGGTGTTCGGCGCCTCGTTGTCGCGTTCGGCGACGAGCAGCGTGGACAACGCCATCGCCGCCGATCTCATCGTGACCAACACCAACAACAACGGCACCGGACAGTTCTCCAACGCGGTCGCGACGACGACGGCGACGGTCCCCGGCGTGAGCGCCACCACGACCGTGTATGCCGATCAGTTCGAATTCCGGGGTGCGCTCCAGACCCTCACGGCGGTGTCGACTCCCAACCTGGGGGACACGGTCACCTTCCGGATGGACGCCGGGAGCACCCGCTCGCTCGCCGCAGGCGCCCTGCTCGTCGACACGACCACGGCCAACAACGACCACCTTGCGGTGGGTGACACCGCGACCGGTGCGGTTCGCGCTGACCGGTACCACTCCCGTCCGGATCGGTGGGATCTACAAGCCGAACGCCCTGATCGGGCACTACGTGGTCGGCGGCCGCTTACTTTCGCACCCACTTCGAGAATCCGCTGCCTGTCGCGGTCCTCCTCAAGACGGGCGGAAGCGCCGCCGTGCAGAACGAGGTCGGTCGTGCTCTCGGCTCGTACCCCAACGTGAAGGTCCAGACCCGTGCCCAGTTCGAGCAGACGCAGTCCCAACAGGTCAACAAGCTGCTCGGCCTGGTCTACGCCCTGCTCGGCCTCGCGGTGATCATCGCGCTCATCGGAATCGTGAACACCCTGATGCTGTCGGTGTTCGAGCGCACCCACGAGATCGGCTTGCTCCGGGCGGTCGGGATGAAGCGGCGGCAGATCCGCGCCATGATCCGGTCGGAATCGGTGATCCTGGCCGTCTTCGGCGCGATCATCGGGATCGTGATCGGGACCGGTTTGGGCGTCGCCCTGGTCGACTCGCTCCGGTCGCAGGGCATCACCGACACGGTGGTGCCGTTCTCGAGCTTGGTGGTGTTCCTGATTCTCTCGGCCCTGCTCGGCCTGGTGGCTGCCAGTTGGCCGGCACGGCGCGCGGCCCGTCTGGACGTGCTGTCCGCGATCGCCGCCGAGTAGGCGGGCACGGCCGGACGGCTTCGGCCGGGATCGTTCACCGGTGGTCGATGGCCACCTTGATCGCGCCGGTGTCGCCCTGGTTCGCGATGGTGAGGAAGGCGTCCCGCCACTCGCCCAGCCGGTAGGTGTGGGTCAGCATCGGGGTGAGGTCCATTTCTCCTCCCGAGGCCAGCTCGAGATAGTGCTCGATGCCGTGCTTGCGGACCCCCCGCACCGTTTCGGTGCCGAAGGCGTTCGAACCCACCCAGGAGAGCTCCTTGAAGTAGAGGGGCGTCCACTCCCAACGTGCGGGTGCGTTGACCCCGCTCTTCACCATCGTCCCCCGGGCCTTCAGCAACCGGGTGCCGATCTCGAAGGTCTCCGGCTTGCCGATGGTGTCGTAGACCACGTCGATCCCTCCGGGGTGGGCCATCGGCAGGCCGTGCTCGATCCGTCGCAGCCGCCCGCCTGACCAGGCCGCCAGTTCCTCGAGGATCGACTCGAGCGGTTCGCTCGGGACCACCTTGGACGCGCCGAAGTCGCGGGCCATCCGGGCCTGGTGGTCGAAGCGGGCGATCACCGCGACCTCCGTCTCGGGGTAGAGGACGCGGAGGATCGCCACCGCGGCCAGGCCGAGGCTGCCCGCGCCGTAGACGAGCGCCTTGCCGCCCGGTGTCGGCGGATGCCGGGTGACCGAGTGCAGGGAGACCGCGAACGGGTCCGCGAAGATCGCTGCCTCGTCGCTGACGTTGTCGGGTACCGGGAAGACCATCGAGTCGTGTGCCGGCATGAACTCGGCGTAGCCCCCGGTCGCGTCCCGTGAGGTCCCGGTGTGGATGCCCGGTGCGATCGGTCCCTCCTCGAAGCTCCAGCAGAGACTGTCGTCGCCCTCCTCACAGGCGGGGCAGACCGGCGAGATACCTCGCGTGGCGCAGGTGAGCCACGGAGTGAACGACACTCGCTGACCCACCTCGACACCTTTGGCCTCGGGACCGAGCTCGACGACGTCGGCGACGACCTCGTGCCCCATCACCTGGGGGAAGGAGGTGAAGGGCATCATCGGGTTGTCGCGGTTCTCACCGCCGCCCCAGTCGAGGAGGATCTGCTTCGAGTCGGACCCGCAGATCCCGACGAGCCGGGGCTTGAGGACCACCCAGTCGGGCCGGAGGGGAGTGGACTTGGGGACGTCCTCGAGCGCGACCGGGGTGATGGCCAGGTTCTTCACCAGCTGGTTGGCGTCCTCAGGCGGGGTGAACGATTCCGGTTTGACCCCGAAGACCAGTGCTTTCACGTCGCATTCCCTCCCTGCGTCGGCGTGTTCGAGAGGCTACGTCAGATCGATCCGGTCGCCGGCGGCGTCGAGCCACGCCAACGTGATGCCGACCGCTTCCTCCGCGGACTGCGTCCCTCGAACCAGATCGGGACGTGCGAGGGGAGCGAGTTGCCGTACCTCCTCTTCCCTCCAGCTCCGGAGGAAGACGACCTGCCGTCCCTGCCGGAGGGCGAGGGCGACCTCGCTCAACGTCCCCCAGCTGCGCCCGATGCAGACGACCGCGTCGCTGGCGCGGACGACGAGACCGTTGCGAAGCTCCCCGAGCCCGGTCGGCACGGTGATCGTGAGGTGCGGATTGCCGGTCTCCCGTCGGTCGCCGGGCAGCAGGCCGAGGGTGTCTCCGGCCTCACGACGAGCGCCTTCGCAAGCGGCCTCCATCACGCCCCCGAGCCCGCCGCAGACGATCACGATCTTCCGCTGTGCCAGCAGAGCGCCGACCACGCGGGCGCAAGCCTCGTCCTCCTCCGTCGCACCGTCCGCGCCAGGTCCGATCACCCCGACGTAGTGGCGCGGGACGCGGTCGTCGGCGGAGCGTTCCGCGGGCTCCTCCTCGCGAGCGGTCATGTCAACGGCCGCCGGTCACCTCGTGGACGAGCCTCCACATGTTCTCGATCTCTCGGGTGCTCATGTTGGCGTCGGTCTGCTTCCATGCCACGACGTCGCGGAGACTGCCGGCGACCTCGGACCTGTCGAAGTGCGAGATGAACCGGTTCACGAGGAGCGACCGTCCCCGGCCGAGGAGCCGCACCACCAGCCGCCGGCCGGGGATCTCACCCGCGCTCATGAGGGCCCAGGCGAGCCCGACGTCGATCCGGGGTTCGCCGCGCGCGGCGTTGGTCCAGTCGATGACCACCGCTCCCGAGGGCCCGATCAACACGTTGAGAGGATGCAGGTCCATGTGGACGAGACGGTTGCCGGTCCCGACCGGCGCGGGTCCGAGGAATTCGGGAGCGGCGATGGTGTGAAGTCGGAGATGGAGCTCGGCCAGGGTGTCCGCCTGGCGGAGCACGCTCCAGGGCGCTCGGTTGATCGCGCCGACCATCGAGGGACCCTCGATCCGCTCCATCACGAGATCGGAGCCGTCGTCGCTGACCTCTTCCACCGCAGGCACCGGGAATCCCTGCTCGCGCACGTAGGCCATCGTGCGCGCCTCGTGCACCATCGAGCGTCCGTTGCGTGCCCGACGCAGCACCGTTCGAGGTCCGTACTCGAAGATGTCCGCGTCCCTGCCCGACGCGAGGAGCGGCCCATGGGCCCTCATGACGTCGGACTCTATCGTCGGTGTCCGCCGTCGGTGTCCGCCGAAGCCCGGCGTCGGTCTCCGACGGACCCGGGCTACGCGCCCGTGTGGGCCTTCGGCGCGGCAAGCGGCTCCCATGCGAGGGCGTCTTCGCGCAATTCCTCTCCTTCGCGGCCACCGATCCGGTCGGCGACCGCGAGCACCTCGTCGATCGTATGGCGCAGCTCGACCGACGTTCCGAGTCGTTCGATGGCGCGGTCGGCGACCCATCTGCGGACGTCCTGGCGGTGGTCGCGCCGTCCCTCCCAATGGATGCGCTCGTTCCTCCTCGTCTCGTACCATTCGACCTGGTCGGCGTCCGCTTCGTCGTAGCGGATCCCGAGGACGAGATGATCGAGGGCCGCTTGCGAGCCGGTCATGAAGGCGTCCCCGCAGGCACGGGAGTGGGCCCACCACAGCTCGTCGCAGAGGGCCCCGATGGTCGGAACCTGCGCCCCCGCGTCGCGAAGCTCCGCAAGGACATCGTTGAAGGAGGAGTCGGGTTCCTTTTGCACGAATGCCGTCCCTTCGTTCGTCATGACGCCGGGAAGCACCGCCGACCCGGACGACCCATTCGCGTCGTCGCTCCTTCGACACCGCGACTACGGCATCGGCCACACCCCGGGGGCCGTTCCCACGGTCACCCGGGCTTCACCTCCGGGGTCATCATGCGCCCGAGGCATGCAACCGTCAAGCATCGGTCGGACCGGGTCGGTCGGGACTCGCCCGACGAGATTCCGGGCACCTCGGACGCCTTCGAGTGCGTTCTCCTCTCGGTCGTCGAGGCTCGAGACCGGCGGTCGGCACCCGTTCGGTCACGGTCCGGATCGAGGCGCGTGCCTGGATAGCGTGGCGCAGGCAGCGGAGGGAGCGGAGGCGCAATGCAGAGGAACGTCGCCGAGCAATGAGCATCCTGTTCGCGCTCCTCTCGGCGTTCTCCAACGCGACGGCGGCGGTCCTGCAACGTCTGGCTTCGGTGTCGCGACCCGAATCCGACGGAGGCCGCTGGAGCTCGATCGCCGCACTCGTGCGCGACCCCCGTTGGTTGCTCGGGTTCGTCTTCATGGGAGGGACTTTCGCCTTCCAGGCGGCCGCCCTGTACTTCGGACAGCTCGCCGTCGTCCAACCGATCCTGGTCACCGAACTGATCTTCACCCTCGCACTCCGGCGCCTCTGGCTGCGCGACCAGATCACCCCGCGGACGTGGACCGCTGCAGTGATGATCTGTGCCGGGCTGGCCGCCTTCCTCCTCGCCGCTCGGCCCGAGGAGGGCCACCGGGTGGCGACGGTCGCGGACTGGGTGTGGGCGCTCTCCACCCGGGGCGCGGTGGTGGTGCTCCTCGTGGTCTTCAGCCGCACCGGGTCGCCGGCGCGCCGAGCCACGCTGCTCGGCTGTGCTGCCGCGCTGGTGTGGGCGGTCGACGCCGCCTTCGTGAAGGCCGCCACCGACCTGCTGTCCCGCTCGGGATGGGCGGCCCTCCTGGTGCACTGGCCGCTGTACGCCGTCGTGGCGAGCGGAGTGCTCGGGACGGTGCTGTTGGAGGCCGCGTTCACCGCCGGTCCACTCGTCGCCTCGCAGTCGGCCCTCCTCATCGTGGACCCGCTGGCGTCGATCGTCCTCGGGGTCGAGCTGTTCGGCGAGAACCTGACGACCACGCCTCCCGCGTTGACCGCGTCGGTGATCGGCCTGGCAGTGATGGCGACCGGGGTGGTCCTCATCAGTGTCTGGGCGCCCCCGGTGAAGACCGCGAGCAAGCGCAAGTCCGGGACCTCGTCGGTTTCCGGCGGTGTCGCCGAGCTCGGTCTGTAGAGGGGGCCGCCTGATACACCGGTCGACGGGTGCGCCCCGGGGGACTCGAACCACCCAACCTGCGGATTAAGAGTCCGCTGCTCCACCGTTGAGCTAGGGGCGCGCCGGCAGCCTACGGGCGGGCGGGTGGACGGGCAACCCTCAGCCGAGAGGTCGCGCGCCGCGGCAGCGGTAGGTCGCGCGGGCGGTACCGAGCCGCGGACGACGCCTTCTGCGATCGGCAATGGATGGCAGATCCCACCAGCACCTCGGTAAGCTACGCACCCCGAGTTCCGAGTGACCTGCACCGTCGGCGGTCGAGGAGGTGGAGGTGGAAGAGGCGCCCGAGCGTGGTTCCACGGCTGAGGCGCTCGTCGAGGAGAGGCGGGCCAAGCGCGACGCCTTGCGTGCCCGCGGGATCGATCCGTACCCGCCGCGCTTCGACCGCACCGACACCGCCGCGGACCTGCACGAGCGCTACGGCGATCTCGAACCGGACACGCGCACCGGAGCCGAGGTTCGGGTGGCCGGCAGGGTGTCGACCATTCGGGGGCACGGCAAGCTGGTGTTCGCCACCCTTCAGGACGTGAGCGGAGCCATCCAGCTCCTGATGAGCGCCTCGAAGCTCGACGAAGCGGCCGTCTCGGTGCGCGAGAACCTCGACCTCGGCGACTGGGTCGGTGCGTCGGGGGAGGTGATCACCAGCCGTCGCGGCGAGCTGTCGGTCGACGTGATCTCTCTGTCCCTCCTCGCGAAGGCCGTCCGGCCCCTGCCCGACAAGTGGCACGGTCTGGCCGACGAGGACACCCGCTACCGCCAGCGCGAAGTCGACCTGTTGGCGAATCCGGACACCCGACGGGTCTTCGACATCCGGTTCAAGACGCTCGCCGCACTGCGTCGGTCGTTCTCGGACGAGGGCTTTGTCGAGGTCGAGACGCCGGTGCTCCAGAGCCAGGCGGGCGGTGCCCTCGCACGGCCGTTCTTCACGCACTCGAACGCGCTCGACATCGACCTGAGCCTGCGTATCGCGCCCGAGCTGTTTCTCAAGCGTCTGGTGGTGGGCGGGTACGAGCGCGTCTTCGAGATCTCCCGCAACTTTCGCAACGAGGGGATCGACACCCGCCACAGCCCGGAGTTCACCTCGCTCGAGGCCTACCGGGCGTTCGGCGACGTGCACGACGGGATGGACCTGACCGAGCGAGTGTTCGTCGCCGCGGCCCGAGCCGCCGCCGGCAGGCTGACTTTCACCGTGGGCGATCGCAAGGTCGACCTGACGCCGCCCTGGCCGCGACACGAGCTCCTCGACCACTTGGAGGAAGTGGTCGGTCGTCGCCTCCACCCGACCGACGAGGTCGAGGAGGTCCGGGCGGTCTGCACCGCCCACGACGTACCGTTCCTCGAGGACTGGGGCTCGGGCAAGCTCATCTTCGAGCTCTACGACAAGGTCCTCCAGGGCCGGGTCCTCGACCCCGAGTTCGTCTGCGGCTTCCCGGTCGAGGTGAGCCCCCTCGCCCGCCACCGGGTCGACGACCCGACGATGACCGACCGGTTCCAGTTGGTGATCGACGGGAGGGAGCTGGCGAACGGCTACAGCGAGCTGAACGTGCCCGAAGAGCAAGAGGACCGCTTCCTCGCCGGAGCCGCAGCGGCGGCAGCGGGCGATTTCGAAGCACACCCCGCCGACCGTGCGTTCGTCCGCACGCTCGAGTACGGCCTGCCACCGACGTCGGGGATCGGGATCGGCGTCGATCGCCTGGTGATGCTGCTCGCCGAGGTGGGCTCCATCCGCGATGTGATCCTCTTCCCGCTGCTCCGCCCCGAGGTGCCCGGATGACCGACACCGCGGCCTCGCCGACCACCGTGCCGGCCGGACCGACGACCGCGCCGACCGCGCCGGCGCCGGGCGTCGTCGACGAGACGATCCCGCCCGGCCAGGCCGACGCTCCCGAGATCGCAGACCTGGTCGAGATCGAGGTGCCGCAGGGGGTCCGCACCGTCCTGGTGAGCGATTTGCACATCCCGTGTGAGTCCACCGAGACGTCGCGGGGTCTGGTCTCCGATCTTTGCAACCTGCTCGACCAGTGGGTTGGACCCGGTGTCTTCGTGATCGCGGGCGACGGTTTCGAATTGCTCGCGGGCCCGCCGGATATCGGCCTCGTACTCGATGCACATCCTCGTTTCGTGCAATCACTCGGCGCGTTCGGAGCGACCGCCGATCGCACCCTCGTCATCCTGCCGGGCAACCACGACGGCCGCCTCGCCTGGGACGGGGATGCCCGCGCCGTGCTCCGAGAGAGGCTCGGCCCCCACACCATGGCCCTGTCGGTCGACCTCAAGATCTCGACCGGGCACGGGACCCAGCGCGTCCGTGTCGTCCACGGCAATCAACTGGACCCCTACAACTCCTTCGAGGACCCCCGTTCGCCGGTCGATACCCCCTTCGGCCATCACGTGGTCCAGTTGCTGCTACCCAAGCTCCAGGAGCGACAGACCCCCGGTTCGCTCCTCGACGGGATCCAGTGGCTCGACGGTGATCCGGCCGACTTCCTCGGATCACGCCTCCTCTACCGCAAGGTCGTCGGCAAGCTCTGGTTGTTCGCCATCCCGTTCGTCGCCGCACTGGTCCTGCGGTTCCTGGCTTTCTTCCCGGGCCTCGGGCATGTGCTCCACCATCACGTGGAGGGGTGGATGCTGGGGGTGGGGACGCTCGTGATCCTGATCGTCTTGGTCGCGGTGATCTCGATGCTCGTCACCATGCTGAGGGTGAACCGGGCGCTGCGAACCTCGGCGCTGAGCGACCGCACCGATCCCCACACCCACAACAGCGCCGCACGGGCCGACGCCTCGCGCCTCGTGACCGAAGGGTACGCGGGCATGGTGTCGGGACACACCCACGAGCCCGAGCTCTCGGTGGTGGGTAACGGCTTCTACGCGAACACCGGGAGTGGCACCGAGTCGGTCGTGCCGCGGCCGTCGCGCCTGCGCCTTCCCCGGCCCTTCGTCGCCGTCCGACGCGTCTCCTACGTGGAGCTCCACGGCGCAGGGGTGCTGGAGGCCGGCCTCTACCTGGTCGAGCGCGAGAGCCGGAAACCCTCTGCTCTCGAGCGGCTCGCCATCGCGAGCTCGCGGGCGCGGAAACCGGGGCTCACCTGTGTGGCCTCGCTCCCGGAGGGGCCCACATGGCCCCTCGACAACGGCGTCCTGATCGGTGCGATACGCCGCCGGAGGGTGCGTCGGCTGGCGAGCGGGCTCCTCGTGCTCTTCGGATTGTGCAACGTGGTCCTCGCCTTGGTGTGGTCGGTGTCCCCGACCGTCGAGCGCTGGCTCCCGTTCGGGATCGGCTCGCTCTCCGGCACCGCGGCTGTCGTGGGCGGCCTGGCCCTGATCGGCCTTGCCCGCGGCGTGCGGTACGGCTTCCGAGGCGCCTGGCTCGGCGCGATGGTCGTCCTGCTCGCCACCACGGTCCATCGTCTGGTGCAGGGGCACGGGCTCGAGGGGGCCGCGCTCGCGTGTCTGTTGGCGCTGTGGTTGCTCGCCGAGCACCGGCACTTCACCGTCGCCCTGTCGGGCGTCTCGCGCTACGTCGGCTGGTTCCTCGCGGTGGCACTGGCAGCGGTCGCCACCGGCGCGTTCCTCGGCGCCTCGTTCGAGCAGGGCCATCACGAGGTTCTCGACGTGTTGCTCTTCGTGGTCTTCGGAGGATTGTTGATCGCCACGATCGTGGTGTTGCCGGGGCGTGAGAACCGGCTGACGGGCAAGGCCCGACGAGCAGCGTTCGGTCGCGCGAAAGCGATCATCGAGCAATTACGGGGGCGGTACGCTCGACTACTTCGCGTTACGCGACGACAAGTCGTGGTTCTTCACCGGAAAGTCGTTGGTCGCCTACACGGTCATCAACGGCGTGATGCTGGTCGCACCTGATCCGATCGGACCGGTCGACGAACGGGCGACCGCATGGGCGGACACGATGGACTTCTCCCAGTCCCGCGGATGGGAACTCTCGGTGCTCGCCGCTTCCGAAACCTGGCTCCCCATCTACCGGGCGGCCGGGTTGGTCGATCACTACGTGGGGAACGAGGCCGTGATCGATTGCCTCACGTTCTCCCTCACGGGCAAGAACAACCGATCGCTTCGCGAGTCTCACAACCATTTGCGGAACGGCGGGTATCGGGTCGAGGTCCTCGACGCCCTCGCCGCTGCCGGCCGAGCTTAGGGGCGCACTGCTCGACCTCGTGACCGAGACCGAGCACGAGGAGACCGAGCACGGCTATCGGATGACCCTTTCACGCATGTTCGATCCCCGCGACACGGGTCTTCTGCTGGCCGTGTGCTTCGATCCCGAGGGGCGACCGGTCGCCTTCAACCAGTACGTACCCGCGTCGCTGGTGGAAGGGTATTCGCTCGACGTGATGCGGAGGACGGCGGAGCCGGACGCGCCGAAGGGCCTCGTGGACTACGTGATCATCGAGACGAGCGCCTGGATGGCGGCGAACGGTTTCCGGGGACTCGGACTTTCCTTTGCCATCAGGCGCGAGGTCGTTGCCGACGAGGATCGCGACGGTCCCTGGGCATCGATGGATCCGTCGGTGGTCCGTCACTTCAGCGACACGAAACAAATCGAGTCGCTCCGCAAGTTCAACCAGAAGTACGACCCCCGATGGTGTCCTCGGTACGTGGTCACCGCGCCGCACCTGCAGGTCGCGCACCGGGGTTTCGCGATGGTCGGCGCCGAAGGTATCGGTGAGGTGCCGGTTGTCGGTCGCTTCCTTCGTGCGAAAGAGCCGGCGAGGTCCTCGGAATCGGGCTGACCGGCTTTCGTACTCCTTCCGCGAGCAGGCCACGCCGCCTGGCGCGGGCGCCGGGTGGCTCCCGAACGACGGATCGGAGGGCTGAGGGGAGCGCGGCCGAAGGGTGCGAGAAATCCGGTCACCTGCGCTGACATTTGCTTTCCCGGCGGGTACGGTGCGGGACAGTCCGAGGCAGGTCGAGGCGCCCGGCGCCTGGCTCCCTGTCAAAGGGCTCAGCGAGGGGCATCGCGAGGGGCATCCAATCGCCCAGGGGCGGGCCAGTCGAGGCCGCGCCTTCACGCACCTGCCCCTGGGTGATCACACCGGCGCCCATCGGCCCTGGTCTCGTCTCGGGGGTCGACCGCGTGCGGGAACCGCTCGCCGGACCGAGGGGAACGCGAACGACTGCCCTGAGAACAGCGGCGGTGAGAGGGGCACTTCCATGTACGACAGGTCCGAGCGACACGGAAACGAGGCGCGGCCCCTGCGAGGGGGGAGCAGGGGACTCGGGGAGGTCGTGCTGGAGACCCGGTGCCATCGGTGCGGGAGCCTGATCTTCGCCGAGCGGCTCGATCCGTTGGCTCTCATTCCGGTCGGTGACGACACGACGCCGATGATCTGCGCGAGCTGTTCGACCTCCGAGGGCCGTACCCTGGGCACGACCCGTTGACGCCGGTGGTCGGCTGACTCAGCAGTAGGTCGCCACGATGGTGCCGGTGCCGTGGTGTCCGGGATCCGGGGCGTAACCGCCATCGGTCTTGACCACCACGATGTGCACGGCATCGCCACCGATCGTGCTTCCCGAATTACCGGGCCCGCCCAAGAGGTCGGGTGCACATTCAGATTTTCCGGTACTCAGACCGCCACGTCTTGCAGCTCTCTACAACCCCGACGATCATCATGCGTTACTCGCTCACCACGACGTGTACGACGAAGCGGTCGGTCGCGCTCGTGCAGCCCATCGCCTCCCCGCAGCTGCTCCGAGTGGCGAGCACGTCGGAACGTCCGGTCGCGGTCGAGGAGTAGTCCACCGAGACGGTGCCGCAGCCCTCGCCTGGCACGCACCCGGCCCGTGTCGGGACGATCTGCGGTGGACCCGTCGCTCTCAGGACCGAAGGGTCGGATGGCTGGTGGAACTGCCAGTAGGTGCTCGACAGGACGACTCGAAGGTGCTCGCCGGTCCTGAGTCTGACCGTCCGGCCGTTTTGAGCATCGGCGATGGTCACCGCGGAAGGAGTGGAGGTGGCCGAGGTCACAACGGTGCTCGAACTCGTGGTGGACCCCGTCCGGGCCGAGGGGTGGGTGCACCCGAGCGCCATTAGGAAAGCCAGGAGGACCAGGTATGTCGCTCGTCGGTTCATGACGTCACTTGTGCACGGTCTTCTCATAGCTTACGCGTGGGCGGTGCGCACCCGGTGACACGGAGGCTCGTCGGCCCGACATGATGAGGGTCAACCGGCGACGAGAGGAATGCGATGACACAGCGCAGTGACGTGGACGTACCGACCCCTGACGGTGTCTGCCCGTCGGTCGTGTTCGCACCCGACGGCGGGGGACCCTGGCCGGCGGCGATCATGTTCATGGATGCCGGTGGAGTGCGCCCGGCGATGATCGAGATGGCGGATCACCTGGCCGGCATGGGGTACTTCACCCTCCTGCCGGAGATGTACTACCGCTGGGGTACCTACGACCCGTTCCGGATGGAGACGGCGTTCACCGATCCCGACGAACGGGCCCGGATCATGATGATGGCGCGCAGCGTGACGGAACCGGGCGTGGCGAGCGATGCCGGGGCCTTCCTCGACTTCTTGTCGGGCCGCCCGGAGGTGGTGGGACCCAACGTCGGCACGACCGGCTACTGCCTGGGAGGTCGGCTCTCGCTGACTGCCGGTGCGTACCATCCCGACCGCATCGTCGCGGTGGCGTCCTTCCACGGTGGGCATCTTGCGGGTGACGGGCCCGGGAGTCCCCATCGGATCGTCGGCCGGATCAGGGGACGGGTGTACGTGGCTGCAGCCGAGGACGATCAGACCTTCCCGCCCGAGCAGGCAGCCCTCCTCGAGAAGGTCTTGACCGAAGGCGGCGTCGACCATGTGATCGAGACCTATCCTGCCCACCACGGCTTTGCCGTGCCGGACAACCCCTCTTACGACGCGGATGCCGCGGCCCGGCACTGGCGGTCGCTCGGCGAGCTCTTGAGCGCGAAGTTGTCGGGCTGATCCACCGCCAGTTCTCGTCGTGAACTCCTCGATTTACGGTGCGCTCGCCGATGCTCCGGCAACTCCTTCGATCTACGGTGCGCTCGCCGATGCTCCGTCGAGCTCGCCTTGAGAGTCTGGCGAGACCTCGCCGTGGTGACGCCCAGCCCTCGCGCATCCCTGTGTGCGAGGTGGGATTTGTCACACCTGCCGCATTCGTCGCCCCGGACCGGATCGGGCAGAACTGGAGGAGTTGCATGCCCGAGAAGCCGCAGACCGGAGCCGTATTCGTGCACGGGAATCCCGAGGCCGCCGCGGTCTGGGGACCACTGCTCGCCGAGCTCCGGCACCTGGACGCGGTCACACTCTCACTCCCCGGGTTTCGGTGCCCCGGTCCCCGACGGCTTCGGAGCCACGGCCGACGAATACGCGGCGTGGCTCACTTCGGAGCTCGAGAAGCAGGGAGCACCGATCGGGTGCTTCGCTCCCGACTACGTGTGGCACGACTTGGCTCAAGTGTGGCAGTCGGCAGTTGGGATCGATACTTGGAAGCGCACCGGCCCGGACCGGACTCGATTCGGGCCGGGCCGGTGCTGCTCCTACGAGCAGGGAGTTCTGGACCAGGGAGGTGAGCCCAACGCTCATCGCTCTACTTGCTGTTGTCGTCGCCTTGCCCGCTGGCCTTGAGGACAAATGGCACCTATCTTGCGGAACAGGTGCTGCTACATGACCGGCCAGGTCCCGCGGTCCGGGGCGGCGGTTCCTCCTCGGGCCCACGACGCCGAGCCGTTCTCCCCTCACCCGGTCAGTCAGTCCTTTCCGGTTCGTCGAAATCTGCGTGGCATCTCTGCCCGACGACGACCTCGAGGCCGACGACGACCTTGACTTGGCGAATCGACTTCGTCACGCTGGTAGTCAAGAGGTCCGTTGAGCTTCCGGCCCCCCTGGGGGACCGTTGAGCTCCGGGCCTTGTCGCTTCTACCGACTTGGCAGACGGGTTGCCACCGCGACCTACGCGAGCGGTTCGCGCAACTTTGCGAGTGCAGCCAATCGACGGTCCATCTTCGCCGGGCTGTCTGCATCGCGGGTCCGAATCCTCGACTCGAGCTGGTCGAGGCGCGCAAGCTCACGCTGCGTCAGTTGCGTCCGTTCGTCCCCTTCACGTTGTCGTAACGCCCGGAGGAACCCGGCATGAGCATCGACCGCCCGCTTGAAGCCGGCGCTCCTTGCGACCGCTGAGTAGGTGAGGCCGGTCTCGCGAAGCGCGAGTGCCTCTTCGTCGGAGCTCCGGCCCGCCCGGCCCCCGCCCCAACGGCTCCCTCGATCGCGACGTTCCCCAGGGTCCTCGCGCTCTTGGTTGCCGCCCCGCCTAGGCAGGACGCACCGATTTGGCCTGAGGACCCTTTGGTCCTTGCTCGGTCTCGAACTGAACTCGCTGACCCTCGGCCAGCTCTCGGTAGCCCGAGCCGTCGATCGCCGAATAATGGACGAAGACGTCCTCTGAACCATCGTCGGGAGCCAGGAATCCGAACCCCTTCGAGGCGTTGAACCACTTGACTGTGCCGTCCGGCATGTCGTTTCCTCGTTTTCTCCACGCACACACACTTGCGGGAGACCGAAGCGTCAACCGGCAACGGCGCTCGGCCTGCGTGAACCACCGAGCGTCACGTGACAGCGTAGCCGCCTCGCTCAGACAGTTCTGTGCCATGGAAGGAACCGCTCCTCGCCGCCGTCGAAGCGCATGGTGGCATGGCAGCTCGAGGCATAGGTCATTCCAGGTCGGTGTCGGCATTCCACGAGGAGACCATGGTCGGGACGTGCCTGCTCCGTCATCAGGACTCCTGCGCAGTTGGACGTTGGACATCGCCATTCGTAAGGAGGCATCGGCAGCCGTCAGGCCGTAGCCAACTCGGCGACTGACTGCCATCCCATCCCTCCGAGATCGGCAGTCGGTCGGGATGGCTTGAGCGGTGGGGAACGGCCGATCGATGACCGCTACGTGGCGACGGGTCCACCTCCACGGACACCCCACGGGACTCACGCCTGAGGCGTTGGTCGAGGTGATGACAACATGCTCGAACCGCTCCTGATCAGGGACAACGCCTCGACAGGCTGCTCGAAAGGCTCGCTGCCGAAAGTTGAGCCGGCCTCCACCTCGGCCGTCGCGATCAGCACGTCGTCGTCGGGGTCGAGCCTGATCGCCCTGACGGGATGGATCGGTTCCACCACGACAGCGCTCGCACTACCGTGCTGCTCGTGGGCTCCGGGGGGACCGACACGACCGCGCCGCTCGTTCTGCACCCCGATCGGCTGTTCCCGGCCGATCCGACGGTCCGTTCGATCGCACGAGAGCTCTACGGGCTGGTCGGCGGCCTCCCCGTCGTGTCACCGCACGGTCACACCGACCCCGCGTGGTTCTCGCGGAACCAGCCCTTCTCGGACCCCACCGGATTGCTGATCACTCCCGACCACTACATCACGCGCATGCTGCACAGTCAGGGCGTTCGGCTCGACGAGCTGGGCGTGGCTCGCCGCGATGGCGCACGGGTTGCAGCACCACGCGATGCCTGGCGTACCTTCGCCGAGCACGCGCACCTCTTCCGCGGGACACCGTCGGGACTATGGCTCGACCACACATTCGTCGAGGTGTTCGGGCTCGAAGTGCGCCTTGGGCCAGCCACTGCCGACCGGCACTTCGACGAGATCTCCGAGGCGCTCGCCAGCGAAGCGTTCCGACCGCGGGCCCTCTTCGAGCGGTTCGGCATCGCGACGCTCGCCACCACGGAGTCCCCTCTCGATGACCTCGCCGAGCACGACAGGCTGGCCCGCGACGGGCTGGGGCGGGCCCGGGGGGCGGGTAATTACGACGTTTCGGCCGGATGCCGTTGTGGACCCAGACTTCGATGACTTCGGATCCAACGTGGCCCGCCTGGCTGAGATGACCGGCTGCGACATCAGTCGATGGGACGGCTACCTCGACGCACTTCGGCAGCGGCGGGCGGATTTCCAGGACCGTGGTGCGACCGCTGACCGACCATGGCCACCCCAGTGCCCTCACCGCAGATCTGCCACGAGCGCGTTGTCAGCGGCTGCTCGACGGCGCGCTCGCCGGCACGCTGGACGCGGCGGAGGTCGAGCTGTTCCGAGGCCAACTCCTGGTCGAGATGGCAGCCATGAGCCTGGACGATGGCATGGTCATGCAGATCCACCCCGGATCGAGGCGGAACCACAGCCCGGCGGTGTTTGAGCGGTACGGTCGCGACAAAGGCGCCGACATTCCGGGTCGGACCGACTACGTCGACGGCCTCCGACCGCTGCTCGACCGGTTCGGACTCGAACGCGAACTGCGCATCGTGCTGTTCACCCTCGACGAATCAGCCTACGGCCGGGAGCTCGCGCCCTTGGCGGGGTTCTACCCCTGCCTGACCCTGGGGCCGCCCTGGTGGTTCTTCGATAGCGTCGAAGGCATGTGGCGCTACCGCCGCGCGGTGACCGAGACAGCCGGGTTCACGAACACCGCGGGGTTCAACGACGACACCCGAGCATTCCTCTCGATTCCCGCTCGCCACGACGTGGCACGCCGCGTCGATTGCGCCTTCCTCGCCACCCTCGTCGCAGAGCACCGGCTCGGCCTGGACGACGCCGCTGAGCTCGCGGTCGCGTGCGCCGTCGATCTGGCACGGGCCACCTACCGATTGTGATCGAGCGGACGCCCCACGACACCGGTGCGCTCCGCACCCGCGTCGTCCACGGGCTTTTGTGGCCGAGGAGATCTCAAGGCTGACCCGGAGTGCCGGTTACATGCGCCCCCGCATCCCCGATGCACGGACCTTGCCCCTCCGGGATCGTGCGGGTCGTCGTTTGCGAGCGGGTTGCCCGCGAGCCGGGGACCGGACTATCGATCGGCACTTCCAGGGCGGTCAACCGCCGGGGGCTACCACCGTCCCGATGACCGATGCCGCCAGGACACGGATATGCGGCGGGCAGGCTGCTCCAGAGCCGTCGATCCGTACTCGCCGTGCCCAGCACCTCGTGGTCCGCACGTCGGCTCAGGAAGATCGAACTACGGCGACCACCAGGTTGTGAAGTTCGATGACTTCATGCTTCACCTGGGCGTCGGGCGGGAGGTTCGGCCTGACGTTCTCCTCGAACCACCTCGTGTGCTGTTCGGCGGTCTCCCATATCTCGCCAACCATCATCCCATCCGGAACCGGGAAGGCACTGTGCATCACGAAGCCCGGTTGCTTCTTGATCAACTCGATCAGCGGCGGTGAGATCTGGTCGTAGGCGGCCGTATCCATCCCAATTGCGGTGTTTCGCACGAGCACTGCCATCGTTAGTCCTCCTCGCAGGTCGATTGGCATGGTAGACGGCGTTCTGGAGGCGGTCGAGGAGGCGCATAACAACGGCCAGATCGACCGGATCGTCGCCTCTAGACCGAGCGCAACTGCTGGGAGGCGGGCACCCCCAGATACCCGCCGAGGGCAGGCCAGAGGGCTGGAAACGACCGGGATCACGCTGGCCTGTCGTTACTGGGCGGTCCACTCCGAGGCCAGGGAGCGCGGAACGGCACTTCTCGGATGCCTATAACCACTGCCCAGTTTGGGGTTCCTCACGATGCGGGCGTTCAGCTTCGCCAGCGGAGACATGTACAGGATTCAGCCGCACCGGTTCCCAGACACTCGTCATGAGCCTCGTGCCGAGGGTACCGGCGTTGAAGCGGCGCATGGCGTCTCGATGGACGGTTCCGCGTATTCCAGCGGCTGCCTCGACGTCACGCCACGCGGTAAACGTGAGCTGACGACCCCCACCCGTTGCGAAGACCGACCCGAGGTAGCCCTCCTGCGCCATCAGCTCCGTGACGATCTTCTCCGTGAAGGCGTTGACCTCCCATGCGGACTCACCCTGTGCCTCAATCGAAGTGACAGTGAAGCATCCGGGCAGCGTGGCATCGCCCTTCGTGGCCCGGACGCCCAGTCCGAAGTCGATGAGACCAGGGATGTCGGCCGGGGACGGATGCATCTGCAATCCCATCGTGGCAAGAAAACCCGCAAGGTCCCAGTAGCCACGAACGCTCGTCAACAGATCGCGATCCCGATCCCACGTAAAGAAATCCGCACCTGGAAGGGTTCCCATCTGTCCTGAGGGCGGGCCCAAGGGTGTTGCCCCGGTGTTGGTACCACGCATGGTGTACTGGGCGGCCGCGGCGCCTTAACCACGCTCGATACTGATCTCGCCGAATGAGACGTCGGGGAACCCCACGAAGAGGTCATTGGCCGTCTGGGCGATCGCGGAGCCTGTGACCGGTCCACCAGTGGTGGGGTCCTCGAAGGTTCCCTCGTCGGTGAAGCAAGCCAAGATGCCCTCGGGATCGTGAGCATTCCAGGCCGCGAAGTAACGGTCGATCAGGTCCATCGTGCTCCCTTGTCCCAAGGTTGATCGCGTCCGTCTCTATCGATTTCGAGCTCGATGATGACACGGATCAACGGTGCCGACGGAGGTCAGGGTGATCTCGTTGCTAGCCACTAGCCAACCGGGATCGCTCAGGTCCGTATTTTGCGGGCGGGTGGCCGGATCGTCCGATGCGCTGCATCGGCACATCCCGGCTGGTGCGCCCGGCGTTTCTGCCCGTGGGTCTACCCGCGCCAAGTGTGGATGACCGACAGTGGCGTGCGCTCGGGTTCCGGTGGCAGTTGATGACCGAAGCTTTCGCCAAGCAGTGGGTGGACGACTGGGTCAGTCGACCCTGACTGAAGTGCTCCCAATCCTCCTCGGATTCCACACGTCGACATAGCGAAGGCCCCTTCTGGGCGTTCATTGTCTGCACGTGCTCTCTTCCTTTGACCACCTGTGCTGAGGTATTGGAAGCCTGGAGAGGGATCTTCTGGACCCTGCAGTTCCGGCAGGCTGGAGTGAGCCACTGCCCTGTTCCTGCCTACGAACTGTGCTAGGTCACGCCCTACTTATCGTCCCTCTCGGGTCCGGGCCAGCTTCGCCCTCGCCAGGTCCTCCACGCGACGTACGAACTGCGGACTGCGGCGAAAGCGCGCTCCGATCTCGGCGTAGCTGGCACCACCCGCCCTCCAGGCGAGAATCCGCTGTTCCAACGGCCGGAGCACCTCCTGATTGGTCGAAGAACTCGCCCCACGATCCGGCCGCGAACCGAGGGCCAGGATCTGGGACACACTCCGTCGGCTGCGCCGAAATCTCCAGGCCACTTCCGCCGGGTCAACACCGGCCGCTACGAGCCGGCGTATCCGCCGCTCAATCGGCCGCAAGTGGGCATCGCTGGCTACTACCTCCGGTTCCACCACTACTCCACGATATCTCGGACGACTCATGCTGTTGCCTCGTCGAAGGGGCATGGCGATCACGATCGAGTTACGCGCCGATGTGCCGTACGTCCTCGAGCCTGTAGGTGCCGAAAATGTCATCCGACAGCCCGAACAGGGTTTTCGCGTAACAGACGCGTCTCTACCTCGCCCTGTCAGAACCTTTTCAGTTGGTTCTCCCCAGCCAGCTCAGTTGGTTCTCCCCAGGTCAGCACGAGGACGGTGATCTGGCCATCGAGGTGGCAGTGCTCCGCCACGACGTCAGCCGTGCTCCGTCCTCACGCATGAGGCGCCGGAAATAGCTGGGGGTAGGGGACGAACGCCAAGTAGAGGGACTGGGCCGTTGCCTGGCTTCGACCTTGGCCCTGTCGACGAAAGTCCAGTTGAGCGGGAGCGCGCCACGCCGGATGAGATCTTCGGCGCCCACAGGGAATCTCGTGCTGGAAAATTTGGTGGGTGCTGACATCGTCGGCGGGAGGCTGGTGCCTGAGACTTCGTCGTGGCTGGAACAAGCAGCGCACCCGACCGCTATCGGACGATGATTTCGGCGCTCACATGGACCTCCCGGCCCAGAGAACCGCGACGGAGATCGAGCTGCTCGCCTGCGTCAAAAGGTGTTCGACGCTTCCAGGTCACCGTACGAGGCTCACTTCTTGAACGAGTCTCCAACCCGGTCAATGCTGCTCGTTAGCGTTTGCGCGTCCAGCCAACGGTTGTAACGAGGCAATCGTCGTTCGTCCGGGACGTGCTGACGCCCGTTTGGGCCGTCCGTCTGAGCTCCGCAGCGCCGGCAGACCGCCATCCACCCGTTTGTCTCCGGAGCATGGTGCTCGTCGAGCCGAGCGCCTATCTGCGATGCTTCGGGTGAGACCACGATTCTCCCCTCGCCGGGGCGCCCCCCACTGTGGCTACACCGAGCCACAAGGACCGCAGAAAGCTCGAGGTGAGCGACTTAACTCCTCGCTACACCTTACTTGACACCACCCACCGCCCGGTCCCTAAGGTGCGCACTCGGCGCGTACCGTTTCGGAAACTGGATCGCACGGCGAAAAGGGCCCCGAATCCTGTCTCAGCATTCACTCGCCGGCACGATGTCTTTCGACAGGCAGGTCATTCCGAAGAGCCGGGGAGTAGAGTATGGAGCGAGCACAGTATCCGTGGGAAGACCCGCGAGGACTGTTCAATGCGGCTGTGCCTGGCAGGCAAGCCGGCCTGGTCGGAGCGTTCTCCGTGCGACACATTCGCAGGTGACAGAGGGCCGATGTGACATCGACCGTCGCATTGCCCGAACGAGAGCGGCCGGGAAGACTGTCGCGCATGCCCAGTCCCTCGCCGTGGTCCGAAGCTGCCGACGCGCTCACCGAGGCGCTGAGCCTCACGACGCCCCCGATAGCCATCACCTTCTCCCAGTGCTGCTCCCGACGGTGTTTCGCCGTTCGACGGTCCGATGCCGGAACCAACTCCCGACGGCCGAACCGGTCGGGTCCCGGCAGGGTGCGTGTTCTGGACCAAAGCGCTCGACCGGACGTTCTCTACCGTCGCCGCCGACCATGGCAACTGCAGCGTCGGAAGCCTGACCCATGGGTTCGCCACCCTCGACGAGGTCGCCGGCCGCTCGGATGTGGCGGCCTTGGTGGAGTCGGGCTGGGTGACCATGCGACATGATCCCCGACATCCCCGTCATCGCCGATCGGCCCGAGGTCGTGACCTACGGGCCACTTGCAGAAACAACCCGTGGATCCCGACGTCGTCATGATCCGGGTCAACGCCAAGCAGCTCATGGTGCTGCGTGACGCGCTTCCTGGCCTTCGCATCGACGGCAAGCCCCAGTGCCACATCGTTGCGGTAGCCAAACAAGAGGGGGAGGTGGCCGTGAGCGTGGGCTGCATGCTCAGCCGTGCTCGCACTGCCATGCCGAAGACCGACATGACGTGCGCCATCCCGGCAAGCCGCCTGCACGACGTGGTCCGCCAGAGTTCAGGCGACCACGGCAACCGACTCCATCGTGGCGTCCTATGCCGCGGAGGATGCCCGCCGATTCATTGCTCGGTAGGGGCGTACTGCTGGCCGCGTCGTAGGGCCTACTTCTTGGCCGCTTCGTAGTAGGGATTGGTGCCGGCAGCGTGGTCGGTGACGTCGATGACCCGAGTGATCTCCGTGACCGATTCGCGGAGGGCGACCTCGATCCCTTGGCTCAAGGTCACCGCCGCCATGCCGCAGCCCGCGCAGCCGCCGCTCAAGCGGAGATAGGCGGCGTCACCCTCCACCGCGACGAGATCGGCCCGACCGCCGTGCGCCGCAATGCTCGGGTTGATCTGTTGCTCGAGGACCTGGATGACCCGCTGGGCCACGTCTCCGCTGAGGTCCACCGGCGGCCCGGCCATCGCCGGGCTTGCGCCGGCAGGGCGCGGGGGCTGGTTGGGGTTCTGAATGACCATCCCGCCCTGGTCTGCATCACGGTTGACGTCGAGGACCGACCCCCGCATTTTGGCGATGCTGTCGGCCGGAACCACGAGCACCAGCCCAGCGCGATCGTCGGACCAGTCATCGGCTCCGACGGCGCCAACCGCCTGGAAGTACATGTCGTAGGTGTAGGCGTCTCCGCTCGCCCCAGTGACCTCGACCCACAGGGCCAGCGACTCTTCATCGTCCTCGCCGGACCGCAATTCCAGCACCATCTCCAGCGCCGCGTCGGCCGCATGCAGGACGGCCACGCTTTCGGAATCGATGTCGGTCATGGCCGCCCGTCTCAATCTTGGTGGGTTGCGACCATCATAGGGGGGTGCCCCGGATCCTCTTGCTGCTGCCCACGGCCACCTACCGGGCCTCGGACTTCGTTGCCGCCGCCGCTCGTCTCGGGGTCGACGTCGTGGTCGGCTCCGAACATCGTCAGGCCTTGGCCGGCGTCCATGGGCGACCGGGCCGTGGTCGTGCCCCTGGCCGACGTCGACGCCGCGGTGAGGCCATCGTGGCCCTTCATCGTCGGAGCCCGCTCGACGCGGTGCTGGCCGTCGACGACCAGGGCGTGGTGGCCGCATCTGCCGCCGGCCACGTGCCTGGGATTCCGCCACAATCCGCCCGACGCGGTCGCCGCCACCCGGGACAAGGCGATCATGCGGGAGCGCCTGGCGGCCGCCTCGCTACCCCAGCCCGCCTACCGGATCGTCGCCCCCGGGGCCGACGTCGCCTCGGCCGCGGCGGAGATCGGGTATCCGTGCGTGGTCAAGCCGGTGTCGCGGTCGGCCAGCCAAGGGGTCATCCGTGTCGACGACGCCGATCCAGGCCGAGGCGGCCGCCGTCCGCATTCGCGCCATGACCGCGAGCTGTCCCGAACCGCTGCTCGTCGAGTGCTTCGTGCCCGGCGCCGAGGTCGCCGTCGAGGGTCTGCTCACCGGGGGACGTCTGGAGGTGCTGGCGGTCTTCGACAAGCCCGATCCCCTGGACGGCCCCTTCTTCGAAGAGACCATCTACGTCACGCCGTCACGCCAGCCCCCGGCGATCCTCACCGAGATCGAGACCACCGCGGCTCGGCGAGCCGCGGCGCTTGGGGCTGCGGGAGGGACCCGGTCCACGCCGAGCTGCGCATCGGCCCGGGTGGCGCCGTGACCATTCTCGAACTCGCGGCCCGGTCCATCGGCGGCCTGTGTGCGCGGGCGCTGCGGTTCGGGGCGGGGGTGAGCCTCGAAGAGGTGATCGTCCGCCACGCCCTCGGCATCGGGCTCGACGGCCTGACCCGGGAGTCACAGGCGTCGGGCGTGATGATGCTCCCGATCCGCTCGGCGGGGGTGCTCGACCAGGTGTCGGGACAGGAGCGCGCCCTCGCCATCGAAGGCGTGGTCGGTCTCGAGATCAGTATTCCGTCGGGGCGTCCGGTGGTGCCACTGCCCGAAGGCGATCGCTACCTGGGGTTCATCTTCGCCCGTGGACCGACACCGCACACTGTCGAAGCGGCTCTTCGACAGGCAGAGGCATGTCTCGACGTGCGCCTGCGCTGACGCGAGCCTGCGGGCCGAGGCCGGCCCGATAGGGTCGAGGTGGTGCGAGCGTTGCTGCTGTCCACCTACGAACTGGGCCACCAGCCACTGCATGCGGCCAAGGCCACCAGCGCGCTGCTCGCGGCTGGCCACGAGGTTCGCTGTGTCGATGTCGCCCTCGACACGCTCGACGCAGACGATGTCGACTGGGCCGACCGGGTGGCGTTCTCCGTGCCGATGCACACCGCCATGCGCCTGGCATTGCGGGTCGCCGAAACGATCCGGGCCCGGCGACCCGAACTTCCGCTGTGCTTCTATGGCCTCTATGCACCGGTGAGCCGGGATCTGACTGTCAGGTCGGCCGTCGATGCCGTCATCGCCGGCGAGTACGAGACCGGGTCTGGTGGCGTGGGTGGACGGCGAGGACCCGGGCCCGACGATTCAGCTGGCCCGAGTCGAGGCGCGGGTGCCCGCCCGACACCTGTTGCCGCCCCTGGACCGGTATACCCGACTCGCCGTCGACGGCGAGGAGCGCCTGGTCGGATCCGTCGAGGCCAGTCGAGGTTGCTCGCACCGGTGCCGGCACTGTCCGGTTCCGGTCGTGTACGACGGCCGCGTGCGCCCGGTGGACGTGGCTGCGGTCGTGGCCGATATCGACCAGCTGGTGGAGGCCGGCGCCCGCCATGTGTCCTTCGCCGACCCGGACTTCCTCAACGCCCCGCTCCACGCTCGTCGGGTCGTGGCTGCCATGCACGAGCGTCATCCAGACCTGACCTTCGACTGCACGACCAAGGTGGAGCACATCCTGCGCCACCCGGACGTTCTCCCCGAGCTGGCAGAAGCCGGCTGCGCATTCATCGTTTCGGCATTCGAGTCGACCAACGACACGATCCTCGAGCTACCTCGACAAGGGTCATTCCGTCGCCGATGCATCCAGGGCCGTCGTGTTGCTTCGCGCTCACGGGATCGAAGTACGCCCGTCGTGGTTGCCGTTCACCCCCTGGACCACTCTCGACGACCTGGTCGACCTGATCGACTTCGTCGTGGCCCACGATCTCGTCGCCAACGTGGACCCGGTGCAGTACACGGTGCGCCTGTTGTTGCCCGAGGGTTCGCTGCTCCTCGGCCACGCCGCCATGGAACCCCACCTCGGTCACTACGACCCGGAGCGCTTGGGTTGGACGTGGAACCATCCCGATCCCATGGTCGATCGACTGCAACAGGAGTTGGCCGCGCTGGTCGAGGCGCGGGTCGAGCAAGACGCGTCCGCGACGTTCGGAGAGATCGACGCCCTCATCCGGTCCCGGACCACCGCACCGCACCGCGTCCCCCGTCCCATGGGGCCGTCTCGAAGGGCGCCATCGGGGACCGGGCCCACCTCACCGAGCCATGGTTCTGCTGCAGTGAACCCACCGAGGCGCAGTTGACACCCCTTGCACCGCTGGGCTGAACGGGCGCAATACGGATTGTTCAGCGGAGTCTGACTGAGTCCTTGATGCCACCAAGGAGAACCCTTCACCATGAAGGTGTGGATCGACCAGGATCTTTGCACGGGTGATGGCCTGTGCGAGGAGATCGCGCCGGCTGTCTTTACGCTGCTGGACGACGGTCTCGCCTACGTGAAGGAGAGCGACCAGGTTCGGAGTGACCCGGGCGGCGCTGCCGGTATGGCTTTTGTACCCGAGGATCTCGAGGATGCCGTCACCGAAGCGGCCGAGGAATGCCCCGGAGAGTGCATCTTCATCGAACAGACCTGAGCGCCGCCGGGAAGGCACGTCTTTTGGCCGACAACTGCTTTCGATTCCTCACCGACTCGCTCAACGGGGTCGGTCCGTGACTCCTTGATCGCCGACATCGCCCACGCCATACGTGCGGCGCAAACAATCGGTGAGGGCATTGACCAGGGGGACGAGCCGAGCCCGGGGCGCCTCGATGCCTTCCTCGAGCGCTGAGAGGTCCATTTACTCGTCGGGTGGATTGACCAGGTACGACGAGTTCGGCGAGGCTCGCCGCCCGTGGCGCTCTCCTTCCTCTACCTGTGGGTGCCGAAAATGTCATCCGGGTGATCTGAGCAGGAGTTTCGTAGATTGGGCTCGAGTGATGGAGCTGGGCCATCGGGCCGGCACCTCGGAGCACGTCCTGACCCACCACGTCGTCCACTACGACGACCACCGACCCCACTGGGCTCTGGGGTTCGAACATTACCCTTTGCCTTGGTTGGCAAATGGAGGCCAAATACCCCCATCTACTAGGGAGAACGTTGTAATTCTGACAACGGAGTGGAGGTGGCGGGAATCGAACCCGCGTCCTCCGGCTTCTTAGTGGGCCTTCTCCGAGCGCAGCCGGCAGTGAATTGTCGGGGCCGGCACTCCTACCGGCGGTAACGCCGGCCCGTATCCGACTTCAGTGTCCCTCAGCGGCCTGTCGGAGAAACCGTGAGGTCAGTCCCACTTGATGGCGCCCATACCCGGCCCGTGGGACCGAGACCGGTAGGACGTCGCTGCGCTTAGGCGGCGAGTACGAGCTGAGGCTCGTCGTTTGTTTTAGGTTCCGGCTCTTTAACGTGGCTCCGGAGACCACGGCTCGCTTCTCCCACCTCGACGACCGGAGTCGAAGCCTGTCACCCCCTCGGTTCGCCGACCGGACTCTCCGGGTGGCGGAACGCTCATTCTACCGGGGTGCGTGGTCGACGGGATGCTGGCGGCCCGTGTCGGTCCCGCTCGCCCGGAGGATGGGCCGGTACGGGGGAAGTGTGCCAGGTGCTCAGGCCGAGTCCCGCGTCTTCATCGCGGCGCGTGCTTCCCGTGCCGCCTCGCGCCCTGCTTCCCGTTCCGCGATGGCGCGGCGCTTGTCGTAGCGCCGTCGGCCCCGGGCCAGTGCCAGCTCGACCTTCGCCCGTCCGTCCTTGAAGTAGATCTGGAGCGGGACGAGCGTCAGCGACTGCTGCTGGGTACGCCCGAGCCACTCGTCGATCTGGCGCCGGTGCACCAGGAGCTTGCGACGGCGGTCGGGTTCGTGGGCCCCGAAACCGCTGGCCTGCGCGTAGGGGGGAACGTGGACCCCGTAGAGCCACAATTCTCCGTCGACGATGCGGGCGTAGGAATCCTGCAAGGCGATCCGACCCGCGCGGAGCGATTTCACCTCCGAGCCCTGGAGGGCGATCCCGCACTCGAGGGTGTCGAGGATGTCGTAGTCGTGGCGTGCGCGCCGGTTGGCGGCGACCGGTCGGCTCCGCTCGCGGTCGGTCGCCTTCCCGCCCCGGGCCCCGTCGGACGCCGCTCCCTTTCGCTTGGCGGCAGCCATGCCGTGGGACGGTAGTCGCCCGGCGCTGCGAGGTCGTCCGGTCGAGAGCAGGCGAGGTGGGTCGAACGATCGAGCGACCTCCTGCTCTAGCGTGAGGCCTGCTCATGCTCTCCCTCACCCGACCGGTCTACGAGCAGATGGTGGCGCACTGCCTGGCGGGGCTCCCCGACGAGGCATGCGGCCTCATCGGTGGCGAGCCTTCGACCGGTGCCGCGGTCGCCTGCTACCCGACGCGCAACGTGGCCGCGTCGGCCAAGCTCTATACCGTCGACCCGCGCGAGCACCTGCATGCCGATCGCGACGCCGAGGCCGGGGGACACGAGATCATCGGTGTCTTCCACTCCCACACCCACACCGAGGCCTACCCGTCCCCGACCGACGTGGAGCAGGCCCCCGACCCCCAATGGCACTACGTCCTCGTGTCGCTCCGGGACATCGAGCCGGTGCTCCGGAGCTTCCGGATCGTCGACGGAGTGATCACCGAGGAGCCGGTGCGCCTCCGGTCCCGGTAGAATCCCAACTGAATTGGTCAGCTTTTGCCGTCGATCCGGTACGGCTGGCCGGAACGGCCAAGTCGTGGTCCGGAGCGGTGCGCTTCGGCAGGCCGGCACCAATCGAGCATCGGCAACCAGTAAGGAGAATCCGTGGCCGTTCGAGTGAACCTTCCGACAGTGTTGCGTGTTCACGCCGGCGGCGCGAAGGCGGTCTCCGCCGAGGGCTCCACGGTGGGGGAGGTCCTCCGTTCGCTCGAGCAGGAGTACCCGGGACTCGCCGGCCAGGTGATCGACGGGGACGGCTCGCTCCACAAGTTCGTCAACGTGTACCTGAACGACGACGACGTGCGCTACCTGTCGTCGCTCGACACCACGGTGACCGAGTCGGACGAGGTCTCCATCCTGCCTGCAGTGGCGGGCGGGGCGTTCGGCTGGGGCAGACGGCACCGATGACCGTCTACGGGTCGGTGCTCGACCTGATCGGCAACACCCCGCTGGTGGACATCAGCGAGCTCAGTCCGAATCCTGCGGTGCGTCTCCTCGTCAAGCTCGAAGGACAGAACCCCGGTGGATCGGTGAAGGACCGCATCGCCCTCGCGATGATCGAGGAGGCGGAGAAGGAGGGCGCGCTCCAGTCGGGCAACACGATCATCGAGCCGTCGTCGGGCAACACCGGGATCGGCATGGCCCTCGTCAGCCGTGTGAAGGGCTATCACCTGAAGGTCGTTCTGGCCACCAACGTCTCCGTCGAGCGCCGCCAGCTGCTCGAGCTCTGGGGCGCCGAGATCATCGACTCACCCGGCGAGGAGGGTTCGAACGGCGCGGTGCGGCGCGCGCGTGCGATCGCGGAGCAGCACCCCGAGTGGGTCTTCCTCTACCAGTACGCGAACCAGGCGAACCCGAAGGCCCACTACGAGGGGACCGGGCCGGAGATCTGGCGCGACTGCCCGGAGGTCACCCACCTCGTCGCCGGGCTCGGCACCTCGGGCACCCTCCTCGGAGCCGGTCGCTTCCTGAAGGAGCGAAACCCCGAGGTCAAAGTCTGCGCGATCGAGCCTCCCGCAGGGGAGCTCGTCGACGGTCTCCGGAACCTCGACGACGGCTACATCCCTCCGATCTTCCTCCAGAACGACGGAGCCGCCCTCCTCGATGCCAAGCGCATCGTGCGCCCCCGCGAGTCGATCGAGTGGACCAGGCGGCTCATCGACGTCGGCATCTTCGCCGGTCTCTCGACCGGTGCGGTGCTCTCCGGTGCGGCGCGGATCGCCGAGACGATCGAGTCGGGGACCATCGTGATCGTCTCGGCCGACGGCGGCTGGAAATATCTCTCGACCGGCGCCTGGACCGACGACCTCGACGTGGTCGTCGAGCGCGGCGAAGCGCATCACCTACTTCTGACCGCGTGGATCCGAGTTCCGCCCTCACCCTCACCGTCCTCGGGTGCGACGGGAGCTGGCCGGGACCGGGAGGGGCGGGGAGCGGCTATCTGGTCGCCTCCGGGTCGACCCGGGTGCTCGTCGACGCGGGACCGGGGACGTTCGCCAACTTGCAGCTGCGCCACGATCCCGCCTCGCTCGACGCAGTGATCGTCACGCACGCCCATACCGATCACTGGACCGATCTCTACGGGCTCGACGCCCATGCGCGGTTCGTGCTGGGGCGCACCGGCATCCCGCTCTTCGGGCCGGGCGAGTTTCGGGAGCGGGCCCGTGAGCTGGTCGAGCACGCGACCTTCGACTGGCACGTGGTGGCCGGCGGCGACAACGTGGACGTCGGGGACCTCCGGTGCTCGTTCCGGCGGACCGATCACCCGGTCGAGACCGTGGCGGTCCGTCTCGAGGGGTCGGGCCGGGCACTCGGCTACTCTGCCGACTCGGGTCCGGGGTGGGAGCTCGCCGAGCTCGGGACCGGCCTCGACCTCGCGCTGTGCGAGGCGACCTACACCGTCGAGCACGAAGGCACCATGGGTCATCTCAGCGGACGTCAAGCAGGGAGTCAGGCGCGCGAGGCCGGGGTGCCGCGTCTCGTGATCACCCACCGCTGGCCGACTGTCGACGAGACCGCGGTCGCCGCCGAGGCGTGCGCCGCGTTCGGCGGCCCGGTCGAGCAGGCTTCGATCGGCGCCGAGTTCGTCCTGTGACCGGTGCGGTGCCGGCCGGACGGAGCCTCGGCCAGCGCGGACGGTCGCGCCCTCGACGAACTGCGGCCCGCGGAGTTCGTCCGCGACTTCACCGTGTTCGCGCCCGGCTCGGTGCTCGTCTCGATGGGACGAACCAAGGTGCTCTGCACGGCTTCGGTCGAGGACCGGGTGCCGCCGTGGATGCGGGGTACCGGAAAGGGGTGGGTGACGGCGGAGTACTCGCTCCTTCCGGGCTCGACCGGGGAGCGGGTGACACGCGAGGCGGCCAAGGGTCGCCAGTCCGGGAGGACCCAGGAGATCCAGCGCCTGATCGGGCGCTCGCTCCGCTCGGTGTGCGACATGGTCGCCCTCGGCGAACTCCAGGTGACGGTCGACTGCGACGTCCTCCAGGCGGACGGCGGGACGCGCACGGCCTCGATCTGCGGTGCCTACGTCGCACTCCACGATGCGCTCACCCGGCTGGTCCAGGCCGGGATGCTCCGCTCCCAGCCCCTGGGGGAGGCGGTGGCGGCGGTGTCGGTCGGGGTCGTCGACGGAGTCTGCGTGCTCGACCTGCCCTACGAGGAGGACAGTCGGGCGGAAGTCGACATGAACGTGGTGATGACCTCGACGGGCCGGTTCATCGAGGTACAGGGCACCGCAGAGGGCATGCCCTTTTCGAAGGGGGAGCTCGACGAGATGCTCGGTCTCGCCGAACATGGGATCGCGCAGCTGCTGGATCTCGAGGCGGCCTCCCTCGCGGAGCCACCCCCTCCGCGGTGACCCGGGAGCTCCGTCTCGTGCTCGCGACCGCGAATCCGGACAAAGCGGCCGAGATCAGGGAGATCCTCTCTTCGGTGCCCGAGCTCGTCCTGCTCCCGCGCCCTGCCTCGGTGTCCGAGGTGGAAGAGACAGGGGACACGCTCGTCGACAACGCCCGATTGAAGGCCCGCAGCTTGGTCGAGGCGACCGGCGACGGGGCGGTCGCCGACGACACCGGGCTCGAGGTCGACGCATTGGGCGGTGCCCCCGGCGTCTACTCGGCGCGCTTTGCGGGCGCACACGCGTCCTACGCGGACAACGTCGCCAAACTTCTCGGCGAGCTCGACCGGATCGGCGCGCACGACCCGGATCGGCGCCGGGCGCAGTTCCGTTGTGTCGCGCTGGTCGAGTTCGCTGACGGTGAGGAGCTCTGGGTGGACGGGCAGGTCAGCGGCACCATCGCCTCCGCACCTGTCGGGGATCACGGATTCGGGTACGACCCGGTGTTCGTACCCGACGGATTCGACGGGCGTACCTTCGCCGAGATGACCTCGGTGGAGAAGCACACGGTCTCCCACCGCGGGCAGCGCGTTCCGGGCGCTCGCGGAACGGCTCTCAGCCGGACGGACCCGCCACTGAGGCGCCGGCGTCGACCGTTCGCCGGCAGGGGGCCCGGGTCAGGCCGCCCCGTCGTCCTTCGGGTCACCCGCCTCGCTGACAGGCGCCCACGGATCGTCGGCGATCGGTGGCGGCATCACGGTGACCTCGGCGAGGCTGCCCGATCGGTCCTCTGCCCCCACCGCCACCGGCTCTGCGACGGGCGGCGGCGGCACGACCGGCGCGTCGGCCGCCTCGTCGGCCGAGACCGGTGGCACCGGCAGGATGGTCGCCTCGTCGGCCGAGACCGGTGGCACCGGCAGGATGGTCGCCTCGTCGGCCGAGACCGGTGGCACCGGCAGGATGGTCGCCTCGTTGGCCGATCCGTTCGGAGCGGGACCGAAGGAAGGCGGCCCGAAGTCGCCGACGAGGCGTCCCGATGCGGGCGTCAGCTGCAGCAGGCCTGCGTTGGTGAGGTCGCGCAGCGTGCGCAGGCCGGTGATCTGGTCACCGCCGATCGCGTCGAGGACGTCGTTGACCGAACGGCCGCTCGTCCCGACCATGGTCAGGATCTGCCACTGGTCGCTCCGGATCTGTACGTCGTGGCCCGGTGGCGTCGGCGACAGGCTGACCAGCGCGTCGACCGGGACGACCGTGCGGATCTCCCTCCACTCCTCGACCTGTGGCCGCACCTCGCCGAGGACCGCCTCGACCGACACGCTCGGCTGGCCGCCGAAGGAGGCCGCGCCGACTGTGAAGTAGAACCACCCCTCGTCGAGGCAGGCGAGTTCGAAGACCGATTGGCCGATGGTCGTGGAAGTTCCGACCTGTGCGTTGGAGAGGCGCCCGCTGTCGAGCCAGAGCCTGCCTCCCGCGTAGTCGGCGACAACCTGGAGCTCGCCGGTCTGCGCGGTGGACGCGAGCATCGAGAGGACGTCGGCCAACGAGAAGACCGAGAGCGAACCGACCAGGGACGCGGCGGGTGCCACGTCGGCCCGTTCGCCTCGTTGCGCGGCCGGATGCACCGGGACGAATCCCTTCTCGTCCCCGACGTCCGGTGTGGTCATCGCCTGGAACGGCTGATCCACGGCTACGGGCTGCTCACTCATCCCTGATCCTCCTGAGGACCCACGTCTCCTGGCCATCTCTCCCTTGTCCTTCAGTCGAGGCTCCCTTCCCTCAAAGTTAGCCGCTGTATGTGACTAACTCCACACTATTAGTGACTTTTTTGTTCTTCGATGCCTCAATACTCCCCAGCTGGCGGGATTCGGGGCCCTCGAGACCCCACCCGAGGAGAGAATGAGGCCAGGAGTAAGGTCGCCGCATGCCTGAGGCGCCGCGGCAAAGGCTGGCCGACGGCGTCCGCCAGGCCCTGGTTCGGGTCGCCGGCCGCCATGCGGGGCTCCGCCGCTTGATGGAACGGACCGGCCGCGAGTTGGCCCGGGCTGCCGAGCGTGGACTGGCGGTGGCCGAGGCTCGCGACGCGGGCATCGACACGACGTACGTGGGCAGCTACTTCGGCGAGGGCCGCGACGCATCCGGCGACCGCGAGGGGCGCTCGGGTTACGCCCGATACGACCGGATCGCCTCGAACGCGGACATCGCGGGCTGGCTGATCTGGCGGAACTTCCGGGTGTCGAACTCCCTGGACGTCGGGTGCGCCACCGGCTACCTGGTCGAGGTGCTGCGGGAACGGGGGATCGACGCCAATGGGTGCGACGTGAGCCAGTTCGCGGTGGACCACGCCGCACCGGGAGCGGCCGGCCATATCCGGGTCGCCAACCTCTTCGCCGGCCTTCCCTGGGAAGACCGGGCCTTCGAGCTGGTGACCGCGCTCGAGATCCTCGAACACCTTCCTCCTGATCGGGTGGCGACGGCCATCCGCGAACTGGCACGGGTCTGCGGGGGCTATCTCTACGCGACGATCCCTTCCTTCGGATTCAACGACTCGGGCGCGGACGGTCACTTCGAGGGAAAGGTCCGCCCCGAGCGGGTCGCCCACTATCAGCGCCTCGGTCGCGACTTCGAGGGCCCGGTGCCCGAGGAGGACCTCGCCGTCGACGCAGAGGGCCATCTCGTCGAGGGTCATCTGACCATCGCATCGTTCCGGTGGTGGACCGAACAGTTCGCGGCTGCGGGACTGAAGAGGCGGCCCGAGATCGAGCGCCGCCTCTACGCCGACATCGCGCCGGCGGGACTCGAACCCTTCTGGAATCTCTACGTCCTCGAGGCGAACGGCGCACGTGCGGGCATGGCCGAACCACGCAGTCCCGACCGGACCCTCGCCGAACTCGGGCTCGAGCACCCGCTGCTCGAAGTGGCGCACGGGTGACCGGCGGCAGCGGGGCGGCCCGCCCGTCCTCCTACGAAGATTTCGAGTACCTCCGGTTCGATCAGCCCCGAGGGGGCGTCCTGCTCGTGACCATCGACCGCCCGGAGGTGCTCAACGCTGCCAACCCCCGACTCCACCATGAGCTGTCGACGATCTGGCCGGTGATCGATGCGGACGACACGGTCGCCGTGTCGGTGATCACCGGCGCGGGGTCGGCGTTCTCCGCCGGAGGGGATTTCGACATGATCGAAGAGATGACGACCGATCAGGCGGCGGTGGTTGAGCAGTGGAACGATGCCCGGGCGATCGTCGAGGAGATGCTGTCGTCGGTGAAGCCGATCGTCTCGGCCATCAACGGCGTGGCGATCGGTGCCGGGCTCGCGGTCGCGCTGCTCGCCGACGTGAGCGTCATCGCCAAGTCGGCCCGGCTCTCCGACGGTCACGTGCGACTGGGAGTGGCGGCTGGCGATCACGCGGCGATCGTCTGGCCGCTGCTCTGCGGCATGGCGAAGTCGAAGTACTACCTGATGACCGGCGAGTTCATCGGGGCCACCGAGGCGGAGCGAATCGGTCTCGTGACGAAGTGCGTCCCCGACGACGAGGTGCTCGCCGAGGCGCTCGCGATTGCCGAGCGGCTCGCGCGGGGGAGCGCGACCGCGGTCCAGTGGACCAAACGGGTCCTCAACCAGTGGCTGTCGCTCTCCGCTCCCGCCTTCGGGGAGTCGCTGGCGCTGGAGATGCTCGGGTTCCTCGGACCCGACGCGCGGGAGGGGCTCGCCGCGGTCCGGGAGCGCCGGCCACCGGAGTTCCCGTCCGCCCGACGGGCGCGCTGACCGCGGCGGATCGCCGAGCTCGGCGTGCTCGGCCTCAGGCGACGGTGACCAGGGTCCCGATCGGGGTCAGCGGGTAGACGACCGCTGCATTGGCGATCGGCATCTCGACGCAACCGTCGCTCTGTGGGTACCCATAGCCCGGTCGCACGAAGCCGTGGAGCGCGTCCCCACCGTTGAAATAGCTCACCCAGGGGATGCCCGGGTCCGAGTAGTGGGACCCGTCGGGGTTGGTACCGCTCATGGTGGTCACCGTGTAGCGCACATAGACGGGGAAGGTGCCCGCAGCGGTCGGCGCAGCGGGCACCCCGGTGTTGGCGAGCGTGCTGTAGACCTGGGCGCCGTTGCTGTACACGGTGGTCGTTTCGGGCTGGGACATCGACACATAGACGTAATTGTAGGGAGCGCTGTTCACGGTGCCGGCCGCCGCGTCTGCGAGGAGTTGGTCCCAGACGGCTGGGCCGGCCGATCCGTCGGTGGTCATGTCGTGGTGGGATTCGAACGCCATCACGGCGCCGCGGGTGACGGTGTTGGTGCTGCCCGGCGTCCAGAGGCTCTCGAGGGAGGCGGGCTCCGGCCACCGCCAGTTGAAGGTTCCCTCCTGCCGCGTTCGCTGCCTCTTGGGGCGCGCTCAGCGGACCGGCCGGGGTGAAGCTGAGCGGCAGGTAGCCGAGCTGTGCCAGGAGCTGCTGGAGTCGGAGGGTCGAGCCCGACGCGACGGTGAACTGGGAGCTCGACGCAAGGATGAGGTGCGTACCGGCCGCGCTGGTGACGCCGCCCGGGCCGGCGGGAATCGAGATCGTCTCGGTCGCCGAGGGCACGAGGGGCGCGGTGGCGACGAACGAGAGGGTGGTGGGGGTGAGGAGCTCCCAGGTCCCTGCCACCGGAGGCGTGAGCGTCGGGGTCGGCGTGTGCAGGGCGAGAGGAGTCGAGAACTCGACCGACACCGTCGCGTCACTCGGGACGGCGGTGGTGCCGCCGGCGGGGGTCACCGACGTCACGGTCAGGGGCTTGACGGGTGTCGCGGCCCCTCCCGATCGGGTGACCGAGGTCGCCGGCCCCGAGCCGTGTGCGATCGCGGCGACACCCACACCGAGGGCAACGAGGGCGACGACGGCAATGGCGAGACGCCAGATCGCGTGTCCTCCAGGTCTTCGCTCGGAGGTGGCGTGGGCGTGTTTCGACTGCATCTCGATCCGGTCCTCGCACCCCAACGATGTCGTTGCCTTCTCTCAAGCTACCAGCCGGACCGCCGGATCGATCGCCGACCCCGCCCGCGTCCGCCCGGCTACGCCTCCGGGCGGTCGTCGACCGCCCCGACGATCGTCCGTTCGAGGCGCTCGATCTCCCGAGCGTCGTCGAGCTTTCCGCCGTCCTCGCGCCGGACGTAGAACGCGTCGACGACTGCGCTGCCGAAGGTCGAGACCTTCGCCGATATCACGTCGAGCCCGCACTCGACGAAGGCCCGGGTGATGCGGTGGAGCTGGCCGACGACATCCTCGGCCCGCACTTCCACCACCGTGGCCGCACCCGAGGCGCTGTTGTCGACGGTCACCTGGGTGGAGACCAACTGGGGGGTGGCGGGCCGCTTCATGTTCCGATAGGTGACGGCCCGCTCGGCGAGCGCGGCGTCGATCGCCAGCCGTCCGTCCATCGCCGCCGCGAGATCGTCGGAGAGTCGCGCCGCTGCCGGCCACCGGCCGAGCGAGGGTTCCACGGTGAACATCTCGACGGCGACCCCGTCCTCTCCGGCGACCACCGCCGAGCGCACGTTGAGACCGTGGAGCGCGAGCACGCCGGTCACCTCGGCCAGGAGACCCGGCCGGTCGGGCGCCGCCACTGTGACGACCGGATCCTCGATCGAGAGGGCCGGGACGCCCCGGCTGCGCACGGTGTCCATGATCATCCGCAACTCGTCGGTGACCCAGGGGGTGGGTGGGGCGGCCGGTTCGCCGGCCAGCAATCGAGCCGCTGCGCTCTACCAGGTCCGCGACCAGCCCCGCCTTCCACGGTCCCCAGGCAGAGGGACCGGTGGCGAGGCTGTCGGCCTCGACGAGCGCGGCGAGCAGTTCGAGGCTCGGCCGGTCGCCGACCTCTCGGGCGACACGCTCGGCGGTCGCCGGGTCGTCGAGGTCCCTTCGGGTCGCGGTGTCCGGGAGAAGGAGGTGGAGACGGACCATCTTGACCAGGGTCTCCACGTCCGCGGGGGGCAGGCCGATCCGGGCGCCGACCTCCGCGGTCACCACCATGCCGACCTCGGTGTGGTCACCGGGGAATCCCTTGCCGATGTCGTGGAGGAGCGTTCCGAGCAACAGCAGGTCGGCGCGCTCGACCCGGTGGGCGAGCGTCGCCGCGTTCGCGGTGGCCTCGAGCAGGTGCCGGTCGACGGTGTAGCGGTGGTACGGGTTGCGTTGGGGTTTGTTGCGCACGGCGGCCCACTCGGGCAGGTAGCGCTCGAGCAGGTGACGCCGGTCGATCGCCTCGAGCGCGGTGACCGCAGGGGGTCCCGAGGCGAGCACTCGCACCAGGCAGCCGCGCAAGTCGTCCGACCACGGCTCGGGTGGCGCGGGTGCCTTGCGGCCGAGAAGGTTCAGCGCGTCACGCGAGATCGGGAGGTTCCGAGCGGCTGCGACCGCGGCGAGGCGGAGCGTGAGGCTCGGGTCGCCGCTCGCGTCGGCTGCATCGGTCAGCACGATCTCACCGTCACCGATCGCGAGGTCGGGTTCGCCGGCCGGTGCCGATCCGCCCGCTGCCGCCTCACCCGAGCGTGCGAGCAAGCGGCGTCGTGTACCTCGCACCCCGTCCGACCGCGCCGAGGCGCTTCGCCGTCTCCAGGCGTCGTCGGCTTCCCAGGCGACCGTCCGGCCCACGGTCGCGACGGCGCGCATCAAGGCATCGGCGTCGGGTTCTCCGAGGGTGGACGCAACCTGGTCCTGCTCCTGGAGGAGGAGCTTGTTGAGCTCGCGACCGGCTCGCCGGTGCAGTTCGACCCGGATCGCGGTGAGCACCGAGCGGGCGTCCTCGACTGCGACCGTATCCACGTAGTCGGCGAGGACGGGTACGGCCTGCATCATCGCGAGGAGCGCGGTGATGTCGCGGAGTCCGCCGTGCGCTTCCTTCAGGTCGGGCTCGAGGAGGAAGCCGACGTCGCCGAAGCTGGCGCGTCGCTCCGCGACCTGGGCGTCGAGGACCTCGAGCCAGGGAGGTTTCTGCCGGGCCCACCTGGTGCGGGCGCTCTCGAGCACCGGTTCACCGACTTTCAGGTCGCCGCAGATGACCCGTCCGTCGAGCAGGCCCAGCGCCACTCGAAGGTCCTCGGCAGCAGCGTCGAGGACCTCGTTCGGCTGTCGGACGCTGTGATCGAGAGAGATCCCTTCGTCCCACACCGGGTACCAGATCCGGTCGGCGAGGGTGCGGACGTCCTTCCTTCCGCGGTGGACGAGGAGGACGTCGAGATCGCTGAAAGGGCAGAGCTCGCCGCGTCCGTACCCGCCGACCGCGACGAGGGTCATCCCCCGCGGGTTGCCCTCGGTCGCCTGGTCGAAGAGGTCGGTCAGCCAGGCGTCCGCTTCGGCCGCGTACGCATGGCAGAAGGCATCTCCTCGCAGGTCGCCGCGCTCGATGAGCGCCTGGCGCCGATCGCGGAGGGACACGGCCGGACCGTAGCACCGCGGGCTCTCGGCTCAGTCGCCCGCCGCCCGCGATCCGCGCTGGCGACCTGGGCATTAACGTTGCGGCTATGGCCGACGACGAGCGCACCGGACTCACCTTCTTCGACGGCGTGCTGATCGCAGGAGGCGGACTGATCGCGATCCTCGTCGCCTTCTGGGTGCTCGGCGCGATCGTCGGGTTCTTCTGGGGCGTGGTGAAGGTCGTCCTCGTGGTGGCCGTCGTCTTGCTGCTGGGCCGGATGCTCTTCCGCCGTCGCTCCTGACGGTCGAAGGCTCCTTCGACGGGCTCGCGACGACGAACCGAGGTTCGCAAGCTCAGGCGATCATCGACCGGTAGTGCTCGATGTGCTCTTTCACCATGCGCCCGGTCGAGAAGTAGCCCTCGACGGCGAGCCGGCAGTCCGGGCGGTCGAGCTCCCCGAGACGTCCGATCGCCTCGATCATCGCCGCCTCGTCCTCACAGAGGAACCCCGTGTGGCCGTCGTCGACCACTTCGGGTGCAGCGCCCTCGGGGAAGGCGAGGACCGGGGTACCGCACGCCATTGCCTCGATCATGACCATCCCGAACGGCTCGTTCCAGCGGATGGGGAAGACGAGCGCGGCAGCACCGGCGAGGAGCTCGAGCTTGCGCTCGTGGGAGACCTCGCCGAGATAGACGGCATCGGTGCCGAGGAGCGGCTCGACCTGCTCCGAGAAGTACCGCATCTCCCACGGCTCGCGCATCTTTGCGGCCATCAGGATCCTGATGCCGGCCTTGCGCGCGATCTCGATCGCGCGGTGCGGACCCTTGTCGTCGGCCATCCGTCCGAGGAACAGCACGTAGGGCCCGTCCGAGTCACCCTTCCCGTCGCCGACCGGAAAGAGGTTCGCGTCGATCCCGTGATGGATCACCCGCGCGACGGCGATGTCGGGCGCCGCACGGCGCTGCGCGTGGGAGATGGCGATGAGCGGGACTCGATCGGCCGTGGCGCGGTAGAGATCGGACAGCTCGTAATTGAAGGGTCCGTGGATGGTGGTGGTCACCGGCAGACCGGGGTAGTGCTCCGCATGGAACGGACCCATCATGGTGTGGTCGTGGACGACGTCGCAGTTGCGTACGGCCTCGTACGCATGGATCACGTGGCGGATCTCGGGGACCGCCATCCCGATGCGGGTTCCCTCCGCCACCGGCAGCGTCCACTCCTTCGGCACCGGGCAGGTGGAGTCACCCGTCGTGAACAGGAGCACCTCGTGACCCTGATCCTGGAGGCCGCGAGCGAGCTGGTCGACCACCAGCTCGATGCCGCCGTAGAGAAGGGGCGGAATCGGCGTCCAAGGTGGAGCGATCATCCCGATTCGCATGACGAGATTCAATCATCCACAGGGCACGAGTAGGATCGCCGGACGCCTGGCGGCGTGGCCGAGTGGCTTAGGCAGGGGCCTGCAAAGCCCCGTACGGCGGTTCGATTCCGCCCGCCGCCTCCACCCGTTGGAAGAGTCCGGAAGGCACGGTCGGTCGTCGGCGGTTGCTCGGCCCGGTCGCGGAGCTCAGAGCGTGCTTTCTCCGGCGTAGTCCCAGATCAGGCTCGCCGGCCGGTCGGCACCGAGGAGCAAGGCCGAGGGAAGCCCCTTGTCGATGTGACCGATGAGCCCGTGGTAGAGGCCGTAGCCGACCAACTCCTGTAGTCGCGGAGGGAAGCGCCCGACGACCTCTCGCGGGAGGCCGAGCTGCTGGTTCTCCTGCTGGCGGATGAAGCCGGCGCAGTAGTTCATGGCGATCCCCATCCTGCGCTCGGAGGTGGCATTGGCTCCGCCTCCGTGCCAGAGGCTCCCGTGCCAGATGAGCACGCTGCCTTTCGGCATTTCGGCGGGGACGGTTTCGTAGGACCGGGTGAGGTCCGGGGAGTGGTCGGCCTTGTGCGAACCCGGTATGACCCGGGTTGCCCCGTTGGCCTCGGTGAAGTCGGTCAGCGCCCACATGGTGTTGCAGATGATCGCCTCGTGCGGCTTCGAGAGAGTGATGAGCTGATCGTCGGCGTGGGTCTCCTGAGGAGTCTCGCCGGGGTCGATCGCGATCGACGACAGCGACGAGACGAGGAGCCCGGGGTCGAGCACCCGTTCGCAGATCGGCAGCACCGCGGGGTGTACCGGGATCAGTTCGAAGTTGGAACCGTGGGCGAGCAGGTTGTAGATGCGGACGGTGTGGAACCCCTCGAAAGAGTTGTGGGCGGGGACGACGGCGAGGTCTCGTTCGAGCCGCCGGAGGTCGTCGGTGAGGGTGTCGACGAAGTCGAGCTCGATCGCCCCTTCGACGATGGCGTACCCGACCTCGTCGATGCGAGCGACGTGGGTCTCGATCTCGTTGCCCATCGGTGCCCTCCGAACAGCGGCTGCGACCTGCGACCGAGTGTAGGGCGGGGCACGAGCGACCGTCCGAGTGTCCTCTCCATTCGGAGGGGAGCAGGGAGCTGGGCGTCACGAGCGGAGCGGGGACATAAGGTGCACGTGTGTTCCGGAGAAAGCAGCCGGAGAGGCAGTGGGAGCTCTTCACCTGCTGGTGGCGGGGCCACGTCCTGGTCGGAACCGACGCCGCGCACATCGGCGAGGAGGATTCGGCCATCGCCCGGGAGTTCGAGGGGCTCCGTTGGTACCGCTGCCTGCGGTGTGACTCGTGGATCGTGACGCCCCTTCCGGAGGAGCCGTCAAGGGACCGGGTACCTCCACGTGACGACATCGAGGTACCGCTCCGCGGACCCTTCCTGCGCGATCGCTACGTGCTGCGCCTGATCGCGGTGGATCGGGCCGTCCACGTCGCCGTCTTCACCGTCCTCGCGATCGCTCTGTTCACGTTCGCCCGCCACGATTCCGGCCTTCGCAAGTTCTATACGGACATGATGAACGACCTCTCGGGCGGCGAGCCCGGTGTCACCCAGGTACGAGGTGTCCTCGGGTACTTCCGCAACGTCGTCCACTACTCGACGGCGCACCTGGTGGCACTGGGTCTTGCGGCCACGGCCTACGCGTTGCTGGAGGCGACGGAGATGGTGGGTCTCTGGATGGGGAAGCGATGGGCCGAGTACCTCACGCTGGTGGCGACCTCCGCGCTGCTGCCGTTCGAGATCTGGGAGCTGACGATCTCGGTGACCACCCTGAAGGCGATCGCGTTCGTCATCAACGTGGCCGTCGTCGTCTATCTCCTGCTGGCGAAGCGCCTGTTCGGGCTCCGTGGCGGTCATCGAGTCCAGCAGCAGCGCCACCGCGAACTCGGGGGTTGGACGGCGATCGACCGGGCGACGCCGCGCCCCGTCACTTGTCCGAGCCGGCAGAGGAGCCGCAGCCGGCCGACGGATAGGAGCGACTCGAAGCCGACAGACGCCCCTTCCTCTCCCGCCAATCCGAGCGTCGATCTCGGCACGCGGTGATAGCGTGCGAGCCCGTCGGGCCGTTGGCGCAGTTGGTAGCGCGCTTGCATGACACGCAAGAGGTCGTCAGTTCAAGTCTGGCACGGCCCACCAGATGCTCCCCGGTCATTCGGGTTTCCGGTCGGTGCGCCGGTGGCGAGTCTCTATTGGTCGCTCTGGCGAGCGGCCCCCAGCTTCGTAGGCATCTTGAAACCTCGGAGAACGCGGCTTGGATGGCGCCGTTCGGAGTGCTCCTCCTTCGGTGCGTCCTCTTCCTCCGAGGAGTCGCCCGGGGTACCTCCGACGGAATCGTCAGGAGCCGCGGAGATCGACCGCTTGAGCCAGTAACTCCCGGCGGTAACCATCAGCGGAACGAGGCACAACACGATGACCGACAACCATCCCCACCATGGAAGGGCGGCACTGATTCGGATGTCCAAGCTCGAGCTGTGCTTCGGTATCAGCCCGCCTACCAAGACTTCTTGTCCCGGGGCGGCGTAGACGGAGTGTCCTCCGCTCGGCGAGAAATGGACCGGAAGGAGACCGGTGTCGACGATTCTCGCGGTGACGAACCGACCTCGTCGACCTGATCCATAGAGATATCCCCCGATGAGCGGGCGGTACTTGAGGAGGGGAACCGCAATGAGCACGACCGGTCCGAGGGCGAGTACCCAGCGCCGGTAGCGCCTGGGCATGAAGAGCCCGGCGGCGAGCAAGACCGCTGCACCGAAGAACAACCATGTCGCCCACGTGTAGATCCAACCGATCGCCGGAATGATCGCCTGTGGCGTACCGATGATGTCGCCGCGGGTGATCAGCCACGGGTCGGGTACTTGATTGAGGTCACCCTTGGTCAGAAAGCGGCCTCCGGGAAGAACCTGGTAGATGCGGTGCACGTAGGTGAGCGAATGACCCGGCCGCGGCTCGAACACCACGATCTCGCCCTTGTGGAGCTCTACCGACATCGGCAACGGCTGGGTGGCAACCAGCGAGCCCACGGGTGCGACCGTGCCCATCGAGGGGGAGCTGACCATGAACAGCCTGCCTCCCGAAAGCAGCCATCCTCCCCAGGTGAGGGCGAGCGCGATGAGGGCTGCCGAGATGCAGAGCGCAGCCCAGTTCCGAGCGTCCCGCCCTGTCGTCGAATGCTCGGCCGCGTCCTTCCCGTTCGTACTGGATGCGGCCGTTGCGTGAAGATCTTCCTCGGCTTCGTCCGAGGTCGCCTTGCCGTCGGTCGAATCGGCGCGTACCGACCCAGGGGGAGTCACAGCAGCACGTAACCCGAGTTGTGGGTCAACTGGGACGAGAAGCCGGCGGCCCCGTCGGTGATCACCCAGGGCACAGAGACATGGAGACCGACCGCGGCCGCGGGCACGGAGCCGGATGTGGCGGTGGTGAACGTCAATGTGGGCAGGCTTGTCGAGATGGGTGAGCTCATCGACAGCCAGTTCGACGAAGGCACCGTCGGGCACGCACCGGTTGCGACGGGATAGACGCACACCGACCCGGCCTGAAGCGTCATCGCGATGTAGGTGCAGGGAGGAGAGGCCGGCTGGGCCTTCTCGTCGAGCGGCCAGAACGCGTTGGACGCGGCCACCCCACCGGTGACCGCACTGAGGTAGGTGGGCGCCGAGGATGCGGCGTACAGCGATGAGACGTTGGCCGCGGTCAACACGGAAGGGAACACAGCGATCTGGCCGAGCGAGCCGGACCAATACCCGCTTGTCGGCGGGTCGGTCCATCCGTTGTTGGCATTCGACCAGCCGAGGTGCCACCACCCGCCGTACACCTGCGCCGGTTCACTTCCGGTGATCGTCTCGTTGCCGACCGATCCGGCGACGAGCGTGCCGTCGACGTAGAGCAGCACCGTGCCCACCGTCGCCGATACCGGGGCGACGGTGGCGACCGCGAAGTGCCAGACGCCGTCCGCATAGTTCTTGGCGGTCGTCGCCGAGCTGTTGACCTCGAAGACGGCGTTCGGGTACACGCCGAACACGACGTGCCCGACCGAGTCGAGCCACATGTGTCGGTCCCACGTGCCCGGTGCGGCATTCGATTGCAGATTGGTGAAGCCGATGATCGACCCGCTTGTCGTCGTCTTGAACCACGTGGCGACGGAGAAGGTCTGTGGTCCAGGAGAGGCGTAGAAGGAGGTCGGTGTTCCCACTGCCGTCTGGATCCAACCGGTGGTCCCGTTGAAGGTCGTTGCCGAGTCGCCGAGCGGGCCGGAGGCGTCCACGCCGAGGCCACCTTGTCCGGTTCCCGTGTTGGTGCCCGGATTGTTGGAGGAGTCGCGGTAACTCGTCGCGGCGGCGTTCGCGGTCACGTTGGCGATGGCGCCCGGATAGAGGGTCGTACCGGTGTCCTGAAGTGGCCAGTACGAGGTCGGGGCATTGGCGAGCACCTGGGTCGACAAGGCGGCCTGCGTCGTCTGGCTGTGGAGCGTCGCGACGGTCGCCGCGCTGAGCGCAGTGGGGAACACCGCGACATCGGCGATGTTGCCGGCGAAGAAGTCGGTCGTCGGCAGGTTGGAGAAGCCCGAACCGACGGCGGCCCCCCAGCCAAGGTGCCAGTAGCCCGTGTAGTTGAGTGTGGCCTTGGCCCCGGCGGAGGCGCTCGTGTTGTTGGACACCCCGTTGATGTAGAGCGCCATTCCCGTCGTCGTCGACTTGGTGGCGACGACGAGATACCACGTCCCGGTCGTCAGAGCTGAGGCGGCCGTCGCCCGGAGCGTGGTTGCGTCGTTCCCGAAGCCCAACCGGCCCGTGGTGTCGATCCAGACCATCCGGTCTGCACTGGTCGCCGCGGTGTTCGATTGGGTGCTGGTGGCCCCGAGGACCACGCCGTTCCGCACAGCGGGCTTGACCCAGGCCATCAAGGTGTAGTTGGCGGGCATGGTGAGGCCAGAGAGGGTCTCGCCCCAGCCGGTCGAGCCGTCGAAAGCCACTGAGGTGGGCGTGTCGGTGAAGGCACTCGGCCCTGGCGCGCCGTAGTTCGCACCGCCGACGGGCAGACCGGTGTTCGTCGCGGTCGCCGACGTGTCGGCGAACTCCTGGACCCCGCAGGTGGCACCCGTGGCCACGGACGCCGACGTCGGCGAGACCGATCCCTGGTTCGCCAGCGTGGTCGTCGATGACGTCCCGACGCTGGTCGAGAGTGGGTAGGTCGTGCACGTCGCTTGATTCGTGTTGATCCCAGCCACCGAATTGGGCGAGGAGATGCAGTTGCTCGCCCCGATAGTGTCGGAGAGCAGCTGGGTTCCAGCCCTGAATCCTCCGGTACCCGCGATCTGAGCGGAAAGTGCTGCACCCCAGACGGCGAAGGATCCACCGAGGAGACTGAGCACGCCGAGTACGAGGAATGGTGCGATAAGGGGTCTGGCCCAGGGCTTCCCCCGGGCCAGACCCCTCCGTATCGTTCGCATTTGACCGAAAGCCTACGGGATGCTGATTCCGCAAGGCTGCTTATTCAGCGACTACTGACCCAAGGTGTACGTCAGCGTTGCATTGGCGGCGAGTCCCTGGTCCGCGTTGGACGCCGTGCCGTCGAGCATTGTCGTGATCGTGAGTCCGACGTTCGCGCCGGATGCCAACGAGGTGGCCAACGTGAACGGGCTGGCCGATGTCAACGTGACGAGCGTATTGGCGCTGGAGGGTGCGGGGCATGCACCGGCGGCCGCCGGGTACAGGCACTTCCCCGTCGTCGTGTTGAAAATGGTGATGTCGACCTTCCCGCAGAACCCCGCGGTGTCACTTCCCGATGAGAGTGGGTTCAGCACCGACGCAGCGTAGGGAGCGGCGACTGCGGAGCAGACGCCGGCTGTGAGGGTCAGACCACTTGCGGAATTGATCGATCCCTGGTTGGTCAACGTCACCGTCGAGGTCTGGTTGACCTGAGGCACGTTGGTGGTCCCCGCGCCGAGATCGCTTCCGGGGCAAGCACCGTTGACGTTGGTGGTGATGCTGCCGGCAGCGTTGGAGCTCGACAGGCAGGTGCCGGATGCGTTGGTCTTCGAGAGCAGCAGCGTGCCCGTCTGGAAGGTACCCGTGCCGCCGACTTGCGCCGAGAACGTCGTCACACCGAGGGTGACCGCAGCCGTCAACCCGAGAACGGCGACGGCAACCAGTGCTGCGATCACTCCGCTTCTGCGTGCCTTCTCCTTCGACTCCATTTGCCCACTCCAATCCATGAAAATTCATAACGGTCCGAGGCGGCCGTCATGTGTGTATCGGGAGGGTTTCCGAGAACTTGAGCAGAAAGGCAACACGAGTTGCCCCGTGTGGACAACCTAGGTTGCCCCCTGTGGAAATTGGCGGATTTGGGCTCCAGGCCACTAGGTGGCCAAGGGGTGAACCGGCGTGAGGCGGTGGCCGTGCCGCCGGGCATCCGTGCCTGTGAAGCCATGGCTCAGTAGGTCTGCCGTCTCGATTGAGACAACGCTCTGTCGATTGGCTCACCGGTCGACTGGTGTCAGCTACAACGTCGGTCGGGGCGCGGTCCTCTGGAGACCGGCTGCATCGTCCCCGACAGGGTTGGTCCGGCATCGATCGGGTACCCCGCGGAGATGCGAAAACTCATGATCCTGGTCGCCGGACTCTTCGGGTTCATCCTCGGCTCACGAGCCGGCCGAGCACCTTACGAACGTTTGGAGAAGACCCTTACAAGCCTGCGGGGAAGGCCGGAGGTCCAAGGCGTGGTCGATACCGTTCAGGACGAGGTCAACCAGCGCGCCGGCGAGTTCAGCAACAAGGTCCAGTCGAAGATGGGAGTGTCGAGGGACATCGGAGTTGCGTAGAGCTCCTGCTCCGTCAACGGGTCGAGGCGTGGAGGAGGCCCAATGCGTTCGACCAAGGAGGCCGTCGGCGCGGACATCCTCGAGGTGGCTCTCTATGTCGCGGCCGAGGCCGAGGCAGGTGTCGGATTGCTCGACGGAAGCACGATCGCGGCCCAGAGGCCGAAGAGACCGAAGAGACCGAGCACGATCATCGCGATGCCATAGGACCGTTTCGGATCGGCGAGGCCCGAGAAGAGGATGGTGCCGGCGATCGCAGTCCCGAGCGACGAACCCAGGTTGGAGACACTCCGCGAAAGGCCGGAGATCTCACCTTGGAGATCCTCGGAGAAGGAGGACTGGACGACATTGACCGACGGCGTGAGCATGACCCCGAGCCCGACCCCGATCAAGAAGAGCCCCGGGGCGAAGTACCAGGCGCCCGGATGGCCCTTCACCAGCACCAGCAGTGTGACGATGCCGACGACGGTCGTGACGAACCCGGTCACGATGAGCGTCCGCTGGGCGAACTGTTTCGCCAGCCGTCCGGCAGCGAGCGAGGAGAGCAGGATGCCGACGGTGGCCGCGGTGAAGATCACCCCGGTCTGGATGGCGTCGTAGCCCCGAACGACCTGGAGGTAGGCGGAGACGACGAACGACGTGCCCATGAGCACCAGCCACTGCGCGTTCTGTGTGACCATCGCCAGGTTCGACGTGCGGTTGCGGAAGAGGGCCGTCGAGAGCAGGACCTCTTTCCCGATGCGCTCGCGGCGGCGTATCCAGGCGAAGAATCCGACCAGGATGAGCACGCCGACGGCGAGGAACACGAGCATCAGAAGAGCGTTCTTGTCGGCCGCCAGAATTCCCCCGACCAGGATGACGAGGCCGGCGGCCGAGAGGATCGCGCCCACCACGTCGAAGGGACGATGGGGATCGGCCGGCACGGGATCGACGACCTTTCGTCCGAGGAAGACGATGACCACGATGATCAGCGCCTGAAAGACGAACGCAGCTCGCCAGGTGATGGCCGAGGTGATCACGCCTCCGATCAACGGCCCCATCGCTGCCCCGATTCCTCCCATCCCGCTGATCACTCCGAACGCCCAGGCACGGGACTTCAGGTCGTGGAAGAGCAAGGTGGTGAGGATGTAGACCGGAGGAATCAGCAGAGCCGTCCCCACACCTTCGAGGATCGAGTTGCCGAGGATGAGCACGCCGAGTCCGGGGGAGACCGCACTGAGCAGTGCGCCGACGCCGTAGACGATCAGTCCGATCTCGAAACACCGTTTCCTGCCCAGCTGGTCGGTGAGCTTGCCACAGGGGATCATGAGGGCAGCCATCACCAGGAGGAACAGTGTGATGCAAACCTGCACACCCTGAACGGTCGTGTGGAGATCGCTGCTGATGCTGTCGATCATCACGTTCATGTTCGAACCCGCGAAGCTGCAGATGAACTGTGCGAGGGCGAGGGGAACCAGCATTCGGCGTAGGGATCCGGCTGTCGCAAGCTGGCTGGTGGTGTCCGCCATCTATCTCACCGTGTCGAGCGGCGGGGGCCGCCGACTGCCGGGCGGTGGTCGACACGCTCGATCGGATACACCGTAGAGCGAGCCAAAGAGGTGAGCTCAGTCCTCCGGGCGCGGACGTCAGCCGTGAGGCCTGTCGAGCCGGCAAGTCGCGTGCGCTCGCCGCCACCGACTCCTGACAGCGACCACGGCTCACCGTGATCGTTTCGGATCTCATCAGGCCCGTCCATCACCCGCCTTCGAGTGAGCGGCTGCCGCAGCGAAGCTGACAGGTCATGGGACAGGACCCCGGCTAGGCGAAATAGGCCGAGCAGGCCATCCCGAAGAGAAGGCAGTAGATCGCGAACGGCCAAAGAGTGCGGGTCTCGAACCAGCGCACGAGGAACCGGACCGACAGATAGGCGGAGATCGCCGCTGCGATGCTTCCGGCGACGATCTGGCCTCGGACGCCGTTGCCGAGAGGACCGAACAGGTCGGGGATCTTGAGCATGCCGGCCGCGAGGATCACCGGCGTGGCGAGTAGGAAGGAGAACCGGGCGGCCTCTTCGTGGTCGAGACCCCGGAGCAATCCCGCGGCCATCGTCACCCCGGACCGACTGATGCCGGCGAGAAGGGCGAGGATCTGCGAGGACCCGATCGCCACCCCCGACGGCAACGAGAGCGTCGCCAACTTCTGCGTCGGAGGGGCGGTGGCGAACGGATGCGCGGGGTCACCTCCGGATCGGCGGCGACGCAGCAGTTCCGCCCCGCTCAAGATAAGGCCGTTGACCATCAAGAACGCGGCGGCTGCCTGTGGCTTGGCGAACAGGGTGCGAAACGTGTGCTCGAACAAGAGGCCGGTCAGACCCACCGGAATCGTCGCGAGGCCGAGGAGCCATGCCATGCGTTCGTCGGGTGTCTCGATGCGACGCGTCCTCAGGGTCCGGACGAAGCCTGCGACGATGCGCACCCAATCTCGCCAGAAGAAGACGAGGAGCGCGCCGGCGGTCGCAACATGGAGTCCGACGATGAACGCGAGGTACAGCGACTCCTGGGACGACTGATCGCTGACCAGGTTGTGCCACCCGAGCAAAGCCGGGATCAGCACACTGTGCCCGAGGCTGGACACAGGGAACAGCTCGCTGATCCCCTGGAGGATCCCGATCACGATGGCCTGGAAGTAGGACACGCAGGTGCTCTCTTTCGGGTTGATCTCTGGACAGCGCGGGATCCCGACCTATCGCCCGGGCCCGATGGCGTCGCCGTCTTCCGACGCCCCGGCCGAAATGACTTGTCAGCCAGGGTTGCCGGTGAACCAGGGCTCGCCGCCGAGGCTCCACACGGAGACGTCGGTCACCCCCATGTTCTCGACTGCCGCGAGTTTGGCGTTGAGTGCTGTGGCGTCGACATAGTCGTGGAAGACGCCACCCGACAGCCACCGGATCTCCTCCGAGCTCGGATCGCGGAGACTCGCCACTGCTGCAGGAGTGGTAGGGAAGCCGGGTTGAGCCTCCATGGTGAGGTAGGCGACGTTCGACGTGACGTGGGCAACCTTCTTGCAGGTCGTCGTCGTGTACCCGTAGGAGGGGAGACCGATGGTGAGATCGGGGGCGGCCACCTGGCTCTGCGCGTAGGCCACGACCTGAGTGAGCCACACGGTCGGGCTGATCGGCGCGCAGGCGAGGTCGAATTCGTGGTCGTAGGCCATGACCACCAGGTGAGCTCCTGCTGAGGCCACGTCGCCGTACCGCTCGGCGTCCCAGGGTGTCGCGGTGAACGGCTCGAGATCCACCTCGACCACCCGACCTTCGGGGCTGAGCGCATCCACCAGGCTCCTGACGAAGCCCACGTAGGCCGACCACGTCACCGATGTCCACTGGTTGGGCTCGAAGTCGAGGTCGACGCCGTCCAATCCGTTCGAGGCGACGAACGATCCGACGGTGGACAGGGCCGAGGCTTCCTTGGCGGGACTGGCGAGGAGGGATTTGGTGGGGCGGGATCCGGCCGAGACGGTCACGTACACACGGCGGCCCGCGGCGCGGACCGCCGCGAGGTTCGCCGGGCTGTATCCGTTGCACGGCAACTCGGCGGCCGTCTCCGTGCGGATCTTGCCGCTGCCGGCCACGTTCAGATACTCGGGCTTGAGGAGGGCGATCGGATCGGACGAGAGAGCGGACAGCTCTGCCGGCACGGCACACGCGGGTTGGCCGAGGCTCCCCGGGTAGATCCACGCTTCGACGGTGGCAGGGAGCGGGGTCGCCGAGGCGACGGGCGAGCCGGCGAAGGTCGAGCTGGCGAGCAGGGCCGACCCGAGGAGGATCAGGACGGACACCCTCGGGACGGCCGAGAAGCTCGAGGACCGCCTGCTCGCGTCTCGTGTCTCCGGTTGGCTGCTCATGTCGGCTCCCTCCGGCGCAGGGTCACCTGGCGGTGGCCGCGAGAAGCCTACCGACCGGTGTTCGCGGAAGGCGGGTGCGTGGTTGGAGGTCGCCGGCCGGGTCACGCACTCGACGGACCTAGTTCGCGATGATGGTGCTGTGAACAAGCTCGAGAGGGAAGCGGTGCGGAGCGCAGAGGATCTCGTGCAAGCCCTGGCGGCGGCTCGCGACGAGCTCCGGAAGGCCGAGCAGATGATCCGACGTGGGTTGAGGAAGGTCGAACGAGGAGGTGACGTCGCCACGTTCCTCCTCGGCAGTCCTCCCTCCGAGCCGCGGCAAGCCATCCAGGACGCGTTGACGGAAGTGAATCGCTGCCGCCACAAGGCGAGACTCAAGGTGTTTGCGCTTGCGCTCGACCAGGGAACATCGATCGGTGAGCTCGGCCGGGCATGGGGTATCTCACGTCAGCTCGCCTCGAGGTACGCGCAGGAGGCGACCAAGTAGCAGGCGGGTACGCAGTCGCGACCGGCGCCCGGCCTCTGCCGTGTCGGCCGCGGTCTCCGTCTAGCGGACCGCGGGAGTGGTGTCCTCGCCCTCCGTCCCGGCACGCTCGTAGCGCGCCACCTCGCGCGCGAGGACTTCGAGGCGGGCGTGACCGCTCTCGGCGTCCGGCTCGAGGTAGTTGCCCTCGGCCCATTCGTTCCACGACTTGATCACGAGGACGTCCTCCCCCGGGGGATTCGATCCGGCAATTTCCAGGGCTCGGCGCACATGGCTGCCGAATCGCTCCGGTGTCGGATCGGTCGCCAGCAGTCCGCGCCGTCCGGATCGCGGCGTGTTGTCCCAATTCGGGTACACGCACGGGAACACCGTGCCCTCGAGCCCGGGCGGTGGCTCGGGCAACTCGTCAGGGTACGGGTAGCGCTTCGGTCCTCTGGCAACACGTCGCCAGATCATCCAGTCGCGTAGCCGCGACTCCCACGAGTCACCGAAGGGAAATTGGTACAGGACGGCTGCATCGAACCCGTCCTCGTGATGCGTCGGGTATGGCGATTCACCGAGGGATGCCACCAGATAGAGGCCTTCGAACCCCGCCTTCTTGGCCATCAGGTTCCACTCTTCGACGAATCGTGCCGCGTTGGGGAGTTCGCCCGGTTTGTAGACGAACAGCAAGGGTCGCCCCGCGATGGTGATGTACCGGTCGTCGGTGAAGGCGCGGAGCAGGTAATCGAAGTGGGCTTGGTCGTCCTCGGGCCCGGGATAGGTCTGCTCGACCAGGATCCGGTTGGGCGCTCCGTGCCAGATTCCCGACCACGACTGGTTGGCCCAGGCGATGCAGAAGGGAAGGTCGGGACGACCGCTCGCGAGGACTTCCTCGAAGGGGCGCTGCAGGAGGATGTGGCCTGCGAACCAGTAGTGCCAGTAGCAGAAGCCGGTCACCCGGTGAGTGCGGGCGAGCTCGGCCTGGGCTTCGCGCACCTCGGGGACCCGCAGGTCGTAGAACCCGAGGTCACCGGGAAGGTGTGGTTGTACATGCCCGCGGAACAGTGGGCGGGCCTTTGTCACGTTGGTCCACTCGGTGAACCCTGTTCCCCACCACCGGTCGTTCTCGGGTATCGGATGGAACTGGGGGAGGTAGTGGGCGAGGATCTCCATCGATCCGCTCAGGCCTTCCTTACGATCGATTGCGTGGCGGGCACACTATCGAGGGTGGGGAATGCCTGACGGAACTCCCTGATTCCCGGCACGTCGTCATCGTGGCGTTCCCGGGCCCTCGGCCGACTGCCCGCTATTCCGAGCGGATGTGCTCGATCGCCTCGCGGGGGAGCTGGTCGATGACCTCGGGGCCGAGCTGGTCCAGCTGCTCAGGTGTGACCTGGTCCTGGACTGCCTCGACCAATCGTTTGGATCGGGATCGGAGCGAGAGCATCTCGGAGAACCGCTCGTCGTCGCCGCGCATGCCCGATATCAGCCGGGAGTGGGCGAGCGAGGCGGCGCCCACGAACATCACCAGCAGCGAGAGGGCCTCGAGGGGTCCGTAGACCCCGGCAGTCCGGAGGTTGTCGTCGTAGAGCCCGATGCCGAACGCGATGCTCGCCAGCGGGTCGACGAGGACGAGGGCGGTCTGCGAGGCCGCGATCGGACCGGCGTGGAACGCGTTCTGCGCCAGAAACAGTGAGCCGACGCCGAAGAGAGCGAGAGCATAGGTCTGCCAGTGCACGAACATCTGGGTCCAGTCCGACGCGACGAAGTCTCCGACTCGCTTGATCAGCGAGGCGGTGAAGGCGAACCCGATGGCGCCGGCTGCGCCGAACATCGCCGCGCGCCACCAGCGCGGGCCCCGGAGGGCGAGGAGGACCGTGACCGCGATCGCGCCCGCGCACAGCGAACCCGCGAGGATCCAGTCGAAATTGGACGGGATCGAGTTGCCGCCCCCTGGCTGTGCGAAAGCGAGGAAGCCCGCCAGTCCGCCCGCCGCGGCGAGGCAGCCGATCCATTCCCGCGAGCCGATGCGGAAACGGAACCAGGTCGCGAGGAGCAGGACCAGGAACGGGAGCTCGAGGGTGAGGATGGGCTGGACCTGACTCAGGTTCCCGAGGTGAAGGGCGACGGCCTGCATCAAGAAGGTGGCCATGATGAAGGCGAACCCGAGCAGCCATACGCCCCGGCGGAGAGCGTGGGTCAGAAGGCTGAGCTTGAGGGTCGCCTCCTCGGGTGCGTTCTCGACCCCCATGCGCTGGAGGATGCTGGCCAGCGCGTTGGAGAGCGCCGACAAGAGTGCGAGGACGTAGACCATCAGCGTGACGACGTAGTAGGGGACGCTGGGCCGCGTCGACTGCTCCGTCGACGGCGTCGTTCTCTTCGCTGTACGCCGTCGGCTTTGCCGGCCACCGCCACGTGTGCCTCCTGCGCCAATGCTCTGGTCGGGATCCAGGTTATGGCGGGCGACCGCGCGCTCAACCGTGCGTCCGCCCGGGCACAAGGCTACCCGCTGTATTTATCCGGACGCGTGGAGTGGCCTTTGCACCCCTGACAGGGCGAATTTGTCGGCGCTGCCATGACGGATGCGGGTCATCCGTGACATGCTTCTTCGCGGCCGGTGACGGCTCGTAGGGGGCGACAGGTAGGTGCGGGTCGAGATGGGGTCGAGAAGACTGGCCGCGTCGGCTCTCATCGCGGTCGGCGTGATGCTCGTGACGCTCTTCGTCGGCGCATCCCCGGCGAGGGCCACGACGTCGGCTCCGGCCTCGTGGGCACCGGTCACCCCCGCGGCCCGAAGCGACGCGCCGATGGTCTATGACCCCGGGCTCGGCAAGCTGGTCCTCTTCGGGGGTGACGACACCAACGCCAACGTCCTCGGCGACACCTGGACGACCGACGGCAGCACCTGGAAGCAGGCCGCGCCGGCGACGAGCCCACCAGCGCGCAGCGACGAGGCGATGGCCTACGACCCGACGCTCGGGGAGATCGTCCTCTTCGGCGGGCTCGACGGGTCGAACACCAGCCTCTCGGACACCTGGGCCTACAACGGGACCACCTGGAGCGAGATGACCCCGGCCACCTCGCCGCCGGCGAGGGCCTACGCGTCGATGGCCTTCGACGCGGCGACCGGCCAGCTGGTCCTCTTCGGCGGGCTCTCCGGGACGAGCACCCTCTCGGACACCTGGACCTTCGACGGGACCACCTGGAGCGAGATGACCCCGGCGACCTCCCCGCCGGCGCGCTCGGACGCCTCGATGGACTACGACCCGGCGACCGGCCAGCTGGTCCTCTTCGGCGGTCTCTCCGGGACGAGCACCCTCTCGGACACCTGGACCTTCGACGGGACCACCTGGAGCGAGGCGACCCCGGCCACCTCCCCGCCGGCGCGCTCGGACGCGGCGATGGACTACGACGCGGCGACCGGCCAGCTGGTCCTCTTCGGGCGGGCTCTCGACGGTGACCCCGCCCGCGACGCTCGGCGACACCTGGACCTACAACGGGACCACCTGGGCCCATGCCTCCTCGCCGACCTCACCGCCGGCGAGGAGCAATGCCCTCTTCGCCTTCGACCCCGCGACGAGCGAGCTGGTCCTCTTCGGCGGGCTCGACGCGAACTCGAACACCCTCTCGGACACCTGGCTCTCGACCGTGACGCCGACGGCTGCCACCTGGGTCGCGGCCGCCCCGCCGCGCGGAGCGACGACGTCATGGCGAACGACGCCGCCCTCGGCAAGCTGGTGCTCTTCGGCGGTCTCTCCGGGTCGAACACCGCGCTCTCGGACACCTGGACCTACAACGGGACCAGCTGGGTCCAGCAGGTCCCGACCACCTCCCCTCCGGCCCGGAGCTTCGCCTCGATGGCCTACGACCCGGCGAGCGGCCAGCTGGTCCTCTTCGGCGGTCTCGCCGCGGACAACACCACCACCTTGGGGGACACCTGGGTCTACACCGGCACCACCTGGAGACTCCTCTCGCCGCCGGTCACCCCGGGCCCCCACTCGGACGCCTCGCTCACCTACGACCCGGGCCTCGGGAAGCTGGTCCTCTTCGGCGGCCTCGACGCCTACTCGGACACCCTCTCGGACACCTGGGCCTTCAACGGCACCACCTGGACCCCGATGGGACCCTCGGCCCGGAGCGACTTCGCCTCGGCCTTCGACTCGGCGACCAACCAGCTGGTCGTCTTCGGCGGGCTCGACGTCAACTCGAACACCCTCGGCGACACTTGGATCGAGAGCGGCTCGACCTGGACCCAGATCGCCGGACCGGGACCCGCCGCCCGCAGCTACGCCTCGATGGCCTACGACCCGGCCATCGGCAAGGTGGTCCTCTTCGGGGGGCTCGCCGCCGACGGTGTCACCGCGCTCGGCGACACCTGGGTCTTCAACGGCACCTCCTGGTCCCAGCTCTCACCGGCCTACGTCCCCCAGGCGCGCTCGGACGCTTCACTCACTTATGACAACGCACTCGGGGAACTGGTCCTCTTCGGGGGGATCCTCACCTCGGGGACCGTGCAGCAGGACACCTGGCTGTTCACCGGCACCACCTGGGCGAAGCTCGTCCTCTCCAACAAGCCGGCGGCGCGCTCCGATTCGGCCATGGCCTACGACGCGGCGACCGGCCAGGTGGTCCTCTTCGGCGGTCTCGACACCTACAACACCGCGCTCGGCGACACCTGGGCCTTCAACGGCACCACCTGGTCCCAGCTCTCGCCCGCGACCTCCCCGTCGGCGCGGTCCTTCGCCGCGATGGCCTACGACCCCGCGACCAAACAGGTGGTGCTGCTCGGCGGCTTGGACACCAACTCGACCACCCTCGGCGACGAGTGGACCTTCGCCTCGGGCACCTGGAGCGCGCGGACGGGCGTCGCACTCCCCTCGGCGAGGAGCGACACCGTCATGCTCGACGACTCCGCCACCGGCCAGCTGGTGCTCTTCGGCGGCCTCGACTCGAACGTGAACACCCTCGCGGACACCTGGACCTCGAGCGGCACCGCCTGGGTGCCCCTCACCCCCCAGGCGAGATCGGACGCGGCGATGGACTACGACGCGGCGAGCGGCCAGCTGGTCGTCTTCGGCGGCCTGGACGTGAACTCGAACACCTTGGGGGACACCTGGAGCATGACCGGCACCACCTGGGGCGAGGACACCAGCACGAGCGCCCCGAGTGCCCGGGCCTTCGCCGCGATGGCCTACGACCCGACGAGCGCCAGCCTGGTGCTCTTCGGGGGCACCGACAACAACTTCAACACCTTGGGCGACGAGTGGACCTTCGCCTCGGGCACCTGGACCGCGCAGACCGCCTCGGTCCTCCCGGGCCCCCGAAGCGACGACACCATGGTCGAGGACTCGTCCACCAACCAGTTGGTGCTCTTCGGCGGTCTCGACACCTACAGCAATGCCCTCGCCGACACCTGGGCCACCCTCCCGACTGTTCCCGGAGCGCCTGCCGGCCTCTCCGCGACTGTCGGGGTCGGACAAGCCACCCTGTCGTGGTCCGCGCCGACCTTCGAGGGAGCGAGCCCGATCACTTCCTACACCGTCGGGATCACCGACACCACCACCTCGGGCGCGCTCACCCCGGTGACACTCACCGGCAGCCCACCCGCGACGAGCACGCCGATCACCGGGCTCACCCCGGGCGACGCCTATTCGTTCACGGTGACCGCGGCCAACGCGGAGGGCTCGGGTCCGGCCTCGGCCGGACTTTCCGAGCTCCTGCCTGCGCCCTACTTCCCGGTTACCCCGGCCCGGATCTGCGACACCAGAAGCGCGAATGCGACTCCTTGCAGCGGCAAGACCCTCTCTGCCGGTGGCATGCTCACCGTCCAGGTGACCGGCAAGGGTGGGGTGCCGAGCGGTGCGACCGCCGTGGTCGCCAACGTGACGGTGACCAACCCGACCGCGACGGGTTACCTGACCGTCTGGCCCGCCGGTTCGACCCGACCGGTCGCCTCCGACTGTCAACTTCGTCGCCCATCAAACCGTCCCCAATCTGGTGACCGTGCCGCTCTCGTCGAGCGGGGCGCTCGACGTCTTCAACGCGGCGGGCTCGACCGATGTGATCGTGGACGTCACCGGCTACTACGGACCCGGCTCCGGCCAGGGCTTCACCCCGCTCCCGCCGTCCCGCATCTGTGACACGAGGAACGCGAACGCGACTCCCTGCAGCGGCAAGACCCTCGCTTCGGGTGGCACCCTCACCGTGCAGGTGACCGGCAACGGCGGGGTGCCGAGCGGTGCAAGCGCGGTGGTCGCCAACGTGACGGTGACCAACCCGACCGCCACCGGCTACCTGACCGCCTGGCCGGCCGGTGCCGCGAGACCCCTCGCTTCCAACCTCAACTTCGTCGCCAACCAGACCGTGCCCAATCGGGTGATCGTCCCGCTCTCGTCGACCGGCGAGCTCTCTCTCTTCAACGCCTCGGGCTCGACCGATGTGATCGTGGACGTGACCGGCTACTACTCGTCGACCACGTCGGGGTACTTCGCTCCGCTCCCGCCGTCCCGCATCTGTGACACGAGGAACGCGAACGCGACTCCCTGCAGCGGCAAGACCCTCGCTTCGGGTGGCACCCTCACCGTGCAGGTGACCGGCAACGGCGGGGTGCCGAGCGGTGCAAGCGCGGTGGTCGCCAACGTGACCGAAACCGGGGCCACTGCCACCAGCTATCTCACCGTCTGGCCGGCCGGTGCCGCGAGACCGGTCGCCTCGGATCTCAACTTCGTCGCCGGGCAGACGGTCGCGAATCTGGTCATCGCCAAGCTCTCCGTCACCGGCGGACTCGGGGTCTTCAACGCCTCCGGCTCGGCGAACGTCATCGTGGACGTCGGAGGATATTTCACCCCGTGAAACGGCGGCCGGGATGCGAAGTGAGCGTCGGTCAATCGGCGCCGAGGAACGGCGCGCCGAAGGCGAAGACCCCGCCGTCGGCGCCAGCCAGCCAGTAGCCGTTCGTGGCGGTGTAGGCGGCCATCCCCACGACCGGTGCCACCAGCGGGATGCCCCCCATCGATCCGCGGAACGGGGCGTCGCCGAACGCGAAGATCCCCCCGTCGGCGGCCACGAACCAGTAGCCGGAGTCGTCCGCGGTCGGTGCCATGCCGTTGACCGGCTGGTTGAGGACGATGCTGCCGGTCGAGCCGTAGAACGGTGCGCCGAACGCGAAGATCCCCCCGTCCGCCGCGACCAACCAGTAGCCACCGGTCGCGCCGTCGGAATTGATGCCCACCACCGGCAGGTTGAGGTGCTGGCCGCCCATCGACCCGTGGAATGCGGCGTCTCCGAACGCGAACACGCCACCGTCGGCCGCCACGAGCCAGTACCCCCTCCCGTCTCGTGTCGGGGTCATGTCCACCACCGGCGCGTTGAGCGGCCGGCCGCCCATCGATCCGTAGAACCCGGCATCGCCGAAGGCGAAGGTCCCGCCGTCCGCGGCGACCAGCCAGTAGCCCCTGCCGTCCGGTGTCGCCACGATGTGCTCGACCGCGGCGTTGAGCGGATGCCCGTACATCGATCCGTAGTTGACGGCCGCCCCGTGAGGGGAGACGCCACCCCACGCGTCGGCGAGCCAGTAGCCGGTGACCGGTGGCGCCGATGCGATTCCGGTCACCGGCAGGGGAAGTGACGAGTTGGAGAAGGTGACCGGGGCGACGAACAACCGGCGCGCGCCGCCGCACGAGTAATTGGTGCAGTCGGGACGCCAGGCCGCGTAGGCGAGCATCCAATTGCCCGCCCCGGTCTGGAAGAACGATCCACCGCCCGGACCGATCGCGTTTCCGTAGCTCTGGAGGAACGGTCCGGTGGCCGGCTGGGTGCACGGACCGAGCGGACCGTTACAGGTGGCGAACGTCTCCGAATAGGAGGGCGTGTCCCAGATGCCGGTCGAGAACAGGAGGAAGTAGGTCCCACCCACCTCGACCATGTTGGGGTTCTCGATCGTCGTCTCCCACGGGTAGTTCGCGGTGTCCTGGAACATCAGCTGGATCGGCGACCCGACGAGGCTCGTGCCGTCGGAACCCAGTTGCTGCGACCAGATGCGGGCCGGCTCGAGGGAACCCCCGTCGTTCGACTTCCAAACCAGGTAGGGAGTGCCGGTCTGGGGGTCGACGAACGGGCTCGGGTCGATGGCGCCACCGAGGCCCGACTGGCAGATCAGCGGCCCGGTCGAGTGGTCGACGAAGACCGGGACGGGGGAGAGCGAGGCCGCGGTCGCGACCGACAGGCAATTGAAGCCGGTGTCCCCGGGGTGGCCCGCCGAAGCTGCGTCGTAGAACATGATCCACCGGCCGTGCCAGAAGAAGACACCGGGTGAGGTCTGCGTGTCCACCTGCTCCCAGGCGGGGACGACCGGCAGCGCGCTCGAGCCGAACGGGAGGCCCGTGTAGGAGCGCCAGCCCCCGAGCGGGGAACCGGTGGTGTCGATCAGGGCCTGGAGGTGGTTGCCGAGTCCCGTCCCAGTGGTGAACGCGTAGTAGGTCGATCCGTCGAGGACGATGTCGGGGTCGGGCGCGTCGGCGTCGAAAGCCGGCGCGGGCGAGGGTTGGATGGAGACCGACGGGTACGACCCCGCGTTGGCCGCGCTCGACGTGAGCACCGGCACGGCCACCAGACCCATGGCGGCCACTGCTGCGATCGTCGTTGTTCGGAGAAGTCCTCCCATCCTGCACCGCCTCGCCGCCCGGACGTCTTCGGCCGAACCCTACTCCTCACCCGGGGAGCAACAGGCGCGCCCGACAAGTCCGAGAGCCCCCGGTCGCGAAGCCGGCGCCTGCTACGGTCGGCCCGTTGATGGGGGAGCCTGCATCCGAACCACCGTCGTGCCAGCGCGCGTGAGAGCCGGCCGACTCGCGCCACTGATCGCGGTGCTGCTGCTCGCCGCGGTGCCGGCCGCGTGCGGGTCGTCGTCTTCCGCCGGCACCGGTGGCGCCGGTCCCTCGACCCGATTCGCCGCGAGCGGCCCGTACGCGGCAGGGTCCGTCCACTACGTGGTCGGTGGTGACCCGGTAGTCGTGTGGTATCCCGCCCCGAAGTCGAGTGCGGCCGGTCGCCAGCGCTACACCTACCACCTGCGCGCCTGGGTACCGGCTGCCATCCGCAACATCATCCCGGCTTCCTTCCCCGACGGCGTCACCGAGGACGCCTACCAAGGTGTGCCGGTCGCATCGGGCTCGTACCCGGTGGTCCTGTTCAGTCACGGCTATGGCGGATACCCCGAGCAGTCGACCTTCCTCACCGCCCACCTGGCGACGTGGGGAATGATCGTCGTCGCGCCCGATCAGGTCGATCGGGACCTCTCTGCCGTGATCGGGGGCGGTGGCAGCGCCGCCACGCCGGACGACGTTCCCGAACAGCTCGCCGCGCTCGCCTACGTCCGACAGCTCGGACAGACACCGGCAACCCTGTTCACCGGTCACGTGAAGAGCTCCGAGGTCGCAACGCTCGGCCACTCGGCGGGTGGCGGCACCGCGGTGCAGGTCGCCGCGGCGGACCCTGCGGTCCGCGGCTGGATCGCGCTGGCCGGCGTTCCCGCACGACCGCCCTCGGTCCCGGTGCCCTCGCTCATGGTCTCGGGGAGCCGCGACAGGACCGTTCCCACCTCGACCGTTCGGACCTTCTATCGGTCGGTGGGCGGGCACAAGGCGCTCGTCGTGATCGACGGGTACGGGCACAACGTCTTCGACGACGTCTGCACCGTCAACCACGCCCACGGGGGAGTGGTGGCGGCGGTGAAGGAATTGCACCTGCCGGTGCCGCCCGGCCTCCTCCAACTCGCCACAGACGGATGCTCGCCGCCCGACACGTACCCACCGAGCGCATTCCCGATCATCGACCAGGCGGTCACCGCGCAGCTCCGCTTCGACTTCGCCGAAACGCCGACCGTGGTCGGGCTCGGGTCTGCGCTCGGGGCGGCGTTCCCCGGCGTCCACGCGCAGGTCACGAGCGGCTCCTGAGATGTCGATGCCGGCCCAGGCCGACCACGCCGTCGATCCGTCCGACGAGCACCGCCACCGACCGGAGGCCGAACCGCTCTGGAACGAGTCGCACTACCTCGACTTCGTGGCGGAGGACGGATCGGTCGCCGGCTACGTGCGGATCGGGCTCTACCCGAACCTGGGCGTGACCTGGTGGACCGCCACGGTGGTGGGAGCAGGCCGCCCGCTGGTCGCGTCGGTCGCCTACGACCTGCCGATCGGAGAGGGGAGCGGCCTCGAGCTCGCCGCCGCGTGGCTACGAGATCGGCGCGGTGGTCGAGACGCCGCTCCGAACCGTCGCGGTCCGCGGCACGGCACCCGCCGAGGCGCATCGCGAAGCGGCCGCGGTCTACCGCGGGGACGGCGGCGTCGCGACCCGCGTCGACTTCGACCTCGAGTGGACGACCGACGGGACTCCGTACCACTACCTGCTCACCAGCCGCTACGAAATTCCCTGCACCGTCGCCGGTGAGCTCGCAGTCGGAGCCGAGTCGTTCACCGTCCGAGGCCACGGCCAGCGCGACCATTCGTGGGGGGTGCGGGACTGGTGGGCGTTCGGGTGGTGCTGGGCTGCCGCCGCGCCTCGACGACGGCACGCGTCTCCACCTGGCCGACATCCGGATCCCCGGTCACCCGGTCGGATTCGGCTACATCCAGACGCGCGGCCACGACGTGCAGGTGGTGGACACGGCCACCGTGCGTGAGGAGCTGGGGCCGTGGGGCATGCCGACCCATGCGCAGGCCCGTCTCGAACCCGGGGGGCTCGAGCTCGAGATCACGCCCGTCGCGTTCGCGCCGTTGGTTCTGCGCGCTCCCGACGGGAGGACCAGTCGCTTCCCCCGCGCGTCGGCCCGGTTCGTCACCGACGACGGGCGTGCGGGGACCGGCTGGATCGAGTGGAACCAACCGGGGGACGAAGAAGGCCGGCAGTAGCGTTTCCGCGGTGCGCTTCTCTCTGTCACCACCGGAGGATCGCTCGGCTTGCCAGTTCGTCCACCGGGTGCGCCCCCGCTTCGCCGAGACGGACGCGATGGGGATCGTCCACCACGGGGTGTACCCCACCTACCTCGAGGAGGCCCGTGTCGCGTTCCTCGACGTGGCGGGCCATCCCTACGCCGAGGTGCGGAGAGCCGGTGTCGACCTCGCCGTCCTCGAGCTCTACCTGGCCTACCGCCGCCCGCTCCACTTCGGTGAGACGGTCGACGTCGGTCTGACCGTGGGGGCGATGACCCGCACCGCGTTCCAGGTCGGCTACCTCCTCGTGGCGGACGGCGAGACCTGTGCGACCGCGACGAGCGTCCACGCGGCGATCGACCCGCAGGGGCGTCCGGTGCGGCTCCCCTCGTGGATGCCGACGGTGGCCGCCTTCGGCCGTCGTCCCTGAGGAGGCGGGCATGCGGGTCTCCTACGGCCTCCCCACCCATCGGGTCGACCGCGCCGAGGAGTTCCTCGTGCCCGGAGCCGTGGGTGAGCTGGCGGCCGCCGCGGAGGCCGCGGGCTTCGCCGCGGTCTACACGACGGATCATCCCTTCCCCGGCGACGAGTGGCTCTCCCGGGGGGGTCATCATTCCCTCGATCCGCTGGTGGTGCTGTCGATGGCCGCAGCGGCGACCCGGACGGTCCGACTCCACACCAACGTCTTGATCGCCGCCTACCGCAATCCCTTCCTGGTCGCCAAGGGAGTGGCCTCACTCGACGTGCTGAGCGGAGGCCGAGTCATCCTCGGCATCGGCACCGGATATCTCCGAGCGGAGTTCGAAGCCGTCGGTGCGTCCTTCGAGGACCGCAACGACCTCACCGACGAAGCCATCGCCGCGATGCAGCTCGCATGGTCGGGTGCGAGCGTGACCTTCGAAGGCTCCGGGGTTCCGGGCGAGCGCCAACACCATGTTGCCGAGGCCGGTGCAGCGACCACATCCGCCGCTCTGGATCGGTGGCAACAGTCGTCGGGCGATCCGGCGTGCGGTCGAGCTCGGCGACGGGTGGTGTCCGTTCCCGCTTCCGGCTCGGGCAGCCCCGCGCACTCGGACCGGACCGATGGAGAGCCTCGAGGCCCTTGCGGAGGCCCTCGAGTATGCGCACGCCCTCGCCAGGTCGGTCGGGAGGTCGCGGCCCCTCACGGTGGCCTACATCCCCGAGGGTCTCTCCATGGGCGAGTCGGCGACCGTCGACACCGACGCGGTGCTGCGCTCGATCCGCCAGCTCGAGGAGATGGGTGTCGAATGGGCGAGCGTGGCCCTTCCCGGTGAGACGCGCGACGAGCAGCTCGAGTCGATCGCCGCGTTCGGCACCTCGGTGATCGCCCGCCTGGACGACTCCTGACGCGGTCCCCGGCGCCGACCGAGTGTGGCTCTGCGGTCGAGAGCCGGCGCCGCACCCGTATGCTGCGCGGGCGCCGGCGCCGCACCCGTATGCTGCGCGGGCGCCGACCGGGTAGCCATGGCACCGTGCAGCCGCGGCACCGTGCAGCTGGCACTTCGAACAAAGGAGATCTGCGTGACAATCGCCGTCGGTGACAGGATCCCGGACGTCCGGGTGATGACCTTCGAATCGGGAGGGCCGAAGCCCGTCCAGACCGCGGACGCCCTCGGCTCCGGCAAGGTGGTGCTCTTTGCGGTCCCGGGTGCCTTCACCCCGACCTGTTCCGACTTCCACCTCCCGAGCTATGTGGTCCGCCACGACCAGTTGAAGGAGAAAGGCGTCGACACCGTCGCCTGCATCTCGGTCAACGATCCCTTCGTGATGGGCGCCTGGGCGGCGGCCCAGCACGTGGGTGACACCGTGCTCATGCTGGCCGACGGCAACGGAGAGTTCACCAAGTCGGTGGGCCTCGAGATGGACGGCAGCAGTTTCGGTCTCGGGACCCGCTCGCAGCGCTACGCGATGGTGATCGACGACGGCGTGGTGACCATGCTCAACGTGGAGCCGGGTCCGGGTCTCTCGGTGAGCTCGGCGGACTCGATTCTCGAAGTGCTCTGAGGACCTGGCTGCGGCGCCGGGCGGGTCCGCCGGACCGCTACCGTCTCGGTGATGGAGCTCCGTGCCGCACTTCGGACCACCGGCGCCGTCCGTGATTTCGAGGCGGACCCGGTACCCGACGAGACCCTCTACCGCATCCTCGACATCGCCCGCTTCGCGCCGAACGGCGGCAACCGGCAGGCCTGGCGGGTGGTCGTGGTCAAGGATCCGTCCATCCGGCGGGCGATGCGCGACGCCTACCTCCCCGGTTGGTACGAGTACCTCGCCCAAGTCGGAGCCGGCCTGACGCCGTGGGCGGTGGTGACCGACCGGGGGCTCGAGGAGCGTTCGATCGCACAGGCTCCCGAGGTCGCCGCCGCGGCAAGGGCGGGACCGGGTGGCTTCGCGGAGCACTTCGACCAGGTGCCCGCCATGCTGGTGCTGCTCGCCGATCTCACCCGGCTCGCCACCGTCGACCGCGGCGCCGATCCCTACACGATGGTGGGTGGCGCGTCGATCTACCCGTTCGCGTGGAGCATCCTCCTCGCGGCAAGGGAGGAGGACCTCGCCGGCGTCATGACCACCATGGTCGTCCGCAACGCCGGGTCGGTCCGCAGGCTCCTCCGTGTTCCCGACTCGCATCTGGTCGCGGGCGTGCTCGCCCTCGGTCGGCCCGTGCACCAGCCGACCAAGCTGCGCCGGGAGCCGGTCGAGCACTTCGCCACCGTCGACCTCTTCGACGGGGACCCGCTGGCGGCCGGGTGAAGATCCGCATCGGCATCGGTACCGGTCTGCTCGCGGCGACCGACGGTCGTGAGTTCGTCGCGCTCGTCGACGACATCGACGCGCTCGGGTTCGACTCGATCTGGCTGCCCGAGATCCTCACCGCGCCGACCCACGATCCCCTGGTCGCCCTCGCGTTCGCCGCGGCACACAACGCGCACCTGAAGCTCGGGACGACCATGTTGGTGCCGGGTCGCAACCTGGTCCGCCTGGCAAAGGAGCTGGCCACCCTCGACGTGCTCTCGGAGGGCCGTCTTCTGGTCACCTTCGTCCCCGGACTCCCACGCGGCCCGGAAGTCGGGGCGGTCGGGGTCGCGCCGGGTGACCGTGGGGTCGTGATGGACGAGGCGCTGCCGCTCCTTCGTGCACTTTGGTCGGGGGAACCGGTCAGCCATCGCGGGGGCTCGTTCGAGCTCGACGAAGTCGTCGTGGCACCGAGTCCCGTTCAGGAGCCGCTCGAGTTCTGGACCGGCGGGATGGTGCCCGCCGCGCTCGTGCGCTGCGGGCGCCTCGCGGACGGATGGCTCCCCTCGACGTGCACCCCGGAGGAGGCCGCCCGTGGGCGGGTGGTGGTCGAGGAGGCCGCTGCCGGAGCAGACCGTGCGATCAGTGCCGAACACTTCGGCGTCTCCCTCGCCTACTCCCCGGGGCCGCTCCCGGACGCGGCACTTCGCGTGGTCATGGCGACCCGAAAGGGGGCCGATCCCGATCAGGTGATCCCGCAGGGACTCGATGCCCTCCGGGAGACGCTCGAGCAATTCGTCTCGGTGGGCTTCTCCAAGTTCGTGCTCCGACCATTTGTCGCGCCGGAGTCGTGGCGCGCCGAGCTCGAACAGCTGGCCGGCGCGGTGCTCGACCTGCAGACGTGACCCGTAGCCGCCCGGTCGAGCTCGAATTCACCGCCCACGACGATCCCGCGCTGCTCGCGCAGATGGCCGAGGTGGTGGCGCGGGGAACCGGATGGATCAATCTGCAGCCGGTGATCGAGGAGGAGGACGAACCGCCCCCGCCCGGCCCGTTCGCGTTCCTCGGAGGCTCGACGCACCACGTGCCGACGGCGACCTGGTTGCCGGGGCGCCGTGGCGCGGACGGCACGGTCAGACCGACCACCGTCGGCCTCCAACACGCAGCGGGGTCGCGGTTGGCGTGGCGTCTCCGCGATCTCGGACTGCCCGTGCCCGAGGGGTGGCGCATCACCCAGGATCACCCGCGGCGGGGGCTCGTCGCAGTGGTGGCGTCCGACACGACCGACGCGGAGGTCGTCGACTGGCTGCTCCGCGGCGCGAGCGCGGTGTGTTCGGTGCCGATGACCGGCCGCTGGACCGCCTCGGTCCACGCCGGCACGCGCTGAGCAACCGGCGCGATGGCCGGGTCGGGGTGGCGGGCCGCCGGTGCGATGGGCCAGGGGTCAGTGCCCGGTTCGCGTACGTGGCCGCGCACCGGGCGCCACACCAGCCAGGTCGCCGACAGGACTACCAGCACCACCGCGGCGACGGCCGCGAACGGCAGCCAGCTCGCCGCGGCGAAGGCCGCACCGGCTGCTGCCGCGGCGATCGCCGTGCACGCGGTCTGTCCCGTCGCGAACAGCCCCTGGAGGCGGCCGACGTGGGAGGGATCCGCACCCTCGGTGAGTAACGACTGCATCGCGGGTAGTGCCGCGGCAAAGCTCATCGCCTCGGTCGCGCCGAGGACGACCAGCACGGGCACGCTCGGGATGAAGGGATAGGACGCGCAGAGCAGTGCCGAGGAGCCGATGCCACCGACCACGAGCCGTCGCCGGTCGACGTGGTCGGCGAGCCACCCGCTCGGCTTGGCGACGAGGACGAAGGGGACGGCGAAGAGCGTCCAGGAGATGCCGATCTCGAGGCCCGAGGCACCCTTGGAGACGAGGAGCAATGTCCAGCAGATCTCGTAGACGCCGGTGATCAGCCCGAGAGACGAGCCGGCGAGCAAGGCACCGACGGCGGCGCGGGTCAGCGCGAGACGCTCGCGGGTCCGAGCAACCACACTCCTCTCCCCGTGTGCAGCGCGACAGGGGTCGGTGATGCGCAGCGCCGCGGCGGCGGCAACGACCGAAAACACGGCCGAGCCGAGGAACACGATCCACATCGAGGACGCGCCGATGACGCTTCCGACCAGCGGACCGACCGCCAGACCCGGCGATCTCCGCGCCGTAGACCGCGGCGAACGCACGTCCGCGCCGTTCGAGCTCGACCGCTCCGGAGATCATCGCGAGCGAGGCGACGCCCGCCGCCCCGGCACCGGCGCCCTGGAGCGCACGCAGGAGGACCGCGTCGGCCGGGTCGATCGGGGCCAGAGGAAGCCGAGACTGGCGGCAGCGAAGAGGAGCAGATCCGCCGATCAGCACCGGTCGCCGACCGATGCGGTCGGCGACCCACCCGATCGGGTACTGGAAGCGCGACTCCGGCCGCGAAGAAGGCGGCCATCACCACCCCTGCGGCGACGTCCGACCCGCCGAGCCGGCGGACGAACACCGGCAGCATCGGGATGATCGCGGAGGCGCCGAGCCACTGGAGGAAGACGGTGGCGGTGAGCGTGCGCACGAGGCTCGCGCTGCGATCGGAGGGTGCGTCACGAGCCGCGGTGTCGCGTCACGCGTCCCCGAGGAGCCCGGCGGTCCCATCGCTCGACGATACCGTTCGGCGGGTCGCCGCCCGCCCCGATCAGGTCCGCCGGCTCCCGAGGTGCCACCCGTGGCAATAACTGCAGGGGTAGGGGTCGAGGTCGGCTCCCTCTTCGAGGCGCAGACGGAGGGAGGCCCGGTTGGCCCCGTCCGCGTCGGCGAAACGGGACTTGGCGGTCCCGTCCTCCCGCCAGTGCTCACGTGCGGTTCCGGGGACCCCCCCGGCAGGCCGGGGCCCGCCGGTGCGTTTGCGCCGCTTGGCCGCCATCGGCAAAGCCTCACCGACCGAACACTCCGGCGCCACCCGGCCACGCCGGTGGGCCATCATCGTCGGGTGCCGATCGAGCCGTTCAGCGAGTTCGAGCCCTACGGAGGTGCGGCACCTCCCGACTCCCTGGCCGGCCACCTGCTCATCGCCACGCCTCGCCTGGCCGATCCGAACTTCTCCGCTGTGTGCTGCTCGTCCTCGATCACGGGGGCCATGGTGCGCTGGGAGTGGTCATCGACCGGCCCGGCGGGGTTCGGGTCGACCGGGTGCTCCCGCAGTGGCACGTGCTGGCGACTGCGCCCGCCGAGCTGTTCGCAGGCGGTCCGGTGGCGCGCAACGCGCTGATCGGACTGGTCCGGTTGACCTCGCGGGACGCGGCGGCCGACGACGGGGCGCGACCGACGGGGTGGCGCGTGCTCGTCGATGCGGAGCAGCCGATCGGGACGGTGGACCTTGCGGCCGACCCGAGCGATTCCGAGAGCGCGATCGCCGCGGCGCGGCTCTTCTCGGGCTACGCGGGATGGGATTCCGAGCAACTGGAGGAGGAGATCGAAGAGGGGTCGTGGTACGTGGTGCGCGCCGAGGCCCGTGATCCGATCTCGGCCGACCCCGAGGGATTGTGGCGCCGGGTCCTGCGGCGCCAGGGCGGCGCGCTCTCCGTCGTGTCGGGCTACCCGTCGGATCCCGCGCTCAACTGACGGTCGGAGCGCCCGGTCCTCGCTACGATCGCCGGGTGAGCGACGACGCAGTGCACCGTCCAGTGCGCAAGGTGGTCGCATCGACGTCCCGGGCGTGGTGGCGATGCTGGTGCGGGCCTTCGCAGACGATCCGATCGCCAACTTCATGTTCGCCGGACCGCGCCGGCGTGCGCACGGTCTCCACTCCTTCTTCACCGCCCAGACTCCGCCGCCAGTACCTGCGCCACGGCCAGGTGTACACGTGCGGGGAATTTGCCGGGGTCGCGGTGTGGGGCCCCCCGGAGCGGGCGCGGAACCCGCTGCTCGAACTCGTGCAGCTGTTGCCCACGGCTCCGTTCCTTGCCAGCAGCCGCACCCATCGTGCGCTGCAATTGCTCTTCGAGGTCGACGAGCTCCACCCGAAGGAGCCCCACTGGTATCTCGCGACGCTCGGCACAGAACCGTCGATGCAGGGAAAGGGGATCGGGACCACACTCCTCCGGGCCGTGCTCGCGCGGGCCGACGAGCACGGCGTCCCTGCGTACCTCGAGTCCTCCAAGGAGCGGAACGTGCCGTTCTACGGTCGCTTCGGGTTCGAGGTGATGGGGGAGATCCAAACGGGGGGCAGCCCACCGATCTGGCGCATGTGGCGAGAACCGAGGCCCCCGGAGCCCGCCTGATCCGGACCGCGTCAACCCGGGAGGTGGAGACCCTGGGGCATGCCCTCGGGCCGGGCGACCGCCACCTCGAGGAGCTCGAGGAGTGCCCGGGTCGGAGCCGACGGCAGTCCGCGGCTGCGCAGGGCGACCCCGACCCGGCGACGCGGGCAGGCCCTCGACCGGCACCGGCCGCACCCGGTTGCGCGAACATGGCGGGGATGGCGGTCGCTGGCAGGATGGCCGCGCCGTAGCCCTCGAAGGTGAGCGAGGCGATGAGGCGGAGTCCGTCGATCTCCGCGGCCGGCAGCAGGGTGATCCCGACCGGGCGGACGGCCGCGTCGAGCTCGTCGCGGAAGGCGGTTCCCGGCAGCGGGAGGAGGAGCTCGAGATCGGCCAGGTCCTCGATGGTGAGCGAACGGCCCGTCGAGGCGATTGCGTGCTCCTCGGTCGCCACGAACATCAGGTCCTCCTCGAAGAGCGGGCGCGCGACGAGATCCCGCCCGGGCACCGGGAGGTTGAGGACCGCCAGATCGAGCTGCCCGGCGGCCAACTGGGGCTCGAGCCCGGTCGTGTTGCCCTCGACGACGACGAGGCGGAGCCTCGGATGTCGCTGGCGTGCGGCGTCCATCAGGCGGGGGACCAGCCACCGGGCTGTCGTCCCGATCATCCCGACCCGCACCGTCCCGGCGACCTCGTCCCTGCACGCCGCGACGTCGGCCACCAGAGCGTCGATTTCGGAGAGGACCCGCCGTGCACGGGCGACGACCGCCAGTCCTTCCTCGGTCAGCCGTCCGTCGGAACGGTCGATCATCGGCGCCCCGAGCTCCCGTTCGAGACGGGCCACGTGGGCGGACACGTTGGACTGGACCGTGCCCAGGTGTTCGGCCGCCGCCGAGAAGGTGCCGTGGTCACTGATCGCGGTGAGTGCCTGCAGGTGCCGCAGTTCCATCGCTCCAAATGATAGCAGCTATCGATATTAGCTGCTTGACTGATTGCTCGCGGTCGTTCTACGATAGCTGGCGACCACAGGATCTAAGGAATCCCCCTCCTTTCCTTGTTGCGTCAGAGTGAAGGGACCGTCTCCCCCCGGCGGTCCCTTCGCCGCGTCAGCGCCCGCGTCCGACCCGCGTCCGATGCCGCCGTCGCCGAGCCCACGCCGGTGACGCGGGAGCCGATTGGTAGCGTTGAGCCCATGAGCGAGCAGCAGAGGTGCCGTCTTCGTCGACCTCGACCGCACGCTCCTCCGCTCGGCCAGCGGGCCGGCTTTTCACGAGGCGATGGTCGCCGAAGGCGTTCTTCCGGAAGGCCACCGGCTGCCCGGCGACCGGCTCCTCTACGGGCTCTACGACGTGTTCGGGGAATCGGTGCCCTTCATCGCGCTTGCCGCGCGCCGCCGCGACCGTGATGAAAGGCCGCTCGGCCGAGGCGACTCGCCGGGCGGGTAAGCGAGCGGTCGAACCGCTGATCGAGCTCGTCCAACCCTTCGCGCTCGAAACACTTGCCGAGCACCGCCGTGCCGCCCGCCCGCTCGTGCTCGCCACCACCTCGCCGGTCGACTTGGTCTCCCCGCTTGCCGACACGCTGGGCTTCGACGCGGTGATCGCGACCCGGTACGAGGAGTCCGGAGGTCGCTACACGGGCGGGCTCGACGGGGGGTTCGTCTGGGGCGGCGGAAAGCGGGCAGCCGCAGGCCAATGGGCCGCCGACCACGGGATCGAACTACGCGCCTCCTACGCCTACTCGGACAGCGTCTTCGATCTCCCGCTGTTCCACACGGTCGGGCATCCGCACCCGGTCAACGCCGATCCGAGGCTCGTCGCGGTGGCGCTCGCACTGCGCTGGCCGCTCCAACACTGGGACCGCGCGCCGGGGGTCCCGTCGTTGCTCGGTCTCGAGCCCTACCATCTGGTGCGCCCCTTCGTCCGACCGGCGATGTTCCCCTACGCGCGCTTCGACCTCCGAGGTCTCGAACACATCCCTCGTCGGGGTCCGGTGCTGCTCGCCTCCAACCACCGGAGCTACTTCGACGTCGTTGCGCTCGCCCTTGTGGCGTCGCGGATCGGCCGACCGGTGCGCTTCCTCGGCAAACGGGAGATCTTCGACGCGCCGATCGTCGGCCCGGTGGCGCGGCTGCTCGGTGGGATCCCGGTCGACCGCGGGAACAAGACGGGTGCGCCGATGCTCGCGGCGACCGCGTCGCTCCGCGCAGGTGAGCTGGTCATCGTCTTGCCGCAGGGGACCATCCCGCGAGGGGAGGCATTCTTCGACCCGGTGTTGAAGGGCCACACCGGTGCCGCCCGTCTCGCGACCGAAACCGGCGCGGTCGTCGTCCCGGTCGGTATCTGGGGTACCGAGCGGGTCTGGCCGCGCTCGGCCAAGGTGCCCGACATGACCACGTTCCTCCACCCGCCGAAGGTGACGGTCGCGGTCGGACCCGAAGTCGACCTCGGCCACACGGACGCGGCCGCCGACACCGAGGTCCTCATGGGCGCCATCGCCGATCTGTTGCCGCCCGAATCGCGCACCGCCCGGGTTCCGACCCCCGAGGAGCTCGCGCGGACCCGACCCTCGGCGTGACCGTTCGGCCCGTCGGGCACGACCGCACGCTTCCGGCGCGCGCGGCCCTCGCCGCGACTGCGGTGCGCACAGGTAACCGGCTCTCGCGCCTCCTCGCGCAGGGGAGCGGCACCGTGGTGGGCGGTCGGGCCGGCCTGTTCGTCGACCCGAAACTGCTCGAGACGCTGGCCCGCGGACGCGCCGTCGCGCTGGTGACCGGTACCAACGGGAAGACGACCGTGACCCGGATGCTCGTCGCGGCCCTCGAGGGCACCACGGGTGGCGCGGTCGCCACCAACGCGAGCGGCGCCAACATGCCGGCGGGCCACGTGGCGGCGCTCGTCGACTCGCCCGATGCCGACCTCGCGGTGCTCGAGGTCGACGAGAGCTACCTGGGACGCCTGGTCGAGGGCTGCTCGCCGAAGGTGGTGGTGCTGCTCAATCTCTCGCGCGACCAGCTCGACCGGATCGCCGAGGTGAGGATGCTGGTGGAGCGGTGGCGCGCCGCACTCGGTGGACGGGAAGGCGGGCTCGCCGGTCCGGCACCGGTGGTCGTCGCCAACGCGGACGATCCAATGGTGGCCTGGGCCGCGCAGGCGGCGCCCGGCGTCCGGTGGGTGGGAGCCGGCCAGGTCTGGCGCGACGACGCGGTGGGCTGTCCTGCGTGCGGGGGGCAGATCGAATTCGGCGACGGCGGGAAGTGGGCTTGCGAAAGGTGCGACTTCGCGCGACCCGAACCGGAGGCATGGCTCGAGGGGGAGGAGATGGTGCTCGCCGGCGGCGCGCGGCGTCGGCTCGACCTCGAGCTCCCGGGGCAGTTCAACCGTGCGAACGCGGTGATGGCGGCGGTCGCCGCCTGGTCGATGGACACCGTCGGCCGCTCGACCGGTGAGACCGCCGAGATCCCCGAGATGGGCGATCTCGACATGATCCTCGCCCGCGTCGCCGCCCTCGACGAGGTCGCCGGTCGTTTCTCGGTGGTGCGACGGATGGGACGGCCGGTGCGCCTGCTGCTGGCTAAGAACCCCGCCGGGTGGACCGCCGTCTTCGACCTCTTGGACGAGGAGCCGGGCTCGGGCGGAGCGGTGGTCGTCGCGATCAACGCCCGGACCGCGGACGGTCTCGACCCGAGCTGGCTGTGGGACGTGCCCTTCGAGCGCTTGCGCGGTCGCACGGTCGTCGCGACCGGCGACCGGCGGCTCGATCTCGCGGTCCGCCTCCGCTACGCCGAGGTCGACCACGTCGTCGTCGCCGACCCGCTCGATGCACTCGACCAGGCCGAGGGATCGTTTTCGGAGACTCCGCTCGACTTCCTCGGCAACTACACCGCGTTCGCCGAGTTGCGGCGGCAGCTGTGAACGCGGTGGGCCGGGGACAGGTCCTGAGAGTCGCCGTCGTCTACCCGGACCTCCTCGGCACCTACGGCGACGGCGGCAACGGCACCGTGCTCGCGCGCCGCGCCGCTTGGCGCGGTATCGAAGTGGAGTTGGTGAGCGCGCTGTCCGGCACGCGCCTGCCGGTCGCCGACCTCTACTGCCTCGGAGGTGGCGAAGACGCTCCCGAGGTCAGTGCGGCGGATCTCCTGCACGAGGACGGGACGCTCGCCCGCGCCGCCGCCGGCGGGGCGGTGGTCCTCGGCGTGTGCGCGGGCTACCAGTTGCTCGGCCACACCTTCCCCGACCACACCGGACGGGTCCGCGAAGGGCTCGGCCTGCTCGACGTCGACTCGGCCAAGGGAACCGGCCGCCGCGCGGTCGGCGAGGTCCTCGCCGACGTGATCCCTCCCGGACCTCGTTCCGCCGGCGGACCGGGACTTCCTCCCCTCACCGGCTTCGAGAACCACGGCGCTGTGACCACGCTCGGGGCCGGGGTGACCCCGCTCGCCCGGGTGGTCCGCGGTGTGGGGAACGGCGACGGATCGGGGACAGAAGGTGCGTGGTCGGGCCGGGTGGTCGGGACCTATCTGCACGGCCCGGTCCTCGCTCGCAACGCTGTGCTCGCCGACGTGCTGCTCGGCTGGGTCCTCGAGGCGCGTGGGTCCTCGGTACCGCTCGAGCCTCTCGACGACACCGAGGAGTCCGCGCTGCGCGCCGAACGCATGCGGGCGCCGCGTGCCGACGGGCGGGTCCGCGTGATGGACCGTCTGCTCCGCCGCTGATCGAGCAGGCTCACCGGCGAGGCAGGGGCCACTCCGGTGGCTCGGCGGGATCGGTGTACCCGGGGTCGGCCGGCAGCAGCCACGATCGCCGCCACGGCGACGCGGACGGACCCTGCAGTGGGGGAGTGCGCCCCTCGGATGCCAGCCGCCGCGCGGTCCACCAGTCGCTCTCGATCTCGGCGGCGAGCACCGCAATGGCCGACTCGAGGCGCGCACCGAGGCGGCGCGCGTCTTCGCCCTCCGCCGGCCAGAGCGGCGCGCCGAAGGTGACCGTGGTCTTCGTGCGCCGGACGGTCTTCCTTCCCTTCGGCAGGATGTGACGGGTCCCGTCGAGGTGCACCGGCACCACCGGACGTCCGGTGCGCACCGACAGGTACGCGGCCCCGCCCCGGAAGGTCTGTGCCCACCCGTCGGGAGAGCGGCCGCCCTCGGGAAAGATGACGAGGTTCCAATCGTCTTCCAGCAGCTGGGTCGCCAGCGCGGCCGAGCGGCGATTGACCTTCGATCGCTCGATGGGGAAGGCCGCAAGCAGGAGAGACCAGGCGTGTGCCTTCCAGCGGCGGTCGAAGAAGTAGTCGGCGGCCGCCGCGACCACGGTCCGGTGACGGAATCGGAGCGGCAGGCAGGTGAGGAGGAGCGGGGTGTCGACGTGGCTCGCGTGGTTGGCGGCGAAGATCACCGGTGCCTCGAGCCCGCGCAGCGCATCGGTCCCTCGGACGAGCGGGTCGGCGACGAGGCGCGCGACCGGTGTCGTCACGTTGTCGAGGATCATGGCCCGGACCAGTCGCGCCGGGTAGGACCGCGACCAGTCGCTGTCGTACTCGAGGCCCACCTCGGGAGTCGGCACCGGCCTCGGGACCGAACCCGGCCAGCTCGGCGGCGCGAAGGGGAACCCGCTCCGCCCGATCCTGCCCGCCAGTGTGGAGGGGTCCAGCCTCCGGAGGACCGCGCGTGGATCGCGTGGCCCTCCCTCCCCACGAGCGGCGCCGAGGGTCGCGTCGCGGCGGACGGTACGGCGGGAACGCAGGGAGGCAGAGGAGCGGTGCGGCGTCACTGTACGTCCGCCATCAGGATCGGCGGGACGTGGAGATGGGTGATGGTCGGAGCCGCCCCGACCACGTCGGTCGCCATCTCGAGCGCGTCGGCGAGCGTCGAAGCGGCCCGGAAGCCGAGCCGGTGCACGGCCGCCGGATCGCCCCCCACCACGATGACCGAGCCCAGGTGCTGCAAGGCGTGCGCGCACCAGTACCACATGTAGAAGGGATGAACGCCGTGATAGGCGTGACCGGTCCGGTAGAGATGCACGTACCAGGGATCGGTGGCGAAGGACTCCTCGAATCGCTCGGACATCTCGACCGGGTCGGTCGTCTCGGTGAGGACCTGCTCGAAGAAGTCGATGTAGCTCGGATGGTGGACCGGGTGGAAAACCCAAGGTGTCGGGTGGGCCATGATCAGCACACCGCCTTCGCGCACCAGAGGCTTGCCGCGGTAGAGGTTGAAGAAGTAGCCGAGTCCGAGGCAGGCGACCAGGACGGGATTGAGGATCGAGTTCACGTTGTAGGGACCCACGTAGGGAAGCCCCATGGTCACGATGTCGGTCTGGCCCTCGACCACCACCCCCTGCTGGCACCAGACGTGTTCGGTGGTCCTCGCGTGCACCGCCTCCACCTCACCGGCTTGCACCGAGGTCATCCGATGGGGAGCCTGCACCGAATGGAGGATCCGGCGGGCGTAGGACGGGGGCGTCCGCTCCAGCGCCTTCGAAGCGGCGAGATAGGTCGCACGGTCACGCACACCCCACTCCCATTCGCGCTTTTGGAGGAACCCGAACCGTGGTGGGAACGAATCGTTGTTGAGCGTCGTCTCGATCTGGAACACCTTGACGCCCGACGCGGCGATCAGACGGCCCATCCGCCAGTTGGAGGAGTGCAGCTCCGACCGGTGCTGATCCATGAAGGACCTGCTGTGCTGCATGGTGAGTGGGTTGTGGTGGTGCCGCAGGCTGCGGTAGCTGGACAGGCCGGTGGCGACGCTCTTGTGCCCGCCGTCCATCGCCACCAGATTGATGTTCACGTAGATCAGCAGGTCGCTTTCGGCCGCGCGCCGATTGATCTCGACCTCTTCGCCCTGGTCGGTGAGCCCGAGGTGGAGCAGAGCCGACGGGTCCTCGGCGTCGTGCTGGCTGAGGAGGCCGTTCGGCGCGAACGCGTCGTAGATCCGGTCGCCGAGCGCGTGGCGGAGCTCGTTCTCGGTCATCCGGCGGTGCAGCGCGAGGGCGGCGATCAGCTCGACGTCGTCCACTCCGGCGGCCGCGGCCATCTCCAGGACCTCTTCGATGACCAGTTGACGATTGTCGGGCTGCTCCATCGGCGGAAGGGGCAGTGAGATGTCGTCGAACGCGATGGTCAGCTTCATGCCGGCGCGGAGGAGGGAGGGGAGGGGCTCGGAATCGCCGAGGGGGCTCTCGAGCGCCGCGCGGATCGACGCCCGTGGGTCCTCGAGCGGTTCGAGCGGTTCGGGCGAGTAGACCACCCGGCTCCCGACGGGCAGCTTCTCGAGCGTGAAGCGCTCGCCGCGCCAGAAAAGCGTCGGCGGTGTCGAGCGATCGACCTCCAGCACGAAACCCGGTCTCGGGCTCATCGAACGGCTCCTTTCCGGTTGCGGAGATCGAAGACCACCTTGACCGCGCCGCGCCGTCCGGCCGCGCCCGCGTGCGCGAGCGCCTCTGGATATCGTTCGAGCGGATAGGCGGCCGACACCAACGAGCCGAGGTCGGCCGCAGCCACCAGATCGAACGCGAGCTCGAACGTGCGGCGTGGCGGCGCGGTCGACTCGGCGCCGTAGGCGTATGCACCGACGAGGGCGATCTCGCGGTGCCAGAGGGGAGCGAGGTCGACCGAGACCCTGCCCGGCATGCCGACCAGCACCACCCGCCCGCGCGGTCGGACCATCGCGAGCGCGGCGTCGAGCGATTCCGCCGAACCCACGCAATCGAACACGGTGTCCGCGCCGCCGGTGAGTCGTCCCCCGAGGACGAGCGAGGCGGCCCGACGCCGTACGGTGCGTGCCAGGTGGTCGGGGTCGACGACCACGTCGGCACCGAGCGATTCGGCCAGCCGGCGCTGTTCGGGATGTTTCGCACCGACGACCACCGTGCACGGGGCGGAGGGCCGCACCACACGGTCGAGCGCGGCGATCGTCAGGAGGCCGAGGGTGCCGGCTCCGACGACCGCCACCACGCTGTCTCCCCCGACCTCCGCGGAGAGCGCGGCGTGGACCGCACACGCCGTCGGTTCGACGAGAACCGCGTCCTCGTCACGGAACGAGTCGGGCACCGCGTGGAGCTGCGAGGCGTGGGCCGTCAGTCCGGCGGTCGACCAGCCGCCGCCGGTGTCGGCGCAGTAGCCGGTCTGGAGCCCGGGTGCGACCTCGCCGAACGCGACGTTCCCGCAGAGCCCGGTGTGCCCCTCCGCGCACTGGGGACAGCGGGGCTCGATGGCCCGCGGGGCGCACCCGAGCACCGGTTCGACGACGACCCGGGTGCCCGCTGCGAGAAGGCGGCCGGCGTGGTCGGCTGCATCGTCGTCGACCACGCCGACGACCTCGTGGCCGGGCACGAAGGGGAAACTGACCAGGTCCTCGAAGTAGCGTGAGCTGCGTCCGTCGACGGTGGCGAGGTCGGAGCCGCAGATCCCCGAGAGCAGCGGCCGGACAAGGTGCCACGCGGCACCGGGTCGCACCGGCGGATCGGCGTCGAGAAGTCGGAGGGGCCCGATCCCCGCGCCGCGGCCGGAGCCGAGCAGCGAGACCGCGCGCGACGCCGCGTAGCGGGGCAGGTTGCGTTCGAAGACGAGCGATTTCAACCTGGGACTCCGCGTGTGAGGCGGCGCAGAGACCCTGCGAATGCACCGGCGCGTGACGAGGCGTCCGGCCGCGGACCGCGGCGGTCGAGCGGTCCGAGCGGGAGCGGCGATCGGGAGCCGCGCCCTTCCTTCTCCCAGTGCTCGACGTGCCAGCCCCGGCGCCGGGCGACGGCCGCGAGCTTCGCTTCGGGGTTGACCGCAACCGGATAGCCGACGGCCTCGAGCATCGGGAGGTCGCTCGCCGAATCCGCGTAGGCCATGGACTCCTCGAGCTCGAGGCCTTCGGCGTGCGCGTAGTCGGCGAGGACGAGGGCGCGGGCCTCGCCGATCGGGGGGAGCTCGACGAGCTGACCGGTGAACACGCCGTCTGCCTCGCCCAGGCGCGCGCAGATGATGTCGTCGAACAGCGGGCGCAGAGGCTCGACGACCAGGTCGAGCGCGCCGGTGATCAACAGGGTGCGGTGTCCGAGGGCCCGGTGCCGACGGACCCGGGCCACTGCGGCCGGGAACGACTTGGCGAGGAGCAGGTCGGAGAAGAGCTCCCACGCGTCGGCCCGCAGGCGCTCGACGGGCGCTCCTTCGTATCTCCGGTAGAACGAGCGGAGGAAGTCCCCCCGGTCCCGCCGGTCGAGCGCGAGCAACGACGGCGCCTCGCGGACGAGGTCGGCGACGAAGCCGGGCCGGCGACCCGCGCGGAGGTGGCGCGAGGCGAGCCACGCGTACGAATCGACGACGTTGGATGCGATGAGGGTGTTCTCGAGGTCGAAGGCCGCCAGGTGCCGGTCGGGGGAGAGGATGGCGGCGCGTGCACGAGCCGGGCGGTCGGTCTGGGGGGCGCGTGTCGGCGACGTGCGGACGCGGGCATGCTCGATCACCGACGGGAGGTGGACCTCGCGCACGTAGTGCTCCCAGTCGACGGCGCCCGGGTCGAGGCAGAAGAGCCGCCGATCCTCCTCGTCCAGCCTCTCCCAGAGGTCGAGGAGCCGGTCGACCCGGTAGAGCGCCTCGGTCTCGGCGTACGCGCCGTAGAGCTCCACGTAGCCGAGGGCACGATCGGCGAGCAGGTGCCGTTCCTCGAGCGCGCTCATCCATTCGGCCTGGCGGCCCCGGATCGGCAGGGAGCCGGCCACTCGCTCCGCGAGGTCCATTGCCCTGCTGGCCCGGGTCAGCTGCCGCTGCACCCGCCCGCGGCCGGGAAAGGACCACGCCGGTACCACGATCGGTTGGCCCTGGTTGTCGTAGAGGGGGTGCTCGAGGAACCATCCCTGGACGAGCTCGACGAGGCGCCCGTAGCGGAGCGGGTTCCTCACGCCGGACGCGACGTGGACGACGTCGGGGCCGGCCTGCTCCGACGGTGTCGCGAGCCGTTCACCGGCAACCGCGAGGACGGCCGCGACGACCAGGTCCACGGGGATCACGTCGGTGATCCCCTCGGGAACGCCGGGAAACTCCCGGAGAATCCCTCGCGCGTAGGAGACGATGATCGGCTCGGCCATGCGGAAGCCCCGGATCCACCCGGGTCGGGGTTCGGCGAGGGCCGACTCGATGATCGAAGGCCGGATGATGGTCATCGGGAGCACGTTCCCGAACTGCGAGACGAGCGCGATCTCCCCGAGCGCCTTCGTGTAGGGGTACGCGTCGGGCCACCCGAGCGACTGGGCGCGGGCTCGTCCGAGGTCGACCATCTGCCGCTTGACCCAGTTCTCGCGCAGCTGCTCGGCGCGGCGGGCGAGCAGATGGACCCCGGCCGGCCCGAGCTCGCTGCGGGCCTCTTTCGCGCAGTGGGTGAGCCGATCGCTCCGACGCGACTCGGCCTCGATGTCGCCGCGCTGTCGGCGGGCAGCTTGCACCTCGGCCCGCCAATCGACTTCGACCCGGAACCGTCCGGACTCGAGTAGCTCCTCGCGCGCCTCCCCCTGATGGGTGCCCGCGACGTAGGCGGTCGACACCGGGAGGTAGTGGACCGGCCCGGCACGCCCCTCCGACGCCGCGAGCTCGCGGGCGGCGACCACCGCGGCCGCGACCCGGGAGGGTCCGAGCAGATTCACCTCGACCGCGGTGTCGAGCGGCGCGTCGAAGCTCACCGAGGCCGCCGAGTGGACGACGACGTCACACTCGGAGAGCCGTCGGAGTCCGTCCTGGTCGAGGCCGAGCCCGTCTTGTCCGACGTCGCCGGCGACGGCGGAGACCCGAGGGGCGATCTCGTGGTCGAAGCGCTCGCCGTGCTCGGCCCGGAGCCGGTCGAAGCAGTCGTTCCGCAAGATCTCGCGCTTCGCCCGCTGCATCGGCGTCGAACGGCGGCCCGGCCGGATGAGCAGGACGACCTCGCTGTCGGGAACCGTCCGGAGCAGACGCTCGACGAGAGCGGTCCCGAGGAAGCCGGTGCCACCGGTGATGAAGAACCGCCTCGTGGCAAGCGCCTCGCGGATCGTCACCGAATCTGTCTACCATATGGTAAGTGGACGGGTCGAGAGCGGGAGGCCAATCCGGTGGCCGGGCCCGGCGCGGGCCGCGGCCGGTCCGGACGGGCGGCCAGGGGAGGGCCGCCGGTGACGGGAGTCGCACCCCCGGGCGCATCCTCGACGCGGCACTCGCCTCGTTCGCCAGCCGGGGTTATGACGCCTCTTCTCTCGACGCACTCGCCCTTGGCCTCGACGTCCGCAAGCAGACCATCCTCTATTGGTTCCCGTCGAAAGAGGTGCTCCTCGAAGCGGTCATCGACCGCAGTGTGGTGGAGCTCTCGGCCGCGATGGAGGATGCGCTCGCGACGGCCGGCTCCGGCTGGGCGCGGGTCGAGGCAGTCGTCCGGTCGGTGTTCTCCCTCGCGGCGAGGCGCCCGGAGCTCCTCGGTCTGGTCCGCGAGGTGAGCCGCCTCGGCACCCCGGCCTCGACCCGGTTCGTGGCGGCGATGGACCCGCTGGTGCGCAGGGCGTCGGAGTTCCTCGAGGCCGAGATGGACGCCGGCCATATGCGGCGGCACGAGCCGCGCCTTCTTCTGTTGGCCATCTACTCGACGGTCATCGGCATGGTGACCGAGGTCGAGGTGTCCCGCGCGTTCGGCGAGGAACCGACGGCGCGCTCGCTGGTCCGGCGCAGAGCGGAGATCCTCGCGCTCGTTGCGCTCCGCGCTGATCGCCGATCCGACCTGAACGGCCTCTACTTCTTCGACTGCGCCGCTCGCCGTTCGCGCCAAGAGGGCTTGGGAGTGGCGGGTGCCGGACGCTTCGGGGTGTAACGCTTGTTCCCTGCCGGCGCGTTCTTCCCTTTCGCTCCCTTGGCGCCGGATCCGCGCTGCGCCGCCGGCCTTCCGGCCGTCCGTGCCGTCGCCGTTCGCCCGGTGGGGGTCTCCGCCCGGGCTGCCCGAGCCGCGGCCGACGCCTCCTTCTGGAATTTGAACGAGCGGTAGAGGAGCCAGACCGCGAGGGCGAGAAACGGCACGCCGAGGAGGTACTGGGTCCCGAAGGCGAGGAAGGTGAAGAGCGCGACGAACCCGACCAGCGCCCGCCGGCCGATGAAGGTGGTGGCGAGCAGGAGCGCGGCGGCCACCAACCCGAGGATGAGCGTGGTTTGGGGCGTCAGCTGGTTCTTCGCCAGACGGAAGTGGGAGTTGGAGGTCTCCGCGACGTAGACGGCGATGCCGAACACCGCGGCGAGCCCTGCGGCCGCGAAGGAGAAGCGTCGCTCGCGATCGTCGAGACGATCGATGGTCCGCTTGGTCCGGGCCCTCTCCCGGCGCGCTGCGAGCGCGGCGGCCCGGTCGTCGGAGGCGTCCTCGGCTGTCAGCCCGTCCTCGTCGCGGGGGTCGGCCACGCGGGCAAGGCTAACGGGGTCGCGTCACGGGACAAATTCGTGCCCCGGGACGTCGGCGGGTCGTGGGTGTTCGCCCTCCGAGGCGACCAGGAGCCGGAGGCCGAGGTTGTCGGCCGGAGGGATCTCCCAGGACTCGCGGTTCCCTCCGTCCACGAGAGCGGCGAGCTGGTCGGAGGCGGGGCGGGCCGCGGGAAGTGACGAGGGCTCGTCGGCGGTGAGTGCGAGGTGGTGCAGACGACCGGCCCGATCACCGAGCCAACCGGCGAGCTCGGCTGCCGCTCGATCATCCGTCGGGGCGAGCAGCCGGAGGACGAGCGGCCCTCCCCAGGTGAGCTCCACGAAGCGATGGCCCGGTCCGCTTCCGTCAACCACCTGCTGGCCACCGAGGAGCCCGCCGAAGAGCGCGGTGGCCGCGTCGAGGTCGGCGACCGCGTGGGCCACCCGATCGAGGGTGGCGGGACCGATCGGCCCCGAGCCGTCCGAGCGCTGGCGCCGTGTGGTCGGGAAAGTCGGGGGGAGCCGGGTTGTCCCAGCTCGAGGGCGCCTCCGCCAACTGGACGACGATGCCGGTGGCGTGTTTGGGATGGAGGAACGCCTCCATCCACGATGGGTCGCTGGTGTCGATGCCGGTCGCTTCCAGCCCGAACCGCTCGATCTCCTCGAGGGCCGTGGCGAGGTCGGGCACCTTGAAGGTGAGGTGGTGCGGGCCGGGGCCGTGACGCCCGAGAAAGCGTCGGAGGAAGTCGTTCGCGTCCGCGGCGTGGGGCATGAGGAGTTCGATCCGTGCTCCGTTCCCGAAGCGCAGCTGCGCCGGAGCGAACCCGGTGCCTTCCCCGCCCGAGCTCCAACGTGCACCGAGATCGACCGCGTAGCGGCGCCAGGCGTCCTGCCACCGCGGGACGGCGTGCGCGACGTGGTCCAGGGCGACGCCGGCGATATGGGCACCATGGGCGTTCCTGCGGACGACCATGGGACCAGACTGCTCGGAAGCGGAGCGCCCTGTCGAAACGAGATGTCGCGTCGAGGATCCGCTGGTCGAGGCCGGATCGAACGGTTGTCGGCGGCGCAGGTTGCCGGTACCGTCGGAACGGTGGACTTCCGGACCGAAACGGTGGTCGGGCTGGCGCAACGGGTGCGCGAGGGTCACCTGCGCGCGAGCGAGTTGGTGGACCACTCGCTCGCGCAGATCGAAGCGCACAATCCGACGATCAATGCCTTCGTCGCGGTGGACGCCGAGCGGGCGCGCGCCGCAGCCGCTGCGCTCGACGAGCGGATCGACTCCGGTGGGGACCCCGGCCCGTTGGCGGGGATCCCGATCGGTGTCAAGGATCTCGAGGACGCTGCCGGGTTCGTGACCACCCACGGCTCGAAGGCGTTCGCCGACGATCCGCCGAAGAGTACGGATTCGGCCCTCGTCGCCCGGCTGGTCGCGGCGGGGTGCGTCGTCGTCGGCAAGACCAACACCCCCGAGCTCGGTTGGAAGGCGGACACCGACAATTCCGTTTTCGGGCCGACCGCGAATCCGTGGAACCTCGACCACACGCCCGGTGGGTCTTCGGGCGGGAGCGCGGCTGCCCTCGCTGCCGGCATGGTGCCGCTCGCAACCGGTTCGGACGGAGGTGGTTCGATCCGTATCCCGTCTTCGTGCTGCGGGCTCTCGGGCGTGAAGCCCTCCCTCGGGAGAGTCCCGAGCGGAGGGGATGCGCCACCCGACTGGCAGCACCTCTCGACGAAAGGCCCGATGGCTCGTCGACTTTCCGACGTGGTCGCGGCGCTCGACATCGTGGTCGGCCCGGATCCGAGCGACCTGCGTTCGCTGCCTCGTCCGGAGGCCTCGTGGCTGGCGGTGCTCGAGGATCCGAAGCCGCCCCGGAAGGTCGCGTGGTCGCCGACGCTCGGCTACGCGGAGATCGACGACGAGGTCCGTAGCGATCTGCGCCCGGGCCGTGGACATCATGGCCTCGCTCGGCACCGAGATCGTCGAAGTCGACTCGGTCTTCGAGAAGGACCCGGTGGACGACTGGCTGGTGATGTCGGGCGCCTACAACCTCCGCACCGCATGCCGACATTCGGGGTACGGCGGTCTGGGAAGAGGTCGATCCGATGCTCAAGATGGTCATCGACGGCGCGGAGAGGACGAACGCGCTCGACCTGGTGAAGGCGGAGGACGCGTGCCACCTCCTCAACCTCCGCCTCGTCGAGGTGTTCCGAAGGGTCCGACTGCTGATGACCCCTACGGTGGCCGCGCCACCGCCGCCTCGAAGCCTCGAAGGGTCGGCACTGATCAACGGGAAGAAGGATTTCAACTGGGTGAAGTTGACCTACCCGTTCAACATGACGCGCTCGCCGGCAGCGACGGTCTGCGCGGGGACCACCTCTCTCGGGTTGCCGGTCGGCATCCAGCTGATCGGGCCGCAGCATGCCGATCTCGTCGTGTTGCGTTCCGCGGCCGCGCTCGAGCAGGCACTGGGTTTCGACGAGCTGGCGCCGTTTCCCGGGACGGAGAGTTCGTGATTGCCGCGTTTTCGACCTCATCACGTTCCGGGGCGAGGGCTAGCATGTCCCCCTGGTCGCGTCACCGGCAACGGTAGCGACGACCGCCGGGGCGTTTAGCTCAGTTGGTTAGAGCGCAGCCTTCACACGGCTGAGGTCGGGCGTTCAAGTCGCCCAACGCCCACCAGGTCAGAGGCGGTTTCAGACGCAGCCGCCTGGCGCGACCTCAACGACCGCACCACAGTCGGAACGACGCCTCCCACAACGTTGCGCTCGTCGCTCGCCGACCGCCGCATCGGATTCGCCGGCGAATGGTGCGCCTTGGTGGCGGCGACGGTGACGTCGGTGCTGTTCCACCCGCATCCGCTCGGTTCGGTCCGGCTCGTCGTCATCGGCATGTTGGCCCTCGGCATGGGCATCCAGAACGCGATGATCAGGCGGTGGGGCGTGCCGGACCTGGCGACCAACGTGATGACCCTGACCGTGACCGGCCTGGTGGCCGAGTGGTCGCTGGTCGGTGGCGACAATCAGCACGCGGAGCGGCGCGCGACGTCTCTCGGTCTATTCGCGGTCAGCGCCGTCCTCGGCGCCTACCTGCCCCCGGTTCGGCGTCGAGTTCCACCAGGAGACCGACGCGTTCGAGTCGTGAGCCGCGCAGGATCGGTACACAGCCGGCATTGGGGGGCACCGGTGTGCCGAGGAGCTCGAAGAGCAAACCGGCTCATGAGCGAGCCTTGCCAGACGAATAATGGCGAGCGAAGCCCCCAATCCGTTGCCGAAGTGAAACGGTTGGTCGAGTTTCGTCAACTAGGATGTCCCGACTGGCTGTGACGTAGCACCCGCTGATGTCGAAGAAAGGGTCCAATACCGCCTCGTCACCACGTGTGATGTAAGCCGTGGTGCCGTCGATGTCCACGCGCTCCACAAGGCCGGGTCGGGATTGCGAGACCATCACTAGCTCGAGGATGAGTCGGGTCAGCGGCATCGGTAAGTCGGCCCACTGGCTGTCCGGGCGTTGCCACTTGGAGCGCGTCCAGTGCGCCCAGCCCCAGTCCTCGATGACGTACATCCCACCTGGGCGCAGATGGGGGAACAGCGCGTTGAGCGAGGCTCTCGTCGGCCGGTACCTGTGCGAGCAATCATCGACCACTAGGTCGAGGGGAGCACCGCCGAAGTCATCCCGAAGGATACGAGTTAGCAGATCTCTGTCTTGCTGATTCTTTCCGTAGTAGAGATGGATGACCTCACCGAGAGAGTGCTGCTCAACGAACGCGTCAAGCATTCCCACTCGCCGCTCTGCGAGCTCGACGGCAATCAGGCGCCGAGGCCTGAACAGTTCGTTAAAGAGGGCGACGCTACCGCCCTTGAAGATGCCCAAATCCACAATGTGGTCGACACGATCGGGGGATTTCTGGACAAGAGACTCAACCATCCGCTTGCTCTTGCCTAACACGAATCGGTTTGAGTCAGACTTCGACGCAGGCGTCACCTGCAGGTCGGTCGTCAAAAGGAACTGTGTTTCGCCGACTTGGAGGTGTTCGGCATCAGTCCACTTCAGGACTCCGACCGGCCCAGTGGTCATTTGGCGATGCTAACTGTTCGTCGAAGGATTCGGCCGGGTGGGGGTCCGCGTCTCGGCGCTGGAACTATTCGAGCGGACGGGCGGCTCGGCGCGTACCCCAGGTGCCGATGCTCTGCCCTGGGCGCCAGATCCCAGATGTGTGCCGGTAGGGGGCACCCCAATGGCCGTAACCGTGAGAGGTTGATCGACGCGATCACCGCCCGCCAACCGTCCGCTATGAGGACTCCGCAACTTCTCCAAATCGCCAGGCACGCTAGCGTCCGCCGCGATGACGACCCCCAACGACGACCCGTTCACAGGCCCGCTCGCAGGGATCACTGGCCGACTCCAGAAGCTCCGCGACGTGGAAATGGGGCCGATCATGTCGGGCGACCTCTCCGTCGAGCAGAAGGTGGACAGGCTCGTCTTCGTGTCGGGGATGCTGATCGACCTCATGGACGAACTCGCCCAGCGGCTGGTGGATGTGATGCCCGAGGGCGGGAGTGACGGCAATGGCTGACCTGCAAGGTCGGACCATTGCCCTACAGATTGCCCTACAACTCGGGTCGTAAGCCGTCTTGGTTAACCTTCTGTTGTCGTAAGCATCCCTGGTCAGATAGTTAGGAGTCTTCCACTCTCTTCCGCTCTGCCCGTTCGACACGGATTCACACGGCTGAGGTCGGGCGTTCGAGTCGCCCAACGCCCACCAGAAAGCACAGTGCACGCTCGTCCTCTGCGTGAGCGAGTGCCCGTCGCCCTACGGGCTTCCCTCAACTTGATACGGCCGCGTGTCGATACAGAGAGCATGAAGACCAAGTGGGACCGTGATTTTGCCTTCGACGTGGGGGACGCCGAGCAACATCGCATCGAGGTCCGCTGGAGTCAGGCGGGTGGCCTCGCCGAGATCTGCGTGGACGGGCGCCCGGCCCTCCGCGACAGGGTGCAGTTCACCTTCAGGCGAACGCAGCGGTATCAACTGCAGGTCGGCAATACCGAACGTCATTCGGTCACCGTCGAAAAGCGGAGACGAGCGGTGCTCGGCGGGCTTCAGAAGCAGGCGTTCCGCGCCTTGGTCGACGGTCGGCTGGTCGGAGAGTACTGAGGTCGAATCGGCGGAAGCCGACGGTTGGTTCTGGTCCGGATTTGGTCGGATTCTGGACCGTCGCCCGAAGAGGCTGCTTACGTCGGCGGCAATGACCGGCCTTGCGCGTCGACCGCTGCACCGAGACGCTCCTTGATCATCGACGCGGTGAAGCGTGCCGTCTCTGCGGGTCCATAGTCGAAGTCGGCCGCCAAGGCGTGACAGGTGAACGCCGAGAGGGCCAATGCAAAGGTCGTGACGAGGGAAGGGGGAGGGTCGTCCTCACCGCCGGCTGCCGTCCAGGCCAAAGCTGCAATGCCGCTCATCCACTGGATCCGGGTCGGCCGCCGCAGTGCTCTGGCCTCTTCGATGACCTTCGAGCCTGACGGAGTGGGTCGGGCGAAATCCCAGAAGGCCGCTCCGAAGATCGATTCGTTACGCTCGGCAGACGCAAGGGCGATTCGGTCGATCCATCCGGCGAGGTCGTCGTCGACCGAAGGCAAGCCGGAGATCGGGTTCTCGCATGCTTTCAGCATTCCCCGGATTCCTGCTGCGACGAGATCGTCACGGGTATCGAAATAGCGGTAGATCGTCCGTGGACTGACCCCTGCAACGGCCGCAACGTCGTCGACGGTCGCCGAGAAGCCACGGCGGGCCATCGCCGTCATGGTGGCTCGCAGAATGCGATCCTCGGTCAGTTGGTGTTTCTCGGCCGCAAGGCTGCGTCTGCCCCCGTCGTCGAGCTCTTCCATCACACCTCGCAGGAAATCCCTGGTGACAAGCACAAAGCGATGTCAGACTTGTCAGAATCTAATGTCAGACTAATGTGACAGTACAAGTTGGCGGGAACTGCGGCACAGCGGTCGTGCCCCTCACACAGGCGGATGGTGAGGGCACGACGTGGTTCGTTCCTTCTCCGCATCTCGGCGGGAACCGACCATGTCAGCCGTCCTGGGACGAGGGTACATGCCCCCTCGTCCCGGGACGTGCTCACCGCGGTGAGGTGCCTCGGTCGAATCGGTGTGCTCGTTCGCTTTCGGTGACCGTCACGGACCGGCAGGTCCGAAGGCTCACCGACGTCAGCCGTTGGAGACGGGCGCGCCCGAGAGGTTGTAACCGAGGCTCGCGCACACCGACTCGACGGCGTTCATGTCATTGCCGACGGCCTGTTGGTTGTCGAATTCGAAATCGTGCACCGTGACTGCCGCGTCATGGCTGAGCGTGGCGCTCTCGGCCGTGGGTCCGTCGATCCTCAGACGAGCTGCCACCGATTTGCCTTCTTCGTTGAAAGCGGTCTCCGTCGGGGCCGAAGTCGAGGACAAGAGCCACGAGCTGTAGGAGGCGAAATCGGCACAGGTGTGTTTGTTGCCGTCTGCTGTCTTCGTCGAAGCGCTACTGCCACCGCCACTGCTGCAGCCGGTCAAGCTCAGACCGAGGGTCAGGAGCGTCAGCACAATGAGTCGTCGCACGGGCGACATTATGACCGCGAGTCGAAATCGAGCGGGTTCGGCCGAGCTGAGCCCCGAGATCGCCCGTGCTCCCGCCCCTGCTCGGCGGGGTCACTGCCGATTCGTCTGAACGCCGACGGTTGAGCGCTGGGTAAGACCGGGCTCTCAGGCCAGTCCCTGACGGACTTCGTACTCGAGCCGCAGCTGACCCGATGCCCCGGTCGAGCCCAACGCCGCAGAGCCGCGAATGAACGGCAGCAGCTCTCCGAGCACGAAGGCCTGCATCGCGAGCCGCGCGACCATCGAGCGGTCGGCGTCCGTACCGATCCGCTCGGCTCGACGTTCCGACAGACGGGCGAAGGCCACGCCGGTCGATTCGACCAACGAGTTGAGGTCCCTGACATCCGGAGTGCCGAGCTGGTTGATCCCGCGCAGCATGGCCGATCGACCGGGTAGTCGCCAGAGGGGGCCTTGAATGGTCCGCTCGTCGAGCAGTTGCCAGAGCCGCTCGGTCATCTGTTCTGCGTCTTCCCATACCACCAGTTTCACCAGGCAGAGCCGGGCGAAGAAGTTCAGATAGGTGCGGTGTTCCGCCGAGACCGTGAGCTCCTCTGCCGACCAGGGAGCGCCGATCCGTTCCTGAATGAGCCTCCGCTTCCAGACGAAGAGTGCTTGGCCCGATCCATGGGTGAGCGACTTGCGTCCCGACGTCGAGCAGCTGAGCACGAGCAGGGGAGCGATCGCCCCGTTGGTGGGGAAGGCATCGGACAGCCGGTTGTCCGTGTTCAGGGCCTCCGCCAACCATGTGGAGAGCAGCAGAGAGGTGATCGGGATCTCGATGTCCGGCTCGTCCGACACCTGCTCGATGGCGAGGCGCGTCGGATCGAAGCTCGGGTGGGAGTCGGGGAGGTAGTACTTCCCGTCGTCGCCTCGCCAGACACCCGGCCTGCTCGTCGGCTGTTGCATCCCTCCGGCATCGTCACCGACAGGAGGTCACTTGAGCACGAGGGCCGGCCGGGAGGACATGGGCCACCTGGCGGCCGGCTCACTGAGCACGAGGCGGGTGGGGGATCGAGCCAGGTGCCGGCCCTAGGTCTGGGCGTGAGGGACCCGCAGAGGCATCTCCGGGGGCTTCCTCGGCCGCACCCTGAGCCGGTCAGAGCGCTGGTGTTGCCGGTGGTTGCCCCGCCTCCATGGTCGGGGGAGCCGTTCTCGTGAGAACCGTCACCGCGACGCACATGCCCGCGAACGACATCGAACCCAAGGCCAAGCGGGGCACGCTCGGCGTGAAGGTCTCCTCGAAGACCCAAACACTGAGGGCGATGCTGACGATGGGGTCGACGATCACCAGAAACGGTTGAGAGACGCTGAGCGGTCCGACGTGGAGCGTGACCTGATTGAGGATCTCCGCTCCGAGCCCTGCAGCGGCCAAGGCATAGACAGGCCAGTGGGCGAAGACCCCGGCCGCACCGAATTGAGACAGCGTCTCCATGGTCGTCTTGATGAAGGTGGCCACGAGCGCCCACATGATGGCCGTGGCCGAAGCCATCAGTGCAGCCCGACGAGCGGGCGATCCCCACATCCCGAGGATCGCGAGCAGCGCTGTCACACCGATGCCGGCGGTCACGGCCCCCAACCACGCGTCGCTCGACGGCCGGGCGTTCCCGCCCTGGGGCTCGGACATCGCGAGAAAGAGGGCCAGCGAGACACACGTCATGCCTGCCGACCACCAGGTGACGGAACGAATCGTCTGGTGGACCCACACACGGCGGAGGATCAGCACGAAGACCAATTCCGTCACCAGAAGAGGCTGGACGACCGACATCTGCCCGCTGCGCAGCGCCAGTGCCTGAAACACGAATGCGGCAGCCAGCGCAATCCAACCGAGGAGCCACAAAGGGCTCTTGAACAGATAGAGGACCAGACGCCAACCCTTCGCCCGACGTGGGCTGGTGATGCTGGCTTTGTGCTGGGTCGTGAGATTGAGAGCGTTGGAGAGTGCAGTGAGGAGTGCGTAGACGACCGTCATCTGTGATGCCCACCCACCTCTTCGCGCTGATGTGGATCGAAAAGTCTAGGTCGAGCCCCCAACCCGAGGGCGGGAGCACTCCAGCTCTGGCACAAGGGGGGTTGGGGTTTCGCCACGCGCGCAGCCGTCGCCGCAGAACGCTTCGTTCCGAGGAAGTCTCATCCCGCGATGCCCTGACCGAGGATCTTGACCCCGATGAGGAGGAAGATCACCGCCATGATCGTCGCGTTGTTGTGCGCCAGCCAGCTCTTCAGGCTTTCCAGTACCGACTTCGAACGACTTCCGAGCGTCCAGTAGATCACCAGTGGCACCGCGACGCCGAGGGTCGCGATGAGCGCGTACACGGTATAGGCGAGCACCTGGTCGACGTCGGAGATGTTGGTGGCCGCGATCGTTGTTGCAGCTGCGAGGGTCAACAGCAGGTTCTTGGGGTTCACTGCCGAGAGCACGAGCCCCGTCGCGGCTGCCTTTGGCGGTGAGAAGTCATCGACGGCGCTCATCCATTTCGGCATCGTCGGCTCTTCACCGTGCCTTGGGCGCTTGCGCCACTGTCGGATCGCGAAGACCATGAGCAGGGATCCCAGAACGATCTGGATCACGTCGGCGCCACCCGACGGATTCCCGTTCTGACTCGAACCGGCGGCGGTCGCAAGAGTGAGACCGACGGCGCCGACACCCGCCAGCCCGACAATCCAGCCCACCACGCACACGGGGCCGTTGATGCGGGCCCGCGGAGTGACCAACATCAGCACGACCCCGATGATCGGGAACGGACTGATTGCTGCCGCGATCGCCAGCGGCAGCACTTCCCCGATCGCCTGCCTCACAGTGCGATGATCCTCGCACATCCGAACGTCGTGGACGGCGGACCACCTTCGGGGCTGCCTCTCGGGGTCGAATGGCTCGCACCGCAAGAGGGGTTTCGACTTATCCATAGGCGTGGACAGTCGCGATGTGGTCACCAGAATCCAAGGGAACTCTAAGGATCGGCTGAGATGATGCGCTCTATGTCGAAGCTCGAAAGGAAGGCCGTCGCGAGCATCAAGGAACTCGTCGAGGCACTCGGCGAGGCTCGCGACGAATTTCGAAGGTCCGAGCAAGGTCTGCGCCGGACGCTGAGAAAGGTGGAGCGGGGTCAACAGCTCGCATCGGTGGTGATCGCTGATGTGCCGTCCGAGTCGCGCCAGTCCTTCGATGACGCGATGGAAGCGGTCACTGCGCTCCGCCACCGGACGAGATCGCTCGTCTTCGCACTGGCAGTCGAGGAGGGTCTCTCCATCGGGGAGGTGGGGAGGACCTGGGGCATCTCGAGACAGCTGGCCTCCCGTTACGTCCGTGAGGCGACCGACGGCAAGCGCTAGGGAATCACAGCTAGCTGTCGGCGGCTCCGGAGAAGTGCCCGCGGCGCTCCGGTAAAAGAACAGCGGCGAGGGAGGCCACGTCGAAAGGACGAACTGGACCGCACGGACGGCTCGATCCGGTTCAGGGCCCGGTTCAGGGCGACCGTCTCGGACCGTCTTGCCCCCGCGGTCTCGGACGGCGCGAGCGGCGTTCGGCGGGGCGGCGTCGGAACCTAGGCGTTGGGAACTGCGAGTGACGGCCGGGTCGCCGTCGCCAGCTCGGCGATCCTGCTGGGAACCCTGAATGTGTCACCTCTTCTGACCCCACCACGCCGAGTGCGCGCTCCCGCCTGCTTTGAGAAGATGACGTCGATGTCGAAGCTGGAGAACGAGGCGGTCGAGTCAGTCGAGGAGCTGATCGAGGCGCTGGTCAGCGCGGGCGCCGAGATCCGGAAAACCGAGCAGTCACTTCGGCTTGCCCTCAAACGCGTGGAGGAAGGTGAGGAGCTCGAATCGGTCCTGGTGACGGTGCAACCTGCCGACCTCCGGCAATCCTTGAACGAAGCGCTCGAGCTGGTCAACCAGCGGCGCCATGCCACGCGCTTGAAAGTGTTCGCGCTCGTGCTCGAACGGGGACACTCCATCGCGGATGTGGGACGCGCCTGGGGCATCTCGCGACAGCTGGCCTCCCGCTATGTCAGGGAGGCCACCGATGCCCGGAACAACGCCACGAGCGGCGCGTGATGGGGGCCGGCTCGAAGCCGGCCGTTTGCAGCCCCGCCCGGAAGCTACGAACCGAGGATCCGGGCCTTCTGGGCCTCGAACTCCGCCTCGGTGAGCACGCCCTGGTTCTTCAGGTCCGCAAGGTCCTTCAACTGACTGATGGTGTCGCTCTCTTGTTGGGGAGCGGGCTGGGGGGCAGGCGGAGGAGCCTCGTAGGTTTGCTGTGGCTCCTCCTGCTGCGACCACCGGTTCGCCTGGCGGCGCGAAACCCGGTTGGAGACAGCGGTCGCGGTTCCGGCGACGACGGCCGTGCGTGCAACGCCTCGAAGCAGTCCGGGCATGGTCAGTTCACCTCCGTGGTGGGGACGGGCTCGTTTTCACTCGGTCGCGTCCAATGAGGCGAGCACCGCCTCGTGCGGGATGTAGCCGGCAGCCACCAGTTGGGCATCGCCATGACGCAGCGCTTGGACGAAGCGGTTGGCCCAGGTGTTCTCGAAGATCAGGATCGCGGCGGCGGAGCCGGGCTCGATCGCCGACTGGGCGTCGGCGAGATCACTCGCGTCCAGCATCCCCGACGAAGCGCCCTCGAACACGGTCAGGTCGAAAGATCCGTCGCGGTCGAGGTCAGAGAGCTCCACGGCCTCGATCGAGCCGTCGGGGGCCCGGAGTACGAACTGGAGATCGAGGATGCGTACGGTCCCTTGATCGACCAGGCGCACCAACTCGTCCAGGCCTTCCCCTGTCATCTTGGCGCCGGGGAATTCGGCGATCACGTAACTGACGGGTCCCAGGTCCTTCTCTTTGGCAGAGGCCATCGGCCACCTCCTTCGGCACGAATCTAACATCGGCGCCATCTCGCCGGTACGGGTCTTCGGCCCCTGATCCGGCGATGCGAGATGGAGCTTGCGATCGGACACCGAGGAGAAGGACCCATGCAGGCCGGAACGAGCATCGTCGGTGAGGTGGGTGGCCTCGATCGCGCTGGCCACCGCCCAGTTCGTCATGGTCCTCGACCAGTCGGTGATGATCTCCAACGTCGAGGCGGACAGCCGGGTGAGTCCCGAGGTCGCCGCGCAGGTCGGCGTGGCCGTCAGCTCGGGCATCGACATCGTGCCTGCGGGCGAGGTCCGGACCGCCGCGGAGCACACGGGTCTCGACCAACCGACCACCGACGCCATCGTGGAGGCCTACGAGCGGGCTCAACTCGTCTCGTTGAAGAGCGGCTTGCTCGCGGCCGCCCTGCTTGCGCTGGTCTCGCTCATGTTCACGAGGGAGCTGCCGCACACTCGGCGTCCGGATCCGGACGAGGAGGTCAGAGCTGCTGACGCAGTCGACGCATGATCGGAGGCCGGGCCGCGGGGAGCTCCGGACCCTCACTCGGGTGACGAGAGGGTCCCGCGCACGACGAGACCCTCCTTGCTGATCGCGCACGGCAGCACACGCCAGCCGGCCACCGACACCGATTTGATCATTCTCTGGTTGGCCTCCACCGTCGGGCTCAAGAGGGTGATCGATCCGCCGTCTCCCCCCGCGCCGTTGACCTTCCAACCCAGCGCGCCATGGTCGGAGGCGATCCGGATCACCTTGCGGGCGTCCACGCCGACCAGGCCCGGGTCGAGTGAGCTTTGCGCGTCGGTGTTCTGGACCATCGCCCGGCCGAACGCGCCGAGGTCGCGGGCCCGGACTGCATCCCGGGCGGCGACGGCGGCGTCCCGCAGCGGATCGAAAATTTCGGCGCCGAGAGTTGTGACCTCGGAAATGACTTTGCGATGGAGTGCGGCCGAATCGTGGGCGCGGCCGAGGTAGACGAGGGTGAGTCGGCTGCCGAGCTCGTCCCATGGGGGCAGAGGGAACACGGTTGCCTCCGGATAGGGGTCGATCTCGAAGTAGTTGATCCCCCCGAAGGCGACGCAGAGCTGGTCCTGGATGCCGCTTTCGCCACCGAGCACGCCGACTTCGATGTCGTGGGCGGCATAGGCCATCTCCCGCGGTGCGGTCGACTCGACACGGGCGGCTCTCAACGCGCCGAGCACCGCCATCGCGACCGCGGCAGAGGTACCGGCGCCACACCCGGCAGGCATGGCAGAGTCGACCGTGATCTCCACCCCGAGATGGTCCGGGGGAGGGTACGCGTCGATCGCAGCCTCGAGAAGCGGGTGGCGGGCGGGGCGTGAAGTGTCGCCGGGCACCACGCCGTACCGATGTCCGAACGTCGCGACGTGGAGCGTGACCGTGCCCGACTCCCCCGTCTCGTGCAAGCGGACGCGCACTCCGGGACTCACCGCGACGTTGAGTACCCGACCCGGAGCACCGAACCAGGTATCGGTCCAACCTCCGCAGTCGCAGATTCGAACCGGAGCCAACGCTTCGATCACCATCTTGTCGGGCACCCTCGTGCTCGTCGGAAGGGGCCCGACCGTATCCCCCTTGGCAAGTGGAAGGGGCGCCGGACTGTCGCCTCCAGAGCCGAGCTTCTCTTGGGAAACCTCGCGGAGGATGCCCCTTCTGGCGAGGCCACGCGACGCAGACCGACACTCTGAACCAACCTCAATTCGCGTGGCTTACATCACATTACATCATGTTACATCATACGTTACATCACCTTACATCATGTGATGTAAGGTGCCGCGAGGAGGTGTCCTTGGGGAGGTCCGGCGGAAACAGCAGTTCAGGAGCTACGCGCGCGCTCCGCTACAAGCTCCCGGGCAAGGTTGCATCGGCTTCACCGGGCCGCCGGGGTCGAAGTCGCCGTGGACGGACCGCACCTGGCGGAGGCACGGCAAGAAAGTGTGCAGGATCGGCAGTACGGCCGCGAGGATCAGTCCTCGATGACGAAGCGGTAGGCGTCCCGCCGGCGCCATTCCACGGTCATCACCCGGACGCACGCGGCGATCGCCATCGCGAACACCACGGTGACGACGCCGTCGCCGAGACCCATCCCGCCGGCGCCGTGGGGTTTCCCGAGCCAGTCGGCGATCGAGGCGCCGAGCGGCCGGGTGAGCACGTAGGCGAACCAGAAGGAGAACACTTCGTTCCAGTCGAGACGCCAGTAGCCGACCGCCGGCACCAGCATCGCGGCTGCGAAGAGGACCGCAGACGACAGATAGCCGAGGTGGAAGGTGACCGCGGTCAGGTCACCGAGCGCGGTTCCCATTCCGAACGTGGCCAGCACCGTGGCCCAGTAGAAGGCCTCACGTCGGAAGGTGTCGATGCTGTGGATCGACAGGGTGCCCTCGGCCCGGTACCAGCCGATGAACACTCCGGCGAGGACGATCGCGAAGAGGGGGGTCGACACCGCGTACGGCATCCCGAACCGGATGTGCAACACGTCGGCCGTCATCGTGCCTGCAATCGCGACCATCGTGACGGCCATCCAGTAGATCCACGGGATGTACCGGCGCGCCACGAGCTGAAGGGAAAGTGCCGCCACGAGGGCGATCCCGCCGAGGCCGACCGCGATCACCGGGTCGATGTGCTTGACCAGATAGTCGGAGGTCGACTCGCCCATCGCGGTCGTGAGCAGCTTGGTCAGCCAGAAGATCGCCGTGACCTCTGGCACCTTGAGAAGACCTCGCCGGGCGCGGATCATGGCCGCACATGGTACGGGTAAGAGGGCAGGCCCTCATACCGGGTGGCTCCCGCCCACGCGTGAACGGGAGCCACCCTGGAGGCGATCAGGTGGGCGGGCCGCTGCCGAGCGTGACCGTCGCGGTGTGGGTCTGCCCCGAGGTGTCGGTCCACTGGAGCCGAACGGTGTCACCGGGATGCTCGGCGATCATGAGACCGCTGATGTCGCTTGCGGTGTTGATGGTGTGCCCGTTGAAGCCGGTGATGACGTCGCCCTGGGCGATCCCGGCCTGTGCCGCCGTCCCGCCGGAGACGACGCCCGCGACCACCGCACCGGAGGTCGACGACGACCCGCCGTTGCCCGAGCCGAATCCACCGCCGAGTCCGCTGCCGTTCGAGCCGCTGCCGTTCGAGCCGCTGGTCGAAGAGGGCTGGACTTGGACGCCGAGGAAGGCCGTCGTTCCGATGTGAATGGTGGAGGAGGACTGGCCGGCTTCGATCTGCCGGGCAAGAGAGAGCGCCGTGGTGATCGGGATGGCATAGGCCTGGCTGCCGGTCACCTGGAAGCCGGCCGTCTCGGCGGCCGCGGTGTCCATGCCGAGAACCTCCGAAGAGGTGTTCACCAGGGGTCCACCCGAGTCGCCAGGCTGGATCGGTGCGTTGATCTCGATGAGCCCGTTCAGGCTCTCGGCGTTCGCGCCCCCGCTGTCGCTTGCGGTGATCGACTGGTTGAGCGCGGTGATCGAGCCCCCGGCCGTGCTGGGCGTCCCGCCCGCACCGCCCGCATTGCCGATGCCCACGATGGCCTGACCGACGGCGGGCGACTGGCTCGAGGTCTTGACGGTCTGGAGATTGCTCGCACCCTGCAGCTTGAGCACCGCGACGTCCGCGCTGCGGTCGTAGCCGACTACGGAGGCCGTGTAGGTCTTGCCGTTGCCGACGTCGGTAACGCTGATGCTCGTCGCGCCGTCGATCACGTGGTTGTTGGTGAGGACCTCACCGGTGGGGGTGAGGACCATCCCGGTCCCCGCTGCCTGCTCGTTTTGGTAGCTGAGGTTGGTGTTGATGTCGACGACTCCCGGGTCGACCTTGGAGGCGATCGCCGAGATGTCGGACGGGGCACCCGCCCCGGTCGAGGAATTGCCATTCGACGCGCTTCCCTGGGATCCGGACGAACCGCCGAACGGGTTGGTGCTGCCGCCGTTGCCGGTCGACCCCGAGCCGTTCGGGACGGTCACCGGGTTCGAGGCGCTCTGGTTGGTCCACACCAGGTGGCCGACACCTGCGCCCGCCAGAAGCGCGACTGCGAGGATGAGTGCCACCGCGGCGACGGCGAAGCCCTTGCGCTTCGAAGCTCCACTGGACGCGCTCGTTTCCGGGTAGCCGGGGTAGGACCAGCCACCGACGGGTGTGCCGGGTACGCCGCCCCAGCCACCCGAGGGGGGAGTGGCGCCCGGAATCGCCGCGCCCCACGGGGCGGCGGGCGGGGTGGTCCAACCGCTACCGGGGGGAACCGGTCCCCCGCTCAGATAGTGGCCCGCGGTGGGGTAGGCGCCGGGTGGGACGGCACCGGTCGGGGGGTAGTGACCCGCGGGCGGATACGTACCTGTGGGGGGGTGGGGCGGGGGTGCCTGCGCGCCTAGTGGGGTGGGCGGCCCGGGCGGGGTGTGGTACTGCTGGGTCGGGTGCTGATCCCCGAGCGTCGGCGGTCCGGAGAAGATTCCTTCGGCCGGAGGCGCTGGGCTGGGCGGCACCGGAGGGGGAGGCGCTGCGCCGGGCGGCACTGCGCCGGGCGGCACTGCGCCGGGCGGCACCGGAGCGGTGCCCGTCGGAGGTGTCGGCTGTGGGCTTACGGGCACGCCGGGAGCGGTTTCCTGCGTGGTGGCGGCCTGCTCCGCGGGGGCCGGCTTCGGCGGTTCGGCGTGCGAGGCCTCTACGGGCGCTCCTTCGGCCTCCGGCGGCTCGTCGGTGGGTGGCCAGCTCTCGCTCATCTCGGTCTTACCTCCAGATCCCGTGCCCGTCGCACGTTGTCATCGTCCAGTTGACACCGCGGACATAAAGGCACCGTGAACCCACTTTATGAATCTCCTAAAGCTCGCCGAACCGAGGCCCCGGCCCGAGCTCCTCCGGATCGTCCCAGGTCGGGGCGTCTCACTCGGCGGCCTCGGCGAGCGCCTCCGCGAGGGTGGGGTGGACGAGCATCGACTCCACGATGTCGGAGACCCTTAACCGGGCGGTCACCGCCACCGCCAGGACCGAAATGAGCTCGGAGGCGTCGCGCCCCACGATCGAACCCCCGAGCACTATGCCGGTCGCCGGGTCGGAGACGATCTTGACGAATCCGCGGGGATCGTTGTCGATGAGTGCTCGGGCGCTCGCCGAGAAGGGCACCTTGGTCACCCTGATCTTGCGTCCTTCGGCGAAGGCGTCCGCCTCTGCCAGGCCGACGTCGGCGATCTCCGGATCGGTGAAGATGGCTGAGGGGGCACTCTCGTAATTCGGGTGGTGGTGGGCGACCGTGTGGCCGCCGACCACGTATTCGGCGACTTTCCTTCCCTGCATGAAGGCCACCGACGAGAGGGGCAGCTTCCCCGACACGTCGCCTGCGGCGAAGATGTGAGGGACGCTCGTCTGGCAGTGCCGGTTGATCTCGATGTATCCGGCCGCGTCGACCGCGACGCCGGCGGCGTCGAGACCGAGTCCTTCGCTGTTCGGGACCGAGCCGATGGCGAGCAGGGCGTGCGAGCCCTCGACGACCCGCCCGTCGTCACAGCTCACCGTCGCACCCGCGTCGGTCGCCTTGGTGGCGATGGCCCGAGCGCCTTTCAGGAGACGCACACCCCGACGTTGGAAGTCCGCCTCGAGGACCGCGGCCACCTCGGGATCCTTTTGAGGCAGGACCTGCTGACGGCTGACGATGAGGGTCACCTCGCTCCCGAACGACGAGAACATGTGGACGAACTCCACCCCGGTCACTCCCGATCCGACGACGACCAGGTGGTCGGGAAGCTCGCGTGGCGGGTAGGCGTCGCGGGTGGTGAGGATGCGATCGCCGTCGACCGCGGCCCACTCGGGGATGCGCGGACGGCTGCCCGTGCTGAGAAGGATCGCGTCCGCCTCGAAGGTGCGCCCGCCCTCGGCCGTCTCGACTGCCACGGTGTGGTCGTCGAGCAGCTGGGCGACACCGCGGATCAGGTCGACCTGTTGGCTCCGGAGGATCGCTTGGTTGGAATCCTCGAGCTGATCGGTGATCGCGGAGATCCGGCTCCGCAACAACCCGAGATCGACGGCGCCCTCCGCGCCGGTGACACCCATCCCGGCAATCCGGCGGTGATGAAAGAGTGCGTCACCTGCTGCGATCATCGCCTTGGACGGAATGCAGTCGCGCAGGTTGGCGGCACCCCCGATCAGGTCGCGCTCGACCAGCGTGACATCGACGCCGAGCCGCGCCGCGTGGGTCGCGGCCTGGTTGCCGGCCGGACCCCCACCGATGACCACGAACCGCATGGGACCAGGTTATGGGTGGCGTCGCGCAACCCGTGCCCATCGCCGGCGCGCCCACACCTGACACCACTCGGCGAGCTCGCGTCGCTACCATCGAACGGTTCCGCTTCCGGACGTCCCCCGGCGATCGGACGGCCCTGATCAGAAAGGCCGCGCCGGGGTGAACTGGATCGAAGAGGTGGCGATGCCTCCGAACAAGAGCTCATCGGCCCGGGCCCACCGCCCGACCGGCCGCCTGCGGGCCGGCGTGGTCGCCGCCGCCGTCGTCCTGATCGGTGTCACGGGCGTCGCGGTGTACACGTGGCACGGCGCGGTGACCAGCGTGCTGACCGGAGGAGGGGATCAGCCACGTGCGCTCGACCCGGCGTTGTTCGCCAACGGCGCCTGTGTCGAGTACCCGCCCACCTCCGGCGATCGCGGGCAGACGGTGTTCCTCGACGCCGGTCACGGCGGGATCGATCCGGGCGGAGTGGGCACGACCCAGAGCGGAACCACCATCGACGAGGGCGAGGCGACCCTCCCCGTCGAGCTCGACGCGATGGCGATCCTCCGCGAGAACGGGTTTCGGGTGGTGGTCTCGCGCACGGGCGACACCACGGTCCTCCGTCTCGGCGCGGCCGACGTCGACAACGGGGTGCTCACCCTGCAGGGCGCTCACGACGACGTCGCCGCCCGGGCCCAGTGTGCCGACGACGCCCGCGCGAACGTGCTGGTCGGTATCTACTACGACGCGAGCAGATCCTCCGACAACGCCGGCAGCATCACCGCGTACGACGCGGCTCGCCCGTTCTCCTCGACCAACCTGCAGCTCGCCGGCCTCGTTCAGCGCGACGTGCTCGCGGGGATGAACGCGCAAGGATGGGGCATCCCGAACGACGGTGTCCAGACCGACGGGACCCTCGGCTCGCTCGACGGCGCTCCGACCTCCGGGGGACTGGCTGCGGAAGCCGCCGCCTACGGGCACCTGATGGAGCTCGGCCCCTCCATGGCCGGCTTCTTCACCACACCGAGCACGATGCCGGGCGTCATCGTCGAACCCCTCTACCTCACCGATCCGTTCGAGGGTTCGATCGCCGGCAGCAAGAACGGCCAGACGACCATCGCGAGGGGGATCGCACTCGCGGTGGAGCAGTTCCTCGCGCCGCCGAAGGCCTCGACGACGTCGACCGCCTAGCAGCGGGCGGGGCGGACGGGTTCCCCCGCTCCGTCAACGGGCGGTGATGTACTCCAACAGCTCGAAGCGGTCCTTCTCCAGCTCGCCGATGCGGCTCTTCACCACGTCGCCGATGCTCACGATGCCGCGCAGCTGACCGTCCTCGACCACCGGGACGTGCCGGATCCGCCGATCGGTCATCAGGTTCATGATCGACTCGACGCCCTCGGTGGGTGCGCACACCACGACGTCGGTGGACATGATGGTGGAGACCGGTTCCTCCAGCAGTTCGGTGCGCAGCTCGCTCAGGTGTCGGACGATGTCACGCTCCGAGACGATCCCGTCGATCCGGCGACCGTCGGACGAGACCACCAGCGCGCCGATCCGGTGGCGCGCCAGTTCCGCGACGACCATGCCGACCGTCGCGTCGCCGCCCACCGTGGCGACCATGGTTCCTTTCGCTTCGAGTAGGTCCGCGACGTACATGCTTCCCCCTTCCGACCGCGAGCCATCCGGGCTCCGGGGCGACCACCCGCCCGATGGCCCGCCGAAATCTTCGCGCACTGCGCCGCGAAAGAAAATGGGGTGGGAATACGTTCACAAGCGCGCGCACCCCTGGAGGGGCGCCGCGGACCGCTCGGCTCAGACCGAGACCGTCGATTGCAGCCGCTCGGTGGCCTCGAGGTACTCCTCGACCATCCCGAGCACCACGTCCTTGGCCTTGCGGACCTTGGTCGCACGGCCGATGACCTGGCCGCAGGGATTGAAGTTCACGTCCTTTGCCTGTTCGGGATAGCGATGGCCGCGGGAGACCGCCTCGATGGCCACCATCATCTGCAGGGGCATCGGGAGCGGGTCCGGCGAGTCGGGGGCCTCCCATGCCTCGGTCCAGTCGTTGCGGAGCATCCGGCAGGGCTTGCCGGTGAAAGAGCGGGACCGCACCGTGTCGCGGCTCGACGCGGCAAGGTACGTGGTCATCTGACCCGGGGGGATGTCGGCCTCCTCGACGGTGAGCCAGAGTGTGCCCGACCAGACGCCTTGGGCCCCGAGCGCCAGTGCCGCCGCCATCTGCCGGCCGCTGCCCACCCCGCCGGCCGCCAACACGGGAATCGGCGCGACCGCATCGATCACCTCGGGCCAGAGGACGATGCTGCCGACGTCACCGGTGTGGCCGCCGCCTTCGGAGCCTTGGCAGACGATGAAGTCGAGCCCGGCTTCCTTGTGGCCGAGCGCGTGCTTGACCGAGCCGGCGAGCGCACCGATCATCAGCCCGGCTCCTTGCACTCTCTCCACGACGTCGGGCGGGGGAGTGCCGAGCGCGTTGGCGATCAGACGGACGTTCGGGTGGCGGAGGGCGACCTCGATCAGTCCGGCCGCGTGCGCCGCGGTCCATCCGATCATCCCGTTCTCGCGGCGCTCCTCGGTCGGGATCTCGGGGACCCCGTGGTCGGCGAGGATCTTGAGCGCGAAGTCGCGATGTCCTGCCGGCACCAGCGCGCGGATCTGCGCCTCGAGCTTGTCCACGTCCATCTCGTCCATGCCCTCGTACTTGGCGGGGATGACGATGTCGACGCCGTAGGGCTTGTCCCCGACGTGCTCGTCGATCCAGGAGAGTTCGACTTCGAGCTGTTCGGGATTGAACCCGATGGCCCCGAGCACGCCGATGCCGCCGGCGTTGGTCACCGCGGCGACCACATCTCGGCAGTGGGTGAAGGCGAAGATCGGGAATTCGATGCCGAGCTTGCGGCGGATCTCGGTGTTCATGGTGCGGTTCCTCGTTTCGTGATGGCTGAAGTCGGTCGATTCGGTCGTGTAGCTCGTGTGGGTCGACGAGCCGGCGGTGCACTTGGCGACGTTCCGGCGCTCCGGGCCGCGGCGCCTGGATGCAGCGGTGCTTCCTCGACGCCGAGGAGCGCTCGGAGCCCGCGCAGAGCGAGCTGGTCGTCGACCGAGCGGGGGTCGAGCCGGCGCTGGATCGCAAGACCGTTGAGCAGCGCCTTGACCAACACGGCCAGCTCCTCGGGCTCGGCCGCCGGGCGGGCGCCGACCCGGGCGCTCCATCCGGCCAGTTCGCGCGCGCTGAAGCGGCGCGCTTCCGCGTCGCGCGCACGGAGCACCGTTGCGACCTCCGGGTCACGCGCGGCGCGCAACAAGAGCTCGTGCTCGAGGAGGGACCACCTCGCGGACTCCTCGTCGGCGCCCCCCGCGACGTTGTCCCAGACGGCGGTGAGCTCGTCGTCGGGAGATGCGGAAACCGCGACCTCGGCCAGCAACACTGTGAGCACCGAGTTCTTCCACGACTCGAGCAGGGCGAGCAGGAGACCCTGTTTGCTGCCGAAGTGCGCGTACACCGCACCCGAGGTGCGGCCCGCCGAGTGAGCCACCGCGTCGACCGAGACCGCATCGATTCCCTGTTCGGCGAAGAGGTCGGCCGACGCGGCGAGCAGTCGCGACCGGGTCTCCGCCTTCCGTTCCTCCTGGGTCTTTCGCACGGTCTCCTCGCGAGCGTCGGTCCGGGCGACTGTACATATATTGGGATCGTTATTCAAATGTCGGCTGTCTACAGTGGCCGGTGCGCGGACTCGGCATGCGGCGCGCAAGTGAGCGCGAAGGAGAAGGACGATGACGGCTTCGACCACCAACACCCGTGAGTCGCTCTTTATCGGAGGGAAGTGGGTCCCGAGCTCGGGCTCGGGGTCGATCGAGGTGATCGACTCGACCACCGAAGAGGTCTTCGGCACGGTGCCGGAGGGGACGCCGGCCGACGTCGACGCCGCAGTAGGCGCCGCGCGCGGGCGGCCCTGCCGGACTGGTCGGCGACGCCGGTGGAGGAACGCACCGCGCTGCTCACCCGCGTGGCAGGCGCGCTCGCCGAGCGGACCGACGAGCTGGCCGACATGATCACCCACGAGGTGGGGATGCCGCGCACCCTCTCGCAGATCGTGCAGGTCGGGCTTCCGATGGGGACCTTCAACTCGATGGCCCAGGTCGCCGCCGATTTCGCCTGGGAGGAGACCCTGGGCAACTCGCTGGTCGTCCGCGAGCCCGACGGGGGTGGTGGGTGCCATCACGCCGTGGAACTACCCGCTGCACCAGATCGCCGCCAAGGTCGCACCGGCCCTCACCGCGGGGTGCACGGTGGTCGTCAAGCCGAGCGAGGTGGCCCCGCTCAACGCGTTCGTGCTCGCCGAGATCTTCGACCAGCTCGACGTGCCTCCCGGCGTGTTCAACCTGGTGACCGGATACGGCCCCGTGGTCGGCGAGGCCATCGCCGCGCATCCGCACGTCGACATGGTCTCCTTCACCGGCTCCACTCGTGCTGGCAAACGGGTGCTCGAGGTGGCGGCCACCTCGGTCAAGCGGGTCGCGCTCGAGCTCGGCGGGAAGTCCGCCAACGTGATCCTCGGGGATGCCGATCTCGACAAGGCGGTTCCCGACGGACTCTTCAAGTGCTACATGAACTCGGGACAGACCTGCAGCGCGCTGACCCGGATGCTGGTGCCGCGCGATCGCCTCGCCGAGGTCGAAGAACGCGCGGTCGCCGCGGCGGAGTCCTTCACACCCGGTGACCCCTTCGACGGCGCGACGCGCCTCGGGCCCCTGGTGTCGGCCGTCCAGCGCGACCGGGTGCGCGGCTACATCGACAAGGGGATCGGAGAGGGTGCGACGCTGTTGACCGGGGGGGCCGAGCCGCCCGAGGGGCTCGATAAGGGGTTCTTCGTGCGGCCGACCGTCTTTACCAACGTGACCCGCGACATGACCATCGCACGCGAGGAGATCTTCGGCCCGGTGCTCTCGATCATGCCGTACGACTCGGTCGACGACGCCGTCGAGATCGCCAACGACACCGACTACGGACTGGCCGGCGGCGTGTGGTCGGCCGACGCCGACCAGGCGAAGGCGATCGCGCGCCGCCTGCGCACCGGGCAGGTCGAGGTCAACGGGGGCAGCTTCAACCCGATGGCACCGTTCGGCGGTTACAAGCAGTCCGGTATCGGCCGCGAGTTCGGCGCGATCGGGCTCGAGGAGTTCGTCGAGGTCAAGGCGCTCCAGCTCTGAGCGAACAGCGCACCCCGTCCCGAGCGGTCCGGCGCTCGGTCAGAACCCGAACTGGTCCTCGATCAGCCCGAGGTGGATCCGCGCTGCGTCGGTGTAGGCCTTCTCGCCGATGAAGACGTGCTGGGTCCCCGTGTACATGTCGCGGAAGGCGCGCTCGAGCCGGCTGCCTTCGCGGATCGCGGTCGTCCCGCCGGAGAGGTGCGCCCACTGGACGATCTCGCGGCTCGCCTCGGTCGCGTAGGCGGCGACCATTCGCATGTCGGCACGCATCGACGGCGTGAGGGGCTGCCCGTCGCCGACCGCTTGTTCGATTTCGGCGAAGGTCGTCGACAGCAAGAGGTGCGCCGCCTTCCACATCGCCTCGTGGTGGGAGAGTCCCCGCTGAAAGGTGGCGCGGTGGGCAATCGTCCCCTCGTCCCCCATGCGGACCTTGGTGGCCGCCAGTTCGGTCACGTCGTCGAGCATGCTCTTCGAGACGCCGAGCGCCCACGACCCGTGTCCGGCGGCGGTGATCGGGATGAGTCCCATGCGGAAGGCGGCCGAACCGCCACGTCGCGGTGTCCGGCAGAAGAGCTCGTAGGTGCGCGGCTCGGGCACGAAGAGCTCGGTGACGTTGTAGTCGTACGAACCGGTGCCCTTCAGACCCTGGACGAACCAGCCGTCGGTGAAGACGATCTCCTCGCGGGGGATGACGGCCACCATCAGCGGCGGCAGACCGTTCTCGGCGACGACCATCTCGCCGTTGCGGGTCGGAATGAAGCCCGCAGCCACGTAGTGGGAGTGGCCGGTGCCCGACCCGAAGTTCCAAGAGCCGGTGAGCCGGTACCCGCCGTCGACCGTTTCGGCGAGACCGTTCGGGAAGAACTGGCCACCGACGGTGATCCGGTTGTCGTTGCGGGTGAAGACCTCCTCGAACCCCTCGTCGGAGAAGTACGCGGCGCTTGCGGCTGCCGAGGGGAAGTTGGCGATCCCGATCCAACCGAGCGACCCGTCCTGCCAGGCGAGCTCGATCCACGTCTCGATCATCTCGGTGAAGGACGGTTCGGCGCCGCCCGCCTCCTCTGGGTTGAACAACTGCATGAGACCGCTGTCCCAGAGGGCGTCGACGGTGCGCTCGGTGAGCGTCCGGCCCCGCTCCGAGAGCTCGGACTCGATCGCCGTGAGGTCGCGGAGCGAGGCGGCCGCTGCCGGACCGTCGAGGCTCGCCGTGCTGGTCATCTCTTCGTTCCTCTCGCCGGACCGGTGGACACATCCGGGACCGCGCGGACCGTAGGGGGCACTCAGGACGCGGTCAAGGAGAGTGCCTCGGTGGTGCCGGAGCGCACCTTTGCCGAGCGCGGACTCAGGCCGGCCGGTTGCCGATCATGTGGTGGCTCACGTCGCCGACGAGGTCCACGAGATAGCGGCGCTCGGCGAACGCCCAGATCCCGTCGTGACGGACGAACCGGTCGTGGTACCTGCCGGCGAGGATCGGCTGGAGGGGCAGTCCCTCCACCGCTTGGAAGACGGTCCAGTACGACCGGGCGGCCGCGCGATCCTCGTCCTCGTCGATCTCGAGGACGAGATTGGTGGTCACGTGCTTGGTGCGGGGCGTGCCGTCGGGGTAACGACGCGCGGTCGATTCGAACAGCCGCCGCATAGCGTCGTGCCCCTCGAGAAGCGGGCCGTCGTCGGCCCCGCCGACGGCGGCACCTTCGAGCAGCGAAGCGACCCCGTCGAAGTCGCCGGCGTCGATGAGCTCCGCGTAGCGGGCAATCAGATTGCCGAGTTCGGTCGCGCTCCCCATCGGCCCCGGCCTCCGGATCAGGCGCCCACTGCGTGCGCGCCGCCATCCACGTGGAGGATCTCGCCGGTGGTCATCGGGAGCAGGTCGGAGAGGACCGCAAGGCAGGCCCGGGCGACCACGTCGGTGTCGAGGACGTCCCACCCGAGGGGCGCGCGCTCTGCCCAGGTGTCCTCGAAGGAGTGGAAGCCGGGTATGGAGCGCGCGGCCATCGTCTTGACCGGTCCGGCGGCGACCAGATTGACCCGGATCTTGTCGGGTCCGAGATCGCGGGCCAGATAACGCGAGATCGACTCGAGGGCGGCTTTCGAGACCCCCATCCAGTCATAGGACGGCCAGGCCACCGAGGCATCGAAGTCGAGGCCGACCACCGACGCGCCGGGCCGGCCGTCGAGCCCGGCCGCGGTCAGCAGTGGTCGGAAGGCACCGACGAGCGCCTTCAACGAGTAGGCGGAGACGTGGAATGCGACCTGCACCTGTTCCCAGTCCGCGACGAACATCCCCCCGCCGAGACATTCGGGAGGTGCATAGGCGATCGCGTGGACGAGCCCGTCCATCCGGTCCCATCGCTGCCCGAGCTGTTCGGCGGCGGCGTCGACCTTCGCCGGATCGGTCACGTCGATCTCGAGCACTTCCGCCTCGGTCGGCAGCTTCGCGCGCGGTCCGTCTGGTGAGCGAGAGGCCTCGACCGGCGCCACTCAGCACCACCTCGGCGCCTTCGCGTTGCGCCGCGCGTGCAACAGCGAACGCGATCGACGCGTCGGTGAGCACGCCGGTGACGAGGATCTGCTTGCCGTCGAGGAGTCCCATCGGGCAGGCAGGTTACCGCCGCGCATCGTGGCCACACGGAATCTGGTTGCCGCCGGGATCCGGTGTGAAAGGGTAGAGGTCGTGCGCATCGGCATCCTCGGAGGAACGGGGCCGGCAGGACGTGGGCTCGCTCTCCGTCTGGCAGTGGCCGGCGAGAAACCGGTCGTCGGCTCGAGAGACCCCGAGCGAGCGCGGTCGGTGGCAGCAAGCCTGGTCGACGCCTGGCCGGCCCACGAGCTGGTCGTCACCGGCGAATCGAACGAGGTCACCGCAACCTGCGAGCTGGTGGTGGTCGCCACCCCGTGGGACGCGGCCGTTGCCACGGTGCGCCCGCTGGCGGGGGCCCTCGAGGGCACGGTCGTGGTGTCGATGGCCAATGCGTTGGTCAAGGAGGGTCGTGAGTTCAGCCCGCTCGTTCCACCGCGTGGCTCGATCGCGGCATCGGTGCAGGCCGCGCTGCCCGGTTCGCAGGTGTCGGCTGCCTTCCACCACCTGCCCGCCTCCGAACTGGCCCGGCTCGACACACCGCTCGCGGCCGACGTGTTGGTCTGCTCGGATCACCCTGCGGCCTCGGCGGCGACGATCGCGCTCGTCGAACGCATCGAGGGCTTGCGCGGGGTCGACGCAGGGAGCCTGGCCCAGGCCACTGCGATCGAAGCCTTCACCGCGGTGCTGATCACGGTCAACCTCCGGCACAAGGTCCATGCCGCGGTGAGGCTGACCGGTCTCGACGAGGAATGAGAGCTCGGTGATCCGTCTCTTCGACACCCGGAGAAGAGACGTCGTGCCCCTCGAGATCGGTCCTCTGGTGACGATCTACGTCTGCGGGATCACTCCCTACGACGCAGCGCACCTCGGACATGCTCAGGTGTATCTGACCTTCGACGTCCTCCAGCGCCGGCTCCGGGACATGGAGCACGAGACCCGTTTGGTGCGGAACGTCACCGACGTCGACGACGACATCCTCCGCAAGGCGCGCGAGCTCGGCGTCCACTACCTCGACCTTGCGGCGGAGGAGATCGTGAGGTTCGACTCGGACATGGCTGCGCTCGGGCTGATTCCCGCGTGGTCCGAGCCGCGCGCCACCTCCGCGATCGCAGAGATCCTCACCCTGATCGGCGTGGTCCTCGACAACGGTTCCGCCTACCAGTCGGGGGGCGGGGTCTACTTCGACGTGACACGTTTCGCGCGTTTCGGGGAGCTCAGCCATCTCGACGAGGCGTCGATGCTGTCGCTCGCCCGCGAGAACGGCGGCAACCCCGACGACCCCAACAAGCGGCATCCGCTCGACTTCGTGCTCTGGCAGCCGTCCCTGCCCGACGAACCCTCGTGGGAGTCGCGGTGGGGACCGGGACGCCCGGGATGGCATATCGAGTGCTCCGCGATGGTGCTGCGCGAGCTGGGCGAGACGATCGACGTCCACGGGGGCGGACGGGACCTCGTCTTCCCCCATCACGAATGCGAGACCGCGCAGTCCGAGTCGGTCACCGGAACCGAGTTCGTCCGCCATTGGCTGCACGTCGGGATCGTCGGGTTCGGAGGGGAGAAGATGTCGAAGTCCCTCGGCAACCTGGTGTTCGTCGGGGACCTGCTGAAGGAGTGGGAGCCCTCTGCGGTCCGGCTCGCGCTCCTCGCCCACCACTACCGGACAGATTGGGAGTGGACCGACGCCGACATGCCGACCGCGGTCTCTCGCCTCGAGGCCTGGCGGCGATCCGCCGCCGGCGCGGACGACCGAGCGGACGGCGGCGATGCCGGACTCGATCTCGTGCGGTCCCGACTCGACGACGACCTCGACGTCCCCGGCGCCCTCGCCGTGCTCGATCGAGAGGCCGACGCGGGTCGATCAGTCGTCCGGGGTGCTGCGCTGCTGGGCATTACCCTGTAGGGCTCGACCACCCCGACGAGAGCGAAAGGCGCACCCATGGCAGCGGTCACCGTCCGACTTCCCGATGGTTCGACGCGGGAGTTCGACGAGGGGACGACAGCCGGGGAGCTGGCCGCTGCGATCGGACCGCGACTCGCCGCGGCGGCGGTCGCCGCCACCTTCGACGGGCTGCCGGTCGACCTCGCGGCACCGCTGCGCGACGGTGCGGAGGTGAGCGTGCTCACCGCCGAGTCGCCGGCCGGACGCGACGTCATTCGTCACTCCACCGCTCACGTGCTGGCCCAGGCTGTCCTGCGCCTCTGGCCGGGCGCCAAGTTCGCGATCGGGCCGGTGATCGAAGACGGCTTCTACTACGACTTCGAGCTGCCCGGGGGTGCTCACTTCAGCGACGACGACCTCCAGCAGATCGCGACGACGATGCGCCAGATCATGGCCGAGGATCAACCCTTCATCCGCCACGAGCACTCGATCGACCAGGGTCTCACTCTCTTCGAGGACCAGCCCTTCAAGAGGGAGATCATCGAGGCGGTCGCGGCAGGGAGTGACGAGGTCGACGCGGCCGCAGGGGAGTCGGCGTCGGCGGCGGTCTCCACCTATTGGAACTCGCCGACCTTCACCGATCTCTGCCGGGGCCCCCACGTCCCGACCACCAGCCGGCTCGGTCACTTCGCGCTGATGCGGGTGGCCGGCGCGTACTGGCGCGGTGACGAGAAGCGCGAGCAGCTGCAGCGGATCTACGGGACGGCGTGGGAGTCGGAGAAGGCCCTGGCGGAGCACCTCCACCGGCTCGAGGAGGCCGAGCGACGCGATCACCGTCGCCTCGGCGCCGAGCTCGACCTGTTCTCCTTCCCCGAGGAGATCGGCTCCGGGCTCGCCGTCTTCCACCCGAAGGGCGGCACGGTCCGCCGGATCATGGAGGACTACTCGCGCCAGCGCCACGTCGCCGCAGGGTACGAATTCGTCACCTCGCCCCACATCACGAAGGCCCATCTCTTCGAGACATCGGGTCACCTCGACTGGTTCGCCGACGGGATGTTCCCGCCGATGGAACTCGACGGCGGCCAGCAGTACTACGTGAAGCCGATGAACTGCCCTTTCCACGTCCTCATCTTCAAGAGCCGTCAACGCTCCTACCGCGAGCTCCCGATGCGACTCTTCGAGTTCGGGACGGTCTACCGCTACGAGAAATCCGGCGTCCTCCACGGGCTGACCCGGGTCCGCGGCATGACCCAGGACGACGCACACATCTTCTGTACGCGTGAGCAGATGGAGGACGAGCTCCGCTCGACGCTCGCCTTCGTGCTCTCCCTCCTCCGCGACTTCGGGCTGGAGGAGTTCTTCCTCGAGCTGTCCACCCGGCCGGAAGGGAAGGCGGTCGGCACCGAGGAGCAGTGGGAGGTCGCGACCGAGACCCTGCGGTCCGCCGCGATGGGCATGGACCTCGATCTCGTGCTCGACGAAGGGGGTGGCGCCTTCTACGGCCCGAAGATCTCGGTGCAGGCACGCGACGCGATCGGCAGGTCGCACCAGATGTCCACCATCCAACTCGACTTCCAGACCCCTCAGCGATTCGGTGCCGAGTACATCGGGGCCGACAATGCGAAGCACCTGCCGATCATGATCCACCGCGCGCTCTTCGGCTCGGTCGAACGCTTCTTCGCGATCCTCCTCGAGCACTACGCGGGAGCGCTGCCGACCTGGCTCGCACCCGAGCAGGTGCGGGTGCTCGGGGTCCGGGACGACCACGAGGAGTACGCCCGAAAGGTGGCCGATCGGCTGCACGCGGTCGGCGTCCGAGTCAGTGTCGAGCCTGCGGACGAACCGGTCAACCCGCGGATCCGCCGGGCGAAGCTGGCCAAGGTGCCCTACGTCCTCGTGGTGGGTGACGAGGACGTGCAGGCGGGCACCGTCGGGGTCAACCGCCGCGGCAGCGACCGTCCCGAGCGGGGTGTGGAGGTGACCACCTTCACCGAGATGCTGGAGGTCGAAATCGCCAACCGCCTCGTGACGCCTTCACCGTGAGTCTCGAGGTCCTCTGGGCCGGGTGGCGCGGCGAGTACGTCACCGCTGCGGCATCGGCCGAGGGCCAGCGCGACGGACTCGATCCGGGGCAGTGCGTGTTCTGCCGCATCGTCGCCAGCGGGCCGCCGAGTCGCGACAACGGCGTGCTCTGGGTCGGGACCCACGCGCTGGTCGTCCTCAATGCCTACCCCTACAGCAACGGACACCTGATGGTCGTGCCGCTCCGGCATGTGTCCTCCCTCGCCGAGCTCACTCCGGAGGAGGGCTCCGAGATGTGGGAGACGACCAAGGTCGCGACGGAGGCGCTCGAAGCGGCGTTCCATCCGGAGGGGATCAACCTCGGGGCGAACCTGGGCCGAGCTGCGGGTGCCGGCATCCCACGCCACCTCCACCTGCACGCGGTGCCGCGGTGGGTCGGCGACACCAACTTCATGACCGCGGTGGCCGGGGTGCGGGTGCTCCCCGAGAGCCTCCCGGCGACCTGGGACCGCCTGTACGCGGTCTGGCCCTCCTGACCGGCGGGACTCTGGCTCCTGCGGCCGGAATCGATCGGACCGCGGTGGCGTTGGCCTCTGGCGGGGAACGTACGAAACGAACGCCCGACGGAGAGGGCGGGACGGCGAGCGCCAGACCGAGTCGAGCGCCAGACCGAAAGGAACGGATCATGAAGGTCGAGGAGCTCGGACACCTGGTGCTCTACGTCTCCGACGTCGAACGGTCGGCCGCCTTCTACCGCGACGTACTCGGCTGGAAGTCGGTGTTCGGACCGGCTCCCGGCATGCCGATCGCCGCGTTCTCCTCGGGTCGGACCCATCACGAGCTCCTCCTCATCGAGGTGGGGGAGGGCGCAGCCGCGCCAGCGGGCGGGCGGCGCCTCGGTCTCTACCACTTCGGTCTCAAGGTCGGCGACAGCGACGACGAGCTGCGCGAGGCGGTCGGGCGTCTGAACGACGCCGGGGTCACCATCGTCGGGGCGAGCGACCACACCGTCACCCACAGCGTCTACGTGCTCGATCCCGACGGGAACGAGGTGGAGCTGTATATCGACGTCCCCGGGGTCGACTGGCGATCCGATCCTGCGCTGGTGCTCGCGCCGATCAGGCCGCTCTCGCTCTGACCCGGTCGTGCCTCTGACCCGCCCGCGCCTCTGACCTGCCCGCCGGACGCGGCCTCGCGCCGCACCCAGGGACACGGTCGCCCCAGGTGGCCGATGGTACTCTGGCAATAGCCTGCGAGGAGATGCGGATGTTCGACGGTCGCTGGCGCGACGCGGTGGACAGGGGCACTGGACCTGTCGGCCGGAAGCTGTACCAGATCGGGGTCACCGCTGACATGTTGACCGCCACGGGGCTGGTGTCGGCTGCCGCGACGGCCGTCGCCATCGCGACCGGTCACCTCCACCTCGCGATCGTCCTCCTCTTCGTCACCGGTCTCCACGACCTGCTCGACGGTCCGGTGGCAAAGGCCGCGGGCACTGCATCGGTGCGGGGTGCCTTCTTCGACTCGGTCACCGACCGTGTCGCCGACGTCCTGATCCTCGGTGGGTTGGCCTGGTACCTCGAGTCGAGTCGAGGCGGCCATGCCGCGCTGCTCCCATTCGCGATCCTCGGCGCGACGACGCTGGTCTCGTACGAACGGGCGAAGGCGGAGTCGCTCGGCATCGAGGCGCGGGGTGGACTCATGGAGCGGGCGGAGCGGATGATCCTGCTCGGTGTCGGTTTCCTCTCGACCGTGCTGTTGATGCCGGTGCTCTGGTTGCTGCTCGGGCTGACCTCCGCCACCGCTGTGGGGAGGTTCGTCAAGGTGTGGCGGGTCGCCGAAGCACCCGAGACGACGACGCATCGGCGTCATCGCCGGATCCGGGCCGCGGGGAGAGAGCGCCGGCGTGCGACCTCCCCGTCGCGGTGGCGTGCCCGCCGGCAGGCCGAGCTGACCAGCCGCTCCGGACGGACCTGGCGAGCCCGGCATGCCCGGCAGTCGGTCCGTCAACGCGCGGATCGGCGCGGCACCTGAGCGACCCCCGCTGACCTCCCTGGTGCTTCGGTGAACAAGGAGCGCGTCGTGTTCCGCACCTATACGACGCTCGGGCGCGGTCTCGCGGCCCTTCCGGAGCCCGCCGCGCTCGCCGTCGCCAACCTCGTCGGTGACGTCCTCTTCCGGGTCCGGTCGACACAGCGGGAGATGGTCTCGGCAAATCTCCGCCGAGTGCTCGGGGCCGATGCGGGCGACGGGGCGGTGCTCGAGCGCTGGGCGCACCGATCGTTTCGGGCCTACGCTCGCTACTGGGTCGAAGGGGCCCGGCTCGCGACCACGCCGCAGAGCGAAGTGGTGCAGAGGACCTTCGTCCAGGGCCTGCACCACTTGGTGGAGGGCACCGCACTCGGCAAGGGCGTCATCATGGCACTACCGCACGTAGGCAGCTGGGAGTACGGAGGGGCGTTCCTCGCGTCCCAGGGACTGCCGATGACGTCGGTCGCGGAGCTCCTCGATCCTCCCGAGCTCTTCGACTTCTTCGTCGAGCAACGAGCTGCGATCGGACTGACCGTCGTGCCGCTCGGCCCGGGATCGGGGAGCGCGATCGTCTCGACCCTGCGACGCGGCGGTCTGGTCGGACTTCTGAGCGACCGCGACATCGAGGGCACCGGCGTCGATGTCGAGTTCTTCGGGGAGAAGACGACCATGCCGGCCGGTCCGGCGACGCTTGCCCTGCGAACGGGGGCGACCCTCGTGACGGGCGCCGTCTACAGCGGGCCCGGATTCGAGCACCGCGGCGTCGTCGAGCCGCCTCTCGACACGACCCGGCAGGGGACGCTCCGCGCCGACGTCGCCCGCATCACCCAGGAGATCGCCACGCGCTTCGAGGGCCTGATCCGTCGCGCACCCGACCAGTGGCACGTCTTCCAGCCTCTCTGGTCCGCCGACCGCGTGCCCGATCCCCGATGACCAGGTTCGAGAGCCGACCGCCGCCCGGGGACACCTTCGACGCCGGCACTCCCTCGGTCCTGCGCCGGCGGGCGGCCCCCGTTCCCTCCCTCGACCTGCCGTCGAGCAACGGCGATTCGGCCAACGGCGATTCGGCCAACGGCGCCCGTCCGGAGCGACCACGATTCCGCACCGTCGCCGAGCCCGAATTCGACGTGGTAGTGGTTCTCGACGCGGAGGGCCGGTTTCGGTTCGTGAGCGCGTCGGCGGAGCGGCTCCTCGGTTACCAGGTCGACGGTGCGATCGGCACGGACGCGTTCGGGCTGCTCGACTCCTTGAGCGTCGAGCCGGTCCGAGCGCTCTTCGACGATCTGGTCGCCCGCCGCCGGTTGACGATCTCCCTCGAGATGCAGACGGTGAGGGCCGACGGCGTTCCGATCGACCTCGAGCTGATCGCCGTGAACCACCTCGAGGACCCGATGGGCGGCATCGTCGTCAGCCTTCGTGACGTCACCGATCGCAGGCAGCTCGAGCGGCGGATCCACGATGTCGACGAGATCCACTCGGTCGTCATCGATTCGCTGGCGGACGGCGTCGTACTGGTCGACGTCGACGGCACGATCCTCCGGGTGAACGAGTCCTTCGAGGTCATGTTCGAGGCCCCGCGCATCCGAGTCCTCGGTCGTCCGATCGCCGACGTGCTCACGTCCGCGCCCGAGCGTGGCGTCGAGGTCTTCGACGAGGACGGCGACGAAGCAGTGCCCGGCGACGATCCGCTGGAGCCGTGCCTCCGATTCGGGCGTCGGTTGGTCGGGTTGGTGCTCGGCGTCCGCCGGCACGGGCGGCCGATCATGTGGGTGCGCCTCAACGCACAGGCCGTACGGTCACCCGACGGCGCGATCGCCGGTGCGGTGGTGTCGCTGATCGACATCACCGCGGTCCGCCGGGCCGCCGGCGACCTGCACCGGAGCGAACAATTCCTCCAGGTCCTGCTCGACACGCTCGAGGAGGGCATCGTCGCCTGTGACGCCGACGGAAGGATCACCGTCTTCAACCCGGCCGCCCGGCAATTGCACGGGCTCCCCGCGGGACGGGAGCCGCTCGGTTCGGTGTCGGGCACCCGGGCGCTCAGGTGGCCCGACGGCGAGGAGCTCGAACCCGACGAGAACCCGCTGCTCCAGGCCATGTCCGGGCGTCGCGCTCCGCGATCTCGAGGTGCTCCTCGAGTCCGAGGACGGAGTGGTTCGCAAGGTCAGCGTGAACGGTCAGGCGCTCCTCGACGACGAGGGGTGGCTGCTCGGCGCGGTGGTCGCGATGCACGACGTGACCGAGCAGAAGCGCAACGAAGAACGGCTCGCCGAGCTCGCCATGCACGACCCGCTGACCGGGCTCGCCAACCGGACGTTGCTCGCCGCGCGTCTGCAGGAGGCCATCGACGCTCTCGCCAGTCGCCCGCCCTCGGAGGCAGGTGTCGGGCGGGGTCCGGGGGTGGCGGTCTTCCTGCTGGACCTCGACGAGTTCAAGCAGGTCAACGACGCGCTCGGTCACGACGTGGGCGACGACATGTTGGTGGCCGTTGCGCGCCGCCTGCTCTCGATCGTCCGACCCTCCGACACGGTCGCGCGGCTCGGAGGTGACGAGTTCGTGGTCGTCTGCGATGTCGAGAACGGCGAAGAGGAGATGCTCCGGATCGCCGACCGGATCTCCTCTGCGCTCGCACGGCCCTACCGGATCGACGGCCGCAACGTCGGTGCGCTGGCCTCGGTCGGTGGGGTCTTCGCCGACAATCCGGACACCGATCCGTCGCGGTTGCTGAGCCGGGCGGACGACGCGATGTACGGGGTCAAGTGGAGCCGCCGCCGCGAACGCCGGTCGATCACGGACTGAGTCAGCGAGGTGTGCGCCGCCACGCCGGACACGACCCTCCGAGTGGTGACCGTGTGTCCTTACAGCGTCTCGCGGCCGGGAGGCGTCCAAGGCCAGGCGGTCGGGCTCACCAGGGCACTCACTTCCCGAGGCCACCACGCGATCCTCTTCGCTCCGATCGACGGCACGGGTGATGTCCCCGACGGGGTCGACTTCGAGCCGTCCGGCCCTTCGGTCGCAGTGCGGTCGAACGGTTCGGTGGCACCGGTGTCCCTCTCGCCGGCCGCGGCCGTCCGGTCGTCGCGTGCGATCCGGGCGTTCGCGCCCGATGTGGTCCACATCCACGAGCCGTTCGCCCCCGGTCTCTCGTACGCGCTGCTGGTCGGGCACCCTCGGTCCCCACTGGTCGGCACGTTCCACCGCAGCGGAGCGAGTGGGTGGTATTCGCTGCTGCGGCCGGTCACGGCCCGGTTGGCCAATCGCCTCGCAGTCCGTTGCGCGGTCTCCGAGGCGGCCCGTACAACCGCGGCGAGCGCGCTCGGCGGCCGTTACGAGGTGCTCTTCAACGGGATCGACGTCGACCGTCTGCGCGGCGGCGATCCGTGGCCGACCGATCGGCCTGCGCTGCTCTTCCTCGGACGTCACGAGGCGCGCAAGGGCCTCGAGGTGCTGCTCGGCGCGTTCGACCGGCTGGTCGCGCGAGGTGGGTCGCCGCGTGCGACGGACCACCGGCCGGTGCTGTGGATCGCCGGCGACGGGCCGCTGACCGAGTCGCTCCGCCGCCGGTATCCCGAGAGCGACGACCGGCGCTGGCTCGGAGTGCTTTCCGAGGAGGAGAAAACCCGCCGGCTGGTCGCTGCCGACGTCGTCTGCGCTCCCTCCCTCGAAGGGGAGTCGTTCGGGATGGTCTTGCTCGAGGCGATGGCGGCCCGGGCCGTCGTGGTCGCGAGCGACATCGACGGTTATCGCGAGGCAGCGGGAGGCCGTGCCGTACTGGTCGCGCCGGGCGAGGCCGATGCATGGGCTGGCGCCCTCGGCGAGGTGCTCGCCGGCACCTCGGCCAGGGTGGGTGCAGATGGTGAGGGTCGTCGCCGCTGGCTCGAGTCGGCCGAGGCCCGGGCAGAACTCTGGTCGATGGAGCGCCTCGCCGAGCGGTACGAGGCCCTCTATGCCTCGGTGGTGGCCGGGTCGGCCGAATGAGCCGCCCTACACTGCTCGGACCATGAGCGATCGGCCCGAACCCGCCCGCCGGCCCTCCTCCGGTGGCTCCTCGCGCCGTCGTCGAGGGCGCGGACAGGGAGGTGGCGGGAAGAGCTCCGGCCCGTCTTCACGCAAGGCGGCCGCTCCGCGGGGACCGGCGACGAGCGGGGGCGGAGGCGCGACCGGGAGCGGCCGCCCGGCGGCGTCGGGAACGGCCTCGGGAAACGCCTCGGGCAAGAAGGGGACAGCACCAAACGGGCGCTTGGCGACGCCCGTGAGCGGCCCGGTGCCGGGACGCACGGTCACCGTGCTCGAGCGCGCTCCGGACTCGAAGGACGACTCCCTCGCCGTCCACGCGAACCGTCGGCGCGCGGCGATCCTCTGCGTGGCGCCCTGGTCGGTGGTGGGACTGGTCGTCGGGGTCCTCCTCGCTGCGGCAGGTGTGATCCTGGTAGGGGTGTTTGCCTTCGTCGTGATCACCGCGGTCGGTTCGGCGGTTCTCTGGCGTGGCGCACCGAAGGGGGTGGCGCGCTCCGTCGGAGCCCGCGCCTGTCGCGAGTCGGAGCAGCCCCGCGTGAACAACCTGGTCGAGGGACTCTGCGCCACGATGGGCCTCCCGGTTCCCGAGGTCAGGGTGGTCGACAGCCCGCTACCGAACGCCATGGCGGTCGGGCGCGATCCGAGCTCGGCGGTCGTCGTCGTCACGACCGGTCTCGCCGAGTCGCTGACCCTGGTGCAGCTCGAAGGGGTGCTCGCCCACGAGCTCGTCCACGTCAAGCGCCACGACGCGGTGCTCTCCGCGGTAGCGGTCTATGTGGCACTGCCGTGGACGTTGATCAAGGGAGTCCCGACCGGCGCCGTGGCGGTCCATCGTTTCGTCGGGCGTGGTCGTGAATTCGACGCCGATCAGCGGGCCGCGGCCATCGTGCGCTATCCCCCGGGACTCGCCTCCGCCCTCGAGTCGATGATCGACCGCCCGGCCACTGCGGCCTCGTGGCCGCCCGGGAACGGACGAGTGGCGGCGCTCACCCGGTGCCTCTGGATCGACCCGCGTGCCGGGTCGGCGCCCCTCGAGGGGATCGAGGGCAACCTCGACGACACCCGGGTGCGCGCGGCGGCGCTCTCGCTCCGGTAGGCGTCGGGTCGGTCGGGTCCGCCCGACCCCGCGCTCGGTACGCCGGTCAGTCGGTGCCCGGGCAGGTCCCGCCGGGGTCCGCCCCAGGCGGACAGGGGCCGTTCGCCTCGAGCACGTAATCGCGCATCCGGCGGAGCAGCTCCTCGAAGGTCCGCTCCTCGTCGCGCGTGAAGAGTTCGTCGAGGACTTGTGCGACCTGGGCGATGTGCCCGGGGACCGCCCGTTCCATGAGCGCCTGGCCGTCCGCGGTCAGCACGGCGAATGATCCGCGCCGATCTTCCGAGCAGGACTCCCGCTTGACCAGCCCCTGCTCCTGGAGGCGATCGACCGAGCGGGTGAGCCCGCTCGGGGTGAGGGAGGTCTGGGACGCGAGCTCGCTCATGCGGAGCGCGCCCCCCGGCGTGCGGGCCAGTCGGATGAGCACGTCGAAGGAGGGCGCGGACAGCGAGCGCTCGGACTCGAACCCGCGCTCGAACAGCCGGCGAAGGCCCGCCGCCGACTCGAAGAGGAGCCCGACCGTGGTCAGCCGCTCGTCGTCCGCCCTGGTCGGGTCCCCCATGGGGGTCAGTGTACAGGAGCACCCAAGAAGTAGTTGCGGAATCAATGATCGTCTGATATACTTGCGTCATCAAGTAATTCCGGGCTTCGAAAGGGGTCGAGCATGGACCGTGGAGCCCCCGGATCAGATCGGAGAACAGAGATGGCAACACAGGCAGAGGCCCCGACCAGGACGATCGACGGCATCGAGTACCCCCCGGCCGGCACCTACGTGCTCGACCCGGCACACACCCGCCTCGGGTTCGCCGTGCGGCACATGGCGGTGTCGAAAGTGCGGGGCGGACTGAACGCCTTCGAGGGGATCCTCGACATCGGTGAGGACCCGCTGGACTCGAAGGCGAAGGTGACCATCGACGCCTCGAGCGTGGACACCCGTGACGAGGCACGCGACAACCACCTCCGGAGCAACGACTTCTTCGACGTCGAGCACCACCCGAACTGGACGTTCGAGAGCACGGCGGTCCGGCCGTCGGGCAGGGGCGAGTGGGATGTCGACGGTGATCTGACCATCCGCGGGGTCACCCGGCCGGTCACCTTGCGGACCGTCCTCGAGGGCGTGGTGCGGGATCCCTACGGCAATCAGCGAGTCGGGCTTCACCGCGACGACGTCGATCGACCGCGAGGACTTCGGCGTCGCGTTCAACGCGGTGATGGATGCGGGCGGTCTCGTCGTCGGCAAGAAGGTCGACATCGAGATCGAGGCCGAAGCGGTGCTCCAGGCATAACTCGACGCCCCCGGCCTGCGGGCCGCTGCAACGCCCCGGAGTAGGATGAACCCATGAGTGATGCAGCCGGGAGCGCGCGGCCGACCGGCACGTTTACCGTCAAGCGGGGCCTCGCCGAGATGCTTCGCGGCGGCGTGATCATGGACGTGGTCGATGCCGAGCAGGCCAAGGTGGCCGAGCATGCGGGCGCGGTCGCCGTCATGGCCCTCGAGCGGGTGCCCGCCGACATCCGGCGCGAAGGCGGGGTCGCCCGGATGAGCGATCCTGCGCTCATCGAGGGCATCAAGGCCGCGGTGACCGTCCCGGTCATGGCGAAGGCTCGCATCGGCCATTTCGCGGAGGCCCAGGTGCTCCAGTCGCTCGGTGTCGACTACATCGACGAGAGCGAGGTCCTCACGCCGGCCGACGAGGCACACCACATCGACAAGTGGCCCTTCGAGGTGCCCTTCGTCTGCGGGGCGACCAATCTCGGAGAGGCGCTGCGACGCATCTCCGAGGGCGCGGCGATGATCCGCTCGAAGGGCGAGGCCGGAACCGGCAACGTCGTCGAGGCGGTGCGCCACCTGCGCTCGATCCGGGGCGACATCCTTCGTCTCACCCAGGCGGACGGCGCGGAGCTCTACGGATGGGCGAAGGAGCTCGTCGCACCCATCGGACTGGTGCAGGAGATCGCCTCGACCGGCCGGCTTCCGGTCCCGCTGTTCTGTGCGGGCGGGATCGCGACGCCCGCGGACGCTTCGCTGGTGATGCAGCTCGGTGCCGAAGCCGTCTTCGTCGGCTCCGGCATCTTCAAGAGCTCGGAACCTCCGCGCGTGGCTCGCGCCATCGTCGAGGCGACCGCTCACTTCGCCGACGCGGCGCTGTTGGCGAAGGTGTCGACCGGCCTCGGCGAGGCCATGGCCGGACAGGAGATGAGCGAGCTCGGCATCCGGCTCGCCGAGCGTGGTTGGTAACCGGCGCGGCGGGCGCCCGCTCCGATGACGCTCGGGATCCTCGCGCTGCAAGGTGATGTCCGCGAACACACCGCGGCGTTCGAATCGCTGGGTGAAGAGGTTCGTCCGCTGCTCGGCGAGGACGATCTCGCCGGCATCGACGGCGTCGTCCTCCCGGGAGGGGAGTCGACCACTCTGTCGCTGTTGCTCCAGTCGTCAGGTCTCTTCGAGCCTCTTGGTGCTGCGCTCGCGGACGGCCTGCCGGCTTTCGGCACCTGTGCCGGAATGATCCTGCTTGCCGAACGGGTGCTCGACGGGCGGGAGGACCAACGGGGCTTCGGGGTCGTCGACCTCACCGTGCGGCGCAACGGCTACGGCCGTCAGGTCGCGTCCTTCGAATGTGATCTGGCGGTCGAACGACTCGGGCCCGAGCCACTCCACGCGGTGTTCATCAGGGCGCCCGTCGTGGAGCGCACCGGCGGCTCGGTCGAGGTGCTGGCACGCCTCGACGACCGCTCCGGGGGGCCGGCGACCCCGGTGATCTGCCGGCAGGGCCCGGTGCTCGTGACCGCGTTCCACCCGGAGCTGACCGGCGACCGTAGGCTGCATCGGCTCTTCGTGGAGATGACGAAAGAGGAGAGGCTTTAGGCGATGTCGGGACACTCCAAGTGGGCGACGACCAAGTACCGCAAGGGCGCGCAGGACGCGGCGCGAGCGAAGGTCTTCGCGAAGATCATCCGGCAGATCGAGGTCGCGGCGCGTGACGGCGGGAGCGACCTGACGTCCAACGCAACGCTGCGGACCATGTACCAGAAAGCCCGTGACGCCTCGGTCCCGATCGACACCATCGAGCGCGCCGTCAAGCGCGGCTCCGGCGAGCTCGAGGGCGTCCGGTACGAGTCGATCTCATACGAGGGCTACGCACCGAGTGGGGTGGCGGTGATCGTCGAGTGCCTCTCGGACAACCGCAACCGCACCGGTGCAGAGATCCGCAACACGTTCTCGCGCAATGGGGGAACCATGGCCGAACCGGGGGCGGTCGGTTGGCAGTTCGAGCGCAAGGGCGTGGTCGCCGTGCCCCACACCTTCGACGAGGACCGGGTCATGGAGGTCGCGATGGAGGCCGGAGCCGAAGACCTGACCGACGAGGAGGAGCGGTGGTTGGTCACCACCGACCCGGCGGACCTGATGGCGGTCAGGACGGCCCTCGAGAGCGACGGGCTCGAGCCCGGCACCGCCGAGCTCTCGATGGTGCCCACGTCCTTGGTCGAGGTGGCGTCCGAGGTCGAGGCGAAGAAGGTGCTCCGGCTCATCGAGGCGCTCGAGGACCACGACGACGTCCAGAACGTCTTCTCCAACTTCGACATCCCCGACGCGGTGATGGCTGCCTACGACGGCTGACGCCGGGTATCACCGTTCCCGCCGGGGCGGACGGTTAGCATCGAACGGGTGTTCGTCATGGGGATCGACCCGGGCCTCTCCCGGTGTGGATACGGCGTCGTCACGCGCCGGCAGGGCGGGCTGGCGGCGGTGGCCGGGGGAGTGGTGTCGACGGCTCCCTCGGTCGCCCTGGCCGAGCGGCTGACCACCCTGGCCGACGAGCTCGAGGCACTGGTCGCCGAGTTCCGCCCCCGTACCGTCGTGATCGAACGGGTCTTCTTCCAGGTCAACGCACGTACTGCTATGGCGACCGGTCAAGCGGCGGGCGTGGCCCTGGTGGCAGCGGGACGCGCGGGCTGTGAGGTGGCGCAGTACACCTCGAACGAGGTGAAGGAGGCATTGGTGGGTTACGGCGGCGCGACGAAGGATCAGGTCCAGCGGATGGTGGCGGCGGTGCTCGGGTTGACCGAGCCGCCCCGGCCCGCCGACGTGGCCGATGCGCTGGCCCTGGCGGCGTGCCACCTCACGACCGAGCCGCTCCGCCGCGCGGTTGCCGCGGCGACGGGGACGTTGCAGTGATCGGCTCGTTGCGGGGTCGTCTCCTCGACCGGCCTTCGCCTGGCGAGGTCATTGTCGAGGTGGGAGGCGTCGGGTACCGGGTCTCGGTACCGCCCGCGCAGATGGCCACGCTCGGCGCACTCGGCGGCGACGTCTTCCTCCACGTCCACACGCACGTGCGTGACGACGCGATCGTGCTCTACGGATTCGCGCATGCGGACGAGCGCCGCTGTTTCGAGGCGCTGATCGGCGCGCACGGCGTCGGACCGACACTTGCGCTGTCGATTCTCTCCGCACTGTCGCCTGCGACCTTGTCCACCGCAGTCCTCGAGGACGACGTCTCCACGCTCTGCCTCGTCCCGGGCGTCGGAAAGAAGACCGCCGCGCGTCTTCTTCTCGAGCTGAAGGCCCGACTCGATCTGCCGACGCTCGGCGACGAGTTCATCCCGACCGGCGGAGGGTCCTCCACGCGGACCGAAGTGAGAGCGGCGCTCGCCGAGCTCGGCTACGGACCCGAGGAGATCAGCGGTGCACTCGAGTCGGTCGAGGACGATGTACCGGTGGAGGAGATGGTCCGTTCCGCGTTCCGCGAGCTGGCACGCTCGCGATGACCGTGCCGACCCGCCGCGAGGTGGTCGCCGTACCGGACGAACACGACCTGGACGATGAGCCCTCGCCACGACCCGTCGATCCGGTGGCCGGTCCGGCGGAGGAGTACGAAGAGGCGGGCCTCCGGCCGCGGACGCTCGACGAGTTCGTCGGCCAGGCGCAGCTCACCGAGCACCTCCGCATCGTGATCGAAGCCGCACTCCGTCGGCGGCAAGCCGTCGACCACCTGCTCTTCGCCGGGCCGCCAGGGCTCGGCAAGACGTCGCTCGCGGGCATCGTGGCCGGCGAGATGGGCGTGGGCCTCCGGATCACCGCGGGACCGGTGCTCGCCAGGACGGGCGATCTCGCCGCGCTCCTCACCGACCTGCAAGAGGGCGACGTCCTGTTCATCGACGAGATCCATCGTCTGCACCGGTCGGTGGAGGAGATCCTCTATCCGGCGATGGAGGACTTCAAGATCGACATCTTGATCGGCAAGGGTCCGACCGCGCGCAGCATCCGGCTCGACCTTCCCCGATTCACCCTGGTCGGTGCGACCACCCGGACCGGACTCGTGTCCGGGCCGCTCCGCGACCGCTTCGGTTTCGTCGGCCGGCTCGATCTCTACCGGGTGGACGAACTGCAGTCGATCGTGACCCGTTCGGCCGGCATCCTCGGCGTACCGGTCGACCAGGAAGGCGCCGCCGCGATCGCCGCTCGCTCGAGAGGAACACCGCGAATCGCCAACCGGCTCCTCCGGCGAGTGCGCGACTTCGTCGAGGTGCGGGCGGAGGGGCGGATCACCGGCGAGTCGGCAGTGGCCGGCCTCGAGGTATTCGGGGTCGACGAGCTCGGCCTCGACAAGGTCGACCGAGCGATCCTCGACGTGCTGTGTCATCGCTTCGCCGGACGGCCGGTCGGCTTGACCACGCTCGCGCAGTGCGTCGGCGAGGAACCCGACACCATCGAGGACGCCTATGAGCCCTACCTCCTCCAACAGGGTCTGCTGCAGCGGACGACGCGGGGCCGTGTCGCCGGTCCTCGGGCGTGGACCCACCTCGGCTTGGTGCCGGCGGAATCGACTCTGCTCTGAGCTCCGGCTGTTCTCCGACCTCCGGCCGTTCGTCCCGACGGACGCCCGAGGAGCCCGTCACCAGGGAATGAGCTCGGTCATCGCGCGATCATGTGTCGGTGCGGTTCGGACTCCATGCCCTCGGCATCGGTCCCGGCGCCGACCCCGACGTCATCGTGGCCGTCGCCCGCGCCGCCGAAGACTCCGGCTTCTCGACTCTTTGGTCGGGTGAGCATGTCGTCATGGTGGAAGGTCCGGATTCGCCGTACCCCTACGCACCGGACGGTCGAATCGCGGTTCCGGCCGACAGTGACTGGCTGGACCCGTTCGTGACACTCACGTTCGTGGCTGCGGCGACCACTCGGGTCGCCGTGGCCACCGGCATTCTTCTCTTGCCCGAGCACCAGCCGCTCGTCGTCGCCAAGCAGGCGGCGAGTCTTGACGTGCTCTCACGGGGACGCTTCCGGCTCGGAGTGGGTATCGGTTGGTCCAGCGCGGAGTTCGCGGCATTGGGCGTCCCGTTCGCCGGCCGGGCCCACCGCACCCGCGAGTACGTCGAGGCACTCCGGACGTTGTGGCGCGACGAGGTGGCGTCCTACGCCGGCGAGTTCGTCCACTTCGAGCGGGTTCGGAGCCATCCGAAGCCGCAATCCGGCCGCATCCCGATCATGCTCGGTGGCAACAGCGACGCCGCCCTTCGGCGCGTGGCGGCCTACGGCGACGGTTGGTATGGGTTCAACTTGTCGCGGGAGGAGATCGGCGAGCGGACCGGCCTACTGGCCGAGCTCTGTCGGGACGAGAAGCGCGACCCGACCTCCCTCGAGATCGCGGTCGCGCTGCGAGACGGTTCGCCGGACCAACTGGAAGGCCTGGCCGAAGCCGGGGTGAGCGAAGTGGTGCTCGTCGAATCTCCACCTGGCGAACCGGCCGAGGCGTCCGAGTGGGCACTCCATCTCGCAGCCACCTGGGGAGTCGAACGGGAAGAATGACCGACGAGCCCAGATTCGGCCTGCTCAAGCGGGGTGAGCTCCTCCGCTTCTCTCCCCCGGGGAGTTACATCACGTGATGTAAAGTGATGTAAAGTGATGTAAAGTGATGTAAACTTACATCACGTGCCGGAATGCACTGTGCCGGCCGGTCCGGTCCGGTCCGGTCCGGTCCGGCCCCGGCCCACGCCGCCACCCGACGGTCCGGCCAGCGGGATCGGCCGGTCCGCTCGGACAGAGGCGGTCCCTCTGCCACCATGAACCGGTGCCTCGACCTGCGCCACTCGTGCCACGCCGCGCCGCCGACGCCCCGACCCGCATGGCCGGCCCGGCAAACGGAGAGGTACCGCACGCGACGGGGGTCTCGACGTCCGCGTACGACTACGACCTCCCGGAAGATGCGATCGCCCAGGAGCCGATCGAGCCGCGGAGCGCGGCCCGGCTGCTCGTCGGCCCTGGACTCACGCCGGACGGAACGTTGGCGCACTCGACCATGGCCGGTCTGCCGGCCCTCCTCTGCTCGGGCGACGTGCTCGTGGTCAACGAGACGTCGGTCCTCGCGGCGAGACTGCACCTACGGAAGGCGACCGGTGGACAGGCGGAGGTCCTGTTGCTCGAGCCGAGTGGCCGCGGCACCAGCTGCTGGGTGGCGCTGGTCCGTCCGGGCCGTCGGCTCCCACCGGGAGCGTTGTTGTTCGAAGAGGACGGGACCGTTCCCGTCGCAGAGGTCGGTGCGAGGCAGGCCGACGGGCGCCGCCTGGTCCGGCTGATCGACCCCTCGGTCATCGAGCGCGCCGGCACCGTGCCGCTTCCTCCCTATTTCCATGGTCACCTCTACGATCCGGATCGCTACCAGACCGTGTACGCGGCACCACGCGAACCCGGCTCACGCTCGAGCGCCGCGCCGACCGCCGGTCTTCACTTCACTTCCGAGCTGCTCGAGTCGTGCCGGGCAGCCGGTGCCGAGATCGTCCGGGTCGACCTCGCCATCGGCCTCGACACGTTCCGCCCGATCACCGCGGCAACCGTGGAGGATCACGTCATGCACTCGGAGCGCTACTCGGTGCCCGCGGAGACACTGGCCGCCTGTGAGGCGGCCGAAAGGGTGGTGGCTGTCGGGACCACGTCGGTCCGCGCCCTCGAGGCGGCGGCCGCGACGGGGGCGCTCACCGGAAGAACCGATCTCTACATCCGGGGTGAGTACCCGTTCCGGCTGGTGGACGTGTTGGTGACCAACTTCCACGTACCACGCTCGAGCCTCCTCGTTCTGGTCGACGCCTTCACCGGACCGATCTGGCGAGACCTCTACGGTGTGGCACTCGCCGAGGGCTACCGCTTCCTGTCCTTCGGCGATGCAATGGTCGTCAAGCGCAGGCGGCTCGCGTCCGGAGCGGCAAGATGACCGTCGAGGTCGAGGTCGTCGCGAGGGACGGATGTGCGCGGACCGGTCGTGTGCATACCCCCCGCGGCTCGTACCCCGTCCCCGCGTTCATGCCGGTCGGTACCCGGGCGGCGGTGAAGGCGCTCGACAGCTCGGATCTCGAAGCCCTCGGGACCGGCGTGGTCCTCGCCAACGCCTACCACCTGATGCTGCGACCCGGTGCGGAGGTGGTCGCCCGCCTCGGCGGTCTGCACGCCTTTGCCGGGTGGGACGGCCATTTCCTCACCGATTCGGGCGGTTTTCAGGTGCACTCGCTCCGCCCGCTGGTCGACGACGACGGAGTCACGTTCTCTTCGGTGTACGACGGGAGCTCGGTGCGCTTGACCCCCGAATCCGCGGTCGAGGTACAGGGCCTCCTCGGGTCGGACATCCAGATGGTCCTCGACGTCTGCGTCACCCTTCCTGCCGAGCGGGCTGTTCTCCGCGAGGGGGTCGAGCGGACGGCGGCATGGGCGGAGCGCGCACGTCGCCATCACGATCGCATCACAGCTCGGCCGGACGGCCAGGCGATCTTCGGGATCGTGCAAGGGGGCACCGACCCGGCACTGCGGGCCGAGAGCGCGGAGCGCACTGTTGCCATCGGGTTCGACGGCTACGGCGTCGGTGGCCTCTCGGTCGGAGAGCCCCGTTCCGAGATGCTCGAGGCGTTGGCTGCCACGATGGAGCACCTCCCCGAGCACGTGCCTCGCTACCTGATGGGCGTGGGGGACCCGGTCGGGCTCCTCGAGGCCGTTGCGCTCGGGGTCGACCAATTCGACTGCGTGGCCCCGACCCGGATGGCTCGGCACGGCTCGGTGCTGACCACTGCCGGTCGGCTCAACCTGCGCAACGCCGCCTATCTCGCCGATCCCGAGCCACTCGATGCGTCGTGCCCTTGCTCGACGTGCGCGCGTTGGTCGCGCGGCTATCTCCGTCATCTCTTGGCGGTAGGCGAGCCGACGGCCTGGCGTCTGCTCAGCATCCACAATCTCTCGTTCGTGGAGGGGCTGATGCGCGACGCCCGCTCCGCGATCGCGACGGGGACCCTCGGCACTCTCCGGAGTCGAACCGCGGAGATCTGGTCGGAGCCGGGCCGGCGGCCTGGGGCAGCAAGGCTGGGATAGAGTCGGGCCGCAGTGCCTACCGATGTCCCCTTCTTCGATCCACGATGACGACTGTCCCCACCCTCGTCGCCGGGCTGGTCGGTGCCACGTCGAAGTCCAGCTCCTCGGGCAGTTCGTCCGCCATCTTCTACCTGTTCATCCTCATCGCGGTCGGGTTCTACTTCCTCGTCCTCCGGCCCCAGCAGCGGAAGGCCAAAGCGGTCCGCGAGCAGCAGAACACCTTCGAAGTGGGTGACGAGGTGCTGACGGCCGGGGGAATCGTCGGCTCGGTCATCGACATCGACGGCGACCGGGTCACCCTCGAGACGAGCGTCGGGGCATCGTTCGTGGTACTCCGCCAGTACGTCTTGCGACGGCTAGAGGCCCCGACCACCGAGGCCGGCACCGAGGTCGACAGCGAGCACGAGGGCGAGAACGACGGTAGTGAGGACGCCGCGGCGGACCAAGAGACCGGCGACGACGCCGACGTCCAGGGTGGCACGGCGACCGACGCGGATTCGTCACAGCTCGACGGCAAGGGGGGCGGGTCGAGGTCGCGGTCGGGGCGCAGGGCCCGGCGTGGTCGCAACTCCGGGAACCGTGACGACGCGGGCGGCGACGGGCCGCCGAACGGCTGACCCGCGATGAAGAACCGGCGGTCCCTCTGGATCAGCCTGACGGCGGTCGTGGGCATCGCGGTCGTCGGCCTCCTCGCGTCGGTGGCGGCCGGTTGGTCCCCGAAGCTCGGGCTCGACCTCGACGGCGGTCTGTCCGTCGTCTACCAGACGCACACGCCGGTCAATTCCTCGCAGCTCGACACCATCGTCACCATCCTCGGCAACCGAGTGAACGCGGGTGCGACGGGTGCGAGTGTGAACAGCCAGGGGAACAACCAGATCTCGGTGTCGATCCCTGGCGTGAAGAACTCGCAGCAGATCCTCGCAACCCTCGGGAACACCGCGCAGCTGCTGTTCCGGCCCGTCCTCTGCTACGGCGGGCCCTTCCAGGTGCCGAAAGGACACGCGCCCTCGACCGGTCCGCTGCCGACCTGTGCCACCGCCAATCAGCTCAGCGCGGCCAACATCGGAGTGAAGCCGGATTCGTCCAACATCAACGGCTACACGAGCAACCTGGGCAACATCTCGGCAGACCCGCAGTTCGAGGCCCACCCGACCACTCCGTCGGTGCAGGACAACAAGAGTGACACGGTGCTCCTGCCGTCGTCCCCGGCGAACACGAACTGCGCCGGGCGTTGCGTTCTCGGCCCGGCCGGCGTGACCGGCACCGACATCAAGTCGGCGAGCGCCAACCTGGTCAACGGACAGTGGGTGGTCAACATCACCTTCAACGGGCCGGGTGGTCAGAAGTGGGACACCCTCGCCACACAGCAGTTCCATGCGCTGATCGGCATGGATCTCGATGGTCAGGTGATCTCGGCCCCGATCACCCAGCCGACCCAACAGTCGTTCACCTCGTTCAACGGACAGGTCCAAGTCAGCGGCAACTTCACCGAGAATTCGGCGAAGACCCTGGCTACCGATCTCACCTACGGCGCGCTGCCGGTGAAGCTCGATCGTCTCACCGTCGAAACCGTGTCACCGACGCTCGGAAAGGCATCCCTTCAGGCGGGATTGATCGCCGGTCTCGCGGGTCTGCTCGTCGTGATGCTCTACATGATCTTCTACTACCGGCTGCTCGGGCTCGTGGTGATCTCCGGCCTCGCAGTGACCGGCGCGTTGCTCTGGACGATCATCGCCCTTCTCGGCCAAACCGCAGGCATCACCATCGACCTCGCCGGTGTCATCGGCGTCGTCGTCTCGATCGGAATCACCGTCGACTCCTACATCGTCTATTTCGAACGATTGAAAGACGAGACGCGCGCCGGCCGCACGGTCCGGACCAGCGTGGACCGCGGCTTCCAGAGCGCCTTCCGCACCGTTCTGGCCGCGGACGCGGTGTCGTTGCTCGGCGCGGTCATTCTCTATGAGCTCTCGATCGGTCCGGTGCAGGGCTTCGCGCTCTTCCTCGGAATCTCGACGATCCTCGACGTCTTCGTGACCTACTTCTTCACCAGGCCCTTCGTGATCCTCCTCGGACGGAGCCGCTCCGCCACCGAGGCGCGGACCATGGGGGTGGCGAGCGGGTTGGGCGTGACCGCAGAGGCACGGATATGAGCCCGTCGGGTGGCAACGGCGACGGGCGGGTGGATCACAACGGCGACGGCGCGCTCGAGGACGAGGCGGCACTGGAGCTCGAAGAGGCCTTCGAGGAGGAGCTCGAGTTCGCGGAGGAGCGTGAGTCGCACGACGGCGTCAAGCGTCCGAACGCCTTCGTCCGCCTCTACCGGGGCGAGACCTCCTTCGATTTCATCGGCAACCGGAAGTGGTGGTTCACCGTCTCGGCAGTGATCATCGTCGCCGGTCTGATCTCCCTCGGGACCCGCGGTCTCAACCTCGGGATCGACTTCAAGGGCGGCCAGTCCTGGCTGGTGACCTCCCAGAACCTCACCGTGCAGCAGGCGACCTCCGCGGTGGAGTCGGCCGGTGTGGCCAACCCGACGGTGGTCCAGCTGACCAACCACCTGAACGGGCAGAAGCAGATTCAGGTCACGGTCGACCTCAACTCGAAGTCGCAGGCCGACAAGCAGGCCCTCGAGACCAAGGTCCAGGATTCGCTCGCGTCCGCGGCCCACACCAACTCGAACAACGTCAACTTCAACGAAGTGGGCAGCACCTGGGGCAGTCAGGTGACGCACCGGGCGATCGAGGCGCTGATCGTCTTCTTCATCGCGGTCACCCTCTACATCTCGATCCGATTCGAGTTCAAGATGGCCGTCGCCGCGATCATCGCGGTGATCCACGACATCCTGGTGGTGATCGGGATCTACTCGCTCGGCCGTTTCGAGGTGACCCCGGACACCGTGGTGGCGATCCTCACCGTGCTCGGGTACTCGCTCTACGACACCGTGGTCGTGTTCGACCGAATACGTGAGAACGCGAAGGGATTCGGGGCCTCGGGGCGGATCACCTACTCGGAGATGGTCAACCTCTCGATGAACCAGACGCTGGCGCGGTCGATCAACACCTCCCTGGTGGCCATCATCCCGGTCTTCTCGGTACTGGTCATCGGGTCGTACCTGCTCGGGGCCGCCACCCTCCAGAGCTTCGGCCTCGCCCTGGTGATCGGCCTCACCAGCGGCGCCTACTCCTCGATCTTCATCGCGTCCCCGCTGCTCGCGATGATGAAGGAGCGAGAGCCCCGGTACGTCACCATCCGCCAGCGGGTCGAGGCGCGCAGCGAGCGCTACGCCGTGCTGACGCCGGCAGCGGCAGCGGCGATGGCCGGCGCCGGGAGCCGGGCGACCGGGCGGAGTCGCAAGCAGACCACCGGGGTCATCCGACCCGGCGCCGGCCGCGGCGGCCCGGCGCGGCGGAAAGAGCGGGAAGAACGCAGGGAAGGGTGCCCCCGCAGGCGTCTCCTCGGGATCCGCGACGCCAGCCACGAGCAGTTCGGGAGGCGCGCCTCGCAGCTCCGGAGGGGCCGGCCCGTCGGGGTCGGGGTCGAGCCGGCCCGGGGGCAAGCGACCACCTCCGCGTCCACGGAAGGGCAAGGGGAAGGGGCGGCGCCGCTAGACGTCGCCGGCAGGACGTAGTACCTGCCCGGAGGCTTCGACGGGTACCGTGTAGGGATGGCTCTGGCCACGCCCGTCCCGGCCGACGGGGCCGCTGCCGCCGGTGCGTCCCTCAACGGCTCGTCGCTTCCCGCTGCCGAAGCGGCCCTGCTCCTGCCGGTCCTCGACGCCTTCCTCCGCCGCCACCCCGGGGAGGACACCTCGATCATCGTGCATGCGGCCGAAACCGCCACGGTGGCCCACGAGGGCCAGCTCCGGCGTTCCGGCGAGCCGTACATCACCCACCCGATCGCCGTGGCCGGCATCGTCGCCGACCTGGGGCTCGACGCCCAGACGATCGCCGCCGCGCTGCTCCACGACGCGGTCGAGGACACCGGCGTCACGAGGGAGGTGATCGAGCGTGACTTCGGGGCCTCGGTCGCCCTCATCGTCGAGGGGGTCACCAAGCTCGATCGGCTCCAGTTCAACTCGAAGGAGGCCCAGCAGGCAGCGACCGTCCGCAAGATGCTCGTCGCGATGGCCGACGACTGGCGGGTGCTGATCATCAAGCTCGCCGACCGGCTCCACAACATGAGGACCCTGTCGGTGATGCCCGAGTGGAAGCAACGGCGTACGGCACAGGAGACCCTCGACATCTACGCGCCGCTCGCCCATCGCCTCGGGATCCAGGGGATCAAGTGGCAGCTCGAGGACCTGGCCTTCGCCACGCTGCACCCGAAGCGCTACGCCGAGATCGAACAGATGGTCGCCAGTCGGGCGCCGCAGCGTGACGAGTTCCTCGCCCGGGTGCTGGTCGCGGTGCGCGAGCGCCTCGCCGCGTCGGGGATCACCGCCGAGGTGACCGGCCGGCCGAAGCACCTCTGGAGCATCTACGAGAAGATGGTGGTGCGCGGCAAGGAGTTCGACGATCTCTACGACCTGGTCGGGATCCGGGTGATCGTCGAGTCCGAGAAGGACTGCTGGGCCGCCCTCGGGTCGATCCATGCCATCTGGCCGCCGGTGCAGGGTCGCTTCAAGGACTACATCAACTCACCGAAGTTCAACCTCTACCAGTCGCTGCACACGACGGTGATCGGCCTCGACGGCAAGCCGATCGAGGTGCAGGTGCGCACCAACGAAATGCACCGGCGGGCCGAGTACGGGATCGCCGCGCACTGGGGGTACAAGGAGGCGCCGACACGGCCCGACCGCGGCGCCCCACCCGCACGGGGCCGCGACGGCGCGTCGGGGACGAAGGTGAGAACCCACGCAGAGCGGGCCGGCAAGGAGGCCGGTCCCCGGCCGGTGCCCTCGGCGAGCGCACCCACCTCCACTGAGAAGACGGCGAAGTCCGAGAAGTCAGACGGCTCGAGGAAGTCCTCGCCGGCCCCCAAACGGGCCGAGCGCGAACGGCGTGCCGAGCGCCAGGCCTTGGCCAAGGACACCTCCTCGACGACGGCGGAGATCGAGTGGATGCAGCGCATCGTCGATTTCCAGAACGAGACGACCGACCCGATCGAGTTCCTCGAGGCGCTCAAACTCGATCTCGAAGAGGACGAGGTCTACGTCTTCACGCCGAAGGGACAGGTCATCGCACTCACCGCGAATTCGACACCGGTCGACTTCGCGTACGCGATCCACACCGAGGTCGGGCATCGCTGCATCGGCGCGAAGGTCAACGGGCGGCTGGTGCCGCTCGAGACCAAGCTCAACTCGGCGGACACCATCGAGATCTTCACCTCCAAGGCACCGACCGCCGGCCCGTCACGAGACTGGCTGGGCATGGTCGCCTCGTCGCGAGCCCGCACCAAGATCCGCCAGTGGTTCTCCCGCGAGCGACGCGAGGACGCCATCGAGCTCGGCCGCGAGGAGCTCACCAAGGAACTGCGCCGCGAGGGTCTGCCGGTCCAGAAGCTGGCCTCCGAGCACTCGCTGGCCGACCTGGCGACCAGCATGAACTACGCGGACCTCGACGCGCTGCACGCGGCGATCGGGGACAACCGCATTTCGGCGAGGGCGGTCGCCCAGCGGATCGTCCGTGACCTCCGGGGAGGCGTCTACGAGGAGCAGCTGCCGGTCACCGCCCGCCAGCAGCCGGCCTCGACCCGGCCGGGGCGCGGCTCGGCCGTCGGCGTGTACGTCGAGGGCCTCGACGACCTGATGGTGCGCCTATCGCGCTGCTGCACGCCGGTACCGGGCGACGAGATCGTGGGATTCGTGACACGGGGCAGGGGAGTGTCGGTGCACCGCGCCGACTGCGCCAACGCCGCGTCGCTCGCCAGCCGCTCGCGCGAGCGCCTGATCGAGGTCGAGTGGGACCGCCGTTCCTCGGGTGTCTTCGTCGCGACGGTCGAGGTGGTCGCCATCGACCGCTCCCGCCTTCTCACCGACGTGACGCAGGCGGTGTCCGAGCATCATCTGAACATCGTCAGCGCGAACACCCAGACGGACGCCGACCGGATCAGCCGGATGCGCTTCGACATCGAACTCGCCGACCCCGCACATCTCGAGTCGGTGATCAACCAGATCCGCCACCTCGACGCCGTCTACGACGTCTACCGGATCCTCCCGGGGAAGAAGGACTGAGGCACCGATGGCCGACAAACCGTTGGCGTCGCGCGCCCCGAGAGGCACCCACGACGTCCTCTGGCCCGAGTCGACCCGGTGGGAGTCGGTGCTCTCCCTCTTCGCCGACCAGGTCGAGCGCGCGGGCTACGGACTCGCCATCACGCCGGTCTTCGAAGACGTCCAGGTGTTCCGCCGGGGGATCGGCGAGGGCAGCGAGGTGGTCGGCAAGGAGATGTACGAGTTCGAGGACCGGGAAGGTCGGACGCTCGCACTCCGGCCCGAGGGCACCGCACCGATGGTCCGGGCCTTCGTGCAGCGTCGCCCGCCACTCCCGTGGAAGGCGTGGTATGCGACGCCCGCTTTCCGCTACGAGCGGCCCCAGCGCGGTCGCTACCGCCAGCATCACCAGGTCGGGGTCGAGGCCCTGGGGCCCGCCGATCCCGATCTCGATGTCGAGGTGGTCTCGCTCGCCGCCGATTTCTTCGCCGCACTGGGCCTCGCCACCGCGTCGCTCCGGCTCAACTCGATGGGCGACGACACCTGTCGACCTGCCTACCTCGACCTCCTGCGCGCGTACCTCACGGAGCGGCGCGACATGCTCTGCCCGGAGCACCGCGATCGCAGCGAACGCAAACCCGCTGCGCGTCCTCGACTGCAAGCGGAAGGAATGCCTCGAGGCAACCGTTGGCGCTCCGGCGCTCGCCGACCACCTCTGCGACGCCTGCCGGGAGCACTTCGACCGCGTCCGGGAGGGACTCGAAGCGCTCGGGATCGCCTACGAGCTCGACCACCGGCTGGTCCGGGGATTCGACTACTACACCCGCACGACCTTCGAGTTCGCGTCCCGCGCGCTCGAGTCCGCCCAGAACGGGATCGGCGGGGGAGGGAGGTACGACCGCCTGGTCGAGATGCTGGGCGGGCCTCCGACCCCGGGAATCGGGTTCGGCATCGGCATCGAGCGGGTCCTCCTCGCCTGTGACGCCGAGGGTGTGTTCGCAACCGACCCGGCCTCTCCCGACGCCTTCGTCGTGGACGTGGTCGGCGGGTCGACCGCACGCGACCTCACCGCGCGCCTCCGCCGCGCGGGACTGCATGCCGATCGCGCGTTCGAGGGTCGCACCATGAAGGCCCAGCTTCGGGCCGCCGATCACTCGGGTGCGAGGGTCGCCCTCATCGTGGGGCCGGACGAGGTCGCGGAGGGTACGGTGTCCCTCAAGCCCCTTCGAGGAGACGGAGAGCAGCGCATCGTGCAGGTCGCGGACGTGGTGGAAGCGGTGCGGACCGTCACCGATGCGGGCGAGGCCTCCGAGCTCTCCGGGGCCGGATCCAGGAGAGAGAAGGACCGTCGTTGAGCGAACCCCCGGCGCCACCCGGAACCGGAGCCGGAGCCACCTCGATGCGGACGGGGCTGTGCGGCTCCCTGCGCGCGGCCGACGTCGGATCGGCGGTCCGGGTGTGCGGTTGGGTGGCGAAGCGCCGCGAGCACGGCGAGCACCTGGCCTTCGTCGATCTCCGCGATCACACCGGCGTCGTGCAGTGCGTGATCCCCGGCACGGTGGACGTCCGCAGCGAGTACGTCGTCCAGGTCGAAGGAGTGGTGCGCGCCCGGCCGGAGGGGACCGTCAACCAAGAGCTCGGGACCGGCGAGGTCGAGATCGCGGACTGCACGGTGACCGTGCTCAACCCGGCCGAGCCGCCACCGTTCGCGGTCGGCGATCGCGTCGAGGTGGACGAGGTGATCCGGCTCCGGTACCGCTACGTCGACATCCGCCGGCCGCACATGCAGGCAAACCTCCGGATGCGGGCGGCCGTGAACCGCGCCTTGCGCGCCGCGATGGACCGGCAGGGTTTCGTCGAGGTCGAAACACCACTTCTCTGGGCACCCACCCCCGAAGGCGCCCGCGAGTTCACGGTGCCGAGCCGTCTCCACCGGGGTTCGTGCTACGTGCTGCCGCAGAGCCCGCAGCTCGCAAAGCAACTCCTCATGGTCGCGGGAGCCGACCGCTACTACCAGATCGCACGGTGTCTGCGCGACGAGGACCTCCGCGCCGACCGGCAATTCGAGTTCTCCCAGCTCGATCTCGAAGCTTCGTTCGTGAGCCAGGAGGACGTGCTCGGATTCGTCTCGGAGGCGGTGCTCGACGCGGCGGAGGCGGTGACCGGTATCCGGCCCGCCGAGGTGCCGCGCATGACCTGGGCCGACGCGATCGACCGCTACGGCACGGACAAGCCCGACCTCCGGTTCGGGATGGAACTGGTCGACCTTTCCGGCGTCTTCGCCGGCACCGAGGTGAGAGCCTTTGCCGCGCCCTGTGTGAAGGCGGTCGTCGTCGAGGGCGGTGCGACGCTCGGGCGAGGAAAGCTCGACGCGCTGACCGAGCGTGCGAAGTCCCTCGGTGCGAAGGGGCTGGCCTGGTTCCGGGTGACCACCGGAGGCTCGGCGCCGGAGCTCGACTCGCCGCTCGACCGGTTCCTGTCCGACGCGGAGCGCGCCGGCCTGGTCTCGACCACCGGCGCGGCGACCGGCGACATGGTGCTGGTGGTCGCGGACGAGCACCGGCTCGCGTGCAGTGTGCTCGGTCAATTGCGCCTCGACCTCGGCGGCCGGCCGGTCGGAGAGGGACCGCTCCGGTATCTCTGGGTGGTCGATTTCCCCCTCTTCGACGGGGTCGACGACGCCGGGCGCCCGGTGCCGGCCCACCACCCCTTCACCATGCCCCACCCCGACGACCTCGACCGGCTCGCCTCGGACCCGGCATCGGTGCGGAGCCAGGCCTACGACCTGGTCCTCAACGGGTGGGAACTCGGGTCCGGCAGCGTCCGGATCCACCGGGCCGACATCCAACGGCGGATCTTCGAGGTCCTCGGGATCCCCGACGAGGAGGCCGAACAGCGCTTCGGCTTCCTCCTCGGTGCGTTCCGCTACGGCGCACCGCCGCACGCGGGCTTTGCGGTGGGGCTCGACCGTCTGGTCGCGGTGCTCGCCGGCGAGGACTCGATCCGCGAGGTGATCGCCTTCCCGAAGACGCAGTCGGGGTGGGATCCGATGACCGACGCACCGTCACCGATCGCCCCCGGCGTCCTCGCCGAGCTCGGGCTCGCGCCGGTCCCGGCGACGGACTGACCCGCGTGCCAGGCGACGACCTCTTCTCGGAGGCCGCGAAGGAACGCCTGGCGGCGCGTGCGCCGCTCGCCGCACGCTTGCGGCCGCGCACCCTCGACGAGATCGTCGGCCAGAGCCATCTCCTCGGTCCCGGCGCGCCGCTCCGTGCCCTCATCGAGTCGGACCGCGTGACCTCGGCCGTCCTGTGGGGGCCGCCGGGGACCGGCAAGACGACCCTCGCGTCGGTGATCGCACAGGTGACGGCGAAGGATTTCGTCCCGATGTCCGCGGTGTCGGCCGGTGTGAAGGACGTGAGAGAGGTCGTCGAGCGAGCGCGCCGCCTTCTCGGGGAACAGGGCCGCGCAACCATCCTCTTCCTCGACGAGGTCCATCGGTTCAACCGCGCACAGCAGGACGCGCTGCTTCCCTCGGTGGAGGAGGGATTGCTCGTCCTGATCGGTGCCACCACCGAGAACCCGTTCTTCGAGGTCAACGCTCCACTGCTCTCACGCTCGACGCTCTGGCGACTCGAACCGCTGAGCGCCGACGATCTCGCCGAAGTGGTCGCTCGGGGGTTGCAGGCCGAGGAGGCCGAGGCCGACCCGGAGGCCGTGGTCGCCCTCGTCTCCCTCGCCGACGGCGACGCGCGCGCGGCCCTGACCACCCTCGAGGTCGCGGTGGCGATCGCCGGCTCGCGGCCGGTGACCGTCGAAGACGTCGGACGTGCCCGGCACAGCCGTCTGCACCACTACGGCGAGGAGGACCACTACGACCAGATCAGCGCATTCATCAAGTCGGTGCGCGGATCGGACCCGGACGCGGGCCTCTACTGGTTGGCGCGGATGCTCGAGGCCGGCGAGGACGCGCGCTTCATCGCCCGTCGTCTGGTGATCCTCGCGAGCGAGGACGTGGGGGAGGCAGACCCGCTCTCGCTCGTGGTCGCCGACGCCGCGGCCAGAGCGGTCGAGTTCGTCGGGTTGCCCGAAGCCCAGCTCAATCTGGCACAGGCCGTCGTGCACCTCGCCTCGGCTCCGAAGTCCAACCGGGTCACCGTCGCGCTCGGGCGCGCGCAGCAGGACGTCCGCGAGGGTCCCCGAGGCGAGGTGCCGACCCACCTGCGCGACGCCAGCTACCGGAGCGCGGCGCGGATCGGCCACGGCGAGGGGTACGTCTACCCGCACGACCTGCCCGGCGCATGGGCCGACCAGCAGTACCGCCCCGCGGTGCTCGAGGGGCACCGCTACTACGAGCCGAGCGACCGCGGGTACGAGGCGGAGCTCGGCGGGCGTACCCGGGTCCGAGGCGACGAGGCCATCTCGGACCCCGGCGAGACGACCGGGGACACCTCCGGATGCCCCGATCGGAGCGCGTCGCGAGGCCATGCCGCGCGGAGGCGATCGAAACGGAGGCACCCTCTCCGCGAGACTGGACCGGTGAATCGAGGGGGGTGGGCCGCGGAGCCGGTCCGGAAGCGGAGGTCCGGGCTCGCGCCCTCCCTCCTGGCCGTGCTGGTGCTGGCCGGCACGGCGGCGGGTTTCTCGGCCGCCTCGTTCGCGGGGCCGGCCGGAGCCGCGGGCGCCGCGGGCGCGTCGTCGGGTCTCGCCCCGATCGCCGGGAGCGAGGAGACGCTGCCCGCGGGTGCCCACGTGCTCGGACCGACCGCGTCGGGCGGCCAGGTGAACGTGCTCGTCTCGTTGAAGCCGACGGATCCCACCGGCCTTGCCGGCTTCGCGCACGATGTCTCGACCAAGGGCTCGGCGCAGTACCGCCACTTCCTCGCCCCGGGTGGATTCCGCGACCGATTCGGTCCGGCGCCGGCCACCGTCGCCGCCACCCGGCGCCTGGCTCGCGGCCTCGGGCCTCGTGCTCGGTCCGACCTCCCCCGACGGGTTGCTCGTCCCGGCACGAGGATCGGTCGCGGAGGTCGAGCGAGTGTTCTCCGTGCCGCTGGTCGACACGCGCCTCCCGAACGGCCGGGTCGCGCGGGTCGGGACGCGTGCAGCCGGACGTTCCCGCCGGGCTCGCGTCGTCGATCGAAGGAGTGATCGGCCTCTCGACCGTGGCGGAGGCCCACCCCGAGCTCGTCCCCGGACCGGTCTCCGGGGCGGCTCCGGCAGGAGCGGCGCAGCACCGCGGGCCTCGGTGACTCCTCACGCCGGGCCCGCGCCGTGTCCGGCCGCGGCCGCCGCGGCCCAGTTCCAGGGTGCCTGGACCGCCAACCAGCTCGCCTCTGCCTACGGCCTGTCCTCGCTCTACGGTCAGGACCGCGTGGCGGCCGGCCAGAGGGTCGCGCTCTACGAGCTCGAGCCGTTCACCCCGAACGACATCCAGTCGTACGAGTCGTGCTACGGCATCTCGGTGCCGGTGTCGACGGTGAGCGTCGACGGGGGTGCGACCGGAATACAGCTCGGCGAGGCCGCGCTCGACATCGAGATGGTCGCGGGACTCGCGCCCTCTTCGTCGGTCACCGTCTACTCCGGTCCCAACGACAGCGGGGTCGGTCCGATCGACACCTACAGCGCGATGGTCAACATCGACCCCGCCCCGGTCATCTCGACCAGCTGGGGCCAGTGCGAGGGTCCCGGCGGGATCTCCCCGGGGGAGCAGGCCACCGAGACGACCCTCTTCCAGCAGGCGACCGCCCAGGGACAGACCATCTTCGCCGCGTCCGGCGACTCCGGCTCGTCGGACTGCTACAACCTGATGGCCAACCCGCCCGACACCAACACCGGTTTGTACGTCGACGATCCCGCCGACCAACCCGACGTGACCGGCGTCGGCGGCACCTCGCTCACCAACGTCTCGAATCCGCCGGTCGAGACGGTCTGGAACAACGGGGTCGGCGGGGGAAGCGGCGGAGGCGGCCTGTCCCGGGACTTCGTCGCGCCGGCCTGGCAGCAGATCCCCGCAGCCCAGAACCCCTACACCCGCTTCACCTGCGGTCAACCCGCCAACCAGATGTGCCGCGAGGTGCCCGACGTCGCGTCCTCGGCCGACCCGGGCAACGGCGCCATCATCTTCTTCGACGGCGGGTGGCGACCATTCGGCGGGACGAGCACCGCGGCGCCGCTGTGGGCGGCGCTCACCGCGGTGGTCAACCAGGGCTGCGCCACGTCGGCGGGATTCCTGAACCAGAAGCTCTATGCGGCCGGTGCCGGGGGATCGGGCGACTTCAACGACATCACCGTCGGCGACAACGATCTCTTCGACCCGACCGGGCCACTGCCGAACTACCCGGCGACTGCCGGCTACGACCTCGCGTCCGGTTGGGGCACGCCGCGAGCGGTCCCCCTGATGGGGACCTTCACCGGATCGGCCGCGGGATGCCCGGCGGTGACCGGCGTGAGCCCGGCCGCCGGACCGGCACGAGGGGGCCAGACCGTGGTGATCACCGGTTCGGGCTTCGGGTCCTCGGCGCCCCTGGTCCGCTTCGGCGGCGCGACCGCAGCGGTGGTCGCGCACACCCCGACCTCGGTAACCGTGGTCACCCCGTCTGTCGGCACCGGCCAGCAGGTCGCGGTCACGGTCGCCACCTCCGGCACGGCGGGGGGCACCAGCGCGGTCGTGCCGGCCGCGGGTTACACCTTCCTCTCGCCCCATGTGACGGTCGTGGCGCCGAGCAAGGGTCCGACGACCGGAGGCGTCCGGGTCACCGTGCTCGGATCCGATTTCTCGGGTGCGACCGCGGTGCGCTTCGGCGGGACCGAGGCGAGTTCGTTCTCGGTGACCTCCGGCACCTCGTTGACCGCCGTCGTCCCGCCGGGTCCGGCGAGCGGTGCGACCGTCGACGTGTCGGTGACCAATCCCGACGGGACCAGCCCGCAAGTGCCGGAAGATCGCTTCACCTATGCGCTGCCGGGTTACTGGCTGGTCGCGTCCGACGGCGGTCTCTTCGCCTTCGGACCCGGCGCGCCGTTCTTCGGCTCCGCCGGCAACCTCGTCCTCAACAAACCGGTGGTCGGCATGGCGTCGACGCCCAGACGGCCGCGGCTACTGGCTGGTCGCGTCCGACGGCGGTCTCTTCGCCTACGGCGACGCGGGCTTCTACGGCTCGGCCGGCAACTTCGTCCTCAACAAACCGGTGGTCGGCATGGCGTCGACCCCAGACGGCCGCGGCTACTGGCTGGTGGCCTCCGACGGGGGTCTCTTCGCCTACGGCGACGCCGGCTTCTACGGCTCTGACCGGCAACCTCGTCCTCAACAAACCGGTGGTCGGCATGGCGTCGACCCCAGACGGCCGCGGCTACTGGCTGGTCGCGTCCGACGGCGGTCTCTTCGCCTACGGCGACGCCGGGTTCTACGGTTCGACCGGCAGCCTCGCACTCAACGAACCGATGGTCGGCATGGCGTCGACCCCCGACGGCCACGGCTACTGGCTGGTGGCCTCCGACGGCGGCATCTTCGCCTACGGCGACGCCGGGTTCTACGGTTCGACCGGCAGCCTCGCACTCAACGAACCGGTGGTCGGGATGGCAACCTCCCTGACCGGCCACGGCTACTGGCTGGTCGCCTCCGACGGGGGCATCTTCGCCTACGGCGACGCCGGGTTCTACGGTTCGACCGGCAGCCTCGCACTGGTGCGGCCCGTCGTCGGCATGGCCTCGTCCTGAGCACGCCGTCCCGGCCACGTCGCCCGACCGTCGCGTCGATGCCCACGGGGCCCCTGCCTCGGGGGCCTAAACTCGTCCGTCATGAACGCGGGAGACATCGCCGTCCTGATCGCCTCGGTGGCGTGCGCGTGTGCGGTGGCCGGGCTGTTGGTCGCGCTCGGATCGCTGCGCCGGGACGTCCGCCGGCTGGAGCTCGTCTGCGAGGACCTGCGAGGGCGGACGGTTCCGCTGGTGGCCGACGCGCACCGGGTGGTGGACCAGGCCGCCACCGAGATGGAGCGGGTGGGCGCGGTGCTCGATTCGACCGAATCGGTGCACGCGACCGTCGACTCGGCCTCGCGGCTCGCGTACCGCGCGTTCGCCAACCCGGTCGTGAAGGTGCTCGCGGTGCGCGCCGGTGCCGCCAGCGGGTTGCGCCGTCTCACCACCCGAGCCGACGGGCACCCGCCCTCGGCACGGAACGGCAGCCGCTAGACGATGGCCCGACGGACGTTCTGGCTGGTCGCCGGCGTGGCGATCGGCGCCGGCTCCTCCCTCTGGGTGGAGCGCAAGGTGCGTGAGACCGTGAACCAGGCCGCGGCAGCGCCTCCATCCGGACGCGCTGGTCGCCGAGGTCGGGCGCACCGCCCGCGACGCGGCAGTGAGCACCGGCGACCGCGTCCGCAACGCGGTCTCGACCGGGCGCAGCGAGATGCGGCGCCGGGAGGAGGAGATCTGGGCCGAGCTCGCCGCGCGCGGGGTGGGCTCGGACGGCGCACCCTCCCTCGAACCGCCCGTCGCAGAGCCCGAGTCCGAGCCCCAGTCCGAAGTCGAAGCCAAAGCCGAACCCGAGCCCCGGCGCCGGGGCGGCCGGCGAAATGGGTCGGGTCGGCACGCCGGCGGCCGCCAGACCCGGGCCACGAGGGGCTCCACCTCGCACACCGCCACCTAGGATCGCCTGTCGTGACCGAGGGCACGGCGCAACACGCCGACGACCTCCGCGAGGCGTTCGTCCGCTTCTTCACCGAGCGCGGCCATACCGCGGTGCCTTCGGCCAGCCTCATTCCGCACGACCCGTCGGTCCTCTTCACCATCGCGGGCATGGTCCCCTTCAAGCCCTTCTTCGTCGGGGACGAGTCGCCACCGTGGGCACGGGCCACTTCGGTGCAGAAGTGCTTCCGCACCCTCGACATCGAGGTCGTGGGCACCACCCACCGGCACTGCACCTTCTTCGAGATGCTCGGGAACTTCAGCTTCGGGGACTACTTCAAGGCGGACGCCATCCCCTATGCGTGGGAGCTGGTCACCGAGGAGCTCGGCATTGACGGCGACCGGCTGTGGATCACCGTTCACGAGAGCGACGACGAGGCCGAACAGATCTGGCGCGACCAGATCGGGGTGCCCGCCGAGACGCATCCAGCGCATGGGCGAGGACAACTTCTGGAAGATGGGGGACACCGGCCCCTGCGGTCCGAGCTCGGAGCTGTACTTCGACAAGGGCGACGACTACGGGGAGCCCGGAGGTCCGGCGAGAGGCGGTGCCGAGCGGTACGTCGAGATCTGGAACCTCGTCTTCATGCAGTACAACCGCGACGGGGAGGGCAGCACCGAGCCGTTGCCGCGGCCGAGCATCGACACCGGGGCGGGACTCGAGCGGATCCTCCCGGTCCTCCAGGGTGTCGACTCGATCTTCGCCACCGACGCCTTCTTGCCGATGATCGAAGCGTCCGAATCGATCACCGGCCGTACCTACGGACGGGACGAACGGACCGACGTCGGGCTCCGGATCATGGCCGACCACGGGCGGGCCATGGCGATGCTGGTGGCCGACGGCGTGCTGCCGGCCAACGAGGGCCGCGGGTACGTGCTGCGACGGGTCATCCGGCGCGCGGTGCGCCGGGCACGCCAGCTCGGGGTCGACGCCGCGGTCACCTCGCGGCTCGTGGACGCGGCGGTCGCGACGCTCGGCGCGGCCTACCCGGCGATGGCCGAACAGCACGGGTACGTGACCGAGGTGGTCGCCCGCGAGGAAGAGGGCTTCCTCCGCACGCTCGCCACCGGTTCGGGGATCCTCGAGGAGCAGCTCGCCACCGGCGTGACGACCGTGCCCGGCGAGATCGCCTTCCGCCTCCACGACACCTACGGCTTCCCGATCGAGCTCACCCGTGAGATCGCGGAGGAAGCGGGCCTCACGGTCGATCTCGAGGGCTTCGAGGCCGCCATGGAGCGGCAGCGCAGCCAGGCCCGCGCCGCGACCCGTAGCGGCAAGTCGGTCGCCGGCGAGCAGGCCTACCGCTCGGTCCTCGACCTCGAGGGCCCGACCCTCTTCGTCGGACAGCGCCCCGACGGCTACGCGGCACCGGCACGGGTGGTCGCGGTCCTCGCCGACCTCGAGCGAGGCCATGCCGGCGAGGTCGAGGTCTTCCTCGACCGCACGCCCTTCTACGCGGAGGGCGGCGGCCAGGTCGGTGACACCGGCACCATCGTGACCGAGACGGGCACCGCGCTCGTCTACGACACCGTCTCCCCGCTGCCGGGGCTGACCTCGCACCGTGCGACCCTCACCGGCGAGCTCCTCGCCGGGCAGGACGCGCTCGCCACCATCGACGGCGTCCGGCGCGACGCGCTCCGCCGCAACCACACCGGCACCCACCTGCTCCAGGCGGCGCTCCGGACGGTCCTCGGCGACCACGTGCGCCAACAGAGCTCACTCGTCGCCCCCGACCACCTCCGGTTCGATTTCAGCCATCCCTCTCCGGTGGCGACGGAGGAGCTCGTCGCGGTGGGCGACTTCGTGAACGCCGATGTGTTGAGCGACGCGGACGTGGTCGTCGAGGAGACCAGCAAGGCACAGGCCGACGCGATGGGGGCGCTCGCCTTCTTCGGCGACAAGTACGGCGACCGGGTCCGGGTGGTCCGGGCCGGTCCGCACTCGACCGAGCTCTGCGGGGGGACCCATGTCGGCGCGCTCGGCATGATCGGCCCTCTCACCATCCTCTCCGAGTCGTCGATCGGTTCGGGGGTCCGGCGCATCGAGGCGGTCACCGGCACCGGTTCCCTGCAGCGGGCGGCCGAGCGCGAAGGCCTACTCGCCGAGGCCGCCGCCCTGCTCCGCACCGAGCCCGAGCACGTCCCCGAAGCCCTCGAACGGCTCCTCGAGCGCCAGCGCGGCACCGAGAAGCAGCTCGAAGCTGCCCGTAGCCGCGAGATCCTCGCGGAAGCCGCCTCGCTGGCCACAGAGGCGATCGGCGGTGCCGTCGTAGCGCGTCGGGACGGACTCTCCGCGGACCTCCTCCGCGACCTCGCCCAGCGGGTGCGGGAGACCGGTGGGCTGAAGGCGGTGGTGCTCGCCGGACGGACCGACGGGGGACGGGCGTCGCTCGTCGTCGCGTCGGCGAAGGGCGGGCTCGACGCCGGCAAGGTGGTGAAGCAGATCGCGCCTCTGCTCGGGGGCGGTGGCGGCGGATCGCCCGAGCTCGCGGTCGCCGGCGGCAAGGATCCCGGCGGTGTCGACCGCGCGCTCGAGGAGGCCCGCAAGGTGGTCGCCGGTGGGTGACCGTTCGGCGACGGGCGCGTCCCGTCGTCCCGGCCGCGCGGTCGGCATCGACCTCGGCTCGCGTCGCATCGGGGTTGCGGTCACGGACTCGGCGCAGGCCGTCGCTCTTCCGCACACGCACGCTTTCCCGCTCGCGCGACGCGACAGGGACCGGCGCGCGCTCGTCGACCTGATCGTCGAGCTCGAGGCGACGGTGGTCGTCGTCGGACTGCCGCTCTCCCTCGACGGGTCGCGGGGCCCGGCGGCGGCAGCGGCGATGGCCGAGGCGGACGCGCTGGCGGCCGCGCTCGCCGGGCACGGCGTCCCGGTCGAACTGATCGACGAGCGCCTGACGACGGTGAGCGCGGAGCGCGCACTCGCCGAGGGCGGAGCCGACGCCGCGTGAGCGGCGTCGGATGGTGGACGCGTCCGCGGCCGCGGTGCTGCTCACCACCTGGCTCGAGGGCGCGAGGTCGGGTTCGTGAGCGACACGCCGACGGGCGGGCACCGCGGCCCGGAGGGCGCCCCGCCGGAACCGGGCGTCCCGGCCGGAGCCGACGGATCCGAGGCTCCGGCGATCTACGGGCGACCCGAGACCGCCGCGTCGGGCGGGGGGGACGGGCCCCGCGGCGTGTCGCGCCGCGTCCGGCGGCGCCGGTGGCGGATCGGCGCGCTCGCCGCCGCGGTCGTGGTCGTCGCGATCCTGATCGGCGGCTACCTCTGGGTGGATTCGGAGGCCAATCCCTCCGGCCCGCCGGGAGCCCAGGTCGTCGTCACGGTGAAACCCGGGACGGGAGCCGACCAGGTGGCGTCCCTCCTCGCCGCGCGCAGCGTCATCGGCAGTTCGGTCGCCTACCGGATCTGGAGCCAGTTCCATTCGAACCCCGACGTCGAGGCCGGTCAGTACGCCTTCAACGTGAACTCGAGCTTCGGGACGGTGGACAAGGTGCTCGCGGCCGGGCCGAACGTCTTCCCGATCACCGTGCCGGCCGGCTTCACCGTCTCGGAGCTCGCCCAGCGCATCGGCCAGCTGCCCGGCCACTCGGCGAGCTCCTTCGAGGCGGTGGCGACCAGCGGGACGCTCCACTCGCCGTGGCAGCCGGCCGGCTCGGCCAATCTCGACGGGTTGCTCGGGACCGGCGTCTACACGGTCGTCCCCGGCGAGACCGACACCGATCTGCTCGCCAAGATGATCGACCGCTTCGACACCCAGGCGGACGCGCTCGGTCTCGCCGCGGGTTCGGTACGTCTCGGGTACTCGCCCTACCAGGTGATCACGATCGCGTCGATCGTCGAGAAGGAGGGGGTGATCCAGAAGAACCTCGGACCGGTCGCCCGGGTGGTGCTGAACCGCCTGAGTGCCGGCATGCCTCTGCAGATGGACTCGACGGTTCTCTACTCGGAGGGCCGGGACGGGGGACCGGTCGGCGCGCAGGACCTGAAGCGAAACACGCCCTACAACACCTATCTCCACACCGGCCTCACGCCGACGCCGGTGTGCTTCCCCTCGCTTGCGGCGCTGCAGGCCACGCTCGGCCCGCCGCCGGGGTCGTGGCGCTACTTCGTCGTGGTCCAACAGGACGGCACCGAGGCGTTCGCGGACACCTTCGCACAGCAACAGGCAAACGAAGCCGTCGCCAAAGCGCGCGGCGTTGCCTGACAGGTCGAAGGAGCCGAGGGAGATGGCCGCGCACCGCCCCCCACGTCAGGGGCTCTCGGCGGCCACGACGGTGGTCGGGGTGATCGGCGATCCGGTCGTGCACTCGCTCTCACCGCTCCTCCACAACACCGCGTTCGCCGAGCTCGGCCTCGACTGGGTGTCGGTGGGCTTCGCCGTCCCTGCCGGTTCGGCGCCCGAGGCGCTGCGTGGCGCGGCCGCGCTCGGGATCCGCGGCCTGTCGGTGACCATGCCGCACAAGGAGGCCGTCGCCGCCGTGGTCGACCGGTGCACGCCGCTCGCCGAGCGGTTGGGAGCGGTCAACTGCGTCACGTTCGGATCCGACGGCTCGACCGGTGACAACACCGACGGTCCCGGACTGGTCGCGGCGTTGCGGAAGGGACCCGGGTTCGACCCGTCGGGGCATCGGTGCCTCGTCGTCGGGGCAGGGGGGGCCGCCCGGGCCGCGATCGCCGCCCTGGCGGATTCCGGAGCGGCCGAAGTGGTCGTGGTCAACCGCACACCCGATCGGGCGGCCGCGGCTGCCGCGCTGGCCGGACGGGTCGGACGCACCGGGACTCCGGACGAGGCGAGCGGGTGCGATCTGGTGATCGACGCGACGCCGCTCGGTATGGCGGGGCACGGGGCGTCCGCCACCGACGAACCGAAGTGGCCGGTCGACCCGTCGCGCCTCGGTCCGGACCAGGTCGTGGTCGACCTGGTCTACGACCCACTCGAGACGCCCTGGCTCGCCGCGGCACGCGCACGCGGCGCCCATGTCGCCAACGGTCTCGGGATGCTGGTCCACCAGGCGGCGAGGCAGCTCGCCGCCTGGACCGGCGAGGAGCCGCCGGTCGAGGCCATGTGGCGGGCGGTCGACCCGCGGGCGAACACCGCCGGATCCGCCGGACCCGCCTGACCCCGCCGCTGCCGGGGTCGCCGTCGGGGCCGCGGATAGCCTGTGCGGCCGGAGCAACGTGTTGACCTACGCCCCTGCCAACCTCGGGACCCGGTCGCGGCAGTTCTCTCTCCGAGTCGATCCGATCCTCCTCTGCACCACCGTGATCCTCGCGATCACCGGGGTGGTGATGATCTACTCGGCGACCAAGGGGAAGCTGGCCCTCGCCGGGGAGGACCCCCGCTACTACCTGAAGCGACAGCTGGCCTTCCTGGTGATCGGGCTGGTCGTGCTGGTGGTCGCCGCGCTCTTCGACTACCGGAGGTTGGAGCAGATCTCCACCCTCCTCTACGTGGGCATCGTGCTCGGTCTCCTCGCGGTGCTCTCGCCGATCGGGAGCCACGCGCAGGGTTCACAGCGCTGGTTCTCGCTCGGTGTGCTCCAGCTGCAACCCTCGGAGTTCGCGACCCTGGTGGTGATCATCGCGGTGGCCACCTACTGCTCGAGGCGACCCGAGGGCCTCGACTTCCGCGACCTGGTCCGGCTGGTGCTGATGGCCGCGCTGCCGATCCTTCTCGTCATCAAGCAGCCCGACCTCGGGACGGCCATCGTGATGACGGTCATCCTGCTGGTGATGCTCGCAGCGGCCGGCATGCCCGGTCGCTATCTCCTGCTCCTGCTCGTGGGGGCGGTCCTGATCGTCCTCTTCGCCCTCGAAGTCGGATTGCTCAAGCACTACCAGATCCAGCGGCTCACCGGCTTCATCTCCCCGAACGGCGGGAGCCAGACCGTCACCTACAACGTGACCCAGGCGAAGGAGGCCATCGCCCACGGCGGCGTCTTCGGCCAGGGCCTCTTCCACGGGGCACAGACCAACCTGGCCTACGTCCCCGAGCAGCAGACCGACTTCATCTTCTCGGCGGTCGGCGAGCAGCTCGGCTTCGTCGGGGCGGCGACGCTCCTCTTCCTCTACGGGGTGGTGGCCTGGAGGGTGCTCCGCACGGCCCAACTGGCGAGGGACACCCTCGGACGGCTCCTCTGCGCGGGGATCTTCGCTCTCCTCGTGTTCTCGGTGTTCGAGAACGTGGGCATGAACATGGGCATCATGCCGGTCGCCGGGATCCCGCTGCCTTTCCTCTCGTACGGTGGCTCGGCGATGATCGGCTTCATGGCTGCGGTCGGGATCGTGGTGAGCGTGCACCTGCGGAGCGTGCGGTGAATGTCACTCCGAACGGGGACGGACAGGATGACCGGGCAGCGCCGGGCCGGAGGGATGCCGGTCCTGCGGAGGTAGGGGCGGCGGCCGCGGTGGCGACGACCGAGCCGGCCGGCGATCGGCCGGACCACGCGCCGGGCGAGTTCCACACCGCCCTCGTGACCTCGGTGACCGTCGACCTGCCGAACCAGCACCCGACGGTCGTCCTGCGCGAGAACGAGTCGCCACGACGCCAGCTCTCCTTCTCGATCGGGTTGCAGGACGCGGTCGTGCTCTCCCACGCGCTCCGGCGGATCCCGACGCCGCGCCCGCTCACCCACGAGTTGATGGGTGCGGTGCTCGACCGCTTCGACATCGACATCGTGGCGGTCCGGCTGGTCGGGCGAGCGGGTGCGGTCTACTTCGCGGAGCTCGACCTGCGAGGCCGCACCGAGCGATCGATCTTCTCCTGCCGCCCCTCCGACGGGCTGGTGCTCGCCCTCTTGCACCAGACCCCGGTCCCGATCCTCGTCGACCAACGGCTCTTCGAGGTGTCGGGCGACGTCCCTGCCCCGGGCGGCGCAGAAGGAGCCGACGGCACCGCCTAGCCAGTGCCGGTGAGAAGGCGCTGGCGCCGCTCCCGGTCCAGCTCGTACTGGTTCTGCTCGGCTTCGTCCGCGGCGGCGGTGCCCTCGTCGGAGATGCGCATGAGCATCGCGACGAGGACGTAGTTGGCGACGAGCGCGGATCCTCCGTAGGAGACGAAGGGCAGGGTGATGCCGGTGAGCGGCAGCAGGCGCAGCACGCCCCCCATGATGAAGAAGGCCTGGAACCCGATGATCAGGGTGAGGCCGACCGCGGTGAGCTTGGCGAACTCCGATCGCGCGGCTCTGCGCGATGCGCAGCCCGGTGCCGACCAGCAGCAAGAACGCGACGACGACCATCGTCGCGCCGAGGAGGCCCATCTCCTCGCCGATGATCGCGAAGATGAAGTCGCTCTGGGGGATCGAGATCAGATAGGCCCCGGCCCCGAGACCGAGCCCCGATCCGCCGATCCCGCCGCTCCCGAGCGCGTACCACGACTGGACGAGCTGGGCGCCCGAGCTCGTTGCGTACTTCCAGGGATCGAGCCAGTCCTCGATCCGGATGTGGACCTGCGAGAAGTAGCGGCCCGCCACGTACGCGCCGATCCCGAAGAGGACCACCCCGAAGAGGAGATAGCCGGTCCGTCCCGTGGCCACCCACAAGAGCCCGATGAAGAGGGCGAAGAGCATGGCCGAGAAGCCGATGTCGTGCTCGAGGCTCATCACCGCGATCGGCGAATCCCCAGGCGAGCACGATCGGAACCAGAGGACGCGGGTCGAGGACCAGACGGTTGCCGAGACGGGCGGTCGGGATGGTCAGCAGCTCGCGCTTCTCGGCGAAGTAGGAGGCGAAGAAGATGCAGAGCACCACCTTCGCCAGCTCGACCGGCTGGAAGGAGAAGGACCCGATGTGGACCCAGAGCCTTGCACCGCCAAGGCTCTGGCCGAAGTGGGGGACGAGGGGCAGCAGCAGGAGCACCACCGCCACCGCCAAGAGCAGGTAGCGGTAGCGGTCGAGGTCACGCGACCGGCGGACGACGAAGAGGGTGAGGCAGTACGCGCCGACCCCGGTCGCGGTCCATGCAGCCTGCAGCGGCGCGTAGCGAATGGCCGGTCCCGAGGTCGATCCGCACGATCATCACGTAGCCGAGGCCGTTGAGGAGGAAGACGATGGGGAGGAGCACTGCGACGGCGTCGGGGGCGAACACCCGGTTGGCCAGGTGGGCGACCCCGCCGAGCCCGAGCATGACCAGCATCAGCGGGACGACGTCCGCGGGGACCTTGGCCGTGTTCCCGAGGATCATCAGCGAGTACGCCGCGACCACGATGACCGCCGCGACTCACCAGCAGGCCGAGCTCGGTCCGTCGCCGCGCCTTGACCCCCCGGAGGGTCCGCTTCGGGGTCCGAGTGAGCGAGACCACCACGGCGGCGAGCCTACCGGTGCCTTCCCTGGCGGCGGGGGAGGGGTGGAACCGCCACCGGCGGCCGGTTCACTCGGGTGTCGGGTGGAGGGCGCGGACCCGGTACTCGGGCGGACGCGTCCCGAGGTAGGTGGCGAGCTGGCCCGGGGTGGAGCAGCCCGGCCTGGGTGCCGATGCGGTGCACGACACTCATCGCGTTGACCGGCGCGCGAAGGAGCGCACCTTCGAGGGTGCTGCCGCGGACCAGGTAGGCGAGGAGGGTGGCGGTGAAGGCGTCGCCGGCACCGGTCCGGTCGATCGGCGGCTCGGGGTCCGGGTAGACTGGGACCTCGTAGCGCTCCGTCGCGGACGCGGCGGTTGCACCGGCGATGCCGTCGGTCACCACCACCTGCCGCGGACCGAGCGCGAGCAGCCCGTCGAGCAGCGGGTCCATCCGGTCGGTCTCGGTGATCCCTGCGATCTGCGCCGCCTCCTCGCGGTTGCAGACGACCAGCGCCGAGCGCCGGTAGAGCCGGGCGAGGCGTGCCGCGCCGGCGGCGATCTGGAAGGTCCCCGGCTGGAAGGCCAGCTCGACCGCGGGATTGTCCTCGAGCCAGTCGGCGATCTGGTCCTCGTAGTCGTGCGCGTCGCGGCCGGCCGAGGAGAGGTAGACCCAGGCCGGCACCTCCTCCGGGCGGAGGTGGGGCCAGTCGTAGTCGAAGGCCTCGTGGCGGACGAGGATGGTCCGCTCGGCTCCGACCCGGAGCACGAAGTGGCGGTTGGTCGGGCAGTCGGGATCGAGGCGCACCAGCGAGGAGGAGACCCCTTCGTCGTGGAGGGCCGCGACCAGGTCGCGCCCGAGCTGGTCCGCCCCGAGGTAGGTGGCCAGTCCGACACGCAGGCCGAGCCGGGCGCAGGCGACCGCGGCATTGGCCGCGTTGCCCCCGGCGGCGACGGTCACCGTCGACTCGTAGGGCACCTTCCCGCCGAAGGGCAGGATCAGCTCGGGTTCGCCCTTCTCGCGGCGGATGGCGGTCTTGTCGGCCGAGAGGTTCACGTAGACGTCGGTGGCGGTGTCGCCGACGCAGATCACGTCGAACCGCTCGCGGTCGGTGAAGGCCATGGTGGGCTCCTTCCCGTCTGCCCGATCGTCACCCCGTCTGACCGATCGCCATCTTGCCAGGGCACCTCCGGATGCGGGGCGACCCGGCTCCCGCAGGTCACCGCGCCCGGCCCGGCGCGCGGGAGTCGCACGGGAGCCGCAGGGATACGATGGCAGCGCAATGGGACCCGCTGAGCGGACGACAGCGGTTCCCGGACGGGGCTCGTTGGCGTGGGAGACGATCCGCGGTCAGCGACCCCGACGCCGCGACCGGCACGATGGCTCGGGGTGACGAATCGAGCGCGGCCGGCCGAGGCCGCCGCGTGGCAGCGTTCGGTGGACCGGTTCATCAACCGCGAGCTCTCGTGGCTCGACTTCGGTGCGCGCCTGCTCGACCTCGCGTCCGACGAACGGGTCCGGCTCTTCGAGCGGGTCAAGTTCCTCGCGATCTTCTCCGAGGGCCTCGACGAGTTCTTCCAGGTCCGCGTCGCCGGACTCGAGGACCAGGTCGCCGCAGGACTGCGGGTGCGCTCGCCGGACGGGATGGGTCCGGCCGAGCAGCTCGCCGCCATCGCCGAACGGACCACCGAGCTGGTCGCCCGGCAGAGCGCGATCTTCGCCGAGCAGGTGCGCCCGGCCTTCGCCGAGCACGGGCTGGCGATCGTCGACTTCGAGACCCTCGCAGAGCCCGACCGTGCGTACCTGACCGAGGTCTTCCACCAGCGGATCTTCCCGATCCTGACCCCGCTCGCGGTCGACCAGGCCCACCCCTTCCCCTACATCTCGAACCTCTCGCTCAATCTGGTCGTACGGGTGGAGGACCCGGCGACCGGCGACCGCCGGATCGCCCGGGTGAAGGTCCCCCCGCTGGTGCCGCGCTTCGTGACCCTCCCCGACGAGCGGCGCGTCGTGCCGGTCGAGCAGGTCATCGCCGCGCACCTCGAGACGCTCTTCCCCTCGATGGCCATCGTCGAACACCATTCCTTCCGGGTGACCCGCAACGCCGACCTCTCGGTCGAGGAGGACGAGGCCCAGGACCTACCGGCGGCGATCGAGCTCGAGCTCCACCGCCGGCGGTTCGGCCAGGCGGTCCGCCTCGAGGTCGCCGCAGCGGTCCCCGCTGATCTGCTCACCATGTTGATCGACGAGGTCGACGTCCCCGAGGACAACGTCTTCCTCTTCGACGTCCCGCTCGACCTCGGCGGGCTGCGCGGCCTCACCGATCTGGCGCGCCCCGACCTCGCCCCCGAACCCTGGACACCGCTCACGCCGCCGCAGCTCGCGTCCGAGCGCGAGCTCTTCACCGTGCTCGCTGAGGGCGACGTGCTGGTGCACCACCCCTACGAGTCCTTCGTCGCCTCGGTCGAGGCCTTCATCGCCCGCGCCGCCGAGGACCCCGACGTGCTCGCGATCAAACAGACCCTCTACCGCACCGGCGAGGACAGCCCGACCGTCAACTCACTGGTGCGGGCCTCACAGTCGGGCAAGCAGGTGACCGCGGTCGTCGAGCTCCAGGCGCGCTTCGACGAGCAGGCCAACCTGACCCGGGCCCGCGCCCTCGAGGAAGCCGGAGTGCAGGTCATCTACGGCCTGGTCCGCTTCAAGACCCACTCGAAGATCTCGCTGGTGGTCCGGCGGGAGGGCGACCACATCCGCCGCTACTGCCACATCGGCAGCGGCAACTACAACGCCACCACCGCGCAGAGCTACGAGGACGTCGGGTCTTCTCACCGCCGATCCCGAGGTCGGAGCCGATGTCGGCGAGCTGTTCAACCTTCTGACCGGCTCGGGCGATCCGCCGCGCTTCCGACGGCTCGCGGTCTCCCCGCTGTCGACCCGTTCGTCACTGGTCAGCTCGATCCGCGAGGAGACCGAGGCCGGACCCGCCGGGCGCATCGTGCTCAAGACCAACGGGCTCACCGACCCGGAGATCATCGACGCCCTCTACGAGGCTTCCCGGGCGGGTGTCGCGATCGACCTGGTGGTGCGCGGCCTGTGCTGCCTGCGGCCCGGTGTCGCGGGTCTCTCGGAGAACATCAGGGTCCGCTCGATCGTCGGCAGGTTCCTCGAGCACTCCCGCATCTTCCTCTTCGGCGGTGACGGGCGGACGCGCCCTGCGCGTCTCGTTCGGGTCGCCCGACCTGATGGAGCGCAATCTCGACCGGCGGGTCGAGGTGGTCGTGCCGGTCGAGGACCCGGCGATCCGGCACCGTCTGGTCGGCGTGCTCGACGACGCGCTCCGCGACGAGGCGAATTCCTGGGTGCTCGGAGCAGACGGGCGGTGGACCCGGGTCGCCACCGAGAGCGGCGGGCTCGGGTTCAGCCTCCAGGATCACCTCCGAGCACAGGCTGTGGCAGCGAGACGGCTTCAGCGAGATGCGGCCCGGCCCGGCGTGCCCCCTCCTCGGACGGAACCGCCTGCCGGGTCGGCACCATCACCGCCGACCGTTGGGCCATGGTGGCGACGGCTCCGGCGGAAGACCGACTGAACAGCGCGAACCGCCGTCGATCGTCCGCGGCCCTTGGCCGGCAGTCGTGCGTGCGCCCGGCCGCTGCGCATCGTCCGAACGCTGACGGAAGTGGTCCCGAACCAGCGGCGGTGGGGGGCCTTGCGTTCGAGCTCGAGCGATGCGTAGGCGAGCCCGCCGACGGGTATCGGCAACCAGAAGTTCACCGCCCGGTAGGCGAGTACCGCCGAGAGGGCCTGGCCCGCGGTCGGACCGAACCCGGTGATCATCGAGACGAGCACGAACTCGACGACACCGAGTCCTCCGGGCGTGATCGGGGATCGCCGCGAGGATGTTGGCGAGCCCGTAGGCGGTGAGGAGGTCGATCGGCGAGATCGGACGGCCGAACGCGGCGACGAAGACCCAGAGCGAGGCGGCGTCGAGCAGCCAGTTGGCCGCGGCCCAGGCCAGCGCTCGGCGCAGGAGCGCACGATCGTCGAGCAGGACCGCGAACCGCTCGGCGAGTCGCTCGACGAGTGCCGTGGTGCGGTCCGCGTCGAGGAAGCGGATCCGGGCGGAGACCCGCCGGATGATACGGCTCGCCCGCTGCTGGCCGCGGGTGAGGAGATAGAAGAGGCCGCCGAATGCCCCGAGCAGCACCACACCGAGCGCGGCCGCGACGAGGACCAGGATCGACGCCGACTGTGACTGGCCGCCGTGATGGCTCGCCGGTACGTGGAAACCGTGCGCGACGAGGAAGCCGACCAGTGCCAACCAGAACATGACGTTGAGCACGACCGCCGAGCCGATCCCCTGGGTGCCGAGCGCGAACCCCGCGTCGGAACCCGACACGCCCGACTGGGTGACCAGGCGGTACCAGAGGGCGGCGCCCGGGCCGGTCCCACCGGGGGAGACGTGACTGAGCGCGAGGGTCGACATGTTGATCCGGAACAGCCGGAACCGGCGCGGGCCTCCCGGGGGCAGCACCGCGTGGGTCAACTGGGTGTAGGCGACGAGCGCGGCGATCTCGAGCAGGAGCCCGAGGATCAGCGCCGCCACGTTCACGTGCGCGAGCGCGGAGAGCTCGGCCCGGTGGCTCGCGACGCAGGGGCAGGGCCACGTAGAACACGAAGAGGAAGACGAGGAGCGTGCCCACGCTGAGGCGCACCTCGCGGCGTACGAAGGGGCCCCGGTACCACCACCGGCGAGGTCGTGCCCGGTCTGCCTCGGTCACCGCCATGGCTCTCATGTTGACACGCCCGACCCCGCAGACCTGACATGCTGAGCAGGTGGCCGACGGCGCCGGGGAGCCCGACGTGAGCGAGAGGGCGGCTTCGGATACCGCGGCCGACGGCGGTGCGGTACCGAGCGAATCCGGGGTCCCCAACGGAGCCGGCGCCTCCCACCGCGACGACGGAGTCGACGAGACGGCGGTCGACCGGGCCGGGCCCCCGGTCGGGGCCGACGCACCGCGGCGCGAACGGCTCTTCGCCGCCGCCTCGTCGCGGGGCGTCCCGCTGCGCACCATCCTCGCGGTCGACGCGGTGGTGATCTCGACCTGGGTGCTCTACCGGCTCATCGGACGCCTCCGCGAGGTGATCCTCTGGATCCTCATCGCCGCTTTCGTCGCCGCCGTGCTCAATCCGTCGGTGGTCTTCCTGCAGCGCCGCGGGTTCCGACGGGGCAGCGCGGTGGGCGTCGTGTTCGTCGGCGCCGTCGCGTTGTTCTTCGGGCTGCTCGGCCTGTTCGGATACCCGCTGGTCAATTCGTTGACCCATGTCGCCGAGCGACTGCCGACGATGGTCGACCAGGTGGAGAAGGGCCACGGCTGGCTCGCGCACGAGCTCAAGCGCCTCGGCCTCCTCTCCTGGGTCCAGAAGAACGCACCCAAGCTGAAGACGTTCGCCCACAGTCTCGGGAAGCCGGCGCTCACGGTCGGGACCAACCTCGGCAAGGCGGTCTTCTCGACCATCCTCGCCCTCACCACCATCGCCTTCCTCTCGCTGTTCATGCTGCTCGAGGCACCGGGCCTGCGGAAAGGGCTGCTCGGCACGCTCAAGCCGGACCGGCGCAAGGACATCGAGGAGATCGCCCACCAGGTCTCGCGACCAGGTGAGCGCCTACGTGCTCGGCACCATCGCGATGTCGCTGATGTTCGGCGTGGTCATCTTCGTCACACTGGTCGTCCTCGGGGTGCCCTTCGCGCTGCTGATCGGACTGTGGGTCGCTCTCGTCGCGATGATTCCGCTCGTCGGAGGCCTCATCGCGGCGGTCCCGAGCGTCGCCCTCGCGGTGTTGCACTCGCCGACCGCGGGCATCGTCACGCTGGTCGTGTTCGTCGGCTTCCAGCTCGTCGAGAACCACTTCATCTATCCGGTCGTGATGAGCCGCTCGGTACGGATGAACCCGCTGTGGGTGCTGCTGGCGGTGCTCGTCGGCGCCAACCTCGGCGGTGTGTTCGGATCGTCCCTCGGCGCGTTGGCCGGGGCCCTCGTCGCGATCCCGGTCGGGAGCGCGATCCAGGTGATCTTCCGGGAGGTCTGGACGCGGACCCGACCGCAGCCGGCAGCCGCAGGCCCCTCGGTCGCCGCCGCGGGGGAGGGGCCTGAACCCGAGGAGTCACCGCTCGTGCTCGGCAACGGCGGGAGCCCTTCGGGTGTCGGCGACCCTGCCCGGGTCGACCGGGGGTCCGGATAGCACGCCCCGACCTGGCGCTCGAGCGAGCTCGGCGGGGGGGTCCTGACTCGGCTGACCAGGGCTTCGTCCCGTATGCTGCGTGAAATGAAGGTCCTGGTCGTGCTGCCCACGTACAACGAGTCGGACAACATCGAACACGTGCTGCGGCGGATCAGGGAGGCGGTTCCCGCTGCGACCGTCCTCGTGGTCGACGACGGCAGCCCCGACGGGACGGCGAAGATCGCCGAGTCGCTCGGGAAGGAGCTCGGCAACGTCGAGGTGCTGCGGCGCCACGAGAAGTCCGGCCTCGGGAGCGCCTACCGGACCGGGTTCCGCTGGGGCATGGAGCGCGGCTTCGACGCGTGCGTCGAGATGGACGCCGACCTGTCCCACGAGCCCGAGGCATTGCCGGCACTGCTCGCGCCGTTGTCGGAGGGGTGCGACGTGGTGATCGGCTCGCGGTACGTCCCCGGCGGTTCCATCCCCGACTGGACCTTCTTCCGGCGCCTGCTCTCGCGAGGAGGCAACATCTATGCCGACGACGCTCCTCGGGCTGCACGTCGCCGATTCGACGGCCGGGTTCCGGGCCTACTCGACGGAGCTGCTCGGCCGGATCGGTCTCGATCGCATCCGGGCCGAGGGGTACGGCTTCCAGATCGAGATGACCTACGAGGCGAAGCGTGCCGGCGCGACGATCCGCGAGGTCCCGATCCGATTCGTCGACCGGCTTCAAGGGGATTCGAAGATGTCGACATCCATCGTGGTCGAGGCATTGGCACTCGTGACCTGGTGGGGGTTCCTCCGCCTCTTCGGAGGAGGGCGCGCGCGGTCCCACCCCGCGCGGACGTGACGACCGGGACCGCCAGCCCGTCCAATCGGATCCTCGTCGTCGACGACGAGCCCTACATCACCGACGTCGTCACCTCCGCCCTCACCTTCGAGGGATTCCTGACCGACGAGGCGGCAAGTGGCATCGAGGCGCTGGAGAAGGCGCGCTTCGGCGGCTACGACTTCATCGTCCTCGACGTGATGCTCCCGGACATCGACGGCCTCGAGGTCTGCCGGCGCCTGCGCGCCGAGGACATCGAGACCCCGGTCATGTTCCTCACCGCCCGCGACGCCTCGCCGGACAAGCTGGCGGGGCTCGCGCTCGGCGACGACTACGTGACCAAACCGTTCAGCATCGACGAGCTGGTGGCGCGCATCCGAGCGGTGCTCCGGCGCACCGCGGTCGAGGACCGCTCGGACGGGGACCGGCTCCGCTTCCGCGACCTGTTGATGGACGTGGGTTCCCACCAGGTGTGGCGGGCGGGCCAGCCCATCGAGCTCACCGCCACCGAGTTCCGACTGCTCCGATTCCTCGTCGCCCATCCGCGCCAGGTGCTCTCGAAGGCCCAGATCCTGGACGCGGTCTGGAAGGACTCGTTCGCGGGGGAGTCGAACATCGTGGAGATCTACATCTCCTACGTGCGCAAGAAGATCGACCGGTTCGACCCACCCCTCATCCACACGGTCCGTGGTGTCGGCTACTGCGTCCGGGAGCCGAGCCGATGACCCTGCGCCAGCGCTTGGTGGCCATCATGATCGTCCTGGTCGCCCTCGGTCTTTCGGCGGTGGACGCCTTCACCCTCCACTCCCTCGCGACCTACATGTACGGCCGGGTGGATGCACAGCTCGCCACCGCCAGCGAGCAAGTTGCCTCGTTCGCCAACCGGGCCGAGGACCGTGGCTTCGCGGTGACTCCCGCCGCGATCGCCGCGCGGGTCAGTCCGGACGTCTATGTCGAGATCGTCGGACCGAAGGGCAAGACCACCGTGGTGAAACCGTCGGTTTCGGGATCGGCCGCCGACCCGGCTCCGCGTCCTGCCGACGCCGCTGCCGGTTCGTCCCGCGCCCGACGTCGATCGCACCACGATCGCCGATCAGCCCTACCAACCCGATTCGGCTGCGCAGTCCGTCGGCTCGGTCCGGCGCGAACGGACCGCGGTACCGATTGGAGGCAACCCCCTGCGGGTGCGACGCTGGTGGTGGCCACCCGCCTCGACTCGGTCAACGCAACCCTGAATTCGCTGCGCACCATCGAGATCGTGGTGTCGGTTGGTCTCCTCGTCGTCCTGCTCGTCCTCATCACGGTGCTGATCCGGCTCGGACTGCGTCCACTCGAGGACATGAGCATGGAGGCGGATGCCATCGCGGCGGGCGATCTCACCCGGCGAGTGCACCCGACCGAGGGCAACGGCGAGGTCGCCCGGTTCGGGCGCGCCCTCAACGGGATGCTCGCCCAGATCGAGTCCGCCTTCGCACAGCGCGCGCGATCGGAGGACCACCTGCGCAGCTTCCTCGCCGACGCCTCGCACGAACTGCGGACGCCGCTGACCTCGATCCAGGGGTACGCCGAGCTCCTCCGGAAGGACGCGCTCGCCGACGATGTCGCGCGGGACCGGGCGTTGTCGCGCATCGAGAAGGAGGCGGCGAGGATGGGCGCCCTGGTCGGCGACCTCGCGGTGCTCGCCCGGGAAGGCGAGGGGCCCGAGCCGACCCGGTACCGGGTCGACCTGGCTGCCGTCGTGACGGAGGCGGTCAGCGATGCACGCGCCCTCGATCGAGCTCGGCGGATCGAGCTCCGCGGCCGCGGCCGAGGCCCCCGTCGAGGGTGACGACGCTCGGCTCGCGCAGATGGTGCACAACCTCTTGCGCAACGCGCTCGACCCACACGCCCGGGGCACGCCTGTCGAAGTGGAGGTCGCAGTCGACGGCGACCGGGCGGTGCTCCGAGTGCGAGACCACGGTCCGGGCATGAGCGCGGAAGAAGCCCGTCATGCGTTCGACCGCTTCTACCGCGGCGACGCCGGGCAGCGGAGCGGCGGCTCGGGGCTCGGCCTCTTCATCGTCGAACGGCTCGCGCGGTCCTTCGGACGGATCGGTGTCGGTCGAGACCCACCAAGGGCAGGGTGCGATCTTCGAGGTCGTGCTGCCCCGCTCGCCGGCGCGACCCGGCCCCGGTCGTCCGCCGATGCCGATGCCGCCCGCCGCGGGTCACCGGGCGGCGAGGGGTCGCAGACGGTCGGCGCGGGGGACCGAGGTGACGAGAAGGGTGACGGCCGCGGGACCCGACTGCCCGCCGACGACACCGTGCCGTGAGCCTCGCCACCATCGACCAGGGTTCGGGCCACCCGGTGGTGCTCCTGCACGGACAACCCGGCAGCGGTGCGTCGTGGCAGCCTCTGACCCGACTGCCTCGAGTCCCGGTACCGGGTGCTCGCGCCCGACCGGCCCGGTTACGGGGCGACCACCGCGTCCGGCGAGCGGACTCTCGGCCAACGCCGACGCGGTCGCAGAGATGCTCGGTCGCGCGGGACCGCGGTCCCGGCCACGGTCGTCGGACACAGCTGGTCCGGTGGCGTGGCGGTGTTGCTCGCCGACGGGCCGGCCGGAGCTCGTCTCGGACCTGGTGCTGGTCGGTGCCGCGCTGCACGCCGGACAGCATCGATCTCGTCGACCGGGTGCTCGCCCTGCCGCTCCTCGGCGAGGTGGCCACCGCCGTCGAGCCTGTTCGCAATCGACGCGGTGCTCCCGAGGGTCCGACGCGCCGCCCTCGCATGCGCCCGAGCCGCTCCGCGACCGCCTGTTCGCCGCGTTGCCCGACGAGGAGGTTCTCGGCGGCGGACCGGGCTCGCTCGGCAGGAGCCGCCGGGCCTTCGTGATCGAACAGCGGGCACTGCTCGCGGAGCTCCCGGAGGTGATCCGCCGCCCTCGCTCGGTCGGCGGTGCCGGCGACGGTGGTGGCCGGCGAGTGGGATCTCGTCGTCCGGTCCGAGGGCGGCCGAGACACTGGCCGCGGCCCTTCCGCCGGCCGAGCTCCTCCTGCTGCCCCGGGTCGGTCACTTCGTCGCACGTGACGCTCCTTCGGTCCTCGCCGACGCGATCGCCTCTTCGATCCGGCGGGAGGACCGGCCCCATTGCGTCGCCTCCTGTACCGCCGACGGACTAGGGGGCCGCCGCCCGGGCCACCGACGACCACGTCGGGAGGCGGAGCATCCGCAGGCAGCGGGCCCGGGAGGGTGGTCCCCGGTGCGAGCGCCTCGAGCACGGCGCTCAACTTGAGGTCGGCCTCGATCCGTTCGGCGCGGGGTTCGGAACCCGCGACGATCCCGACCCCCGCCGCGAGCATGCGCCTCGCGGCCCCGCACGGTCATCGAGCGGATCCCGACCACCCACCGCCCGTCGCCCGCTGCGTCGACGAAGCCGACCGGACCTGCGTAGGCGCCCCGTCCGCCGGGTTCGAGCCGGTCGATCATGGCGAGGGCGGCTCCGACGGGCACCCCTCCGACCGCGGGGGTCGGGTGAAGGCGCGCCAGCAGGTCGAGCACGTGCGGGAGCGACCCGTCTGCTCTCGTGTCGAGGGTGCCGTCGATCTCCGTCCCGAGGTGGGTCATCGACCGGAGCCGTACCAGCTCGGGGCGCGACGGTGCGTCGAGGTCGTGACTGAGCGGTCGAGCGCGTCGTCGATGGCTTCGACGACCAGCCGGTGCTCGGCGGTGTCCTTCGGCGAATCGAGCAAGCCGGTCGACCAGCGGTCGGCGCGGTCGTCCGGTGCTCGTCCGGTGGTACCCGCGAGGGGCCGGCTCCGGACCCGCTCCCCGGCGCGCTCGACCAACAGCTCCGGGCTCGCGCCGACGAACTGGCCGTCGGCGACCGGCATCGAGAAGACCGTGCAGGCCGGTTCGAGCCGGCCCCAGCGGCGGAGGAGTGCCGGCAGGTCCACCGGCGCTCGGAGCTGCGACCTCGAGCCTGGCGTGCGAGGACCACCTTGGCCAGATCACCGCGTTCGATCGCGTGGACGGCCTGGGCGACGATCTGCTCGAAGGCCTCGTCGGGGACGCCGAACTCGACGGCTTCGACCTCGTTCGGAGCGTCGGCGCCGTCGCGCGGCGTTGCCGTCGCCTCGCCGAGCCACCGCTGGACGTCGCGCGGCGAACGCGGCAGTGCCGACTCCTCGGGGGCGACGACCGTGCACCAGGTGGTCCCGTCCAGGCTCCGACCGACGAGGATCCGCGGGATCACCAGCTCCGCGGCGATCGAACGGTCGAAGGGGAGCGCGCCGAACGCGAGGACCGGAGCGGGCAGGCCCGCGTGGGCGCCGCGTCGAGCTCGTCGCGGCACTCGACCGCCGAAAGATCGGCGACGGCGCGGTCGAGCGCGACCGGTCCGTCGAGTCCTTCGGCAAGTGGAAGGACGGCGGCGGTCCCGACCCCGACCACGGTGAGCCGGTCCGAGGTGAGCAGCCGACTCCTCGTCCCCGCGAGCGACGAGAGGTCGATCGCGGAGCCCTCCTCGAGCGGGATCCGCACGGCCGCCAGACCGGACGACGCGTCGCGTCACGGCCGTCCCGACCGGGTCGCGGTGAGGAGCTGGCTGAGGCCGCCGCTCAGGGCGTGTCGGTTGACCGCGGAGAAGCCGGCAGCGTGCAGGAGGTCGCGGAGCTGCTCGGTCGGAGGAAGGTACGCGGTCGACGCGGGCAGGTAGCGATAGGCGGCGCGGTCGGAGATGACGCCGCCGATCGCGGGTACCGCATGTCGGAACCAGAGCCGGTGGCCGGCACGGAGGGCGCGGCCCTCGGGCTCGGCGACCTCGAGGAGGCTGATCCGGCCGCCGGGTCGCACCACCCGGGCCATCTCGGCGAAGAGCGCGTCGAGCTCGGCGACGTTGCGGAGGGCGTAGCCGCAGGTGACCGCGTCCACGGCCCCGTCGACGACCGGCAGCTGCTCCGCATCGCCCTGCACGACGGCCGCCCCCGCACGGCCGGCGGAGAGCATGCCCCACGACAGGTCGACGCCGAGCGGCCCGGTGGCCGGCCGAGCGCAGGATCGCGAGGAAGTCGCCGGTCCCGCAAGCGAGGTCGAGGACCAGCGAGCCGTCGGGCACCGCGAGCGCCTCGGTGGCCTGCCGGCGCCACCGGACGTCGAGTCCGAAGGTCATGACGCGGTTCACCAGGTCGTAGCGGGGCGCGATCGCGTCGAACATCGACCGCACCTGCGCGGTCTTGTCGGTCCCGGTCGGGAGCTCGGAGAGCGCGCGGCTCATCGCACGGGCGTCTCGTCGGCGGAGAAGGCGCCGCCGTCGGCCGGCCCGACCCGGCTGGCCACCGCACGCCGCTCGTCGTCGTCACCGGTCCGCTCGACGTGGTCGAGTGCGGCCCGCAGGAGGGTGCGGTTGAAGTGATAGCCGACCAGAGTGGTCACCGCGGGAAGGAGCGCCGAGTAGGCATCGAGCAAGGTGCCCACGTTGCCGTCGCCCTCCCCTCGGAGCGGGGCGCGCACGTACTCCGAGAAGAGCTCGACCGCCACCCGCGCGAGCGAGTCGGTGGCCTCGCGATGGCTCCGTGCGGTCTCGAGGAGCACCGAGAGCGGGATGCCCCACTCGAGGAGCACCAGCCCGGCCCGGCACGCCTCGACGTCGCCTTCGGTGTAACGCTCGTCGCCAGCGATGCGGCGCGGGATCAAGAGGCCCTCGGCCTCGACCGCCTTGAGTAGGCCGAGAGGGACCCCGGTCCGGACGGCCAGCTCGTCGAGGCTGAACGAGGCCGCCTCCGCGCCGTCGGATCGGGGGGCGGCTGCGGACCCGGTCGAAGGGAGCGCGACACCCGAGAGCTCCCCGAGCAGCGCCTCGTCCGCGGCATCGAGCTCGCCGCTCACCAGCCGTGCGATCGCGGCGAGGGAGAAGCCCTGTTGCTGGAGGGCCCGGATCCGGGTCAGGCGCTCGAGGTGGGTGGTGTCGTACCAGGCCACCCGCCCTTCGCGGCGGGGCGGGTCGAGCAGGCCTTTGCTCTGGTAGTAGCGGACGGTGTCGACCGAGACGCCCGACTGGAGTGACAGCTGCTCGACGCGCATCTCCACGAGAGCCACTCTAGGAGTGATCGCTCACATGGTTCGAGCGGGCGGTGCTCCGGCGCCCGACCCGGAGGTGGCGTCCGGGCCGACCTCAGCCGAAGTAGCGGTAGACCACCTGCGCGACGCAACTCGGCTTCGAGGACCCCTCGGTCTCCAGGGTGACGTCGAGCACGACCTGGACCCCGCCCGCCACGTCCTCCACCTCGCCGACCGCCGCGCCGAGCCGCAGGTTGCTCCCGACCGGCACCGGCGCGGGGAAGCGCACCTTGTTGCAGCCGTAGTTGATCCCCATCGACATCCCCTCGACGACCAGCACTCCCTTGAGGAGCGCCGGTACGAGCGAGAGGGTGAGGTAGCCGTGGGCGATGGCCGACCCGAACGGCCCGTCCTTGGCTCTTTCGGGATCGACGTGGATCCACTGGTGGTCGTCGGTGGCGTCGGCGAAGAGGTTGATCCGCTCCTGGTCGACGCGCAGCCAGTCGCTGTAGCCGAGGTGGGTGCCGACCAGGTCGTGGAAGGTCGTGATGTCCTGCACGGTGGTTGCCATGGCAGAGACTGTACGGGAGCACCCTCGTGGCCCACCAGCGGCCACCGCGCTCCTCCGAGGAGCCGCTCGGTACGCTGGCCCGCGTGGACGCCGGCCACCAGCACCGAAACCTGCAGGGAGGCGGTCCGCGCGCCGCGGTCTTCGGGATCAGCGACGGCCTGGTCTCCAACGTCGCGCTGATCCTCGGCATGGCCGGGGCCCAGGCGTCGGCCGGTGCGGTGCGGCTCGCCGGGGTCGCCGGGCTCATCGCCGGGTCGTTCTCGATGGCAGCGGGGGAGTACATCTCGATGCGGGCCCAGTCCGAGTTGATGCTCCGCGAGCTCGACGTCGAGCGCGAGGCCATCCACCACGATCCCGAGGTGGAGCGCAAGGAGCTGGCGGCCATCTACGAGAGCCGGGGCCTCGAGGCCGACCTGGCGGACGAGCTGTCGACCCGGATGATGCGCGACCCGGAGCTCGCCCTCGAGACCCATGCCCGCGAGGAGTTCGGGAATCGATCCACGCTGCGACCGGTCGACCGGTCGAAGCGGCGATCTCGTCGTTCGTGACCTTCGCGCTCGGGGCGTTCGTGCCGCTCCTTCCCTGGTTGCTGACGACGGGCCCGGTCGCGACCGTCTGGTCGATCGTCCTCGGCGCGCTCGGAGCCTTCGGTGTCGGTGCGGCCCTCTCGCACTTCACCGGCCGGTCGTGGTTGTGGTCGGCCTCACGACAGCTGCTCATCCTCGGTGTCGCCGCGGCGGTGACCTACGGGGTGGGCCACCTGGTCGGCACCGGCTAGCGGCGCGGCGGTCAGCGAGGGGCGTCGAGCAGCTCGATGCGGCGGGCGAGGTTGACCGCGTGGTCCCCGAGCCGTTCGTAGAAGCGCGGCGAGGAGCGACACCTGCGAGGCGACCGACGCGGACACCTCTTCGCTCGCGATCTCGCGGAGGAGGCGGTCGCGGAGGAGGTCCATCTCCACGTCGTCTTCCGCGAGTCCTTCGGACCTGCTCACGCGCTCGCCGTAGGCGTCGGCTGCGGTCCGCCACATGTCGAGGGCGATCTCGGTCATCCGCTGGACGATGCCGCGGCTCACCGGGCTCATCTCCGAGCCGAGGTTGTCGACGGCCCGCTGGGCCACGTGCTCGGCCAGGTCCGCGCTGCGTTCGAGCTCCGGGAGGATCAAGAGGAGCCCGATCAGCTGCCGGAGCGGCACGGCGCCCGGGGCCAGGTCGATCTGCCGCCAGACCAGCAGCTCGACCTCCGAGGTGAGGTCGTCCACCCGCTGATCGCCCTCGACGACCTGCCGGGCGAGGTCGGTCTCGCCGTGGAGCAGCGCATGGGTCGCCTGCGCCAGCGCCTGGGACACCAGCGCGAAGAGCTGGGTGACCTTGCGGTCGATCACCTCGAGATCGTCGGCGCCGTCCATCGCGGCACCGACCCTATCGGCCGGCTCGGTCGGAGTTCGCGTAACGTTCACCTCCCCGACACTCGCTGGTCATCTCCGGCCGGGTGAGTCGGCGGAGCCGGGCGAGTCGGCGGAGCCGGGTGAGCCGAAGTGCGCCGACGTACGCCCGATCGACATGATCGTCGCGGAAACCGATCGTGCGGTAAAGGGCTCGCGCCGTGGAATTCGCCGCGTCGACGTAGAGCATCCCGACCGACAGGCCTCTCCCGCTCAGCCAGTCCAGTCCCGCGAGGGTCAGACGCGCGCCCGAAACCGCGCCCTTGGAAGTCGGGGTCGACTCCGATGACATAGATCTCGCCGAGCGGAGGGTCGGCGTCCCGGTGGATCTTCGTCCAACAGGATCCGGCCATCCGCCCCTCCGCCTCGAGCACCCGGAAGCCGTCGGGGTCGAACCAGGGCTCGCGTTCGCGTTCGCGCAAGGTCGCGAGGTCCCACTGGCCCTGCTCGGGATGATCGGCGAACGCGCGATTGTTGGCGGCGAGCCACGCCTCCTCGTCGACCCCGGGGCGGAACGGTCGGGTCGGGACGCCCGTGTCCGAACCGGTGGGGGACACCACCGGCAGCGCGCAGCGCATCTGGACCAGGTCGCGTTCGAGGGTGAACCCGTGGGACGTTGCCCGCTCGTCCTCGGAACCGGTCGCTTTCGGGATCCACCACCGGAGCGTCGCAGGGCGCCGTCCGTCCTCGGTGGCGGTTGCGATGGCCGCCTCCACCAGCGCGTCGGCGACCCTTCCGTTTGCGCCCGCGTCGAGCACGAGCTCGGTGATGAACTCGCCCGGCCGTCGACCGTGGCCGACTTGGGCATAGCCGACGAGGCCCCCTCGCCTCGTGCCGCGGACCAGCAGTCCGGTGCTTCCCTCCACCGTATCGGCAACCGGCCCGGCGCCCACGTGCGCGAGCTCCAGGCGCTTCGGCTCACCGAGCGCGGGATGTCCCGTCGCGCGCGCGACCCGTCGGACCAAGTCTTCGATCTCGCGTACCGCGTCCACGTCCAGCGACGCGAGCGCGACGGCGGTGACGTCCTCCATCACGAAGAAACTACCGATAGTCTCCCGCCATGGCCCGACCCCGGTCGCCCAAAGGGAGGGCCCGCCTGGCGAACGAGCGTCTCGCTGCCGTGTTCCCCGGCACCGCGGAGCAGCTGGCCCCGCTCCACCACGCCGACCCCTTCGAGCTCCTCGTGGCGACCATCCTCTCCGCGCAGTGCACCGACGAGCGGGTCAACCTCACGACGCCCGCGCTCTTCGCGCGCTACCCGGGTGCCGGAGCGCTCGCCGCCGCCGATCCCGCCGAGCTCGAGGAGCTGATCCGCCCGACCGGGTTCTTCCGGAGCAAGACGCGCAGTCTGATCGGGATGGCGCAGGGGGTGGTCGCTCGTTTCGGCGGCGAGGTGCCCTCGCGGATGGAGGATCTGGTGACGCTCCCCGGTGTGGGCCGGAAGACCGCCAACGTGGTGCGCAGCCAGGCTTTCGGTCTGCCGGGTCTGCCGGTCGACACACACGTGCTGCGCGCTGTCGAGACGGCTCGGGCTCACCGAGGAGACCGATCCGGTGCGCGTCGAGTTCGCGCTCAACTCGATGATCCCTGCCGCGGAGCGCGGCGCGTTCAGCATCCGCGTGATTCTCCACGGAAGAGCCACCTGCAAGGCCCGCAACCCCCGGTGCTCCAGCTGCGTGCTGTCCGACTTCTGCCCGGCCGGGCTCGCCCTGCTGGCCGCCGGAACCTGAGCGTCGCCGGACTTCGGTATCTACCTGGGCATTTGGACGGCCGGTTTCCGGGCGGGACCCGCCTGTAGGACGGACCCTCGCCCGGCGTGAATTGCGACTGGATTTGGTTCGGGAAACATGCTGGTCTTGGCCTCTCGGAACCGGTTCCCGCCAACTGGTTCCGCTGAGCGGTGATCGGGATCCGCCGCCCGACCCGCTCGCGCAAAGGCACCCTTCGGGGTGCCTTTGCCGCGTGGGCGCGCGAGTTTCTGCGCCGCTGGGCCTGCGCGGTCAGCGCCGGCTCAGCGATGTGGCGAGCCGGGAGAGGCGTCGGTTCGCGCCGTTCAGTGCGCGCTCGATCGCGAAGAGCTCGCGGGCGGTCTCCTCGTCCCTTCGCTCCTGCGCGGCATCGGCGTGCCCGCTCACCCGCTTGGTCAGCTCGTCGAGCGCGGTGGCGAGGGAGGAGAATTCGGCGGCGGACACCGGTCGATCATGACATGCCGGGCAGCACCGGTCGCACCGGCAGTCACCGAGAGAACCGGCCGGAGGAGGCGGGGTGGCCTTCAAGTAGCATCGACGGGCTATGGCCCTGCGTCACCTGGACCTTCGCGGCATCGCCGGCGACCGCGCCGCGCTGCGCGCCGCGCTACCGGGGCCGACGTACCGGGGCGAGCCTCCGGTGAGGGAAGTGGCGGCGATCATCGAGGAGGTGCGGGCCGGCGGCGACGCCACGCTCCGGCGGCTGACCGCCACCCTCGACGGCGTCGAGGTCGACGAGTTGCGAGTGCCCGACGCCGAGCTCGACCGCGCGCTCGAACGCATCCCCTCCGGGCTGCGGTCCGCACTCGAGGTCGCGCACGACCGGATCCGCGCCTACCACGCGCACGAGGCAGCTCCGGAGGTCGAGGAGTTCGCGACCGGTGGGATTTCGGTGCGACATCTCACCCGGCCGGTCGCGCGCGCCGGTTGCTACGCGCCAGGAGGGAGGGCCCGCTACCCCTCGACGGTGCTGATGTGCGCGACCCCGGCCCGGGTGGCCGGCGTCGCCGGCGTGGTGCTCTGCACGCCACCGGCCCCCGACGGCCGGGTGGACGACGCGACACTGGCGGCGGCACGTCTGGCGGGTGTCGACGAGGTCTATCGGATCGGGGGGGCCCAGGCCATCGCTGCCCTCGCCTACGGCACCGCATCGATCGAGCCGGTGGACGTGGTCGTCGGACCCGGCAACCGGTACGTCGCCGAGGCCGAGCGCCAGGTGGCCGGGGTGGTGGGCACGCCATCCGGGATCGCGGGACCCTCCGAGGTGGTGGTCATCGCCGGGCCGGACACCCCAGTCGAGCTCGCCGCGGTCGACCTGGTGGTCCAGGCGGAGCACGGACCGGACGGATTGGCCTGGCTGGTCACCTGGTCGGCGGAGGTGGCCTCGGCTGTCGTGGCGGAGGTGGCGACCCTGGTCGCCGCGTCGCCGCGCCGAGTGGACCTCGAGGCGACCCTCGCAGAGGGCGGGATCGTGGCGCTGGTCGACGGTCCCGCCGAGGCCTGCGCGGTCGCCAACGCGGTCGCGCCCGAACACCTCGAGATCCTCACCGACGACGCGGAGGAGCTCCTCGGGTCGATCGAGAGCGCGGGCGCGGTCTTCCTCGGGCCCCGGGCCACCGCGAGCTTCGGCGACTATCTCGCCGGGCCGAACCACGTGCTCCCCACCAACCGCAGCGCGCGCTTCGCCGAGCGCGCTCCGGGTCGACGACTTCGTCCGTCACATCCACGCGATCTCGGTGAGCGAGAAGGCGCTCGAGACCCTCGGTCCTCACGTCGTGACCCTGGCCGACACCGAAGGGCTGCCGGCCCACGCACGATCGGTGCGCTTGCGATGGCCGGGTTAGCGCGCGACGGCACCGAAGAGGACGGGCGCGGCCTGCCGGCCGTCCGCCCCGATCTGGCCGCGCTCACCGGGTACCACTCGCCCCAGGTCGAGGTGGAGGTGCGGTTGAACACCAACGAGTCCCCCTCCCTCCCCCCGGCGGGTGGTACGAAGCCCTGCTCGCCGGCATCGCCGAGATCCCCTTCAACCGGTACCCCGACCGCGACGCCACCGAGCTGCGCGCCGCGCTGGCCGAGAGCCACGGGGTCGAGCCGGAGCAGATCTTCTGCGCCAACGGCTCCAACGAGGTCATCCAGTCGTTGCTGCTCGCCTACGGGGGGCCGGGCCGGCGGGCCGCGGTGTTCGAGCCCACCTACACCCTGCACCGTCACATCGCACGGATCACCGGCACCGAGGTCGCCGCCGGTCGCCGCGGGGACGCGTTCGAGCTCGACCTCGCCGAGGTGCGCCAGGTGCTCTCCGGTGCGGCACCGGTCGTCACCTTCCTCTGCTCGCCGAACAACCCGACCGGGAGGGCAGAGCCGCGCGAGCGATCTCGAGGCGGTGCAGGGTCTCGCGCCGGGCCTGGTGGTGGTCGACGAGGCCTACGGCCAGTTCGCGCCCTGGTCGGCGCTCGAGCTGCTCGCCGAGGGGAAAGCGGGGAGCGAGCGGACCGTCGTGGTGAGGACCTTCTCGAAAACCTGGTCGATGGCCGCCGGGCGGCTCGGTTACCTGATCGGTCCCCCCGAAGTCGTCCGGGCGTGCGAATCGGTGGCGCTCCCGTACCATCTCGACGCGGTCACCCAGCTGGCGGGGCGGCTGGCCCTCGGCTTCATCGACGAGATGGAAGCGAGGATCGCGCTGCTGATCGAAGAGCGCGGACGTATTGCGGCCGCCTTGCACGACCTTCCGGTCGAGGCCTGGCCCTCGGACGCCAACTTCCTCCTCTTCCGCCCGTCGCGGAAGGAGGCGAGCGAAGTCTGGTCCGACCTGCTCGGCGCGTCGGTGCTCGTGCGAGACTGTTCGAGCTGGCCGGGTCTCGAGGGCTGCCTCCGGGTCACGGTCGGCCTTCCCGAGGAGAACGACCGCTTCCTGGCCGCCCTGCACGAGAGCCTCCGATGAGCACCGACACGACACCGACAGGTCCGCGATCCGCGTCCGCACGGCGCGTCGACCAAAGAGACCACGATCGAGGTCGACCTCTGCCTCGACGGCGCCGGGGTGGTCGAGGTCGAGACCGGCCTGCCCTTCTTCGACCACATGTTGAGCCAGCTCGGCCGTCACGGCGGGCTCGATCTCCGGATCGCCGCGCAGGGCGACCTCGAGGTCGACGCGCACCACACCGTCGAGGACGTGGGGATCACCCTGGGGGAGGCCCTCGCCCGGGCTCTCGGCGACAAGGCCGGCATCCGCCGGTTCGGCTCGATCGCGCTCCCGCTCGACGAAGCCCTTGTCGAGGTGGCGCTCGACCTCTCGGGCCGGCCCTTCCTCGTCTACGGGATCGACTTCGCCCCGGACACCGCCCCCCTTGGCTCGCCGCCCTTCGAGCCCCAGCTCGCCGAGGAGTTCTGGAGGGCGTTTTCCACTTCCTCGAGTCTAACCCTCCACTTGAGGTTGATATCAGGCAAGAACACTCACCATATACTTGAGGCTTCGTTCAAGGGGGTCGCCCGGGCGGTCCGTGACGCGGTGCGGATCGAGGGCGGCTCGGTGCCCTCGACGAAAGGAACGCTGTGAGCGGGTTCGGCTGTGCGCGCGCGCAAGATCGAAGGGGAGAGGTTCGCCCGCGTCCGCGGGGCCGTCACTCGTGATCGCGGTCCTCGACTACGGGATCGGGAACTTGCGCTCGGCCGAGAAGGCTCTCCAGTACCTCGGGGCCGATGCCGAGCTCGTCGACGACCCGGACCGCGCGGTGCTCGCCGAGGCGCTGGTGCTACCCGGCGTGGGAGCGTTCGGACCGTGCGTGCGGGCCCTCCGCCGGAGCGGGCTGGACGCGGCGGCCGACTTCGCGATCCGGGAGGGCGTGCCCTTCCTCGGGATCTGCGTCGGCTTCCAGATGCTCTACGAGGGGTCCGACGAGGACCCGGCCGACCCCGGACTCGGCGTGCTCCCCGGCGTGGTGCGCCGACTGCCCGAAGGGGTCAAGCACCCCCAGATGCAGTGGAACGTGCTCGACGCCGTCGACGGCACCGAGTCCGTGCTGCTCGCCGGGCTTCCCCGACCGGCATGGGTGTACTTCGTCCACTCCTACGCTCCCGAGCTGACCGGGGCGACGTCGTCGACCTGTGAGTACGGAGGGACGCTCACCGCGACGGCCGAGCGCGGCCGGGTCGCAGGCGCCCAGTTCCACCCCGAGAAGTCGGGCCGGGTGGGATTGCGCGTGCTGTCCAACTTCGTGCGCTCGGTGGAGGGCGTCCGGTCCTGATGGATCTCTACCCGGCGATCGACATCCGCGAGGGGACTGCGGTCCGTCTCTCCCAGGGCGACTTCGACCGCCAGCAGGGCTACGGCGACCCCCTCGATCTCGCCGGCCGGTTCACCGCAGCGGGTGCACCGTGGCTGCACGTGGTCGACCTCGACGCAGCGCGGACCGGGCAGCCGGTCAACCGCGAGGTCGTGATCGCCATCGCCCGGGCGGTCGAGGTGCCGGTCCAGGCCGGCGGCGGGGTTCGCACCCTTGCGGACGCCGAGGAGCTCCTCGGCGGCGGCGTGCGGCGGGTGGTGCTCGGGACCGCGGCCGTCGAGTCGCCCGGGCTCGCCCACGAAGTGGCGAGATCCTTCCCCGGCCGTGTCGCGATCGGGCTGGACTACCGGGCCACGGCGGACGGACGCGCCGAGCTCGCGGTCCGCGGGTGGGAGCAAGCGAGCGGGCGCGCGGTGGCCGAAGTGCTCGCCGAGCTCGCCGATGCCGGTCTCGCCGCAGTGGTGCTCACCGCCATCGAGCGCGACGGAATGCTCTCCGGTCCCGATCTCGACGGGGTGGCCGAGGTGATGGGGACGACCGCGCTCCCGGTCGTCGCGTCCGGTGGCGTGTCGTCCGCTCGGGACGTCGAGGCGCTCGCGAGACTGGTGGTCGGGGGAGTGGACGGTGGAGGCGAGCGACGGGTGAGCGGGGTGATCGCCGGGAGGGCGCTCGTCGAAGGGCGACTGACCGTCGAGGAAGGGGTGGCCGCGTGCGCACGGTCCGGGTGATCCCCTGCCTCGACGTCGACGCCGGACGGGTGGTCAAAGGCGTGCGGTTCACCGACCTGATCGACGCGGGCGACCCGGTCGAGCTCGCCGCCCGCTACGACGCGGAAGGCGCCGACGAGCTCGTCTTCCTCGACATCACCGCTTCCTCGGACGACCGCCGCACCATGGTCGAGGTGGCCTCGCGCACCGCCGAGGTGGTCTTCATCCCCTTCACCGTCGGTGGCGGTGTGCGGTCGGTGGAGGACGCGCGCCGGCTCTTGCGGGCCGGCGCGGACAAGGTCGGGGTCAACACCGCGGCGATCGACCGCCCGGACCTGGTCGCCGAGATCGCCGACGAGTTCGGCTGCCAGTGCGTGGTGGTCGCGGTCGACGCGCGCCGCGTACCGGGTGCGTCCGGCGTGCCGCGGTGGGAGGTGTACACCCACGGAGGTCGGCACGGCGACCGGGGTCGACGCCGTCGAGTGGTGCGAGCGCGTGGCGGCGGTCGGTGCCGGGGAGATGCTCCTCACCTCGATGGATCGGGACGGCACCCGGGACGGCTTCGATCTCGAGCTGGTCCGGACCGTCGCGGACCACTGCCGCGGTGCCGGTGATCGCGTCGGGCGGGGTCGGGACTCTCGACCATCTGGTCGAGGGCGCGATCGAGGGTGCAGCCGACGCGGTGCTCGCCGCGTCGATCTTCCATCTGCGGCGAGTTCACCGTGGCCGAGGCGAAGGCACACCTGGCGTCCGCCGGTGTCCCGGTCCGACCGGTCTGAGCGGTAGCCTGCGTCCGTGACCTCGACGACATCGGAGACCGCACCTCCGGGCCCGAATCCGGCCGGACAGAACGGGGCCGGCAAGGTGCCGATCACCGTGCTCGCCGACCGCGTCCTCGTCCTCGTCGGGCAGACCGAAGGCGAGCGCCGATCGCGCGCGGGGATCCTCATCCCGGCCACTGCCCAGGTCTCGCGCCGGCTGGCCTGGGCCGAGGCGGTCGCAGTGGGCCCGCACGTGCGCTCGGTCAAGGTGGGGGACACCGTCCTTTTCAACCCCGAGGACCGCTTCGAGGTCGAGGTCCAGGGGGAGGAGTACGTCATCCTTCGAGAGCGCGACATCCACGCGGTCGCCACCTCGCGGATCGACGGCGGCACCGGCCTCTACCTCTGACCCGAGGCGCGTCGTGTCCATCCCCACCTCCACCGACGAGCCGGCCGGCGACCCCACCGCCGCCCCGATCCCCTTCAGCGAGGAGGAGTTCGGCCGCATCGCGTTCAACCAGGACGGCCTGGTGGGCGCGATCGTCCAGGACGCCACCGACCGGACCGTCCTGATGTTCGCCTGGATGAACGAGGAGTCGCTCCGGCGCACCCTCGAGACCGGGCGCTCGTGGTTCTGGAGTCGAAGCCGCCAGGAGCTCTGGTGCAAGGGGGAGACCTCGGGCGACCGGCAGTACGTGCGGGGCGTGCACTACGACTGTGACGGCGACGTCGTCCTGGTGACGGTCGAGCAGACGGGTGCCGGCGCCTGTCACACCGGCAACCGCAGCTGTTTCTTCCGCGCGTTCGGCGAAGCGCCGTCCGGCCGATGACCGCCACCGAGGCCGGCTCGAGCGCCGGCCCCGGTCTGGACGGCTTCCGTGCACGCGCGGCCGCGCACCGAGTGGTGCCGGTCTGGCGCGAGCTGGTCGCCGACACCCTCACCCCGGTCGGCGCCTTCCTCCAGATCGTCGGTACCGACGACGGCCGGGTTCCTGCTCGAGTCGGTGGAGGGCGGCGAACGTTGGGGTCGCTACTCCTTCGTCGGCCGGAACCCCCTCGCCACGGTCTCGGCGCGCGGCACCGAGGTGTCGGTCGAGGGGACGGTCGATCTCGACGCGCTCACCGGCGGCCGGGTCACCGGCGACGGGGGAATGCTGGCCGCGCTCGAGGCGATCCTCGGCGCGCTTCGACGCACCCGATCTTCCGGAGCTGCCGCCGCTCCACGCCGGCATGGTCGGCTACCTCGGCTACGACGTGGTGCGCGAGGTCGAGCGCCTGCCGCACCCGCCCCGCGACGACCTCGGCCATCCGGATGCGTTGATGGCGGTCATCGGGCAGCTCGCGGCCTTCGACCACTGGCGACAGCGAGTCGTGCTGATCGACAACGTGGTGATCCGGCCCGAGTGGGGCGACCCGGAGCTCGACGAGGCCTACCGCCGCGCCGGGGCCCGGCTCGACCAGCTGACCGCGGACTGCTTCCGGCCCATCGCCGAGCAGTCCCGTCCACTTCCTCGGCCCGTGGGTCTCCCGGACGACGTGGCGCGGACCATGCAGGACTCGCTGTTCGAGGACGCGGTGCGTGCGGCCAAGGAGCACATCACCGCGGGCGACGTCTTCCAGGTCGTGCTCTCCCAGCGCTTCGACCTCGCCGGCGCTCTGGCGCGGACCCCTTCGACGTCTACCGGGTCCTCCGGCTGGTCAACCCGAGCCCGTACCTCTACTTCCTCCGATTCCCGGAGGTCACCGTCGTCGGCGCGTCGCCCGAGCCGATGGTGCGGCTGCGCGACGGCGACGGTCACCTCGCGCCCGATCGCCGGATCGCGCCCACGCGGGAAGACCGACGCCGACGACCTGCGCCTCGAGGGCGAGCTCGCCGAGGATCCGAAGGAGGTCGCCGAGCACGTGATGCTCGTCGACCTCGCCCGCAACGACGTCGGCCGCGTGGTCCGCTACGGCACCGAGGTGGTCGAGGAGCGCATGGTGGTCGAGCGCTACAGCCACATCATGCACCTCACCTCGCCAGGTCGCCGGTCGCCTCGCCGACGGGAAGGGGCCGGTCGACGTGCTGCGGGCGACCCTGCCGGCGGGAACGCTCTCGGGCGCGCCAAAGGTGCGGGCGATGGAGATCATCGACGATCTCGAGGTGACCAAGCGCGGCGTCTACGGCGGCGTCGTCGGCTACCTCGACTTCTCGGGCAACCTCGACACCGCCATCGCGATCCGGACCATGACGGTGAGCCCGGACGGGCAGCGCCTCGGTCCAGGCCGGTGCCGGCATCGTCGCGGACAGCGATCCGGAGAACGGAGAACGCGGAGTGCGCGGACAAGGCGGCCGCGATCCTTTCGGCGGTCGCCATGACCCGGGCCGGCGTCGTCGACGTGACCGTGTCGGGCCGGTCCTCGTCGCTCGTCGAGGAGTACCAGGCGATGCGCGAGCGTGCCGGCGCGCACCGACTCGCACGCGACGTGGTGTCGGTCACCGGCCGTGACGCCGAGTCGTATCTCCAGGGACAGTGCAGCCAGGACGTGGCCGCGCTCGCGGAGGGCGAGAGCAGGCGAGGCCCTGCTGCTCAGCCCGCAGGGCAAGATCGACGCGTACCTGCGGGTGACCCGGCGGGGGGACGACTACCTGCTCGACGCGGACCGGGGCGCAGGCCCGGCGATCGTCGCCCGGCTCGAACGGTTCAAGCTCCGGGTCGAGGTGGACGTCGAGCCGCTCCGATGGGTCTGTGTCGCGGTGCGGGGACCGGCGACCGGGTCGATGCTCTGCGAAGGGGCGACCCTCGTCCTGCCGGTCGGCTGGCCGGGGTTCGACGGGGTGGACCTGCTCGGACCGCTCGAAGGCCCGGATCCGGCGTCCTTCGTCGCCGAGGACGCGGTCGGTGCGGCGAGGCGGCCTGGGAGGCTCTCCGCATCGAGGCCGGTGTCCCGGTCGCGGGCCGCGAGGTCGGCGAGGCGACCATCGCCGCGGAGGTCGGTCTCGTCGAGCGGACCGTCTCGTTCACCAAGGGTTGCTTCACCGGACAGGAGCTGGTGGCCCGGCTCGACGCGCGAGGGACCAAGGTCGCCCGGCGCCTCTGTGGGCTGGTCGTCGCGGGCGGCTCGTGCGACACCCTTCCGCCCCTCGGTGCGGCGGTCTCCGCCGCGAGCGGGGGACCCGAGGCCGGGCGGCTCACCTCTGTCGCCTGGTCGCCGGGGCTCGACGCGGCGGTCGGGCTCACCCTGCTGCACCGGAGGATCGACGCCACCGGCGTCCAGTCGAGATCGCCTGGGAGGAGCGATGCGGGCAGCCGCCATCTCGCCGGTGAGGCCCGCCCGCTGCCGCTCGTCGGCTAGCGCGAGATCGCCGGCGCCTCGCCGACGCCGGGGGATACTGGGCGGGCGGCGCGATACTGGCCGCTCGGCGCGGACCATGGGGGGAGACATGGACACGCGACCACCGGGCCGCTTCGGGCGGACGAGGCTCACGCCGAACCGTGAGCCCACGGGTCACCACCTCGACCAGCGATCCCGCCGAGATCGCCGCGCAGCTCGAACGCTGGCTCGATCGACGCTGCTGCCCGCCGCGGTTCGCGACGCGGTCGATCGGGGACGGTGAGCAGTCCCGCAGCACAACGGCATGTCGTCGGAGACGCTCCTGTTCGCCGCCGCATGGCAGGAAGCGGGACACTGCGCGTCGAACGCCACCTGGTGGCCCGGATCGAGCCTCCGGCCACCGCGCACCCGGTCTTCACGACCTACGACCTCGGCGATGCAGTTCAAGGTGATGCGACTGGTCCGTGAGCACACCTCGGTGCCGGTGCCCGAGCCGCTCTGGTACGAGCCCGACCCGGCGTCCTCGGAGGGCCCTTCTTCGTGATGGAGCGGGTCGACGGGCAGGTGCCGCCCGACGTCCTGCCCTACACCTTCGGGGACAACTGGGTCTTCGACACGAGCCGGCCCGACCGGCACGCCATCCAAGAGTCGGCGGTGCGGGCGATGGCCGGCATCCACGACCTCACCCCGGCCGAGTTCGACCTCTCCTTCCTCGACCACCCGGTCGACGGCGAGACGCGCGCTCGAGCGATCGCTCCGGCACTGGCGCGACTACCACGACTGGGTGGTGGAGGACCGTCCCGTCACCGCTGCTCGCGGAGTCCTTCGAGTGGCTCGAGGACCACTTCCCGACCGAGACGCTGCCCGACGCGCTCTCGTGGGGCGACGGACGCATCGGCAACATGATGTTCCGCGACAACGAGGTCGTGGCGGTCCTCGACTGGGAGATGGCCGTCGGTCGCGCCACCCGAGGTCGACCTCGGGTGGATGTGCTACCTCCACCTGTTCTTCCAGGACCTCGCGACCGACCTCGGTGCCCCGGGGCTGCCGGACATGTTCCGCCCCTCCGACGTCCGCGAGTCCTACGCCAAGGTGTCCGGGCGCACTCCGGGTGATCTCACCTGGTTCCTGGCGTACGCGGCCATCCGCCACGGGGTGATCATGCGCCGGGTCACCGAGCGCTCGATCCTGTTCGGGGAGGCCGAACGACCCGAGGACGTGGACGACCTGATCATGCACCGCGAGGACCCTCGAGCGGATGCTGGACGGGTCCTACTGGGAGGGCATCTCGCTCTGAGCGAGGGCGGCTGCCCGCGCGCTCACCAGAACGACGACTGGCGGTCGAGCCCGAGGTCGGGGTGGTCGCCCGCGATCAGGGGCTGGCAGTTGCCGAGGCCTTCGCGCGCCGGTGTCGAGATCGCGGACGACGACCACCGTGTCGCGGAGCTGGTGGAGCTCGCGGGCGAGCGCCGGGTCGCTGCAGTCCTCGAGGCGCTCGCCGTCGAGGTGGAGCTCGCCACGCCACTCGCCGTGGTGGTGGCCCTGCCGGCCGAAGTAGAGGCCGGCCCCGAGGTGGAAGCCGGTCGGCGTCGGCACCTCCAGGCGGAACCGCCGACGCGAGCCGTCCTCGAGGGTGACCGCCACCTCGCCGCCGAGCAGACGCCGGTTCGACGGATCGTAGGTGAGCTCGGGCCGGATGTCCGCCATCCGCTCGACCCTCCCGTCGGCGTGCTCGATCGCACCCATGACCGTGTGGAACTCCCGCCCGAAGCCCTTGGCGTCGATCACGTGGAGGAACAGTCCCCAGCGGGTGCCGTCCGGATCGGTCATCAGCGAGGGGGACCAGATCATCGAGAAGTCCATCTCGTTGCGCGGGTCGAAGGGGTCGACGTCGGTCGGCGGGACCCCCACGTCGTAGCGGACACCCCACGAGTGGTCGCGGGTCGACACCCACTCCTCGGGGTCGAGCTCGTGTCGCACCCCGTCGATCGAGACCCAGCCCGAGGCGACGCCGATCTGGTGGTAGCGGACCAGGTCGGCGCTGCACCCGGTAGCCGAGCGGCGCACGCTGGAGCGTGCGGTCCTCCATGTCGGGCGGCACGGCCGCCTCGAAGACCCAGTCGAAGGCGATCGGCTGGCACTCGTTCTGCTCGAGATGGAACCGCACCCGCCGCATCGGCTCGAGCACCTCGTAGTGGATCGGGCCGACCGCGGTGAGGTCGGGGTGCGGGGAAGAGGCGGCGGCTCCCGCGGACGGTGAGCTGCTCGACCCCGCGGGAGATCCCGGCGTAGCCGTCGAGGACGTTCCGGTTGGCGTACTTGCCCATCCCGAAGGCGAGCTGGAGCCCGCCGTCGCGCCGGGCGGCCATCGCGCAGATCTTCTCCGTCCAGGAGGGATCGCTCGACGCCGACGGTCGCGAAGGTGTCCGCGATCTGGTGGTCGAGCCGCTCGTCGGCGGCACCGAGGGGTCCGAACAGGTTGGTCATGGTCCCTCAGACGCCGAGGCTGCTCTTCGCCGCCTGCTCGAAGGCGCGGTAGGGCATGAGGCGCTTGGCGAGGATCCCGACCCGCTCGCCCATCTTCCCGACCGAGGCCCGCCGCGGGGGACGGCGCGCGCCGAGCACCCGTTCCACGACCGCGGCGACCGCTGTCCGGCTCGACGCCGTGCGCTTCGTCCTCGGCCATCTTGGTGACCGCCCGGTCGGCGGCCTCGGCGGTAGGGGTCGTCGCCGGCGGGTGCCACCGCGTCACGGCGGTTGGCGGTGAAGTCGGTGCGCACGTTGCCCGGCTCGACGAGAGTGACCTGGATCCCGAACGGGGCGACCTCGTAGGCGAGGGCCTCGCCGTAGCCCTCCATGGCGAACTTGCTCGCGCTGTAGAAGGCCTGGAACGGGAGGGCGACGATCCCGCCGATCGAGCTGATCAGCACCACCCGCCCGGCGCGTTCCGCGCGCATCACCGGGAGCGCCCGGCCGACCACCCGGACCGCACCCCAGAAGTTGGTCTCGAGTTGCTCGTGGGCGTCGGCGATCGAGGTCTGCTCGACCGCGCCGGCCAGGCCCCAACCGGCACAGGCGACCACCGCGTCGAGGCGCCCGGCCTGCCCGACCAGCGCGTCGACGCCCGCCTGCACCGAGTCGTCGCGGTCGACGTCCATGACGAGGGGGGTCCACTCACCCTCGGCCGTGCCACGGCGGCTCGCGCCGAAGACCGACCAGCCTGCGGTGTGCAGGCGCGCCGCACAGCTCCGGCCGATTCCGGCCGACGCCCCGGTCACCAGGACCACCCGAGGTGTGCGCGCGTCCTCCACGACGCCCGAGACTCTACCGAGGGCGGGCGATCAGGAGGCGGGCCGGGGCCCGGTCGCCTGGAGCGCCGGCGGCGCCCCGGCGGACGGATCGCTCGCCGGCTGCAGTCGCACGACGAGGCGGGTCCCTCCCTTCTCGGCGACCGGGGACTCCGCTTCGACGGTGCCGCCCATCGCGGTGACCAGTTCGGAGACGATGGCGAGCCCGAGTCCCGAGCCCTTGCGCCGCCCGCTCACCCGGTCGGAGACGAAATGACGCTCGAAGACCCGCGCCAACTGCTCGCCGGGGATGCCCGGTCCGTCGTCGACCACCCAGAGGGTCGGGATGCCCGCGACGGCCGCCGACCCGACGACGACCTGGGTGCGGGCGAACGACGACGCGTTCTCGACCAGGTTGGCCAGCACCTGCACGAGGCGGTCCGCGTCGGCCTGCACCCAAAGGGCGGCGGAGGAACCTTGCGCCGCGAGCAGCTCGATCCCGAGCTCGGCCGCGGACGGCCGGAACCCGTCGACCACCTGGCGGACCGCCGACGCGGCGTCGACGGCGACCAGGTCGAGCGAGAAACGATGGGCGTCGAGGCGCGCCAGGTCGAGGAGGTCCTGCACGAGGCGCTCGAGCCGTCGGGCCTCCGAGCCGATCACGCCGGCCGCGTCGCCCGGCTCGGTCGCGGTGCCGTCGACGATGGCGTCCGCGTAGCCGCGGATCGACGTGAGCGGCGTGCGGAGCTCGTGGGAGACCGACAGCAGGAACTGGCGCTCCTGTGCGCGGGCGCGTCTGCAAGGTCTCGCCCATGGTGTTGATCGAGCCGGCGAGCTCGGCGAACTCGGGGTCCTCGCCACGGGTGTGTTCGACGGTCGCGTCGAGGTCGCCCGCGGCGATCCGCCGGGTGGCGGTCACCGCGGCGACGAGAGGCCTGGTGAAACGGCGGGCCAGGGCGGCGGCGACCAACGCGGCGACGAGCAACGCGACGAGAGCCGACCAAGGCGAAGAAGCGGAGCCCGCTCGCCGGTTCGTCGACCGTCCGCGAGATGATCAGCACCGGGGTGTAGCGGGTGACCGACGGCAGCGGGGTGGGGACCGCGGTGTAGATGAGGTGGGCGCCCGAGCGCCCGCTGACCTGGTGACCCGCTTGCAGCGCAGGGACGTCGAGATCGGCGGCGGTGACCCCCGCGGGGAAGGTGCCGGCGAGCGACCCGCCGGGGTCGAGCGCGACCACCTCGACCGACGCGAAGTCACCGGCCTGGCGCATCACCGCGAGCTCGCGCCGGATGCCGGCCTTCGTGACCGCGGTGCCCTCGGAGAGGGTCGTCGAGATGGCCTGTCCCTGACCGGCCAGCTCCTGCTGCGCGGTCGAAATCGCCGCGCGCTCGATGAAGTAGTAGCTCACCAGTCCGGTCGCGATCAGGGTGAGTGCGACGAGCAGCACCATGGCGACGGTGAGGCGGCGTCTCATCCGAGCCGGTACCCGACGCCCCAGACGGTGGCAAGGGGCAGGTCCTCGCCGAGCTTCTTGCGGAGCTGACGGACGTGGACGTCGACGGTCCGCTCGTCGCCGAACCAGCCGTCCCCCCAGACGCCGTTCAGGAGCTGGCGCCGCGACGAGCGCGAGTCCGCGGTTCTCGGCCAAGTAGGCGAGCAGGTCGAACTCTCGGGTCGCGAGTGGCACCACCTCCCCGTCGCGCCGCACCTCGCGCCGCCCGGTGTCGACCTCGATGGGTCCGACCGCGGTGATCGGCGGGGGGAGCACGCCGGCAGTGGCGGCCCGCGCGGCGGAGGATCGCGTGGACGCGGGCGACGAGCTCACGGGGCGAGAAGGGCTTGGTCACGTAGTCGTCGGCGCCAAGCTCGAGGCCGAGCACCCGATCGACCTCGTCGTCGCGGGCGCTCAGCACGAGGATCGGGACGTGCCCCCCGGCGGAGCCGGTCGTCTCGGACCCGGACCGGAGCGTCCGGCAGACGTCGAGTCCGTCGAGCGCGCCGGGCAGGCCGATGTCGACGATGACCAGTTTCGGGTGCTCGCGTCCGACGAGCTCGAGCCCCGATTCCCCGTCGCCGGCCTGGAGCACGCGGAAGCCGTCGCGGCGGAGGTACATGGCGACGAGGTCCGCGATGTGGTGATCGTCCTCGATCACCACCAGGGTCTCCTCGTCGTGTCCCACCGTGTCCAGCCTGCCACCGGAGGGAGGAGGTGGGCCGCCAGCGTTAGGAAAGTGTGAGCGTCGATCGCGCGCGGGGTCACCGGAACACAGGATGCCGCCGGTAGTCTCTTGATGCCATGGCGGCCTATCTCGACACCATCCTCGAGGCACACCGGGCCGCGGCCGCAGCGGACGCCCGCGACGAGGAGACGCTCCTCGGGCAGGCGCTCGTCGGGCCCTCCGGTCCGGCCGTTCGTCGAGGCGATCACCGGGGCGAACGGCCCGGTCGCGGTGATTTCGGAGATCAAGCGCCGCTCGCCCTCGAAAGGCGACCTCGACCCCGGCCTCGATCCCGCCGCAGTCGCCGCCGCCTACGAGCGCGGTGGGGCGGCGGGCCTGTCGGTCCTCACCGACGAGCAGTTCTTCGGGGGCTCGACCGAGGACCTCGCGCGCGGCGCGGGCGGCCTGCTCGCTCCCGGTGCTGCGGAAGGACTTCACGGTGAGCGTCCTCGACGTCTACGACGCACGCCGGATGGGCGCGGACGCCGTGCTGCTCATCGCGGCGGCGCTCTCCGACGCCGAGCTGACCAGGTTCCTCGGGGCAGCCCGGCGGTGTTGCCTGGCGGCTCTCGTCGAGGTCCACGACGAGGGCGAGCTCGACCGCGCGCTCGGCGCCGGTGCGCAACTGGTCGGCGTGAACCAGCGCGACCTGCACACCTTCGAAGTCGACCACGAGCGCGCGGTACGGCTCGCGGCGTCCATCCCGGCGGAGGTCGTCGCGGTGGCCGAGTCGGGCATCCGCGACGCGAGCGACGTCGCCGCGCTCGCCGCGGCCGGCTATCGGGCGGTGCTGGTGGGGGAGATCCTGGTCCGCTCCGGCAACCGGGCCGGCGCGGTGGCGGATCTGCTCGGAGTCCGGCGATGAGCTCGGCGACCGAGCGCGGGGACCAGCTCTTCGTCAAGATCTGCGGGCTGACCTCCGAGGCGGACGCACTCCTCGCGGTCGGGATGGGCGCGGACGCTGTCGGCTTCGTCTTCGCACCCTCGCCGCGCCAGATGGCGCCCGGCGTGGTCGCCGACATCGTGAAACGGTTGCCCCACGAGACGATGACCGTCGGCGTCTTCCGCGACGAGTCCCCACGCCGGGTGGTCGAGATCGCCAACCAGATCGGTCTGCGCGGAGTGCAACTCCACGGCGTGGAGAGCGCCGGAGGACACCCGCTGGGTGAGCGAGCGGGTCGCGTGGACGATCAAGGCGTTTCCCGCCGGGCATCGCAACATCGACCGGTTCGCCGAGTACGGCGCCCGCACCCTCCTCGTCGACGGTGCGAGCCCCGGATCGGGGGAGCCCTTCGACTGGCGGCTGGCCGAGGGGATCGTCGACCCGACGCGGCTGATCGTCTCGGGTGGCCTCACCCCTCGCAACGTCGGCGCCGCGGTCGAGCACCTCCACCCCTTCGGGGTGGACGTCTGCAGCGGGGTGGAGGCCGCTCCCGGGTTGAAGGACCCGGGGAAGCTGCATGACTTCGTCGCCGCGGCTCGTGCCGCCGCCGCGGGTGTGCGTTCGGGCGATGGCCGGGTCGCCGACGCCCACGCCGGCGTCGGCGAGGGGAGCGCCGACGGGCCGGAGCCCTTCGACTGGCAGGAACAGTGAGCGCGCACCCGACGACGCCGGCGGCGCCGTCGATGGGCGACCCGGGGCCCGACGGCCGCTTCGGCACCTTCGGCGGGAGGTTCGTACCCGAGTCGCTCGTCCCGGCCTGCTTCGAGCTCGAGGCTGCCTTCGAGGAAGCGTGGTCCGACCGCGCCTTCCGCGACGAGTTCGACGGGATCCTCCGTGAGTACGGCGGGCGGCCGACGCCGGTCACCGAGTGCGGCCGGCTCTCCGAGGAGCTCGGTATCCGCCTCCTGCTCAAACGCGAGGACCTCACCCACACCGGCTCGCACAAGCTCAACAACGTCATCGGCCAGAGCCTGCTCACCCGGCGGATGGGCAAGTCGCGCCTCATCGCCGAGACCGGCGCGGGCCAGCACGGGGTGGCCAGCGCCACCGCGGCGGCGCTCTTCGGGATGGAGTGCGTCGTCTACATGGGCGACGTGGACATGAAGCGACAGGAGCTGAACGTCTTCCGGATGGAGCTGCTCGGCGCGGAGGTGCGTCCGGTCTCCTCGGGGAGCCGCACGCTCAAGGACGCGGTCAACGAGGCGCTCCGCGACTGGGTCGCGACCGTCGAGGACAGTCACTACTGCGTCGGTTCGGTGGTGGGGCCCCATCCCTTCCCGTGGATGGTCCGCCAGTTCCAGCGGATCATCGGCGACGAGGCACGTGCCCAGTGCCGGGAGCTCCTCGGGGGCGCCGACCCGGACCTCGTGGTGGCCTGCGCGGGCGGAGGGTCGAACGCAGCGGGGATCTTCGCCGGGTTCGCCGACGCGAGCGCGGCCGAGCTGGTGGCCGTCGAGGCAGCCGGGGGCGCCGCGCTCACCACCGGCATCAGCGGCATCTTGCACGGGATGCGGAGCGCGCTGATGCAGGACGAGGCCGGCCAGATCCTCGAGGCGACCTCGATCTCGGCGGGCCTCGACTACCCGGGCATCGGGCCCGAGCACGCGCATCTCGACGCGATCGGGCGCGCCCGCTACGAGACCGCCGGGGACGGCGGAGGTCCTCGAGGCGTTCCAGCGTCTCGCGCGGACCGAGGGCCTGCTCCCCGCGCTCGAGTCGGCCCATGCGCTCGCGTGGGTGCTCGCCGCCGTCGCACGGGGAGAGATCCGATCGGGCGCGACCGTGCTGGTCAACCTCTCCGGCCGCGGGGACAAGGACGTCGCCCAGGTCCGGGACATCCTGCGCGCCGGGTCGTGACCGCGGTCGACGAAGCCGCCCCCGGCCGGCTCGAGTCGGTGCTCCGCGCGCGGCGCGACGCGGGACACAAGCTGCTCGTGCCCTACGTGACCGGCGGCCTCGACGACGACTGGCTGCTCACCCTCGAGGCAGTGGCGGGAGCCGGTGCCGACGCGATCGAGGTGGGGATCCCCTTCTCCGATCCGATGATCGACGGGCCGACCATCCAGGAGGCTTCCTTTCGGGCGCTCGAGCGCGGCACCACCCCCGAAGGGGTCCTCGCCGACCTGAGCCGGGTCGACGTCGGGATCCCTCTCGTCGTCATGACCTACTACAACCTGATCTTCCGAGCCGGGCACGCGCGGATCGCCGGCCAGATGGTCGAGTCGGGCGTTTCGGGCGCGATCATCCCGGATCTCCCCCTCGAAGAGGTCGGGGGGTGGGCCGAGGCGGCCGATCGCAGCGGCGTTGCGACGGTGCTGCTGGTCGCGCCCTCGACGCCCGAGGAGCGAATCGGGCGGATCTGCGAGCGGTCGCGCGGTTTCGTCTATGCGGTCGGTCGGATGGGGGTGACCGGCGAGCGGTCGGAGGTCGCGGCATCCGCCCTGCGAGGTCGCCGGCCGCGCCCGGGCCGCCACCGATCTCCCGGTCTGCGTCGGGATCGGGGTGTCGACGCCCGCCCAGGCGGCGGAGGTCTGCGAGGTCGCGGACGGGGTGGTGGTCGGCTCGGCCCTGGTGCGACGGCTGCTCGAGGGCGAGGGGCCCGACGGGGCGGCCGCGTTCGTCGGCTCGCTCCGCCGCGCGCTCGACCGGGGCTGATCGCCCTCAGGGCGCGCCGACCGCGCACGATCTGGTAGAGCGCCGGCAGGGGCAGCGTTCGCCGCCGCCGCTGCGCGCCCCCTGCTGGAGCCGGCGCCGGATCATCTCGCGCCGCTCCTGGAGGTCGTGGAAGGTGATGCTCTCGACGTCGTCCCCGAAGCCGAGCGCCGCCCGGTAGCCGTCGAGGTCGAGGGGCGTGGTGAGGGCCTCGGTGCCGACATCGCGGGCGATCTGGTCGCCGTGCCGTTCGGTGAAGTAGGTGGCGATGGCCACGACTTCGCTCAGGATGTCCACGTCCGGTGCCATGGTGGCCATGGCACCGTTGAGGAAGAGGATGTTCTTCACGAAGAGCATCAGCTCTTTCGGCAGCCGGGCACCGTAGCCGAGGAGCGCCTTGGTGACCTCGCGCAGCTCGGCCACCATCTCGTCGGCGGTCATGGAGGTCGGATCGACGGGGGGCCGGTCGAGCCCGAGGTCGCGGATGACCGCGGCGACGTCGGCATCGGCCGGCAACGCGCCGAGGTCACGCAGCGCCTCGACCTGAACGGCGACGTCGTTGGTGGTCGCGCCCATCTCGAGGCGGAGGAACGCCAGCCGCTTGCGCTCGTCGAGGCGCCCGGTGATCCCGAAGTCGAGGAGGGCGACCGTGCCGTCGTCCTGCACGAGGAGGTTGCCGCTGTGCAGGTCGCCGTGGAACACCCCGTAGAGGAGCGTGCCCTCGAGGAAGGCGATCAGCGTGCAGCGCAGGACCGCCGCGGTGTCGATGCCGGCCGAACGCATCGCGCTCGCGTCGCCCCAGGCGTACCCGCGCAGGTGCTCCATCACCAGCACCCGGGTGGTGACGAGTTCGGGGTGTGGGCGGGGGACCACCACCGAACGCTCGCCCCTCGACCGCGAAGACGGCAGCGATGTCGAGCATGTTCTGGGCTTCGAGCCGGAAGTCGAGCTCCTCGACGATGGTCTCGGCGAAGAGCTCGACGAGGGCGGGCGGGTTGGTCAGCGCGGTGACCGGGATCCGGCCGACCAGCATCGGTGCGATCCAGGACATCGCGGCGATGTCGAGCCGGACCAGCGAGGCCACGGTCCGCCGTTGGACCTTGACCACCACCCGTTCCCCCGATCGGAGGGTGGCGGCGTGCACCTGGGCGATCGAGGCGGACGGCGATCGGCGTCCGGTCGAAGGAGACGAACACCTCGGCGAGCGGGCGTCCGAGCTCCTCTTCGATGGTGCGGCGGACGGTCGAGAACGGTTCCGGCGGCACCCGGTCGCGCAGCAGGCGGAACTCGTCGACCAGCTCCTCGGGGAAGATGCCCTCGCCGGAGGAGATGATCTGCCCGAGTTTGATGTAGGTCGGGCCGAGGCGCTCGAAGGCCGGCCGCAGCCGGCAGCGAGAGTCCCGGCTCGCGACCGCGCCGTCCCGCGCTCGCGCACAGCCCAGGCGAGCAGTGCCCACCCGAGCCGGAAGCCGACGGCGAGGACCCGGCGCAGCGAGGGCAGGTGCTCGGGCCGGACCAAGCGGCGGGCCAGCCCGGCGGCGCGCCGGCGCAGTGCGTCGATGTCGCGACCGGCGTCGATCGGGAAGCGCCAGGTCATCGTCGTCGGTTCGACTCTCCAGGGGCCGTGCGCGGTGAACGCGCCGATCGAGAGGTCGGAGTCGGGGCTCCCGCCGGTCCGCCGTCGGCGCGAGGTCCCGGGGCAGCGGACCGGGGCCGCGCGCGGAGGTCACGTCTCGGGTCGATCGATCGCTCATGGGTCCTCAACGGTAGGGGAGCGGCGAGAGGGTGCGGGCGGCGCAGCCCGCCGCGCGCCGTTCCTGCCGGCGTCAGGCGGGGCCGATCACCAGACAGCCGTTGTGACCGCCGAAGCCGAACGAGTTCGAGAGCACCGGTGCCGGATCCCAGGATCGGGCGGCGCCGGCCACCACGTCGAGGGAGATCTCCGGATCGGGCTGTTCGTAACCAGCGGTCGGAGGGATGAGACCGTACCGGATGCTGAGGACGACCGCGACGGCCTCGATCGCGCCGCTCGCGCCGAGTCCGTGGCCGGTGATGCCCTTGGTCGACGTCACCGGCGGTGCCAGGTTCCCGAACACCTTGGCGATGGCGTCCGCTTCCGCCAGGTCGTTCAGGGGTGTCGAGGTCCCGTCCGCGTTGATGTGACCGATCTGGTCGGCGGTGACCTCCGCGTCCTCCATGGCGAGGGACATGCAGGCTGCGGCGCCCGAGCCGCCGGGAATGGGCGCAGTGATGTGATACGCGTCCGCAGTGCTCGCCGATCCGCACAATTCCCCGTAGATCCGCGCCCCGCGGGCGAGCGCGTGGTCCCAGGCCTCGAGGACGAGCGCAGCCGAACCCTCGGTGATCACGAATCCGTCGCGCCGGATGTCGAAGGGTCGGGACTCGCCCGAGGTGGAGAGCAGCGGTCATGTTGGTGAAGGCCGCGATGCCCACGTTGGTCATGCCGGCCTCGGCGGCACCACCGATGGCCACGTCGCACCGCCCCGACGCCACGAGCCGCGCGGCCGCGGCGATGCTGTGGGCTCCGGCCGCGCAGGCGGTGGTGACGGTCTCCGAGGGGCCGTGCCAGCCGAGCCGGATCGAGATGTTGGCGGCTCCGGCGTTGGACATCATCATCGGCACGAGCCGCGGCGAGACACGCCGCGGCCCTTTCTCCCCGTAGAGGAGGATCTGGGCCTCGAGCGACTCGAGGCCGCCGACGCCGGTCCCCATGACCACGCCCGAGCGGCCCGGGTCGGCCTGGAGGTCACCCGCGTCGGCGAGCGCCTCCGCGGCCGCGGCGACGGAGAACTGGGTGAACCGGTCGACCTGGCGCGCCTCTTTCGGTGTGAACCACGTCTCGGGATCGAAGTCGGGGACACGTCGCTCGCCCTCGGGCGCGGGACCGTTGAGGCCGGCCCACAGCGCGTCGGACCCCACCCCGCAACAGGAGACCGCGCCGATGCCGGTGATGGCGACGCGCCGCCCCCGGACGGGTCCGTCGGGGCCGGTGCAGAGGAGCATCAGGTCTTGGTGGTGATGAGGTCGAACGCCTGACCGACCGTCTCGATCCCCTCGAGCTCGGACTCGTTCACCGACACGTCGAAGGACTCCTCGAGCGCCATCACCAATTCCACGAGGTCGAGGCTGTCGGCATCGAGGTCCTCCGCGAATCTCGCGTCACGGGTCACCTTGTCGGAGGGGACCTGGAGGACCTCGACGGCGCACTCCTTGAACTTCTCGAACGCCTCGTCGTTGCTCACGGCATCGTTCCCTTTCTGCCCGGGTGGCCCGGGGCTCCGCTGGTCGGTGTGATCGCTCGCTCGGTGTGCGGGCTCACAGGCCCATCGCCAGCCCGCCGTCGACCGGCAGGACCGCTCCTGTCACATACCCGGCGCCCGGGGAGGCCAGAAACCCGACCGCCTCGGCCACTTCCTCGGGCTGGGCCACCCGGCCGAGGGGGACCCGCGCCCGCAGCTCGTCCAAACGCCCCTCGCCGAGTGCTGCGAGCATATTCGTTTCGACCAGGCCCGGGGCAACCACGTTCACCGTGATCGAGCGGCTGGCGACTTCGCGGGCGAGCGACCGTGCGAGCCCGACGAGCCCGGCCTTCGAGGCCGCGTAGTTGGCCTGGCCGGCCGAGCCGATGAAGGCGCCGACCGAGGACACCAGGATGATCCGGCCGCGGTGGAGCCGGAGCATCTTGGCGAGCGCACGCTTGGCCACCCGGAAGGCCGCGGTCAGGTTGGTCTCGATCACCTCGGACCAGGCATCCTCTCCCATCCGGAGGGCCAAGGTGTCGCGGGTGATCCCTGCGTTCGCCACCACCACCTCGACCGGTCCGAAGCGCTCCTCGATCGAGGCGAAGGCATGCTCGACGCCGTCCGGGTCGGTCACGTCGCAGGCGATCGCGACAAAGCGCCCCGGCGCGTCCTCGCCCAGTCCCCCTTCCGGGGCGGAGCGCGAGGTGACCGCGACCCGGTCGCCGTTGTCGAGGAACCACTGCGCGCAGGCGCGGCCGATGCCCCGCGAGCCACCGGTGACGAGCACCACTCGGCCGCCTTCGGATGCGACGGTCACCGGGCGCTCCCAGCGGTGCGGACCCATGCGACGGGTTGACCCTCGACCACTCGCTCTCCACGCACCGCCAGCCAGCGGACGAGGACGCCGTCGAAGGGAGTACGCACCACGTTCGATGCCGACGTTGCCCACACGGTCCCCGACCGCGAGCGGAGAGCCCGGTTCGGCGCCACAGCCGCTCCCCGGGAGCGCGGCAGCCTCGGCGAGGGCGGTGCGCTCGAGCGCGCAGAGCTCTGCGTCCGGCTCGAAGATCCCCGGGCCGGGACTCACGACGACCCGTTCGGAGGTGAAGAGGTGCTCGCCCTGGTGGACCGGTGTCGAGCTCGACAGCTCGTCCGAACCGGTCACCGCGTCCATCAGGCGGTCGAGGTCGGCGGGGACCGCGACCGACACCGCACGGAGCTCGGGTGCAGTCCGTCGCACCATGCCGCTGAGGACGCCGCCCGGTCCGACCTCGACGACCACTGTGGCACCTCTTTCGTTCAGGGTCTCGAGCGAGTGACGCCAGCGGACCGGGCTGCACAGCTGTGCGGAGAGGAGGCCGGGCCACTCACCCGGGTCCGAGTGCACACGGGCGTCGATGTTGGCGACGACCGGCACTTCCGTCGGGTGGAACGCGACGGCGTCGAGCGTCTCCCGCAGCCGGCCACGGGCGGGGAGCATGAGGGGAGTGTGGAAGGCCCCCGAGACCGGGATGGGGAGCGCCTTTTTCGCCCCGAGCCCCTTGGCCAGGTCGACCGCCTTGGCGATGCCCTGCTCGGTGCCCGCGATCACCACCTGGCCGGGGGCGTTGTAGTTGGCGACCCAGACTTCGTCCTCGGCCCGCTGGCAGGCGACCTGGGCGTCGTCGTCCGCGATGCCGATCAGCGCGGCCATGGTGCCCGGCTGCTCGTCGGCCGCGGCCTGCATGGCCTCGCCGCGCTCGAGCACCAGCCGGGTCCCGTCGGGCAGGGAGAGCGCGCCCGCGGCCACCAGTGCGGTGTACTCGCCGAGGCTGTGCCCCGCCGCGGCTGCCGGCGCGAGCCCGAGGCGTTCGACCGCGTCGAGGACCACCAGGCTCATGACGAAGGTCGCCAGTTGCGCGTTGGCCGTGCGGGTCAGCTCCTCCATGGGCGCCTCGAGGAGCAGCGCGGTCAGGTCGCGCCCGGCGACCTCGGAGGCCTCCGCGGCCACCTCCCACGAAGGATGCTCGAGCCAGGCATTGCCCATGCCCGACCGCTGCGACCCCTGTCCCGGGAAGGTAAAGGCCAGCACTGCCGACTCCTCTCGCACGAATCCGGCCGACCTCGACCGCAGTGTCGGACAAGTGTGGCACGACTCCTCGCGGACCCAGGGATTACCTCATGGTCACTTCGCCGGCTCATCGCCCGCGTCGTGCGACGACCCCGGGGCGACCCGGTGATCGTTCGCGGTTCGCCTCAGCGGTCGCCCGGCGACGACCATTCGGGCCGCCACTGGCTGATCCACTCCTCGAGTCCGGTCATCTCGAGCACCCGATCGACGTTCGGCTGCGGGCGTGTCAACACGAGCTCGCGCCCGGTACTTCCGAGCCGGTCCTTCGCCGCGACGAGCGCCGCGATGCCGGAGCTGTCGATGAAGGTCAGCTCCGCCAGGTCGACCACCACGGTCGTCTCGGACAGCTCCGCGAGGAGCGAGGCCAGCCGGTCTGCGCTGGCGAGATCCAGCTCTCCGCTCATCCGGACGACGCACACACCGTCGTGTTGCGAGATGGATATGTCGAAGATCTCTGGGGTCATCAGGTCTGCCGTCACGTTCCGCCATGGACGGTGGGGCCAACGGCGTCGGAGCTTCCACGGTACGGCGGGGACACCTCGATGGCAAGACCTTGCAACTACGCAGGGATGTTCTGTGCGTCCTTCCGCGTGCGGGGGAACCGTGTGCGGAAGGTGCGCACGGTGAGCCCGAGCAGGAGGGTCGGACCCGCGGTGCGGGCAGAGGCGCTTCGGGGAAGATTGAGCATCGGCCCGATCTCGCCGAAGTAATTGCCGGGGCCGATGGTGGCGAGCACCTCCTCGGACCCGTCGCCGTGCACCCGGAAGATCTCGACCGCGCCTTCGACCACCTCGTAGACGAGCTCACCGCGGTCGCCTTGTGAGAAGACCAGGTCCCCGCTCGCAAACGTCAGCTCCTCGGGCTCGCGTTCGGCCGAAGCCGTTTCGGGGCTGAGCTCGATCACCCGGTCGGCGATGTGGGTGATCCGGTCGTCGTGGGTCGACACGACGACCATGCGGCCGGGCGTCGCCAGGTCCCGTAGGAGGACCAGGATGCCCTCCACCTGGATGTGGTCGAGATGAGCGGTCGGCTCGTCCGCGACCACGAGGGGCGGGTCGTGGGCGAGGGCGCGCGCGATGGCGACTCGCTGCTGCTGACCACCGGACATCTGACCGGGACGGTGGGTGACCCGCTCGGCGAGCGACACCCGGTGCAAGAGCGCGTCGGCACGTTGGGTGGCTTCGCGGCGCCCGACGCCGGCGAGGGTCATCGGCACCATCACGTTCTGGCGGGCGGAGAGGCTGGCGATGAGGTTGAACGCCTGGAAGACGACACCGACGGTGTTCTGCCGATAGTCGCTGAGGTCGGCGCCGGTCAGCCCGACCACGTCGATGTCCTGGAAGCGGATCGACCCGTTCGTGGGCTTGAGCAGACCCGCCAGGCACGAGAGGAGGGTGGTCTTGCCGCACCCGCTCGGCCCGAGGAGGACGACGAGCTCACCGTCGCCTGCGTCCATCGTCGAGCTTGTCGAGCGGCCGTACCCGGTAGCCGCCGGAGTCGAACTCGACGGTGAGGTCGCGGACTTCGAGTTCCATCGACACGTCCCCGCTCATCCCGCGAAGGCCATCGCCGGGTCGACCGAGACCGCTCTTCGCAGGGCGATCAGGCTGGCGAGCAGCCCGACCACCACGGCCGAGATCGGGAGTTCGATGTAGGCGCTGACCGGAACGTCGACCGGCTGGGCGAACACCCCGGTCGCGAACTGGGCCAGGATCGCCGCGACGGCGGCCGCGACCAGGGCCACCGCGACGGCCTGGAGCGCCAACCCGACGAAGAGGGTGCCCGAGGATGCGCCCAGTGCCTTCAGCACCGCGAAGTCCCGGGTCCGCTCGAGCGCGGTCACGTAGACGAGCGAGGCCACGATGACCGCCGCGATGATCCACATGAGCCACTTCGAGTTGTTGATCGACGAGACCGCTTGGGCCATCTGATCGAGGCTGGCGTCTTCGATCACCTGGTTCGACTGCACGGCGAGTGTGGGGGGCAGAGCAGACGGGATACCGGTCACCACGACCGCGCTGATGATCGGCTGCCCACCGAACGCGGCCGCCTGGGCGTCCGCGAGGCTGACGTACATGTTGGGGATCCCGCCGAGCAGGGAGCGGTCGGTCGTCACGCCGACCACGCGGATCGTCCGACCGCTGACGTTGCACCTCGGCGCCGACACCCGCGCCGAGGCGGTCGTCGACGACCGCCTGACCCGGACCGCTGATCTGCGCGCCGCTCGTGAGGAGCTGCCGGCTCGGCGGCGATCCAGGCGGCGCGCCGATCAGGTTGACCGAGTGGGCTGCGCCGTCGACCTGCGCGGATTGCGGAACGATCGACCACCGGTGTGGCACGGTTCACGCCGGGTAGTGCGGCGACCTGGCGCGCGGTGCGTTCCGGCAGCGGTGCGAGCGCGGCGACCCGGTTGGCGGTGTTCGCCTTGACCACCCACGCGTCCGCCTGGAAGCCGGACACCGTCTGATCGATCTCGACACCGAAGCCGGCGGCGAGCCCGGCCAGAAGCAGCGTCATGGCGAAGACCAGGCCGGCGCCCGCGGTGGCGATCAGGAACTGACGTCGCCGGTACAGCAGGTCGCTGAGCGTGATCCGGAACATGTGGCTCCCCTCTGGAACTGATGACGTCCGGCGTGCCGGACGTTCCGTCCGCCCCGCTGGGAGTCCTGATCGTCCGCCGTACCGCTCGCCCGGAGAATTCGGTCGGAATGTTAGAGGAACGAGCGACACGATGTCGTGGGGCAGAGGCCCGACCGCGGTCCACCACGCTCTGCCTCCCGGCGATCGCAACGTGTGCTGCGCTGCGCTGACCGAGGTCGGCGGTGTCGCCACGAAGAGCAGACGTCTAATTCGCCGTCCACGCGGTCGGAGTCGGTGCCACTGTCGGTGACCGCTTCGGTGACCGCGACGCCGGCGTTGCGCCCGGAGAACACGCAGTCGGCCAGCGAGAGACCGCTCACGTAGCTGCGGGAGGCCACACCTGCCGCGCATCGCCCCACGGCGTACAGCCCGGCGACCGCGGTGCCGTCGAGACGGCGCACCCGCTGGTCCCCGTCGACGTCGATGCCGCCCAATGTGATGCACGGCGCGGGAAAGAGATGGCTGTCGAGGTGGCAGGGCACGGCTGCCCAGGGTCCGGGACCGAGGGGTCGGACCAGCTCGGCCGACTTCCCCATCAGGTCGGGAAGTCCCTGTTCGGCTCGCTGGTTGTAGGCGTCGACGGTCGCTTGCAAGGCGTCGGGCGGGACGCCGATGCGCCCGGCCAGCCCTCGCAGCGTGGGTGCCGCCACCCGGTTCAGGTAGAGGTTGATCGCACCGAACAGCCGGGTGAAGACGATGTGGTTGGCCCGCCCGCTGAGCAGTTGACGGAGCGGCCTGCTGCGCATCGGCACCGCCGCGTGGATCTCGGCCCGGACGTCGTGACGGGTGGCGGCGTCGACGATCAGCCAGGCCCGCCCCCCGTGGGTGGCGATGCGGGCCGACAAGGTTGCGGCGTAGAGGCTCTCGTCGCAGATGCGGCGACCCTCGGCATCGACAAGAATCCCCGCGCTGTACGAGGCGGGCGGGGAGTAGAAGCGCGACGCGCCGCAGTGGTCCATCAGCCGCACGGCCGCACCCACGGTCCGGGCGACGTCGATGCCCGACCCGTCGTCGCCGGGGGAGCCGAGCGGCATGGCCCGGGCGAAGGCGGGGGCGGCCGACTCCATGAGATCGCGGTTGTAGGAGAACCCTCCGGTGGCCAGCACCACACCGCGCCGGGTCGAGAGGGCCACTCTGCGGCTACGGCGCTTCTCGAGGCGGTCCACCGCGGTGGTCAGACGGTGGGGCACGCGCCGGAGCACGACCGCGGCCACGTCGATCAGCCGGTAGGCGACCGAATGGAGCAGGCGGGTGAGGAGGTCGCTTCGGAGGACGAGCGCGTCGACCCCACGGATGGACCCGTCCGCGTCCTGCCGCGAGATCCACCAGGCGGGCGGGAGCCCGCATGTCGACGCCGGCCGCGGCCGCCGCCCGGTGCAGCTCGGCAACCAGGTCGTGCCCGGTCATGCCCGCGCCGGCCACCCGGTGTCCCCGCGGCACCGCCGGGACCTTTGTCGCGTAGTGCTTCTCGTTTCCCGAGTAGTACAACCCGCTGCTGTCGTCGACCGGCACGACGGTCTTCGCCGGGTCGAACCCCATCGGCACCGACACGCCATGGGTGATCAGCCACCCGTGGTCCTCGAGGCTCCGGTCGCAGAAGCGGTGGAGCCGTCGATCGTCGAGCGGCACGCCCTCCTCGAGTGAGAGGTAACGCCGCATCTGTTCGGGGTCGTCGTCGAACCCGGCGGCCCGCTGCTGCTCGGTGCCACCACCCGCGTAGAGGACGCCGCCGCTCCGGGCCGAGGCGCCGCCGCGGCCCCACCGGTCGATGGCCACCACCTGGGCCCCTCGTTCGGCCGCCTCGATGGCGGCGACCGTACCGGCGACGCCGAGGCCCACGACCACCACGTCGACCAGCTCCTCGACGTCGGCCCACGACCGGTCGGGCGTCACCGCGCACCCGAGCCCGGTGCCGGAGTGGTGCTCGTCGTCCCCGAGATGGCCGGCGTCATCGAGTTCAGCTCCCAGTCACCGGCCTCGGTGTAGGCGATGGAGCCGACCGGTGAAGACGTCGACAGGTGGTAATTGCGGACCTCTCGGAGCGGCATACCGGTCGACCTGGCGAACCACCACTCCTCGTCCAACGTGCCCGACTGGCCGCCGGTGATTTTCTGACGGCGGGTCAGGGCGATCGCCTCGACCGGTTTGCCGCCGATGTCGACGGTGGTCACACCGATGAGGGTGACCGGTCCCGCGGCCGTGCTGACCCCGGCGGCGGCCGTGTTGGTGCCCGTGCAGCGGTGGGCGTAGACCTCACCGGTCCGCGGTTGGTCGACGACGATCGGGCTCGGCGGGTCGCAACTGAACTTGGCCAGGTTGGTGATCGAAGTCAACCCTAGGTTGACCGTCAACGAATTGCGTTGGGCGGTCAGCAGGAGTCGGCCGTCGTGGGGGCAGAAGTCGTACTCGTGCCAGTGGGCCGTGCTGTAGTCGAGGTGCCAGCGCCAACAGCCGTCGGGCAGGTAGGACACGGTGACCGGCATCGCCGCGCTGTCGTGGATGGTGTCGGGCGGTACGGCGATCTGTTCGAAGCCCGAGCCCGACGCCCGGTAGACGCCGGCGGGGGGGAGGGCGAAGACCTTCGGCCGCGGCACCGTCGTGGTGGTCGCGCGGAACAAGCGGCCGGCAGACCCGAGCGAGACCGGACCGGGCTTGGAGCGGAAGATGTAACTGATCACCGGCACGGAGAGCAGGGCGACCAGGACGACGATCACCACGATGACCACCCTGCGGACCCGGTGGCGGCGGCGGAGCCTCGGCGGTGCGTTCTGCGCCTCGGCAGCTCCCCGTCCTCCCTCGGTCTCGGGCGGCACCACTTCGGTTCTCACCCCCTTCCGTGCATGCCGCCGCGGGCTGGACCCGACGACGACGCCTCGTTGCGAGCGTAAGCAGATGTCCTCCCGGGTCGACAGGGCCGGAAGTCACCGCCTGGGTCGAGGTCCGCCGGCAACGCACGTCGGCTTACCCTGGCGAGGTGGAGAGGCGGCGGGCGGAGCAACCGGGCACGGCGCTGATCACCGGGGCCAGCGGCTTCGTCGGCGTCAACCTGATGCGACGGCTGCTCGGTGACGGGTGGTCTGTCCGCACCGTCGATCGGCGGCCGCTGGTCGGCGTCGACCCGGCCGACGTCGACCACACCCTGGCCGACGTTCGCGACCGCCAGAGGATGACCGAGTGCATGGTGGGTGCGGACGTGGTCTTCCACCTGGCGGCCAAGATCACCTTGGCCACCGTCGACCCCGAGGCGTGGGAGATCAACACCGCAGGCCCCGCGACGGTGGCCGGCGCGGCGCTCGAGAGGGGCGTGCCGCGCCTCGTCCACTGCTCGTCGGTGCACGCGTTCGATCTCGTCCGGTCTCGTCCCCGCCTCGACGAGCACAGCCCCCGGTCGACCGGGCAGGACCGGCCCGTCTACGACCGCTCGAAGGCAGCCGGTGAGGCCGCCGTTCGTCGGATCATCGAAGAAGGTCTCGACGCCACCATCGTGAACCCGACCGGCATCGTCGGCCCCGCCGACTTCGGCCCGTCACGCATCAACGCCATCATCGACCAAGCGGCCCGCGGCCACCTCCCGGTGGTGCTGGAAGGCGGGTTCGACTGGGTCGATGTCCGTGACGTGGTCGAAGGCCTCGTGTCCGCGGCCGGTCGGGGCCGGCGGGGCGAGAGCTATCTCCTGCCCGGCCACCAGGCGACGGCCCTCCACCTCGGTCGCCTTGCTGCCGGTCTGAACGGGCACTTGGGTCCCGTGGTCGCTCTGCCGCCCGGTCCGGCCCGGTGGCTCGCTCCGGCGGGGGAGCGGATCGGCCGACTGCTCCACACCGAAGCGTTCACTCCGGCCTCCATCGGGACCCTCCTCGACGACCCCATGGTGGACGGGACGAAGGCTGCCGCCGAGCTCGGCCACCACCCGCGGCCGCTCGAGGATTCGGTGCGCGACACCGTCCGGTGGTTCGAGGGGGTCCCCCGTACGTGACCGCACCGGACCAGAATGCCCGGCGTGCCGGTCTCGAGACCGCAGCTCGTTCGCCGTGGGTTCGTCCTGGAGGGCATCACGCTCGCATGGAACGTGGTCGGGGTCGTCGTGCTGGCCCTCGCCGTCGTGGCAGCCCGGTCGGTGGCGCTGGGCGGATTCGGCCTCGACTCGCTGATCGAGATCGGCGCGAGCACCGTCGTGATCTGGGAGCTGTCCGGCAGAGAGCCGCGTCGCCAGGAGCTCGGCCTACGACTCATCGGTTTCGCCTTCCTTCTGCTCGCCCTCTATCTCGGTGTCCAGAGCACCGTCGTTCTCGCCGTCGGCCACCATCCTCGTGTGAGCAACCTCGGGATCGCGTGGGTCGCCGCAACCGCCATCGTGATGTTCGCTCTGGCAGGCGGCAAGGCGCGCACCGGCAAGCAGCTCGCGAACCCGGTCCTCAGCACCGAGGCTCGTGTGTCGTTGGTCGATGCCCTGCTCGCGACTGCCGTACTGGTGGGTCTGTTGCTCAACGCGACGGCCGGATGGTGGTGGGCCGACCCGGTCGCGGCGTACGTGATCCTCGTGTACGGGTTGCGGGAGGGAATCATGGTCCTTCGGGAGTCGTCGTGACCGCAGACGGGTGTCAGTTCGCGGCACGTCGGGGCTCGGTCCGGACCGCGACGATGATGGTGGCGGTTCGACAGGCGGTGCACAGCCTTCAGGGGATCTGGCCTGGTCCTCGATGCTGTCGCAAACGGGCTCGGAGCCCTTTCGGATGCTCACCGGCTCGAATGCGGTTCAGCTGTTCGTCGGCGTCCTCTCTACTCATCTCGCCCGCTTGAACCGCCGATTCCATCTGCACCGCGGCGTGTCTTGCACGGATCTCAGCGACGACGACCCCGAACCCCTCTGTTCCCTCGGTAGACCGCAGCCGTTCGGCTTCGTCTTCGGTCACCCGTCCGGTGGCCACCATCTTGTCGAGTTGCTCGATGATCCGGTCCTCGTTCACGCCCGTCCACCTCCCGTCGACTCGGACTCTTGGCACAGATACCCTAGGGGGGTAGGGTAGACCCATGACTCCGACACCACAAGGCCAACCCGGTTACGCCTCGGACAAAGAAGCGGTCCAAAAGCGCCTCCGCCGCATCGAGGGCCAGGTCCGCGGCCTGCAACGCATGGTCGCCGAAGATCGCTATTGCATCAACGTGCTCGAACAAGTCGCCGCGGTCACAAGGGCCCTACAGGCAGTCTCGCTCGAGCTCTTGGACGATCATCTCTCGCATTGCGTGCTCGATGCCGCCAAGACAGGAGGAAGAGAGGCCGAGCGCAAGATCGCCGAGGCGTCGGAAGCGATCGGGCGACTGGTTCGCTCATGACATCGAAGACACCCTGTTGTCCCCCCGGGAAGGGGAGTAGGCGGTGAAAGCCCTCCATGCCATCGGCCATGCGTTGTCGATCAGTGCAGGGATGACCTGGGAGATCCTGTGGGCCCTGATTCTCGGGTTCACCCTCTCGGCTGTCGTGCAGGCAGTGGTTCGCCGGAGCACGATCGTCAGGAGGCTCGGTGACGACCGCCCGAAGACGCTGGCTCTTGCCGCCGGATTCGGCGCGGCGTCCTCCTCTTGCTCGTACGCCGCCGTCGCACTCGCTCGATCGCTCTTCCGCAAGGGAGCGAGCTTCACCGCAGCGATGGCCTTCGAGATCGCCTCCACCAACTTGGTGATCGAGCTGGGCATCATTGTGGCTCTCCTGTTGGGCTGGCAGTTCACGTTGGCCGAGTTCGTGGGTGGGCCGATCATGATCGTCCTCCTCGCGGTGCTGTTCCGGCTCTTCCTCCGCCAGCGCCTCCTCGACAGCGCGAAGGCACAGGCCGACAAGGGCCTGGGCGGATCGATGGAAGGTCATGCCGCCATGGACATGACGATCCAAGAGCAGGGCACCTTGTGGCACCGGCTTCGCTCGAGGCAGGGATCCACATCGGTCTCGCACATCTTCGTCATGGAGTGGGCTGCTGTGATCCGCGACATCCTGCTCGGCCTTCTCATCGCAGGCGCGGTCGCGGCCTGGGTGCCCGACAGCTTCTGGCAGCACCTGTTCTTCGTCGGTCATCCGACGCTCGCCAAGGTGTGGGGTCCCTTGATCGGCCCCATCGTGAGCCTGCTCAGCTTTGTCTGCTCGATCGGGAACGTCCCGCTCGCTGCTGTCCTCTGGAACGGGGGCATCAGTTTCGGCGGCGTGATCGCCTTCATCTTCGCCGACCTGATCATCGTGCCGATCCTCGTGATCTATCGCAAGTACTACGGCACCAAGATGATGCTGTTCATCTTGGGAACGTTCTACGCGACGATGGTTGCGGCCGGCTATCTCGTGGAGATCAGCTTTGGCGGTCTCGGGCTCATCCCAACCGAGCGGAACGCGAAGGTCGTCGAAGCATCCATCCAGTGGAACTACACAACCGTGTTGAACATCATCTTTCTCATCCTGGCCGGTGCGCTGCTCTTGAGGTTCGTCTCGACGGGAGGAATGCCGATGCTTCGTATGATGGGGGGAAGCGCGGAAGCGGCTCGCGCTCACGACGAAGCGCCTGCCAAATAATGTCCCTCTCATTCCGGGGACCGGCACCACGTCGACCGCTGGAAATCACCCCATCATCGGTCCGTGCATCATCCATCCGTTCCACGACCCCCATTGCGCCGCGTGTTGCTGCATCCAGTCGACCATGTCCCTGCACAACGCGCTCCCCTCCGTCTCGCCCACGCCCACCGAGGCCGAAGAGGCGGCCCAGCTCTGACACGTCGTACGCATCGCATCGGGAGTAGCCCACATACCGGGGTGGTCGTCCATGCGCCCTGACATCCACCCGGTCATGTTCGTGCACCACCCGGACGGTGGCGTTGACGGCCCTGAACCGGTTGAACTCCATTGGGAGCAGGCCTGCTGGAGCGTGGAGAGCTGAGTATTGATCTCCTGGTTTCCCGAGCCGCGGCTCAAAGAGACGCCGATCAGTACCCCGCCGACGACCACCACGAAGACTGCCACCACGATCCACAGCGTCCAGCGGCGGCGACGAGGGGGTTGAGCAGGCTGAGGAGGTTCGACCGGCGGTGCTGCGGTGTCTGTGCTCACCCTCCAAACATGCGCGGCCGCTCGGACGGACGACAAGGGCCTAAGGTCCTCGAGAGGACTGTCACCTCATCGCCGGATTCTCTCGGGCCGCACGTATGCTGCGGGGCGATGCCGGCCTGGAGCGTAATCGAGGAGGCAGAACCGGACTTTGCCGATCGTGTGCGTCAGCTGTTCGACGCCGGTCGCCACAAGACGATCGCGACGCTGCGCGCCGATGGCTCACCTCGCATCTCAGGTATCGAGTGTGAATTCATCGGGGGTGATCTCCGGTTTGGCTCGATGAGGGGCGCTCGCAAGGGAGCGGATCTCAAACGGGATGCCCGCTTCGCCCTGCACGGTCCGACCTTTCACCCCGAGGAGGGGAAGGAGAGTGACTGGCCGGGCGAGGCGAAGATCGCCGGTCGAGCCGTTGTCGCGGGTCCGGTGGCGATAGACGAGGAGAGCGAGCAACCCGACGGGGAGATGTTCGTCGCCGACATCGCCGAGGTGGTCATCACCGGACTCAAGACTGAGGCCACCCGGCTCGTCGTCGAGTCTTGGACGCCCGATGGAGGACTGCGAAGGGTCGAGCGGGACTAAACCGGCGTCATGAGGGACTCGATGGAGAGACGAGAAACCTCGACTACCTGCCGACGATCGCCGTGTGCATGGATTCGCGGCACGCTCCGTGCCCGGGGCGGGAGTCGAACCCGCACGCCCTTTCGGACAATGGATTTTGAGTCCACCGCGTCTGCCATTCCGCCACCCGGGCCGGTGCGTGCGCAGCCTACCGGCGCACGCGTGACACGACGGGACGGCCCATAGGATCGCCCGGCATGGAGCGACCCGATGTCGAAGCGGACGACCTCGGTCCTCTCACCGGGGTGCGGTCCGGATGGACACGCGTCGGGTCGGGGAGAGCGGTGCACCTCGACGCCGTGGAGCTCTGGTGGATCGAGCTTCCCTTCCGGCGTCCGGTCACCACCGCCACGACGACCTACTCGGATCGACCCCTCGTATTCGTCAAGGTGGCCGCGCACGACGGGGGACACCCGTCTCGACGGGTGGGGCGAGTGCGCCGCGCTCGGAGCGGGCGACTACGTCGAAGAAGACGTGACGAGAGCCTTTGCGGCGCTCGAACGAGGACCTCGTCCCCGGCCTGCTCGAGGCAGCAGGGACGACGGGCCGCGTGCCTGCTCCCTCCGGGCTCAGCCCCCTGCAGTGCCGGGGCTCCCCACTCGCCGATGGCTTTCGCCGCGCTCGAGATGGCGGTCGCCGACGCACACCTCCGGGCCGAGCGTCGCTCACTGGCGTCGGTGCTCGGCGTCGAGCGTCAATCGGTCGAGGCGGGCGCGGTGGTCGGGACGTACGCCACCACAGCGGCACTCACCGAGGCAGTCGGCGAGCTGGTCGAGATGGGATACCGGCGCATCAAGATGAAGATCGGGCCGGGGTGGGACGTCGAGCCGCTCGAGGCGGTCACCGCGGCCTTTCCCTCTCTGCTCGTCCAGGGCGACGCCAACGCGCTCGTACAGAGAGGCCGACGCCGACCACCTGAAGGAGCTCGACCGGTTCGGGCTGCTCTGCCTCGAGCAGCCCTTCGAAGCGGGCGCACTCGGCGCGCACGCACGCCTGGCCTCGCAGCTCGCGACGCCGCTCTGCCTCGACGAGAGCCTCCACGGCCCGGCCGACGTCACCGAGGCCCTCGGTCATGGGCGCGTGCTCGGTGGTCGGGGTGAAGCCCGGCCCGGCTCGGCGGCATCGGCGCCGCCCTCGGGGTCATCGAGTTCTGCCGCGATCGCCAGGTGCCGATGTGGATCGGTGGGATGTTCGAGTCGAGCTTACGCCCGGGGGGTCAACGCGGACCTCGCCGGCACTGCCCGGGTTCGAGTGGCCGGGGGACCTGAGCCCGGCCGGCACCTACCTGGCCGCCGACGTGGTACCCCGCCGGCCAGAGGGCGCCCACCGCCCTCCACTCCCGAGGTGACCCTGTCGACGGGACATGGCGTGGGTCCGACTCCGGACCGGTCACTGCTCGAGCGCCACCGGGTGCGCCAGCCTGGTGATGCCGGTTTCCGGCCGGTGACCCGATGCCGGCCTCGGCGGCACGTCCCGGCATCGGGCCAGGTCGCGAGCGACGCCGGCCTCGCTGCGGGAAGCGGGGAGGCTGCGAGGCCGGCGGTCATGCGTACAATTGCCCTCCCATGCAACGCACGATCGTCGAGCGGCGCCTGAACGACGCGCACCAGCGTCTCGTGCCGCGCCCGGAGCGAGTTGGCGGTGCTCGACGAGCAGTTGGTGGTGGTCACCGAGATGGCCGACGACACCCGCTTGCGGGCGTTGGTCTCCGAGACCCCGATCGCCTCGAAGGAGCACGACGAGGCGAGCCGGCACGTGAGCGTCATGCTCCAGAACCGCAAGGCCCTCGTCGAGCGCATCGCCGAGCTCGAGCGCCGGCAGAACGAGCTGCTCGACCGACTCGTGGTCGGCCCGGGTTGACCCGACACCGGTCACGGTCCATCCCAGTCGAAGGCGGTGCGAGAGGGCAGCGAGCCCTCCACCCCGCCCGCATGTCGCGCCCGGACCGGGCGCTCTCCACGAGAGGGGGTCGCCGATGAGCCGTCGGGTGGTCATCGCCGAGGACGAGGCGATCATCCGGCTCGACCTGAAGGAGATCCTCGTCGACGAGGGCTACGAGGTCGTCGGGGAAACCGGTCAGGGTGACGAGGCGGTCGAGCTGGTCCGCGCCCACCAGCCCGACCTCGTGATCCTCGACATCAAGATGCCCGGTACCGACGGTTTCGGCCGCGGCCCGTTCGATCCGCGACCTCGGCCTCAAGATCGCCGTGTTGATTCTCACCGCTTTCAGCCAGCGCAACCTGATCGACGAGGCCCGTGATGCGGGGGTCGCCGCGTATCTCGTGAAACCCTTCCAACGGATCGAGCTGATTCCGGCCATCGACCAGGCCATGGCCCGCTGTGAGCAGGAGTGGGCCATCGACGCAGAAGCCCGCGAGGTGCTCGGCGACGGCGCCGACGGGGGGCGGGCGAGCGCCGAGGACAAGATCGAGACCCGGCGCCTGGTCGACGAGGCCAAGGTCCAGCTGATAGAGGAGTCGGGTCTTTCGGAGGCCGAGGCCTTCGAGTTCATCCAGAAGACCGCCATGGGGACCCGAACCCGCATGATCGAGGTCACGCGCCGGGTGCTCGACGGTTCGCTCACTCCCTGAGCCGGACCACCGTGGCCACCACCACACGGGCCGGTCGAAAGGGGAAGGGCGCCTCGGCGGCGCCACCCTCGGGCGCCCCTCCTCCTGCTCGACGGCATGTCGCTCGGCTTTCGCGCCTACTTCGCCTTGCCGGCCACCCTGATCACCTCCTCCGGGACGGTCACCAACGCGGTCCACGGCTTCACCTCGATGGTGGCGTACCTGATCCGCGAGCACCGTCCTTCGGCCTCGCGGTCGCCTTCGATCTCCCCGGCGAGACGTTCCGCGACGAGATCGTCGAGGACTACAAGGAAGGCCGAGCGGCAGCGCCGCCCGACCTCACGCCGCAGTTCGACCTGATCCGGGCGGTGGTCGAATCGCTCGGCATCCCGGTGATCGGCGAGGAGGGCTTCGAGGCCGACGACGTGCTCGCCACCTTGGCGACGCAAGCGCGTGACGACCAGCTTCCGGTGATCATCGTGACGGGCGACCGCGACTCCTACCAGCTGGTGGAGGACCCTTTCGTCCGGGTGCTCTACAACAAGAAGGGCGTGAGCGACTACGCGCTCTACGACGAGGCGGGCATCGAGGAACGGACCGGCGTGCGTCCCGACAAGTACCCGCTGCTCGCCGCCCTGCGCGGCGACCCCTCCGACAACCTGCCGGGCGTGCCGGGAGTGGGGGAGAAGACCACGGCGAAGCTGATCAACCAGTACGGCGACCTCGACACCCTGTTCGCGCACCTCGATGCCCTCACGCCCAAGCTCCGCGACAACCTCGGGGCCCACCTCGACCGGGTGCGGAAGAACGCCGAGGTCATCCCGCTCGTCCGCGACGTGCCCCTCGACCTCCATGCGACCGACCTGCGCTTCCGCGCCTTCGACGTCGAAGCGGCCCACGACACCTTCGCCCAGCTCGAGCTCCGAACCCTGTGGACCCGTTTCACCGCACTGATGAGCGAGGGCTTCTTCGGTGAGGCCGCCTCGCCTGCGAGCGGGGAGGGCTCGGGCGTGGTGGCGTCGACCCTCGCCACGGCCACGCCGGAGTGGCTGGGGGACCCCCAACTGGTCGTGCCCACGACCACGGCTGCGGCGAAGAAGGCGCTCGAGCGTCTCCTCGCCGAGGGCGCGCGCGGCCACCGGCAACGTGGCGGTTGCCGCGGCGTGGACCGGTGATCCGGGGCGCTCGCCCCTTCGTTCGCTCACCGCGACCGTCGAGGCGGTCGATCCCACGGCGAAGGGAACGGTCCTCCACGTCGGCGTCGATGCGAAGGGCGGGGCGCTCGCGACGCAGCCGGCGGTCCTCGAGGTGCTCGGGTCGGTCTTTGCCGACGGGATCGGGGTGATCGCCCACGACACGAAGGAGATCATGCGGTCGCTCCTGC